>NZ_AZCX01000001.1 GCF_001433995.1 Secundilactobacillus kimchicus JCM 15530
ACGCGTGGGTTCGAGTCCCACATACCGCCCTTGATGATTGGGTTATAGCCAAGTGGTAAGGCAATGGACTTTGACTCCATCATGCGCTGGTTCGAATCCAGCTAACCCAGTTGGAGCGATCCCATCTCAGTTTATTATGGCGGTATAGCCAAGTGGTAAGGCAGAGGTCTGCAAAACCTTCATCGTCGGTTCGAATCCGATTACCGCCTTTCCCGTTTCGGGATGGACTTCCAACAAATCATCTGTTACTAATTGAATTATGCCGGAGTGGCGGAACTGGCAGACGCGCTGGACTCAAAATCCAGTGTCCGTTGAGGACGTGTGGGTTCGAACCCCACCTCCGGTATCGATTGAAATCTCTCAAGTATTGAGAGATTTTTTTTGCATTAAATACTTGTCTAGACCAATGAAGCGTGGTATACTGCTCGGAGTTGACTGATACTGTTGGCACCCCCATTGGAGGCAAGCATGCAATACCACGACCCAACGATTGATCTGTTAGTAGACTGCTTCATGAAAATTCCAGTCAAAGCAGACCCGTATTTGAAGCCCAAGGGCTACGTTGATATAAGTTTAACGATCCAAAATGCCACTATGCAAGATTCATTAACATTGGTTAATCAAGATATTTCGAAGGCCAAAGGTTACTTGGTTAGAGAGGGCACTTGCGCTTTTAAAGTTGTTTATCACGGCATCGGATTGCAGGCAATCCACGGTTTTAAGATTAACAACGGTCGGTACACCTCGAAGTACACTTACGGGTACGACCATGGCGTCAGGTTAGCGAGTCGTGACGAATTTTTGAGCCATCTCGAATCAGCAATTAAACACACGTTCCCAGTCAGACAGGGTGCATTTGTCTTTCCGGAATTGTTATTTTAAACGGTTTAACTTTTGTTAAACCATCTGAAAAGCGCTTAATCGGTTAGCTAGCGATTAAGCGCTTTTTTAGTCGTTATGAATTTTTCTCGACTGGGTTATCCTATCAGTAGGGTGATTTTCCAAAAAGTCACGAACCTGTTGCAGCACACTGGTGGAATCACCATGAAGCAAATCGGAATGCGGAATCAATAATGTGACTGCGCTCAGTTCAGACGCGAGATTGAGCTGTGGCACTATCTCTTCGTCAATTAAGAGCAATGATCTTGGTTCCAAGGCGGTAGGTCGGAAATGGCGCTCTAAAACGACATCAGCATCGAAATCATTAACTTGCAACCAATTCGTTAACTGTTGGGTGAATCGCTGTAGTAATGCATTATCAACAATTGGATTGCCCGTTAAAGTTGGTTGTAGTTGGCCGCTCTGAATGTCACCGACGACTTTAATTTTTATCACACTTGAGGCCCCCACGAGTTGTTTTGAGTGCCATCTTAAGCTATTCGAAACCCCTGCGGGACAAAAGTCGGCGATGTTTTAAACTTTTTTAACCTTAACGGCTAATGATTAAAACGATGACTGTTAAAACGGTTGATAGTAGCGCTAACTGACTAGGGCGCCGCGCTTGTTTTAGCATGATAAATAACCAACCACCAATAATCAGCAATGTAACACTAGTTGCAATTAATGATCTGTGAGTGCTAATGAGCGTTATCAGACAACCAATTGTGCCGCCGATTTCAAGTTGAATCAGATAAGTGGCTGTAAAAAAGGGGGCCAGAAAGATAAAATACAAGCAGATGGGTAAGGCTAATGACACTAAAAAAATGACCGATACATATTGATGATCAATTAAGAAAAAGTTAGTCGCATTCAGCCCAAGTAAAACGGCAGTTGTTAGCAGGCCCCACTCATTGAAAAACCGACTTTTTAACCAGAACAGAAGAGCTAGATCAAGTAAGGTCAGACCCGTGAGCAGCGTCACGCTCAACGGCATTATAAGTAGCCCAACCAACCAACTAACGCTAGTGGTGAGTAACCAAAGTTGACTAAGGCGGGATTGGGCTAGGACCGGTATTATTAATTGGTATAGTGTTCCGAAAATTAAAAAGTTACAAACAATCAACCACGTTATCTGGCTGATTCGGGGCGAATTGTAGGCGCTAAATTGAGTGCTGCTTGCATACAGTATTAGGCCAAATACCTGAAGGCCAGCAAATAAAGTGGTTTGCCAGGTTCTAACACTGTGAAACAGACGAGATAAAGTCGCTTTAAGCATAGTTTTCCTCACAATTTTTAGATAGTATAATCGTAAACTTAAAACCGAAACTGGTCAACGAAAACAAAATTTGCGTGTGAAAAAAAGCGCCAGTTATGTTAAGCTAGTTAGGTTATAAGTCTATTCCCGATAGGATTCACATTTTTGTGAAGCTGCCTTGTAACCGTCTAATATCAGAATTGGGGGAATTTATTCATGCAAGAAAAACACTTATTCACTTCAGAGTCAGTTTCTGAAGGGCATCCAGATAAGATTGCTGACCAAATCAGTGATGCGATTCTTGATGCCATGCTCGAGCAGGATCCAGATGCTCGGGTGGCCTGTGAAACATCTGTGACCACGGGACTGGTTTTAGTATTTGGCGAAATCTCGACGAGCGCTTATGTCGATATTCAACACGTCGTTCGTGAAACCATCAAAGAAATCGGTTATACCGATGGTAAGTACGGCTTTGATGGTGATAATTGTGCGGTGATGGTTGCGATTGACGAACAATCACCTGATATCGCTCAAGGGGTCGATGACTCACTTGAGACGCGCGAAGGCGACGCCGACCCGTTGGATCAAATTGGGGCCGGCGACCAAGGGTTAATGTTTGGCTATGCAATCGATGAAACGCCAGAGTTGATGCCACTCGCTATTTCCTTGTCTCATCGTTTGATGCGGCGAATTGCGGCGCTTCGAAAAGACCACGTCCTTGATTATTTAGGGCCCGATGCCAAGGCGGAAGTCACGGTTGAATATGATGATGCCGGACATCCAAGTCGAATTGATACGGTTGTTCTCAGTACCCAACACGATGCTGAGGTTTCACTTGAGACGATTCGAAAAGACGTGATTGAGCAAGTCATTAAGGCTGTTATTCCGGCTGAGTTGCTCGATGATGCGACGCGGTATTTGATTAACCCAACCGGCCGTTTCGTCATTGGCGGTCCGCAAGGAGATGCCGGTTTGACCGGCCGTAAGGTCATCGTCGATACTTACGGTGGTTATGCCCACCACGGCGGCGGGGCCTTTTCCGGAAAGGACGCCACAAAGGTGGACCGATCTGCTAGTTATGCGGCCCGGTATATTGCAAAAAACATTGTTGCTGCCGGTTTAGCTCACCAAGTTGAGGTCCAGTTAGCTTATGCTATTGGCGTCGCCGAACCTGTTTCGATTTCGATCAACACTTTCCAGACGAGCACTGTTTCCGAGAGTGATCTTATTAGCGCGGTTCGCAAAATCTTTGATTTGCGGCCTGCCGGGATTATCAAAATGTTGGATCTTAAACGACCAATTTACAAACAGACGGCTGCGTACGGTCACTTTGGTCGGACCGATATTGACTTACCGTGGGAACACACGGATAAGGTTGGTGCGTTAAATGCAGCGTTGAATGTTGCCTCAAAACAAAACTAATTAATAAATGACGGTCGCCTTGGTGATCGTCATTTTTTCGGGCGAGAGTCGTTGTTGTACTCTTAATCCCACTGGGGGGACGGGCCAGTGGACTTATCAGGAGAAAACTCATGTCCAATCGACAAACAAATGTATTACTTGTCACAGTTGCTATCTTTATTGCGACCTTTATGTCGGCAATTGAAGGCACTATCGTTTCAACTGCAATGCCAACAATTGTTGGCGATCTGCAAGGCGTGTCATTAATGAATTGGGTCTTTTCAATCTTTTTGCTGACCAATGCAATTGCGACGCCACTTTACGGCAAGGTTGCAGATATGCTCGGTCGAAAGCGGGTCTTCTTGTTTGGCCTCACCGTTTTTGTCGCTGGGTCAGTTTTGTCTGGGCTCTCCACGAGCATGGCGAGTTTGATACTGTGGCGAGCGGTTCAGGGAATTGGTGCCGGTTCCATTATGCCAATTTCATTTACCATCATTGCGGATATTTACCCGGTTGAAAAGCGGGCAAAAGTAATGGGGTTTAACGGTTCAGCTTGGGGTATTGCCTCCATTGTCGCACCGTTACTTGGCGGTTTCATTGTCGATCACCTCACGTGGCACTGGATTTTTTTCATCAATCTGCCGGTAGGACTGTTAGCCTTTGCGATGATTGCAATCTTTCTGAAGGAGACGCGTGTCCCTGGAAAGTTGGTGATTGACTGGCTGGGGAGCATTTTGCTGACCATTGGACTATTAGCGTTAATGTACGGGTTTCAAGTGTTAGGCGAGGCGACCCCAAATTGGGCTATTTTCGCGCTTTGTTTGATCGTCGCCGTTTTAGCAATGACGGTGTTTATTTGGCATGAAAAACGCACAGCTAACCCGATTATTCCGCTTTTTCTATTTAGCAATCGAACGTTTGTGACGCAGAATTTAGTAGCTGCTGTTGTCAGTGGCTATCTGATGGGATTCGAAGTTTATCTGCCCACTTGGATGCAAGGATTACTCGGTTTACCCGCGTCAATGGCTGGGTTTGTCGTGACACCGAGTTCTATTTTATGGATTTTTGGGTCCTTTTTAGCTGGGCGGCTCATTGCAGAATGGTCGCCCAGGAAAATTATCAATTTTAGCCTGTTATTTATTCTAATTGGGAGCCTGGCGATGGCACTGGTACCAGGCAATACCGCCTATTGGTGGTTCTATCCAATTGCCGCCATTAGCGGGGTCGGATTTGGGATTACCATTACGACGACAACGGTGACAGCGCAAAGCGAAGCGACGCCAGAGACAATCGGCGTCGCCACTTCTATCAACACTCTCGGTCGGACCCTTGGCCAAACGCTCATGATTTCTGTTTTTGGAATTGTGATGAACCAGTCAATGGCCCGCGGCGTTGCTCAAAACGGGCATGTCTCGATGGAAATGATGAATCAGCTCATTAATCCTAAAACGGCCGTTAACTTACCAAATTCTCTTGTACCGCAACTTCGCGATATTTTGTATTCAGGCCTCCACAGTATTTTTATTGGCGGTCTAGCGCTTATTTTAATCGCTTACATGGTCAATGCTTTTGATCGGCGGCACAAGCTAGAAGACTGACGAATGTAACGTCTTGCGGTATACTTAGAAGTAGGAATTTTGAAAGTGGGGCGGTTAAAATATTTGATCAAAATCGGCAGCGTTATGCAAGTTATGGTGTGGTTAATTCACTTCCCGGCGAAATGATTGATCAGGTTTGGTTCATTATTGATAACGATCTGCAAGGCGTTTTTCCTTTAGCCAAAACCCTCACGTTTAAGTTAGTCAATGACAACAACCGGGTACGGTATAACTATTACGAAAACGAGTCGTTAGTGGCTAGTTTCGACACACCGTTTCCGTATTCTTCAGAAATTCCCGAAGATGTGTGGGCCTATGACGACGGTGAATCTCAGCTGATTTTATTACCAGCAGAGTCAATGCAATAAAAAACAATCAGTCTGTGAACGTTTGTCCGCAGGCTGATTGTTTTTTATTTCCGCTCAACTGCTAAGAGAAAAGGCGGCTCGTGAATTTGATTGATAAAAGCATACTGCAAGACGTTGTAGGTTTGCTGATCCAAGGCTTTCACCGCGGTAAGTAGGGCATCTTGCTCTAAGCGACCAGCAGGATGACCCGGGTAAACGACTACGACGACGAGACCGCCCCGGCGAAGTAGGTTGATCGCTTGCTTAACGGCCTCAAGCGTCGTTTTGGATTGAGTTGTGAGTTGTTTGTCTCCGCCTGGTAGGTAGCCTAAATTAAAGATGGCGCCACCAATTTGCTGGTCGGCTGTTAAGTGGTTTTTGAGGTGCTCATGGCCGTCGTTTATAAGAGTGACCTGCCGCGTTTGGCCAGTTAGGACAAGTTGTGTTTCGGTGGCTTTGAGGGCTTCTTTTTGAATATCAAACCCTAAAACCCGGCCAGATGGGCCAACTAGGGTCGCTAAAAAGATTGTATCATGGCCGTTACCGACCGTTGCGTCAACGACGGTTTCACCTGGGCCGACTGCTTGTTTCAATAAGGCGTGTGCGTAGGTTAGTACTGAATTTAAAGCCATTAAATCCCTCCTTCAGTTCTTTCTATTAGTATAACAAATTATAGCAAAGGCATTGGTATCTTGCATTTTGCTGCGAGCTTTGGTAGCATAGAGACACTTGAATCTATTAAAGACTGATGAGGACTATTAGAAGCGATTCTTTGATGCAGAAAGCGAGTGGTTGCTGGAAACTCGCCAAAGGATGATTCGAACTCGTCTCGGAGTTTTCCTAGCCGAATTTGAGTAAGTTAGGGCGTGTGTTTCGCGTTACGAAATAATTGAGGGCCCAGTTAATTGGGAACAATAGGTGGTACCGCGGAATTTCCGTCCTATAAAAAACCAGTGGTTTTTTATAGGTTTTTTTAGTTTTCAGGCAGTTTTTTATTTGAAAGGGAGCGTTTTGTTTGGCCTACAACCACGACGTCATTGAGCGAAAATGGCAACATTATTGGAAAGAAAATAAGACTTTTAAGACCTACGATGATTCATCCAAGCCGAAGTATTATGCCTTGGACATGTTTCCATATCCTTCAGGTCAAGGCTTACACGTAGGTCATCCGGAAGGCTACACAGCCACCGATATTGTTTCCCGGATGAAACGGATGCAGGGCTACAATGTTTTACACCCAATGGGTTGGGACGCTTTCGGCTTGCCGGCCGAACAGTACGCGCTTAAAACCGGCCATAACCCACGGGACTTTACTGCCCAAAACATCAAAAACTTTAAGCGCCAAATTCGGTCGCTTGGATTTTCATACGACTGGGACCGGGAAGTGAATACGACCGACCCAATGTATTACAAGTGGACACAATGGATTTTTGAAAAACTTTACGAAAAAGGGTTGGCCTATGAAGACGAAATTATGGTTAATTGGGCGCCTGATTTCATGGGTGGGACCGTTGTGGCGAACGAAGAAGTCATTGACGGCAAAACCGAACGGGGCGGCTATCCCGTCTACCGGGTTCCAATGCGGCAATGGGTTTTAAAGATCACCGCTTACGCTGACCGTTTGATTGATGACTTAGATGATTTGGATTGGCCGGAAAGTATTAAGGAACAACAACGAAACTGGATTGGCCGGTCTGAAGGCGCTAGCGTCTTCTTCAAGGTTGCGGGGCACGATGACAAACAAATCGAAGTGTTCACGACCCGACCAGATACTTTATTTGGGGCTTCTTACATGGTTTTGGCGCCAGAACATGAGTTGGTTGATGAAATCACAACGCCAGCCCAAAAAGCGGCAATTGACGCTTACAAGAAGGAAATTGAAAGTCGCTCTGACCTTGAACGAACCGACTTAAATAAAGATAAAAGTGGGGTCTTCACGGGCGCTTATGGGATTAACCCAATTAATGGCGAACAAATTCCCATTTGGATTGGTGACTATGTTCTGGCTTCTTACGGGACGGGGGCCATCATGGCCGTTCCAGCCCATGATGATCGAGATTACGAGTTTGCTAAGAAGTTTGAACTGCCAATCAAGCCTGTAATTGAAGGTGGCGATACAACTCAAGAAGCCTACACGGGCGATGGGGTCCACATTAATTCCGACTTTCTGAACGGCATGGACAAGAAGACAGCGATTAAAGCGGCCATTGATTGGTTGGAAGCTCATCACGCCGGCCAAAAGAAGGTTAATTACCGGTTGAGAGACTGGATTTTCTCACGGCAACGGTACTGGGGCGAACCAATTCCTGTTATTCACTGGGAAGACGGAGAAACAACCTTGGTTCCCGAATCAGAATTGCCGCTTCGACTACCAGCTGCTAAGCAACTTGAACCTTCTGGTACCGGTGAAAGCCCATTAGCCAACCTTGATGATTGGGTCAACGTGGTTGATGAAAATGGTCGGAAAGGGAAGCGTGAAACGAACACAATGCCGCAGTGGGCCGGGAGTTCGTGGTACTTCTTACGCTACATCGACCCGCACAACGAAAATGTAGTGGCTGATCCCGAAAAGTTAAAATACTGGATGCCAGTTGACCTTTATATTGGTGGGGCCGAGCATGCCGTATTGCACTTGCTGTACGCCCGTTTCTGGCACAAATTCTTGTATGATATCGGTGTCGTGCCAACGAAGGAACCCTTCCAAAAATTGGTCAACCAAGGGATGATTCTAGGGACTAACCACGAGAAGATGTCGAAGTCGAAGGGCAACGTTATTAACCCGGATGAAATTGTAGAGGCCTACGGGGCGGATACTTTGCGGGTTTACGAAATGTTTATGGGCCCGTTAGATGCTTCAAAACCTTGGAGTACCGAGGGAATTGCCGGTGCCCATCGCTGGTTAGACCGCGTTTGGCGGTTAATGATCGATGATAATAATCACCTACGTGACCGGGTCACGACCTTTAACGATGGTCAGCTCGATTTGATTTATAATCAAACCGTTAAAACCGTGACTGAAGATTTGACAGCTTTGCGGTTTAACGTGGCCATTTCGCAAATGATGGTCTTTGTCAACGAAGCATTTAAAGCAGATAGTTTGCCACTTGTGTACATGGAAGGGCTCGTGAAGATGCTAGCCCCTATCGCGCCGCACATTACTGAAGAACTCTGGTCATTGTTAGGGCATGATTCAACAATTGCTTACGCTCAATGGCCAACCTTTGACGAATCTAAGCTCGTAGTGGACTCAGTTGAATTGGCTGTGCAAGTTAACGGTAAGGTTCGCGCTCACATTAAGGTGGCGACGGACGCCGAAGAGGATGCTATTAAAGAACAAGCCTTGGCTGACGAGGTCATTAAGAGTTATGTTGAGGGTCATGACATTAAAAAAGTGATCGTGGTACCAAAGAAAATTGTTAATATCGTGGCCAAATAACCCACGACAGAGTTTCGAGTACCAGGTAGGAGTCGACTTTAAGTCGGCTCTTTTTTTTATATTATTAAATACGAACATTGATTAGTTGATATAACCAAATAGTTCTGTTTTAAGTTGACAATTGACGCTTAGCTTGGTACCCTCAAGGTAATCTAATGGATGGGAGATAGTCCTTCATGCAAGTAGCAGTTGTCATGGGTTCAAAGTCTGATTGGCCAATAATGCAGGAAACATCAGCGCTGTTAGACCAGCTTGGTGTGACCTACACAGTTCAAGTTATTTCGGCCCACCGAATGCCGCGGGAGTTACAACAGTTCGGCGAAACGGCAAAAGACGAACATTACCAGGTTGTGATTGCTGGTGCTGGCGGTGCCGCTCACTTACCAGGCATGATTGCCGCTAATACGACGTTACCGGTGATTGGCGTGCCAATCCAAACAAAGGCCTTAAACGGCCTAGACTCGCTGTTATCCATTGTTCAAATGCCAGCAGGAGTGCCGGTTGCAACTGTCGCGATTGGCAACGCCGGCGCAAAGAATGCAGCCATTCTAGCTACTGAAATTGTTGCGCTTCGGGATTCAAAAGTGAGTCAACGGTTGGCTGAGTATCGGTCAGCTCAAACGAAGGAGGCCATCGCTAGTAATGCAACCCTCGAATGATGTGATTTTGCCACCAGCCACAATTGGAATTATTGGGGGCGGTCAATTGGGTCAGATGATGGCACTTGTTGCCAAGTCAATGGGTTATAAGGTCGGGGTATTAGATCCAACCCCAGAGGCGCCGGCAGCGCAAGTAGCTGACTTTCAAATTATCGCCGATTATACCGATGTTAAAAGTTTAACCCAATTGGCGCGCGCCTCAGCTGTCTTGACTTATGAATTTGAAAATGTTGATCAACAGGCGCTTCAGCAAGTGACGGCAATCGCGGCAGTCCCTCAGGGAATTGACCTATTAACGATAACCGGTAATCGGTTGAATGAAAAACGATTTTGCGTGGCTCACGGCCTACCAGTCACGCCATTTTCGGAAATTCACACCATCGGTGATTTAGAACGCGCCCGGCAAGAAATTGGGTGCCCAGGGATTTTGAAAACGGTGACCGGTGGCTATGACGGCCATGGTCAAGTGGACATCAATGAAACCACCGATTTGGAAGCCATCGCCCCACAACTCTCCCAGACAACTTGGATTTATGAGCGCCGGCAAACGTTTGACCGTGAGCTGTCGATCATGGTGACCCAAGACGGCCGCGGCCAAACGGTGACCTTTCCGGTTAGCGAGAATCAACACCGCCACCATATTTTAAAAACGAGTATTGTGGCCGACCAACTTTCACAACCAGTGGTTGACCAAGCACAAAAAATTGCTGGTGAAGTTGCGCAAGCCTTGGCATTGAGAGGGGTGTTGGGAATTGAGTTTTTTGAACGTCCCGATGGGCAGTTGATGATTAATGAGTTAGCCCCGCGACCCCATAATTCGGGTCATTACAGTATTGAGGCTTGTAATGTTTCTCAATTTGAGGCTCATATTCGTAGTATTTGTGGTCTCCCGATACCGCCGATTCAGCAAACTCAAAAAGCGGTGATGGTTAATTTGCTGGGAGATGATCTCGTCATTGCTCGCCAGAAATTAGTCCAGCACCCTGAATGGCATTTTCATGATTACGGGAAACAAACCATTCGAACGGGTCGGAAAATGGGGCACATTACGGTAACCGGCTCAGATCTTGACCCCTTATTGGTATCAACTCAGGATTTTCGATAGGAAGGATGACTTTTCTAGTGGCCACGTTAATAACAGAGGGTAAGGCAAAACAACTATATACAACTGAAAATGAGGAAGTCGTCCGTGTCCATTATTTGAACCAGGCAACCGCATTGAATGGTAAACGCAAGGAATCGGTTGCGGAAAAGGGACTAGTCAATAACGAAATTGATAGTCTTATTTTTAATTATTTAAACGAATCTGGAATTAAGACGCATTTCATTGAAAAAATCTCAGCAAGTGATCAACTGGTTTATAAAATGCAGATGGTGCCGTTAGAAGTGGTGATTCGTAATTTTGCGTCCGGTAGTTTTCAAAAAAAGTTTCAAGTGGCCTATCTCAAACCGTTTGATCGACCGGTCCACGAATATTACTTAAAAAGCGACGCCTTAGATGATCCGTTTATCAACGAGTCCCAAATTCAAGCATTAGCTTTGGCAACCCCAGCTGATTTAGCCGTGATTAGTCGGCTGGCAGAGCAAGTCAATATGGCACTGCGACAATTGTTTGCAAAAATTGATATTGATCTAGTCGATTTTAAGTTGGAATTCGGTAAAACCCCGGATGGTGAAATTCGGGTAGCCGATGAGATTTCGCCAGATTCGTGCCGATTAGTCGACCAAGAAACTCACCAGTCACTGGACAAAGACGTTTTTCGGCATCGGAGCGGCGACGTCATGAGCGGTTACCGAACGGTGTTGGATCGATTGTTAGCGGTTTTGAACTAAGGAGGCTAAGTCATGTATCTCGCATCAATTATGATCACTATCAAACCATCTATTTTAGACCCTGAAGCTGTAGCCATAAAAAAAGCGCTGAATCAGTTAAACGTCGCGACAGTTGCACAGGTTAAACGGGGTCAGCACTTCGAATTAACCCTGGCGGCTGATTCATTGACGGAGGCTGAGACAATTGCGCGTCAGTTGTGTGATCAATTATTAGTCAATCCCACAATGGAGACCTACGTCCTTGAAGTCAAAGAGATGGCGGTGAACTCATGAAAGTGGCAGTCGTGACTTTTCCTGGTTCCAACTGTGATCAAGATTTAATCTCAGCTGTCCGCGACGGCCTCGGTGAAGCGGCCGTTTTGGTGCCCCATACTGCGACGTCTCTAGCCGGTGCGGATGCCGTCTTTTTGCCTGGCGGCTTTTCTTACGGGGACTACTTAAGATGTGGGGCAATTGCGAGTCGGACCCCAATTATGGCCGCTGTCAAGGCGTTTGCTCAGGCAGGCGGTCCTGTTCTAGGTATTTGTAATGGTTTTCAGATTCTGACGGAAGCTGGGTTACTACCTGGGACGTTACAACGGAACGCCAAAGGTCAATTTGTTTGCGACTGGACCACACTCGAAGTCCTGAATACGGCCACGCCATTTACCAATCAACTGTCGCAAAATACAACTATTCGACTTCCGATTGCCCACGGCGATGGCAACTTTTACTGTGATGCGACCACGTTTGACCAACTTCAGCAACATCACCAGATTGTTTTCAAATATACTGACAACCCTAATGGTAGTGTCCACAATATCGCAGGAATCACAAATCAAGCCGGGAATGTGCTTGGGATGATGCCGCATCCGGAGCGGGCGATGGATGAGTTACTTGGTGGTGCCGACGGCCGATTATTGCTTCAGTCTCTTCAGACAACCTTACTAAGGATGGTGTAGCATGCAAGCCACGTCAACGACGATTTCACCAGAGGAAATTAAAGCCCAAAAGCCGTATCTCGAGTGGGGATTAAGCGAAGCGGAATACGATTATATTTGTACCAAATTACTGCACCGTTTACCGAATTATACCGAAACTGGCCTGTTTGCGGTGATGTGGAGTGAACATTGTTCATATAAAACATCTAAGCCTGCGTTGAGAAAGTTTTGGAATGCTGGCAGCCGTGTTATTCAAGGGCCTGGCGAGGGGGCCGGAGTACTGGATATTGGTGACAATCAGGCGGTTGTATTCAAGGCTGAAAGCCACAATCATCCAAGTTATGTCGAACCCTTTCAGGGCGCAGCCACGGGGGTTGGCGGCATTATCCGTGATATTTTTTCAATGGGTGCTAAGCCGATTGCCAGTCTAGACAGTTTACGATTTGGCGAGTTAACTGATGTTTCGAATCAACGGTTGCTCAAATCCGTCGTTGAAGGAATTGCCTTCTATGGAAACTGCATCGGTATTCCAACAGTCGGTGGCGAAATTGCATTTGACCAGGTTTATCGGCATAATCCGTTGGTTAACGTTATGAATGTGGGGCTGATGGACCAGTCTGATTTAAAGTTTGGCCGAGCAGTGGGTGCTGGTAACGCCATTATTTATGTCGGGGCTAAAACGGGGCGAGATGGGATTCACGGCGCGACTTTTGCCTCCAGTGACTTTAGCACGGAAAAAGACTCGGATCGATCCGCGGTTCAAGTTGGCGATCCGTTTATGGAAAAATTGCTGACGGATGCCTGTTTAAAGATTATTCACGATCACGCTGACAAACTGCTAGGAATCCAAGATATGGGCGCAGCTGGGTTAGTTTCATCATCAGCTGAGATGGCCGCTAAGGCAGGTAGTGGTGTGACGTTGGACTTAGATCAGGTACCTCAACGGGAAACGGCGATGACACCGTACGAAATCATGCTTTCAGAATCTCAAGAAAGGATGCTACTGTGTGTTAAAAAAGGGGCTGAGGCCACCATTTTAGCTATTTTTAAGTCCTTTGGATTGGATGCCGTTGTGATTGGTCAGGTGACAACGGACAACCAGTACCAGTTACACCATCAAGGCGAACTGGTATGTGATATCCCGGTGGCCGCACTGGTTGACGATGTTGTCGAGGTCCATTCGGAAAAACGGGCACCATTCAGCGCCACCCGAGAGGCGGTGGTGCCTGTTGTTGATAATCCCGGGACCACGCTGCTGACGCTTTTACAACAACCTACAATTGGCTCTAAACGATCGGTTTACCGTCAATATGACACTCAGGTGCAGGCTAACACAATTATTACTCCTGGTAGCGATGCCGCGGTTGTCCGGGTGCCGCATACCCAAAAAGCGCTGGCCATGACCATGGACTGTAACGGGCGGTATTTGGCCGTAGACCCGTATAAAGGCGGGCAAATTGCCGTCAGTGAAGCGGCACGAAACGTTGTAGCGAGCGGCGCAATTCCAATTGGCGTGACCAATTGCTTAAACTTTGGCAACCCGGAAGACCCCGAAGTTTTTTGGGCGCTAGATCAGGCAGTTATGGGAATTAGTGAAGCTTGTCGGCGGTTTGATGCACCGGTTATTTCGGGTAATGTGTCACTATATAACGAAACGGACGGTCGACCCATATACCCAACTCCGGTTATCGGAATGGTCGGACTAATGACGTCAGTAGACTGGTTAACCACGCAGACCGCCAAAAACGTCGGCGATATCGTTTACGTGATTGGCGAAACTCGGGATGATTTTGCCGGTAGTGAGCTGCAAAAATACCAGTCAGGGACACCGCAGGGTCAGCTTCACTTTGATTTAGATCAGGAGGTTGCCAATCAGCAGCTTGTCACTACGGCTATTCACCAGGGCTTACTACAAAGTGCGCATGACCTAAGTGAGGGCGGTCTAGCTGTTGGTCTCGCCGAACTTATCATGGGAACGCAGCTCGGGTTGAAAGTGGCTTTAAAGCTGTCAGCGGCCCAGTTATTCTCAGAAACCCAGTCTCGATTTGTGGTGACGGTAACGGCTGAAAACCAAAAACGATTCGACGCATTGGCCGGTGATCAGGCAACTATAATTGGCCATGTGACGGCTACTCAAGAACTTGAAGTTCAAGTTCAAGACGGTCAGATTTCAGAGGATGTGGCTAAATTAGAGGCAGCATACGGAGGCGCGTTAGCATGGCTTACGAAATAAAAGGGTTGAACGAAGAGTGTGGCCTATTTGGGGTTTGGCATCATTCCAATGCGGCGGCAACCACTTTTGATGGGTTACACAGTCTGCAACACCGGGGGCAAGAAGGGGCCGGCATTTTGACCCATGAAGGTGCGAATTTGCACCGGGTGCGGGGGTTAGGTTTATTGGCGGAAGTTTTTTCCGACCCTGAAAAGATTAAATCATTGCCTGGAAATGGGGCGATTGGTCATGTTCGGTATGCGACTGCTGGTAATCACGGACTCGAAAATATTCAACCAATGCTGTTTAACGATTCCCGGTTTGGTGCGTTTGGATTGGCGCATAACGGCAACCTAACAAATGCGGTGGCCCTTCGCCGATTGTTAGCCACGAAAGGGGTGGCCTTTCAAGCGAGCTCAGATAGTGAACTCTTGGGCGATCTAATTACGAAAGAGCCCACTGATAATTTTATTGAGGCGGTGAAAGCGGCGTTGACCGTTGTTCGTGGCGGATTCGCCTACCTTGTAATGACGCCGAACTGCCTAGTGGCGGCTTTAGATCCAAATGGGTTTCGACCTTTAGTGATGGGGACATTACCCGATGGCGGGACGGTTATTTGCAGTGAAACGTGTGCTCTAGATCAGGTGGGCGCAACCTATCTGAGAGATATTGAACCGGGAGAAATGGTCATTGTTTCTGATGCGGGAATTCGTTTCGAACGCTACACTCAAGCGACCAACCTCACAGTGTGCGCGATGGAATACATCTATTTTGCCCGGCCGGATTCCGTGATTCGCGGGGTGAGCGTGCACGAAGCCCGTCAGCGGATGGGGGCGACGTTAGCGCGTGAACAACCCGTTGAGGCCGACGTTGTTTTGGGGGTGCCCAACTCGTCGCTATCAGCCGCAACCGGTTATGCGAAAGCCAGTGGCCTGCCGTATGATCTGGGGATGATAAAAAATCAGTACGTTGCCCGGACCTTTATTGAGCCGACTCAGGCTAGGCGGGATCGAGGCGTTGCGATGAAGTTAGCGGTTGTTCGCTCAGTAGTTGCTAACAAACGCGTTGTGCTTGTTGATGACTCTATGGTGCGAGGCACCACATGTCGGCACATTGTTCGGCTTCTCAAGCAAGCGGGTGCCAAGGAAGTTCATGTTCGAATCGCCTCGCCCGTGTTAAAGTTTCCTTGCTTTTACGGTATTGATATTCAAACAACGGCTGAGCTCATTGGTGCTAACCATTCTGTCGCCGAAATGACAACGATTATTGGGGCTGATTCTCTGGAGTTTTTAAGTGTGAAGGGGCTAGTTGACGCCATTGGGTTACCTGCCACCAATCAATATCATGGTCTGTGTACCGCCTACTTTGACGGGCACTATCCAACCCCGCTATATGACTATCAGGAGACGTTCGACGCTGAGGCGGAGAAACTCGGCCTATACAAGGGAGTGTGAGCGAGTTTGAAACATGGTTACGAAGAAGCTGGCGTCAACATTGCGGCTGGTGAACAGGCTGTTTCAGAAATTAAAGAAATGGTCAAAACGACCCATGATCATAACGTTTTAGCAGGCATCGGCGGTTTTGGAGCAGAGTATGCGCTCACCGACGTTTTAGCCGGGGTACCAGAGCCAGTATTGGTGTCGGGGACCGACGGCGTTGGAACAAAATTACGGATTGCCATTGAGATGCAAAAACACGACACGATTGGCATCGATTTAGTGGCCATGTGTGCTAATGATATTTTAACGCAGGGCGCTCGGCCACTGTTTTTCCTCGACTACCTTGGCGTTGGTCAACTCAAACCAGCGACGGTTAAACAGATTGTGGCTGGAATTGCGGACGGTTGCCGCCAATCGCATTTATCGTTGATTGGGGGCGAAATGGCGGAAATGCCTGGTATTTATCAGGGAGCGGACTATGACTTGAGTGGGTTTGCTGTTGGTTTAGTGAGTCGGCGTCGCCGGTTAACGGCCGAACGTGTGCAAGCTGACGATGTGGTGGTTGGCTTACCCTCTAATGGCGTTCATTCCAATGGTTTTTCGTTAGTCCGCCACATTGTTGAAACCGCACAGTTAGACCTTCATCAAACCTACCCGGGATTTGACCAACCACTGGGGCTGGAATTACTAACCCCTACGAAGCTCTACTACCAAGCCGTTTACCCACTAATTGAAGCCGGAATTGTCCAGGCCGCCGCGCACATCACTGGTGGGGGATTGGCCGGCAATTTAGCCCGGAGTATTCCGGCGGGGTTAACTGCAGTTATTGACCGTCAGGCTTGGCAGGTGCCTACTATTTTTTCTCTTCTGCAAAGGGCGGGAAAAATTGATGATGATGAGATGCGCCAGGTCTTTAACCTAGGCATTGGTATGGCTTTGATTGTTCGACCGGAAGCGGTGCAGACGGTCCTGAATCGGGTGCCGAACGCCGTTGTCATTGGGAAAATCAAAAAAAGAGGTGAAACCGCCGTTGAACTCAGGTAAACAACCAGTTATTGCTATTTTTGCTTCAGGTAATGGGAGTAATTTTGACGCTCTAATTGCTGCCAAGCTCCCCATGCGAGTCGGTTGCCTGATTTGCGACCAGGCTGATGCGCCCGTAATTCAACGAGCGCAAGGCCACCACATTCCCGTCCAGCTGGTTAACCCGCGCGACTACGACACGAAGGCTGAGATGGAAAAGGCGATTTTAGCCGGACTAAGTGCCCGCCACGTGACGGCTATTTTATTAGCTGGTTATATGCGAATCATTGGTCCCACTTTGCTCGCAGCTTTTCCACGGCGGATTGTTAATATTCATCCTGCGTTGTTGCCTAGTTTCCCAGGGCGGCACGGGATTGAAGATGCCTATCGGGCGGGTGTTACTAAAACTGGTGTCACCATTCACTTTATCGATGCGGGGGTTGATACTGGTCCCGTGATTGCCCAACAGGCGGTGGCCGTATTACCCACGGATACCGTCGAACAGTTGGCCAACAGAATTCATAGCGTTGAACATACATTATATCCTCAAACTATCAGACAACTTATTGAAGAAGGAGTGCTCTAATTGGCTAAAATTGCAGTGTTGAGTGTTTCAGATAAAACAGGAATCGTTGACTTTGCCCGCGACCTCTTAACGTTAGGTTACACCGTTGTTTCAACGGGTGGTACGATGAAAACACTGGTGGCAGCTGGACTTGAAGTAACTGCCGTTGATCAGGTGACCGGGTTTCCAGAAATGTTGGACGGCCGAGTTAAAACATTGCATCCCAGAGTTCACGCTGGAATTTTAGCAAAACGGGAGGTGCCAGCGCACATGACACAATTGGCTGACCATGACATCTCGCCCATTGATCTCGTGTGTGTTAACTTATACCCGTTCAAAGACACGATTGCACGCCCCGACGTTTCAGAACCCGAGGCGATCGAACAAATTGATATTGGCGGCCCATCGATGTTGCGCTCAGCAGCTAAAAATTACCAGAGTGTGCTGGCTGTTTCGATGCCAACTGATTATGATCAGGTGATGACGCGTCTTCAAAATGGGACTGTTGATTTGTCTTTCCGGCGGGAGTTAGCCGCAAAGGTTTTCCGTCAAACGGCGGCCTATGACGCGCTCATTGCTGATTATCTGACTGATGAGCCGTTCCCTGAAAAAGTCACGAAAACCTTCGAAAAAGTTACTGATTTACGATACGGTGAAAATAGTCATCAAACTGCGGCGTACTATAAAGACCCGATTGCGGAACCTTTTTCACTAGCAGGTGCCCATCAGCGCCATGGTAAAAAATTATCGTTTAATAACCTTAGAGATGCAGATGCTGCATTACGGATTATTGCCGAGTTTTCAGCACCTACAGTTGTGGCTCTTAAGCACATGAACCCATGTGGAATTGGAGTTGCCGATACATTATTGGACGCATGGCAACTTGCTTATGATGCAGATCCAATTTCAATTTTTGGTGGGATCATTGTTGTCAACCGTCAAGTCGATTTGGCCACAGCTAAAAAAATGCATGAACTGTTCCTTGAAATTATTATTGCCCCAGGTTTCGATGACGACGCCTACGAAGTTCTGGCCCAGAAAAAAAACTTGCGTTTGCTTCAGCTTGATAGTCTAGCTCTGAAATCGGGTCAAGACTTCGTTTCCGTCCTTGGTGGCGTCTTAATTCAGGATCGAGATACGCAAACGGAACGGGCGGCAGATTTCGAAGTCGTTTCTAAGACCCAACCCACATCCGCTCAGTTGGCCGCTTTACAATTTGGTCAAACCGTGGTTAAGCACGTTAAGAGCAACGCAATTGTTGTGACAACGGCCAATCAAACGCTGGGGGTCGGCGCTGGTCAGATGAATCGGATTGACGCTGTGGAAATTGCGATTGATAAGGCGCAGGATAAACCTGGCTACGAGACCGCGATCCTCGCATCAGATGCGTTCTTCCCGATGGATGATTGCGTGGCCTATGCAGCTGAACACGGGATTAAAGCCATCGTTGAACCAGGTGGCAGTATCAAGGATCAAGCCTCCATTGATAAAGCGGACGAATACGGAATCGCGTTGGTCTTTACCGGCGTTCGGCACTTTAAACATTAGAGGATGGGGGCCATAAAGATGAACCGATGGTTGTTAATTGGAAATGGTGGTCGCGAGTATGTGATTGCCCAAACCCTCGCAAAAAATCCTGAAGTGGAAGTGTTCGTAGCGCCAGGTAATCCGGCAATGGCAGATTTAGAGCGGGTGTCGACCGTCGCTATTTTCCCGGAGGAGGTGCAGCGATTGTTGGCGTTTGCGGTGGACAAACAGGTCCGCTGTACGGTTGTGGGCCCGGAAAAGCCGTTAGCTGATGGACTAGTCGATGCTTTCAGGGCTGCAGGGCTCACCATTTTTGGGCCAACCCGTCAAGCAGCTCAGCTGGAGGCTTCCAAGGTTTTTGCTAAAAAAGTTATGGCAGCGGCGGATGTTAAAACGGCGGATTATCAACAATTTACGGACTTAGAAAAAGCAAAAAGTTACCTTAACCAAATAAAATACCCCCAAGTTCTAAAAGCCAACGGCTTAGCTGGAGGCAAAGGGGTTGTGATCGCACAGTCGTTCAAGGAGGCAGAGACTGCCCTTGAGGAAATTTCACAACTGGCTGGCCCATTTGAATTGCTAGTTGAGACGTTTTTGGAAGGCCAAGAATTTTCGGCTTTTGCGTTGGTCAACGGTCGTCAAGCAGTTTTGATGCCGTTAGCTCAAGATCATAAACGGCTTCGAGATGGGGATGAGGGTCCCAACACCGGTGGTATGGGAGCTTACAGCCCACTACCACAATTCCCATCAGAAACCGCCTCACAGGTCATGACGACAGTGATTCAACCGGTGATTGACCAACTGGCTGCGATGGGGGCGCCGTTTGTGGGTTTCTTGTATGCTGGGTTAATTGCAACAAGTGAGGGTTTGAAAGTCATTGAGTTTAATGTGCGAATGGGGGACCCGGAAACTCAGGTTGTCCTGCCCCAACTGCAAACTGACCTGGGTGCGGCGATTCTAACGCTTTTGGGTGGGCAAAAGCCCCGCCTTGATTGGCAATCTGACAGCATCTATCTGGGAACGGTGATTGCGAGTGCCGGTTATCCCAGAAACGGGAAAGATGGCGTTGCATTACCGGGGATTACGGCTGCGGATGCCATGGTTAGTTATGCCGGGGTAACCACCAAAAATTCAAAATGGGTGAGTCATGGCGGTCGGGTTATGATGGTGACGGTGAAAGCCCCGTCCGTATTAGCCGCCCAGAAACGAGTGAATCAAATTTTGGACCATAATGTCGATCAGCAAGCCTACACTTGGCGTCATGATATCGGACACAGCGCCATTTCATAGATCCTCAAAAAAAGCCTCTGACAAGAAAGTTCGTCAGAGGCTTTTAACTAACGCTGCCAAATCCAATTCAACAGTGCTTTATTGACTTCTAGATTGTGAGCGTGCAACCGACTATGTTGCGCATCTGGTCCGGTAATTTTTTGCGTTTTGTAAGCGGCAACCCGGTTTTCAAGAAGGTAACCGAGCGACAGCGCCGACACATTTGTCACAACGCCATCGGAGTCAGAACCATCGTCTAGATCGCCATAAATATTTAGGACTTTTGCTTGCTTGGGGAACCGGTGAGCTAAGCGCATGAGCAAGCGATATTCTGGATGTAAAATGGCTGGTCGGCCATCGTCATTTAACCGATTTTCGTTGGGATAATCGTCCCATAGGCGACTCAAAGGCGGATATAATGGCTGATTGGACTTGTGATTGTCGATAATACCGTCGTATGGCCCCGCAATTAGGACCGCTCTGTTCAATCTGGGATAGCTAATGTTGTTTCCAACCAGCATATTGTAGTAGGTCCAAGCATACGCGCCCATCGAGTGACCAACAGCGTTATATTGCGTGACGCCGTAACTATCATGAAGCGTTCGCATGACGGTTTTTAACCATTGGGCGTTTCGAAATTCACCGGCCCGGTTATTATCGAAGATGACTTGAATAATTGGGTTGCGCATTCTTGCGTTCAGTCGGCCGCGAATTTTTAACGTCCCATTGTTTCGCACGTGGATGACCATTGTTCGTTTCGCCACGTGAATTTGTTCTGCCGAATCAATTAGTGGAAGTTCAGCTAGTCCGCTACTAGACCAACCATGGACAAAAATGGTCGGGGTGTTTGAGGAGACGAAGTGTTTTTTGACGTAGTCTGCTTGCCGATGCTGGGCAAACAACGTGCCAAGCACCAAACCAATCATCAGACTGATGATAATGGCAATCAGTAGTTTTCGACTTTTCAAGCGTGACTTCCTCCTCTTTTACAACAATAGGCTTATTATAACAGAGAATCAGCGGGAGGTTTTAAAAGGAAAGGTAAAAACTGGTCAGAGACTGATTGATTCGCGTCCGGTTGTTTGACCTGATATACTATTAGTAGAACCACCAAAAAACCGAATGGAGGAATCATTATGACAATTGGGATCATTATTGCGGTTGTTGTCGTCTTATTGGTGATTGTTTATATTAGCCTTTACAACGGCCTGATTAAAGCCCGGACGTACGTACAAGAATCGTGGAGCCAGATTGACGTTCAATTAAAACGGCGTAACGATTTAATCCCTAACTTGATTGAAACAGTTAAGGGATACAGCCACTATGAGCAAAGTACCTTACAAAAGGTGACCGAATTACGAAATCAACTGATTAACACGCCGAGCGGTGATCATCAGCAGGCGATGGCTGTTTCGGATCAATTATCGAATACCTTGAAAAGTATTTTTGCGGTTGGTGAAGCCTATCCAGACTTGAAGGCTGACCAAGAGTACAGTCGCTTGATGGAAGAATTGACCAACACCGAAAATAAAATTGCTTACTCGCGTCAACTTTATAATTCAAGTGTGGCTAGTTTGAACATGAAACTACAATCGTTCCCAAGCAATATCGTGGGTTCGATGCACCATTTCCAACAAGCCGATTACCTTGAAGTACCGGAAGAAGAAAAGACAGCACCAAAAGTTTCCTTCGACAAGTAAGGGGGCGACTTAATTGCTGTTCGATCAAATTGCGCAAAACAAGCGTCGTACCATTTACGTTTTAATTGGTTTTTGTTTGCTCGTGATGGCAGTTGGTGCCGCCGTTGGTTATACGTTTTATAATAGTGCGCCTGGCGGGTTAATCGCCGCCGTTATTTTAGCTGTTGGCTATAGTGCAGTGATGATTGGTAACTCGACCAATGTTGTGATGAAAATGAATCATGCTCACGAAATTTCTGGTACCAATCAATATCTCGATTTACAACATATTGTTGAAGATATGGCTTTGGTGGCTAGGGTGCCAGTACCAAAAGTGTATGTGATTGACGACGAGAGTCCCAACGCCTTTGCGACAGGAAACAACCCTCAGCATGCAGCTGTGGCAGCTACCACAGGCTTGCTGTCGAAACTAAACCGAGAAGAGTTAGAGGGCGTTATGGCTCATGAAATGACGCACGTGCGAAATTACGATATTCGGTTGCAAACGATAGCACTCGCGTTGGCAGCGGTTATTGGGATTTTGGTGAATTTTGCAACGCACTTCTTTTGGTTTGGTAACCGTAAATCCGATTCAAAAAGTGGCCCCTTTGAGGCCATCATGATGGTCGTTTCTTTGATTTTGGTCATTTTAGGACCAATTGCGGCAACAATTGCTCAGCTGGCGCTTTCTCGTAACCGGGAGTACTTGGCAGACGCCGGCGCCGTTGAACTAACTCGGAATCCACAGGGACTCATTGATGCGCTAAACGTTATTTCAGATAGTGCCCCAATGAAAGCAGCTGATGCTAGCAGCGCGGCCTTGTATATTGCTGATCCGTTTAAAAAGAAGCGATCGTGGCAACATTTATTCGATACTCATCCGGCAACGGCTGACCGTATTGCCCGTCTTCAAAAAATGTGAGCGATGGCTTCATGAGTCGGTCAGTAAAAACGACCTGCAATTTTTTGCAGGTCGTTTTTTACATTAAATGGTTATAGTGGCGCTGATTGTGGAAGGCGAATTGGCTGGGTAAAATGCCCCAATTTTCGTCGCAACCAGGATAGGCCAATTGGAATGATTAGGCCAATGATGATTTGCAACGGTAACGCATTGAGGTTGAGTTGGGAACATAGGTCAAATAAGGCTTTGTGAAAAAGCATGATGCTTAGACTGTGGCGGCCCATGATGGTTAAGAGTGGCTTTAACGCCGTCATAGAGCACCATTTAGCTACCCAAAATACAATCAAACAGCTGGTTAATGGCACGGTTAACAGAATTAACGCCGATGGCCAACCACCGGTTTCAATCAAGTGGGATTTCAATGACAGGCTAAAGGGTAATTGGCCGCTTAATTTGAGAATGACCGCGCCGGTTGTTACGCCGGCGGCTCCCAACAGTGGCAAAACGTTGGTCAGCGGTTTAATGTGCGGATGGTGAAACCATTCGTAACCGATTAACGTAAAAAACGTGGTGAGAAGCACGATATCGGCATCCCAGGGCAAGGTTTGTGTGCCTTGAAACCAAACGGAAACTTTATCATAAGTGCAGCCCAAGAGCAGGCCGGCGACCGCGATAATGAGGCGCCATCGTCGCTTTTGAATCGTTGAAATGATAGTGACCACCATCAGTAAAGTGAGCACATAGACGTTGATGAACCACATCGTTGTCGTATAGCCAGTGAGCGTCCGGCCACCAATCAGCAGACTGGCTAGTTGCTGGATTGTGGCCGGACCAGTCGGTTTGATGAACAGCCCGACTCAAAAGGACTAATAAAAGGCCCACTGCAAAGTAGGTCGCCAGCTGCGGTTGGATTCGTCGCTTTATGAAATGACCGATTTGCCGGCGATTGATCGGTTTTAAAAAGAAGCCGCCAATGATGAAAAACATTGGCATGTGCCACCAATAAATCAATTGTGTTGTCAATCCACTAGGCAGAATATGACCAACGACGACCGCAATAATCCCCAGTGCTTTTGCGACGTCGATCCATTCGATTCGTTCGTGCATGAGCATCACCTCGTTTTTATTAAGGTGGCATAGCATTATCGTACGAAAAAAATGTCGCGATTCTGTGAATTTTTTTTAAGAGGTTTATAAAGTTTATCAAGTTTTTCTAAACGAACGGCTTAAGCTTTCATAAATTCAATTGCGTCTTGTGAACTTTCATATTAAAATTGTTTAGGAATTTAAAAAGTAGGAACGAAAGCAGGGGTATCAAACATGACGCGCATGTCGAAAAGTGGCGGCACCATCAGTGATCCAATCAGTGCTCAGGATCAAATGGTGAAAGGGTCAGCCTGGATGACGGCCGGGAGTATTTTGTCTCGAATCTTAGGTGCCATCTACATCATTCCTTGGGGAATTTGGTTTGGTCAATTCTTTCTTCAAGGAAACGCCCTCTATGGAAAGGGTTACAATATTTACAGCTTCTTTTTAATCGTCGCGATTGCAGGGATTCCGTCCGCCATTGCGAAGCAAGTTGCCCATTATAATGCGATGAACGAGTATGGAGTTGGCTTTCGAATTTATAAACACGGCTTCGTTTTAGCTTTTTTAACCGGCGTTATTTGTGCCAGTTTATTATACTTTGGTGCGCCGCTGTTAGATGGGGGCGACGCTCGGGTGATTCCGGTCCTTCATTCTTTAGCTTGGGCCGTCTTGATTATTCCAACGATGAGTTTAACCCGGGGGTTCTTCCAAGGGTATCAACAAATGGCCCCGTCTGCCATTTCTCAATTTGTTGAACAGTTAGCCCGAGTGGCTTACATGCTGATTACGGCGTTTATTATCATGCGAGTGCTCCATGGCAGTTGGATTACAGCGGTCTCACAATCAACGTTTGCAGCGTTTATCGGGGCCGTCGCAGGATTACTGACGCTAGTTTGGTATTATTACCGCAACCGAGCGACCTTTAATACCTTAAGAGCCAATAGTAATAATCAGATTGTGGTTCCTGCTAAGCAGTTGTATCAAGAAATTTTGCAGCAAGCGCTGCCCTTTGTCGTTTTAGGGGCCGGGATCACCATCTTTCAATTAATTGACCAATATACATTTTTTGACATTATGCGCGGCGTTGGTGTGACGTCACAGGTCATCTTAAACGATATGTTTGCGTTATTTAGTGTTAACGCAAACAAGCTAATTATGATTACGGTGTCCCTTGCCTCAGCGCTGGCCATTACGGCGGTACCGCTATTGTCTGAGGCGTTTACCAAAGGCGACTTACGAGATGTTAGCAAGCAAATCACGAATGCTATTTTATTGTTTGAATTTGTCATGATTCCAAGTGCGTTAGGGATGGCTGCCATTGCCCATCCGCTAAATATTTTGTTTTACGGGACGGCTCATAAAGAGCTCGCGGCTGCGGTTTTGGCTTTTTCATCTTTCATGTCAATTGTCTTGGGGCTATTTACGGTCACATCGGCGATCATGCAAGGTATTTCGCAAAATAAGCGCGCCGTTCGATATTTTCTGATTGGAACGGTGGTTAAATTGGTCTTCCAGTGGCCATGTGTGCACTACTTGGGGATCTTTGGCCCATTGGTTGCGACAGCGTTCGGCTTTATTGTCGCTAATGCCTTAATTTTAGGCTGGCTGAACCAAGAATTTGGCGTGAACTACAGCGAGATTGCCAAGAAGACGAATGGTATCTTGGTTTTTTCAATTGGGATGTTTATTGTAACCACGATTCTGGTTAAGTTGTTCAGCTGGGGCCTAGGGTTATTTATGGTCGTAGACTCTCGCGGCGGTAGTGTTCCGGTAGTGGCGCTATCGGTTGCAATTGGTGGTTTCTTGTACGTTTACCTTGTTTTGAAGACCCGGTTGGCTGATACTGTTTTAGGTAGTCGGACCAGTCGGCTGCGAACCATGTTGCATATTCGTTAAATCAGCGACCTCAAAAAGGATGCCTTGAGTTTGAGGTGGGCCGTCATAGTTGGACAAAAGTCTCACTATTTTGGCGCACTTCGTATTCTCTAGGCATCCTTTTTTGTCGCAATAGCAGTTGGACTGATTATCGCTTGCTTTGGTGGTCGTGCATGTACGTCGGCAATTGGTGCATGATTTGGGTGGGGAGGACAACATATTGATGATCAGCTAGGTTGTCAGCAATGTCACTATGGGCATAAACAGCCGCCAAAACGGCATTTTCCCGGTGAGTAAACTGAGCCGTAAACCCGCCAATCATGCCGGCCAGAGTGTCGCCCATGCCACCGGTTGCTTGTGCTGGCGTCCCGGTGGGGTTCATAAAGCTCCCCTCGGAGGTATAAATTCGGGTTCGGTGAGATTTGAGCACGACGATTGCGTCTAACTCTTCGCGGACTTTTTCATTAGCTTCGTTTTCTTGGTTATTGATGGGGATACCAGAGAGCCGTTGCCACTCCATTTGGTGGGGGGTAAAAATCAAGTGAGCGGTAGGCAATGGCAGATCGTTTTCAGCAATCATGGTAATAGCAGAGCCGTCAATGAGGAGCGTTTGACTGGGCCGAATTGCGTCAAAAACGCCCTTTAGAACGGTCAGGCTATCTGATTCGACCCCTAATCCAGGACCAACCACGACCGTATCTGCTGCACTCACCAATTGAGTCAAGGCTTTCTGATTGGTAAATTCAGTTACCATGGCTTCGGGCAAGCGGGCGTGCAGCGGGCCAAAGTTGACCACGTCAGTGAGGGTCGTATTTAGGCCCGCACCACTGTACACGCTAGCTTCTGTCGCCATGATAATTGCGCCGCCAAATTGATAGTTACCGCCAACTAAACAAACGCGACCAAAAGTACCTTTATGACTGTTAGCTGGACGCAGTCGAATCGTATCAGTGAGAATCTTTTCTGTTAGGGTTTTCATTGCCACCACACTCCATTTCCAATTCAGTTGTCCACCTCAGTATAGCACCAACAAAAAAACGAGGAAATGTTGTGAATTGCAGGCAAACTATCCCGCATATGATAAACTGGGACTAGAAAGAATTCAGGAGGGACAAGTATGAGCATTGATTGGAAGAAAGTTGCTGCGGACTATCGCGATGACTACCTTGAAGATTTAAAGCATTTAATTGCGATTCAAAGCGTCCGTGATGACGCTAATAAAACGGAAGATGCGCCGTTAGGACCAGGCCCCGCTAAAGCATTACAGGCCTTTTTGAAGATGGCTGAGCGTGACGGCTTTGAAACGACCAACCTAGATAACTTAGCCGGGTTTGTTGAATACGGCGAAGGGGCTGAAACAATTGCGATTTTAGCGCACGTCGATGTGATGCCGGCTGGCGAAGGATGGGCTACAGATCCCTTCACGTTAACTATCAAAGATGGTAACGCCTACGGTCGGGGTACGTCAGACGACAAGGGACCAGCGTTAGCGGCTTACTATGGATTGAAAATTTTGAAGGACCAAGGCGTTAAGTTAAATAAGAAAGTCCGGTTCATTTTAGGGACTGATGAAGAAAGTAACTGGACGGGAATGAACCATTACTTTGAAACCCAACCTGAACCGACAATGGGTTTCTCACCAGATGCAGAATTCCCGTTAATTAATGGTGAAAAAGGTAACGTCAGTTTTACGCTAGGTGTGAAGGGTGAAAACGCGGGTGACGATTCTTTGAAAGGCTTTGATGCTGGGTTGCGCGAGAACATGGTACCACGTGATGCAACGGCCATTGTCGAAACCGCAGACAACGAAGCATTAGTCGCCGCTTTCACCGAATTTCTCGACCAAATGCCCGTTGTGGGAGATGTCAAAACTGATGGCGACGGCGTTCATTTGCACGTTATTGGAAAAGCGGCTCATGGCATGGAACCTAAAAATGGGATCAACGCCGGCACGTACTTGGCTAAATTTTTAAGTCAATTTAACTTTGGCGGTGATGCTGGCCACTTCCTGGCATTGCTAGGTGGTGCCTTGCACGACGATTCACGGGTCACTAAGCTGGGACTAGCCTTTACTGACGATATCATGGGGGATCTTACCATGAACGTTGGGGTCATGGATTTTCAAGCTGGCCAAGGTGGCAAGATTGTATTGAACTTCCGTTACCCTAAGGGGATTGGGTCAGATGACCTCCAAGGCGCTTTGACAAAAGTTGCCGAGGAAAACCAGTTTGACTTACAAAAGGGTCGTGAAATGGTGCCACACTATGTAGCACCGGATGATCCTATCGTAACGACGTTGATGGCCACTTATCGCGAATTAACGGGTGAACAGGCGGCTGAACCCGAAGTTGTTGGTGGTGGGACGTATGGTCGGCTTATGAAGCGTGGCGTTGCTTTTGGTGCGCTATTCCCACACACCGAAGATACGATGCACCAGGTTGATGAATTCCAGCCGGTCAATGATTTGTTGTTGGCAATGGCGATTTATGGTCGTTCCATTCAGGCTCTTTCAAATGACTTGGCTGACTAAGATGTAGCAGAATTGGTTAAAAGGAGGGGTGGTTATGGCTGATCTCAGTGAATACCATCGAATTCTCGTCGGTGTCGACGGCTCAAGACAGGCGAAAAAAGCCTACGATAAAGCAGTGGCCGTTGCCAAGCGCAACCAGTCGGTTCTAATCATTGTGAGCGTCTTAAGTATCAGTAAACTTGTCGGCTTAGGGGCAACTCAAGCCGGATTTGGCGCTGTTGATCAGACTGTTCTGGATGAAGTAAAAGAAAAGATGGACCGGTTAGTTGCGGACTATCAAAAGCAAGCGATTCAGTCGGGGGTCAGCCAGGTTGAAACCTCGGTAAGCTATGGTAACCCTAAAACTGAGCTGGCCCAAGTACTCCCCGAAACTTTTAATGCGGACCTTATTATCTTGGGAGCCACAGGTCTTAACGCCGTTCAACGAATGGTCATGGGCTCAAATGCCAGTTACGTTGTTGCTAACGCTCAGAGTGATGTTTTGATTGTCCGGACGGCTGTTGCCGGGGATGATTAATAGGGGTAAAAAAGCCAATTGGCTGACAGTTTTCAGATTAATCTCAGACTAAAAAAGGTGGCGGCCGCTTGATGGATTTTCAAGTGGCCGCCACCTTTTTATGTCACTAGAGCTCAAGCACTAGCTTCAACTAAAACGCTAGCATCAGCGGTGTCGTCACTAATCTAAATGAGTGGGCACCGTCGATTCTTAGGGCGTTTTTTGAGGGTTAAATTACTTTAGAAGCTTTTTCATTTGGGTGAATTTCTGCAACTGCGTCGTCAATCATACCTAGCACAGCGTCGACGTTCTTAGGGTCTTCAAGATTGTACTTTTGAAGGTCAATTTTAATTTTGGGACTAACATCATATTCGTCAAACCACTTTTTATAAGCTGACCACATCTTGTAATAGTAAGATTCCAAGTCAGGGTGGGTATCAATCTGCTCGTAATCACGACCCCGCTTTTTAATCCGGTGAAGAATTGTGTCAAAGTCGCTATCGGCATAAACTAATAGGTCAGGGGCCTTCTTGGGTAGCGAATCCAGTTCACTCATCATGTTATCAAGCAACTTCAAGTAGACGGATAATTCGGTATCAGTAATGTTACCTTCCGCATTATTTTCACGAGTAAACAGGGCATCTTCATAGATTGAGCGGTCTAAAACGTTGTTATCATCGGCTAACGCTTTTTTGATCATTGCAAACCGCTTGTTCAAAAAGTAGATTTGTAGCAAAAAACCATATTGTTTTTGGTCTGAGTAATACAATGGCAGTACTGGATTATCACCAACTGGTTCAAAGAATGCTTTCGTTCCTAAGTGGTCCGCGAGCATTCCTGTGAGTGTGGTTTTTCCAACGCCAATCATTCCGGCAGTAATTATCACCATAATAGCCCCTCTTTATCTAAAATATACAAGATATAGTGTAGCACAAAAACTGTTCCTACTACATCTATTTTCTGATTTTTCTAACTGGTAATCACGAAACTTAAGTATAGCAGACTTTTGATGTATAATGAAATTACTAAATAAAGAGTGGGGGACGCTGAAATGTACGAAGCTGTTGTATTTTTTGATCTGGATGGGACGCTTTTTGATGATGATAAGCATGTACCGGCTCAAAGTATCGCCGCAATTAAGGAAATGAGCGCAAACAACATTTTGTCAGTTATTTCTACCGGCCGAAACGTGTTCGAAGTGCAAAATGTTTTGGATGAAACCAATATTACATCCATTGTGAGCGCCAATGGGAGCTATGTGCAATACGAAGGCAAGAAACTCCACCAAGAAGTGATTGACACGGACTTGATCCAAGCGTTTACGGCGTTTGCCAATCAGTTAAATAATCCGGTCGCCTACTACAACAACCGGGCCTTTAGATTAACTGAGGAAAATGCGGATACTATCGAAAATTATAAGTTGCTTCACCTTGAACCGCATGTTGACCCTACTTTTTATCAAAAAGAACCGATTAATTTTATGAACGTTTTTAATCGGGATCAAGAAGATCTATTTTCAAAGAAATTCAATGGTGAATTATCGCTGGTTCGAAATAATCCCCGTTGTTTAGATACCATGAAAGCTGGCGTTTCAAAGCGAACTGGGATTGAAATTTTATTGAGTGCCGCTCACCTAGAAGGTATTCACACTTTTGCGTTTGGCGATCAATTAAACGATCTTCAGATGTTTGACATGGTGGATACTCCCGTTGCGATGGGGAATGGCGTACCGGAGGCTAAGCAAAAAGCGGCCTTTGTGACCACGACGAACATGGATAACGGGATTGTCAATGGGTTGCGACACTTTGATTTAATTAAGTAATGACAGTTGGCGGGAGCAGATCCCGCTATTTTGTTGTCTCAAAGGATGGTTGAATCACCAATGTTGAGTCAAAATAAGCAGCCACAGTGGCACCGTAATATGATGGCATTGTGGGTTGGTAATTTTGCAACGGGGGCGGGGGCTAGCATGAGTCTACCGTTTTTACCGTTGTTTATTAGCACCATGGGTCATTTTCCAAAATGGGAGTTGTCGCTCTATGCAGGAATGGCGTTTGCGGCAACGTTCCTCAGTCAAGCAATTGTGAGTCCGCTTTGGGGAAAGCTGGCTGATCGGACCGGCCGAAAGCCTATGTTGCTTCGTGCAGCTATTGGGATGACGGTGACCAGCTTGATCACGGGGTTATCAACGAATGTTTGGATGTTGATTACTTTAAGATTAATTCAAGGTGGTTTTTCGGGGTATATCAATAACGCTTATGCGTTAGTGGCTAGCGAAGTGCCACGTGAAAAAAGTGGTCAGACGATGGGAACGCTGACGACCGGGGCGGTAGGTGGCCAGCTGGTTGGCCCGATTTTCGGTGGCTTCATTGCGGGTTTTCTGGGGTATCGCGTCCCGTTTTTTATCTTTTCAGCGTTGATGTTGATGGCTGCATTGGTTACCTTTTTCGGTGTGAAGGAAACTTTCACGCCGTTGCCTAAACAAAGTAAGGCGGCACAACAAAGTGCCTTTGCCGGCGTTAAGCACCTCCGCGTCGTTTGGGCCATGATTATTTCTTCGATGCTCATTCAAGCGGCGACCAACTCAGTCAATCCAATTATCAGTTTATTTGTTCGAGAGTTGATGCATAACGAAGGCAACGTCGCGTTTGCCAGTGGCGTGGTCGCGGCGATGCCAGGAATTGCGACTTTGTTAGCGGCGTCGCGACTTGGCGCATTGGGCGATCATATTGGGCCCCGGCGGGTTTTAATTGGTGGCCTGATCCTATCTGGCGGCTTATTTGCCCCGATGACGTTTGTGACAAGCGTTGTGGTTTTGGGTGGTCTGCGGTTTTTCGTTGGCATTGCCGACGCTGCATTGTTACCGGTGACCCAAACGGTCATGACATTGGATACTCCGCCAAGCGCAATCAGTCGGATTTTCAGTTATAACCAGTCCTTCCAGGCGATTGGCTCCGTATTGGGACCAATGCTGGCCTCAGCCGTCGCAGGGTTATGGGACTATCGATTTGTCTTTTTAATGACAGCTTTGCTGGTTGTGATTAACCTGATTGTTGTCATTTGGGCCTACCACACGGATGGCGGAGACGCGACCCACAAACCGACAATTACATCAGCAAAATGAGTGAAATAAGTTGCTCTTATTCAAAGCTTTGGAAATTCATTCCCGTAAAAAAAGATGTCGTAAACTTGAAAATTTTCAGGTTTACGACATCTTTTTTAGGTTAAAAGTGAGTTCGTTTCAAATAAATTAAAGGGCTTGTTTGATAGCATCCAGCGTCATCTCGGCAGTTTCTTTGAAGTTAATATCAGCTTCACTCAAAATCGTCGGATCACCGATTCCAATGGAAGTTTCGTTAGCGGCGTTAATCGCTTGAACGCCAGCAGCGGCGTCTTCAACTCCGATACATTCCTCTGGTTTAAGGTTCAGCAATTCAGCCCCTTTAACATAAATTTCAGGGTCTGGCTTTCCCTTACTTAAAGTTGCTGGATCAACAATCTCTGGAAAGTAGTCGGTAAGAGCTAGTTTATCGAGAACGGTCGGACCATTTTTAGAAGCTGATGCGAGTGAAATTAAGTAACCGTTTGACCGCAGCTCGTCCAAAAAAGGTTTGATACCAGGTAAAATGTTAGCAGGTGTCATTTTCATAATTTCGTTAACATAATTATCATTTTTTTCCGTGGCCAGAGCGACTTTTTCTTCTTGAGTATAATCGTTTTCTTTATTGCCGGCTTTTAAAATCATTTCTAGAGAATCCATTCGAGAAATGCCCTTGAGCCCATCTTCAAGTGTTTTAGTCCAAGTGACCCCCAGTTTATCAGCAAGTTGGTGCCATGCAATGGAGTGGTAAACTGATGTATCCGTAATCACACCGTCTAAATCAAAAACGAATCCTTTAATTTGGTCAAATTTTGCTTTTGCCATCATTTTCAGCTCCTTTAGAATTTAGTAGTCAAGGGTTTGCGTCTTGTTGGCCTTTAACTGGACTGGCTTATCGAAGACGTTCACTGTGACGTCGGCATCGGCTTGAACTTTAATCTGGTGCCGGGTAATCGTGAAGTCGTACCAGTGACCGCGAATGAGTTGTTTGAAGTGAAGACGCCGCCATTCAGTTGGTAGGTGAGGGTGAATTGCAATCGTATTGCCGAGACTATCGACACCACCATAGTTCCGAGTTTCAATCATTAGCGTGGCGCCCATGACACCGAGATGAATCCCCTCGGCCGTGGTGCCTCCTTGAATATCATAGTAGTCCGAAAACAGGGCGGTACTGAACAACGACCACGACTGGTCCATGTTGTCGTCCATTTCATTGAGCACTGAGTAAACAATTCGCGAAAGGGTTGAACCGTGGGTCGTCCGAGCGAGATAATACTGGATGTTTTTAGAGAGGTAGCCCTTTGGTAGGTCGTAGCCCAACTGGTGAAGCAGGTGGTCGATTTCAGGAATGTTCAAGACATAGTACGCCATCAGCGTATCAGCCTGCTTAGCAACTTGATAAGCATCAGGCGTTTTACCCTCAGCTTTTAAGATTCGATCCATTCTTGAGATGTCACCATATTTTTTCCGATAGTTTTCGAAGTTTAATGATGGCAGTTTGAAGTAACCCTCGAACTGGGCAAGAATACCATTTTCGTTAATATCGAGCTTTAGCTTGTGGGAGATGTCCGTCATCTTTTGAAGAAGAGCAGGGTCGAACGCACTTTTTTCATTCACGGTTTTGATTGTTTGACGCGATAACTTTGGCTGAAGTTCGACCAAGTAGTTGAACAGCCAAGCCACCATCAGGTTAGTGTAGGTATTGTTAGTTAATCCGGGTTCTGATGCATTGGGATAATTTTCATGGAATTCATCAGGCCCCATGACATGAGCGATACTATAGCGGTCTTCTTGTTTATCGTAAGTGGTGGTGCTGATCCAAAACTTGGCAATTGAAAGCAGCATTTCTAGCCCGTATTCATCCATAAATGCGTGGTCGCCAGTGACTTGAACGTAATTGATGATATTGTAGGCAATTGCAAGTGAGACGTGACGCTGAAGTCGGCTATTGTCGGGATCCCACTGATGGGTGATAGGGTTCAAATGGGTAAATTGCGATTGTTCATCCCCGTACATCCCAGATTGCCATGGATACATGGCCCCGTCGTAATTTTCGCTTGCTGCATAGTCGCGGGCGGCCTTTAACCGCCGGTAGCGGTAGAGTAGCAATTGCTTGGTCAGTTCTGGATAGTGGAGCGTGTAGAACGGCAAGATGAACATTTCATCCCAGAACACATGACCTCTATACGCTTCACCGTGAAGACCACGCGCACCAACTGAGGCGTCGAGCTCTCCAGACTCGTTGGCCGCTGCTGAAACCATCGTGTGAAATAAGTTGACCCGAGTTAGTTTTTGACTGGTCATATCACGGTCAATTTGAATGTCAAAATTGTTCCAAGTTGTGGCCCAGTATTTAGTGCTCTCTTTAGCTGTTGCCTCAAACGTGGCGTTGGTGACTGCTTCATCGGCGGTGGCATCCAGAGGCTCCTTGGTTTCGAGCGAGGTGTAAATTGCGACGTTTTTTTCAAAGGTATACGTCTGTCCGGCAGTGACCTCGATGGAAGCGACTTGTTGGAGGACCTTATCGTGGTTGGTGACAGTCACGGCTGACGCACCTGTTAAGGCCGGACCCGAAAGCGTTGCACCGATTGCAAATTGAACCTTAGACGTTTTGGTTTCACCGGCCATTATCATGCTGTTTTGCTGGGAGCTCATACCGGTAATGTTGAGATGGTGTTGGTCAAAGTCTTGATAACGGGCCACGTTACCATTGATAACACTACCGTCAATTTCAGAATAAACTTGAATGTTACCCGAGAAATTCGTTGGCGTGATCTTATATTGGATTGCATATTGATGCCAATCGACCATGTTGGCGATTTTGGTCGTCTCAACGGTTAACGCGTGACCTGTCGCAAGTTGAATCCGCATGGTGGTTGTTAAAGCACCGTGTTTTAAGTCCAAGCTTCGGTAGATGTCTTGGATATCGGTTTGATTAATGCTAAAGGGTGCTTCATGATCAACCCCGAAGGTTAAAAATTGGGCGTTTGGCAGGTTGACTAAATCTTCATTCACAACGTCTTTATCGTTGATCTTCGTGGTGAGTTGGTTAAAAAGGCCGGCCACGTAAGTTCCCGGATAGTTATCAGCATCCGCATGAGCTTCAACGTAGGCGCCTCGGAGGCCAAAGTAGCCGTTACCAATGGTTAGCATTGCTTCTTGACCATAATTGCGTTTATCGCTGTATTGACCGTAATAGTCTAGGTGCCATTCGTTATAGTCGCGTTTTTCATCCGATGCTGCTTTCAAACCCATTTCTTCGACTTTTCGTGAGCAAACGACAGGAATGTTTAACATGTTTGTAATGGCCAATCCAATATCAATCCGCTGATGATTGATTCCGATGATCGTGTCTGAAAATTCATATTCCAAAGAATTGAGTAAAATGGCCACGTCAATCGGCAAACCTGCTAGAACGACTTTTATCTTTTCTAGGTTATCTCCGATTGATTGGTCTGGATTATAAGTGATGACAAAACGACGGAACGGCGGTTTGTTATCGGCCGTAGAGTAGGCGATTTCGATTGATTCTTGCATCACTTTTAGTGCGATTGTCTTCATGATCGAACCCCTTTCTATAAGAACCCTTTACAATTTAATCATAATGCGAGAGACGTTAAACCGCAAACTATGTGGTTTCGATTAACGAAATGACGAGTGGCTGGTTGAGCGTCAACCGTTGTGGTTGATGCCTAAAAAAGACGGATAAGTCAGTTCCTGACAATAACGTCAACGTCAGGCTGGTCTGGGTGACCCTCACGGCCAAGAAGCGGTGTTTAAACTTTAACTTAAACGTTAAATTCGTCCATTGATCGGGCAGTTTAGGGTCAAAATTCAGCGTCCCGCGTTCCTGTTCTAAGCCACCGAAGCCGTAGATTAAACTAAGCCACGTCCCGCCCATATTGGCAGCGTGAACGCCCGCGTCAGTGTTACCCTGCGAATTGGTCAAGTCCATCAGGGCTGTGTCCATAAAATACCCATAGGCTTTCCCTGCCAAATGAAGACGGTGAGCCAAAACACCAAAAATGGCCCGAGAGAGGGATGAATCGTGGACGGTGATGGCCTCGTAGTAGTTAAAATCGCGTTTAAGTTGGTCCGTCGACTGGTCGGCCGGAAACAAGAAGTCACTCATCACTGTATCGGCTTGTTTGTTGACTTGATAGTGATACAGGATCATGGGATGAAAATGTAAGAGAAGTGGAAACTGATTATTGGGCGTTTTATCAATGGGCCAGAAGGGCTTGGCCATTGATGAATCATCTTGCATTTTGACCCGTCGATCACGATCGAAAGGCAGGACCATTTGATCAGCTGCGTACTCGAAATCGTTGATCTCAGCGTTATCAACGCCAAGACGTTCCAATAAGTCTTGATGTTGTTGTTTGAGTAATTTTGCGTATTTGGCCGCCATTATCAGGTTGTTTTTGGCCATCCGGTTGGTGTAATAGTTATTGTTCACCATGGTGGTGTATTCGTCGGGGCCCGTGACGTCGTCAATGACAAAGTGCCCCCGGTGTGGTCCGGACTGGGCAAAGTGGCCGTACGATAGCCAAAAGCGGGCGGTTTCCAGAATAATATTAAAGCCCGTTTTGACCAAAAAGTCTTCATCTGCGGTGACCCGAACGTAGGTGTCAACGGCATACGCAATATCAGCGTTGATGTGAACCTGGGCCGTTCCAGCGGGGTAGTAGGCGCTCGATTCTTCACCATTAATGGTCCGCCACGGGAAGAGGACCCCGTTTTGCACATTCAGCTCACGAGCGCGCTGTTGGGCCTGCGGTAGGGTGGCAGCTCGAAATGTTAAGAGTTGCTTGGCGATTTCGGGCTGGGTGTAAGTAAAGAATGGCAGCATAAACATCTCAGCGTCCCAGAAATAATGGCCACCGTACCCAGCACCTGTCAGCCCCTTGGCGGGAATACTCGTGAGTCCATCGCGCCCAGCTGACTGGTAAAGATTAAATAGGTTAAACCGAATGCCGCGAGCGAGAGTTGCATCCCCGCCAACTTCAACGTCGCTGGTTTCCCAAAATGCGTCAAGTTGTCGACATGATGCGTCGTAGAGTGCTCTGAACGTTTGGGACGTCGTTCGATCGAGGGCTTCTTTAGCGTATCGGTCACGGTTGAGCGACATGTCCATTAACGGGTGGGGATCACCCACTGAATAAACGAATCCGAATTGGACGTTTAACCCCGCTGTCAGATCAAACGTACGTCCGTAGCTTGGCAGCTCATCCATGATGCTAAATTTCAACTGGTCTAAGCCATCTAAGGGTTGAAAGGCGATTAGTAGCGATAGCTGACTTTTTCGGGTTGTTAACAACATGGCCGTCGTTTGGTTATCAATAAATGTTCGTTCCAACTGGCCGGTTTGCTGATCCGCACGGACGTCGTTTGAATTGTCGATTTGGCGGTTAGTGTAGCGATGCTGTTTGATAATCGTTACCGCACCATCGAAGTTTGTGGCCGAAACGGAATAGGTCACCACAAACAAGTTGGGTTGGTCGTGGGAGACAAAGGATTGCATGGTCAATCGGATGGTTTTATTTGATGGACTGATCACTTCAAATATTTCCAGCAGACGGCCGGTTTTCATGTCCAAATTTTTATCGACTGATTTGACATCAAACGCGACTTCATCTGACCGTTCTCCGTCGATTTCAAAAATTAAGTAACGCGGATCAGGTAATTCAGCGATTGCCTGCGCGTTTTGGGGGAAGCCGGGATAATTTTCACCGTAAGTAATCTCAGAAAGGTCGAAAAATCCGTTAACGAACATACCGGGTTGCCCATCTTGATTCGATTGGCTACCCTGCAGAGGATTGGAAGCTCGAATACCCATGTGACCGTTTCCTAGACCATAGAGCGTCTCCAAGACTGAACTATCCTTAACGGGTAATTTTTGCATGTGAAGCTGAAAAGAATCGTCAGCTGGCAAATGATCACCTCCTGTTGTTGATAGGTTCATTATAACTTATCTATTTGAAAACGCTTCTTTAACGAATCCAAAAAAACGTTTTGACGGGTTGTCAAAACGTTTAAAATTACCGGTCACGCGCTTTTAAAAGGTCGCGGATTTCGGCGAGGTACTGTTCTGTTGGTGTGGGTCCAGATGTCTCGGTCGGTTTTTTGGGCATTAACTTGTTGATTCCTTTGACCAATACGAAGACAACGAAGGCCACAATAATAAAGTTAATAATGGCGTTCAAAAATGCGCCATATCGAAAGTGGGCAGCGCCGACCGAGAAGACGAGGTTTGAAAGGTCGATTTTCCCCAGAAATAAGCCAATGAACGGATTAAGTAAGTTGGTCGTTAACGACGTCACAATGGCGGTAAAAGCGGAACCAATGATAACCCCAACGGCTAAGTCAATCACGTTACCACGGGCAATGAAGGCCTTGAATTCTTTTAACATGAGTTCACCTCAATTCTGTCTGCTTTCCCTTAGTTTACAAAAGTGATGGGGTAACATCAAGATTTTCGCTAACTGTTAACGGTCAATGGTTGAAATTATGTAAGTTTATTGCTATTTTTAGTGATGGAACCATTTGGATGTAAGGTTAAAGGACAATTAATGGCGTCGACACATGAGGTGCATTGACGGAGGTCAAATGGATGGAAACAATTGAACAACAACTACAACGAGCACAAAAAACAGGGCATTTAGTTGAACTTTATCGGTACGGCGATTCGAAGCATTTTTCAGTTGGTTATGTCGTTGTGAGCGATTCAAAATTTATGTTGTTTAAACAAGTGAGTACGGATGGCGCACTTGATGGTGCAGCTGTCATTCGATTGAACACAATTAGTCAGGTAAAAGACGCTTCAGATTATTTAACCGCATTAACAGCGTTGATTGCCCTGGCGCGTCAGAAAAATTTTTACGATATTTGGCATATTGACGATGTATTGAACCAGTTTGATTTTGATCAACATTCTATTCTCAAAACCGTGTTGAAATGGGCATTTAAGAATGACCGTGTCATTTCACTGGGCATCCATCCAGGAAAGCGAGAAGAGAAGTACACCGGCTTTGTTGGGGCTTTAAAGTCCAAGAAAGTGCATTTTAACTACATCGACCGAAGCGACTTGTCAGCACGTTGGGCAGTTAAATTAGCTTATGCGGATATCAACTACTTAGAATTTGCGAGCTTTGAAACGTATGGCGCAACGGCCATTATGGAACGGTTTATGGCAGCTGATTTTCATTAATTTATTGGAGGGTAACTGTTGAAAATACTCTACGGTGGTTTAGTCACACTTTTAGCTGCCCTGATTATGGGCGGTGCATTGTGGGTGACCAGGGCTGCTAACTTCCATGTCATGGTGTTGGTTTTAATCGGTGCCTGGGTTATAACAACCCTCTCTGTGACAGCCCTATATCTCGTTTTTGCGCCCCATTTTAAGCGGCGACGTCAAAACGATAGCGGCGATGATTCGACCGAATCTGAGACCAAATTATAAATTGGAGGGTGCGTATGGAACCTGAAATCAAGTCATCCCGCTCGCTATTAACCCGTTTGACTTTTTTCGTCGCGGGATTTGTTTTAATTCAGTGTGTTCAATTATGGTTACTAGCCATGCGGGCCATTAAGGCTAATCAAATCGGATTACAACTTACGGTGTCGATTGCCTATCTCGCTAGTTTTGGGTTGTTGATTTGGTTACTGGTCCGGGTTGTCAGCCAAGAACGAAAAGCGGCCATCTGGCACCGAATATCGGGCTTGGATGTGAAACTAGCAGTTGGCGGCTTCGTGGCTTTTTACGTGATTGAAATGGGATTGGGCACGTTAAACCAGCTCTTGTTTAACCAGCAACAAACCCAAAATACGCAGACGATTAATACGCTAATGGGTAGTAGTCCGTGGACGTTTTATCTCCTCGCGTTTTCGGCCACTTTTTTATCCCCGGTGATTGAAGAACTTCTGTTTCGGGGATATCTATTTAACGCCTTCTTCAAAAAAGACCAATTGTGGCTGCCGGTTGTTGTGAGTGGGGTCGTCTTTTCATTAGCCCATGCAAGCAGTAACCCCGTAAGTTTTTTAATTTACGCGTTGTTGGGGGCCATTTTAATGTGGGTTTATCGACAAACCGATAACTTAGCGACATCAATTAGCCTTCATTTTTTAAACAATTTTATTGCGATGGGTTTGACGATCCTGAACCTTAACCATTAAAAAAACGACCTCAGATGTCAAAATCTGAGGTCGCTTTTTTAGTGGTTTTGGATTAGGTGGTTATTTTTAACTCGGTCTAATTCTGTTTGGAGGCGCTCAAGTTGGTCATTCATCGCGTCGTATTCGGATTGTTTCATGCCAATTAAATCAATACAGTTGTTGACGCGACTGTAAACGGCGTCCCGTTGTTCGAGCGCGTAGTCGGTTAAGGTAATATCAACTTGACGCTCATCTTCTTGATTGCGGTTTCGGTTGACCCAACCTAACTTTTCCAGCCGTTTAAGTAGCGGCGTTAGGGTCCCACTGTCGAGATTGAGGCGTTTGCCCAAGTCTCGAACGGTCATGGGAGACTTTTCCCATAGAATTAACATGGTGATGTATTGGGGATAGGTCAGCTTAAATTCGGCCAGCGCGTCCTGGTAAAAGTGGGTGAACTTCTTACTAGCTGAGTAAAGGGCGAAGCAGAGTTGTTCGTCAAGTAAGCGGGGAGTTGGTTCGTTCGCCATTCAGGGGCCTTCTTTCTTTGATTGGGGGTTCGAAATAGATATGTCTATGGTACACAACTGAATTGCATCTGGCAACCTTGCTTTGGGTATTGTATGAAAAAAGCGGGATCTTGTCGACTAATCTGCTCTGGTTTTCAACGCCAAACAAAAAAGCCCGCAGCAGCGGACTCACCCAGGTTGAATCGGTTACTTATAAACGTCACCGTTTGTTGGGTCGTAAGTTAGACCAAGTGCGTTAACAACGTGGACGAAAATGGTGTGTTTCGTTGAGTAGATGGTGTCAATCACCGTTTTGATTGTGTTCATTCTGATTCACCCCCAATAAATCAATCCAACAAATAATCTAACATTCTATTGGTCATCGTGTCAAGAAGTTGATTGTACGTCACGCGTTCATTTCCCATAACGGGCTAAAATACGGTATGATGGGTTTACCCTTTTTAGGGGGGAGAAATAGAAATGTCAATTTTTGCTTTAATCATGGCGGTTATTGTGGCCGTTGAGCACTTGTTTATTTTGTGGTTAGAGATGTTTAATAGTAACAGTGAAATGGCCTCAAGGGCGTTTGCAGTGCCCCGCAAGCTATTGCAAGTCACCGAGGTCCAAACACTGTTTAAAAATCAAGGGCTCTATAACGGTTTCCTAGCAGTGGGCATTATTTTTGCTTGTTTTTTAAGTGATCCAATTCGGAAGGTCATGGTTTTATACCTAGTGGGCTGTGTTGTGATTGCAGCTATCTATGGTGCGATGACAGCTAGCAAACGGATTATTCTGATTCAAGGCTTACCTGCAGTTATCGCTTTTTGTCTTGTTGCCGTCGCTTGGTAGTCAAGACCTTTAATCAAAATAGGACAGCCGGTCGCGGTTTGAGACACTCAAATCGATGACTGGCTGTTCTTATTTTTTGAGGGTTAATCATCAAACGCATCATCTTCAACCCAGTAGCGGGTAGCGCTTCCAGATTTAACAAAGCGAATTCGGTAGTACGTCTCGTGCTCCAAATCACCATCACGTTCGCGCGTTGTGACCCTTGCTTTCCGATCGACATAGACCCGTTTTGAGCGATTTAAGCGGATTTTTTTCCAACTGGTCATTTTCAGCCGATAACCGGATTCAGGCACGTGGTTGAACAGTCGCGATTCACGGTATTCGTCACCAAGTGGCCAAGCAGCAGTGATGCGGCTGTAGTGAACGCTGGTTTTCTGGGCTGCGGTGACGGCCGGATCGATTCCCGAGGCGGCCATAATTCCTAGGGAGGTGCTGGTCATTAAGCCAAGACCAAGTACCACTTTAAGGCCAGTGAGCGTTGTTTTTTTCATTTTAGGGCACCTCCAATGACTGACAGTCTTCTCAACACCTGCATTCTACCAATCCCTCACGCTAGAAGATAGAAAAAAGCACCTTATTTTACGGGAGCTCATCCTTTTGCAATGATTCGTTGAGCCTTTGTTACACCTTTGTAAACCGTTATTAACATCGGCCGAGTAACCTATAACGTAATCAAAGGAGGGAATACAATGAAAACAATCGCTCATTTTATGAGTTTTGCGGCTTTCATGGTCTTAAGCGGTTGCTTGTATTTAACAGCCTTACCACAACAGGCGCAAGCGGCAAGCGATACCTCATCGTTCCAAAAAGGCCGAACCTCACAGTCAACGCGCCGGATTACGGTCAAGAAAGGCGATCGACTACACGTCGTGATTAACGCCAATACATCGGACTTAACACCTAGTCATCGCACGTTTAAATATCGGATTTTTAAAAATGGTGACGCCGTTAAAGCTGCCTACGCAAAAAATGGTCACGTGACAAAAACATTCAGTGTCAAACCAGGTCAATACTCGGTTCGAGCTTACGACGCGCAAAATAAGCTCCTATTTTCCGGGGGCGTTTCCGCTTCGGATCATCCGCATTTTCTATAAACTAAATCACTGGTACTAATAACGGTCTGGCTCGCGCTAGGCTGTTTTTTTCGGTATAATGAAATTCATGATCAAAAGGGGGGCCTGCTGATGTTTATGTCTACGGGGAGTTACAGCCAGTCACACATTGTTAAAGGCGTGGTCACAGCCACGAGCCATACCATGTTGACGTCTGAAAAACCAGATGACTTTGACCGGTTTGACGACTTATTCGAGGAAACCAAGCAAAAGCTTTTCCAAAAAGCGGCCGCAATGGATGGGGATGGTGTCATTGACGTATCATTCAATACAGAAGTAGTTCGGATGAACGTTGCACCCAAGTTCTTAGTTGTCCATGGTTTTGGAACGGTCATCACCATGATTAATGAGTAGGGGCCGTGATTAAATTAGTCAAGACCACACATTACTTGAATTTGGGGCTTTACAAATTAATTCGTCATAGTGTATGATTATTGATGTTGTCAACTGCCCCGATGGCGGAACTGGCAGACGCGCAGCGTTCAGGTCGCTGTTTGGGAAACCAAGTACAGGTTCGAATCCTGCTCGGGGCATATTTAAATTAAATAGGGTGACATGACAAAAATAGGAACGCCGCTAGAGCAATGTCTAGCGGCGTTCCTATTTTTTAATTTCAGGGAGATTCAGGTAGTTTTACAAGCTTATGGGTCCTCTCAGAAACTATGAGCATATCTTATTAACCCTTAATTGAACTTTCCGCGAAGTCTTTAACCCAATTCCGAAAGTAATTAGTAATTACATAGTCTATTATTTTGATTGATAGATAATCCACACAAGTTTAGTGACGAAATTGGCAGTCAGAAATTGTGACCCTTTTTTTAAAGCTCTCAGGCTCAACCGAACTTGCCGGGTTCTCGGCCTAGTAAAATTGCACGTGAAAGCAACCTCTTTAAGAGGGGGTAAGTACATTCCAAACGTTGACAGGTATAAGGTGTTTTTTCCGTCCCTACTTAATCGTTTAAGTGTTGAATGGCGTAATTCGCCTGTTCTTCGGTAAATTGGTCACCGGCTTTCGCAGTGAGTTGCATCTTGAGTCGTGATTCGGAAAGATTTTGTATTTGTTGATAGTCTTTGGCTTTTGCTAAAGCATTTTGATTCCAGTCCACTTTTATATGATTGACTGCGTACTGCGCAAGCTTCGAGTCAATAGCGTCTCCGTAGCTTGTTTTTAATGTCAGCATGTGGTAGATTCTTTTTTTCGAGGCTTTCATGACATCTGAGTAAGATTGTGCCTTTTTTAAAGCCAACCGATATTCAAGCGGTAGTTTTTTTCGACTGCTAGAAGTGGCTGCTTTGTTCTCATTTTTTTGCGTCCCTGATTCAAGGGTAGTAGTTTTCTGAGGACTGGTAGATGCCTGACTTACTTTGCTGGTATTGTCAGACTGCGTAGCTGAGGTGCTACCGCACGCTGTCAGAGTTAGTGTTGCTAAGACTAAGAGCGTCCCTGCAAGCGTTATAGTTTTTCGCATCTTGAAACCTCCAAAAGAGTTTTTTTAATCTGTTTTTTTATAATTTTACATTAAGTGTTCGATAATTAAAATAGTATTTTTTGTAAATTGGTCTATAACCGAGTAAAATATAAAAAAAGAGTCTAAAACTCTAAAAAAGAGTCTAAAACTCTGAAGTGCCATATAAAAGTTAGACAAGTTTAAGTTTAGTTACGCCATGATGGCCTGATTCCTGTATTCAACAGGGGTTAGGCCATTTTTGTTCATTGAGACCCGTTCGTTATTAAACTAATAGACGTGTCGGTTACTGCTGTGACGAGTTCACTAAGGTTTTCAATACGAATCCGATTTAAACACTCTCGCTTCAGGAGATTAAAGAAACTTTCGATTAGCGCATTGTCATGACAGTTGCCTTTGCGCGATATTCATTTCTTCAAGCGCCTTGCGGTAAGCCTTTTGGCGATACTGCCACCCTTGGTCAAAGTGTAATATTATTTCTAAATCTGGTCTTATACGCACTTTAAGCTCTGCCAGGGTATCGTCAATTAGCTGCATGTTTGGCGAGCCACTCACTTTGGCCGTAATGACTTCACAGCTCGCTTCATCGGTCACACAGAACAGATAACCCCAGCTACCATCAATGAGTTTAACTTTCGTCACGTTCGTGTGAAACACGGTTAGGGGCGTTGTGGCGTTAAACTTCGGTTTGATGATATTGGGTGCCGTTTGCCCACGGGCCCCTTGCATGATGAATACTTAGCGCTGTTCCTGTTTTTTGGTTCCGTCTTGCACAGAAAATATCTTTAGAGTGTTCCATCTTGACACTGGATTTGACTTCCCTTTGTTAATTTAACCACGCAACACCGACATTCAAGTAGGTAGCAAACAGGATCCAGAAAAGGTAGGGAACCAGCAACCAAGCTGCAAGGTGGGAAGTTCGATTGAACTTTGCGATGGCCATGATGACGAGGCCATCTAATAGGACGATGATAACGAAACTTATCCAGTAAGCTGCAGCCCCGAAAAAGATGATGCTCCAAAAGAAGTTAACGGTTAATTGACCAAAAAATAAGGTGATATTAAGTGGTCGTTCATGGTTGGTAGATTGGCTGACGGCCAGGTATCCTGCGACCCCGATTAGGGCGTATAGAATTGACCAAACAGGTCCAAAGATGAAATCAGGGGGTGACAGCGGCGGTAGCAGCAAACTGTTATAAATTTGTTTGACGTTGCCCGAAAATAGCGACGATACGATGCCAACCGCTTCAGTCATTATGACAAACAGCAGCAAGTACAACCAGTTAATGTTGCTTTTTTGACTAGTAGTCATCATTATCACTCCTTTAAATTAAGGGTAACATGATGAAAACAAATACTGAAATTTATTAATGAGCTTTTTATTCTGAACCGTTTTGGTGGTGCGTTAAGCCAAACAATTTTGGTTACTTTTCATTGATTGGTTCGACCTGAGGTTTTTCTATCAGCTTCTCAGTCACCATTTCAGGAAACCAGATGGCGATTTCATTAGCTGCGTTTTCACGGCTGTCGGAGGTGTGCACGATGTTGCGTAGAATGCCGTCGGGGTACTGGTGGGCGAAGTCACCGCGGATTGTACCGGGTGCGGATTCAATTGGTCGGGTGTTGCCGGCCATGTTATGAACAGCCTTAACAACGTTGGTACCGGTCACCACAATTGCGACAATTGGGCCTTCTTGCATATAGGTTTCAATTTCATGGAAGAAAGGTTTGGCGACTTGTTCCACATAATGGCGTTTTAACTGATCAGTTGTGGCGTTAACAACCTTAAGAGCAGCAATTCCGTATCGTTTCCGTTCAAAGCGGGTAATGATTTCGCCGATGTGACCTTCTGCCACACCGTCGGGTTTAACGAGGACTAATGTTTTTTCAGTATCGACCATTCGACCCATCTCCTTTTTAGTTCTTACCATCATTATACCTGTTTCTTATTTTGAAATTACGACGAAATTTTGCTTTTTTTGTGATTTTTCCTCATCAAAATCCAACCCCCTAAGTGGCGTGGAATATCGTATAATAATTTTAAAACGACGGAGGTCAGACATGCGACTCACAATTGAGGATTTTACGTATATTAATCATCAGGTGCAACAAATCAAAGCGACGCCAACAGCTGAATTAACGGATGAGGTGGGATTAAGTCACCTGTTAACTAAAATTCAAGAAACGCCAGCCACCGAAGCTGACGTGGTGCAGCAGGCGGCAACGGTGTTAACACAACTCCTTGATCACCCGGTATTTGCGGCTGGCAACCTTGCGACGGCTGTCGTGGCCACCATTGCCTTTTTGCGCGCCAGCGGGTATGAAATTACGGAACACGTCCCTGGCTTTTTCATTGCGTTAACGGATCAGCCCTTGGACGCGACTAACGTTTCATCTGCTTTAGCACCGGCTCTTCGTGAAATTGAGGCGCCTAATGACGCGATCCATTCGGTTTTCACCGATGAGTGGGTATTGGCAACCGTCAAGGCATTAGCAGATTAGCCATTCAAGCGTGAGCATTTCAATTCGTAACTAAATAAAGCTTGGCGGATGAAGTTTCCCGTCAAGCTTTATTTGTTAGTCAGCACGAGTCAAACTGACCGTTAAAACATTGTCAGATGTTGTGTCATAACTGGCCAGAATCCCGTTGACAACGTCGGAAGCAGGACCGTGAGTCGAGGTGGAGCGGTGGTAGGTATTGATCCAAGTTCCAAGAGCCTCAAAGCCGAACTCAAACCCCTCAAAAACCTGCATGTACTCAGTGGACTGAGGTTTTGTTGTTTGGATGGTGATTTTGGTCACGCGCTGGTCGCTAATGACCATCGATAATTTGATGGGCGCAGTAGCAACGAGCGTTTGAGTGCCATCAGCCGTCTGGGTCGGGAGTTTATAAGGCGCCAACCGCATGTTGTCGTTATAAATGGTTGAGACGTAGTCATACGTCCCTAAGTCGTGTTCACCAAGGTGTTGGGTCATTTTTATGCCTCCTAAGGTCAATTGTAGTCACTATAAATTTGAGCTTAGTGTACCGCAACGACCTCAAAGCGCAAGCAAAGTGTTTCAAGCACTTCTGGTTTGGTTTTTACCAGCTTTATGCTATTCTCAAATTAAAATATGAGAAACGAGGCGAACAAAATGGAATTAACGCAAACGGATTTTGATATTTTGGATGCCATTCAAACGGGACGGGTGGCGGCAGGGACAAGTCCTAGTCACTTTGTGGATTACTGTGATAACGAAATTGGTGGCGACCCGCGACCACTAATCCAAGCGGGATATATTGATGCAGAACCGTATATCAATGGGCTAACCGACAAGGGCAAGGCTGCTTGGGAGGCTTTTAAAAACGTTCAAAAATAGCCAAACAATTGAATTTGACAACGTGGCGGCAGCCAAGGCCCAGATTTTACGCCAATTTGATTGGTGGCAGATGATGATTGGCTATACAGAACGTCAAATTCGCGATTACCAGTCTTTCAATACGGGGCTATCCTTTTCCCGTGATCTTCGGCGGGATGTGACTCGGACTTATCAGCAAGCGAAGGGGAACGTTCCGCACACTCGTGCTGGCAAACGGTTGAAAAGGTTGTTTCTGGAAATTTTGCAGGTTTTATCAAATCAGATCCTATCGGTGCCAAAACGGGATCTGGTTTACGACGATCTCGTCCGGTTTAAAGATCAGTTAGTTGAAGCAAAACGCCTGATTACGACAAACTAGCGAGAATCAAATAGCGCGTCAGTCCGAATGCTTCAGGCTGACGCGCTATTTGTTGACCACGGCAAGGTGGTGATGGCCGGTTAAACTTCCTTGGAGACGTGATAAGCTTGGCCGGCGTCTTTTTCATTGTTATGAGTGACTTCGTTATCAGCCAAGAAAATATCGAAATCATGGTTGTCAACGCCCTTTACCACGAGCACATGGCCTTCTTGAACCTGGTTTTTATCGCGATAAATCTGGGCTGTCCGGACTGCTTCGTCGTAGTCGTGAAAGTTCCCGATAGAATCGCCTGGGTTGAAGAAAATTAGATTGTCCATAGTATCCCCACCATTTCTTTTTTTATTCGTTTGGCTTAACTAATATTATACCGCAAAAACGCTTTCAGTGGCGAAAACGCGATTGTTAGTGGCCCGATTTTAAAGAAAAGATTATGGCCCGTCATGTTTAGTAGTATTGTGCGCTATTTTTTGCTAAAATGTAGTCTGGTTTAGCGGCAGAATGTCGCTTTTATTTATGTAAATAAAAAATGAGAGAATAAGAGGTAAACAATATGTGTGGTTTTGTTGGTTATGTTAATCAATCAGACGTCGCTAGCGACACGATTGTTAAGATGGCGAATCGCATCCGTCACCGGGGTCCGGATGACGAAGCATATTTTGAAGGAAAAGGTGCAACAATGGGGTTCCGGCGGTTGTCCATCATTGACTTAGCTCATGGGAAGCAACCAATGTACAACAAGGACCAGACAAAGGTGTTGACCTTTAACGGTGAAATTTATAACTACCAAGAAGTTCGTGAAGAGTTAAAGGCTTTGGGGTACGAATTTAAAACGGACGTTGACTCAGAAGTCTTGATTCACGGTTATGATGCTTGGGGGCCAGACCTGTTACAAAAGCTCCGTGGCATGTTTGCCTTTGCCATCTATGATGAAGCAAAGGATGAAGTTTTCGGTGCCCGGGACCATTTTGGGATTAAACCTTTGTACTACTATGACGATGGTCAGAGCTTTCTCTGGGCGTCTGAAATTAAAGCGTTCCTAGATCACCCAAAGTTTGTGAAAGAATTTAACAAAGATCTGTTGGCCATCCACCTGAGTTTTGAATTTATTCCGTCCAAGGAAACCATGTTCAAAAACGTGTACAAGGTGTTACCAGGCCACTACTTCATTCACAAGAACGGGCAGACCGAAACGCATGAATATTACCACTTTAACTATGATCATATTGACGATACGCAAACAATCGATGATGATGCGGCAAAAATTCGCAAAATCGTCGATGATTCGGTTGATGCGCATATGATCGCCGACGTTGAAGTTGGTAGCTTCTTATCAAGTGGGATCGATTCAAGTTATGTCTTGAATGAAGCCGCTAAGTTGAAGCCAATTCAGTCGTTTTCACTTGGATTTAACGATTCAAAGTACAGTGAATTGAGTTGGTCAACGGAATTCGCAAAGGAAATCCACCAAGCCAACACGCCACTGACGATGACTGGCGACGACTATTTCGACATCCTACCAACCATTATGTACTATATGGACGAACCACTTTCTAACCCTTCAGCAATGCAACTTTACTATCTGTCGAAGGGCACCCGGGAGCACGTGAAGGTTGCCCTTTCAGGGGAAGGGGCTGATGAGTTCTTTGGGGGATACAATACCTACCTTGAAGCCAAGCCATTTGAAACTTACCAAAAATGGGTACCAAAGCCGATTCGAAAGGGTCTCGCTAAAGCAGTCGTTAACTTGCCACGGTTCCACGGGCGCCGGTTCCTCGTTCGGGGGGCGCAACCGTTAAGTGAACGTTATTACCGGGTGAACTACGTTTTTGATTATCATGATCGTGACGTTATTTTGAAGGATTCATCCCTAAACCGTGATGCGGGTGCGTACACCCAACACATCTTTGACGACGTTGCCGGTAAGGATGAGATGACGCAGATGCAGTATTTTGACATCAACACCTGGTTGCCGTATGACATCTTGCATAAAGCGGATCGGATGAGTATGTGCAACTCGCTTGAAGTCCGGACACCGTTGGTCGACAAAGAAGTGGCCAAGTTTGCGGCCACGATGCCGATTAAGACGCGAATTCGCGGGACTGAAACAAAGGTCTCACTGCGAACTGCCGCAGCTTCAGAGTTACCAGAACGGGTGGCTAACAAAGAAAAACTCGGGTTCCCATCACCAATTGCGACCTGGATTAAAGAAGACAAGTATCGTCAGCGCATCGAAGAAGCCTTTACTTCTGATGTGGCTGAGAAGTTCTTCAATACGGATGCCTTGATGAATATTTTGCAAGAACACGTGAATGGTAAGTCAAGCATGCAAAAGATCTTTACGATTTACACCTTTATCTTATGGTACCAAGTGTACTTCCCGGAAGAGACTTCTGCTGACACCATCAGCAAGGTTCACCGGACAGATATCGATAAAATTAAAAAAGTAAGTTAATGAATGAAACCGACCTTTAAAACGCGGCACCAGTAGTGGGCCGGTTTTGAAAGTCGGTTTCTTTTTTGCGTGAAACGTGAAATAATGGTGGTTAGACAATTATTGAACGAGCTGGAGATGAAAAAGCCATGTCGCTTGCGATGACCCAAGTGTTGACTTTATTAAAGGAACATCATTTATTAAAAACTGTGACTGGCACGGCGCCAAATGAGGCGTTTGCAGCAGTGACGTACGATTCACGGCAGGTAAAGCCCAAAACGTTGTTTTTCTGTAAAGGGAATTTTAAGCCGAGCTATTTGACGAGTGCTAAGAAAGCGGGCGCAACCGCCTACGTCTCCGAAACCGCGTATCCAGAAGGGACGGGCCTGACAGCAATCATTGTATCAGACGTCCAAAAGGCTATGGCGTTACTTGGTGCAGCCTTTTACGATTATCCCCAAAACGAACTGTTTATCGTTGCTTTCACGGGGACGAAGGGAAAAACGACGTCAGCTTACTTTACCCATGCCATTTTGCAACATGCAACAAACGGTAAAACGGGTCTGTTTTCTACCATTGATCGGGTATTGGGACCACGGCCAGGTGACCGTTTTAAGTCACATTTAACTACGCCAGAATCGCTCGACCTATTCCGCGATATGCGGACCGCTGTCACAAACGGTATGACGCACTTAGTGATGGAAGTGTCCTCACAAGCCTACAAGAAAAATCGAGTTTACGGGCTGACTTTTGACGTAGGAATCTTTTTGAACATCAGTCCCGACCACGTTGGTCCAAATGAACACCCAACATTTGCCGACTACCTTCACTGCAAGGAACAGTTACTGGTGAACAGTCGGAAGTGCATCATTAACGCTGAGACGGACCATTTCCAGGATGTCTATTATGCGGCTAAGACCTCAACACAACCCGAAAACGTATATTTGTATGGTCGCCAGGGTTCAGTAAAAGATATCGTTGTCGACGTGACATTTAACAATCAGGAAGAGACCCTCCACGAGAGTGACTTCGTTGTGACCGGCGCAAGTGAAAAGGGGACTGCTCTTGGGATGGCTGGCGCCTACACGTTACACTTGCCAGGTGATTATAATGAGAGTAACGCCGTTAGTGCTGCCATGGCCGCCACTTTGGCGGGTGCGAAACCAGCGGAGATTAAGCAAGCGCTGGTGGATGTTCACGTGCCTGGACGGATGGAAATGATTGATACGCCGAACCATGGGACAATCTATATTGATTACGCCCACAATTACGCTAGCATGAAAGCATTGCTGAGCTTCTTACGCCAGCAAACTGATGCTGGTCGGGTGATTGTCGTCGTCGGCAGTACCGGAGACAAGGGCGTCTCTCGTCGCAAAGGGTTTGGCCAAGCATTGAGCGAAGAAGCAAACGTGGCCATCTTGACCACCGATGATCCGGGCTTTGAAGACCCCCGCAAAATCGCGCAAGAAATTGACGCCCATATTGACCATGACCGGGTGAGCGTTCAATACGTCATGGACCGCAGTCAGGCGATTCGGACGGCTATTGAGATGAGCCGCGCTGATGACATCGTGGTATTAGCTGGGAAGGGCGAAGACGCCTACCAAAAAATCAACGGGGTCGATACTCCATATGCAACTGATGTCACAGTTGCGAAAAACGTTGTGAAGGAGCTTTCATGATTATGAAGAACCAACCAAATTTTACGCCAATTTTACTTGGGAGTGACTTTAACGTCTACGGAATGGCCCGCTCCTTTTATGAGTTATATGGTCAGCCGGTTAAGGCAATCGCCTCGATTCAATTAGCACCGACACGATTCACGAAAATTGTGGATTTAGAACTAATTGACGGTTTTGATGAAGATCCGGTTTGGATTGAATCCATGCGCAAAATCAAGACCCGCTATCAAGATCACGACGAACCCGTTATCCTGATTGGTTGTGGTGACGGTTACGCGGAGCTTATTGCTAAGCACAAAGACGAGCTAGCTGACACGTTTGTGTGTCCATACATTGACTACGATTTGTTGAAACGGTTGAACAACAAGGAACGGTTTTATGAAATCTGTGATCAGTATGGGTTACCATATCCGGCAACCCGGACAATTTCAAAAGCTGATCATGATAGTGACCAGTCGATTGAGCAACCGTTTGACTACCCAGTTGCGTTAAAACCGGCCAATAGTGTGGAATGGTTAGACGTCCATTTTGAAGGCCGGAAAAAAGCGTTCCGGATTCAAAGTCGTGAAGAATTTGATCGCGTCATTAACTTGGCTTATGAAACCGGGTATACATCTGATTTTATTTTACAGGATTTCATTCCAGGCGATGATAGTCATATGCGGGTCCTGAACGCTTACGTGGATCAAAACCACCATGTCAAAATGATGTGTCTGGGCCATCCATTGTTGGAAGATCCAGCGCCATCAGCCATCGGTAATTACGTTGCCATTTTGCCAGAATATAATCAAGCCGTCTACGATCAGATTCAAACGTTCTTGGAGGCCATTAACTTTACTGGTTATGCTAACTTTGATATGAAGTACGACGCGCGCGATAAGACCTTTAAGTTGTTCGAAATTAACCTACGGCAAGGCCGGAGCAGTTTCTTTGTGACCTTAAACGGATACAACCTTGCCGATTGGGTGGTTCAGGATTATGTCACTCAGACATTAGCTGATCAACCAACGGTTTATGGGAACCAGGATCCAAACAAGCACGCCCTGTGGTTGGGTGTTCCGGTTAAGACGTTTAAAAAGTATGCCCGCGAAAATGCGGACAAAGACCACGCGATGGCGTTAATTAAGAATAAGCGCTATGGGACAACGTTTGCTTATTCAAAGGATATGAATTTAAAACGGTGGGCGCTCATCAAATGGATGAACCATAACTACGTTAAAAACTTTGACCGCTTCTTTGCTGAAAATAAGGGGTGAGACGATGAACCATTTCTTTACAATTATTGGTGGTATGGGGACCATGGCGACTGAGAGTTATATTCATCAACTTAATTTGCGGACCCCAGCACACCAAGATCAAGATTATTTGGATTATATTTTGGTTAATCATGCGACCGTTCCTGACCGCACCACGTATATTTTGGATAATAATGCCGCGAGTCCTGTGCCACCGCTAGTCACTGATTTTAAGCGGTTGTCGGCCCTGAAACCAGATTTTTTCACGTTACCGTGCAACACGGCCCACTTTTTCTTTGATCAGTTTCAAGCAGCGACTGACATTCCGATTTTACACATGCCGCGCGAGGCGGTTGCTGATATTAAACTGAAGTATCCGGCAGCTAAGAAGGTTGGCCTCGTTGCGACGCGTGGGACCATCACGGATGGTATTTACGATCGTGAGATTCTAGCGGCCGGATATGATCTTGCAAAACCGACTGAAGCGATTCAAAAAAAGACGGACCAATTAATCTATGACAACATCAAAGACAATAACGTCGTCGATCGAGCGCTATTCCATGGCCTGGTCCAAGATATGTTTACTCAATTTGACTGCGACGTCGTTATTTTGGGATGTACGGAACTCTCCCTGGCTCAGGAAAGAGAACCAATCACTGAGTTGCCAATTATTGATAGCCAGTCAGTGCTGGTTGATCAAACGTTAAAGTTAGCCTTGAAACAACAAAAAAATATCTCGTATCAACCTTAAGCCTTCACAAAAAGGGACCAGTTTCAGTTCGCATCAAGCATTACGCGAACTGAAACTGGTCCTTTTTTACCTTAATGACCCCATCCGAGCCATAGGCCGAACCCGGCGGTTAGAATTAAAACGATTGCGAGTGTCCAAACAAGGCCGCTAGCCAAGCTGCGTTCTTGTTTGCGACCGAATGCAATCTCAATCAGAGCAATAACGGCTAAGCCGAGGAGGGCTTTGACTGAAATCAACACGGGACTGTACTGAAATGTTCGAATGACTAAGATAACGCCACTAATTAAAATTAACAGATACAAAAATCGGTCGAGAATCAACCACTGCGCAATTCGTTTTTCTTCTTTGCGAGTTAGGCCAATTATTGTAATTGGCACAAGCAAAATAAAACTAACAAGATGGATAAGTAACCACATACTAAACGCCTCCAACGTTTTGCATTAAACGAGTTGTTCCAAAGAATAGTATAACCGACTTGAGAAAAGTTTCCTAGTCACGCTGAGGTAACCAACCATACCAATTTTCAAGGCCTCAGAATGTCTGAAAAATGGCTTGAAATTCCGAATTTAGTTTGGTAATATTTTCACATCACGAAGTAGGGGGAGACCATTATGGCAGAATTAAAAGTAGGTAATTATGTAAGGGGGAAGCGGTTCGGCAAGTTCGAACATGATTTCAAAGGTGAAATTGAAAAAATCTATGAAAACTCAGTTTTGATTCATATCTTAGAATGCGACGCAGCTGATCAGTTATTGGTAACCGAATTCAATGACCGGGCAATTGTTCGCAAAGCGGACGCTGAACTACAAGAAGCTTCCGCGTAGGAAGTTTATTCATTTTAGCGGGCCGGTCTCGTGGTTCCTAGCGACTTTATGCAAAAAGTTCCAATAAACTACTGACAACAATGAATGAATATGATACTATAGTATTTGTTCTTGCGGGTGTAGTTTAGTGGTAAAATCCAAGCTTCCCAAGCTTGTGTCGCGGGTCCGATTCCCGTCACCCGCTTAATAATTCAGGAACTATTGAGGCGCCATTCGTGGATGGATGGCGCTTTTTTGTTTGCAACGTATTTGTGATTACAGAAAAATATAATTTAATTAAACTTAACCTACCCCTATTATAACGAATTATGACACAGAAAAAATTTAACTCTTCTGGAATAAGCAAAAATAGGAAGGGACGTTTTTCATGTCGAATAACGGGAAGAGATACTCAGAAGAAACCAAATCCATGATTATTAAGATGTTCCGCAAAGATCATAAATCGGTTAATTCATTGGCGAATGATTTGAAAAGCCAGCTTAACCGGCACGTAAGCCACAAATGCTTCCCACTTCTAAAACAATAAAATCTAGGACTAAAATGACGCCTAATGATGAAAATGATCGAGTACAAAACGAATAATCAAGACGAGTAAACCTGAAATTCCAGAAAAATAGCCTAATCCGACTAGATAGAACGGTTCGTGAAGATAACCGTTGGCGTCTATTGTCGTTGGACTCATCACCCTAATTGCAAAAAGAACGATAGCTAATAGTATTAGCCCGATGCTAAGGATTAGTAATTTATGGTAACGTCGGTTTAACATATTGAATTCCTCCTTCTGAAGAAATTTTGACAGGATAAAGCCTTAATGCCAATTGATTTGTTTCTAAGCTAAAAGGAAAACCATTTCAAAAAAATTTTGTGACGAGAATGGTGTAAATTATGAAGAATAATCTCCAGCAAAAGCAACTGAATGATTAGATTAAAAATATTTCGTTTGCGTTATTTTACTTTTCGACGGAGTTATCAGTTAACACTGATAAAAAGACCAAATCAACTCAGTTTAAGCATGCCGTTTTCTACTATATAGACCGTTTTGGTGAGGGCATCGGCCTCTTGCTGATGGTGGGTAATGAGTAAGAGTTGGATGTTTTTATCCGCAACGATTTTGTTAACCAGCTCTAGACAGGCCTGTCGGGTTGCTTCATCTAATCCGTTAAAGGGTTCATCAAACAATAGTAGTGCTGGATTGACAATCAAGGCGCGGCCCATGGCCACCCGCTGCTTTTCGCCACCCGATAAAGCGCTGATTTGCCGGTTCAAAAGGTGTTCGATATTGAGATAATTAGCGATTTCCGTCACTTTTTGACTGATCGTTAATCGATCAACGTGGCTAACGGATAGTCCAAATCCTAAATTTCCGGCGACCGTTAAATTAGGAAACAGGGCTAAGTCTTGGGGAAGATAGCCGATTCGCCGTTGTTCGGTTGGAACATTTTCCCAGTTTACGCCATTAAAGACGATGGTTCCGTTATCAACGGGCAAGAGACCACAAATACACTTAAACAGTGTGGTTTTTCCGGCGCCACTTGGGCCCATGATCGCCGTAATGGGTTGGTCAAAGGTAGCGGATAACGTCCATTTTTGAACACCAAGTACTTTGGAGAAATCAATGGTTAGCGTCATTTGTTGATCACGTCCTTTTTACCCAATAATTGAATGACGAGTAGCGCCACGAGTCCGATAAATAAGTTCACGACAGCTAAGTAGACGGCCATCTGCGTTCGACCGTCTTGAATGAGAAAGTAGATGCTGGTTGAGATGGTATCCGTTTTGTTCTGAATATAGCCGGCGACCATCAGGGTTGCACCAAATTCGCCTAAAGCCCGGCAAAAGCTGAGAAGGATGCCAGACAGCATTACTGGCCAGCAGTTAGGAAGGATGATTCGAAAAAAGCGTTGTAGGGGCGTCGCCGATAGCGTCTTGGCTACGTCTATCAAACTTTGATCAATGGTTAGAAAAGCCGACTTGACTCCTTGATACATGATGGGCAGAACCACAATGGTTGTGGCGATGACTGCGCCGGTTAAAGTAAAGATCACGCTAAAGTTAAACCGGTCCCATAGAAACGCCCCTAAGCCTGAGTTGCGGCCTAACGTATTCAGTAAAACAAGACCAATGACGGTTGGTGGTAGGACCATCGGGAGGGTTATAACAATTTCAACAATCGTTTTATATATTCCGCGTTTATTTGATAACGAAAAACTGATTGGAAGCGCTATAAAAAATGCTATAATGGTGGCGCAAGTGGCAATCGTCATTGAATGGATGATTGGCATAAAAAGCTCCTTAGGAGGATATATGATGAAAAAGACAACGATGCTGAAGGTTTTACCCATTGCCATCGGTGCCATCCTGTTAACCGGCTGTGGAAAGTCTGCCGCAGATAAGTCTGAAAAGACCACTATTCATGTTTCGGCAGCAGCGAGTCTAAAAGATTCAATGACCGATATTAAGGCCAAATTCGAAAAGAAAAACGCTAATATTAAGGTTGATATTGATTATGCCGGTTCTGGTCAAATTGTGCAACGGGTAAAATCTGGAGCACCAGTTGATGGCGTGCTGCTGGCTAGTGAAGCGGATAGTAGCGCGTTAACAAAGGCTAAACTAGCCAGTGACCAAACCAAGTTTGCGGGCAATGAACTGGTTATTGTCGCCAACAAAAAAGCCAAAGTGGATACATTGACGGCTAGTCAGGTAAAAAGTTACCTCAAAGGAACGGATAAAATTGCCATTGGAAACGTGGATTCGGTTCCCGCTGGCGAATACGCGAAGCAATCCCTCACAAATTTAAACTTATACACGGCTTTGAAGAATCAGTACGTCGGAGCCCAAGACGTCCGCCAAGTACTGTCATACGTTGAATCAGGCAATGCGCAGGCTGGATTTGTCTACCAGACGGATGCAAAAATCTCGAAAAAAGTCAAAGTTATCTATAAAGTGCCAGCTAAGCTCCACGATGCCATTGGTTACTACAGCGACGTTGTGAACGATAGTAAAGTTAAGGATGAAACCAACAAGTTCCTGGCGTATCTGCAAACGGATACGGCCGAAAAGATCTTGGCGGGTTATGGTTTTAAGATTTAAAACCTGCTTTTAATGACAATTAGAATCGTCAGCAAGCAGTACTACTTTTATATAGTACTGTTTTTTGTTATCTGACAACGTTATCAATCGGTCTCTGCGATACTTAGCCAGTAATGGGCGGATATGCCAATTGACAGTTGAGGGGTGAATAATTGTATAATGTCACGGAAATAGGTTTAAAATAAAACGGTATATTTTCTGAAAGAAGGCCAAATCTTGGGTACCATCATTTTCCTGTTTTTAGCCGGTGTCGCAGCCGGCCTATTAGCCTCAACTGCTGGCCTGGCTTCCGTTGCCTCTTATCCTGCGTTGTTAGCAGTCGGACTACCACCAGTCTTGGCCAATGTCACGAATACGGCGGCCTTAATTTTTTCTGGTTTGGGGGCGATTACGTCTTCAATCAAAGAATTGCGGGGTCATTGGCGGCAAGTTAGTCTGTTTGTTGCCCTATCATTGTTTGGCAGTGTCGGTGGCAGCTGGCTATTGTTGGCGGCACCAGCTGAGTCTTTTGAGAAGGTCGTGCCCTTTTTTATTTTAATTGCGGCGTTGATGTTACTCATATCAGGGCGTGAGACGGGTTCATCCTCATCCAAGGATGCGTTAAAGGCGGCGCGTCAGCATCCACTTAAACGGTTCTTAATACTTCTGGCAAGTTATTTGGGGATTGTTCTTGTTGGTGCGTATACTGGTTACTTCGGTGCAGCAGGCGGGGTATTATTCTTAGCGTTTCTGTCGGTGATTTTGGATGATGACTTTGCAGTGGTTAATGCGATTAAAAACGTCATTGCGTTTGCTGGTAATTTCGTGGCCACCGTTATTTTCATTTTTCGCTCGCATATTGTGTGGCATTTTGTGTTGGTGATGGGGATCGGCTTATTTATTGGCGGCTACTTGGGACCGGTAATTGTCCGTCATGTGAATATTAAATTATTGCGATCATTGATTGCGCTTGCGGCGATTGTGCTGGCTATTGATTTGTTCGTAAAAGCTTATTTTAAATAAGTTGTTGACATCATGCCCAATTTCGGGCATACTACAATAACGGTAATGATTACGATTTAAATCCAGGAGATGACTAGAATGGCAGTACCCGCAAGACGAACTTCCAAAACAAAGAAGAACAAGCGCCGCGCTCATCAGAAGTTAAGTGCCCCAGCGATTCACTGGGATCCCAAGCAGGGTGAATATACCCTCAGTCACCATGTCTCGCCAACCGGGTTTTACAATGGTAAGAAAGTCTTAGACCGGTAAATTCCATTTGATACCGGTTTCATGCCCGCTAACGCTAACGTTGGCGGGCTTTTTTTGATTTCGTCTTGGTTGCAGATTTTACGTATTCACCGTATGATAAATATCGTATGAATCTGAGACGACCCAAACGGGCCAGAGAATTGGTTGGGTGACAAATGGATAAATCAGAAAAGGTATCACCACAGGGAACATATCATCTTTCGAACAATCACCACATGACAATTCAGTGGGGGAAGTTTGTCCGGGGAGAGGACGTCCCAGCCACTGAGGCGAGCGTCAAGGATAAGTCTTCTATTGTCGGCCGAATTGGCATTCAAATGCTGGCGTGTGGCACTGGGGCGTGGCGGGTGCGTGACGCCATGAACCGAATCGCTCGAATATTGGGCGTCACTTGCTCGGCTGATATGGGACTAACGGCCATTGAATATACTTGCTTTGACCCAGATCACAGTTATTCACAAACATTGGCGCTGCCTAACACCGGGGTGAACACAGACCGGCTGAATACATTGGAGCATTTTGTGAATGACTTTGAAACCAAGTACGCCCATCTGACAATTCAACAAATTCACCATCTGATGGATAACATTCAAAAGACCCCGGGAAACTATTCACCACTGATGGCTGGTCTTGCAGCAGCGTTGGCGTGTGCCGCCTTTATTTTTTTACTTGGTGGGGGTCCTGCCGAAATGGTGGGCTGTTTCTTTGGCGCCGGGGTTGGCAATTATACCCGGCGAAAAATGATTGATCGTCACGTGACGACGGTTGCGAATACGGCAGTCGGCGTTGCGTTAGCTTGTCTGGTTTACCTGGTGATTTTTAAAGTCCTACAATATAACTTTCAAATCAGTGGCCATCATGAAGCAGGCTATATTGGAGCCATGTTGTTTGTGATTCCGGGTTTTCCGTTCATTACGAGCATGCTGGATATTTCAAAGTTAGACATGCGTTCGGGACTAGAGCGCTTGGCTTATGCCATTATGATCACTTTAATTGCGACATTGGTTGGCTGGTTGGTAGCCTTAATCGTTCATTTTAAGCCAGAGGACTTTGCCTCATTAGGTCTCGGCGTTGTGCCACTAATGTTGTTGCGAATTCCGGCTAGTTTTTTCGGGGTCTATGGGTTCTCCATGATGTTTAACAGCACCCAGAAGATGGCTATTACAACAGGGTTAATCGGAGCTGTAGCGAATACGTTAAGACTGGAGCTGGTCGACTTAACCTCAATGCCAGCCAGCGCCGCCGCTTTCATTGGCGCATTGGTTGCCGGGTTACTCGCTTCGGCGATCAACCGCTATAACGGCTATCCACGGATTTCGTTAACCGTTCCAGCCATCGTGATCATGGTGCCAGGCTTATACATTTATCGTGGTGTTTATTACATTGGATTAAATGCGATCGGCATTGGGGCCCTTTGGCTGACCAGAGCTATTTTAATTATTATGTTTTTACCTTTCGGATTATTTGTTGCCAGATTCTTATTTGATCGGGATTGGCGTCATTTCGATTAGATCAAAAGTGGGACAGGTGGCTTGAATGACCAAGATGTGGGCGTTTTAGCCATCGAAACTGGTTTTTAGGTAGAATGGACTTATTCAAGGGACGATTGTCTCATTAGGATAAGTCCATTTTTTATGGTCATTGTGCTATGGTTAGACTAAAACTTGTAGGGGGTATATGGTGACACGAGAAGAGATTGTTCAAGCAATTCAAACAGACCCACAAAATAAGCGATTTACCGAACAGGGGGTTAAGCCCTTGTTTCATGTCGACCCGTCAGCCGAACTCTTAATTATTAGTCAGGCTCCGAGTCGCCGAGCACAGGAGTCCATGGTCTTTTGGGATGATAAAAGTGGTGACCGGTTGCGTGATTGGATGGGGGTGACAAAAGATCAGTTTTATAACAGCGGTAAAGTTGCAGTCTTACCGTTAGACTTTTATTATCCGGGGAAGGGTCCTCATGGGGATTTACCACCGCGCAAGGGATTTGCTGAAAAATGGCACGAGCCGTTGCTGACGCTCATGCCTAATATTGCATTAACACTTTTAATTGGTCAGTATGCCCAACGGTATTATTTAGGTCAATCCCGAGAGCCAACCTTAACGGCAACTGTCGAACACTTTGACCAGTATCTGCCAAAATACTTTCCCCTGGTACATCCGTCACCCTTAAACCGGGGGTGGCTAAAGCAACATCCTTGGTTTGAGACGTCGGTTGTGCCGACTTTACAATGGCACGTTTTGCCTATCTTTTCTGTTTGATTGATCCATAAGCTAATTCGTTGACGAATTTTAAAATTCAGGCATAATGAGGCCAACAGTACAAAGGAAGGGCAAAAATATGACCAAACTTAGCATTGTGGTGCCGACTTATAATCTTGGATCGTATCTCGACAAAACGTTACAAACCTTAAAGCAACAAACTGTTGATTTTGAGCTCTGGCTTGTAGATGATCACTCTACCGATAAAACAGCACAAGTTGCCCAAAAATTTACAGCGGGAATTCCGAACTTCCATACAGTGGTTTTTGATCACCATCAAGGCGTCTCCGTGGCTCGCAATTATGGAATTGCCCACAGCACGGCAGATGCGATTGCCTTTGTTGACGGTGATGATTTAGTGACGCCGGATTATGCCCAAACATTGATTACGGGTTTTACAGCGGGCGTGCCTGCAGTCGCGGTTGGTTACGAGTGGTGGCGGCCATCGGATCGCGAATCTGATCGATATGAGACACTGAATCAACGGCAGATGTTTGATCAGGTGAGTCGGCGCGGTACGGCCGTTGGCGGATACATCTGGAATAAAGCTTATGATCGGCAGGCCATTGAAAAGATCGGACTTCGTTTTGATGAGCACCTCACCATTGCAGAAGACTATTTGTTTACGGCAACGTTTGTGGCCAAAACACCAGGCCAATATCGATTTGACCCAGCTGTGAAGTACAAAAAAGTGAATCGAGCGACGAGTACCATTCATACTCGTTCGTTTAAAGACCGATCAGTGGAAAACCAAATATTCAACCAGATTGATGAGATGGGGCGCTATTTTTGAAGTAATTGTATAGCGAAATTTGTATTATTGTGCTATGCAAAAAGCGTTTTAACAGTAGTATCTTGGATCAGCTTTTAGCTGGTCTTTTTTATATCCATGAGTTGTCGATGAGTCGTAATCAAACGATTGTGCAAAACCGTTTCGTTACAGACAGAACTGTCGGAATGTGCCGACTTTGGCTGGTCAGCGTGTCTTTTGTTGAAACCGCTTTCTGTTTCAGTCTATAATGCCACTACTTTAAATCAACGGAGGAGATGTCATGAAACGGGTATCGAAACGGGTTCGCCGAGGATTAGGGGTGGCGGCCATTGTGGCGGCAGGGTTAGGAAGTTCAACGATTGTCGCGCATGCGCTTGTTACATCGCCAACCGAAACAACGCTTGAACGGAGTAATGGTGAATTGTCGACGCAGATCGCAACCTCAGGGATGGTTCTTTTGCAAAACAAGCACCAAGCCTTACCAGTCTCGAATGGGCAATCGATTGCTCTTTTTGGCAGTGGCGCGTATGGCACCTACAAAGGTGGAACGGGATCTGGTGACGTTAACCCACGTCAGGTGATTAACATCTGGACAGGTCTCAAACAAGGGGGGTATCAAATTAGTTCGACAGATTGGCTGACTAAGATGGCGAGTCAGTATGACGGGCAAAAAAAATTGTATGAAAGTACACTCGGTAAAATACCGTTTGCCGGAGCATTTCAATATCAGGATCCTCAGCTAACTCAAGCCGATTTTGATGGCGCGGAAGCCACGACTGGGGTGTACGTCATTTCGCGGTCTTCGGGGGAAGGTAATGACCGCAAGAATTCGGGTGGCGATTACCAACTGACTAATACTGAAAAACGAAATATTAAGCTGATGTCTGAACACTATGATAAAAGTGTGGTCCTATTGAACGTAGGCGGACCAATCGATACGAGTTTTGTAACTGAAGATCCTGATCTGGATAGTGTTTTACTTGTTTCTCAAGGTGGTCAGAATATGGGAACTGCAGTTGCTGAAATCATGTCTGGTCAAGTTAATCCCTCAGGGAAGTTAACGGCAACTTGGGCCAAACAGTACCAGGATTATCCAGCAGCCGGAACGTTTTCAAATGACGATAATTATACGGGGACTGAGAAGTACACAGAAGGCATTTTTGTTGGTTACCGTTATTTTGATTCATATAACGTGACCCCGCAGTACGCGTTTGGCTACGGTCAGTCGTACACAACCTTCAAGCTAGCGCCGCAAAAGGCAACGGTTAAAAACGGTCAATATACGACTTCAGTGAAAGTGACGAATACGGGGACCCGGTACTCGGGGCAAGATGTGGTTCAACTCTATTACTCTGCACCGAAGGGTGACGTTTCTAAAGCATTTCAAAACTTGGGAGCCTATGCCAAAACTAAATCCTTGGCGCCAGGAGAGTCTCAGATAGTTCGCTTGGGGATGAAAGTTACTGATATGGCGAGTTATGAATCCCAATCTCACACATTTGCAATGGGTGCTGGCAAGTATCTAATGCGGGTGGGTGATAGCTCTCGGAATACTCGAGTGGCCACCGTTTTGAACTTGCCCCAAAAAGTTCAGACTCAACAGTTGTCGAATGCTGCCGCTCCCGCAGAGGATCCGACCACTTTAACAGGCGACCGCAAATCGTATGAACCTGCTGGGCAAGCTGGTCAGATTGCAAAGGCGCAACAAATTAAGCTTGAGCCATTAGCACTTAGAGCAAAAGCGGAGACAAAGCAGGTGGTGGCACCTTCAATCACCGGCACCGGTTCTACAATCAAAAATGCAACATTAAAAGACGTCTATGATGGACGATTGACGATGGCTCAGTTTGTTGCTGGTCTTTCCACGAAGCAGCTTGCTAACATTGTGGAGGGCAACGTTGACCCATTAACAGAGGCTGGCCGAGAAGGGATTAAGAATCAACTTGGCGGTCCTGGCGGGGTGATTGGTGGCGCGGCGACCGCTTTACCATATGCCGCCGGACAAACGACTGACAACTATGCTGATAGTTTGGGAATCCCGGTCACAGTTAACGCTGATGGTCCTGCTGGTATTCGGTTGCCACAGACGTACGTCAAAAACGGTCAAACCTACTACAATTACGCAACGGCGTGGCCAATTGGGACATTAATTGCGCAGGCTTGGGACCCGGCTCTGATTGAAAAAATGGGTCGGGCGACGGCTAACGAAATGAAGGCGCTGGGGGTGACCACTTGGCTTGCGCCAGGAATGAACATCCAGCGTGATCCATTAGGTGGTCGAAACTTCGAGTATTACTCGGAAGACCCACTTGTTTCGGGTATTTCGGCCACCGCTGAAACCCGTGGCGTTCAATCAGAAACGGGACTAGGAGTGGCAATCAAGCACTTTGCGGTTAATAGCCAAGAAAACAGCCGGATGACTTCAGACAGTGTGGTCGGCGAACAAGCACTCCGGGAAATATACCTACGGGGCTTCGAGATTGCGGTTAAGGACGCCCAACCGCAGTTCGTGATGTCATCCTATAATAAACTGAATGGTACGTATACAGCTGCCAACAAGGATCTGTTGACCACGATTTTACGTGATCAATGGGGCTTTAAGGGTGCGGTCATGACGGATTGGTTTAGTCTACCCGGGCTGTTTTCAGCCGCCCAAGTGATGGCTGCAGGAAATGATCTGATTATGCCAGGGGGTTCCCAAGTCTTTCTCGCAAATGCCGCAGATGCCAAAACGCGGGCTGATATGGCGCGCTCAGCAAGTCGCATTTTATCGATGGTAATGAATAGTGACCAATTCGCTGACAAGTATCACGTGTCGGTTCCTAGCGCAACGCCAGCAACGGTGAACACGACTATGGTATCGAATGGTCAGCCGTATTAGGATATGTTGGCCAATAAAAAAAGTCGAGCACTCAAGTGTTCGACTTTTTACGTGGCTTACATGGCCTGTTTTTTGGCCTGTTCCATCATTTTCTTAGCTTCACAATCGTAGTCACAAGCGGCACACTTGCCTTTTTTGGACCGCTGAACTGCCCGGACAATTTGATAACCGGCCAACGCGAGAATTGCGGCAATAATGACACCATTGATGATCAAATTCATTGTAGAATCCCCCTTACTAAATAAACAAAATCCCGATCTGGTAGATAATAAACGATAAGGCATAAGCAATAATAAAGCTAGAAACAACCGAATAGAGCGCCCATTTACCTGATCCGGTCTCCGATTTTATGGTCCCAATCGTAGCAAAGCAGGGCACGTAAAACAGGATAAAGACTAGCAGGGAGTACGCTGAAAGTGGGGTGAAGTATTGGCCGATTAAGGCAATTAAGCCCGCTTGACTCCCAGTGTGAAACAGCACCATCATGCTGGAGGTAATAACCTCTTTCGCAAGAATTCCGGTAAAGAGTGCGCTAATGGCTTGCCAGGAGAAAATCCCAATTGGCGCGAATAGTGGTTGAATCAATTTTCCTAACTGTGCGGAAAAACTGTGATCAATTGACGTCACTAGACCGGTTGGGCCCAGATTAGATAATAGCCAAATGAGAACAGTGCCAGCAAAGATGATAGTGCCAGCTTTTTTGATGAACCCCTTTCCCTTATCCCAGGTCCCGTGCCAGATAACGTCGAGGCGGGGGATGTGGTATTGAGGAAGTTCAACGATAAAGACGGTATTTTCCTTGACCTTAAATAAGATCTGGTAAACCTTTGCCATGAGTAAAGCGACAATAATTCCTAAGAAGTAAATTGATAGGACAATCAAGGCTTGATTGTGTGGAAAGAACGCAGCGACGAATAAACTGTAAATGGGTAATCGAGCAGAGCAACTCATGAATGGCGAAATAAGGGTTGTGATAAGGCGCTCGTTTGGTTGCTCAATGGTTCGCGCTGCCATGATGCCAGTGACGTTGCATCCAAAGCCGATAATCAATGGAATAAAGGCCTTACCATTTAATCCAATCAGTTGCATGATTCGGTCGGTCACTAGCGCGGCCCGCGCCATGTATCCAGAGTCCTCAAGAATTGAAATACAGGCGAACAGGACAAAAATCTGAGGGATAAATACTAATACGCCGCCGACCCCGGCTATCAGGCCATTAACAATCAGTGATCGTAGTAACGGGATTGCCCCAATGCTTGTCAGCCAATGGGCTGCGCCGGTTGAAAGCGGGCCGGATAAGAAGGCGTCTAACGTGTCTGACAGCGGCGTACCGACCCAGTCGAACGATAATTTGAACATTAAGTAAAAGATGCCGATAAAGACGGGTAATCCGAGAAGTGGGTGGGTAATCCACTGGTCAATTTTGGCTGTTAATTCAACGTGCGTTGTCGTACTGAGTGTTTGTCTGGCGGCCTTCAGGGTGTCTTCGATAAAGGCGAGGCGGGTTTGAAAAATATCATCCTCAAAATCTTGGGCATCGTAATAACGCTGTTGATTAAGAAGTGGGGTTAGTTGATGGTGGGTCGCGTAATCGCGAACCACCTTATTTTTGTTCATAAATTGAATGACGAGCCAGCGCGCGAACTTCTGAGGGTAGCCATAGTCAGCGATTAGCGCTTGACTGGCCTGACGGATGGCTTGGTTAATCATAAAGGGATAATTCAGTTGCAGCGGCTGGTTAATGGTTGGTGAATCCGACCTCACAAGTTCTTCGCGGAGTTGTTGAAGGCCCTCCTTACTTCTGGCGTTCGTCGCCCGAATGCCGCAGCCGAGATTTTCAGAAAGGGTTTCAAAGTTATAGTAGTGCCCCGACCGTTTTAGGTCATCAATCATGTTCAGTGCAATGATGACGGGGGTGCCAAACTCCAACAATTCGATGGATAATAGCAGGTTTCGCTTCAATTGGTTGGCGTTTGTGACGTTTAAAATTAAATCTGGGTGGTTATGTAAGAGGTATTGGGTGACGACCGTTTCATCTTTTGTAATGGGATTGAGTGAATAGACGCCCGGTAAGTCCACGACATCAACTTGAGAGTGCTTAATGGTGCCTAATTTTTTTTCGACGGTCACGCCCGTCCAGTTACCAACGGTGGCGTACTTATCCGTCAGTTCGTTAAACAGGGTGCTCTTACCAGTATTGGGATTACCAAGAAGTGCAACCGTTGTCATATTAGTACCCTCCAGTCAATCGTTTGAAGACGGCATAACGGATGCCAATTTGTTGGTTGTCAGCTTCAATGATAACGGGGCCGTGAAAGGGGTATTGGCGGACGAGTCTCACCACACTACCTAATTGCAGTCCGAGGCTATGTAAACGTTGGCAGGTTGCCTGGTCGATGCCTTGAAAACCGGTGATGGTGTATCCAGATGAATTAGTCTTAGAGAAAGTGAGTTGCATATGAAGTGCCCCTTTCAAAAATATTCCAATCCTTAATAGATAAAAGCTGTTGTTATTCCTATTATAGCTACATTGTGCCACTTCTCCGAAAAAGTGCATATGGGGGAATTGCCTAATTTAATTTGGACAATCGCGTGGTTATAATGATACTATGCTAACACAGAGACAAAAATGATTGGTTTTCTAATATTCACACCATTATCTCATTTTTAAAGGCTACATACCAGTGGAATATTAAAACACCCGACTATTTTGAATCGCATCGCTGAATATAAAGATGATGGAGGATGATATCATATGGCAACGCTTGAAGTGAAAGATTTACACGTTGAAGTCGAAGATGAAGAACAACAAACGAAACGTGAGATTTTAAAAGGGGTTAATTTAACCATGAATACGGGCGAGATTCACGCCATCATGGGCCCCAACGGAACTGGGAAATCCACTCTTTCGCAGACAATTATGGGTCAGCCGGCCTACCACGTGACTCAGGGGGATATTTTATTAAATGGCGAAAGTATCTTAGAGATGCCGGTAGACGAACGAGCACGGAAAGGGCTATTTTTAGCGATGCAGTACCCAGCCGAAATTCAAGGCGTGACCAACGCCGAATTTTTGCGAGCAGCCATTAATGCTCGGCGGCCTGACGATGATCAAATCTCGGTGATGGCCTTCCTAAAGGAACTCGACAAAAATCTGGCCTTGCTTGATATGAACGAGTCCATGACGGAACGCTACCTCAATGAAGGTTTCTCGGGTGGTGAGAAAAAACGGAATGAAATTTTGCAATTGCTGATGATCAAACCGGCTTTTGCACTCTTGGATGAAATTGACTCTGGGCTGGATATCGATGCTCTCCAGGTGGTCTCGAAGGGCGTTAACTCGATGCGCGGCGAGAATTTTGGTTCGCTGATTATTACTCACTATCAACGGCTATTGAACTACATCGTACCTGACGTCGTACACGTCATGATGGGTGGCAAGATCGTGAAGTCTGGTGGTGCTGAACTCGCCCAAAAACTTGAGTCAGAAGGCTATGCTGGGTTACGTGATGAGTTAGGGTTAGATGTTGCCCTAGTTGATGAAAACTGAGGAGGGACTAAGTATGGAAGCTGTTCAAGATTACGAAGCCTTGAAGGCCAGCCTATTAGAGGCAGCTAACGAGCATGGCGAGCCGCACTGGTTGGCTGATCGGCGGACGGCGGCAGTTGATGCAATGGTCGACTTGCCACTTCCCGAAGTTCGGCGTTTCGATTACCATCGCTGGCCCTTAACGCCAATTGACCCGTTGCAGTGGCAGCGATCCGATAAAGCCTTGGCAGCCGGGATTGAGTTTGATGACACCCACATTCAGTTTGTCCAGATTGGTCAAACAACGGTGGCGGTTAATTTACCAGATGAATTAGACGAAGCTGGCGTCATTTTAACCGATATTTTTAGCGCTTTCCGGGAGCATCCGCGGCTGACGGAAAAGCACTTTATGGATAAGATCATCAACGCGGGTGAGGATCGGCTCACAGCGCACCACGTGGCTTTCTTAAACAGTGGTTTGTTCCTCTACGTGCCCAAAAACGTGGTGATCGATAAGCCGATTGAAGCGTACTTTGTCCAAGATAGTACCCGGAAAAGTCCGATGGTTTCGCACGTTTTGATTATTGCTGAAGAGGGTGCTGAGTTCTCTTTCACCCAACATCTCACCACGGCCGGTGATGAATCAAATGCGGCTAGCTGTGTTGCGGAAATTTTGGCGCGGCCGAATAGCCACGTGCGGTTCTCGTCGTTAGATGAGCTCGGTGAACAGACGACGGCCTATCTTAATCGACGAGCGCGAATTGGCAAGAATGCGACTATTGATTGGGCCGTTGGTGTCTTAAATGGTGGTAACACGGTTGCTGACTTTGATTCTGACCTTCAAGGTGAAGGATCGCATGCCGATGCGAAAGTGATTACAGTGACGACGGGTAAGCAGAAAAATGGGATTAACACCCGGGTCACTAACCGTGGGAAACACTCAGTTGGTCACATTCTTCAACGGGGTGTTTTACTGGAAAAGTCTGAATTGGTTTTCAACGGGATCGGCGATATTATTCACGGTGCTTCTGGGGCCAACGCTGAGCAGGAGAATCGAGTGCTGATGTTGTCTGATAAGGCCCACGGTGACGCTAATCCGATTCTTTTAATTGATGAAAACGACGTTGTTGCTGGACATGCAGCTAGTGTCGGGCAAATTGATCAAAATCAGATGTACTACCTAATGAGTCGTGGCATTGACAAAGCAAAGGCTCAGCGGTTAGTGATTCGTGGTTTTCTTGGCGCCGTGTTAAGCGCGGTACCATCAAAAACGGTTCGTCAAGAATTAACGGATGTTATCGAAAGGAAGCTTGAGGATGGTCAAAAATTTAAATAACCTTCGCGCTGATTTTCCGGTGTTGGATCAGACCGTCAATGATGAAGCGCTCGTCTACCTAGATAACGCCGCGACTGCCCAGCGTCCTAACCAGGTGATTGCGGCGCTGACCCACTTTTATCAAACGGATAATGCGAACGTCCACCGGGGCGTGCATAGTTTAGCAGAACGGGCGACCGCTGATTATGAGCAAGCGCGCCGAAAAGTCCAGACCTTCATTAACGCTGCCGAACCAGAAACGGTCATCTTTACCAAGGGTACAACGGATGGTCTAAATTTGGTGGCTAGCACTTATGGGGAACAAAATGTGGCTGCTGGCGATGAGATTGTCATCTCAATTATGGAACACCATAGTAACCTGATTCCTTGGCAACAGCTGGCGCATCGCAAAAACGCGACCCTAAAATACATCAACTTAACAGCTGATGGGCAATTGGATTTGGATGATGCCCAGGCCAAAATTACCGATCGCACTAAAATTGTGGCGGTTGCCCACGCCAGCAATGTGATGGGGACCATTAATCCCATTAAAGAGCTGGCTCGGATAGCGCACAATCACGGTGCCATCTTTGTCGGGGACGGGGCGCAAGCGGTGCCTCATATGGCAGTTGACGTTCAGGATCTGGATGTCGACTTTTACGCTTTTTCTGGTCACAAAATGATGGGGCCTACCGGAATTGGGGTGCTCTACGGAAAGCGCGCCCTACTGGAAGCAATGCCACCCTACCAATTTGGGGGCGAAATGATTGGCTTTGTGCATCAGTTTGACAGCACGTGGGCTGAATTACCTTACAAGTTTGAAGCTGGCACCCAAAATATCGCGGGAGCCGTTGGGCTGGGAGCTGCAGTTGATTACTTAACAGCGGTGGGCATGCCAACCGTTCAGGCCCACGAACACGAGATTGTTAACTACTTATTGCCAAAACTGACGGAAATGCCAGGAGTAACGGTTTATGGGCCTCAGGATCCGGCCAATCACACCGGGGTCATTGCGTTTAACTTAGATGGCCTCCATCCGCATGACGTTGCAACAGCCTTAGACATGGAGGGCGTCGCCGTTCGAGCGGGTCACCACTGTGCGCAACCTTTGATGACCTATCTAGGATTAACAGCAACGGCGCGGGCGAGTTTTTACCTGTATAATTCTGTAGCTGATGCTGATCAATTGTTGGTTGCGTTAACTGAGACAAAGGAGTTCTTCAATCATGGGACTGTCGAAACTAAGTAGTTTATACCGCGAAGTGATTCTAGATCATTCTGATCACCCGCATCACAAGCATGCTCTGGATGCCGCGACCCACACGATCACGCTTAAAAATCCGACTTGCGGGGATGTGATTAATCTGGAAATCAAGCTGTCAGCTGACGAGCATATTGAAGACATCGGTTTTACCGGTGAAGGGTGTACCATTAGTCAATCAAGTGCCAGTATGATGACGGATGCGGTGTTGGGGAAGAGTAAAGAAGAGGCCTTACATATGGCCAAAACGTTTTCGGACATGGTGATGGGCAAGACGCATGACCAGGCCGACTTGGATCAACTTGAAGATGCGGCTATTTTGTCGAGTATTATGAGTTTTCCTGCGCGTATCAAGTGTGCCACCTTATCATGGTGGGCCCTTCAGCGCGCCTTATTGAACGACAAGCCGTCAGAAGAGGAGGAATAGCTATGTCAGAAGTACCTGATATCGTGGCAAAAGACGAAGACTATGAATTTGGGTTCCACGATGACGTGAAACCGGCCTATTCTACTGGTCGTGGTCTCACAGAAGCGACCGTTCGCGAAATTTCGGCGGCCAAGAACGAACCAGAATGGATGTTGGCGTATCGGTTAAAGGCCTATGAAGCCTATCAAAAAATGCCTTTCCCGGATTATGGACCAGACCTCAGTGAACTGGATCTTAAAAATATGTTGTACTACCAGAAAATGACTGATAAGAAGTATCGGGATTGGGAAGAGGTGCCAGATGACTTGAAAAAGACGTTCGACCGGTTAGGTGTGCCAGAGGCCGAACGCAAGTATTTGGCGGGTTCTAGTGCCCAGTACGAATCAGAAGTGGTTTACCATAACATGCGAGAAGACTTTGAAAAACTTGGCATTATTTTTACAGACACGGACACGGCTTTGCGCGATTATCCGGAATTGTTCAAAAAGTGGTTTGGTAAACTGGTCAAACCCACAGATAATAAGTTTGCGGCCTTAAACGCTGCCGTTTGGTCTGGTGGTTCATTTATCTACGTGCCTAAAGGAGTCCAAACAAAAACGCCAATCCAGTCGTACTTCCGATTGAACGCTGAAAACTCCGGTCAATTTGAACGGACTTTGATCATTGTCGATGAGGGCGCACGTGTCGACTACGTGGAAGGGTGTACTGCACCTAATTATTCTTCTGATAGTTTACATGCAGCGGTGGTTGAAGTTAACGTTGAAAAAGATGCGTATTGTCGGTATACGACCATTCAAAACTGGTCGAACAACGTTTATAGTTTGGAAACCAAGCGGGCAGCTGCTGAAGAAAACGCGACGATGGAGTGGGTTGATGGTAACCTAGGCTCGAAAGTCACGATGAAGTATCCAAGCGTGTACATGAACGGTGAAGGCGCGCGTGGAACCATGTTGTCCATTGCTGTTGCCAGCAACGGTATTCACCAAGATTCGGGTGCACGCATGATTCATAACGCGCCAAATACCTCAAGCTCAATTGTGTCCAAATCGATTGCCAAAACAGGCGGGGCAACTGACTACCGGGGCACAGTTCGATTTGGTCGGCATTCTGATGGTTCTAAAGCACATGTGGAATGCGATACGATTATCATGGATGATCAGTCAAGTTCAAACACGATTCCGTATAACGAAATTTCTAACGCAAATGTGTCAATGGAACACGAAGCAAAAGTATCGAAGATTTCTGAAGAACAGCTCTACTACCTGATGAGTCGGGGCATTTCTGAGGCAAAGGCCACTGAAATGATCATCATGGGCTTTGTTGAGCCGTTTACAAAAGAACTTCCGATGGAATATGCGGTCGAGTTAAACCGACTGATAAGTTTTGAAATGGAAGGCTCTATCGGCTAACAAGATAGTTTTTTTTACGGGGGAACCGTCAATCGCCAACTGCGATTGGGGGTTCCTTTTTGCTGGCCTTAACTAACGAAACGTTAGCTAAATATTCCAAAAATAGATAATAACCCAATATATAGTGTGCCTCAATATAAATTGGGTACAATATATGGTTGAATCAAAAACAGAATGTTGCTATGATTAACGCACTGAAACAAATAAAGGGGCGGTAACCATGTTAGAAATTCGAAACCAAAAACTGACCACTTTAACGGTAACTAAACGTGACGGGTCACACGAACCATTTGCATTTAACCATATTCAAACCAGCTTAAAGCAGGTTACTGAAGCTAGTGACGCCCTTGACCAGGTTCAAACGGAAATTGGTCAGATCATTAGTGATCGCTTTGACGCAGTGGTCGCCACTGACGAGATTGCAGCTGTCATCACCGAGGTGCTCAATGAGCATGCGATGGCGGCCATTGCCGATCGATATCAGGAACACTTAGAACGGCAACGACTGGCTAAAAGCGGCGCTACTGATATTAATCACACGATTGACCGGTTGTTGAATCGCGACGAATCAGTTGTTAACGAAAATGCGAACAAAGATAGTAAAGTTTTTAACACTCAGCGGGATTTAACGGCTGGAACTGTAGCAAAAGCCATTGGGCTCAAGATGCTACCACCACGGGTCGCTAATGCGCACTTAAACGGCGATATTCATTGGCATGATTTGGACTATCAGCCTTATAGTCCGATGACAAACTGTTGCTTAATTGATTTCAAAGAGATGCTGACAAACGGCTTTAAAATTGGTAATGCTGAGGTTGAAACGCCGCATTCCATTCAAACGGCCACCGCTCAGATGTCTCAAATTATTGCTAATGTGGCATCCAGCCAGTATGGCGGTTGTTCTGCTGACCGGGTGGATCAACTACTTGCGCCGTTTGCTGAAAAAAACTATCAAAAACACTTAGCCGATGCGCAACAGTGGGTTGACGGAGCCGATAAGCAGGCTGCTTACGCCAAGCAAAAAACGCAAAAGGACATCTACGATGCCATGCAAGGCCTAGAGTATGAGATTAATACGTTGTATTCCTCACAGGGGCAAACCCCCTTTACCACCCTTGGCTTTGGCCTAGGGACTTCATGGATTGAACGCGAGATTCAAAAGGCCATTTTAACGGTTCGAATTAAAGGCCTCGGTCGTGAACACCGGACGGCCATCTTTCCTAAGCTAGTTTTTGCTATTAAGCGGGGGCTCAACTTAACTCCGGCAGATCCAAATTACGACATTAAGCAGTTGGCTGTGGATTGTGCAACGAAGCGGATGTACCCAGATGTCTTAATGTATGACAAATTAGTCGAGCTCACCGGTTCGTTTAAAACGCCAATGGGTTGTCGCAGTTTTCTTCAAGGCTGGCACGATGAGGCTGGCAACGAAGTCAATGCAGGTCGAATGAATCTGGGTGTTGTGACAATGAATTTGCCACGATTAGCACTTGAATCTAAAGGGGACAAAGGGGCCTTTTGGGACTTGCTAGAGGACCGTTTGCAACTTTGCAAGGAAGCTTTGGTGTTCAAAGTCAATCGAGTAAAGGATGCTAATCCGGAAAACGCACCAATTCTGTATGAATATGGCGCTTTTGGCAAACGATTAAACTCGGAAGACTCGGTGGATGATCTCTTTAAGAATGGCCGTGCAACGGTGTCGTTGGGCTATATCGGGCTTTATGAGGTTGGCACAGTTTTCTTCGGGCCAGATTGGGAAACCAATCCAAAAGCTAAGCAGTTTACGGTTGATATTGTGAAGGATTTATATCAGCATTGTAAGGACTGGGAGTCTGAATATGGGTATCATTTCAGCGTTTATGCGACGCCTGCCGAAAGTTTAACTGACACGTTCTGCAAGGCTGACTTGAAAAAATTTGGGGCTGTGAAAGATGTCACTGACAAAGAATATTACACGAACAGTTTCCACTATGATGTTCGTAAAACGCCGACGCCCTTTGAGAAGATTGAATTTGAAAAAGATTATCCGCCATACAGTGCGGGTGGGTTTATTCACTACTGTGAGTACCCTAATTTGAAACAGAATCCTAAGGCGCTTGAAGCCGTCTGGGATTTTGCATACGACAAAATTGGCTACTTAGGCACCAATACCCCAATCGATCAATGTTTCGAATGCGGTTTTAAGGGTGAATTTAAGCCAACCGCACGTGGTTTTGAGTGTCCACAATGCGGCAATCATGATCCGGCAACCTGTGATGTCGTTAAACGGACCTGTGGCTATCTAGGTAATCCTAACCAACGCCCGATGGTTCATGGCCGTCACACGGAAATTGCGAGTCGAAAGAAGCACATGACGTTGGGTAACGATCAAAATGATATTGCCAGACAGTAGAAAGAAGGCCGCTTTATGAAAAAAACGGCACAACGGTTGCCGAAGAACCCAGCCCCCCAAGAATGGTTAGCGGCTGATTTAAGTCAACAGTATATTGCCAGCTACAAGCCATTTAACTTCGTTGATGGTGAGGGGGTGCGGTGTAGCCTTTATGTCAGTGGGTGCAAGTTTAACTGTCCCGGTTGCTACAATAAAGTGGCTCAAAACTTTCACTTTGGGACACCTTACACTGAAGAGCTTGAAGATCAAATTATTAACGATCTCAGTCAGTCTTATGTTCAGGGGCTCACCTTACTTGGTGGTGAACCATTCTTAAATACGCAGGTTTGCATTCGCTTAGCCAAACGGATTCGTCAAGAATTTGGTCACACAAAAGATATTTGGAGTTGGACGGGCTACACTTGGGACGAACTAATGTTGGAATCTGCCGACAAACTAGAACTATTATCGCTAATCGATATTTTGGTGGATGGGCGCTTCTTAGAGGCCCAAAAGGACCTAACCCTTCAATTTCGGGGGAGTGCCAACCAACGGATTATTGATGTCCCAAAATCATTGGCCACTGGCCAGGTTGAAATTTGGGCGAACTTGGTGAAATAACCTTGATGGTCATAACGACGTAACAAAACAGCTTCAGTTGGCAATGATTCAATGCCGGCTGAAGCTGTTTTGTTGTAACGGCTTAATTGGGTGATACCAAGCGATGAGGCATTTCACAAATGGTTCGACCCAGTTCAGGGACATAAACGAGTTTTAAGTCGGCCTGATAAGTTTGGCTAAGGGCGGTTGCCGTTAAAAGGGTCTGAGTGGCACCTACGGTAAAGTGTCCATCCGGGGCAAACAAGCCAACCTGGTGATCGAGCAAGAAGGCGTGGTTGGGGTTATGGCTGGTTAAGATAATGGCGTAACCGTCGGCCGCTAATCGCTCAATTAATTCGAGGATAAGTTGTTGGCGACCAAAATCTAACGCTGAGGTTGGCTCATCCAAGATAATGAGTGGGGCGGCTTGAACAAGGGCCTTGGCAATGGTCACAAGCTGTTGTTGGCCACCACTTAACGTATTGAGTGGCTGATCTTTTAATGCAATAATTCCGAGTTTTTCGAGTGCATCTTCGCCCCGTTCATAGTCTTCAACGCCGGGGACTTGACCAAACGACAAGTAGGGTGTGCGACCGGTCACGACGTAATCCTGGACTAATAAAGCCGTCTGATTGGCGGTTTGCTGGGCAACATAGGCAATCATTTTAGCGCGGTCACGAACGGTGAGCTGGTCAATGGGTTGGTTATTCATTAACAGCTGCCCCGCTGTGGGCGTCAACCCGCCCACAATACAATTGAGCAGTGTCGACTTTCCGATGCCGTTTGGGCCAAGGATTGTCAGAATATCACCACGGTTCAGCTGAAAGGATAGTTGATTAAAAACGACTGGTCGCCGCGGGTAATGAAAGGCTAAATTGATGGTCGATAAAAGGGCAGTCATAAGCGCACCTTCCTTGTAAGTAAAATGTAAATAAAAATGGGCGTGCCAATGAAGCCGGTCAGAATACTTAACGGAATTTCTCCGGCTGATAACGTTCTGGCGAGGGTGTCGACTAACAGTAAAAAGATGGCGCCCACAAGGCCGGATAACGGTAGGGCATAGCGGGTATTTGGTCCAATCAATAAGCGCGCCATGTGTGGCACAATGAGCCCAATCCAACCGATGGTGCCACTCAAACAAACGGCGCCGGCCGTTAGAAACGTTGCGCAAACAACCACAATTCGGCGTTCCAGAACCACATTGACCCCCTGAGCTTGGGCTTGCCGATCGCCCAATGAAAGGACCGTTAACCGCCAGCGCATCACCCAGAGGACCAGACCGCCGACAAACAGCATTGGCAGGACTGACAAAAGGTTGGTTGGAGTGATTTTTGAAAGACTCCCAAGCTGCCAGTAGACAATAGTTTGGAGTTGTGAATCGGGATCTGCCAGGTACTTCAAAAGACCTAAGATGGCTTGCATTAAGCCACTCACAACGATTCCAGCGAGCACCAATGACAGGGTTGTAGATTGGCCCATTGCGCGTGGAATGGCAATACTGAGGCAAACCGCTAATAAACCGGCCCCGAAGGCAAGAACCTGGGTTCCAAAAGGATGGAGTCCTAGCAAAATAGCAGTTGCGGCCCCCACGGCTGCACCGTTAGAGACCCCAAGAAGGTCGGGAGACACCAGTGGATTTTGAAAAATACTTTGATAAGCGGTTCCAGAAATAGCAAGGGCTGCCCCGATGATGATGGCCCCCAAGATACGGGGTAACCGCAAATTAAATAAAATGTTGGTGATAATGGGGGAAGTTTGCTGCGACCGGATCAGGGCCGTCAGTAAATCGTCGAACGAGAGCTGATAGCGGCCCATTGTCAGGGCCAAAAAGGCGAGTAAGATCAGAACCATCAGGGTTAATCCGAGTATGAGATTAGTTGAAATGTGGTGCTTTCTCACCCGTGTCAGCCTCCTTTAATGTTTGAATCAAGTCTGCGACAAATCCTTTAAGAGCCACACAGTCCTGGTGTTCGATTCTTAAATCAATGCAAACTGGTCGGCTCCCTTGGATGGCGCCGGTTGAAGCTAAGCGCGCATTGAAGCGGTTGACAGCCTGACAAAAGGTAGCCCCGTAACAAGTATCACCAGAACCTGCGACGCCAAATATGAGATGGGGTAGCTTGATGGCTTCGAGGTCGTTAAATAAGTCGATGCCTTCCTCTGGTAGATCCCCTTCGCCATAGGTATAGGGGACGATAATGGCCAAGTCAAGTGCTGCCAAATCATCAACAGTGACCGACTCAAGATTGGTAAGCGGGGCTTTAAGGCCGTATCGCGCGAATTCGGTTGCGAGAAACTCTGCAACCTCCTCATTATTACCGGTTAGTGAGGCATAATAGATTGCAATTTTTGTCATCTGAAGCCCTCCATAACAGGTTTTTGACGCGTCCATGCTTCATAGAGAAGTATAGCATGACGCTCATGAAGTTATTATTAGGGTTTTGACTAATTCAATTTGGAATATTTCTCTGACATAATTAGCATGTAATCCAATCCAGATAGGTGGTCAAACATGTATTATCTGAAAATTTCAGAATCGCCAATCGACGTGCAGTCGCTTTATGAACGGCTTAAGGATGCCCAATATGGTGGCATTGTCACGTTTGTCGGAACGGTTCGCCAGTGGACCGGCGACGTGGAAACACAATTTATAGAATACAGTGCTTACCAACCCATGGCTGAGCGACAGTTAGAAAAACTAGCGGCTCCGATTGAGGCGAAGGGGGCTCGTGTGGTGATCGCCCATCGTCTGGGCCGATTAGAACTAACAGACGAGGCTGTATTTGTGGGGGTGGCAGCCGGCCATCGCGCAGAAGCGTTCAAGTGGTGTCAATATTTGATTGATACGTTGAAACAAGACGTTCCAATCTGGAAAAAAGAAACCGATACGGATGCGGTTCGGTGGGGGGAATGACAATGCAACTTAAAGTAAAGCTGTTTGCGATGCTACGCGAACAGCTTGGCGAGACGGTCACCCTTAATTTGGGTGACAAAGCGACGGCCGAAGCGGTTAAGCCGGCATTAATCGAACGCTTTCCAGCTGCAAAGCCCATTTTAGAAACAGCTCGGCTTGCGATTAACCAGGATTTTGTATCAGATGAAGCGATGACATTGGCACCGGGTGATGAAGTGGCCCTAATCCCGCCGGTCAGTGGCGGATAGGAGGAAGTTTAATGGATAAATTGTATGATCAATACGATCGATTACACGATTATATACGCTTATCAATTACCGATCGGTGTAATTTACGTTGCGTGTATTGTATGCCCAAAGAGGGCCTGCCGTTTTTTCCAACCGACCGTGTTTTGTCTCAAGATGAAATTGTTTTGATGATTCAAAACTTCGCAGATATGGGGATCTCAAAGGTACGCATCACTGGTGGGGAACCGCTGTTACGAACAGACGTTGTTGAAATTGTGCGGCGCATCAAAGCTATCGACGGGATCGAAGATGTTTCAATCACGACCAACGGGTTATTTTTAGGGAAATTGGCGGCCGATTTGAAAGCCGCTGGTCTTGATCGCCTCAACATTAGCTTGGATACTTTTAAACCAGATCGATATAAGAAAATTACCCGCGGCGGTAATATTAAGCAGGTTTTGGACGGCATTGCCGTGGCTAGTCAATTGCATTTTAAAAAAATTAAACTCAATATTGTGTTGATCAAGGGGCAAAATGACGATGAGGTCTTAGATTTCTTGCGTTATACAAAGGACCATGATGTCAACGTTCGGTTCATCGAGTTTATGCCAATTGGCAACTCCTTGAAGGCCTGGCAGAAGGAATATGTGGGCTTGAAAAACGTGTTTGAGACAGCTGCTGAAAACGGGTTACATTACCAACCAATTGAGCTGCGAGGGAATGGACCATCGGATAACTATCAAATTGAGGGTTACAAAGGTAGTTTCGGATTAATTCATCCAATTAGTTCCAAGTTCTGCGAAACGTGTAACCGCCTCCGGATTACGGCGGATGGCTACGTCAAAGCCTGTTTATATTGGAATGAAGAAATCGATATCCGAAAGGCAATTCCTGATAAAGTAGCCTTTCGACAATTGATTCAAAAAGCGCTCGATAATAAGCCGTTGAACCATGAAATGGCAATGGCCGAAACGGATCGGATTATTGATAAAGCACCGACCTGGCGGCATATGAGTCAAATAGGAGGTTAGAACAATGTCAAATGCATCTGCAAAACCAACAAGCCGGTTTAACGCTTATATGGCACTGACCATGGCAACAATTGCTATGATTGTTTGTTTTATGGCTTGGTCCAACTTTGCACCACTCGCAGGTCAAGTTGCGACTATGTTTCATCTAAGCGTGTCTGAACGGACACTGCTGCTGGCAACCCCTGTCTTGCTTGGTTCTATTTTACGAATTCCCATGGGCATTTTTAGTGATAAATACGGTGGCAAAAAGGTCTATATCTTATTAATGATTTTTATTTTAATTCCCTTATTTATGATTACTAAGGTCCATACTTTTGGCATGTTGCTGGTGGCCGCCTTGTTTGTTGGAATGGCCGGAACGTCCTTTGCTGTTGGTGTTTCATACGCTAGTGCCTGGTTCCCAGCAGAAAAGCAAGGATTAGCCCTTGGAATCGTGGCTATGGGAAACATGGGGAATGCTGTCGCAGCCTTAACTTTACCGTGGATTTCCAAAAGCCAAGGGTTTAACATGGTGTACTATACGTTAATGATTCTCACGGTCATCATGATTGTTCTATTTGCGATTTTCTGCCGAGAAATGCCGGTCGATAAGAGCAAGACGATGCTTGGCGCGCTATCAGTAGTCAAGGAAAGTAGTACTTGGTACTTGTCGTTATTCTATTTCTTAACTTTCGGCTTATTCGTCTCATTCAGTAACTTAACGCCGACCTTCTTAACGACGTTATTCGGTGTTGAGCAGATTCAGGCGGGATTGTACGCTGCTTTGTTTGGTTTCATCTGTACCATTATTCGTCCGGTAGGTGGGGCATTAGCCGATCGCTATCGGCCGATGAGTATGCTACAGTGGGTTTTCATTGGCATTGCAGCCTTTGGCCTTCTGATTACTGTGACATTTCATAACCAACCGCTCTTTATTGTTGGGATTGTTGGCGTTGGTCTTGTTGCTGGATTTGGTAACGGGGTTATTTTTAAGATGGTGCCGTACGTTTCAAAAGGAAACACTGGTGCGGTCACTGGGTTTGTTGGGGCAGTCGGTGGCCTAGGTGGCTTTTTCCCACCATTGGTCATCGGGTGGATCCAATCAGCAACGGGCAGCTACCAATTGGGGATTATTTTACTGGTGGTGACGGCTATAATTTGCTGGTATGCCCTTTGGCGTCACTTTATTCATGGCGACGTTCACATTGTTCAATAATGAGTTGACAGCGGAGGTTTATTATGGAAATATTGACAACAAATCCCGAAGTGACTTCGGGACCAGATCCAATGTTATCGCGGCGCCATCTGAACATTACCCACCTTGTGGTGCCACAGGGCAGTGAAATCAAGCGTCATCGATCGCTGATGACGGTCACGGTCGTGGCAATTAAGGGTGAAATTGAATTTCATACGGATGATGACGTGACTGTCTTGACCCCGGGGAAGGCAGTCGTGATGGCACCAGGCGAGTTTCATTGGCTACTCGCGCCGAACGACAATGGTGAAGTCATTGTCGTTCATGGTGTGCTAGCCGAATAAGTGATAGATGAATTGGAGGGTCGGTAGATGGCAGAACAACTTGGCGAACGTTTTTCGCCCATTGAAGATAAGGTGATGACGTCCTTAGAAGACGTCATTGATCCAGAACTTGGGATTGATATGGTGAACTTAGGCTTAATCTACGACATCAACGTTGATGATGATGGGAACTGTATTGTGACCATGACCCTGACAACCATGGGTTGCCCGCTTGGGAACCTATTATCTGATCAGATTACCAAGTCGGTATTAGCTGTTGAGGGCGTCACGAGTTGCGATATTAATTTAGTCTGGGAACCGGCGTGGGATATGAGTATGATGAGTCGGTTTGCGAAAGTGGCTCTCGGAATTCACGGTTAATCGGAATTGAAGGAATGGACTGATTGGAATGGACATCAAAAAATTTGTCGATCGACGCAAAGCCCTACGACTTTCACAGGTTAAGTTGAGTGACGGGATTTGTACCCAAGCGACGCTCAGTAAATTTGAACGTAACGGTCACGTCCCGTCCTTGACGATCCTAGACCAACTGTGCAGTCGCTTAGGGTTGACCGTTGACGAGTTGAACCAAGTGGCCACGACGAGTGTGACTCACATTCGGGAACAGCTAGATGCGATCGAAAGGGAACTGATGATGGAAAACTATCAGCAGGTCTTAGCGGCGTTAAATAAAATTGAGGCCACCGAAATTGATGCAATTCCATTGCAAATGCAGTTCTATTACTTGCGTGGTATTTTGAGGTCACTCATCAATCGAGAGCCAGATGAGGTTTTATTTGATTTTTCCCGAATTTTAAATGAATTGGATGAAAATCATGAGACTATCTTTACCCAGCTCGCATATGTTGGATCTGGTGTGATGTACAGTCGCCGCAATCAGCTCGACCGAGCTGAATTTTACTTTAAAAAAACCCGAAAGTTTGTTAGGGCGACGCTGGCTGCGAACGCCTCACCTCAAAAGGGAAATACTTATTTGCGGTTGCTGACCATTCTTTTTTACACGGCGCAATATGACGCCGCAAAAAAAGATTATTCCAGTAGCAACCAACTCATCACCGATGGCATTGCCCTCTGTTCTGAGAAACACGTGACTTACTACTTACCGCGGCTTAAACTCCTGGCAGCTCAAAATGCCATTGAGTCTGGCGCGCAGGCCGAGCGAGTGACTCAATTGATGAACGAAGCACTTGCTTTTGCCCGCATTAACCAAAATGAAGTCGTGGAATTGCAGGTGGCTGCGTTGAGAAAACGTTTCGCGGCGATGATGAAGCAACAAAACGATTAACTGACAGGGATGGTCTTAGCCTAGTCAGTAAAAAAACGCTTGAAAAATCCTCGATATAGGGTTTTTCAAGCGTTTTTTGGTTTATTCACCTTTGACCTCGGCCATTATAGCGGTCAATAAGCCGGTTAATTGCGATTTGACCAGGTCATCTGACAATCCAAGACCGTCCAACTCAGCCTGGTTAATCAACTCAGCCGCTATTTCTAACGCTGGTTTTTCCCCTGACTGGAGGACGAGGGCTTGAGTAGTGATGAGTTGTTCGTTTGTTGGTTTGCTTGATTGATTAAACAGGCGGTGAAAATAGTCTGGCTCGGCTTCGACTGCGAAGAGGAGGGGGAGTGTGTAGTTACCGGTGAGTAGCTGCTGTTGAAACGACGCAACCTGGTTTGTCGCCTGCACATCATCGAGAATGGCTTGCGCAACGCCTAAGCTTTCGCCAATTGCCATTGTCAAATCGGTGACAGTAGCTGGTGTTTGATGCGTCCTAGTCGTTAGGAAACATGTCAGCGCAGCTAATTGGCCAAATCGAGATTTACTGTCATTCAGATAATCGGCGACCCGCATTCGTTGATTAAAGTTTAACGTGAGTCGGTCAAGGTTTCCCAGCCAAATTTTTTCGATATCGGCTTCGGCAGTCCGGCAGGCTGCTGGTGCCAACTGCGACTGATTTAATAGCTGATGAGCACGGCCAGTGACCATTTGAGCGGCGTACGCATTGGCATGAGCCATTGCAACCTCGCTGACGGTTAAAGGCTTGGGACGAAACGTCGGTGGGTTGAGCGCTATCGCGAGATCAATGAGTTCAGGAACCACCCCAAGACGGGCGTCAGTTGTTGCCGGATAAAGGTTAAACAGCCGCTGTCTTAATAAGCGCGCCGACGTTGCCGGAACCAGTCCGATGACCGCCTGCACGCGTTGCGGTAATTGGTTAATTTGGGTGGTTAGTTCAGCCATGAATGGCGATGTGTCAGTCATGGCTGACGCTTCCTGACACGTTAAATTTATCGATCTCAGCGGAGAATTGCTCAGCAACTGGAATAAAAATATCTGAGAAATAACGGGTCATATCCACTTTTTGCTTGGGATCTTCGAGCACGTTTTGAGATCGCTGGAAGGCGTCATTTCGCATATTAATAATCATCAATTTCTTTTGATGCCGGAGGTGTTTGACCATTTTATCGCCCGCTGGATTTGCCTGGTATTTCTCAATAAAGTAGTACATGATTTCGTAGAAGGTGTTGTCAAGGACCCAAAACAGGGTGTTTCGTAAGACGCGATCGTTCATGACCTGAGCAAATAATTGATCACCTATAATCTCATGGGTGCTAAAACCAGCAGCAGACATCACGATGTTTTGCACTTCATGCATGTCGGCCATAAAATGACTAAAGTGCTTTAAATCAGCATCTTTTAATTCGTAGCCCAACTGTGCTTTCCGGTGGGCAGAATCCATTGCCGAAAAATTGTTAAAATACTCTTGCTGAACATCTTGGCTATCCGTGATGAGATCGCGTTCCAAATTTTGTAAAATAGCCAGGTTTTCGGCTAGGTAACTTTTGACGACCATCCAGATCGCCGTAAAATGATTGTTAAATTGGTCAAACAACTCATCGGTTGTCCCTACAATTTCTTTTTTGACCGCTGCATCGTCAGTATGAGCTGAAAATTGAACCACCATTGGGATACCAGTCGCCTGTGATGTGAGACCCGTGGTTTTACGACGCTCATTTTCATAGGCCTTTAGCTCATCAAGACTTAATAACCCCAATGGCATGACATTAATTTCGCCATTAGTGGTCATGATTTGCAGCGAAAAGGGCGTGTCAGCATGCTGATTCATGACAAATGATTTTAACGTTTCTAGTAATTTTGATCGGGTGCCTAAGTCATCCTCAGGATCCGCATAGAAACCGGACGTATATATAGCGACGTTATCATATTTAGTCGCTAATTGCTGTTTAATATCCATGATTTCCTCCTGATGTTTCAGTTGATGGACCACCGGCCAGCTCTCGCAGCTTCGCTTCTCCCAAGTCAGTCAACTTTGCTTGAGTGAGGTCGAGGCTCGCTAGCCGATTGGAATAATTGGCATCGAGGACCGCGTTTTCGAGATAGCCGCTAGTTGTTGCCAGTTCAGCCGTCTGGTAAAGCATTGAACCGGGATTAATCTGGCGGCCTTGGTGGAACCGGTGGGTCGCGACATCACGCAAAATCCCCAATAATTCTTCGTCTTGGCTAACATTATGTGCCATGGTGATGCTCCTCTCTAAAACTGGATTATCACCAGTTTAACAGGGGGGCCAACAAAGAACTATTGGGGATTTTACTATATTCAACTGATTACTTGTTATAAATCAATCAGGTTGTGGTGAATCGCATACCGAACCAGATCAGCTCGGGTCGTCAGGGTGAGTTTTCGCATAATGTTGGCTTTATGAGCCTCGACCGTTTTTGTTGAAATAAACAGTTGACTCGCAATTTCCTTGTTAGAATACCCGAGCGCAATGAGCGGGAAAACTTCACGCTCTCGCTTCGATAGGCCGTTATACCCCTTCAGGTTAACGTCAACACCATCGGAGTTAATTTCTTGTACGTCCGTTTTAGTTAACATGATATTGTCGTCAATGTAGTTTTCGCCGTTGGAAAGGGCCTGTAGTCCTTTGATAAGTTCCACATCGGAGGAGGATTTTAAGATGTACGACATTGCACCATTATGAATTGATTTATTGATGTATTCCTGTTCCTCATGCATGGATAGAATGAGAATGCGGACATCGGGGTACTTTTCGTGAATCCGCTGGGTGGTGATGAGACCACTCTCACCGGGTGGCATACTGAGATCCATGATTAAAATGTCAATGCCACCTTGCTCAACTCGTAGGTAAGTATCTGTTCCGTTAGCCTCCTCATCGACCACGGTAAAGTTAGGTTGCTGATTCACAAGATAAGACAGACCTGACCGTACGACGGCATGGTCGTCTGCGATAAGTACGTTATACATATTTGCGACTCCCTCTATGAAGTAGTAACCGGAAACTTTGCGGTTACTGTGGTCCCGTTCCCTGGATGGGACCGGATTGAAAATGCCCCGTTGAGCGCTTTAACGCGTTCGTTCATATTCATTAAGCCAAGCGAGCGACCATTGAATTGCTGGTGACTGGGAACGTCGAAGCCACTTCCGTCGTCCATCACTTCTAAATTAATGAAGTGTTCATGGGCAACTAATAAGACGTCAATTTCCGTCGCTTTTGCGTGCTTTAGTGCATTGTTGATTGACTCTTGCGCAATTCGGTACAGGACGCTTTGGACATCAGTTGATAGGTTATCGGTGTTGGCGTTTCCCGTGACTAAGATTGCAGTCCCAGAATTTTCCTCAAGGCGTTTTGCTAGCACACGAAGGGCGGGTAGGAGACCAAAGTTATCTAATACAGAAGGTCGAATATCCAGAGCCATTCCCTTTACTTCGGCTAACGTATCAGTGAGTTGGCCCTCAATGACTTGGGTGATATGACGAATATCGTGGTCTGCGAGCTCACCCTCAGCTAATCGGCGAATCCCCATAATCGCCGAGTAAACCCCCTGAGCAATACTGTCATGAAGGTCTTCGGAGATATGCTTTCGCTCCTCTTCGTGGGCCCGATTCACGTATTGATTAAGTTGTCGTTGCTGTGCAAGTTGGTCTAACCGCTCGATGGTCCCCCGGTTTTTAAGGGTCAGTGAAAAAACGTGATCAGTAGCGTCAATCACGTGATAAACCAGAAAATAGTTGAGCGGGTGGGGCATGTCAGAAGCCAGCGTTATCGGAATTGAAATTTCCTGCATTGAGTTTCGAATTGAACAGCTAAAACAGTTGTCCGTTGGCGTGAATTTTTGTTTGACAGACGCGTCGGCCACCTCAATGAGATAGGCCGGATCTAGGTTTAATTCAGTTTGCAGGTCCTGGGCAATCTGGTTGGCAACCACTAATTCGTCATCTTTAAAAATCATCACAGCATCAGTGGCTTCATCAAAATAGCGCTTAATCCAGTCTTTTGTTTCTAACAAAAAGTCGGCCTCCCTTCACCAGACTATTGTCTGAGGTATTGGGAGAGCCGACGGGTGGTCTGTTCTGAGACTTTCTCGTCATGCCGATAACCGGCTAGAAGAACGCCGTTGACCTGTCGAGTCACTGAATCAACGAGGGGAACGGCAGCAGCACTTGTGAGCGATTCAACTCGCGCGATTGGCGTGTACATCGCATCTGCAAATGAATAACACTGCAATTGATTCTTCCAAAACGGTTTACCAGTTCGCACAACCAGCCCGGCAATTCCAATACCGCTTCTAAGGACAATTTTTCTGAATTGCTCGGATTGATTTCCGGCCACAAAGTACCATTTGATGTTGCGGGAAAAATCGTCAGACTTTAGTGCTAGCCCCACAAAATCAAAGGTGTTGGTCTGGTATATATGGTTCACCAGTTCCTGATAGTTTAATTGGCCATCGTGATCTGCCAGAGTCAATTCTGTTTCCTCCCTAATAGTACCATTATTCAATAAGTTTGAAACCGTTTTTTTATATAAAAAGGGGACTTTTTATATTGATTTGGAATATTTTGGCTATTCGTTATAAGGGGCCGTCACATCCATTTTAAATTCTGGATCTAAAAACTGCCGGTAGTGATCATAATCCGATTGAATTGCCCGAATTTGAGCGTCCAGCCGGTCTAGTTTATCATCTTTTTCCAGTGAACGCATCTCTTCATTAACATCGGCCATGTCATTTTCCGCTACAGTACGGCGGATAGCTAGGTCGGTTAAGGCGATTTGAACGAGGCGTTGAAAGTCAGGTTCACTCATTTGGTCTTTGGTTTGCATTCCTGTTTTCCTCCGGATAATTAAGGTTTTGAAATTCTGCAGTTGCCGGAAACGTGACCGGTCGGCAACCACAGGCTGTTTTTAAAAACTGCCCAAGTCGGTTATCAGCCAACAGTAGATAATCTCTAAGTTGCTGAAAAGAGATGGTGAAATGGGCAATCGTGTAGTGGACGGCCCCAGGCGTGGCGGCATAGCAATTAGGCTGACTGGCAACTTGGGCAAGGGTGGCAGGCCGCAGATTGGGATAATCTACCGCTAATAACAAGTACTCGCTAGCTCTTTGACGGTAAAAAGCGGCAGCGTAGAGGCCACTCAACGGTCCCTGAGCGGCATAGGCTGGTTGATCGGTTAGAACCGTCACCGTGTGTTGATCCTGAAACTGCCGGGTAAGTACGGCTTGGTTTTGCGAATTAGCAGCGATAAGGACGACATCACATAGCATGGTCAGTTTACTAACGGCTAAAGCTGCATTATTGACGGTTTTACCCGGCTGATAGTAGCAAGCCTTATCTTGGCCGAATCGTTTAGATTGGCCGCCGGCTAGTACTAATCCAATCATGAAAACTCCCTCCTAGGATGGTTCTTGATACGTAAAATGGCCACTTTTACCACCATCTTTTTCGACTAGGTGGACGTTTGAAATCAACATCCCGCGATCAATCGCCTTACACATGTCATAAATGGTGAGTAAGGTGGTTTGGACAGCAAGGAGTGCTTCAATTTCAACGCCGGTGACATGCTTTGTTTTAACTTTTGCAGAAACCGTGATCGTTGTCGCGTGATCATCGCTGAAATGGATATCGACACCGGTAAGGGGAATTAAATGGCACATGGGAATCAAAGTGCTAGTCTGTTTTGCAGCCATGATCCCAGCAACCTGGGCGACAGCGAGGACGTCGCCCTTTTTAATTTGACCATCATGAATGCGTGTCAAAGTTTCCGGGCGCATTGTAATTTGACCGGTTGCGATCGCTGTTCGAGCAGTGACAGCCTTATCCGAAACATCAACCATCTTAGCTCGATTTTGGTCGTTAAAGTGAGTCAGTTGATCAGTCATCATTTTCTCCCTTCGTTAACGTATTGATTAACCAGTCAACAATGGCCGTTTGACCGACCAAGTCAGCCTCAGGGTGATCTTGGAGACTGGCGAATCGCACGATATTTGAAACAGTCATAAAGTCGCTTCGGTGATCCGAAGGTCTGAGAAGCACAAGTTTCTTAAATGATGCCATTTTGTATCCTTCAACTAAAACCAGGTCGGCTTCGCGGCCTAACCACTGGATTATCTGTGTTAAGTCAAGAGGAGAGGAGGCCGTCCGATGCAAGAATAGACCGCTATCGGATTGCAAAATGACGTTTTCAGCCCCGGCATTGGTAAACCGGTCCGTGTCCGTGCCGGCTTTATCCATAGTGGCTCGATGCCGATCATGCTTGAAAACACTGACATTAAAGCCCCGTTGCGTCAGAATTTGAGTCACTTCCTCTGTGACAGCGGTCTTACCGCTTTTTTTAAACCCAATTATTTGAAAGGAAGTAGCCATGCGGTCACCTTTGCGTTAAGCGCAATGGGGTTGGTACTATGTGGAATTTCCACCAAGCACGTCGTCGTCTGCAAATTACCAAGGGCCCCGGATTGGTCAGATCCGTTGGGAAAAACGGCAATTTCCTGATTGGATTCTTGATAAGTGCTCCGTAAAATCCGGTCGTACCCGTTGGTTTTATGGTAGGGGGCCGCTAAGGTGGCGGTTACCCGTTTTACTTTCGAAGAATGGTGCATGAATCGCTGTAATAGCGGCTCTACGAAAAGGTAAAAGGCTGTGAAGCACGCCCCAGGATTGCCGGACAGGGCCATGACGAGCGTTTTATCCTGAACAAAAGCGGTCGTGACACTGCCAGGTCGCATTTTAAGTTTGTTGAACAGCAGTGTGTCCGCGGTGCGAGCGGTGTCGCCGATAAAGTCAAAATCGCCAACTGAAACCCCGCCATCGGTAATGACGAGGTCGTTTTCTGCCATAGCTTTCTGGAGCGTCGAGGCTAAAAGATCCGCGTCGTCAACAAGCTGAGATTCCTGAGTAACAATGCCGCCGTTTTCGCGCACGAGATTCGCGATCAAAAGGCCGTTACTGTTATAAATTTTGCCCGCCTGAAGCGGTTCGTCCGGGGCCATTAACTCCGTGCCAGTCGTGATGACGGCAACCCGGGGCTGCCGATAAACGGTGACTTCTTGGATCCCAAATGCCGTGAGAATCGCAAGGCCACCGGGTGTTAGTTCTGTATTTTTAAGGATTAAGTCATCGCCTTCCTGAAATTCTGACCCAATTTCAGTGATGTTACTGTGTTTTTCGGTGACGACCATTTTAACCTGGTTGGGCTTGTTTTCTACCGAGCGAGTCTGTTCCAGCATGATGACCTTACCGGCATTTGTTGGGACAAAGGCACCCGTCATAATGCGGACAGTTTCGTTTTCACCTAATTCCCTCTCAAACGTTGCTCCGGCAGGAATGTCGCCGACGACTTTAAACGTTTTGGGGAAGTCGTGATCGTCCGAGCTCCGAATCGCATAACCATCATAACCGGACCGTCGAAAATGAGGGTAGGCAAACGGCGCCACAATCGTATCTGCGAGAACTCGATGATTGGCCGTTTGAACGGGGATTGTTTCAACTTTGGATGGTAGCGAGACCTCGGCTAGTTTTTGTTGCGCTTCTTGAATTGAAATTGGAAACCGTCTGGTTAACATTAAACCACTCCTTTTATTTGTGACGCTCAGTGAGTAAATGTTCATATTCCGGTAAGATTAGTTTTGTCATGGCTGTTTGGCAGGCATTGGTTGAGCCTGGTAAGCAGTAGCACAGCTGATTTTTAACGTTAAATCCGGCCATTGCCCGAGAGGCTAGGGCACGGGTGCCTACCTCACGATAGGAAATCTCACGGAAAGTCTCGCCAAACCCGTTAATCACCGTGGTCAGCAGTGGTTGAATTGCGGGAATGGTCACGTCTCGTTGAGCAATGCCGGTGCCCCCATTTGTGATAATGAGATCGGGTAGCCGTTGTTCAAAGGCTAAAAACTGATACTGAATTGCGACGATATCATCAATGGCCACCTGACGGTCAAGAACGGCAATTCCAGCCGCTGTCAATTGCTCCGAGATTACCAAACCGGTTTTGTCGGTCGTTAAATTACGGGTGTCACTGATGGTGAGGATCATAGCAGTTGTCATGGTTGAATGACCTCCTGATTAAAGGCTGTCTTGATAGTCTGATACAGCCGGGTGGCCGCCTCAAGGTCGCTGACGCCGTAAAGTAGTAGCTTTTGGTTTTTAAATAGGCTGATAGTGTACCCGTCCCAGTTAAAGGACAGAAAGGTCTTGAACCGTTTGTACGGTACTTTTTGATTTTCCAAATGTTGCTCGATCAGCGGCAGACTCGGTAATAAAGCATGGGTCACTTGGTAGGTCTGGGTCCCACAAAGGACCTGAAGCGTATCGCTTGTGTCGGTTGGAACTGGCCAAGTCAAACGGTGACACATGGCACATTGGTCAGCTTTTTGCACCCGAAATGTTTGCTGAGTCATTGTCCAGTTATCAAAGGTATAGAGCCGATCAAATTGAACGCTGGCGCGATCAACCAGGTAGTGCAACGCAAGTGACACTTGAAGCGCTGAGACGAGCGGCACCAATGCCGTGTTGACGCCGATTAGGTCGCAGTCGGTTTGTTTTAGTTCAGCTAAGTTTGGGTAGAGGCAATTTAGACAAGCGTGATGAGTTGGTGAAACGGGCATGACACTACCGAAGGTACCTGCACAACTGGCAAAAATGTAATCAAAATGGCCAGCCAATGCGGCCTGGTTAATGGTGTCACGAGCCGTGTAATTATCCAAACAATCAAGAACTAAAGTGGCCGGATGGTCTTCAAAAAACGACCGGTCAATTGATTCAGGGACGACCTGGATGTGCGCACTATGATTAATTTCTAATAGGTGACGCTTAGCGGCTGTGACTTTGAGTTCGCCGACGTCAGCCTCGGTAAAGAGGGCTTGACGTTGCAAGTTAGTCAGCGTGACCACGTCAGGGTCAACGAGAATCAAGCCTGCCACGCCAGCTCGAATGAGTTGGGCGGCTGCGTAGGTTCCAAGGGCCCCGACACCCGCAATGATGACCGTTGCTTGTTCAATGCGCCGTTGACCCGGTTCGCCAATCACCTTAACCCGCTTTTGGCGGTCAAATCGATCGGGCATTTTCCGATTCCTCCTCTAAAAAATATAGGTAATTCCCTAGTCGAAGTATAGCAAACGCCATGCTAACGTAGTATTAGGGAAATGGCTTACTTTTATTGAGATACCAGTTCTCGGCGAAAGTGACACACCATTGTAAGCGAATAAGGAGGTCTTAGAAAGTGAAAAAATCCCGCTTTTTCAAGAGCGTTGAAAAGTTCAACGGTACCTTTACCCAGCTGGAAGAAAACAGTCGGCGTTGGGAAAAGCTTTACAAACAACGTTGGGCTCATGATAAAGTTGTGCGGACAACTCACGGGGTCAATTGTACCGGTTCTTGTAGTTGGAACGTCTACGTGAAACAAGGCATCATTACGTGGGAACACCAAGCGACTGACTATCCGGAATGTGGCGCAAATATGCCTGGCTACGAACCGCGGGGATGTCCCAGAGGGGCAAGTTTTTCGTGGTATGAATACAGTCCAGTGCGCATCAAGTACCCTTATATCCGTGGCAAGTTGTGGCAACTTTGGGATGCCGCCAAAAAACAGTATGAAAGTCCCGTTGAAGCATGGGCCAGCATTGTTGAGGATCCCGAAAAGGCTGCTATTTACAAGTCGGCTCGGGGTCATGGGGGAATGGTGCGCGTTCATCGCGCGGAGGCCCTGGAACTGATTTCGGCCATGCTGTTGTACACCATTAAGACGTACGGTCCTGACCGGTTGGCCGGATTTACCCCGATTCCAGCGATGTCCATGATGAGTTATGCGTCCGGGGCCCGCTTCATTTCGTTACTCGGGGGTGAAATGCTCTCGTTTTACGACTGGTACGCGGATCTGCCACCGGCCTCACCGCAAATTTGGGGTGAGCAAACAGATGTGCCGGAATCGGCTGATTGGTACAACAGTCAATACATTATGATGTGGGGGTCAAACGTGCCGCTGACACGAACGCCAGATGCCCATTTCATGACTGAAGCGCGGTATCACGGCGCTAAAATTGTCGCAGTTAGTCCCGATTATGCGGAAAATGTGAAGTTTGCTGATAATTGGTTAGCTCCCAAGCCGGGGACTGACGCCGCATTAGCTCAGGGTATGACCCACGTGATCTTGAACGAATTTTACCAAGAGCGCCACGAGCAGCAGTTCATCGATTACGTCAAGCAATATACGGATTTACCGTTTTTAATCACGTTGCAACCAAGTGATGCCAATCCAGAAGATTTCGCATCCGGCCGATTTGTTCGAATTACCGATATTGCGGCGGATGCTGTTGAAAATGGCGAATGGAAACCGGTTTTATTTGATGGCAATCAAGGAAAGTTTGTCGTTCCAAACGGGACTATCGGTCAACGTTGGGAAGACGGCCAACCGTGGAATTTGGAAATGAAGGATCAAAACGGGGCTGAGATTGACCCTGATCTGTCGATTGATGCTGACGTCGATGTCACCATTGATTTTCCAACCTTTGATAATCAGGGGAATGGGGTTTTAAAGCGCCATGTACCAGCTAAAAAGATGACGTTCATGGATGGCAGTGAACACTATGTCACCACTGTTTTTGACCTCATGATGAGTCAGTATGGCATCAAGCGTGAGGCGGATGATTCGTTGGCAGCAACCGGTTATGATGATGTTCAAAGTTGTTACACACCGGCCTGGCAGGAAACGGTTACCGGGGTTAAAGCAAGCTTGGTTGTTCAGGTTGCCCGGGAATTTGCTCAAAATGCGCTGGACACTGGTGGGAAGACCATGGTGATCATGGGGGCCGGCATCAACCACTGGTTTAATAGTGATATGACCTATCGTTCAATTATCAACAACCTAATGTTGTGCGGTTGTGAAGGCGTTTCAGGTGGCGGTTGGGCGCACTATGTCGGTCAGGAAAAACTGCGGCCTCAAGAGGGGTGGAGTACGATTGCGTTTGCAAACGACTGGCAAAAAGGTGGCGCCCGGCAACAAAACGGGACTTCCTTCTTCTACTTTGCGTCGGACCAATGGAAGTATGACGAATTGGACAACAAGGCCCTTAAGTCACCCGTCACAAAAACGAAGCACGTTTACGATCACGCCGCCGATTACAACCAATTAGCCATTCGATTAGGATGGTTGCCAAGTTATCCACAATTTGACCGGAGTTCGTTGTCCTTTACTGACAAGTATCACACAACGGATCTTGGCGAAATTTCAAAGCACGTCGTGGCAGAATTAAAAGCCGGTGACTTGCACTTTGCTGCGGAAAACCCGGATGCAAATCAAAACCAACCAAAAGGGCTATTCATTTGGCGGTCCAACCTCTTTACGAGTTCTGGCAAGGGTCAAGAGTACTTCATGAAGCACTTGTTAGGTGCTGAAAACGGGTTGTTGGCTAAAACGAACGACCGGCAAAAGCCTGAGGAAATGATTTGGAATGATGAAACCATTACCGGAAAGTTAGACCTTGTCATTGATATGGACTTTCGGATGGTGGCAACCCCGATGTATTCCGACGTGATTTTGCCGGCAGCGACTTGGTACGAAAAGGAAGACCTCTCTTCAACGGATATGCATCCGTACATTCATCCGTTTAATGCAGCGGTTTCGCCAATGTGGGAATCGAAGAGTGATTGGCAGCAGTTCAAAGCCTTAGCCAAAACGGTATCTAATATGGCAAAGAAATACTACGCTGAACCTCAATACGATCTGAAAACGCAACCATTAGGTCATGACTCAAAGGCTGAAATTGCCCAACCAATGGGGGTTATCAAGGACTGGAAGAAGGGCGAAATTGACTGTACTCCTGGTCAGACGATGCCGTCGCTATCCTTGATTAAACGCGACTATACACAAGTCTATGACAAGTTTATTGCGCTTGGACCAAACGCCCGGGGTAAAGTGGGTGGCGAAGGTTACACTTACGATGTGTCGACTGAATATGACGAACTCAAGGATATTTTGGGCACCTTTGACCGCGGTCTTAACGAAGGCTGTCCAAAACTTGATGTGGACAAAAACGTTTGTGACGCCATCCTACATTTGTCGAGCACGTCTAACGGGCATGTGGCCGCAAAGGCTTGGCAAAACGCTGAAACGATAACCGGCCAGAAACTGCAAGACATCAGTGCCGGACGGCGAGAAGATCAAATGAGTTTTAAGAGCATTACGGTTCAACCGGCCGAAGCGATTCCAACGCCAATCTTTACATCGGCGAAGCATGATGGCGACCGGTATTCGCCATTTACCGTGAACATCGAGCGCAAAGTGCCATTCCGCACCTTAACGGGGCGGCAACAATTCTACTTGGATCACGAAATCTTTCAAGAGTATGGCGAAACGCTGGCCAACTACAAGCCAACGTTGCCGCCACAAGTCATGGGGCCCGCTGATGTTGCCATTACACCGGACAGCAACGAATTAACGCTTCGCTACATGACACCTCACGGAAAGTGGAATATTCATACGATGTACTACGATAACCTTGAAATGCTGACGTTATTTAGAGGGGGACCAAACGTTTGGCTCAGCCCGGTCGATGCTGATAAGGCAGGGATTAAAGACAACGATTGGTTGGAAATATACAACCGAAACGGGGTTGTCACAGCGCGGGCGGTTGTTTCTCACCGGATGCCTGAAGGCTCAATGTACATGTATCATGCCCAGGATATGCAGATTCAAGAACCACTGTCGACCATCACTGGGAACCGTGGAGGCTCGCACAACGCACCGACTCAGATTCACGTGAAGCCGACTCAGATGGTTGGCGGGTACGGTCAACTAAGTTACGCATTTAACTACTACGGTCCGATTGGTAATCAACGGGACCTTTATGTCAACGTTCGGAAGTTAAAGAAGGTGAACTGGAATGAAGATTAAAGCTCAGATTGGGATGGTGTTAAACCTCGACAAGTGCATCGGCTGTCATACCTGTTCCGTGACGTGCAAAAATACGTGGACAAATCGGCCGGGTGCCGAATACATGTGGTTTAACAACGTTGAAACAAAACCGGGGGTTGGGTATCCTAAGCGCTGGGAAGACGAAGGCCACTACAAGGGCGGCTGGGAACTCAATAGCAAGGGGAAACTTCAATTACGGGCTGGTAACAAATTAAATAAGGTTGGTTTGGGTAAGATTTTCTATAATCCAGACATGCCTGAATTAGACGATTATTATGAGCCATGGACGTATGATTACCAAACGTTATTTGGCCCCGAAAAAAAGCACCAGCCGGTTGCTCGGGCAAAGTCTCAAATCACCGGTCAGACAATGGACCTCAAAACGGGGCCTAACTGGGATGATGATTTGGCTGGGTCGCCTGAATATTTCAAGCAAGACCCTAATATGGCTAAAATTGAAACCGACATTAAAGCAAACTTTGAGCAGGCCTTTATGATGTATTTACCGCGGTTGTGTGAGCATTGCTTGAACGCCCCGTGTGTGGCCTCGTGTCCGTCTGGTGCCATGTACAAGCGGGACGAAGATGGCATTGTGTTGGTTGATCAAGAACGCTGCCGCGGGTGGCGGTTCTGTATGACGGGTTGCCCTTATAAGAAGGTCTACTTTAACTGGAAGACCAATAAGGCGGAAAAATGTACGTTCTGTTATCCGAGAATTGAAGAAGGGGAACCGACTGTTTGTTCTGAAACGTGTGTTGGCCGAATTCGCTACATTGGTGCGATGCTTTACGATGCCGATCGGGTGGAAGCGGCCGCTGAAACACCGGAAGAAGATAAGCTTTATGAAGCCCAACTAGATTTATTCTTGGACCCTAACGATCCTGAAGTGATTGAACAAGCACTTGCGGATGGCGTCAATGAAGAAATGATTGAAGCTGCCCAACGTTCGCCAATTTACCGGATGGCCGTGGAGGAGAAAATTGCCTTTCCACTCCATCCAGAATACCGGACAATGCCGATGGTTTGGTACATTCCACCACTGTCACCAATCATGAACTACTTTGAAGGTCGTGATTCAATCAAGGATCCGGAAATGATTTTCCCAGGGATTGATGAAATGCGGATTCCAGTAGACTATTTGGCCAGTTTATTGACGGGTGGCAACCTGGAGGCCATTAAGAATGCTTTGTACAAATTAGCGATGATGCGGTTGTACATGCGGGCCCAGACAAGCGGGAAAGACTTTGACGTTGAAAAGCTTGATCGCGTCAATTTGACCGAGGGAACAGCCACTTCATTGTACCGGTTATTGGCCATCGCCAAGTATGAAGATCGGTTTGTCATTCCTAAGAGCCATAAAGAACAGGTTGAAGATGCTCAGAGTGAACAGGGTGGTCTAGGCTATGACGAGTGTGAAGGATGTTCATTAGCGCCGCAACACGGTAGCATGTTTAAAAAAGCTGAAGCCGGCGAAAGTACTAACCAAATTTACGCTGAGAGCTTCTATGGGGGGATTTGGCGTGATTAATTTTAAGCGGTTAGACCAGCTCACTGACGCCTTTGTGACCCTTTCTCGGCTAATTGATTATCCCGATGCGGAAACGTTCAGTCGGGCGACCTACGATGAGTTAGTGGCCCATTACCCACAAACCACTCAAAAGGACCGTTTGCTGGCGTTGGTGAAACAACTGGGCGACGCTGATCCGTTGGCCCAGCAAACGCATTATGCATCGTTGTTTGAAATGAATAAACGCTACACGCTCTATATGAGTTACTACAAAATGGCTGATTCGCGAGAACGAGGGACGATCTTGGCGAAGTTGAAAATGCTCTACGAAATGTTTGGCGTGTCGATCGAGGGCAATGAATTAGCTGATTTTTTGCCGATGGTTCTGGAATTCTTGGCCTATGGCAACTTTACCGACGATCCACGGCAACAAGACCTTAAACTGGCGTTTCAAGTGATCGAAGATGGGACCTATACACTACTCGAACACGCCAAAGCGGAACTGGATGATCCGTACTTCCAACTCATTCAAGTCATTCGTGCGGAGCTCAGAACATGCGTGGAATCGGAGGTGAAAGTGTCATGAGTCATTTTGGGTCCATTTTATTGTGGGTGATTTACCCCTATGCGATGATGCTCTCGTTTGTCTTTGGGACAATTGTTCGATTTGGCTGGTTTCGTGCCGGAATCACTGCGGTTTCTAGCGAAATGCTTGAAAAACGTAAGTTAATGATTGGTAGTTTGTTATTCCATGTTGGGATTATCTTAGCGTTTTTTGGCCACGTCCTTGGAATTTTGATTCCGAAAACGTGGACCGAACTATTTGGAATTTCAAACGAACTGTATCACTTGGTCGGCTCCCTAATGATGGGATCAGCTGCCGGATTGATGGCGTTAGCCGGGATGTTTATTCTCACTTATCGTCGCTTTACCAACGCGCGCGTATTTCTAACGAGCTCATGGAGCGATTTGGTGATTGACGTTGCCTTGCTCATTACGATTATTTTGGGGTTGGCTTCGACGTTATCAAGTCCCTTTCAGGGGAATTTTGATTATCGTGAAACGTTATCAGTGTGGGCGCGATCATTGTTCTATCTCCATCCACAATGGCAATTGATGGCCAATGTTCCATGGATTTACAAGATTCATGTGATCTGTGGGTTTGCGATTTTTGGGTTCTTCCCATACACCCGATTAGTGCACGCTTTAACACTGCCGTGGCAGTATATTTTCCGGCGGTTCATCGTCTATCGTCGGCGCCCCCGAGTCTAAGGGTTGAAGAAATGGTATCAAACTAAAATGAGGCGCCGGTTGAGTAGTCAACCGGCGCCTCATTTTGAGTTGTGATGAAATTGACCGTTTTTGATTACGGTAGATTTTTCAGTCCTTTCCCCAATACTAATTTGGCGAGAGGATGGTTAGACTAGAGAAAAGAAACGAATGGAGGTTGACTCTTGACGCAATTTAACCTGAATCTAAACGCAGCTAAGCCGGATGACCAAGGGCATTATGAGTTTCAAAATGTTTTTGAATTTCCGGACTTTATTGAGATGCGGCCGCTCCTGCGAGCTGCAGTTCGAACGGTGGCTCAAGAGGCGTTTGACCAACCGGTTTTGCCTGTGAAAGTGGAACGGATGACAACATCTCTTGAAGCCAAAATGGAACGTGAAACCCGAAAGTATGCGCGGCAGCTAGGCATTTACGATAACCAAAAGGGCGAACGAAACGAGTTGGTGCGCTTATTTACCCATGTTTTACAGATTATCAGCCGAACGGATGACATTACTGAAGAACTCGAGGATATTATTTATGCCGTCAATCAAACCCGATTAAGCTTGATTGGCTTGCCGGCGTTAGTTGGAACCGGCGATCTCTATGATGAGGAGGCCGACCAAGAGTTAATCGTCGGGACATATTACCACTATGTGACTGAACAGCTAGTTAAACCGTACTTGAAGGAGCCGACCGGAGCGATGGTTCCAACAAACGTCAACGGGGGAGGTCGCCATCTAGTGGTTAAGATGACAACGTATGCTTACCGCGACTGGGACGCGTATTTGATGCATGAATACGACGAACAGCACGTTGTCAAAAACGAAAAGGGGTTGGGAGATAGTGAGTACTATGATCGCCTAGAAGCCATCGAGTTGAAGTATGCTGATCATTGTTATGCCGAGGTTTTAGCTGATACTTACCAAGATTTCGTCAAGGTATTGGTGCCCAATTTCGTTGCCCAGTTTGAGATCATGTCAACTGACCTGCGACCAATTATTGCTCAGTTCCCAGGAGTCGCAATCCAGTTGAAGGCAATCATTAGTCGCCGATTCTGTCTAGATGAGGCCGGCTATGAGCACGTGATGGACGCGCCACTTGCGGCCATTAAAAAGAAGTACGACTTTTACCGTCAAAACTTCGCTTAGGAGGAAACTTTGAATACTGAATTAAAATTAGGCACTCGCGAATTTGAAAACACATTATTTATATTGGACGTGGTGCCAACCCAAGAAAATATTTCCGAGTTTGCATTACAGGGAAATTTAAATCCTGAATCTATCGATGGCACCGCTTGGGCGCTACCAGGTTATTTATCAGACGATTACAACATCTTTTTAGTTTTTGCGCCCAATGTTTTGGATTACTGGACGATTACCTGTGCCCAAGTGACGATTGAAAATGGGAATGAAATCACCTCAATGAGTCAGGTTGTCCCGACCGGAACCGGTCTCAATGCCATTTCTCAAATTAGCAAAAGTGGGGCAATCGAGTTATTAGCCTACTTTAAGACGCTTGAAGCTAACAAACTTGGTCATTTTGATGATAAAATTTGGCAATCAGCTTAACAATCAAAAACGGGGGAAAACCCACTAGATCTTAAAATTTAACAAAAGGGGCGGCCAATTGAGTTTTTAAGCGGCTGCCCCTTTACTTGATGATCACTCGGCTTTTCGGCGGACGCAATAAGGCCGTGAATAATGCGTTATTTTGGCTGGGCCATAAGCGTGACGGTGCTAAAACTGGTTACCGAGTCAGCGACAGCGGTTGTCACTTCCCATACTTGAAGTCGCCGGCCAATTTTGACTGGGGTTGCAGTCGCAACAATGGTGCCTTCAGCAACTGCGGCTAAATGGTGGATGGCAATATCAACACCGACAGCAGCGTGAGCCTCATCTAGATTGGCATTTGCGCCGAGAGAAGCAGCTGTTTCGGCTAGAATCGCGTTAATGCCACCGTGCACAATTCCGTACGGTTGTTTAATCGAATCGGTCACGGGAAGTGATATAATAACGTTGCTTTTTGTAACAGTTTGAGATGTGATTCCAAGAGTCTCAAGTAAGTTGGACATGGTCAAAACCTCGATTTCGAAAGGATGCATAATTTTATGACAGCAGTAACGTGGGAAACGGTTAAAAACTACAACGAAATTTTTTTTGAACGGGCCGGTAAAATCGCCAAAATTACGATGAATCAACCGGAAAAACTAAACGCTTTTACGCCTGGAATGGTTCAGGAGATGATTGAGGCGTTTACACGCTGTCGTGATGATACCACAATTGGGGTCATTATTTTAACTGGGGCGGGTGATAAAGCCTTTTCATCTGGTGGTGATCAGTCGGTTCGCGGCAATGGTGGCTACGTTGGCTCGGACCATATTGCCCGGTTAAACGTTTTGGACCTCCAGCGCCTTATTCGAATCATTCCTAAGCCCGTTATTGCCATGGTCAAGGGATGGTCTGTTGGTGGTGGTAATATTTTACAATTAGTTTGTGATTTGACTATTGCAGCCGATAACGCTAAATTTGGCCAGACAGGTCCAAAGGTCGGAAGCTTTGATGCCGGCTATGGTTCGGGTTATTTGGCTCGGGTAATTGGCCATAAGCGGGCTAAGGAAGTGTGGTTCTTAAACCACTTTTACAGTGCCGAGGAAGCCTATCAGATGAACTGGATCAATAAGGTGGTTCCGCTTGCTGACGTTGAATCGGAAACGCTTGACTGGTGCCAAGAAATCCTAACTAAGTCACCAACGGCCTTGCGGTTTATCAAGGCTGCAATGAATGCTGACACTGATGGATTAGCCGGCTTGCAACAATTTGGGGGCGATGCCACCATGCTATTTTACACGACTGATGAAGGCAAGGAAGGTCGCGATGCGTTTAATGAAAAACGCGATCCAGACTTTGATCAATTTCCAAAATTTCCGTAAAACGGGGGTCGTAACATGCAAAACTGGGTAGAAAAACAGGCACTGATTGCGCCCGACCACCTGGCCGTGACGGATGGCTCACAGCGGCTAACCTTCAGTCAACTGTTAACTGACACCCAACAGATTAACGGCCAACTGACTCAAGCAGGTTTTGCGCCCCAAAAGGCGGTGGCGCTACTGGCTAACAATTCGTTTGAGGCCTACCGCATTGCAATGGCGCTTTTGGCTTCTGGTCGGCCAATTGTGTGGCTCAATAAACGGTTGCAATCAACGGAACTTCTTCGACAGATTCAAAACAGCCAAAGTGGGGGGGTAATCGTTGAAGATGCGCTTTGGCGTGACGATCTCGCTAACCAGGCAGTCTCGTTCTCAGATCTCCTGAATCTGCCGGCACAGTCGTTAGCCCTTCAATCAGAATTTGACCCGAATGGAACCGCTAGTATTATGTTTACGTCGGGGACGACGGGTCGGCCCAAAGGTGTCGTTCAGACCTTTAATAATCATTTTAGTTCGGCCGTTTCTTCTATGCTAAACCTTGGTATGACGCCAACGGATGAGTGGTTATGTGCTGTTCCAATTTTCCATATCAGTGGCTTTTCAATCCTGATGCGGGGTTTAATTTACGGAATGACCGTTCGCTTGGTGCCCCGGTTTGAGGCGAAAATGGTTCATACTATCTTGGTCAATGAGCCGATAACGACGCTGTCAGTTGTGCCATTTATGCTTAAGAAATTACTGGCGCAACAGGTGACGACTGGAGAGCCCTATAATTCGAAGTTTCGGGTGATGCTTCTGGGCGGTGGACCAATTGATCTGGCGACGCTCAACCAGTCCCAGAAAGCTGGCATTGCGGTTGTCCAATCCTATGGGATGACAGAGACCGCGTCGCAGGTTGTCGCCTTGAGTAACCAGGACGCACCCGCGCACATTGGTTCGGTAGGGAAACCGTTGTTTTTAACGCAGATTCGCTTGACTGATGATCAGGGTGAAATTTTGTTAAAAACCCCGGCACTGTCACCGGCTACGATTGGCCAACGAACCACCACCACCGCCCGCGTCATGACCCCGGATGGATGGTATCAAACTGGCGACATTGGTCATTTTGACGCGGCGGGCTTTTTATATGTTGATGGCCGGGTTGATGACATGATTATTTCGGGTGGTGAAAATATTTTTCCTGATGAAGTTGAAGCTGCCTACCAAGCTTTCGCAGGGCTTCAAGAAATCAGTGTTGTCGGCGAAAAAAGTCCAGACTGGGGGATGGTACCGGTTGCCTTTATTGTAGCGGACTCATCAGTCACAGCAGAAGCCTTAACGATGTACGGTCGCCGCAAATTGGCGCACTATAAAGTACCCAAACGGTTTATCAAGGTGACTGAACTTCCTAAAAATGCCAGTGGTAAGGTTCAGCGCGCTAAGTTGCGAGCACAATTAGCGATAAACCCCTAATATTTACTTGCACGCAAGCTGGGTTTACGTTAGACTGTTTTGAGTAGACCGCAGTGCGGTTTGGTTCGATGATAAAAGAGGAATTTTCAAGGACAGTTCATAGCGACTCCGGGGCGGTGAAAGCCGGAGAACTGACTTGAAAACAGCGCGCTTTTTAGAACGACCAGTTAAATAGCCATATGAGTGGATTAAACAATCAATTAGAGTGGTACCGCGGGGTGTCTCGTCTCTGACAAGCTAGACTTGTTGGGGACTTTTTTTATGCGCGTCGATCGCTATTTGACCGCCGAATGTGCTATTGTGGCTTTAGATAAAAATGGACAAAGATGGGAGTTTTGTGATTATGGATTACAAACAACTTGTAGCAGATGCCTTAGCACCTACTATGGCCGACACACTGTCAGCTGACGATATTTACAAAAAGATTGAACGGCCCAAAGATTCGTCAATGGGCGATTATGCCTTTCCAACATTTACCTTGGCCAAGACGTTTAGAAAAGCGCCGCAACAGATTGCGACCGATTTAGTTGAACAACTCGATCAGAGCAAGTTTGAGAAGGTTCAAGTGGCGGGTCCTTATATCAACTTCTTCTTGGACAAAGCAGCGTTTAGTGCTGATATTTTGGCCCAAGTTTCGGCCCAGGGCGCGGACTTTGGTCAAAATGAAAACGGGAAGGGCGGCAACGTTCCGATCGACATGTCGTCACCGAACATTGCCAAGCCAATTTCGATGGGGCATTTGCGGTCAACCGTGATTGGAAACTCAATTGCTGAAATTCTGAAGAAAAACGGGTACAACCCGATTAAAGATAATCATTTGGGTGACTGGGGCACTCAGTTTGGGAAGTTGATCGTGGCTTATCTCAAATGGGGGAACGAGGACGACGTTAAAAAAGACCCAATCACTAATTTGGTCAAGTACTACGTGAAGTTCCACCAAGAAGATAAGGAACACCCTGAATTAGATGACGAAGCGCGCGAATGGTTTAAAAAGCTCGAAGACGGCGACGCAGAAGCTCACCGCCTCTGGTCATGGTTCCGCGATGAATCATTAAAGGCGTTCAACCAAATCTATGATAAGTTGGGCGTCACCTTTGACACGTATAATGGCGAAGCGTTTTACAATGATAAGATGCAAGCAGTTATCGATGAACTAAAGGAAAAGGGCCTCCTAAAAGAATCCCAGGGTGCCCAGGTCGTGGATCTGAGTAAGTACGACTTGAACCCGGCACTGATTTTAAAGAGTGATGGGGCATCGCTTTACATTACTAGAGACATCGCCACTGCCGTTTACCGGGACAAGACGTACCATCCAGCCATGAACCTGTATGTAGTTGGTTCCGAGCAGATGTATTACTTCCAACAATTAAAGGCCGTTCTGACCGAGATGGGCTTAGCCTCCGCGAAGGACCTACACCATATTCCGTTTGGTCTGATCACGGTTGATGGTAAAAAGCTTTCAACGCGTTCTGGGCGCATCATTTTACTGGACGAAGTGTTAGATGACTCGATTGCAATGGCGAAAAAGCAAATTGCTGAGAAGAACCCCGATTTGCCAAATAAAGATGAAGTAGCCAAACAAGTGGGTGTTGGGGCTATCATCTTCGGTGACTTGAAGAATGAACGAATGAACAGTATCGACTTTAACTTGGCCGATCAGCTGAAGTTTGAAGGGGAAACGGGTCCTTACGTTCAGTATGCCCGGGCTCGGGCCGAAAGCATTTTGCGGAAAGCAGCCGATGTGACGCCTGCTGGCGAAAATGCGACAATCAATGATCCAGAGGCTTGGGAAACGGTCAAAACGTTGGCGGACTTCCCAGCCATTGTTGAAGAAGCCTTGGCGGACTTTGAACCGTCTGACATCGCGAAGTATTCAATTCGGTTAGCAAAGGCCTTTAACAAGTATTACGCGCACTCTAAGATTTTAGCTGACGATGCTGAAAAGCCAGCTCGGTTGGCATTGGTTAAGAGCGTTTCAACGATTTTAAAGGAATCTCTTCGGTTGCTTGGTGTTCAAGCACCAGATGAAATGTAATATGATTAAGCGGTCCGTCACCAGTCTTTTCGCTGGTATGGCGGACCGTTTTTTGTCTTTAAATAAATATTCAATTAAAAGTGGTCATATTCATCTTACTTTGTTATAATAATTCTGATGTTACTTTCATAAGGGGAGGCTGCATTGGGATGAAAAAAAGTTTACGTCAATCGCGAATTGAACAATTAATTAACCAATATCCGATTGGGACTCAGGAAGACCTGATGCGTCATTTGGAGGAAATTGGGATCAAGGCGACGCAGGCGACCATTTCGCGAGATATTCGGGAGATGCAAGTCGTTAAAGCTCAGGATGGGAACGGCAATTTACGTTATACTATTTTTAAGCCGGGAAACAAATCTGAAGAGGAACACTTGCATGAAACGATTAATGAAGTTGTCATTGGGCTAACCCGCGTTCAATTTATGAATGTGATTAAGACGCTGCCAAGCAATGGCAACCTTTTAGCGGCCATTTTAGATGATTTAAACATGCCCGAAGTTGTGGGGACTTTGGCCGGCCATGATACGATTATTGTTGTGAGTCCAAATGAAAAAGTGGCGCAGCAGTTAAACGAAGAAATCGCGCAAAATATGAATCCAGATATTGTCCATTAACCGCTGTACTTGGTTTAAAACCGCCTATTTGTGGGATGCATTAGCATCCTGTGAATGGGCGACTTTTTATTATCTGATCATCGAACTGATGTTTAAGCCTTATTAAAAGTTGGGTGCGAATTCGTGGCAGCTAAAGGACTATGATAAAATGAAAGCTGCAAATCTTTTAAAAGTAGATGAGGGAGTCTATGAGAAACAATCACGGTAACGGTTTTTTTAGTCGCATTCGCGCGTTTTTCGCTACGCGAGCTGAAAATAGTAACCACTGGTTTAAACGTTTTTGGCATCGTTATCAATTAACGCGTTGGCTCATTGTGACGTTTTTAGCCGTTGTTTTCGTTTTAAGTGCTGTCTTAACGTTTCAAGCCAAAACGGCCAATGTCAGGGACTTAAAAGCTCAATTAGAGAAAACAACGTACATTTATGATGCTAGTAACCAAAAGGCGGGGTCGCTTTACGCTCAAAAGGGGACGTATGTGCCCCTATCACGGATCTCGCCAAATATTAGTAAAGCGGTTATTTCAACCGAAGATCGTAATTTTTACCACGAATACGGCTTTTCGTTGAAAGGAATCGCTCGGGCCGGCTTATTATTCATCAAAAACAAGTTACTTCATCGCAACTATATTAGCGGCGGGGGAAGTACCTTAACGCAACAACTGGTTAAAAACGCCTTTTTATCTCAGGAGCAAACATTGACCCGGAAGTTGAAGGAATTATTCCTATCAATCGAGGTAGAAAACGTTTATACCAAAAACGATATTTTATCGATGTACTTGAATAATGCGTATTTTGGGAATGGCGTCTGGGGGGTTCAAGATGCTTCCCAGAAGTATTTTGGTAAGTCAGCTTCACAGTTGACAGTGCCTGAATCAGCCGTGATTGCGGGTATGTTGACTAATCCAAGCGGGTTTAATCCCATTGACCACCCGATTCGGGCTAAGGCCCGGCGTAACGTGGTGTTAGGATTAATGGCCGAAACGGGCGTCATTTCAAAGAATCAGTTGAAGGCGTATCAGCAAACCCCAATTGTTGTTAACGACACGTACCAAACCAAGGATTCCTACAAATACCCGTATTATTTTGACGCGGTGATTAACGAGGCCATCTCAAAGTATGGGTTAACAGAGTCCGAAATTTTAAATCACGGCTATAAAATCTATACGTATCTAGATCAAAATGATCAGTCTCAGATGCAGGCCAACTTCAAGAATCCGTATCTCTTTCCAAGCGATGCGGCGGATGGCACCAAGGTTCAGGCGGCTTCTGTCGCTGTGAACCCCAATAATGGTGGCGTTATGGGTGTTGTTGGTGGTCGGGGACAACATGTTTTTCGCGGTTATAACCGGGCAACTCAAATTACGCGGCAACCGGGTTCAACAATCAAGCCGTTAGCCGTCTACACACCCGCCCTTGAGAACGGCTACTTCTATGATTCAATGTTGCAGGATAAAAAGACGTCGTATGGTTCCAACCACTACACGCCGAAAAACTACAACAATGTGTATCAGGGGAAAATTCCGATGTATCAGGCGTTGGCTCAAAGTGTTAATGCGCCTGCAGTTTGGTTGCTAAATAAAATTGGCATTAACAAGGGATTTGACTCAGTCAAGAAATTCGGTCTTCCGGTGACCAAAAAAGATGATAATCTGGCTTTGGCGCTTGGGGGAATGAACAATGGTGTATCGCCGCAGCAATTGGCCGGGGCTTACACGGCCTTCGCGAATAACGGTGTTCGGACCCAGCCACATTACATCCGTAAAATTGTCGATGCAACCGGTAAGGTCATCGTAGCGAACCCGGATGTGACGACCACCAAGGTGATGTCACCGAAGGTAGCCAAACAGATGACCAGTATGATGATGGATGTCTTTAATTACGGGACTGGCGCAACGGCCAAACCGGCAGGCTACACCATTGCGGGTAAAACAGGGAGCACTGAAGCGGACGCAACGAGCGACGGTGATTCCACCCGCGATAAGTGGATCGTGGGCTATACCCCCGATGTTGTCGTGGCGACTTGGGAAGGATTTGACAGCACCAATCAAAACCACCACTTGGAAAATTTGAGTGGGACGGGAGTTGGGCCGTTGTTTAAGACTCAGATGGAACAAATTTTACCGTACACCAAGCAGACGCCATTTGAGACGAAGGACGCGACAAGTCTAGCAAAGGCTGCCAATTCTAGTTCAAGTGTCTGGGACGACATTCAAAACGGGGCCGCGGATATTGGTAACCAAATTGAACGGGGCGCAAGTAGTGCCGCAAATACTGTTAAACGTTGGTGGGACAACGCGACTTCCGGGATTTTTGGTCATTAAGCTATTGGTTCGCCCCGCTAAAAATGTTACAATATTTAGGATATTTAAAGGAGGTCCATTCATGGCCGATATTATGAACACCGCAGCGCAATTGCGCGAAGATTTAGAACAATCCGACGAATTTGTGGCGCTGAAAACGGCTTACGCTAACATGCAAGCCGATGCCGCCGTTTTCCAGACGTTTAAGGACTTCCAAGGTCTTCAAATTAAGCTTCAAGAAGCTCAGGTGAAGGGACAACAACCTTCTGAAGATGACATGCAGCAAGCTCAGGATCTGGCTCAAAAAGTGAGTCAATCGGATTTGGTACGTCAATTGATGGATAACGAAAAAGCGGTTAACGAGTTGTTAAATAAGATTAACGGCGAAATTACGAAACCCATTCAATCGTTATATCAACTTTAATTTCTAAATGATTGAAAAACGTCGAAGTGAGTTGCTTCGACGTTTTTTTGAGAAGGAGAACCTCGTGAAATTTATTCATTCGGCAGATTTACACTTAGATAGCCCGTTTGAGGGCCTTAAACAGCTGCCAGATGAGGTCTGGCAACGGGTGTATCGGTCACCGTTTTTAGCCTTAACGAAGCTCGTGGACATTGCGATTGAAAACCAAGTCGACTTTGTCTTACTGGCCGGGGATTTATATGATCAGGATACTCAAAGCGTTGCCGCCCAACTATCGTTAAAAGATCAGTTACAGCGGTTACTTGATCATCAGATTGCAGTGTATTTAAGTTATGGTAATCATGATTACCATCCTGCGGAAAGCGCTAGCATTGGGATTCCGGCGGACGTTGTGCAATTTGGCCCAGCGGTGACAACGCAGACCCTGATCACACGTGATCAAAAACGAGTTGCTATTAGCGGCTTTAGTTATGATCAACGCTGGCTAGAAGACGATCAGGTGCCAAAATTTCCTGAGCGGCAAAATGAGGATTACCACATTGGCATGCTTCATGGTAGCGTTAAGCAAGGAAAAGACAGCGATCACTACGCGCCATTTGAACTGAGTGAACTCGTTGCTAAGCATTATGATTATTGGGCGCTTGGCCACATCCATAAGCCTCAGCTGCTGGCTGAAACGCCACCGATTGTTTACGCTGGGACCATTCAGGGACGGCATAAAAATGAGGCGGGGCCTCACGGCTTTGACATGGTGAGCGACGAAACCGGGCGCTTGCAACCCACATTTATACCAGTTAGCCCAATTGACTGGGTCACATTGACAGTTTCGGCTGAGTCAACCGATGACGATGCCAGTTTAATTGACCGGATAATGAGCCAAATGAGTCAGCAGCAAAGTGACCGGTTCCAGTTAAGTTCGCTGATCATTGACAATGTTGAAGTGTTGTCGCCGGACTTGCTACAGCGCTTACTTGATGGAACGTGGCAGGGGCAGCTTGACCATGAACAACAACGGCAAGTGGCGACAGGTAATGCCTGGATTTACGAAGTAACTCCGAAACCAACGGCTCCCAAAATCGAGTATAGTGAACTAGACGAACGATTTTGGCAAGCCGCGAGCCAAAATGTTTTCACCGCAAGTAATCTTCAATTAACCGCTGGAAAACTGATGCAGACCCCGTTTTTAGCCGCCCATTTTGCGGCCTCAGAGGTTCAAGAGCAGATTACCAATCGCGCTGAAAGTTTATTAGTTCAAGAATCAAGACAGGAGGCCGCCGAGCGTGAAGATTAAACGCTTAACGATTTATGGATTTGGCAAGTTTCACGATGTCAGTCTCGATTTGGACCAGCACTTTCAGCTCATTTATGGGCCTAACGAAGCCGGTAAGTCCACGTTAGTTGAATTTATCACCAGCTTGTTATTTGGTTTTTTAACGGCCAAACATCGCTACCAGATGTATAAGCCAAAGGATGGTGCCACGTATGGTGGCGAAATGACTTTTACTCATGCCGGTGACATGTTTTGGTTAAAGCGGGTGAGTGGCAAGGGTGGCGGCGACGTGACGTTTAAAAATGTGACGCAGGATTTGGATCTGACAAAAGCAGATCTAACGGCCCTATTAAGACCCGTCAATCGGGATTTGTTCCGTGAAATTTTTTGCTTCGATGAAACTGATCTGGGTGAGGTTTTCAGTTTGGATCGCTTTGAACTGACGAACCGAATTCAGCGCATCGGAGCTGTGGGTAGCGACAACTGGATTAAGCTGAACAAAAAACTCCATAAGGATGCTGACGATATTTTCAAACCTCGCGGGCGAGTGCAGCCCCTTGCAAAAGCGTTAGCCGAACACGATGATTTGGAGAAGAAAATCATCGCTGCCAAGCAAGACTATCCTCGTTATCAAGAATTGACGGCAAAAAGTCAACAGCTTGAAGCGGCGCTGACGAAAGTAAATGAGGAAGCGGCAACTAAGCTGGCGGCCGTCGCGACGGATACCAGGTTAGAACAGGTTTACGATGGTTATCAAGCCTATCGCGACTATCAAAATAGTGCCGATAAGTCGGCGGTTGTGTTACCACCGGCTGATTGGCAAACATATACAACATTAACGACGACTCAGCAACAATTAACCGACCAGCTAGCACAATCCAAGACGGATTTGGCCGGTCTTAGGGCGCACAATGAGCCCTCTAGTTTGCAACGGTTTTATCTCGATCACCAGCAAACCATCGATGACCTTACCCAGCGATTAGACGATCTCAGTCAGGATTTGGCGGCTAAGCAGGCGATTGATCGCCAGCTTCAAACCGATCAGGCTAGATTGGCAGAATTAACGGACCGGTACGGCCAAGCTGAGGCGTTTAACCGCGACGATGCTGACCAAGTCAAAAATCTGCTCACAGAGACGCAAACTGTGCGCCTACAATTAGAGGAAAATGCACGCCAGTTAGCGGCCATTGACTCGGAACTCTCGACAGCCGATGAGCCAAGTAACGCCCAAGGTGTTTCGTTGAAGTGGTTAGCTGCTGGTATTGTGATTGTTGTGATTGCATTATTTGCACTTGATGGTGCGTTGAAGACGATTGGTGGGCTAATTGGGGTGATTGCAGCAGCTTACGGGATTTTCCGCCCCATGCTGACGAGCCAACGGTCGTCTGGGACAAATGAGGACTACTTAAGAGAGCGGCAAGCTGATTTGACGCACCAAGCAAGTGAACTTTCCGCTTCGTTAGCCACCTTTAATGATCAGGTGGCCACGTTGCAGCAGACGTATCAGTTAGGGGAATTACCGCCAACGGAATGGTTGGCCAGCCAACCAGAGCTTCGACAAAAGGCGCAGCTGGCGACGGCCGTCAAGCTGGCCACTGAAAAATCGAATGCGTTGGCGCAAAAACTGACCCAGGGCGCTCAACAGTGGGACTTTGCGGTTGATCAGCTTGGGTTATCAACAGATTTGTCTGACCGAATCAATCAGGTGAAGCAGTTTGTGACCGCCCGCCACGATGAGTCACAGCGGTTGCGGTTAGCTACGGATGCTATTCAAAAAGCGGATCAGCAGGTAGCAGGATTAACGCAGCAATTAGCGGATAATGGGCGCAAGATAAAGGACTTTTTGGCGGCGAGAAACCTGCCGGATGAAACCAGTTTTGAAAAAGCATATGCCACCGGTCAAAAAATTCAGCAGCAGCGCAATCAGGTGCAGGCAATTGCGGATCAACTGTCAGCGGATGACTTAGCTGCGTTGGAACAATTTTCGGACAAGCTGGCTATCGTGGCTGCCCGAAAAGCGGCCCAAGCGGCTTATGACTCGGCCCATACTCACCAGCAAGCGCTGGTACAAGAAAAAACGGCTGCAGATTACGAAATGGCTCAGATTAAAAAGAGCGGTGATTATCAACAGTTACTGCAGGATCAGGCCGTATTAGAGACTGAGATTGAAGCGATGGCGGATGAGTGGTTGGCTAATGAGATGCTCATTCAATGGATTGATCAGACACTCGTTAATGCCTCCAAGGGCCGTCAGCCGCAGATTTTGGCCAGTGCCACGACCTTTTTTGGAATCTTGACTGACGGGCGGTACACAAAGCTGGCCTTCACGGATGACACCATTGAAGTGACGAGAAGTGACAGTTTAGAGTTTGACGTTGGTGAATTATCTCGGGGGACGGCTGAACAATTGTACGTCGCCTTACGATTTGCATTTACTCAGGTCATGGCAGCCGAGATTCAAATGCCGGTCATCATTGACGATAGCTTTGTTAACTTCGACCGTGACCGCATTCAAAACGCCTTTAAGTTATTACACGACCTTGAAGATACCACTCAAATACTGTACTTTACGGCCGATCGGACGAATACACAATTAGTGGCGGATGATCATTGTTTGACATTAACGCGAGAAGTACAATGAGTTGACAGTAAGAATCGGAGGGGAAGGCTATGGCAGAAAAGTTGCTTAATAAGTATGAAAACGGTGAAGAAATGGACTTGATGGCGTTATTAAAAAACGTTGATATTCGAGTCGCCAAAAACGGCAAAAAATACTTAAATTTGACGTTTGAAGATTCTTCTGGCGAAATTACTGGTAAGTTTTGGGATGCAAGTGACGAAGATGCGGAGCGCTTTCAGGCAGGACGGGTAGTTCGCTTGGCTGGGAAACGTGAGTTGTATCAGGGCAACCCCCAAGTTAAGATTACGGGGTTGCGTTTAGCAAATGCCGAAGAACCGCATGACCCCGGTGACTTTACGATGCATGCGCCCATGAAAGCGGCAGCGATGGAAGAGGAAATCAGTCAGGTCATTTTTGAAATTACCAACCAAGTTTGGAACCGGATCGTTCGCCAATTGCTGGCAAAGCACCGAACGGCGTTTTTCTCTTACCCGGCTGCTAAACGCAACCACCATGCGTTTGAGGGCGGACTAGCGTATCATACTGTATCCATTCTAAGATTAGCGCATAGTGTCGTGGCGCAGTATCCCACACTTAATGCGCCTTTGTTGTACGCTGGCGCTATTTTGCATGATTTGGGCAAGGTGACCGAGTTGTCTGGACCAGTGTCGACGCAGTATACGGTTGAAGGTAACTTGCTGGGGCACATTAGCATTGTTGATGGCGAAATCGTGACCGCCGCTAATGACCTAAAGTTTGATCTGGGTGACGAAGACGTGGTCCTTTTGCGGCATATGATTTTAGCTCACCATGGGTTGCTTGAATATGGATCACCGGTGCGGCCCAGAGTTTTAGAGGCTGAAGTGTTACACCAACTCGATGAAATGGACGCTTCCATTATGATGATGACGGATGCATTGGATAAAACCACGCCAGGGGCGTTTGGAGAACGGCTTTTTGCAATGGATGGTCGCTCATTTTATCGGCCAACATTTGAAACGGACGATGAGGATGATGACCAGCACCCTGAGGACGGGGCAAACCAAACGACGTTAAATTTGTAGTGCAACTTGGATACCGACTAGTGTAAGTTCGCTGGTCCAGAACCATCAAAAAAGCCGAGTAACTTGATTTTTTCAAGTTACTCGGCTTTTTTATGATTGTTTGGATTACTTTGAGCTTGAGCTCTTTGAACTGCTTGTCGTCAAGTAGTCAGCCAAAACGTTTTGGAGTTGGCTATCCTTGATTGAAACGTTCCCTTTTTTGAGCACTTTTGAAACGACGCTCTTCAACGTATCAGCATCGTTCATGCGGCTGTCAACAATCTGGTCTTCAAGGTCGGTCTTGTGTTGCTTAACCGTTCCTTTACCAGGATTGTTATCCATTTTGATGATGTGGTAACCGTATTGCGTCTTCACTGGGTCCTTGGTGTATTCGCCAGTCTTAAGCTTAAATGCGGCACTCTTGAAATCATCGTCCAACGTGGTATCGGTGTTATCAAAGGCGTCCAACTTACCACCCTTGTTCTTAGTAGCCGTATCAGTTGAGTACTTCTTAGCAAGTGAGGCAAAGCTCTTGCCAGCTTTCAATTGCTTGATAACATCTTGTGCCGTTGACTTCTTAGCAACAAGAATGTGAGAAACTGTTACCTTAGGTTCAAAGCTCTTGAATTGCTTGTCAAGATCCTTTTGTGTGATGGTCGTGTACTTCTTAACAGCTTGCTTCAAAAGCAAGTTGCTCTTGATTTGCTCCTTAAGTTGCGAAGCAGTCATCCCACTCTGCTGAAGGACAGAGTTAAATGATGACCCATATTGTTTCTTGTAAGAACTGAATTCCTTGTTAACGTCAGAATCAGACACTTTATCACCAAATTGCTTGTCCAAAACTTTGTTAAGAATCATTTGTTGCAAGACTTGCTTACCACTAGAGGTATTCTTCAAACTGTCATAAAAGGCACTTTCAGTAATTTTTCCTCCTGAGGTTGTTGCAACCGTTTTGCTACCACAGGCTGCCAGCGTGAAACTAAGTAAAATACCGGCAAGCGCTACGAGCCACTTTTTCATCCTGATAACACATCCATTTCTATAAGATTATCTACCCCATAACGAGGCGTTCCCAATAACTATACCATAACTGAATCACAAAATTCAGAGGTTGAATGAACTTAATAAAAAATGAAATTTGTTATTCTTTTTGTTCACTTTTATTCAAGGTCGTCTCCATGTGCTGTGCTATCGACTCAATTTGGGCCAATCGGTGCTGAAGTTTGAATTGGAATTTCTCAACGTCTTGATTGATTGCAGTTATTGTCGGCGCCGCGTCTTTAAGTGTCGTTTGAAGCCGTTCTGCGTTTTGTTTAACGGCTTGGCTCGCTTGATTAAAGCGGTCATACTGGACTTTCTTGAGCTTGATCTCGGCGGCTTTTTCCTGAGCAAACGCCCAAGGCGTCTGACGTTTTTCAACGAGGTGGGCTGCCAATAAAGCCCCAGCTGCCATCAGACTTGAAATCAGTAATCGCTTCATGAAATCACTCCTAAGTGAGTTAGTTGAATTGCGCTTGAATCTGGGCCTGAATGGCGGCGTATTTAGCGTCATCATAGTTGGCAGAATTATCTTTGAACAGCATTTTGAAGTCGTCTTGATCAGTGTAACGAGGCACAAGGTGGAAATGGGAATGAAAGACCGATTGGTAGGCAACTTCGCCGTTATTATTGACAATGTTCATCCCATTAATTGCGGGATTTGCATCACGAACGGCACGGGCAATCATCGGAATTTTGGCAAAAACAGTGGCTGCCAAATCTGCATCGTAAGCGAAAATATCAGGGACGTGGGTTTTGGGAATGACCAAAGTGTGACCTGGCGTGCCTTGGGAGATATCCAAAAAGGCCTTAACGTCGTCGTCTTCGTAAACGGTATAACTGGGAATTTCGCCCTTGATAATTTTACAAAAGATACAGTCATCATCATAGTCGTGAGTCATAAGCGGTTCCTCCTTAAAGTTGTTTCTAAAGTTATCTTAAATTATACACGGAAACGGCGTGAGTTTCATTGCATTCCGACTGCCGGTCTGTAAAATAGGGTATACTGTATTGAAAAGACAAACTAGTAGAAACGAAGGGATATTGATGACGCTCAAAGTCACAAAAGTCGTCGGTGGTTACTCACAAATTCCAGTATTAAAAGAAGTGACTTTTGATATTAAAAACGGTGAATTAGTGGGGCTTATTGGTCTTAATGGGGCCGGAAAGTCAACGACGATTAACCACATTATTGGGCTCTTAACGCCGTTTAAGGGGCAAATCGAGATCAATGGGGTCACCCTTGCCAAGGATCATGATGCCTATAAAAAACAAATTGCCTACATTCCTGAAACTCCGATTTTATATCAGGAGTTAACACTTCAGGAACACTTAGAAATGACGATGATGGCTTACGATCTTGAACCTAATCAGGCTTGGGAAAAAGCCCACCGATTGTTGAAAATGTTTCGTTTGGATAATAAACTTGATTGGTTCCCAGATAATTTTTCTAAAGGGATGAAGCAAAAAGTCATGATTGTCTGTGCCTTTATCACGGATGCCCCATTGTTTATCATTGATGAGCCATTCTTAGGTCTCGACCCAATTGCGGTGCACGACTTACTAGACTTAATTGAGGAGCAAAAGCACCGCGGCGCAAGCGTTTTGATGTCGACGCACGTTTTGGATACAGCAGAAAAATACTGTGATCGGTTTGTACTTCTTCACGATGGTCAGGTTAAAACGGAGGGAAGCTTACCCGAATTGCGGGCAGCCTTACCTGACGCTGGCGAATCCCTAGATGATATTTACATGTCGATGACGAAGGCGGCGCAACAATGACAGGTTTATTTAACACCCGACTCAAACGACATCTTAAGGAGATGTTTAAGTATCTCCGATTGGTCTTTAATGACCACTTTGTATTTGCTTTGTTAATTATGCTCGGCGGATTAGGACTCGCGTATTCAAACGCTCTAAAGACGCTTCCTAGATTGCCTTGGTGGGGAGCGCCAACTGTCATCGTTGTTTTGATTGCCATCTTACAACTGGGGAGCCTGGCCACTTTTCTCAAGGATGCGGACGTTGTTTTCTTAATGGCTAAGGAAGGTGGCATGACGGACTATTTGCGTTACGCCAAGCGGTATAGTTTGGGCTTGAGTGCCGTTGTCCAAGTTCTTGGGGTGTTTGTTCTCCTGCCATTTATTCAAGTGACTGTCGGTCTATCAGGGGTCGCGATTTTAGTCCTAACGGTTACCCAATTATTACTTAAAGATAGCTGGCTTGAAATTGATCGATTAGCAAAGTTCCGGGGCTTTCCGGGTTGGCAAACAAATCGCTTTGTATGGCGGTTAGTGATTCCGACCATTATTCTTATTAGTGGGCTTTACGGCACAGAATGGTTGGCGCTAGTCCTGGCAGTGTTGCAGGCAGGATTACTACGCGTTCAAGGTCGTCATACCCGAACTCAACCACTGAATTGGTGGGCTGCAATTAAAACTGAAAATAATCGAATGATGCGGATTTACCGGTTCTTTAATCTGTTTACGACGGTGCCAATGTTAAAGGGTGAAGTTAAGCGGCGGCGATACTTGGACTTTTTGTTGACCCGGATTAAAAAGACCCACTCAAACGCTTATTTGTATTTGTATAGCCGCGGTTTGATTCGGAGCGGTGAATTCAGCGGGTTGTATTTTCGGTTAACCTTGATTGGGATGGTGCTATTGTATTTCGTTCATGGCACCTGGCTTCCAATAGCATTAGCGGCTTTGTTTATCTATTTGATTGGGTTTCAACTTATCCCGTTTTACTGGCAGTTTGACGACATTGTCTTTACCCATCTTTACCCCATTGATGATCGCCAAAAAGCAGCCAGTTTTAAGAAAATTTTGGCCACTTTATTAACGGTGACAAGTGGGTTAATGCTGATTGTTGTGGCCGTCGTTAATTTTAACTGGTCGGTGATTGCTATTACGGCAATCGTTGAAGCCATCGAGGTTATCGGGATTTCAGGTTATTACTTGCCACTTCGATTGCGCAAAAATCGTTAGTTGACTCGCATTCAATAGTTTCATAAAATGTTTCATTGATGAGAGAAGCGAAAACGGCAGGCTTTTTGACTGAGTCAAGAAGACCGCCGTTTTACGTCTTTAAGGAGGAATAAATTAATGAGAGTCCGAAAAAAGCCTTGGGCAGAAGGCTACATCAAGACCCACAGTGACTTAATTACGACCAATCCGGCTGAGCACCTTGGCCACTGGCAGGAGCGGTTTGCGACCGTCCAACCGCTTCAAATTGAAATTGGAATCGGGAAGGGCCAATTCATTGTTGAAATGGCCCGGCAACACCCTGAAATCAATTTTCTGGGGATCGAAATTCAGGAATCCGTTATTGCCGTCGCGTTACGGAAACTAGTTGAGAGTGGTTTGAATAACGTCCAGCTTGTTGAAACGGATGGCGCTAATGTTGATACTTTATTTGCGCCGGGTGAAGTTGATCAACTTTTCTTGAACTTTTCAGATCCTTGGCCAAAAACGCGGCATGCCAAGCGTCGCCTAACAGCACCAGGATTTTTGGGCCACTATGCGAACGTTTTAAAGCCGGCGGGCAAAATTCAATTTAAAACGGACAACCGTGGATTATTTGAATATTCGCTAGCCAGCTTTAACAACACGGGACTTATTTTTGATGAAGTCTGGTTAGACTTACACCACAGCGACGGTAACGTCGGAAATGTCCAGACGGAATACGAAGAAAAATTTAGCCAAAAGGGACCAATTTATGAACTTATTGCGCACTTTCCGCAGAGCTAAGGGCAATCTTTAAGCTGTTGTTTTTGACCTGAAGGTTGTATAATGTGTACTATTAAAAAGTAAGTAAGGAGTGGTCGAAGTGGAAGCATTACCTAAAATGACGATCGATGAATTAAAGGACAGAATTAAGGATGGTAAGTACATGCTGTTTTTCTCGGCCACTTGGTGCCCAGATTGCGCATTTATTAAGCCGGCCATGCCTGAAATTGAAGCCGAATACCCAGACTATCAATTTCTAGCCGTTGATCGTGACGAAAATACGGACTTGGCAGTTGACCTGTTTGTCCTTGGCATTCCGAGTTTTATTGCGTTTGATCAAGGGAAAGAAATCGGTCGGTTCGTTAACAAGGACCGGAAAACAAAAAAACAAGTTGAAGACTTTATCGATGCCCTTTAGAATGGATAAGGCAAAGTTACAGGCTCGTCAAATTTGTTTTGAAAGGGATTCCGCATGTTAATTTCTAGTTACAATAAAAAAGCGCTGGGTGATGTTTTAATTGTCATCTGTGCGCCAGATGTTGAGCAGCAGGCTTCAGAGACACGGGGTAGCGTGACTCGAATTTTCGATGTTGCGACCGGTGAAACATTAGGCTACAACTTTGATCAAGTCTCAAAAACGTTGGGTGACTTGTCGGTGGCCGGTCAAATTGTTTTGACGACCGATCAGGTTGGGCAACTTAATGACGTTCTGTCGGCAGCTGGATTTACGCCTGATTTAATGCCGGATACGCGATCCAAGTTTGTGGTGGGGTATGTCAAAAAGATGACGCCGCACCCAGATTCCGATCATCTTACTGTGACAACGACTGTTGTCGAGGAGGGCAAAGAGCTACAAATCGTCAGCGGGTCGCCCAACATGCAGGCTGGTATTAAAGTCGTTGTCGCCGAAGTTGGGGCCATGATGCCGGACGGGCTGATTATTTGGCCCGGTAAATTGCGCGGTGTGGAGAGTAATGGTATGATTTCATCAGGACGAGAATTACGGATTCCAAACGCGCCTAACCGGCCTGGGGCGTTGATTTTGCCTGATGATTACGAAGTGGGTCAACCCTTTGATTTTGAACGGGCCAAAACGCTTTTTAGTTAAATTTGGTAAGAATTACAAAAAAGGCTTTAGGGCCTTTTTATTTTTGGGTAAAATAGGAGTTGGACGTTTTTTCGGATTTATGAATTAGATATTATTTGAATGGATGAGTGATATGAAACACTATGATGGCCCTGCCTTCTTTCGGAGGTATTCCAACCCTGATCAAAAAGCACCACGTCAGGCTAGATCTCAAAAGCCTCGAACCCGACGGTCAACACCCGCGGATAGTCAGTCGTTAGAGCCAATCCGACGACAACCAGTTCAAATTAAGGAAGCAACAACCGGTAAAGCTTCAATCCCACTGGAAAGTGTTGGTAATCCGGTGAAATGGGAAAGCAATGCACCGTTTCGCTTAACCACGGTACCTAAGCAGTTACCAAGACGCCAACGGGTCCAGCCAAGGGTTGATTTTGAAAAGTTAAAACAACAGTTTGAAAAACCAGACGAGCAAGTCTTGGTGTTTTCGACCGACCAGCAGGGAACGCCGACGTTATATGATCAGTTACCGCCGGCCACGGCTAAGTTTGGGCTGTCTGAGACCTCTGAGACGGTCGCCACACCTTCGATGGCGACAGAGGTTGCGTCAGAATCAGCGACGGCTAACCCGGTTGCTCAATCAACCGCCCCAAAGGCCAGTCAGTCAAAACTTGATGATCGTGAAATTGCAGCTAAGAAACAGGCCGCCATTGATCGGTTAAAGGCGCGGGCGTTAGCTAAGCATGCCAAAAAGACTGCTCAACGCAGCGACCATGTCACTAATCCGATTGATGAAAGTCAAACCCGAGAAGCTAATGAACACCAACCGTCAGAATCGGCTACGATGACCTCTAACCAACCAAATGAAGCAATCGTTGTGCCGGCCGTGAGTCAGGCACCCGTGTCTCAAAATGCCGCGACGCCGACAGAGAATTTGACACCAGTTGAGCCGGTTGATGCGCCAGCCGTTGAATCAGTTCAGATGTCTCAGCCAACTACTCCGTCCAGAAGCGCTGTTTCGCACGGTTTGGGGCATTCGCTGGGCGATATTTTGAATGAAGAACAAAACAGCACCAAACAGAGCGATTTGGCACTTTTTCAAGATAAGCCGTTAGCGCCTAAGCCAGTTGTGTCTGGCGTTAACGTGGCAGGCTACCAATATCCAGATCCTAGTTTGTTGAACCCACCTGTGCACCAAGACGAAAGCGCAATGGACGAGTGGATCGAACACCAGGGTGAGGTTTTGGATGAAACGCTCCAGGCCTTTCACGTTGATGCGCACGTCGTGGATTGGACGGTTGGGCCAACTGTCACCCAGTTCCAAGTTAGCCTAGCGCTGGGAGTGAAGGTCAATAAAATCACTAACCTGACGGATGACTTGAAGCTTGCTTTAGCTGCCAAGGACATCCGAATTGAGGCCCCAATTCCGGGACGAACGACGGTTGGAATTGAAATTCCAAACTTAAAAACGCGCCCCGTTATGCTCTCAGAAGTTGTGCAATCTGAAGCCTTTAAAAACAGTGCTTCACCGCTGACGGTCGCATTAGGGGTTGATTTATTTGGTCAGCCACAAGTCACGGATTTGCGGAAAATGCCACATGGTTTGATTGCCGGGGCGACGGGGTCGGGAAAGTCTGTGTTTATTAACAGCCTCCTGTTATCGTTGCTTTATAAGGCGACGCCGGCCGAACTGCAATTGATCCTGATTGATCCAAAAGCCGTCGAGCTTGCACCATACGATGGGTTGCCGCACTTGTTATCGCCGGTGATCTCAGATCCAAAGGCGGCTGCTGCAGCGTTAAAATGGGCGGTTAACGAAATGGATGAACGCTACGAACGACTGGCCGCTGGTGGCGTTCGCAATATCGAGCAGTTTAACGACCGCGCTGAATTAACGGAGTCCTATGGGTTAAAGATGCCATACATTGTCATTGTGATTGATGAATTGGCGGACTTGATGATGACAGCTTCCAGTGAAGTTCAAGATTACATTGTCAGAATCACCCAAAAGGCGCGAGCAGCGGGGATTCATTTGCTGGTGGCTACGCAACGACCAAGCGTCGATATTGTAACCGGGGTCATCAAAAATAACATTCCAACCCGGGTCGCTTTTATGGTGTCATCTCAAATCGATTCACGAACGATCCTAGATTCTGCTGGGGCCGAGCGGCTGCTAGGGAAGGGCGATATGTTGTACCTTGGAAACGGTGCCGCCCAAGCCATGCGGTTGCAAGGGACGTTTGTGGAAGATGAGGTTGACCGAGTGACTGATTTTGTTAGAACCCAGGGCGAACCGCACTATGCATTTGACCCAGATGGACTATTGAAAACGGAGCAGGTCGCTCAAAACCAAGATGAGTTGATGCCTGAAGTGCTCGACTACATTGTTAATGAAAGTACGGTTTCAACATCAAAACTACAACGGGTCTTTTCGATTGGGTACAACCGTGCCGCCAATCTGATTGATACACTTGAAAGCAAAACGTACATTTCAGGACAAAATGGGTCCAAGCCGCGCGACGTCTTTTTAACGCCTAAACAGCTGGCTGAAATGCGGGCACCTCGGACTGACTAGCTAAATTAGCCTGGCTTTGTGCTACAATAAAAAAGGATATAAATAATAAATTAACTGTCACTTTATGGTGATCGATGAGAAAGAGGATTTCAATGGATAAGGATACGACGTACTACTTTATTGGCATCAAAGGATCAGGCATGAGTTCGCTGGCTCTGATCTTACACGATAAGGGGATGAAGGTTGAAGGATCAGACATCACTCAGTACACGTTTACCCAGCGCGGCCTTGAGCAAGCTGGGATTACGGTTCATCCATTTGATCCAGAAAATATTAAAGCCGGCCAGACCATTATTGCGGGTAACTCATTTACGGATGATCATCCAGAAATTAAAAAGGCCCATGAGTTGGGCTTGCCGTTTTACCGCTACCATGAATTTCTCGGGGAACTGATTAAGGGCTACACCAGTATTGGGGTAGCAGGGGCGCATGGGAAAACCAGTACGACAGGCCTGCTATCCCACGTTTTGTCGGGCATCGCGCCGACTAGTTACCTAATTGGTGATGGAACGGGGAAGGGGACCCCTAATGCCCGTTTCTTTGTCTACGAAGCGGATGAATATCGTCGGCATTTTTTAGCAACCAGCCCAGATTATGCCATTATGACCAATATTGACTTTGATCACCCGGACTATTATCACGATATCGATGACGTCACGACCGCGTTTGAAACATTTGCGAGTCAGGTTAAAAAAGGGATTTTTGCCTGGGGTGATGATGTGCATTTGCGCCATTTAAAAACTGACGTGCCGATCTACTATTATGGGACCGGTGAAGAAGATGACTTCCAAGCCAAAAACATCAAGCGAACCACTAAGGGGTCACAGTTTGACGTCTATTACCGAGAAGAATATCTGGGGAACTACCACGTTCCGCTGTTTGGTAAGCACAATGTGTTGAACAGCCTTGCCGTCATTGCAGTGGCCTACTTTGAAGACGTGGATTTGGACGAAATTAAAAAAGAACTCGAGACTTTTAAAGGGGTTAAGCGCCGGTTTGCAGAACGGAAAATGGCGGATATGACCATCATTGATGACTACGCCCACCACCCATCAGAAATTCGCGCAACGTTGGATGCCGCCCGTCAGAAGTACCCAGATAAACAAGTGATTGCGGTCTTTCAACCGCACACGTTCTCACGTGTGATTGCGTTGATGGGTGATATTGCAGAAGCCCTTGATAATGCCGATAAAGTGTACCTGACTGACATTTTTAGTTCCGCTCGTGAGCAGAATGGTCAGGTCAGCAGTGAGGATTTAGCCGCCAAAATTAGTAAGGGTGGCGAGATTCTAACCGTGGAGAACATGTCACCACTGTTGGATTACCATGATGCCGTCGTGGTCTTCATGGGGGCTGGGGACATCCAAAAGTATGAGCATGCCTACGAAGACCTTTTGAGTCATCTTTCCTTAAAAGATAATTAAGATGTCAGAGGATAAGCAGCTTTAATTGCTTTTTCTAATTGTTTTGATAGACTGTCATTAACCTGAAAAACAGGCGTTCGAAAATTTGGAGGGACCTAAATGAACAATTTTGAACAACAACCACGACGTGTGGTAAACGACGTCTCTGGATTAAATGGCTTTTTAACCCGGATGTATGGTTGGATGGCTTTGGCCGTGTTAGTTTCGGCCCTTTCAGCCTTCTATGTCTTGACGCAGCCAAGCCTCCAACAAGTCTTCTTGGGTGGCTCGCGATTATTACCATTAATCGTGTGGTTCGTTATTCCAATCGTCATTAATTTTCAAGCAATTAAACGGCCGACCCTGAGTTTTATCCTGCTAATGGCTTACGCGGCTTTAACGGGTGGCATCTTCTCGATGTACGCCATGATTTACAGCGGCGCAACGATCACTTCGGCATTTGTTTCAAGTGCTTCAGTGTTTGTTGTCATGGCCCTTTTTGGGACCTTCACCAAACGAGATTTGACCGGGGTTGGCAACCAAGCAATCGCTGCTTTAATTGCGTTAGTCATTGCGATGCTGATCAATCTCTTTTTACAAAGCCAGTTAATTGCCTATGTGTTTAGTTTCATCGGGATTATTATTTTTACAGCACTGACGGCGTCCGACAGTCAGAAAATGAAAACATTATACAACCAATCAGGTGGTCAAGTTTCTGTGACCGGTTTGGCCGTTATTGGGGCCATGCAGCTCTACCTTGATTTCGTTAACCTTTTTGTTTTCTTTCTACAGATCTTTGGCGGCTTTGGTAACCGGGACTAAGGATTTATTAAAACGACTTTCTTATTGAAAGTCGTTTTTTATTCGGCTCAAGATTTGTTAAACTGGGAGTAACGATTTCAGGAAAAAGGGGTTCACCATGGCAGAAAAACGATTATTATTAATAGACGGAAACAGTGTGGCCTTTCGGGCATTTTACGCACTTTACAATTCGCTCAATCGATTTACCAATCCGGACGGGCTGCACACCAATGCCATATACGGATTTAACACAATGCTGGATACCATGCTCAAAGAAGTTAATCCTACCCATGCGTTAGTTGCGTTTGACGCGGGGAAAACCACGTTTCGGACGGAAAAATACGGTGATTATAAGGGCGGCCGCGCCAAGACACCGCCGGAACTGTCAGAACAAATGCCCTTTTTGCGCGATCTTTTAGCAGCCCGCGGGCTTAGGACGTATGAGCTGGCCAACTTTGAGGCGGATGACATTATTGGGACGATGGCTAAAATGGCCGATCAGCAGGACTGGGCAACAACAATTTTTACTGGTGATCGAGACTTAACCCAATTAACGAGTGATTACACTAATGTTGCCGTATCACGGAAAGGAGTCAGCGACGTTGAGACGTATACGCCGGCTCACGTTGAGGAAAAACTGGGCGTTAAACCCAGCCAAATTATTGAAATTAAAGGACTTCAAGGCGACACTTCAGATAATTACCCTGGCGTTACTGGTATTGGGCCCAAGACGGCGGTTTCGCTGATTCAAAAGTATGGCACCATTGACGGGGTTTATGAGAATTTAGCGACGATTACGGCTAAAAAAATGAAAGAACACCTCATTGAAGATAAGGATCAGGCGTTTCGAGCTCGCGACTTAGCCACTATTCGGCGTGATGCACCCGTCGATTTATCGTTAGATGACCTAACCTTTAATGGGATGAATCGTGACGACCTCGTGGCGTTTTACCAAAAAATGAACTTTCAGTCGTTTCTTAAAAAAATGAGCAGTGAGGACGGTGGCGATATGTTACAGCTTGACCCCGTCGACTGTACGGTGCTGACAGCCGATAATCTGTCGCAACTTGAGGGATTAACGGGTGAAGTTAGCTTTTACTTGGAGATGCCTGAAGCCAACTATCATACGTCACCATTTGCCGGCTTTGTCATTGGGCAAAAAGGGCACTGGTTTGTCTCTCGTGACGTTTCACTACTCTCTCAAGCACCGCTAAAGGCGATTCTTGAGGGGCAAGAAATTAAGAAAAACGTTTTCGATGCTAAGCGAACCTACGTTGGCCTCAACCGCTTGGGCGTACAGTTGAACAACGTGGACTTTGATCTTTTATTGGCGTCCTACCTGCTCGATACCAATGAAAATAGTAATGATTTGGGGGCCCTAGCGGCTCAGCATGGTGATCATCAAGTCCAAAGTGACGAAGAAGTGTATGGAAAAGGTGCAAAACGGGCAATCCCAAGTGATGACCAACTGTTATTTGACCATTTAACACGCAAAGGCATTGCAATCGAAACGCTGGCAGCCCCGCTTTTCAAACAGTTAGAAGAAAACGAACAGTCCAATCTTTACCGTGACTTGGAGCTACCGATTGCCAATGTATTAGCGCACATGGAAATTGCCGGTATTAAAGTGGACGTTGACCGATTATCGAATATGCAAAGTCAGTTCACAGAATTATTGGCCCAGATTGAACAAACCATTTATCAAGAAGCGGGCACTGAGTTTAACATTGGGTCACCTAAACAGCTGAGTGACATTTTATTTGGGACGATGGGCTTGACCCCAATTAAAAAGACCAAAACGGGGTACTCAACTTCGGTGGACGTTTTAGAAAAATTAGCTGCTGAAGCACCGATTGTTGAAAATATCTTGCGCTATCGTCAGATTTCAAAAATTCAGTCGACTTATGTGGAAGGACTTTTAAAAGTGGTTCACACCAAGGACCAAAAGGTGCATACCCGTTATCTCCAAACGTTAACGCAAACCGGTCGATTATCGTCTGTTGATCCAAATTTACAAAATATTCCGATTCGGACTGAGGAAGGTCGCCGTATTCGACAGGCGTTTGTTCCAAGTCATGAGGGTTGGCAGATCTTTTCATCCGATTATTCCCAGATTGAACTCCGGGTTTTGGCTCATATTACCCATGATCATAACCTTCAAGAAGCGTTTATCGAAGGGGAAGATATTCACGCTAGCACGGCGCGTCGGATTTTCCGAATGGACCCAGACGACGTTGTGACGCCGAATATCCGGCGTCAGGCCAAAGCTGTTAACTTTGGGATTGTTTACGGAATCAGCGACTATGGCCTGTCTCAAAACATTGGGATTTCGAGAAAACAGGCTAGACAGTTCATTGATACGTATTTTGAGGAATTCCCTGGCGTTAAACAATATATGGACGACATCGTGAAGAGTGCCCATGATAAGGGCTATGTTGAAACGATTGCTCATCGGCGCCGATACCTTCCTGACATTAATTCGCGAAACTTTAATCAGCGTTCGTTTGCTGAACGGACGGCGATGAATACGCCGATTCAGGGAAGTGCTGCTGATATTATTAAAATTGCGATGATTAAGATGGCAGATGCCATTAAAGACTTGCAGGCTAACATGCTGTTGCAGGTTCATGATGAACTGATTTTTGAAGCACCAGCAGCCGAGATTGCACAACTAGAAAAACTCGTGCCAAGTGTGATGGATTCGGCTGTTAAGCTGGAAATTCCTCTTAAGGTTGAAAGCCATTTTGGTGATACTTGGTACGACGCAAAATAAAACGGACGGGGGAGAGAAAATGCCTGAACTACCAGAGGTTGAAACGGTTCGGCGAGGCCTGACTCGGTTGGTTGGTGGGGCCACTATTCAATCAGTGACGGTTTTGTATCCCAAAATGGTGTCGCCGGAAGCAGCCACGTTTGTGGCCGATTTGACAGGCAAGACCATTGAAAAAATTGACCGGCGTGGGAAGTACTTACTGTTCCGGTTTAATGGTGATCTCACGATGGTGTCCCACCTTCGGATGGAGGGAAAGTACGATGTTCAGCCCGCAGGCTCACCGGTAACTAAGCATACTCACGTGGTTTTTACCCTGACGGATGGGCGGGAGCTTCGGTACACGGATACGCGAAAATTTGGTCGCATGCGGTTAATGGCCACCGGCAAGGAGACTACCTTGCCGGGCTTGGCAACCATGGGACCCGAACCTACGGAAGCAACGTTGACGTTTGACTATATGAAACAACGGTTTCAAAAGAGTAAAAAGGCTATCAAGCCGTTTTTGCTCGATCAAAGCAATATTGCGGGTTTGGGCAACATTTACGTTGATGAAACGTTGTGGATGTCGCGAATTCATCCGTTACAAGAAGTGAATACACTGCCTGACTTTCAGATTCGTCAGCTTCGAGAAAATATTATTAAAGAATTGAATATGGCCATTTTGGGCCATGGAACCACGGTCCACTCATTTTCAACGGCTTTTGGTGAAGCTGGCGAATTTCAAAATCACCTCCGGGTATACGGTCGGAAGGGCCTGGCCTGTCAGCGGTGCGGGACGCCGATTGAGAAAACAAAGGTGGCCCAGCGGGGAACCGCATTTTGTCCAGCTTGCCAGAAGTACCACAAACACGTGAAGCAAACCATGATTTTAGGGTTAACCGGGGGAATTGCAACCGGAAAGTCAACGGTGAGCGCAGTTTTTCGGGAATTTGATATCCCGGTGATTGATGCGGATGCCATCGCCCATTCGGTGCTAGCGCCTGGAAGCGATGGTGTTGATCAGGTGTGGGAAGCCTTTGGAGACCGTGTTTTTGAAGCGGGGAAACTTAATCGAAAAGCGCTTGGCCACATTGTTTTCAACGATGCTGATGAATTGAAGCGGCTGACCGATATTACTGGACCGTTAATCAGCGCGGCCATTAAGGCGGCGGTCTCAACGTATCGGCGAAAGCACGCAAACCTGGTTGTCTTGGACGCCCCAACGTTATTTGAGGCCGGGTATGCCGCTAAGACGAACGAAATTATGGTGGTTAAAATATCCGCAGCTCAACAGTTACAGAGGTTAATGGCCCGAGACGACTTGTCTGAGGATCAGGCTGAAAGTCGGATCAAAAGTCAGTTGCCATTGCAAAATAAGATCGAAAAAGCAGATGTGGTCATTGATAATTCGGGTTCTGTTGAAACGACTCGGGTTCAAGTGGTAGAATGGTTGGATAAAATGGGATTTATCAAGACACCTGCCGAAGATTCGGCTGGGTAAAAAGTGAGGCTAAAATATGCAATGTCCGCACTGCCACCACAATGGCTCTCGGGTCGTTGACAGTCGTCCAACTGATGAGGGACGAGTCATTAGGCGACGTCGAGAATGTGAGAACTGTGGCTTTCGGTTCACGACATTTGAACGAATCGAAGTGACCCCGTTACTCGTTATTAAAAAGAACGGGACGCGTGAGGAGTTTAATCGAGAAAAAATTCTGCGCGGGATTATTCGTTCTGCTGAAAAGCGACCCGTCGGGATGACAGTTATGACTAAAATCGTCGATGAAGTCGAAAACGAAATTCGGTCACTGGGTGAAAATGAAGTGTCAAGTCAGCTCATTGGGGAGTACGTGATGAAACGGCTCGCTGATATTGATGAGATTTCCTATATTCGATTTGCCAGTGTTTATCGGCAATTTAAAGATATGAGTGTGTTTTTAGAAGAATTACAAGATGTTATGAAAAAGGATAAAAAGTCATCAACGAACAAACAAGACTAAAGTGAGGCAAAAAGCATGGTGGAGGGTTCCAACCAAATGACACCTAAAACGACGGTTGCGGTGACTAGCCAGTCACGGTTAACCGAGTCGGACCGATTGGTTTTGGATCGGCTATATCAACCCATTTTGGGCGTTAGCGCGTATAGTTTGGTGACGAGCCTTTGGCGGGAAATTGAATTTCAACCGCACCAACGCATCGAGGTCCCACATTACCATTTTTTGCAGATTCTCAACATTGACCTGCCAACCTTTGAGACGGCTCGAAAGCGATTAGAGGCGGTCGGCTTGTTGCGCTCCTTTCACCGCCGAGATCAGGTACTACCTGAGTGGTTGTACCAGTTAGAACTACCGGTCAATAGCAGTCTCTTTTTTAGCGACAACTTATTGAGCTTGTTGTTACTTGAAATCGTTGGTGAACAGCAGTTTAAGGCCTTAGCCCTCGCTTTTCGTCCAGAACCCGTGGATCATACGGGATTTCAAGAAACAACTGACCAATTTTTAAACGTCTTTAAAGTGGACAACCGGTTAATTGCCACACCACCAGCAGTTATTCAAGAAGTTCAAAACAGCATGGGTGACGTTGAGACTAGTCGTGCGCCAGCAACCGTCACGCCCGATCATGATGGCTTTGATTTCGACTTATTAACTGCCATCTTACAGCGATCGTACGTTGAAGCGGCTGACTTGAGTCACCACCGCGACCTGATTTTAAACGAGGTGGCGCTGTATGGATTAACTGAAACGGAAATGGCGAGCTATATCACGGACGCAACCAGTCTAACCACGAATAAAGTGGACACTCGGCAGCTAAAACTAAAAATTGCTGCGGACCATCGATCTGCTCCAAGGTCTCAAGCAACGCCAGTCTCGACAACCCAGAGTGCAAAGGCTGATACGGTGACCGGTCTAAGTCAACCCGAAAAGTCGCTGGTTAGTCTGGCTAACCGACTATCACCAATGGATTTCTTAACGGCGATTCGAACTGAACAGCACGGCTTTGTTGCGGCAAATGAACAGCGGATTGTTGAACGGTTAGACGCTCAGAAAGTGTTTGGCCATCCAGTCTTAAACATTTTAGTGTTTTATCTGTTAAATGATATGGGAAAGGCAACCCTGACGCAAAGTTTGGCCGATACGGTTGCGAACGGTTGGGCCCAGGCTGGTGTGACGACAGCAGCTGAAGCCATCCGTGAGATTCACCGGTATCGAGCTAAGCAAAACAGTCCGAAAAAGACACCGCGGCGCAGTGCATCTTCTAATCGGCGAACAGTTAAGGAAACGCTGCCAGAGTGGGCTAAGGACGATTATCAGCCAACAAACGGTACTGGTTCGAAACTATCTGATGAGCAACGCGCTAAGATGGCCGAACAGCTCAAGCGGTTAAACGCAAAGAACGGAGGCGACGTTGACAATGGAAAACATTAGTGAGTCAATGCAGCGTTGGATGGACAAAAAGCACTTGAACGATAACTACCAAAAGTTGATGGCTCAGGTTTATAACGACCCGGACGTTCGCGAATTTTTGGAACAGCATCAAGCGGACCTTTCAGAAGAAACCATCGACAGATCATCTGCTAAACTCTACGAGTACGTCAATGCACGGGATCGCCTTGCAGCGGGAAAAACCGTTTTTGCCCCAGGGTACCAGCCGGCTTTGATCATCAATGACCACTTGATAGATGTGACCTATTCGCCGACGGCCGAACAGCAAGAAAAAATGCGGTCTCAAACGGTTCGCCAACGCGTGAATGCGGTAATGATGCCGAAGATGATTCGAGAAGCTAATTTTGACAACTTCGCACGTGATGATCAACGATTAGCTGCATTAGCCGCCGCTGCTGACTTTACCGAGTCCTATGAATCTAATCCTAAGGGGTTTCATAAGGGCCTGTACCTGTACGGTAGTTTTGGAGTTGGGAAGACCTATTTACTTGGTGCTATTGCGAATCATTTAGCGGCCAATGGGTTCAAGACAACCCTTGTCCATTTTCCAAGTTTCGCGGTCGATATGAAAAATGCCATTGGGGATAATCGCGTGGCTGAGAAGTTGGATACGGTTAAAAAGGCGCCCGTTTTAATGCTGGACGATATTGGAGCCGATTCAATGTCGGCTTGGGTTCGGGATGAAGTGCTTGGCGTTATTTTGGAATACCGAATGCAGTCGGAATTACCGACCTTTTTCTCATCAAATTTTTCAATGAACCAATTGGAAACAGAACATTTACAAATAACACAACGGGGCGATGAAGAACCGCTTAAAGCGAAGCGGTTGATGCAACGAATCCGTTTTTTGGCTTCAGAAATTGCAATGGTGGGCAAAAATCGGCGGCTGGATTAACTTGACGGATTTTTCCTAGAGTGGTTTAATGGGTTTTGTAATCATAATTTAAGACTTTAAATGCGTGAAAGACACGATGATTCGGCGCTTTCTAAGAGAGATCAGCCTTGTTCTGTAAGCTGATTGTCAGCCATGACTCATTACCACTTTCTATCAATGCGCGATGGAAATATTGCGCCGGTCTGACCGTTATCAGTTTTGAGGTTTGGTTCGCTGTTTGAATCAGACGAATTTCGGGTGGAACCGCGCAATTAACGTCCCGGCATGCTTAGGCATGTCGGGATTTTTTTGTGGTCACACATTTAAACGATTATCCAAAGGAGTAGGAAAATGGCAGAAATTTCATTACAATTTCCAGATGGTAACAAGAAACAATTTGATGCAGTGGCAACTGCAAAAGACGTTGCCCGATCCATTGCCATTAGTTTGGCAAAAAAGGCGGTTGCTGGGAAACTTGATGGTCAATTAGTTGACTTAAACGCGCCATTGAAGCATGACGGTGCCATCGAAATCGTGACAGCTGATGGTGAAGATGGGTTAACGGTATTACGGCAAACCGTTGCTATTTTGGTTAAGGCCGCATTAAAAGAAACGTTCCCAGAAATTCAATTTGGTCCTGAAAAGGGCGATGCTGACGGCTTTTACGTTGACACGGATAAGTCTGATGGCCAAGTTAGTGTGGATGACCTCGCCGCAGTTAGCGACCGAGTTTCCGCCATGATCAGTCAAAAGGCTGAGATTAGCTTAGAACAATTAAATCAAGCTGATGCTGCCAAAGCGGTTGCCGGCAACCCCTACGAAGCCAAAATGGTGGCAGACAGCGAGGCTACGGTCTTTAATTTCTACACGGTTAATGGTATCCGGGTCTTGAGTGAAGGCGTCAGCTTCGACAACGCTGGAGCTGTGAAATTCTTCAAGTTATTGTCTGTTGCTGGAGCCTACTTTGAAGGTAAGTCATCCAATCCAATGTTACAACGTATTTACGGGACGGCCTTTTACAAGCAAGCTGATTTAGATGCTGATTTGCAAGCTCGTCAAGAAGCCCGCGAACGTGATCACCGGGTAATTGGGAACGATCTGGACCTCTTCTTCGTTGACCCTAAGGTTGGGGCTGGGCTACCTTATTGGATGCCAAACGGGGCCACAATTCGGCGAACTATTGAACGGTACGTCATTGATAAGGAAGTCGGCGACGGCTATAAGCACGTTTATACACCAGTTCTCGCTAACCTTAACCTTTACAAGACGTCCGGTCACTGGGAGCATTATCGTGAAGATATGTTCCCACCAATGGACATGGGCGACGGCGAAATGCTTGAGTTACGGCCAATGAACTGTCCAAGCCACATTCAAATTTACAACCACCATATTCGATCATACCGTGAATTACCGCTTCGGATTGCTGAGCTTGGTATGATGCACCGTTACGAAAAATCTGGTGCCTTATCTGGACTACAACGGGTTCGGGAAATGACGTTGAATGACGGCCATACTTTTGTGACCCTTGACCAAGTTCAAGAAGAATTCAAGAAGATCTTGACGCTGATCATGGACGTTTACAAGGATTTCAACATCACCGACTACAGTTTCCGGTTATCTTATCGTGATCCTGAAAACACTGAAAAGTACTTTGACGATGACGAAATGTGGAATCGTAGCCAGTCAATGTTGAAGGGGGCCATGGATGATCTGGGATTGGACTACTACGAAGCTGAAGGCGAAGCCGCTTTCTACGGTCCTAAGTTAGACATTCAAACGAAGACGGCCCTCGGTAACGATGAAACGATGTCAACAATCCAACTTGATTTCATGTTGCCCGACCGATTTGATTTGAACTACGTTGGGGCCGACGGTGAAGACCACCGGCCAGTGATGATTCACCGTGGGATCGTGGGAACGATGGAACGGTTCATCGCCTACCTGACTGAAATTTACAAGGGGGCATTTCCAACTTGGTTAGCGCCTAAGCAAGTTACAATTATTCCAGTGAGTGATGACAAATATGGTGACTACGCAGAAAGCCTGCGGAAGGAAATGGCTGCTGCTGGAATTCGCGTAGAGGTTGATCACCGTGGCGAAAAAATGAATTACTTGATTCGTGATGCCCAAACTCACAAGATTCCATACACGTTGGTTGTTGGGGAACATGAAATGGCTGACAAGTCGGTCAGCGTTCGAAAGTACGGTGAACAACAAAGTGAAACGATGGCCGCTTCAGCCTTTGTTGATGAGATCCTGAAAGATATCGCCAATTACAGTCGCGAAGATTAAAAAAGGGTCGACAAATGACTCAATCTGGCCTATAATTTTTATTTGTGAGTTTCGGGAAGTTGATTCCCTTGACAGGCAGTGTATTAATTGATAGACTAGTTGAGTTGATAAATGTAAGTAGGAGCGCCCGCTTCTCGCCTTGTGACGTAAGTTGCCTGGCTGATACGTAAATAAACCGACCACGGTTGAGTGGTTGGGGATTTAACGGGTGCTTTAGCGCCCGTTTTTTCTTTGCAACGAGACTTACGTTTAATGTTTTGCTGATACTCACTCGGAGGTGAATGACCATAGCAAACGATATGATTGTTAACGAAGGAATCCGTGCTCGTGAAGTTCGATTGATTGCCGCTGATGGTGAACAATTAGGGATCAAGAGTAAAGCAGATGCCCTCAAGATGGCTGAAGATGCAAACCTTGATTTGGTACTGGTTGCCGCAAAAGCAAAGCCACCAGTTGCTCGAATCATGGATTATGGGAAGTACCGCTTCGAACTTCAAAAGAAGCAGCGTGAAGCCCGTAAGAAGCAAAAGGTCGTCAGCGTCAAGGAAGTTCGCTTAAGTCCGTCAATTGATACCAACGACTTTAACACTAAGTTGAAGAACGCCTTGAAGTTCTTGGCTAAAGGTGAAAAAGTCCGCGTGTCAATCCGCTTTAAGGGTCGGGCCATTACCCATAAGGATATTGGTCGGGAAGTCTTAAACCGGATGGCTGATGCAACAAAGGAAGTTGCAACAGTCGAACAACGGCCAAAAATGGAAGGGCGTAGCATGTTCTTGCAGCTCGCTCCAAAGGCCGACAAATAAGTTAGTATATATTTGAGGAGGATTCATCGTTATGCCAAAACAAAAGACCAACCGCGCTGCTGCCAAGCGTTTCAAAGTGACTGCTAAAGGCGGTATCAAGAGTGCGAATGCTTACACAAGTCACCGTTTCCACGGTAAGACTAAGAAGCAACGTCGTCAATTGCGTGGGACTTCTATGATGAAATCAAACACGATCAAGACAACGTACCGTCAATTATTACAAAAATAATCGCCATTTATTGGCGTCACATTTGGACACGATCGGTATTGTCTGGTCGTTAGTATTAGGAGGAATTCATTATGCCACGAGTTAAAGGTGGAACAGTTACACGCGCACGACACAAGAAAGTTCTTAAGTTAGCCAAGGGTTACCGGGGTTCAAAGCACCGTCTGTTTAAGGTTGCTAAGGGCCAAGTGATGAAGAGTGCTCAATACGCTTACCGTGACCGGAAGGCCAACAAGCGTAACTTCCGTCGTCTTTGGATCGCACGGATCAACGCTGCTGCTCGGATCAACGGTTTGAGCTACAGCAAGATGATGTTTGGCTTGAAGCAAGCAAACGTTGAAGTTAACCGTAAGATGCTTGCTGACTTGGCTGTTAACGATGCTGATGCCTTTAAGGCACTTGCTGAAGAAGCTAAGAAAGCTTTATAAGAAACTGAATTGCGAGACTAAAAATGGCTGGTGAATTTATCGTTCACCAGCCATTTTATTGCATTAATTAAAGTTCAGATCCCGTTATTAGTTAGTTGCTAGCAGGACGATTTTGCCAGGTTTGTGATGCTGCGCCAGTAGCGTATGACTGGCTTTAACGCCGGCCAAAGTCAAAGGGAAAGTTGCCGCAATTGGAACTGTTAATTGACCTTGTTCCATCGCCTGGATGAGAGCCGCAAAAGCGCGCTGCTTTTGTTTGTAAGCAGCGTCGTTAAATGAAATAAACGTTGCCTTGGGGAAGTCATGAACGAGGTCGGTAGCGACTGAGTTGAGGCTGATGACCGTGCCAGTTTCCGTCATCAGAGCCCGAACAACATCTTGATGACGACCACCGGAAACCGCATTAATAATGAGCGGTTGTGGGGCGGGGTTGTTAAGCAGATCGGAGTAGCTGAAACGGTTGATATGCGGTCCTGATACGATGGTTTGAGGATCACTTGCAACAGCTGTAACGGCACTGAAGAGAGGGGCTGCGAGTTGTGTTAATATACTTCCAACGACGCCGGCGGCACCCAGAATCGTGAGTTCATCATGTTGCGTCATTGCAGTTTCGCTTAACAGATCATAAGCGGTGATTCCTGGAGTCGGCAGGGCAGCCGCTTGTTCCAACGAAATTTGACTTGGTAGTTTCGCTATGGCTTTTCGACCGATAGCGACCCGGTCACTGTAGGCGTGTAAGCTTGCTCGACCAACCACGCGATCACCAATGGATAGTTCCGTGGCCTCTGCACCTGCCGCGATGATGGTTCCCACAACGTCTGACCCTGGGACGATAGGGAAAGTTTGCGGTCGATCTGCTTGAGTCTCGCCCTTTCTCATGGCTTGTTCGTAAGGGTTGACCCCAACCGCTTGAGTTTGAACGAGGTATTGAGTGGGCTTGAGTTCTGGATCTGGTCGTGTTAAAGATTCAAAAACCTCTGGTCCCCCGAATTGATTAAAGCCAAAACTTTTCATCAGACTGCCTCCTAATTTATTGGTTATTGTTATTGTAAGCGATATGGACCGATTAGGGGATAAAAACGGCTTCAATAACGTCAACGGATAGTAATATTGCAGAAAATCTCGTATAATAAATTGTCAGAAGCGTGTAAAGGAGAAGTTATGTTAGCCAAGTTTTTGCCAACGTGGATGGTTCAAGCCACCTACGACATTTCGCCAACGAAACTAAAGGAATTAGGAATCAAAGTAGTGTTGACCGATTTGGACAATACGTTGATTGCTTGGAATAATCCGTACGGAACCCAAGAACTCCGGACCTGGATGGCGGCTCTGAAAGCCGCCGGCATCGCGCTTGTTGTGGTCTCAAACAACTCGCAAACCCGGGTTGATCGAGCGGTCTCAAAACTTGAATTGCCCTTTGTCTCAAGGGCATTAAAACCGTTAACGCGTGGCATTAAAAAGGCGATGCATGACTATCAAGTGACTAAAGATGAAGTAGTGATGGTCGGTGACCAGCTACTAACGGATATTTGGGCAGCTAATAATAGCGGTATTGCAAGTATTTTGGTGAAACCGATTTTACCAAGTGATGCTTGGAACACCCGGATTAACCGTTTTTTTGAGAAATTTGTGATGACCGCCTTAGTCAAAAAGTATCCGAAACTGACCTACCGAAAGGACATAAACATTAATGAACGAAACACAAAATGAAGTTTTAGTGAATGATGAACCCCTATTTTGTATTGGCTGTGGGGCTCAGATTCAGACTGCCGATCCCAAAGGACCAGGGTACACACCGCAATCTGCAATACAAAAGGGTCTAGAGAGTGGTGAGCTCTATTGTCAACGGTGTTTCCGATTACGGCACTATAATGAAATTGTGCCGGTCGGATTGACTGATGATGATTTTTTGCGGTTACTGACCCAAATTAAAGATGCCGACGCGTTGATCGTGTATGTGGTTGATATTTTTGATTTCAATGGCTCAATGATTCCGGGTCTGCACCGGTTTGTGGGGGACAACCCGATATTGCTGGTCGGCAACAAAGAAGACCTGTTACCGCGGTCTTTAAAACGGCCGAAGCTACGTGATTGGTTACGTCAACGGGCCAACGAACAGGGTATCCGACCCGTTGATGTGGCCCTCGTTTCAGCAAAAACGAACCACTCCGTTGATCAACTTTTGAACTTGATTGAAAAGTATCGTGAAGACCGCGATGTTTATATCGTTGGGGTGACTAACGTCGGAAAGTCAACGTTGATTAATCAAGTGATTCGCCAAACGACGGGGCAAAAAGATGTGATTACGACGTCTCGCTTCCCGGGGACAACGTTGGATCGTATCGAGATACCATTAGACGATGGTCATTCATTAGTTGACACACCTGGGATCATTCATAATTCGCAAATGGCCCATTTTCTCTCGGGTAAAGATCTCAGAATTGCAACACCACAAAAACAGATTAAGCCAAAGGTCTACCAACTTAATAGCGATCAGACGATTTTCTTGGGTGGCCTGGCGCGATTTGATTACGTGGCTGGCGCAAAGCATGGGTTCACTGTCTATACGGAGAATACGTTACCGTTACACCGGACGAAGTTAAGCAATGCCGATGCTTTCTATGAAAAACATCTTGGCGATTTGTTGACGCCACCTTCAAGTGACGATGTGACGCTGCCTAAGCTGGTTGCCCACGAATTTAAGGTCACGGAAAAAAGCGATTTAGTTTTCGAAGGATTAGGCTGGATTACAGTTCCTGCCGGGGTCACGGTTCGTGGTTACGCCCCTGAAGGTGTCGGTGTTCTCGTTCGAAAAGCCATGATATAAGGAGATATTAATTTGACATTAACAGGAAAACAAAAGCATTATTTACGTTCCCAAGCACATCATTTGCGGCCAATTTTTTCAGTTGGGAAAAACGGGTTGAATGAAACCTGGTTGAACCAACTTGACGGGGCATTACAACACCGTGAGTTGATTAAAATCAATTTACAACAAAGCGCCGACGTTGCGGTAGATGACGTGCAAGCTTTCATTGAAGAGAACACGCCAATTGCGGTCGTTCAAAAAATTGGCCGAGTGCTTGTGTTATACCAGGCTGCTGAGGATGAGAAGTATCAACGATTGTCGATTGAAGTTAACAAGCTCTAGTTGAAAATGGGGAATCAGTTATGGTAAATGTTCTTGAACGAACTGACACGAAAGTCGTCGAGCAGCTGGCGGCCACAGTCGGTAAAAAGCGAATTGGAATTATGGGGGGGACGTTTAATCCGCCACATCTCGGTCATTTGGTGATGGCTGATCAAGTTCTCACGCAGCTCGGACTTGATCGAATTTTGTTCATGCCAGATGCAACACCACCCCATGTGGATCATAAACTGACAATTGCAGCTGAGGATCGGGTCCGGATGGTTGCTGATAGTATCGCGACTAATCGGAACTTTGGGATAGAGCTATCCGAGGTTCAGCGTGGTGGCGTGAGTTATACTTACGACACGATGTTGGCTTTGAAACAGCGTCATCCCGAAATTGATTATTACTTCATTATTGGCGGTGACATGGTGGCTTATTTACCGAAGTGGTATCGAATTGATGAATTGGTGAAACTCGTTCAGTTTGTGGGTGTGAAACGAACAGCGTATCCTGTTCAGACGCCATACCCGGTGATTTGGGTTGATGCCCCCGTTTTGGATATTAGTTCAACAATGATTCGAAATCGGGTTCGACAAGGCCAGTCCATTCGGTATTTGGTGGCAGATCCAGTTGCAGATTTCATAAGGAAACGAGGACTTTATCGTGACTAATACCGTTGTTTATTCGACCCGTTACTTTGACGGGTCACGGGAAGATTTGTTGACTAAGTTGCGTCAACAGCTAAATGATAGCCGGTTTGAGCACGTCAAGCGGGTAGAGCAAACAGCGTTACAATACGCAGATCGTTATGGCGTGGACCGGGAACGAGCATCCATTGCTGGTCTGGTTCATGACTATGCAAAACAACGACCAGATGCTGATTTTTTAAAGGCAATCTCGGACTATAAGCTTGATCCCGATTTGAAGAATTGGGGCAACGCTATCTGGCATGGCGTGGTGGGGGCCGAACTCATTGCAACTGAATTGGGCATTACCGATCAACTCATTTTGGATGCTGTCCGGTTTCACACGACTGGCAATCGGTACATGACGCCTTTAGCCCAGCTGATTTACATGGCAGACTACATTGAGCCAGCCCGGGACTTTGACGGCGTCCAGCAAGCTCGGACGTTGATGACTAATAATCTCCACGCAGCAGTGGCTTTTCAAACCAAGCATACCTTGGCTTATCTGATTGCTGACAACAAACCGGTTTACCCCAAAACAATTGACACTTACAACGCCTGGGTTCCAGGCCAAGACGCAAAGGAGAGTTTAAATGGATAGTAAAAAAATATTAGAAATTGCTGTAAAAGCCGCAGAAAGCAAGCGGGGAGAAGATATTGTTGCGCTTGACATGGAGAAGGTCAGTTTGATTACGGATTACTTTATGATTGTCGATGCTGCTTCCACTCGTCAAGTTCAAGCAATCGCGGACAGTGTAGAAGAGGCAGTTGAGGCGGCTGGAATCGAAATTAAGCGAATTGAAGGGTACAGTGCGGCGCGTTGGGTTCTGATTGATCTAGGTGACGTGATGGTACACGTCTTCCAAAAAGACGATCGGAGCTACTACAACCTTGAAAAACTATGGGTTGAGGCGCCAATGGTGGACGTGAGCGACTGGGTTGAAGCATGATCTATCAGACCTTTGCCAAGTTGTACGATGATTTGTTTGATAGTGATCTCTATGATGACTGGCTCACGTACGCAACCACTGAAATTGAGCAACACAAGCAACCGTTATTAGAACTGGCTTGCGGGGCTGGTCGGTTAGCAGTTATGTTAGCGTCGGCAGGGGTCCCCGTAACCGGTTTTGACCTATCTGAAGAAATGCTGAGCCTAGCTGATCAGCATGCTCAAGAAGCTGGTGTTTCGCTTCCTTTGATTCAGGGGGATATGCGCGATTTGACTGGTCTCTCTCGGTTTCAAACGGTCACCTGTTTTGCAGACTCACTTTGTTATCTAACCGATGAGGCGGCACTGCAAACCGTTTTTGAGCAAGTTTATCAACACTTAAACGACGGTGGCCAATTTTTATTTGATGTGATTTCACCTTATCAAACGGATGAGGTCTATCCTGGTTATATGTATAATTATCAAGATGAGAATCAGGCTTTTTTGTGGGAAAGTAGCTCTGATACGATGCCGCACAGCGTGATTCACGATCTCACTTTTTTTACCTATAACCAGCAAAAAGAGGCGTTTGACCGGGTGGTTGAGACGCATCATGAGCGGACCTATCCAGTTGAGACGTATCTTCTACGTTTAAAACAAAGCGGGTTTGAGGACGTCAGTGTGACCGCCGAATTTGGTACTCAAGTTGTCCAGAAGACAACGACCCGCTGGTTTTTTAGTTGTCGCAAGAGGAGGTAATCCGAGTGCCTAAAGTGCTAGGTATCGTGGCAGAATATAACCCACTTCATAACGGCCACCTATATCAGTTGGCTGAAGCTAAGCGACAAAGTCAGGCAGATTGTGTGATTGTTGTGATGAGCGGTAATTTTATGCAGCGGGGCGAACCCGCCTGGCTGGATAAGTGGCAACGAACTGAGCTAGCACTTTCTGCTGGGATTGATCTTGTGGTAGAGTTACCAGCGAAGTTTGCTGTTCAGCCAGCCCATCTATTTGCCAAAGGGGCCATTCAGATTTTGGCGACGCTGGGTTGTGATGTGGTGGCGTTCGGTGCCGAACATCCGGATCTGGATTTCGATCAATTGGTGGCGAACCAACCGATTCAGGAAAGCGCGCATTTCAAGCAGTTTAATGAAACCTATCCGACCCTCTTTCATGACTACTTGTTGGCCACAACTGGTATCAACCTTGAAGCATCCAACGATATCTTGGCGTTTGCATATGCAGCTGCTAATCAACAATTAAAACGGCCGATGGCGCTCTTGCCCATTCAACGTCGGGGCAGCGATCACCGGGATTCAGAGGTATCTGCCAATCACTCAGTTGCCAGTGGATCGGCGATTAGAAAGCTTCTGGTGAATCGCGATTTTGACCGGATAGCGGCGGTAGTGCCTGAGACCACGTTATCGACTTTAAAAGCCGCACCTGCCGTAACTTGGACGACGTATTGGCCGTTTTTACGATATCAGTTACTCAGCGCTTCCTTAGCGCAGTTAGAGACCGTTTATCAGATGACGGAAGGAATCGAGTATCGACTTCAACGGGCTGCCGAACAAGCGACAGACTTTGCCAATTTTCTTCAATTGGCCAAAACAAAACGCTACACTTACTCGCGGCTCCAACGTTTGGCAACCAGCGTTCTTTGGCAGGTTCACACCGATGAGTTACCAGGCATCTTGGATTATGTTCGCATCCTAGGATTTAACGGGGCCGGTCAACAATTGTTAAACCGGCTGAAGAAAACGGCACCATTACCATTAATTACAAAGGTCACACCAGAATGGGTGGCGGGACCGTACTGGCTTGACTACCGTGTCGGGCGACTACGACAGATGGTAACGGGGGTTGATCAAGACCTTACCCGGCATCCCATTGTAAAGCCATAACTATCAAGGAATTTACCTTGACAAGCCAAAAGGCTGACGGTATACTAATAGAGTTGCATTAGGAGGATGTTCAAGTGGAATTTACGCTATCCGATTTACGCAAAAATAACCGCCATGAACCACAAAAATTTGATACGACCTTGGATTTAAAAAAGACGCTGACCGAACGGGTTCCTGACGAGGTATTGGACTTGTCACCCGTTGTTGTCAGTGGTCTCATCAGTGTTGAATCTAGTGGGGATGCGCTGTTATATGCAAAAGTGAAGGCTACTTTAACGGTACCTTCGACCAGATCACTAGTGCCAGTTACATTGGCCTGTGATTTTGACTTCACCGAGTTTTATGTTGATAGTAAAGCAGCTTTAAACCGATACGACGCCACGGACGTGGTGATTGTTGCGGAAGATGGTGTTATTGATCTTGATACCGCTGTTGCTGACAATTTATTATTGCAGATTCCGATGCAAGTCTTGTCTCCCGAGGAACAAAAGGCTCAAACAATGCCGAAAGGTAAAGGTTGGGAAGTCACCCGCGAAGGTGACGAATCGGCAGACGCTCAATCAGTTGATCCACGTCTTGCTAAGCTAAAGGACTTCTACAAAGACAGTCAATCCTAAGGCGGTTGCAAGGCCCTAAAAACATTTTCACTAGTGGATATATTTTAAGGACAAAGGAGGTGTTGGTTTTGGCTGTACCAGCACGGAAAACTTCAAAGACCAAGAAGCGGATGCGTCGTGGTCACATCAAGTTAAACACACCTAACTTGAGTGCTTGCCCAAACTGTGGTGAATTACGTAAGACACACATGGTTTGCCCAAACTGCGGCTTCTACGATGGCCGTCAAGTTGTTCAAGTGAACAACTAGCACAATAAACACCTTAGAGAACCGCGGTCTCTAGGTGTTTTTTTTTGCCCTCATTTTAAGTGTGGGGGAGACTAAAAAAGCAATCACCGCTGAACGGGATCGCTTTTTTTGGGACTCATATGGATTGCTTACTCTTGGGTAAAGTCGACAACCATTCGGCCGACAATTTTCCCAGCTTTCATTTCGTCAATGATGTCGTTAATTTCACTTAGACGGCGTTTTTGGACGATAGGATGAACGCGACCTTCTGCACCAAATTGGAAAGTTTCAGCCAAGTCTTGACGGGTCCCAACTAGGGAACCTGCAACTTGGATTCCGTCAAGGACGGTTTTAGCGATGTTGAGTGCCATATCACCTTGTGGCAAGGCAACGGCAACTAGCCGGCCATCTGGTCGCAAAGCGTTAACGGATTGGGTAAAGGCATCTTTATTAACCGCTGTGACTTGGGCGTTGTGAACCCCGCCAACCTGTTTTTGAATTTCGTCAGCAACATCTTGAGTGTGACGGTTAATCAAAATGTCGGCCCCATCTTTTTTGGCAGCGGCCAACTTATCATCGTTTCCATCAACGGCAACCACGTGAGCGCCGAAAACGTTTTTAGCATATTGGATGGCTAAGTTTCCTAAGCCCCCGGCACCAACCACTTCGACCCATTGACCGGGCTTGGTTTCACCAACTTTAAGCGCTTTGTACATGGTGACTCCAGCACAGGTCAGAGACGTTGCTTCAACGGGATCCAGACCGTCTGGAACCTTAACCGCGTAATTAGCGTCAACAATGACTTGTTGGGCCATGGCGCCGTCAACGGTAAAACCAGAGTTTTGGACGTTGCGGCAGAAGGTTTCACGACCGGTTAAGCAGTACTCACAGTGGCCGCAGCCCTTGTAGAACCAGGCGATTGACACACGGTCACCAATTTTTAGGTTATCAACACCTTCGCCAAGCTTCGATACAATCCCGACGCCTTCGTGGCCGATAATGCGGCCAGGAACTTTGCCAAAATCACCGGCGGCAACGTGCAAGTCCGTGTGGCATAACCCACAGTATTCAACATCTACTAACGCTTCACCATAGTTTAAGGACCGAAGGGTGACATCCTTCACGTCAACGTAGCCATCTACTGGATCACGTACAACTGCTGCTTTCATTTGATAGACCTCTTTCTGTTTAATTCGTATTGTTTTTCACAAGGTCTATTTAACCACATTGTGAATTAATTTTCAAGCCGTTCTGGTTTGTTTTCGAGGTTTCTTTCGGGATTTTTAAATATTTCGAAAACGGCTGAGTGTTTTCATCCCCAATCTGAACAGTGAGTGGGTTTAATTTGCTAGGATTATGAGAAAATCGGTGGCAGCATCTCGCCAAAAAGAATCGAGTATAGTATGATAAAAGAGTGTGATAATGAATAAAAAGTAATAATGAAGCCAGCGTTTTTAGCGCTGGCTTAACGAAATCTGATATTAGGGGAGTTCATTGATAATGAGTCGTATTTTAATTATTGAAGATGAAGAAAACTTGGCCCGATTTGTGGACCTAGAATTGAAACATGAAGGCTATGAAACCGAGGTTCAATACGACGGTCGTAAGGGACTGGACGCAGCATTAAAACAAGATTTTGATGTAATTTTACTTGATTTGATGTTGCCTGAACTGAATGGGATTGACGTTGCTCGCCGGATTCGGGAAATTAAGAGTACGCCAATCATCATGATGACGGCGCGCGACTCTGTTATTGACCGGGTCTCCGGATTTGATCATGGGGCTGACGACTACATCGTTAAGCCGTTTGCTATTGAAGAACTGTTGGCTCGGGTTCGGGCGTTGTTACGTCGGATTCACATCGAAAGCGAGCAAAAAGATTTCAAACAAACGACGGTCACGTATAAGGACTTGACCATTGAAAAGGAAAATCGGGTAGTCCGTCGTGGTGACGAAGTGATCAACCTGACTAAACGGGAGTACGAATTGCTGTTAACCTTGATGGAAAACGTTAACGTTGTTTTGGCCCGGGATGTCTTGTTAAACAAGGTCTGGGGTTATGAATCCGAAGTTGAAACGAACGTGGTCGACGTTTATGTGCGTTACCTCAGAAACAAAATTGACCGGTCTGGCGACGATAAGAGCTATATTCAAACCGTCCGTGGGACTGGGTATGTGATGCGTGATTAATCATGACCCAAACTAGTTCTGAAAATAACCAGCCGATTCGAAAACACCGCCGGTTATCCATCAAGTGGAAATGGGCGCTAGGGACGGCCTTAGGCGTGTTTATTCTCTTTTTGGCCTTTTCAGGGTTACTCTACCGCGGCTTTTCTGGGGTTTTGTATAACCAGGAAAGAAATCACGTGAGCAGCACTTTGGATACGGTGTTGAGCCGGGTCGACAACTTGCAGGGCCACTTTAATAAGGCAACGGTTAGTTCGGCCTTACAGCCATCTTTGACCCAACCCAGTGGGTCAGTGAGCGCTGAGTCCAAGCTGTATCAGAATTCTCTGATTACGGATTTGTCCCGTGATAGTACGACCGTTGTTGTGTATGATGCTAATCGAAAACAGGTCTTTAGTTCTCGAGATACTCAAATAACAGCACCTGAATTTTCTAGCAAACGAACGATTACGGCAAAAAGTCAGGGGGCCTTTGATGGTCTCGTCGGATTTAGCCCGATTTATTCGGTGGATCGTCATAAGTTGCTTGGTTATGTTCAAGTCACAAACGCAATGGGTGAGTATAAAAATGCTCGCAGTAAACTTATCGCGATTCTAACGGTGTTAATCATTTCCGCGGTCTTTGTTGCAGCCCTCTTTGGTTACATTTTATCAGCGTATCTATTACGACCCGTCGTGGCGTTGAATGACACAATTCGGGCGGTCCAATCAGATCCTCAATCGGAAGAGCGCGTTCCGGTGACGAAGCGTGATGATGAGCTGGCCGATTTAGGGAATCTGTTTAACGACATGTTAGATCAGATGCAACGTTATATTGATCAGCAGCAGCAATTTGTCGAGGATGTTTCCCATGAATTGCGGACGCCAGTGGCGGTTATTCAAGGTCACATTGAAATGTTGCAACGGTGGGGGAAGGATGATCCGACCGTTTTGAATGAATCGCTGTCAGCTGCGATGCAAGAAACTAAGCGGATGCAGAGCTTGGTCGCTGAAATGCTCGATTTAACTCGGGCCGAACAGATTGAAATTACCCTCAATAACGAAACGACGGATGTGAAGGAAGTGGTTAACCAAGTTTTTAACGACTTCAAGATGATTCATCCGGACTTTACGTTTATCTTAGACGATGACGTGTCGAAGCCTGCCTATGCTCAGATTTACCGTAATCACCTCGAACAAGTCCTGATTATTCTGTTGGATAATGCTGTGAAGTATTCGGTTAAGCGCAAGGAGATTCATATGTCGTTAGCCGAAGGTGCTAGTACCGTCGAAATCGCGGTTCAAGATTTCGGTGAGGGGTTATCTGAGGAAAACGTTAAACGAGTCTTTAACCGGTTTTACCGGGTTGATAAAGCGCGTAGTCGAAATAAGGGTGGAAACGGGCTTGGTCTGTCAATTGCGCAGCGCCTGATAGAGGCTTATCATGGCAAGATTAGTATTGAAAGTGCCCTGGGGTACGGTTCGGTGTTCCAAATTGTATTGCCACTCTTATCTGAACAGGAAAGGCAACAGTTGGATTCAGCCAAAGCAGCAACGGCTAAACCGAAGACGCCAGCGATGCTGCCAACAAATCTAGGTGCTAATCAGAAGGCTGACGACGCTGATTCAACGCCAAGCGCACCCGGGGTGTACCGAGCGGGTTCACCAACTGAACATGATCATGAGTCATAGCCGTTGATCATTTTTAAACGATAACTTAAAGAAGCGATGGATTCCCAGGTATTCTGGTTAGCCATCGCTTTTTTGATTGAAAAAACGAAAACACCCTGCTACCAATTTCAGCAGGATGTTTGTGATTGATGATTCAATTAATCGTGGTGGTGCCGTTGCTTGCCGGCGTTTCGTTGACGATTGTTACGCGGAGCCGGTTGTGTTGTTGCGCTTGATCCGTTTGATTGAGTAGGCGTGACTGCTGGCTCAGGGATGTCAACATCAACGATCTTAGGCGGATTCTTTTTCATTTCGGCTTCAATTTGGCGCCGAATCCGTGGCCGAGCCATGTTCACTAAGAGCGTTTGTAAGCAGGCAAACAGGCCACCAATAAAGAAGTAAAGGCCGAGCCCAGCCGGTGCTGATAAGGTGATGAATAGGATGAATGCGGGGCTGATCACCATAGTCATGCGCATTGTTTTTCGCTGCTCAGCCGGCATACCAATCATTGAGAGGTAACCTTGAAGAAAGTATGACAGAAATGACAAGATTGCGAGAACAATGGACGGCTTACCAAGGTTGATACCGAAAAAGACACTGGATGATAGTTCAGGTGAATATTGGATGGCTGCATAGAGTGCAGCGAAAATTGGCATTTGAATCAGAAGTGGCAAACAACCGATTCCGCCTGTCATACTGATGCCGTTGTCACGGTACAATTGCATCATTTGTTGGCTAGCGGCCGCCTGTTCTTCAGGTGTCTTAGCGTTTTTTTGCCGTTCTTGCAACTTGGTCATGTGGGGCCGAATCGCGTTCATTTTCTCCATTTGCACAGTGGATTTTCGCATTTGGCTCATCATAACGGGCAGTAGCACTAACCGGACAATGATTGTCACGGCGATAATGGCCCAGCCATATGAGTGCCCTAACAAGTTAGCGGCCCACTCCATGACGTGTTGGCCAGGAACAGCTAAGTAATCATAAACTAAGCCAAAGGGCTTACCGCTCTTTGTTCGTTGGACACACCCACTTAAGAACAGCGTGAGGACACCCAACAGTAGAGCGAGTTGAATCGGTTTTTTATTCTTCATTTGATTTGGCTCAATTCCTTCCAGGGATTAAATTACACAACAGGATAAATCTTACTGTATTAAGGAAAGTTTTTCAATTACTTATAAAAAATTGTCGAAAAGATTCGGGTGCTTGGCTGGTCACTGTGACGCTGTCAATTCGTGCAAACGGGCTTGGACTATGCTTGATGGCTGATAAAAAAATAGCCATGTCAGGATCAGCACCTTCTGCTCGGATGATGACTGCCCCAGACTGATCATTTCGAACCCAGCCGGTAATGTTGTTTTGGTCAGCGAGTCGTTTTGTTGACCAACGAAATCCCACGCCCTGGACGAGACCTGTCACTGTGATTAAACTTGATTTCATATCTTACCCTCCCAAATCGTGCTAAACTGTATAAGGACATTATAAACTACAAGAAGAGGGTTCACATGCGAGAAAAAATTACCTCAACGCAAAATGCGCGAGTAAAACGTTGGCAACATTTAACAACGAAAAAGGGGCACCAAAAATATCAGGCTTATCTGATTGAGGGATGGCATACCGTTGGTGACGCTATCCAAGCGGGGCGACCGTTGACAGCTATTATTGGGACGCACGAGCAACTCACAAATCATGGGGCTGTGTTACCAGATTCAGTTGATCAATTTGAAGTGAGTGCCGACATCGTCAAAAAATTATCTGATACCGTGACGCCACAAGGAATATTTGCCGTCGTGACCATTTCGGAAACCGCGACGGTAACGCCTGAAAAGGCAACGGGTGGCTGGTTGCTGTTAGACCACGTTGCCGATCCAGGTAACATTGGGACGATGGTCAGAACGGCGGACGCGGCTGGGTTTAGTGGCGTCGTCTTTGGCCACGGGACGTCTAGTCAATATAATCCTAAGGTTATCCGGGCGATGCAGGGGAGCCAATTTCACATCAGCTTAGTGGCGGGTGACTTAGGTGATTGGATCGCCCGGTTTAAGGAGCGCGAATTAGCCGTTTATGGCTCCGCACTGAATCCGGCGGCCAAGGATTACCGAACCGTGTCACCGACGACGACCTTCGCGATCATTATGGGCAATGAAGGCCAAGGCATGACAGCTGACTTGTTGGCTGAGACGACAGCAAACCTCTATATTCCCATAAAGGGGCAGGCAGAATCGTTGAATGTTGGGGTTGCGGCTGGAGTTTTAATGTTTCAGTTAAATTCCCACTTGCTCGATTAATAATGTTTCTAAATACTTGTTTTTTTCCGCTATCTTTTGTATAGTGAAGCCAATTAAACTTACTTATTGTAAAGGAAGCGTTCTATGAAGACCACTGAATGGCGTCAAGATTCTGAATATGTCGCGTTAGTTAGCGACTTATTGGCTATGCCAGAAGTTCAAAAACTGGCTGATTACACGCAACATCATCATTCGAATCGATTAGATCACTCGATATCAGTATCTTACAACAGTTATTTAATTGCGAAAAAGCATGGTTTAAATACCCGCGCGACTGCCAGAGCCGGGCTACTACACGACTTGTTTTATTACGACTGGCGAACGACCAAGTTCAATCTGGGGTCACACGCCTTTATTCATCCCCGAGTTGCCCTCCGAAACGCTGAAAAGTTGACGGAACTGACACCGATGGAAAAAGATATCATCTTAAAACACATGTGGGGTGCGACATCTGCCTTACCGAAGTATCGCGAAAGCTTCATTGTCAGCCTAGTTGATGATTACGAAGCGATTAACGAGTTTTTCGGTCCGGCACAGTTAAAGTTCAGGCGCTGGCGTCGGATCAGCTTGAAGCAACGGATTTTAAACCAGCTCGAAAAGTAAATTTTGGAGGCGGAAAGTATGGTAGAAGTCGCTAATGGAACTGCAGTTTCAACCGAAGACTTTGAACTCTGTCCTAAATTTGAAAAGACGTTTTCGATTTTGGGTAAGAAGTGGAACGGTTTAATTATCGATGTGTTGTTGAACTTGGGACCGCAACGGTTTAAAGATATTGCAAGCAAGGTGACCAAGTGTTCCGACCGGGTGTTGGTTGAACGGCTAAAGGAACTTGAGATGGAAGGCATCGTGATTCGTAAGACGTATGCTGATTCGGCTTTGATTGAGTATGCGCTGACGGCGAAGGGCCGCGATTTATCAAGTGTGATGCAAACGGTTCATACTTGGGCTGAAAATTGGTATGATACAGAATCAAAAGCGAGTGTTGACCAATGTCACCAACCGCTGTAAACTAATTAAGGTAAATAAATGGAACATTAAATGCGTTGACGAGAGATTAGTATTGCGTGAAGGGTCACAGAGAGAAGGCCGATTGTCTGAGAGGCCTTCGATAATTGACGTAAGAATTCACTCTCTGAGCAGGGATTGGGCGTTAGTAATAACAAAAAATCTTCCGGTTAATTAGCCGTTATTCAATTACCAAGTGACACTTTACGAGTGTAACTAGGGTGGTACCGCGTTGACTTCGTCCCTTTTTTTAGGGGCGGAGTTTTTTTATTTGATTTAAGGAGGAAATAACATGAGTTTACGCGACCAACTTGAAGAAATTCGAGACAACCATTTAAAAGCGATTGAGGAGCTCAGCGACTTGAAAAGTCTTGAGGACTTGCGGGTCAAACTCTTAGGTAAAAAGGGGCCGATCACTCAGGCCCTACGAGGCATGAAGGACCTTTCTGCAGAGGAACGACCAGCTTTTGGGCAGTTTGCTAACCAAGTTCGTGACCAACTGCAGTCTAAGTTGGAAAACCGGCGCGACCAGCTTAAACAAGCAGCTTTGAACCGGCAATTAGTTCAGGAAAAAATTGACGTGACGTTACCTGGAACGCCAGTGGCTCAAGGGCAACCGCACGTGATTCAACAAATTATTGACCAACTTGAGGACCTCTTTATCGGTTTGGGTTACCAAATTTTAACCGGGCCCGAAGTTGAAGAGGACCGTTACAATTTTGAAATGATGAACTTACCAAAGGATCACCCAGCCCGTGATATGCAAGATACGTTCTACATCACAAATGAAATTTTGATGCGGACACAAACCTCGCCAATGCAGGCACGGGCAATGGAGACTCACGATTTCAGTCAGGGACCGCTAAAAATGATCTCGCCAGGCGTTGTTTACCGCCGGGATACAGACGATCCCACGCACTCTCACCAATTCCATCAGGTGGAGGGATTGGTCATTGACAAGCACATCACGATGGCTGATCTAAAAGGTACCTTACAACTAGTGGCTCATGAATTGTTCGGTGATCGATTTGACGTTCGGTTACGACCGAGCTATTTCCCATTCACGGAACCATCTGTTGAAGCCGACATTACCTGTTTTAACTGTGGTGGCAAAGGTTGTGCTGTTTGCAAGTATACTGGCTGGATTGAAGTTCTAGGTGCTGGGATGGTTCATCCCAACGTCCTAAAAATGGCCGGTGTTGACCCAGAAGTTTATGGCGGGTTCGCCTTTGGAATGGGCCCTGACCGGTTTGCAATGTTAAAATACGGAGTCGATGACATCCGGAATTTCTACCTCAATGACGAGCGTTTCTTAACTCAATTTTCTAAGAAAGGATAATCGCAAACCATGAAAATTTCTTACAACTGGCTCAAAGAATATATGACCATCAATATTTCAGCAAAGGATCTTGCTGAAAAAATCGAACGTGGTGCCGTGGAAGTTGATACTGTCACGAAACCAAGCGATGGTTTAAAGAAAATCGTCGTGGGGAAAATTATCTCGATGACACCGCACCCTGACTCTGACCATTTACAGGTTTGCCAAGTCGACATTGGCGAAGAGGAATTATCTCAGATCGTATGCGGGGCCCCAAACGTGGAAGTTGGCAAAAAAGTCATCGTGGCATTACCTGGCTCGCGAATCGGCGATAACGTTAAAATTAAGCGGTCTAAAATGCGCGGTGTCCTCTCTAACGGTATGATTTGTGCCTTAGATGAGATTGGATTCCCGAAAGACGTTGTGCCTAAGGAGTGGGCCGATGGCATTTACTTCCTTGAAGATGACGCTGAGATTGGGGAACCGGTATTTGGCTATCTCGGGATGGATGATGATCTCATTGACGTCGATGTGACACCTAACCGTGGCGATATGTTGAGTGTGTATGGGACAGCTTATGATGTTGCGGCCCTTTTGGACGTTCCGCTGACACTCACTCACCCAAATCTTCAAGAAGTTGCTACGCTGGCGAGCGATGCGTTAATCGCAAAAGCTGATCAAGCGGTGGCGCCAATCTATAAGATGCGGTTAGTTAAAAACGTCAAAATTGCACCTAGCCCAACCTGGTTACAAATTAAGTTATGGAATGCGGGAATTAGACCCATTAACAATGTGGTGGACGCCACAAACTACATCTTACTCAAGTATGGTCAACCGCTTCACGCTTTTGACTTTGATAAGATCAGTGGTAATACGATTGAAGCCCGAATGGCGCAACCAGGAGAACAGTTGACGACATTAGATGAAGAAGCTCGGGATTTGGATCAAAACGACATTGTCATTGCGGATGCTAATGGACCAATCGCTTTGGCTGGTGTAATGGGTGGTTTAAACTCCGAAATTTCAGATGCAACCACGACGGTCGCTATTGAATCTGCCGTATTTGACGCCACCACCATCCGCAAAACAGCTCAACGCCATAATTTGCATACTAGTGCCGCCCAGCATTTTGAACGTGGTGTCAACCGTGGCGGAGTTGAAGAAGCCGCTGATGCCGCTGCTCAATTAATGGCAGAGCTAGCGTCTGGTGAAGTTCAACAAGGTATTGTCACCGCTACAGATCAAGCAGTTGAACCTGTTAAGGTTAGTGTCACGCTTGCTCGAATCAATCACGTTTTAGGCACGACGTTGTCAACGCCGACCGTAACGGATATTTTTAACCGGCTTGGATTTGGGGTTACGGTTGAAAACGATACTTTTATGGTAACGGTTCCGGCTCGACGTTGGGATATTCATATTGAAGCTGATTTATTAGAAGAAGTCGCCCGAATTTATGGTTACGACGAAATTCCAGCGACCTTACCAGGCGGTCCAGCGACTCCGGGCGCCTTGACTGAAAAGCAAAAGCTTATTCGCTCTTCACGGTCAATCATGGAAGCGGCCGGTTTAAACCAGGCGATTTCGTACTCTCTCACCACAGAGGGAAAAGCTGGTCAGTTCATGATGAAAGAAAGTCATAAGACTGATCTTAGCTGGCCAATGACCCTCGACCATGCCACCCTACGGATGAACTTGATTAGCGGTTTGTTAGATGATGTCGCTTACAACAACGCGCGGCGTGTGCAAGACGTTGCGCTCTATGAACAAGGTCGCGTTTTCTACCGGGAAGAGGAGCAAGTTCGACCAAGCGAAGAAGACCATATTGCAGGCGCAATCAGTGGTCGTCTCGTCCCAACTAACTGGCAGGATGCCAAAGGCCAACCCGTTGATTTTTATGAACTTAAAGGAATCGTTGATGTTTTCTTGAAGAACTTGGCGGTTGCCGGTGATGTTCGTTATGAAGCTACAGACCGATACCCGGAACTTCATCCTGGTCGAACAGCTGACATTTTTGTTCATGATCACTACATTGGGTTCATTGGCCAAGTGCATCCATCAACGGCTGCCGCGTATAAGATCAATCCAACTTACGTCTTTGAACTGAACTTGGAAGCATTGATTGAAATGCCAAAGGACGTGAACCAATACGTTCCAATTTCTAAGTTCCCAGCTGTTTCACGCGATATTGCAATGTTGGTTGATGATCAAGTAACGAACGAAGAAGTGGTGGCCACAATCAAAAAGCGGGGCGGTGCCTATCTCAAAAACGTTGCCCTATTCGACGTTTACGAAGGTGCCCACGTTCCAGAAGGTAAGCGTTCGCTTGCTTATACGCTGACCTATCAAAATCCGGAAACAACGCTGACAGATGATGAAGTCAATCAAGCTTTTGAGAAGGTTGAAAAACAGTTGAAAGAGCAACTCAACGCCGAAATCCGGTAAATGCCGAAGCGTTCACAAGCTGTGGACGCTTTTTGGCTGTTAACATTTCCTTGAATTTCTGGGTTTCCTACTGCAAATCCCGGTTTTTTTCGGTATAATGTAGCAGATTATAATCAAATGGAACGGGGGAAACACTTTTGGATAACGGGAACGAACCAACGTCTCGGCAAACAAACGCACCAAAGAAACCTTCAACGGGTCGAAAAATTATTATTGGTGTCGTGAGCGTCCTGGTTTTATTGGTAGTGGCGATTGGCATTGCCTTTTACCAGTACTTTCAGTCGGCGCTAAAACCATTGAACCCGAATAGCAACGAGGTGGTTCAAGTTGATATTCCAATGGGCGCGTCAAATAAAAAAATCGGCTCAATTTTACAAGACGATAAAATCGTCAAGAGCGGGATGGTCTTCAACTATTACGTGAAGTCACATAACTTTTCTGATTTTAGAGCGGGTTATTACCAACTCAAACCGTCAATGACGCTCAACCAAATTGCGAAGGAACTGCAAAAGGGTGGTTCTAGTGAACCAATTCAAAGCCAACGCGGTAAAGTGCTCATTCAGGAAGGGGCTACCGTGGAAAATGTGGCAGATACAATCTCGTCACAAACTGATTTTAGTCGCAGTGAATTCATTAACTTAATGAAAAACCAAAGTTATATGAAACAACTTGCGGCAAAGTATCCGAAATTACTGAAGTCAACGATGGCCGGCAAAGACGTTCGTTATCGTTTGGAAGGCTACTTGTATCCTGCAACCTATACAGTCAGCAAGAACATGTCATTAAAACGACTTGTTGACTCAATGGTCGCTCAGACAAACGTTGAGCTGGCGCCATATTTCAAGACTATTAGTAAAAAACACATGACGATTCAGCAGGTTTTGACCCTTTCCTCGTTGGTTGAACGTGAAGGTGTCAGCACCAAGGACCGGCGTAAGATAGCAGGCGTATTCTTAAACCGAATTGCGGCGAACATGCCACTTCAGTCTGATATTTCTGTTTTATACGCAATCAATAAGCATAAAAAGAATTTGTCGATGAAAGACTTGCAAAGCAATTCGCCTTACAACCTTTACAAAAATGCTGGATATGGTCCCGGGCCATTTAACAATCCTAGCTTAGATTCAATTAAGGCGGTTTTAAATCCGTCAGAACGCAGTGAGGGTTACCTTTACTTTGTTGCCAATACGAAAACGGGTAAGATTTATTACTCTAAAACGTTAGACGAACACAATCAAAAAGCCGGCAACCTACAATCGGTTAATGGTGACTGAAAGGACTAGGAAAATCTTGAACCAATCAAACCCTGTTATTATTGGTGTCACCGGAGGCTCTGGAAGCGGGAAAACCTCGGTTAGCCGAGCGATTTATAACCAGTTATCTAATGAATCAATCATGATCATGCAACAAGATGCGTACTACAATGACCAGTCGTCAATGACGATGGCCGAACGCCGGGCAGTCAACTATGATCACCCACTTGCTTTTGATACGGACCTCTTGATTGAGCAGCTCAAAACGTTGCGCCAGATGAAACCGATTGAAATGCCCGTATACGATTACACGATTTCAACTCGAAGTCAGGAAACGAAGCATCAAGAACCACGCGATGTGATTATCTTGGAGGGCATTTTGATTCTCGATGATCCTCGGTTACGTGATCTGATGGATATCAAAGTGTTCGTTGACACAGATGACGACATTCGAATTATCCGCCGCATCCAGCGAGATATTAAGGAACGAAATCGTGATTTAGACTGGATCATTGAACAGTACTTGGCGACTGTTAAGCCAACCTATCATCAATTTGTTGAACCTACCAAACGCTATGCCGACTTAATTGTGCCTGAAGGTGGTCAAAACCAGGTTGCCATTGACGTTTTGACAACCAAAATTCGATCAATTTTAACGGGAAAAAAGAACCGTCGTCACCAAGTTGAGACAAAATAAACGGTTTTGAGGTTGCAAGAATATGATGACAATGTTATCGTAAGCGACAGTGTTTAAAAATCAGATTTTTAGAATAAGTAAGAGGTGTCTATTTTGGCTGAAGAAAAAACTTTTCCGATGACTGCTGAAGGTAAAACAAAACTGGAAGCAGAACTTGAGGATTTAAAGTTAAATAAGCGTCCTCAAGTGGTTGAACGCATTCAAATCGCGCGAAGCTACGGGGATTTATCTGAAAATTCAGAATACGAGTCTGCAAAAGATGAACAAAGTATGCTGGAGAGTCGGATTAAAACCATTGAACACATGATTCAATACGCAGAAGTGATTGATTCTGGACAAACTGACAAGGACGAAGTGACTGTCGGTAAAAAGGTGACTTTTAAAGAGTTACCTGATGAAGAACCAGAAGAGTACACCATTGTCGGGTCAGCGGAAGCTGACCCAATGTCTGGAAAGATTTCCAACGACTCACCGATTGCCCAAGCTTTGCTTGGACACCGGGTCAATGACGAGGTTGTGATTCAAATTCCAGCTGGTGAAATGACCGTTAAAATTTTAACGGTCGAGCCTGTCTAATTCACAAATGACGTCAATAATGAGATGAAAACGCCGTGGTCGTAAGACTAACGGCGTTTTTTATTTAGTGAGAATTCCTTGCATTTAAGTGGTCGAAGATGTTATAAATAAAGGGTAATGAAAACGCATTCAAAAAAACAAGGGAGATCGTGTCATGAAAATTACGGTATCAGATCGAGCAAGCAAATGGTTCCACGAAGACATGGGGCTGGATGATGGCCGTGGTGTTCGGTTCTACGGAAAAGTATATGGGAAAACCCCCGTGCACGATGGTTTTTCACTCGCTTTAACTCCTGATGATCACCCGGAACGGGTTTATGCCGAAACCGAGAAAGACGGTATTACGTACTGGATTCCGGAATCAGACAAATGGTTCTTTGTGGGGTACGACTTGGGGATTGACTATGATCCAACGATTGACGGTCCCAAATATGATTGGATTCAAAACGATGAGTTATAAAAAAACAGTTACCCAGACCAGTTTAAATGGTTTAAGGTAACTGTTTTTGATTTTAGTTCTGGCGACGCTGCAGGTATCGGAAGCCGACGAATAATCCAATACCTGTGAGGCACAGAATTGTGATGATCAGACCTGGCAATAGGAGCGGCGGCCAGTACGTCAGCGAAACGGTGTGGTGCCCCTTGGATAACTTGAGCGCAACAAAGGTTTCTGCAGCTTTGTTGACCGGAACTCGATGACCATCAACCGTTGCCTGCCAACCGGTACTGTAGGGAATCGTCGTCATTAGAACGGCGCCGTTTGTCGGTGCCGTAATCGTACCGGTCAGGCTACTTTGCGAATGGTGCTGGATATTTAATGGATGAGCCTGAAGACGCTTTAAGGATTGTTCGAACTGAGGATTATTAAACTGATAAAGGGTAAAGTTTTGGAGCCAGAGTGAGCTTTTTTTCAAGTTGACTGTCAATTTGACTCGTTTTCCCTTTTGGTGATTGGCCAAGTTGACGATAATGGTGTTGCGATAGGTTGGATACTGGCCCAACGGTTTGTCATTTAGAGTAAAACTGGCTTTAGTGTTTGAAATTGTCCCGCCTAAGGTGAGATAAAATGAATTGTTCGTCTTAGGGGTGAAGTAAAAAGTGACCGACCCTGGTTTCATAATGTTGGTCTTTTGTAAAATCGCGCCAGTCAGCTTCGTTTGTTGATTGACGTTATTGAATACAACTCGATCAAAGTTTTCAGCTGTGAACAACTGCCGATCAGCTTTACGACCAGTTAAACTCGCCCAAAGATTTGCCTGATACTGCGTCGGATCAGCACTGAAAAGGGGCCCTTTTAAACTATCAGAATCCGCAATAAAGCCCATCGGCAGAGCATTTTGGTTTTCATATGTCGTGATTGCACCGTCGTGCTTAATGGGCATGTAGCTCGCCAAATCGGGCCGCGTTGAGACGGTGAGAAGAGGGGTTTGATTTAGCTTGTTGGGGTTTTTAGTCCCCGCGGTTGATGCCTGTTGATTAATGAAATATTTGTCGTTAAGCAGGGCATCCGATAAAACGGTACCGTTCGTGTAAGCAACGAAACCATCGCCATCCGGTGAGCCGATATTTCCCATAAATGTGACCATTGATTTTTCAAGGGTCGATGAGAAGACCGAACCACCGTTATACTGGCCGGATAGTGGATCGTTTTTCGTGCGCATGAAAGTCGGTGTTAGCCGGTATAGTCCCTTATCCCGACGAGTAACAGCATCCGTCTGGGTAGTGAGGATCTTTTGATACGTTTGATATTCTGGATTAGAGACGTAACTAATATGATTTAAACTAACAATTGCGTTGCAGCTCAATTCGACAACTGCGAACAGGAAAAAGGCGAGTTGGAAAATCTGGTGATCGTGCCGTGGCAAAGCTAGCAGACACAAAGCAGCAACAAAAAAGAGGATGCCGTAGATAAACTGTTGGTCATCTAAGAAGTCAAAGGCTTTGAGTGACAATCCGATGTAAACAAAGACAGCGCTAGCGACAATGGTGATCACTAAGATCTGTCGCAAGTTCAAAGTTAAATCCGGCTGTAAGGTATCCGCTGCCAGCCAGATGAGCCAGAAACAAACGACGAATGAAAATCGGTAAGGATACCAAATTGGGTATTGGAGTCCGTGCCAAATTAAATTAAGCGGATCAAAGCAAAGTGATAGGCCTAGGAAAAAGGTGACCAAGAGTGTTGCTAGCCATTGCCGTCGTGGCCGCCGTTTAAATAAAAGGGCGGTTAACACGCCAATCAGAACGAGACTGCCGACAAAAATATTAGGGAGGCCTTTTGGCATTTGGTTAAAATTAAAACTTCCTAAAAAGAATTTAGCCAGCATTTTGAGCGGGAAATAGTCAAATTTAAACGACCAATGAGTGACGGTGTACGTGGCCTTGCTAGACTGCAAAGCCGCCCATGTTGGTAGTAAGGTAACGGCTGCTAGACCACCCGCAAGCAGTGAACTGCCTAGAAAGCGGATGGTCTGGCGGACGAGCGTCTGGCGGTCAGTCCATCTGCGGGTGATCTCCCAGATAAAAAACAAGCTCACAAAGATGGCCATCATGTAAGCCATGTAATAGTTAATCACTAACGCGGCCGTCAGCCAGCCGACATACCCGCGGATTTTGCCAGTATCAATCAGGCGCAGTAGGCCAAGAATGATTAAAGGAAGCAAGATGACGGCATCAAGCCAGATTAAGTTTAACTGATTGGCAATCATCCAGCCCATCAAGGCGTAGCTGGTAGAAAAACCAAGTGTGGCCCAGCCTGTTTGGCGACCAGTTTTGAACAGAAGCCAGGTGAATGAAAGGCCTGCCGCTCCGTACTTTAAGACGGTGATTAAAAAAATACCACTGGTTAAATTGTGGTCGGGAAAAAAGAGCAGTAACAGGTTAAACGGACTCAGTAAGTAGTAGGTCCAAGTACTGACCATTTCGCCACCCAAGGCTTTTTGGAAAGTGTAAAAAATGCCACTTGGATCGTGTAGCAGGCTATGGCGGAAATAAGCAAAAAAATCGACGTACTGTTGACCAAGGTCAACCGTTAATAAGCTACTACTACCAAAGGGCGCCATATGGCGCGAGATAAAATACATGGTCATCACGAGCGTCGGAACTACGAAACTAAGGCCCAGTATTAGCTGTTGCCGCTGCTGCGTGGATAGATGAAAATGGAATCGCAAAGGGAAACCTCCTGTCAATTGAGACGCGATTTTATTGAATTCAACTATTCAGCATAGCATAAATGAGGGGGGCTATCCCGTAAACCTTTTTTTAAAATCCGGACGAATTGCATTGCCAGTTTTAAGAAGACGTAAATAAAGTTTTAAATGGTCATCCTAAAATGGTTTCGTAGTGAAAATTCTGGTAAAATTGAAAGGTCAGATAAGGAGCTAGTGAGAAAGTGAAAAATTTCTTGAATCGAATGACCAATCGTGAGACTGGTCGTCATAAAAACAACGGCGGATCTTCCATTCCGTTTCGGATGAATTTTTTATTTATTATTGTAGGGTTGCTATTTGCAGCGTTAGTTGGGCAATTAGCTTACCTCCAGATTATTTACGGCGCCCGGTTCCAGGCGGAAGTTAACCGAACCGATAACACCGTTGAAACCAATAATGTTCAACGGGGAATGATTTTTGACTCAACGGGTCGGGTTTTAGTCGGGAACCGAAGTCATCAAGCCATTACTTATACAAAAGGTGTTAACGTCCTGTCAACCGACATGTATAAGACGGCCAATAAACTGGGCAAGTATTTAAACGTGTCTACAGTTTCATTGACCAAGCGCAATGCGGCAGATTATTACTTAACGGATGTCAATCGGTTGAAAACGGTGGAGTCAAGCGTTCCAAACATTAAATCATTTTCGGTGAATGATCGCTATGACAAGGCACTTGACTTTGTTATCAACCATCCTAGTCGCTATCGGTTGACAGCCCAACAGCAAAATGCTGCGGCTATTTTTGCTAAAATGAGTGGGGCCTATCAGCTTTCAACCACTTATATCAAAGACCAAGGTGTGACGAATTCTGAGTTAGCCGAGGTCGGAGAGCATCTTGGTGAGTTACCAGGGGTTAAAATCGGGACGAGCTGGTCGCGGAACTATCCCTACGGTAGTTCAATTAAGAGTATTTTAGGAACGGTTTCTTCTGAAAAAGTAGGACTCCCAAGCGATCGGGTTAACCAGTTATTGTCTCAGGGCTATTCACGTAACGATTCGGTTGGTCAGAGTTACCTTGAAGAACAGTACGAACCCGTTTTACGGGGGACAAAGTCACAGACTGAAGTTGACGTTTCTGGTACCCAGATTACGAAGGAAGTTCAGAAGTATGCAGGTCAAAAGGGAGACAACCTTCAATTGACCATTAACGCTGGGTTCCAAAAGCGACTTCAAGCTCTAGTTAAGTCGGCTGAACAAGGGGCTGGTGGGAACTCGACGGGGACCTATGCCGTTGTCATGAATCCGAATAATGGGGCGGTTATCGGAATGGCAGGAGTTGATCGTAATCCATCGTCCGGTAAGATTACCGATAACGCGTTGGGCACTATCAATAACGCCATCACAATGGGGTCCGTTGTTAAGGGCGCTATGGTGTCCGGTGCGCTGATGTCAGGCGTTATTTCACCGTCTAATAGCACCCTGACAGATAGCCCGATTAATGTTGGTGGGATGAAGAAGAGTTCCTGGTTTAACCACAATGGCGGATCTAACATCGCTGTGGATGCTTCTGGTGCGCTGGAAGTTTCGTCTAACTCGTACATGATGCAATTAGCGATGAAAGAGGCGGGGTACAACTACGTGCCGGGTGCCGCCCTGACCATGAACCCTAACATTTTCAACAAATTACGCGGGTATTTTAATCAGTTCGGTCTCGGGGTCAAAACTGGTATTGATTTGCCAGGTGAGACAACGGGTCTACAAGGACCTAGCGGATTTTCTAATATCGGGAAGGCATTGGATTTGTCGTTTGGAAACTACGATGCTTACACGACGATTCAGGTTGCGCAATACATGTCCACGATTGCTAACGGTGGCTACCGGATTCGACCACATTTAGTTTCTTCGATTCGGGGGACGAGTTCCAGTGGTGGATTAGGGGCCGTTAAGGACTCTGTTACGCCTGATGTGATGAATAAAGTTGGTTTGACTAAGGCTCAGTTGAACGTTGTTAAACAAGGACTTTACCAGGTTGTCCACGGTTCAAACCAGTACAAAACCGGGGGCGAATTATCGTCGATCAAACCAGAAATTTCGGCCAAGACTGGGACGGCGCAAACCTTCTATAAGGGCGGCGAAACAGTGACGTTGAGTTTGGCGTCTTATGCGCCGTCTAAGCATCCGCAAGTCGTTGTTGCGTTAGCCATGCCTAATCTAGGGGTTAATGCTGAAAGTAACAACATGGCCCTGGCTAAGCAAATTTATGCGGCTTATTGGAAAATGGTGGAATCCTCCTCAACAACGGCCGAATAAAGGGTGTTAAGTAATTTTACTTAACAAATTCTAAAACAGCACTAGTAATTGTCGTTAAATAATGATAGACTATTACGAGTTAAGGGCATTTGCCCAATATTGAGATCGAATGGGAGGTTTAGGTTATGCGTGTCCACATCACTTTAGAATGTACTGAATGTCACGAACAAAATTACTTATCTAGTAAAAACCGCCGTAACAACCCAGACCGGGTAGAACTTAAGAAGTATTGCCCGCGTCAACATAAGGTTACGTTACACAAGGAAACTAAATAAAGGCATAGGCTAAAGGCCTGCGCCTTTTTTTATACCCAAAAATATTGGAGGGGCGACGATGACAAAAAAAGCTTGGCGGAATGAGATTGTTCAAGCCCTACACACGCTTGATCCTAATATTAAACAATCAGCGGAAGCTGCATTGTATACCAAACTGTTCGAGACGGCTTACTGGCAATCCAGTCGAACGATCGGGATAACACTATCAACGGAGCTTGAATTAGCCACGGGGCCAATTATTGAACAGGCGACTTTAGACCATAAGCAAGTTGTGATCCCTAAAACCCTTCCAAATTGGCAGATGGCTTTTTACCCGTTTACTGAAACAACTGAGTTGGCCCCAACTAAGTTTGGTATTCAAGAACCAATCACGGGTGATCCTGTTGATAAAAGCGATATTGATTTGATTGTTGTCCCCGGGCTGGGTTTTACCCCCAACGGGTTTCGGTTGGGGTTTGGGGGCGGCTATTACGACCGATTCTTAGCCGATTATTCCGGAACAACGGTGGTGCTTGCGCTACCGGTTCAGACGTTCGAACAGCCGGAGTGGCCGGTAAAAAACCACGATATCGTGATTGATCACGTCTTGACAGTTTAGAGGGGAGCAGAAAAATGCAACAGCGATTTCGTCAATTTGTCAGTGGTCCTTACGTGACCATTTCGTTGATTGCCCTGATGGTCATTGTTTATCTGTTAATGACTGCTGCTGGGGGCGCTGGTAATCCCCAAGTCTTAATGGCTTTTGGAGCTAAAATCAACGTTTTAATTGATGCGGGTCAGTGGTGGCGGTTAGTGACGCCGATGTTTCTGCATTTAAGTTTTGAACACATTTTACTTAATATGGTCACACTGTACTTTTTAGGGTTACAAATTGAAGCTCTGTTTGGCCACTGGCGATTTTTGATTTTATTTGTCGTCTCAGGAATTGGCGGCAATCTTGCCAGTTTTGCCTTTGACCCCAACGCTTTATCGGCTGGGGCTAGTACAGCCATCTTTGGTCTTTTTGGCGCCTTCTTAATGCTAGGTGAAGCTTTTCGCCAAAACGTCTATATCCATCAAATGACCCGGACGTTTATTTTATTTATTGGGTTTAATTTGGTTTTTGGCTTCTTTACTCCTGGCGTGGACATTGCGGGCCACATTGGCGGTCTAATCGCCGGCTTTTTGATGGGATACGTTGTGGGGGCACCGCAAATTGGAAGAGTTGCTTTCATAAAAAGAATTTTTTCTGTAATCGGTACCATTCTTTTATTCATTGGGTTATACTATTATGGGTTATCGAGGTAATGAATGGGTGCTTTGGCAAAACGGAGGCCGTTATAAGTGAAGACGCTATATGATGTACAACAATTACTCAAACAATTTGGGATTTACGTTTACGTTGGCAAACGCCTTTGGGACATTGAAGTGATGGCGTTAGAGCTGGACCACCTTCATGAGGGCCACGTGATTGACGACCAGACGTACGCACGCGCAAAATTAGTGTTACGTCGGGAGCACCGCCTTGAGGAATCGCAACAGACCAAGAAAGACTCTTTATAAACTATTGGAGGAAGCTGAAAATGGCAAGTAAACTAATTGGTATTGATCTTGGAGGAACCACGACGAAATTAGCCTTTCTGAATCAGGATGGCGATATTTTACAAAAGTGGAGTATTCCAACCAACATTGAGGAAAACGGGCAACACATCGTGCCTGACATGATTCAATCGTTGAAAAAAACCATGCAGGATTCAGGCTACACCAAAGATGATTTTGTTGGAATCGGGATGGGGACTCCAGGAGCCGTCAACATCGAAGATGGGACGGTTATTGGTGCCTATAATTTGAACTGGAAAACCACCCAACGGGTTCGTGAACAATTCCAAACAGAACTGGGATTGCCGTTTGTTCTTGAAAACGATGCTAACGTTGCAGCTCTCGGTGAATATTGGAAGGGTGCTGGCGCGAAGGACGACGACGTTATCTTTGTGACACTTGGAACAGGTGTTGGTGGCGGCGTGATCGCCGGGGGCCGGTTGCTTCATGGCGTCAATGGGGGTGCTGGGGAACTTGGCCACGTGACCGTTCAACCAGGAGGTTACCAATGTACCTGTGGTAAGAAGGGTTGCTTGGAACAGTATTCAAGCGCAACAGGAATCGTCCACGTTGCCCGCGACATGGCGGCCGAATTCACTGGAAAGTCACGTTTAAAAGAACTTTTTGATAACAAAGAGGATGTGACGTCAAAAATGGTCACTTACTTGGCTGAAAATGGCGATATTTTGGCCAACCAGGTGGTTGACAGAGTCGCCTTTTACCTCGGTTTAGCTTTAGCCAACTGCGGCAATATTTTGAACCCAGGAAACATCGTGATCGGCGGTGGTGTGTCAGCAGCTGGGAACACGTTATTGCAACCCACCACGCGTTATTTCCAAGAAAACACGTTCCCCTCTGTTCGAGATTCAACTAAATTACGGTTGGCTCAACTAGGAAACGATGCTGGGGCAATTGGTGCTGCTTCATTAGCATTGCGCTTTGCTAATTCTCACTAGTCAAATCCTAAGGAAACTAGTACACTTAAATGAGAATAGCTTTTGGAAGGAACGATTTTGATGGTTGCGGTATCAACAATGACGGTTTACACGATTCTATTGATTCTTTTGGTTGTCATCTATGCGGGATGGCGCCTAGTGACGCTGGTTCGTCGGAATCAAGCGGCAACGTTAATCGACGAACAAACTTTTACCGAAGGGATGCGGAAAGCGCAAGTCGTTGATGTTCGTGAAAAAAAGGACTTTAACGCCGGGCATATTTTAGGGGCCCGTAACATTCCGTACTCAACGCTGAGAGCGTACTATAAGGGATTAAGAAAAGATGTCCCAATTTACCTGTATGATCAAGGCAAGGAAATGAGCACCCGCGCGGCCATTTTCCTTCACAAGCAGGGTTACAACAATATTTCGATTTTAAAAACGGGATATAACCGTTGGGACGGAAAAACAAAAAAGGCAAATTAGGTCGAACTCGGTTAAGCACAACGCCGACAGTAGCGGCCTTTGGTAAGTAGGAGGTAAGTTTGGAATCTGACAAACTGGCCTCCTATTTCATTACAACCATCTCATTGACGGCAATAAAAAAGGAAAGCAGCGAACTGCTTTCCCTAATCAGAATCAATCGATCTTCCTGCTAGCCCTGATGAGCTGACCGACTCTTGCGTGCTGCCCGCTTTCGGTTTTCTTCGAAGCGTGCTTCTTCGTCTTCAATTGGTTCAACGACCTTCTTCTTGAAGGATAAAATGGCTCCTGCAACGACACCAGCAGTTGCAACGGTTCCGAAGATGAAGCCTTTAATAAAGTGTTTCATTGAACGTCCCTCCTTTAACGGCTAGAAGTGTTGTTAATTGTGATTACCACCATTATGCAAGTTTTTCCCAAAAATATCCAGTCTTAGGAGAGTCTCATGGAAAAAGTATTAGCAATTCTTGGGCCAACCGCAGTTGGCAAAACAAAATTATCCATTGAACTAGCCAAACGATTTAACGGCGAGATCATTTCTGGTGATTCAATGCAAGTGTACCGTGGCCTCGACATTGGAACGGCCAAAATTACGCCGTCTGAAATGGCAGGTGTGACCCATCACTTAATCGACATTAAAGACGTGACTGCACGTTATTCAGTTGCTGAATTTGTCACCAGGGCGCAACAGCTGATTACTGAAATCACGGCTCGTGGACATTTACCCATGGTTGTTGGCGGAACCGGTTTTTATGTTAAAGCCCTGCTATATGAAATGAACCTCGGTGGCGACCACTATGACGAGCGTGAAACGGTCCGCAATAAGTGGCGGGACTTTTTGGCGGCCAATGGTCAACACGCCCTATGGCTTACTCTAGCCTCTGTTGATTCAGTTGCTGCTGATCGCATTCCCGAAACGAATACGCGTCGGGTGATCAGAGCCCTGGAAGTCTATGAGACGACAGGAGTTCGGTTTTCCGCGCAGCAATCAGAATTGACACCCCGCTACGATGCGATGGTGATTGGGTTGAATACGGCGCGAGACCAACTGTATGACCGGATTAACCAGCGCGTCGATGAGATGATGACTGCTGGATTGATTGATGAGGCGAAGTGGTTATTAGCGGCTCAGGGGTTTGATCATCAGGCTGGAAAAGGGATTGGCTACCGTGAATTTGAAGCGTACTTTAGCGGTGAACAGTCGCTAGACGACGTTGCAGCTACCATTAAGCTAGATACCCGGCACTATGCTAAACGGCAGTTAACTTGGCTGCGTCATCAATTGCCGGTGACTTGGTATGATTTAGTCCAGCATCCGGCCGAACTCACAAAAATCATGGTGGCCGTTCAGGATTGGCTGGCGATAGATTAAATCATGTAAGAAAATCTAACATGAGATCTTGACACGCTTTTTGCAAGTGGTATTATTAGAGCATGCAAAGGGAGGTGAGTGTAGTGACTGAGAAAGAGCTCCAGCGGTCCAAGTCAGTTTTACCAATTGGTACGGTTATGAAGTTGACCGATTTAACGGCCCGTCAGATCCGGTACTATGAAGAACAAGGCCTCGTTATTCCAAAGCGGAATGAGGGGAATCGGCGAATGTATTCATTGAATGACATTGATCGCCTTTTAGAGATCAAGGATTATTTAACGGATGGCATTAATATGGCAGGCATCAAGGCCATTTATGAACAGCACGAACGAGAAGCTGAAGCCAGAAAACGCGAAATGAACGCTCGCCTGACTGATAGTGATGTTCGCCGTATTTTACATGATGAGTTTATGAATGTTAGCGGGCTAAACCGCAAGCCTGAACAGGGACTACACTCACAACACCCATTTGTATAACCGGTCAGACTATCAATTAAGGAGCGATCTCTATGCCAAAACACGACTACACCAAAGATGATATCCGTCAGATTGTTAAGGATGAAAACGTCCGCTTTATTCGGCTGATGTTTACTGATTTATTTGGAATCATCAAAAACGTCGAAATTCCTATTTCTCAGTTGGACAAGTTACTTGATAACAAGATGATGTTTGACGGATCTTCAATTGAAGGTTTTGTTCGCATCGAAGAAAGTGACATGTATCTGTATCCAGACCTATCGACTTGGATGATTTTTCCTTGGGGTAGCGAACGTGGCAAGATTGCCCGGGTCATTTGTGAGGTTTACAAGACCGATGGAACGCCATTTGAAGGCGATCCAAGAAATAATTTAATTCGGGTTTTAAAGGATATGCGGGCTGCTGGGTTCACGGACTTCAACATTGGACCGGAACCAGAGTTCTTCCTCTTCAAGATGGATGAGGACGGTAAGCCAACGATGACTTTGAACGACACTGGGTCGTACTTTGATATGGCTCCAATGGACTTGGGTGAAAACTGTCGGCGTGAGATTGTGTTGACACTTGAAGAGATGGGCTTTAGTGTTGAAGCTGCTCACCATGAGGTGGCCCCAGGCCAACATGAAATCGACTTTAAATACGCGGATGCCTTAACTGCCGCGGATAATATTCAGACCTTTAAACTCGTTGTGAAGACCATCGCACGAAAGTTTGGTCTTTACGCAACGTTTATGCCAAAACCATTAGCGGGTATTAATGGCTCAGGGATGCACATTAACATGTCTCTGTTCCATGACCAAGGCAATGCGTTCTTCGATCAAGATGGCGAAATGCAGTTATCGTCTGACGCTTACTACTTCTTAGGTGGTTTGCTGAAGCATGCACGGTCGTTTACGGCTGTTTGCAACCCAACGGTTAATTCGTACAAACGGTTAGTTCCAGGTTATGAGGCGCCAGTCTATGTCGCTTGGTCAGGGTCTAATCGCTCGCCGCTGGTGCGGGTGCCAAATTCCCGCGGGCTGTCCACTCGGTTGGAACTTCGAAGCGTTGATCCTGCGGCTAACCCATATCTTGCGATTGCAACCATTTTGGAAGCCGGCTTAGATGGGTTAAAGAATCAGATTGAACCAGAAGATAGTGTTGATCGTAACATTTACCGGATGGATGCCGAAGAGCGGTCAGAAAGCCACATTTCTAACTTGCCTGATACGTTACACAATGCGTTGAAGGATCTTTCGACGGACCCTGTGATGCAAAAAGCCATGGGGCCATCCCTTTACCGCAGTTTCATTGAGGCAAAGAATATGGAATACGATGCTTATCGGACCCAAGTTTCCAAGTGGGAACGCGATCAGTACCTTGAGCTTTATTAATTAAGTGTTACTAAAAGAGCCAGTAATGGCTCTTTTTGATTGGAAATCGGTTTTTGATGAGCTGGCATACTGTCTAGAAGTTTTAGAAACCAGAAATTTTTCGCAAAGCGCTTTATTAATTGAGCGGTTTCGTTTACCATTAAATTAATCGACTATGAGAAAAGCCAAACGAGGGATATTATGGAAAACACTAATGAACCACAACAAACGGTTGAACCGTTGTTGCCAAACCAACTAGATATGACAATTGCTCAAAAAATTGCCTATTTGCAAAAGTTACAACAAGCATTACATGATGGCGATGACCGTCAGATTTACGAATTAATGGATCCAATTCGTTATGCCCGTGACGTTAAGAAGTCGCGAACAACTGATCAAAGTGCTGACTTATCAATGCTTATTTCGGATGTTCATGCGGATTTGAGTCATTATTTGAGCGGTAAGCTGATTGATTATTTAGGTCAAACTTATCCCTTTTTCTACTATGACGAAATCAATAACGGCACGTTTAAAATTTATTTTGGAAATTGGTGGGATCGCCGGTTATTTGGTGAACTTGATGTATTGAATGTGGCCTTCAAATTCGACGAAGAGGAGTATGACAAATTACGTCAAACGTTTGAATTGGCTCCCGCGCACAAACGGTTTAACTCTGACAACATTGATGCCGTGACAGCTGAAAACGCCAAATTACAACGGCTGATTGATGACCAAAGTGAACGTGACAATCAAAAGGACACGTTACGTCAACAATTAAAGGAGCTTGGGTCAAAGAGCACGCTCCCTTGGGATTCAGGGAAGGTCAAAGAAGAGCGGCAAACCATTGTTGACAAGCTATCTGAGCTCGCGGACCAAGATGAGGCCGCAATGAATGCTAATAAGACAATCAAGGAAAATGACGAAAAAATCTTGAGTCTTTCTAAGGAAGACACCATTTTAAACTACGAGAAACAAAGTATTCAAAAGACATTCGAGGATTTCACGCATTTTGAGAGCCATAACGACACTTTGTATACTGATTACCTCACAAGTTTAATCGGTAAAGGGCGGGTGAACGCAAATGATTAATGAAAATGATCCTGCAACCTTAAGCGCTAGCGGACGGCTATTAGCCTACAATGATGCTGTTAAGACCGGGCTTGCGACAGGTGAACGGTTTACTAAATTGATGGATCAACTCATTAATACGACAGTTCCGCAAGAATTAGCTCAAGCGGCTTCTGAACTTTCAACGTTTGTGTTAGATAGCGAGTTTGTCACTTTTCCACACCAGTACGGGGCAGCTGACTATTATTTACTGTTTATGAGCCGGATGTTAGAGCTCCACAATCAGGGTGATGAAGTGGCTTTGGTGTCTCATGAGGGAAGTCACCATCTGACTCAGCAGATTGTCGCAATTGCTGACTCCGGCAGCTTTGCCTTTGAATCCGCAAATGATGGCACGGGTGGCGTGTATTACACTGAGCAATTAACAGGCGAGCGGGTCTTTTATTTAAATTTGCAACGGCAGATGATGCGAATTAACAGTGTCGCAATCACCAACTTGTTCGTTGTCGCTTACGCAGCATCTGTTGACGAAGCCCAACGGTTAGCGGCAACCCAGTTGCTCATCGACTTCGGTCAGGCGCTCAAAACCGATTTTGGGTACAGTGTTGACTTCAACCTACTGGATACGACCAATAGCGAGTTTTATGCCTTCCAAAATGCTCAATTATCGTCTGATATTTTGGACAAACTGTTCGTTGCTGCTGCTAGTGAAGACTACATGCTGATGCATGAAGGTCACGGGCAAGCTGCCATTTTGCAGTTGCCAGGTGACGTGGTCTTGAAGTTAACGAATAAGCCATCTAGCGCACCGGAAGGGTGGGGACTGTACGTTCAAGATTCCGAGCAAAATGTGTCTTGGTTGAAGGTTCTTTTATCCTATGATTTCTTGCGTCAGTGGTATCTAGATAATATTAATGATCTACAAATTCGCTCTGATAATTTAGTTTTTTAAGTAGGAGACAGTGAAGATGGAATTGAATTTACCCGCCATGCTTCAGACCGCGATTCAAGTTGAAAACAAGCGGTGGTATGATCATGCTTACGCTATGCAGCCTGAAGAACGGTTGAGACGCGCCTATGTGGTGGCTCAAACAGCGATGAGTCAGCTGATCGACTTAACGGGTCAAACGGCGCTAGCTCCTCAGAATGCAGCGGATTCTGACAGTATTTTAACAGCGTACGTCGCTGTTGTGGATGCTTTTTTCCAGATTGCAGCTCGACAGAGTTGGTCACAACTCATTGTGATGACGCCGGATGAGCAAGTAGCCATTACGCAAAAGCGACCTGCAAAGAGTCTAAACCAGCAGGCCCTGGCCGTTCAGCAGTTCTTATTACACAGTTACTTTGATCGCCAACAGGCCGCGTTTAAACACGCCTGGCACTTAGTTTTGAAGTGGGGTCTTGTTGATTTAGCAGTAGATGCAAGATTGCTGGAGACAGCCTTTTTAAAGACAGACCGGTAGTTAATTAGAATTTATAAAAAAGATAGCCGTTTGACAGTTGTCCTTAAAAGTTAAGTGCTTTTCACTTGAACTTTGGGGCAGCCCTCAAACGGTTATCTTTGTGCGTTTTTAGTCAATAACTGTCGCAAGAGGGATTCGGACCCTCGACCTACGGTTTAGAAGACCGTTGCTCTATCCAGCTGAGCTATTGCGACATACTTGTAACAAACAGGATTAATTATAGAGGATGGAAGCGCTCAAGTCAACGTAGTCCTGTGAAGAAGCTTGGTTTTTGGCCAAGAAAATTAACTGCAAAAAAGATTACCTATTTTCTTGCAATTTTGCCGTCATAAAACGATAATGAAATTGTAACGTAAATGAAATCTAAGCATACAGGAGGGGTTCGTCATGGCCTTTGTTTATTTCATTATCTTTTTATTCGTTGGTGTTGGGGTTTGGCAATACTATCAGGCATATTCGAAACAGGTTTCGGAGAGTAAACACGCTGTTGCGGTTAATCGCAATCCACTTCAGTTTATTTTTAGATTACTGCATCTAGACTAATTAAAACGACTCGGTTGGGGGCGTAAACCTCAACCGAGTCGTTTTTTTCTAATCATAGTTGTGATCAGCTGGTCACCTATTTAAATTTAACAGCTGTCCCATAAGCGGCCACGCTTTGCATGTCAGCACTGATTGATCCAGAATCAAACCGCATCATGACAACCGCGTCCGCACCCATGTCCTGCGCGTTTTGGCGGAGGCGCTCAATCGCGACATCGCGAGCTTCAATCATCATTTGGGTATAGTCTTTAATCTCGCCACCGACAATGTTTTTGAGGCTAGCGCCGATGTTTCGAACGACGTTTTTAGACTGGGTCGTTAGGCCAAAGACTTCTCCAATTATCTCGAATTCTTGTCCTGGAATTCCTTCGGTTGTTGTGACTAATATTTCTGCCATGGGTTAGATCCTCCTTTAAAATCAACTCGGTAGCCGAGCTTTGCTCATAGTTTACCGCATCTTGTGGTATTTTGTTACGACAAAGTTTGATTCTGGCTGAAATTAACTTTTTAAGGATGATTTGGCCGCCCAAGCAAAAACTGGCCTAACCCTTCAGTCAATCTGCAAAATACCAGTAAAAAAGCCACGATGGTTAACGACCCACCTCTTCATAGAAGGGGGAGTGCCATTAAACCACCATGACCAAAATCAAGGACTAGTCTGCCCAGTGATAAGTTTGATTGATTTTGTTTGAAAAGTAAGCCGTCGTTAAACCATTGGAGTACATCAACAGCGCTTTACGGTATTTACCGTTCACTTTGACTTTTGAGACCCGCATATAATAGGGGGACATGAACGCTTTAACCTTGTAGAACGTATTGCCCCGAACCACTTTACTGCGTGACTTAGAATGACTAAACTTGGTTTTTGTGACCTTGGCCTTCAGTTTGTAGTTAACGCCAAACCACTTAATACCAGTGGTCTTGATGGCCATTGTATCGTAGCCAGACCCCGATTTAGAATACCAAGTGCCACGAATTGCCCTTGGTGTTGTGTTGGTTTTGGCGGCCGCCGTAAGTGGGGTTGCCGCAAAACCTACCCCCAGAGTTGCCAATGCTGCTAAAGAAACGATTTTTACATTATTCACCCAAAATACCTCCTATCTTATAAGAAAAGAATAACACAGTTAGCGAACTAACTCAGCATAGCTTTTAGAAAATTTAAACATCTAAATGAGCAAAACTGATAGACGCAAAGCTGGAAAGCCCGTATACTGTAAGCTGTTAAGACTTTTGAAAGGAGGTCGCAACTTATGAAACAAGAAGCCGATCCCCGGGTTATTAAAACGAAGCAAAACTTGCGAGCCGCTTTAATCGCACTGATGGCTGATCATCGTTTGGATGATATTAGTGTTCAACAGTTGACCCAGCAAGCACACGTAACTCGAGGTGCTTTCTACCTGCACTACAAGAACAAGTCAGACTTCATTGACCGCACCTTTGTTGAGATCGAACATGAATTTTTCAGTTGGGTCGTTGTTTCTGCAAACGACAATAACGGAGAATGGGAGTTTGAAGAAGATGGGAATTTTGACCTCTTTTCTTTAAACCGCGCGTTTGATTACTTTGCTGAACACCAACAGCTTTTTATGGTGTTATTCCAAGGTGAAGCCAGAAACGCATTTATGGCCGTTGTCTTTAATCGGATGACAGAATTGCTGACTCACTTTCAGGATACCAGCCGTCAATTTAACCGTGAAACGTACGTTGACGAAGTGAATGTGCCGGTTGAAATTGCCCAGTCTTACATTATTTACGCACTTTTAGGCGTGATTCAACAATGGCTCCAAGATGGGGTTAAATACACCCCCCATTACATGACACAGTGCTGTGACACCCTCAATGGGATGTTCAGTAAAAAATTCACTTACGTGGACTTTTTTGTTGTCACTGAATAGTTGACTTATTAAACAGACTTGTGTATTATATTACCTGTTGTATTTGTGGACTTCCACAGCTACAACCGCGCGAGCCAAGTTCCCAAAGTGTAATTTTTAATTACCGCTTGTTCTCGGCGAGTCTGAGTGAATAAAAAAGGAGGTGCACATACATGTACGCAATTATTGTAACTGGTGGTAAGCAATACAAGGTTCAACAAGGCGAAGCAGTCTACGTTGAAAAATTAAACGCCGAAGCCGGTGAAAAGGTTACTTTTGACCAAGTTGTCTTCGTTGGTGGCGATGCTACCAAGGTCGGCGCACCATTCGTTTCTGGTGCAACGGTCACTGGAACTGTTGAAAAGCAAGGCCGTGAAAAGAAGGTTGTAACCTTCAAGTACAAGCCTAAGAAGGGTCAACACACTAAGGTTGGTCATCGTCAACCATATACCAAGGTTGTTATCGACGCTATCAACGCTTAATGGTGGTGACATTTTGATCCAAGCGGGTTTTGACTATGATAACGCAGATCGGATTATTGGGTTTAAACTGACGGGTCATGCGGATCATTCGCCATACGGTAGTGATATTGTGTGTGCGGCCGTTTCAGCACTGTCAATCAGTACGGTGAATGGCTTAGATTCGGTGGCGTCAGTGCAACCAATCATTGCAGCAGATCAAGAAGACGGCGGCTACCTGAGTGTTAGGATGCCACCGGTAGATGACTACATGCAAGATCGGATTAGCCAAGCGTTACTTCGTAGTTTTCAAAATGGACTTTTAGATGTTGAAAAACAATATTCGGACTATATCCGAGTGCAATAATCATGCTTAATGGAGGTGACATTCAATGTTAGAAATGAATTTACAATTCTTCTCCCATCATAAAGGGGGCGGTTCTACTGCCAACGGTCGTGATTCAGCTGGACGTCGTCTAGGGACTAAGGCCGCTGATGGTTCAACTGTTACAAGCGGTTCAATTCTTTATCGTCAACGTGGGACGCACATCTACCCAGGTGTTAACGTTATGCGTGGCAACGACGATACGTTGTTTGCTAAGACTGACGGTGTTGTTCGCTTCGAACGCAAGGGTCGCGACAAGCGTCAAGTATCCGTTTATCCTGAATCAGAAGCAGCAGCTAGATAATAAAAAAGACCCGGAAACGGGTCTTTTTTATTATCTAAAAGGGGAGGGACGTTGGATGAATCAAAGACTTGAACACTTAGTCAGTGAGTTTGATAATTATCGAATTGACGGGTTTCTTGTGACAGACGGGCTCAATATGAAGTACCTTACCGGATTTGATGGTGGTACCGGTGACGGTGTTGTTTTAGTGACGCCTGGGACCGCCACTATTATCACAGATTCGCGATACGAAGCCGCTCTGATGCACCCAAATGCCGGGATTGACGTTTCGATTACCCGGAATTATTTACCGCGAGCGACTCAACTGGCAAAGCAACTTGGTGTCACGGTCCTGGGGTTTGAATCGAGCTTGAGCTATCACGGGTATGATCAATTGGACGATCTGTCAGAAGCTGATATCGTTGGCTTAGACAGCGTTGTGGAAACTCTGAGACAGCAAAAGGATCCGGCTGAAATTGACCAACTTAAGTTGGCGGGTGAGCGGACAGTTGTTGGGCTGGAAAGTGTTTTGGGTAAAATTCATGCGGGCGTTTCTGAACGTCAAGTCGCTGCCTGGCTTGATGCCACCATGCGTGATTTGGGAGCTTCTGGACCAAGTTTTGAAACAATTGTCACGAGCGGCGATCGTTCGGCGCTTCCTCATGGCGCTGCTACCGACAAGCCCCTTGCTACCGGCGATCTGGTAACAATTGATTGTGGCTATTACTTTAATGGTTATACATCTGACATGACTCGAACATACAGCATCGGGCAACCCGATCCGGATCTTCTGCGGGTCGCGACGGTGGTCAAAAGCGCTCATGAAGCGATTCAACAAGTGATTCGAGTTGGCGTTTCCGGTGCTGAGCTCGACCGAGTGGGTCGCAGAATAATTGAGGATGCTGGGTACGGCCAAGCATTTAACCACGGGACAGGACATGGAATTGGGTTGGCTGTTCATGAGGGCCCAGCACTGTCTGCCGGTTCGACGGACAAGCTACCGTTGAATGCTGTGGTAACAGTCGAACCTGGAATTTATCTGTTAAACCGTGGCGGCGTTCGATTGGAAAATGATTATTTAGTGACTGAATCGGGGAGCGAAAACTTAACCGACTCGCCACTGGACGTTATCCGTTTAGATTAAGTGAATAAATTGGATTGCAACTTGCTTTTACGCGGTTGGGATTGGTATTATAGACTAGAACAATTTTAGGAGGATTTGACGTTATGGCTATTTCAACAGCAGATTTTAAAAATGGGTTAACAATTGAAGTTGATGGTGCGATCTGGCGTATTATTGAATTTCAACATGTTAAACCTGGTAAGGGTGGCGCGTTTGTTCGTTCAAAATTAAAGAACTTACGGACTGGGGCCGTTCAAGAAAAGACGTTCCGAGCAGGTGCTAAGATGGAGCAGGCCGCAATTAACACGCGGAAAATGCAATACCTTTATGCCGACGGTGATGACCGTGTCTTTATGGACACCGAAAACTATGAACAATTGTCCGTGCCGTCAGAACAAATTCGTGAGCAATTAAACTATCTACAAGAAAACATGGAAGTTAGCTTGGTTCAATACGGTAATGAAGTATTAGGCGTTGAAGTCCCTAACACGGTGACACTAACGGTTACTGCTACGGAACCTGGCATCAAGGGTAACACGGCCTCTGGTGGCTCAAAGCCAGCTACGATGGACACTGGTCTCGTGGTTCAAGTGCCATTCTTCGTTAACGAAGGCGACAAACTTCAAATTAACACTCAGGACGGCTCATACATTTCTCGGGCCTAATTGAAATTGACCACCAGGTGAAACGGAGGTTATGATATTGGCTGAAGATACAAATATTGTTTTAGATGCGGACGAGCCCGCTTTAGGAGAAATCGAAGTGGCTCCGCAAGTGCTCGAAATTATTGCTGGTATCGCTGCTAGTTCAGTAGATGGTGTCGCTCGTATGCGCGGCTCATTTGCGAACAGTGTTAACGAGCTTTTTGGTCGCAAGGAACGGGGTAAGGGCGTTAAGTTAACGTTTGATGCAAACACTTTGAAAGCTGATGTTTACGTTTACTTGAACTACGGGGTTGCCGTCCCACAAGTGGCCCTTGCTATTCAAGAAGAGGTTAAACAGCAATTATTGGTCATGACCGACCTCGAAACGGCCGAAGTGAACGTTCATATTGAAGGCGTTATTCCTGAAAAAACGACTTCAGCCATTGATCCCAACAACCTGTTTGGTGATCAGGAAGACGACGCGGGTGACGCCAAGTGACAGAGAGCCTGACTAGACATCAGATTCGGATTAAGGCGTTTCAGATGCTTTTTGCGCTAAATGCCAATCCAGATGCTGATCAAGAACAGTTATACCAGCAACTTTTATCATCAAACGACATTGACGTGGTTGCGGTTCCAGACTATCTCCGCGAATTAGTTGAAGGTGTTTTGGCCGACCAAACTGCTTTGGATGCTAAGATTTCTCAATATTTAATGAGCGGTTGGACGTTGGGCCGAATTGCTAAAACCGATTTAATTATCCTCCAAATCGCGTTTTTTGAATTAGATCACGAACATGATATTCCAAGGCGTGCTGTTGTTAACGAAGCCTTAGAACTAGCAAAACAATTCAGTGACGATCGTTCGAGACGATTTGTTAACGGTGTTTTGTCACACGAGTTAGATAAGAATAACTAAAAACCGGTCTTGGGGTTTGCCCAATTTGACCGGTTTTTTGGTTGGATTTGGCTGAAGCGGCGTAGTTGATATGATAGAATAGCAGGGTAGTTTGTTTTCGAATAAGAGAGACGAGGTGAGCCGTTTGGCGACATTGATCGACGGAAAAAAGTTAGCAAATGAACTCAATGAACAAACCAAACAAGCGGTTGAGGCGTTAAGTGCAAAGGGCGTTCAGCCTGGATTGGCCGTGATTATTGTTGGGGAGGACCCCGCAAGTCAATTGTACGTTCGAAATAAGCACCGAAAGGCGGCACAATTAGGGATTCACTCCGTGGTGAAGCAGTTGCCGGCAGACATCACTCAGGCGGAGTTGTTGGCTGTTGTTCGCCAGCTCAATTCGGATAGTAGCATTCACGGTATTTTGGTTCAATCCCCACTTCCTGAGCCCCTAGATGAACACGAGGTCACTCGAACCATTTCGCCGGAAAAAGACGTGGATGGCTTTCATCCCCTCAACGTGGGATTATTATATACAAACATGAAGTTACAGTATCCAGTCGCGTGCACCCCTAAGGGGATTATGACAATGTTGGCGGCTTATGATGTCCCATTAAGTGGGAAACACGCCGTTGTGGTCGGTCGCTCTAACATTGTGGGGCGTCCAATGACAGCCTTGTTAATGCAAGCTGATGCAACGGTCACGATTGCTAACCGCCACACCGAAAATCTGAAATCACTGACTCGCCAGGCTGATATTTTAGTTGTGGCTACCGGGGTTGCTCACCTGATTAAGGCAGCGGACGTTAAGCCCGGCGCAACGGTGATTGACGTGGGCATGGACCGGGATGAAAATGGCAAATTAACTGGTGATGTTGATTTTGAAGCTGTTTCTCAAGTGGCTGGTAAAATCACGCCGGTTCCTGGCGGTGTTGGCCCAATGACGATTGCGACATTAATGCAACAAACGGTAGAATTGGCAAAATGGAGTGAGACTAGTGGATCATGAAGATTATTTAACAGTTAGTGCCTTAACTAGTTATATTAAACGTAAATTTGATTATGATCCGTACTTAGGCAAAGTTTACTTAACCGGTGAAATTTCTAATTTTCGATTACGCCCAAACGCACACCAATATTTTAGTATAAAAGATGACCACGCTAAAATTAGCGCAATCATGTTTAAGTCGGCCTTCAATAAGATTAAATTCACCCCAGAGGAAGGGATGAAGGTGCTGGTTTCGGGTCGGATTTCGTTGTATGAACCCAGTGGCAGTTACCAAATCTATGTGGACCGAATGGAACCAGACGGGGTTGGTCAATTCTACTTAGCCTACGAACAGTTGAAGAAAAAATTGGCTCAAGAAGGGCTATTTGCCGCTCAAAAAAAGCCGCTTCCAAGGTTTCCGAAAACAATTGCAGTCGTGACAAGTCCAAGCGGTTCTGTCATTCGAGATATCATTACCACCACTCGTCGTCGCTACCCAATTGCTCAAATTATCCTTTTTCCCGCCCTTGTTCAGGGGACGGAAGCAGCGGCTGACATTACTCGCCAAATTAAACGCATCAACCAAATAGGTGGGTTTGACACCATGATTATTGGGCGTGGTGGGGGTTCGATTGAGGATCTTTGGCCGTTTAACGAAGAAACGGTTGCCAGAGCAATTTTCGAAAGTAAGATTCCTGTCATTTCTTCAGTGGGTCACGAAACGGATACGACGATTGCTGATCTAGTGGCTGATGTCCGTGCAGCAACGCCGACGGCCGCCGCCGAACTAGCGGTCCCGGTCCTCAGTGATGTAATGTTGGCTTTAAAGCAGGATCGACTTCGTTTACTGAACGCTTTCCGACACGAACTGTCAATGTTACGTCAGCAAGTGACGAAATTACAAGCGGCTTATGTCTTCTCCCAGCCGGAGCGGTTATACGAAGGATACAGCCAAAAGGTTGACCTTCTCTCACGGCAACTTCAGCAAGGCATGACCCACCGATTACAGTTAATGACAAGTCGGCTGAACGTCGTTGATGAACGACTGCGAGCTGCGACGCCAAGACATCAAGTGATGCAATTGCAGCAATCGGCCGCAAACTTAGATCAACGCCTCGGGCTAGGAATTCAACAACTATTTATGGGTTACCGGCGGCAACTATCGGAACTGGCCCAATCGCTTGATTACCTCAGTCCACTAAAAATTATGGGACGTGGTTACAGTTATGTGACAAGCGGTGATAAGGTAGTTGCTGACGTCACAACGCTATCAGTTAATGAATCAGTCACGATGCACCTTAAAAACGGGCAAGTAGAAGCCAAAATTACCGACATAAAAGTAGACGAAAAGGATGAGACAAATGAGTGAAAAACCAACTTTCGAAGAGAACCTGGATCATCTTGAAAAAATTGTCACGGAATTAGAAAAGGGAAATGTACCGCTTGAAGAAGCCCTTTCGCAATTTAAGCAAGGGGTTCAGCTGAGTCAGGATCTTCAAGCCAAACTCGACGGGGCAGAAAAGACGCTTGCAAAAATGATGACGGATGAAGATCAAACCGTTGCGTTTGAGGCGCCGTCAGAATCGAAGGATGACGCTAATGGGGACAAAGCTTAATTTTGATGAATTCATTGATCAGTATCGTGACCAGATCAACACTTTTCTTGAAACCAACCTATCAAAGTCGGGCTCAGACCAAGGCCTTGTGAGTGCCATGGCTTATTCGGTTAACGCGGGCGGCAAACGGTTACGTCCCTTGCTCACGTTGGCAGTATTACAAACATTCGACGTTGCTGTGACACCGGCTCGGCTACAGGCAGCGACCGCATTAGAATTATTGCATACTTATTCGCTCATTCATGATGATTTACCCGCGATGGATAATGATAACTTGCGGCGAGGAAAACCCACTAATCACGTTAAGTTTGGAGCCGGGATGGCAACGTTAGCCGGTGATGGATTGCTAACGTTAGCATTCGAATGGATTGCCAGCGCTAAGCTTCCCGTCATTCAACGGATGGAACTGATTCAAGGAATCAGTCATGCGGCTGGACCGGCGGGGATGGTTGCTGGCCAAGCGATGGATATTCAAAATACCCGCCACAAATTGAGCTATACCGCATTAAAGCAGCTTCATGCTGGCAAGACAGGGGCTTTGATTCAGTATGCTGTGACGGCAGGCGGTATTTTAAGCGGCGCAAATGCGGCCGAGATGGCAGCTTTAGCGGCTTACGGTGCGGCCTATGGCCTCGCTTTTCAGATCTATGATGACTTAATGGATGTGATTGGTGATACACAAGCCATGGGAAAACTAGTCCACAAAGACGCCGGAGAACAAAAAAACACGTATCCCGGTTTATTTGGTGTCGCTGGAACAATTGAAAAACTGCAGGCAACTGTAGTAGAGGCCCAGGAGGCTTTGAAAGCGCTCGATTCAAACAATCGGTTAGACGCCAGTTTGCTAGTCTCATTTCTCGAGTATTTCAAGATTAAGGAGTAATAACGGAATGGAAAAACAGCGCGTCGACGTATTATTAGTGAACCAAGGATTATTTGAGACCCGGGAAAAAGCCAAGCGGGCGGTCATGGCCGGCGAAGTTTTGGGGAACAATGAAGAGCGGCTCGATAAGCCTGGGGTCAAGATTCCGGTTGATACCGACCTGCATATAAAGGGGAAACCCTTGCCTTACGTGAGCCGTGGAGGGCTCAAGTTAGCCAAGGCACTTTCCGTATTTAACATTGAGGTTACCGATCGGATTGTATTGGATATTGGTTCCTCAACGGGTGGTTTTACCGATGTCATGTTGCAAAACGGGGCCAAGCGATCTTATGCACTGGACGTGGGTAGCAACCAATTGGTTTGGTCGTTGCGAAATGATGACCGCGTTGTGGTGATGGAACACACTAATTTTCGGTACAGTAAGCCTGCTGATTTTACAGAGGGATTACCAAGTTTTGCTTCCATTGACGTCTCATTCATTTCCCTAGGGCTGATTTTACCACCGCTTCACGCCATTCTAGTTCCTAACGGGGAGGTCGTGGCACTAATTAAACCGCAGTTTGAAGCGGGCCGCGAAAACGTCGGCAAGCATGGCATCGTACGGGACGCCAAAGTCCACGAGGCAGTTATTAATAAAGTCTTGGCCATGGCCGTAGATAGTGGCTTTTCAGCGGAACATCTTGACTTTTCACCCATCACTGGTGGTGAGGGCAATATTGAGTTTCTCGTTCATTTGAAAAAGACGGATGAGCGGCCTGAAATATCTGGTGAAATTCAAGTTCACGAGGTTGTGGCGGCAGCTCACCGAATACTAACTGCATAAAACCATTAATCCACTTTTAAATCTTACGCGAAAGCGTTATTATAATAATCAAGTAAGATGGATAAAAGGGAGATGGGAACGTGAAAAAACAAGATCGTCAGCGATTGATTCGTCGATTATTAAATACGCAAGACGTGGAGCGCCAGGAAGACTTTGTCAGACTCTTGGAAGAACAAGGGATCCATGTTACTCAAGCGACCATCTCTCGGGATATTAAAGAAATGCAACTCGTGAAAGTGCCCTCGATATCAGGTGGGTACCGCTACAATTTGCCAGTTCAAAAGAAGTTAGACGCTAAAAAGAAGTTAAAACGAACGCTGCAAGACGCCTATGTCTCCTTCAGTGTCCAGGGTAAGGATACCTTTTTGAAGGTGTTGCCTGGGAATGGTCCGGCCGTCGCCTCGTTGATTGATCAGATGAAATATGATTTCGTTTTTGGCGCAATCGGTGACGATAATACCGTTTTAACGATTTGTAAAAACGATGCCGGAGCGTTAGCACTTAAAGATGAGATTGAAGATTTACTAAGCTAAACGGGTTGGATTTTACGAGTGGTAAGATCTAGCTCGTTTTTGGCTTGTTCGTTGGTAACAAGCATCAGGAGGTGCCATTTTGCTACAGGAATTATCAATTAAAAACTTTGCTATCATCGCCGCGTTAGATGTAACCTTTGAAGACGGCATGACGGTTCTGACCGGGGAAACTGGCGCCGGAAAGTCGATCATCATTGATGCCGTTGGACTGTTAGCTGGGGGACGCGGTTCGGCCCATTTTATTAGGACGGGTGCGGATAAGGCGGTCTTACAGGGTTCTTTCGAACTTCCGAAGGCTGGTAAAACCACCCAAATGCTTGACGATTTAGGAATTGACCATGATGATGGAACCGTGATTTTGCAGCGGGAACTATACCGGACCGGCCGCAATGTGTGCCGCGTTAACGGGATGTTAGTCAACACGACCACACTCAAGCAGATCGGTGAGACAATCGTGGATATTCATGGTCAAAATGAACACCAGGAATTGATGCAACCCGATCGCCACTTGCCGCTACTCGATGAATTTGGTGGGCATGATCTGAAGACGTTGTTGCAACGGTATCGGAAAGCCTATGCGAACTACCAAAAGTTGCATGAAGCAACCGTCAACCGCAATACCCATCAAAAGGAATGGGCGCAGCGGCTAGATATGTTGCGATTTCAGGTTAAGGAAATTGAGACGGCAAACTTAAGTGCGGGTGAGGAAGATCAGTTGAGGACGCAACGTGATCGGCTCACCAATTTTCAGAAAATCAATGTTGCCCTTCAGGAGGGATTCACTGCTTTAGAAGGCAGTGATGAACTGTCCGGTGCGGTCGATCTAAGTGGCCAAGCGATGAATGCCTTGGCCGGAATCGCCGAACTTGACGCCGATTTTCAGGCCTTATACGACTCGCTGCAGACGGCTTTCTACGCGCTTCAAGATGCGTCCGGTGAGTTATCCAAACAAGTTGATCTTTTAGAATTTGACGAAAATAAGCTCGATGAGATTGAACAACGGCTGGAGGTCATTAAACAGTTAGAGCGCAAGTACGGTGACTCTGAGAGTCAGGTTCTAAGCTATTTCGCAAAAATTAAGGTCGAGTTGGCGGACATGGAAGCTGCTGAAATTGACGAGGGCGACCTAGACGCTAAGTTAGCTGAACAAGCCACTGAACTTGAAGCGCTAGGTATCGCCTTGCGCGAAAAGCGGCAAACGGTAGCTCGTAAGCTTGAAGTGGCCGTTCAAAAAGAGCTGGCAGATTTATATATGGAAAAGACTGTTTTCAAAGTTCATTTTTCGCCTGTCGAGAGTGGTCGGTTTCTGTCCAGTGGACTAGACGATGTTGAGTTTTATATTCAACCGAACCCGGGCGAAGCGATGCAACCCTTAGCTAAGATTGCCTCTGGCGGGGAGCTCTCCCGGTTGATGTTGGCACTAAAAACGATTTTTTCTAAGTCGCAAGGGGTCACTTCCATCATTTTTGACGAAGTGGACACTGGGGTCTCTGGTCGAGTGGCCCAAGCTATCGCTGAAAAGATCAGTGGGATTGCAAACGATTCGCAAGTGCTGTGCATTACCCATTTACCACAAGTCGCTGCAATGAGCGATCACCACTACTTTATCGCTAAGAAAATTATCGGTAAACGGACTGAGACTCATATCACCAAGCTAACTGAACAGGCTCGAATTGAAGAATTAGCTCGGATGCTAGCGGGAACGACCATCACTGAACTGACGTTAGATCATGCGAAGGAATTACTGGAAATGGCCACGGCTGAAAAGGCAGAATCATAGCACAAAAAAGGCGGACAGGCTCACGGGCCTGTCCGCCTTTCAACTAGTCGGAATATGGGAAGTTAAACGCGTTTAAGAAATTGGATTTGGCTGAAGTGAATAAAGCCAGTCACGGCCTGACCCGGACGCTTAATTAAAAGGGTGTTTTGAGGGCCATTGTCAAGGTAGCCGACCATTGTAGCCTCGGTTCCGAGGAGGGCGACTTCCACTAGGTAGTGGCGTGACATGGCTTGATCGATAAAGTAGTGTAGTTGACTAATCGGCATTCTTTCAGGGCCAGTAATATCGAGTAATTGACGGTAGCGGTCGTTGATCTGAGAAGATAGTTTTTTTAAAGCTGTGATTTGATTTGTCATAATTCGTCACCTCGAACATTTGTTTGCATGATTCATTATACGAACAAACGTTTGTGATTGCAACCCCCTAATTAACAAATTTTGGGGAGTTGAATAGGTTGTTTGGATAACCCCTTGTCAACACCTTGCAGTTCGTGCGATAATGTTAGATACTACTAAATAAGGGGATCTCGATTCATGACCAAAAGAGGCATGCTAATTGTTTTGTCTGGGCCGTCTGGCGTTGGCAAAGGTACCGTCCGAAAAGCACTGTTTGATGCAGGTGATACGGATTTTCAATATTCTATTTCCATGACCACCCGCAAACCACGCGATGGTGAGCGCGACGGTGTTGATTATTTCTTCGTCTCTAAGGAACAATTTGAAGCTAATATTCGAGACGGTGAGATGCTCGAATACGCCAAGTACGTTGACAACTACTATGGCACGCCACTAAAGTATGTGAATGAAACGCTAGATTCTGGCAAGGACGTTTTTTTAGAAATCGAAGTTAACGGGGCCATGCAGGTCCGAGCTAATTGTCCTGATGCAGTCTTTGTTTTTCTGACACCTCCAGATCTGATGGAACTTAAACACCGGTTAATCAATCGGGGAACTGAAGAAATTGAGGTTATCAACGCCCGGATAAAGCAGGCGGTTTCAGAAATCAAGATGATGCGCAACTACGATTATGCTGTCGTTAACGATGAAGTTGAAAATGCCGTCAACGGTATTCGGACGATTATTCGTTCTGAACGGTTACGCGTAACCCGGGTCATGCCGGACTACGAACAAATGATTGGAGATGTAGAGTGAAATGTTATTATACCCATCTGTAGATAAATTACTTGAACAAGTGGATTCACGTTATTCCTTGATTATGCTGGCTAGCAAACGGGCCCATGAATTGGATGCTGGGGCAACGCCGTTATTGGACACGTATGAATCTCCGAAAACCATTGGTCAAGCTCTTGAAGAGATTGCCGCTGGGAAGGTCACCATCGATCCAGATCATGAAGATTTAAACTAAGCGATTAAGCCAAGCATTTTGACCGTCTTTCAGTCAGGATGCTTGTTTTTGTTTGGGCGACTATTTGAGTACCCGAACAGGCGTTTTCTTGGTACAATAGACGAAGCGAAACAAAGCAATTAGTGGAGGCAGACCGATGTTAAATGGAAAACATGTGACTCTGTATGTGACTGGCAGTATTGCGGGATATAAGGCATTAACACTGACGCGGTTACTGGTCAAGGCAGGAGCAGTTGTGCGGGTCGTTATGACACGGGCAGCTCAGGCCTTTGTCACGCCACTCAGTTTTCAAGTTCTTTCTAAAAATAAAGTCATGACTGATCCATTCGAAGGGGCAGACCCGGCTGTTGTGGATCACGTTGAACTCGCGGACTGGACTGATTTGGCGATTATTGCGCCAGCGACGGCTCAGTTGATTGGCCAACTGGCGAATGGATTGGCTGATGATATGGCCAGCTTGACGCTTATGGCGACAACAGCCCCAATTCTTTTAGCTCCGGCCATGAATGAACATATGCTGATGAGCCCGGCAGTCCAGCGTAACATTCGAACCTTGAGAACGGACGGCGTCCATTTCGTGGATCCTGAACGAGGGTTTCTAGCGGAAGGTTACTCGGGACAGGGACGCATGGCGGAACCAGAAACAATCGTGACGGCCGTTAGTCAAGTGATTGATGGCGGCGACCAGCCGTTAGCGGGGAAAAAGGTCGTAGTGACGGCTGGCGGTACCCGGGAGGCAATTGACCCGGTTCGATTCATCGGCAATCGTTCCTCTGGTAAAATGGGCTACGCTGTGGCGGCGAGCCTTCAGCAACTGGGGGCAGAGGTCACATTGATTTCTGGACCGACAAGACTTGAAGCACCGAACCACGTTAGCGTTATTTCTGTCACAACGACTGAGGAACTTCGCGATCAGGTTGTTCAGACATTTAAATCGGCTGATGGGTTAGTAATGGCCGCCGCCGTCGCTGATTTTAAGCCGGCTAAGGTTGCTGATCACAAGATTAAGAAAACAACCGATAATGATCATATGGTGCTTGAGCTGGTCAAAACGGCGGATATCTTAAAAGCGGTTGCCACGGTTAAACAAGCTAACCAAGTGACCGTCGGGTTTGCGGCTGAAACGAATGATTTACTGGAGAACGCGAATAAGAAATTACAAAGTAAGCAACTAGACTTATTGATCGCTAACGACGTTTCGCAACCAGGCGTTGGATTTAACGGCGACACAAATCAAGTGACGTTCTTGCAACCAAATCAACCACCCGTTAAAACGCCACTCATGGCTAAAACGGCAATCGCTGACTTGATTGGCGAAAAGGTTGTCGAGTTACTGACAAAAAAAGAGGGTTAAAATGACGCAAATTGCGGAAATTATTGTTGATGTGCCCACTATGCAGACCAACACGCCATATTCATACTCAATTCCGCCGGCGCTGACGGGGTCCGTCCGTCCTGGGATGCGAGTCGTTGTTCCGTTTGGCAATGGTTCTCGCAAAGTTCAAGGATTCGTTTGGCAGCTTGCCGAACAGACCGACTTTTCTCGCCCCCTAAAAGCCATTGATACGGTGATGGACCTCCAACCGGTCTTAAACCAAGAATTACTGGCATTGGCCGATCATATGGCGGTGACAACTTACGCTTTCAAAATTACCTGTCTTTTAACGATGTTGCCGAACGCATTAAAAGCGACTTATGAAAAGTGGGTAATGCCCACTGATACACTAGAGGAATCGATTCGAAAGAAACTTTTTGGTCATGCGGACCGGTTGCTCTTAGACGATAGCAAGTTACCGGAAGAACAGTTGAAATCACTCCTCAAATTGGCGAGTGGCGGAAAGGTGACGGTGTCGTATGCCGTTCGAGATCGTGGGAACGTTAAAACGATCACGATGATTGAACCTGCCATGGCCGCCGATAAACTGCAGGCCGCCAAAGCAACATTACGATCAACGGCCAAAAAGCAGGCGGTGCTGCTCGATTATTTCATCACTCATCCAGAGCCGATTGCCCAACGTGAGCTCGAAAAAGCGTTAGCAGTGAGTTCAACCATTATCAAGACTGCTGAAAAAAATGGGTGGCTCGTCAAAAAAGCGGTCGAAGTTTACCGCGACCCCCTTGCGACAGCAGTGACACCAACCCGGGCACTTACCTTAAATGAGGCTCAACAAACGGCAGTTTCAGCGCTTAAAACCGCTACGAATGACCACAAAGCGGCCACCTATTTACTTGAAGGAGTAACTGGGAGTGGGAAAACCGAAGTTTACTTACAGGCGATTGATAATGCACTTCAAAACGGACAATCCGCGTTAATGCTGGTGCCTGAAATTTCGCTAACCCCCCAAATTGTGGGTCGGGTTCGAGGACGCTTTGGGCAACGTGTTGCCGTGTTGCATAGCGGGTTATCCGCTGGCGAACGATACGATGAATGGCGTCGAATTGAACGCGGAGAAGCAACCGTTGTTGTCGGGGCTAGATCCGCTATTTTCGCACCACTTGAAAATATTGGCATTATCATTATTGATGAAGAGCATGAGGCAACGTATAAACAAGAGGATAATCCACGTTACCACGCGCGCGACATCGCGATTTGGCGGGGGCGCTACCATCACTGTCCCGTCGTGCTTGGTAGTGCAACCCCGTCACTTGAAAGTCGAGCCAGAGCACAAAAGGGTGTCTATCAGCAGTTATTATTGCCCCACCGAATCAACGCTTCAGCACTTCCGAAAGTCACGGTCGTTGATATGACGCAGGAACTTCAAAACCATGCTGAAAGTAATTTTTCGACGGCGCTTCTTAGTGCGCTTAAGCAACGCATGGCAAAGGGCGAGCAAAGTATTTTAATGCTAAATCGCCGTGGTTATTCGTCTTTTGTGATGTGCCGGGACTGCGGCTTTGTGCTGAAATGTCCAAATTGCGATATATCACTGACCCTCCACATGGATACCAAAACGATGAAATGCCACTACTGTGGGCATGAGGAACCAATCCCTAACGTTTGTCCTCAGTGTCATAGTCGTAAGATTCGATACTATGGAACGGGTACCCAAAAAGTTGAAACCGAGTTGAAGGAGGTTCTACCTGACGCTCAAGTCATTCGGATGGATGTCGATACGACCCGCCGAAAGGGCGCGCATGAGCGATTACTCAATAAGTTTGGTCGTCAAGAGGCCGATATTTTACTGGGCACTCAAATGATTGCGAAGGGATTAGACTTTCCCAACGTCACCTTGGTGGGGGTGCTGAACGCGGATACGGGGTTGGGGTTACCGGATTTTCGGGCGAGTGAGCGAACGTTTGACCTGCTAACGCAAGTCAGCGGCCGGGCTGGTCGAGCTGATAAGCCAGGTCAAGTTTTTATTCAGACTTATAATCCAGATCACTATGCGATTCAGCTTGCTAAGGATCAAAACTACGAACGATTCTTCCTGACAGAAATGCAGATGCGACATCGCGGGCATTATCCGCCGTACTACTATTCCGTTAAACTGACAGCAAGTTCGGGAGACGAACGGCAGGCCGCTGAAGCGATGATTAAAATCGTCCGGCAAATCAAAAAGACGTTGAGTCCAGCTGCCATTATGCTGGGGCCAACTCCTGGTGCGGTGGCTCGAGTTAACAACCGGTACTATTACCAATTAGTTATTAAATACAAACAAGAACCAGCGCTGGATCAAGCGCTATTTGAAATTCTGACTGAATATCAGTCAACTGGGCGGATGGGTTTACAAATTGCCATCGACCGAAATCCGATGAGTTTTATGTGATTTTATTTTAGGAGGCTACCAATTTATGACATCAATTGTATTCATGGGAACACCAGCGTTTTCAGCCCCCATTTTGGAGAGTTTATTCAAAGCAGGTTATGATATCAAAGTCGTGGTGACACAGCCAGATCGACCAGTAGGCCGCAAGCACGTTTTGACCGCATCGCCGGTTAAAAAAGTCGCCGTAGCCCACCAGGTTCCAGTTTTGCAGCCGGCGAAAATTAGTGGTAGCGATGAGATGCAACGGGTCATCGACCTTGCACCTGATTTTATTGTGACCGCTGCTTTTGGCCAGTTTTTACCGACTAAGTTATTAAATGCCGTTAAAGTTGCGGCCATCAACGTTCACGCCTCATTATTACCCAAATACCGGGGTGGGGCACCCGTTCACTACGCAGTGATGAACCATGACGCCGAAACCGGCGTTTCCATCATCTACATGGTTAAGAAGATGGATGCTGGTGATATTATTTCCCAACAGGCTATTCCAATCGAACCGACTGATGATGTGGGGACGATGTTTGATAAACTCAGTATAGTCGGGCGCGACTTGCTCTTGGAAACGATTCCCAAAATGCTCACGGGTGAGATTAAACCGGTTGCTCAGGATGAATCGGCTGTGACATTTTCGCCCACCATTAAACCGGAAGAAGAGCAGGTTGATTTCACCCAGTCGGCGACGCTCGTAGACGCCAAGGTCCGCGGTTTGCGGCCGTTTCCAACGTCATTCATTGTCTTGGGCGGTGTCCGTACCAAACTTTGGGAGGTTGCAGTTTTACCTGAAACGACCGCGCTGGGCCCGGGGCAAGTCGTTCGAAAAGAAAAGCACGAACTTGCCATTGCGACCGGTGATGGCGGTGTTGTGGCCTTAAAGAAGCTTCAACCAGCGGGAAAGCCCCAACTTAGTATTACCGACTATTTAAACGGGTCGGACTTACCCTTCGAAGTTGGTGAACAGGTGGTTGATCTATGAAAAAGCCAGATAATAACCCCCGATCACTTGCTGTAACGGCGCTTGTTAAAGTGAAAGGCGGGGCCTATTCGAACCTCCAATTGAATCATTTGATTACGGAAGCGCACCTCAACTCAAACGACGTGAATCTATTGACAACCATTGTTTATGGGGTGATTCAACACGACATGACGCTGGATTTCTGGCTGAAACCGTTTATTAAAAATCCCAAGAAAGTAGCTGATTGGGTGTTCGTTCTTTTAAAAACTGCCGTGTACCAATGGCAATATTTGGAGCGGGTACCTAAGCGGGCCATTTTTGATGAAACCATTAAAATTGCGAAGCAACGGGGGCATGAAGGAATTCGCCGATTTGTGACAGGTGTTTTGCATACGATGGATCGTAACGGGCTACCAGATGCGAGTCAACTTAAATCACCAGTTGAACGGTTGGCAATCACGTATTCTATGCCAGAATGGCTCATTCAGACCCTGAACCAGCAGCTTGGAGAAACTAAAACCAATGCGATTTTAGCCACAATTAACCGACCGGCGAACCAATCTATTCGGGTCAATACTGCCAAGATAACCGATGATGACGCTCGGGTGGCTCTAGTTGCCGAAGGGTATGAGGTGAAGCCAAGTCTGGTTGCCGACCATGCCTTTGTTTTAAGCGGGCGGCCCGCGAGCCATTCAAAATTGTTCAAATCTGGAGCCGTCACGATTCAAGACGAAAGCGCCATGTTGCCAGCCCAGGCCATGGAATTTGACCCGAGTGCCATGGTGTTAGACGCTTGTGCGGCGCCTGGCGGCAAAACGGGGCAGCTGGCAGAACGAATTGATGCGCAAAAAGGTGGCACCGTTGTGGCCCTTGATATTCACGCTCACAAGATTCGTCTTATTCAAAAAAATGCTGAGCGGTTGGGGGTCAGTTCCCGGGTTACTCCGGTAGCGCTTGACGCTCGCAAAGTTGATGAACAGTTTGAGGATGCCACTTTTGAGGCCGTTTTAGTCGATGCACCGTGTTCAGGAATTGGCCTCATTCGCCGAAAACCAGAGATTCGGTATGGAAAGCAACTAGCGGATAGCCAGCGTTTAGCCCAAGTGCAATTAGATATTCTCAATGCGGTTGCCAAAAAAGTTAAAATTAACGGTATAATCACTTACAGTACCTGTACGATTTTGAATCAGGAAAACCGGGATGTCGTTGCGGCTTTCTTGGATCAGCACCCTGACTTTCAGTCGGTCCGTGTGACGACGGCTCAAGGACTAAAACAGGATCGCGCAGCAGACTATTTAGAAATTTACCCGGATGACTATGGTTCAGATGGCTTTTTTATTAGCCAGTTTAAACGGGTTAAGTAATGGGGGACCAAAAGCATGCAAGTTGCATATCAAACAGCAATCGGAAAGCGACGCTCGGATAACCAAGATAACGTCGGCGTTTTCACAAATCGAGCTGGCGTCACCCTCGCCATCATCGCTGACGGAATTGGCGGTAATCAGGGCGGCGACGTCGCTTCTGATATGGCGGTTTCTCATTTTGGTCACGATTTTGAGGTTACTGATTTTACCCATTTTGACGCCGCTTCTGCTTGGCTTAAAGCGCAGGTTAACACTGAAAATGACTTGATTTATAAACAGGCACAAGAATTTGCGGATTTAAAGGGTATGGGGACAACCGTGGTGATTGCCATGGTTTTTGAAACCGAACTATTAATTGGTAACATTGGGGACAGTCGGGCCTACCTCCTACGTAAAGCAGATTTTAGCCAGTTAACTGAGGACCATTCGTTGGTCAACGAGTTAGTGAAACGGGGCGAACTGTCTAAGCAAGCAGCTAAAGTGCATCCCCAAAAAAATGTGATTACCCGATCGTTAGGTGTCGGCACCAGTGTTCAAATCGATCTGCGCTACCAAGAACTTACCGCGGGCGATCAGCTGTTGCTGTGCTCAGATGGCTTGACCAATATGGTGAGTGATTCTGACATCATGCAGGTGTTACAACGGCCATTGCCGTTGGCAACTAAGTGTGATGAACTCATACAAATGGCCAATGCCGCTGGCGGCCTTGACAATATTTCGGTCATCATTATTGATCATGAGCCGGAGGTGAGCGACCGATGAAACCAAACTACACGTTAAACGGGCGGTATCGCATTATTCGGTCACTTGGTGAAGGCGGTATGGCCAACGTTTATCTAGCTCGCGACCTGATTTTAGACCGGGACGTATCCGTTAAGCTGCTTCGCTTGGACTTGCGGGATGATCCACAGACGGTTAAACGGTTTCAGCGTGAAGCACTGGCTGCAACTGAGCTGGTTCACCCCAATATTGTGAGCGTGTACGATGTTGGGGAAGAAAATGGCATGCAGTACCTCGTGATGGAATATGTTGAGGGGATGGACCTAAAAGCCTATATCAAGCAACATTTTCCAATTCCGTATCAAGAAGTTATCAATATCATGGAACAGGTTCTATCCGCCGTTGAAGTGGCCCATGAGCATAATATTATTCATCGGGACTTGAAACCCCAAAATATTTTAATCGACCAACACGGAAATGCTAAAATTACCGATTTTGGGATTGCGGTAGCGCTGTCTGAACATACGTTGACGCAAACCAATACCGTTTTAGGGTCCGTTCACTATCTATCACCAGAACAAGCGCGTGGTGGTATGGCCACGAAACGGTCAGATATTTATTCGCTTGGGATTATTTTATATGAATTATTGACTGGCACTGTGCCATTTAAGGGTGAAACGGCTGTCTCGATTGCGATTAAGCACTTTCAATCCGAGGTACCCTCGGTCCGTGAATTTGATCCACGGATCCCACAGGCCTTAGAAAACGTGGTATTGAAAGCCACTACAAAACGACCGGAAAATCGGTATGGCACGGTTCAAGAGATGGCAGAGGACCTTGAAACGTCGCTTTCTCCGCGTCGTGCCAGTGAACCGCGATATTCGCCAGACGCCGAAGACGATGGTGAGACCAAGGTATTGGATAAGGCCGCCCTGATGGCCCCAGAGTCCCAAGCAGAAACGGTTTCTGAGCCCGCTGACAAGTCCGGAAATAAGAAGAAAAAACGGCCAAAACGATGGTGGTTAAAATGGGTGATTGGTGCCCTAGGAGTACTGCTGGTGTTTTTAGGGATCGCATTATGGCTTGGGAGTCGGCAATCAGTCAGTGTACCTGACGTGTCAGGCATGAACCTTTCGAGTGCTCAGCAGTCAATTAAGGGCGCTAATTTGAAGGTTGGCGAGATTCAACGGCAAAATAGTTCTTCTGTGAAGAAAAATCGGGTCATCAAAACGAATCCTGAAGCTGACGAATCGGTTAAAGAAGACGCTAGCATTGATATTTTTGTGAGCAGTGGACCAAAAATGTTGACCCTTGATAACTATGTCGGCCAGTCTTATACGAAAGCCGCAGCCGAGTTGCGGGCCCAGGGCGTGACAGTTAAAAAACAAAATCAATCCTCAAGCGACGTTCCAACTGGAACTGTGATGAGTCAAAGTCTTGAATCTGGGAGTAAGGTTGAGCCCAAGAAGACCACGATTACCTTTACTGTTTCAGCGGGTCAAAAGTCAGTTGAATTGGCTGATCTGGTTGGCCGCACAAAATCAGATGTGCAAGCCTATGCAAGTGAGCAGTCCTTGAATGTTTCCTTTAATTACCAGTATTCTGATGAGGATAAAGACACGGTGATTGATCAGTCACCAGCAGCTGGGAGCATCGTTAAAGAAGGCACTAGTATCACCGTTACGCTCTCACGAGGAAAACAACAAATGACGCTTGATCAGTTTAATGTGTCAGTTGAAATTCCATTCTCTTCAAAATCTAGTGAAAGTAGTTCTGAAAGCGATAGCGAGTCTGATTCAAGTAGCTCGTCCAGTGACACATTGACGAATACCATTCAGATTTATATCCGTGATAAGGACCACGACTACACGACCGTGTACAAACAGCTCACGATCGCCCAAAATGCGACCGTGACACTGCCATTTTCGGTTGCTGCAGGGAAGAGTGGTGGCTACCGTATTTTACGTGATGGTCAGGTTATTATGTCTGACAATCACGTCACTAAAAATTCACATTAATAGTTACTGCAATTTAAAACCAGTTCTTTTATAATGAAGGGGACTGGTTTTTTAATATGGAAAGGGATGAGCACTTGGCAGAAGGCCAAATTAGACAATCACTGAGTGGTTTCTACGATGTTGTCGACGACGCAGGAAACGAATACCGGACCCGGGCCCGTGGTAATTTTCGAAGTCGGAAGATTACGCCCCTTGTTGGCGATCGAGTTGAATTTAAAGAGGGGTACCTGTTAGCTGTTCTGCCGCGTCGTAACGCGCTAGTGCGACCACCAGTAGCAAATGTTGATCAGGCGATTGTGGCAAGTGCTGTCGTGTCACCCGAATTTTCAGCAAATTTATTGGATCGCCAATTATTGGCACTGGAAATTGCGGGCATTCAGCCAGTTATCTACTTTACTAAAACCGACTTGTTACCAATCGAACGCCACCAGGAATTTGAAACACTGGCGGCGAACTATCGAAAAATTGGCTACGTGACAGTTTTACCAGATCGCGCTTTTGACGACGCCAGTTTGACGCTGATTCGTCAGCAATTGGCAGAGAAAATTAGTGTTTTTATGGGCCAGACTGGGGCGGGGAAGTCGACACTGCTGAACCACCTGGCGCCAGAGCTAAATTTGGCCACGGGGGAAATCTCCAGTGCCCTCAACCGCGGGAAGCACACGACACGACGAGTGAGTCTTTTAGCCATTGCCGATGGACTCGTTGCTGACACACCAGGATTTTCGTCCTACGAGGCATTTAACGTTGATGCTAAGGCTCTGGGGAGTTATTTCCCTGAGTTCGCGGCAGCGTCAGTTCATTGCCGTTTTCGGGGCTGTGTCCACGTTAATGAACCTGGCTGCGCGGTTAAGGCTGGCGTCGCGGATGGCACGATTATGCAAAGCCGGTACGATAATTATTTACTTCTTTACCAAGGTATCAAAAATCAAAAACCAAATTATAAGAAATGAGGCCTTTTTCATGAAAATTGCACCATCTATTTTGAGCGCAGATTACGTTAATTTACAAAAGGACATTGAAGTTGTCGATGCAGCTGGAGCAGAGTTCCTCCACATCGATGTAATGGACGGTTCGTTTGTTCCAGCAATCTCCTACGGTCCAGGTTGGGTGAAAGCAATTCGGCCGATCACTAAAATGACACTTGATGTTCACTTAATGGTTGAAAATCCAGAGCGTTACGTCGAAACCTTTGTGGCAGCCGGGGCCGATATTGTTGGGGTTCACGTTGAAGCAACCCAACACATTCACCGGGCCTTGCAATTGATTAAAAACGCGGGGGCCAAGGCTGAAGTCGTCATTAACCCTGGAACTCCTGTTGAAGCCATCAAACCTGTGTTATACATGGTTGATCAAGTCTTAGTAATGACGGTTAACCCTGGCTTTGGCGGTCAAAAATTCTTGCCCGAAACATTAAAGAAGATTACCCAGTTGGACCAATTAAAGCAAACCGAAGGATACGATTTCGATATTGAAGTTGACGGCGGGGTGAAGGATAATACCATTAAAGATTGTGCAGCAGCTGGTGCAACGGTTGCCGTTGCCGGCTCTTACGTCTTTGATGCGGCCGATCCTGCAGCAATGGTCCAAACCTTAAAGGATGCGACGAAATAAATGACAGTTTTCAATTTATTGGTTGGCGGCCCAACTAGCGAGTGGCCAGACACATTAAAAGCTGGGACGGTTACCGGCCAATGGATTGGCGGTGACCGTGGGACGTTGCGGTTATTAGATCTTGGCATTGATCCCGTTGTTGCTATCGGAGACTTTGATTCACTTAGTCAGTCCGAGTATGAGCGGGTCAGAGCACACGTTGGTGACATTCGAGCAGCTGTCCCTGAAAAGGACGAGACTGACACGGAACTTGCGGTTACCGTCGCATTTCGCGACTATCATGCCACTCAGTTGAACATTTATGGTGCAACGGGCGGACGTCTCGACCATTTGTTGGCAAACTTGTGGTTGGTTTTAAAACCGCGGTATCGCCAACACGCCCATCAGATTCGATTTATCGATCGGCAAAATACGGTGACCTTCTACTTGCCAGGAAACCATGAGATTCAAAAAGAACCCGACAAAAAGTATTTGGCATTCGTGCCACTTGAAGCGGTTGCCAATTTAACCTTACCGGACGAAAAATACCAGTTAGATCATGAAATGGTGCCGTATCCGATTTCCTATGCTAGTAATGAGTTTATGGGGTCAAGTGGCCATTTTAGTTTCACATCGGGGCTCTTGGCAGTGATTCAGAGCAAAGACTAGACGTTAAACCAATCAAAAAGGGAGGTGGACTTGGATTTCCAAGTTCACCTCCCTTTAAATGTAAAGCCGGGTTTAGGGAACAAAAAAAGCCAGGCGGCTGCCTGACTCTCATATGCAGTAATTAAACACGGGTAACTTTGCCTGACTTCAAAGTCCGGGCTGAAACCCAAACCTTCTTAGGCTTACCGTCTACAAGGATACGGACTTTTTGCAAGTTTGGCTTCCATGAACGCTTTGATGAGTTCAAGGCGTGAGAACGTTGGTTGCCAAAGTGGGTCCGTTTGCCGTTAATAAAATCCTTTGCCATTGGGAGATCCTCCTTTAAGACTGATCTTTTTCGTTTTTTAACTCACTAGAATAATTTAGCATACGGTTGCGGGAAAAGCAATACTTTCTTTCAAGTATTTTTACTTGACAGTGATTGCACTTCTTGACAAGTTTGCTATAATTTAAATTTGGCGGCGCTTGTGGTAAACTATATGAGCGTTAAGACTAGCATGCAAGGAGGCTTTCTTAGATGGCCGTTAAAATTAAAACTCAGCACGGGATGATTGACATTGATAACGATGTGATCGCAACCGTTGTTGGTGGTGCTGCAACTGACAACTACGGGGTTGTTGGGATGGCAAGTAGAAATCAAATCAGAGACAACTTAAACGATATTTTGAACCGTGAAAACTACGCACGGGGCGTCGTTGTGCGCCAGGAAGAAAACGGGGTCGCCGTTGACGTCAACATTATTGTGAGCTATGGCACCAAAATTTCGGAAGTTTCTAAAACGGTACAATCAAAAGTGAAATATAATCTTGAGTCCATGTTGGGCATCACTGCAAATTCGGTAAATGTTACCGTTCAGGGTGTTCAAGTTTTGGGTGATTAGTAGAGGGAATGGGAGGATCAATTTGTTGCAAATGAAAGAAATTTCGAACCGCGAGTTCGTAAAAATGGTTGAGGCCGCTTCAACGTTCCTCGATCAAAACGCTGAGTTCGTTAATTCGTTAAACGTGTTCCCCGTTCCTGACGGTGATACTGGTACTAACATGAGTTTATCGCTCGATAGCGGGCTAAAGTACGTTAACGAATCGGCTAGTACAGCGGTCGGTGATTTGGCTGGTGCCCTGGCGAAGGGGTTATTAATGGGCGCCCGCGGGAACTCTGGGGTTATTTTGTCACAAATCTTTCGGGGTTTTTCAAAGAGCGTTAACGGCAAGACGACGCTGTCAGCTAAGGATTTAGCCGCAGCGTTTGCAGCGGGCGCTGAAACAGCTTATAAGGCTGTGATGAAGCCAACTGAAGGAACCGTTTTAACCGTTGTCCGCGAGGCAGCAAAAGCCGCTCGTGATACTGCGGCTAGCTCGGATGATATTGTTGAAGTCATGGACGCTACCTACAAGGCTGCTGACGCGGCACTAGCAACGACACCAGACTTATTGCCAGTTTTGAAGCAAGTAGGCGTCGTTGATTCTGGTGGGCAGGGGTTAACGTTCGTTCTCCAGGCCTTTGACGATGTGCTGAATGGCAAGGAAATTAAGTTTGACAAAAAGCACCAACCTAACCCGACGGAAATGGACGAAATGGTCGATGCTGAGCACCACCGTAGTGTTCAAGGGAAATTAGACCCGAATGATATTGTTTACGGGTACTGCACTGAAATCATGCTTCGGCTTGGTAAGGGTAAGCAAGTTGACCAAAAATTTGACTATGATAAATTTTACAATTACCTGGCCGGTCTTGGGGATTCATTACTCGTTGTGAACGATGATGAAATTGTTAAGGTGCACGTGCATACTGAACACCCTGGTAAAGTGATGGCCTGGGGTCAAGAATTTGGTGATCTAGCTAAGGTTAAGGTTGACAACATGCGGCTTCAGCAAGAAACCATCATGAAGGAAGACCAACAAGAAGAATCAGCAGAAGCTACCCCACTTCAAGGTTCAACTGAAACTCCCGAAACGGCAATCATCACGATTGCGGCCGGCGATGGCATCAAAACGTTGTTTGAAAGCCTCGGGGCTACCACGGTTATTAGTGGGGGACAGACGATGAATCCAAGTACCCAAGATATCGTTGATGCTATTCAAGCAAGTGGTGCCAAACAAGCGATTGTGTTACCGAACAATTCCAACATCTTCTTAGCGGCTGAACAAGCTCAAAAAGTGGTGGGGGTTCCGACCGTTATCGTTCACAGTCGCTCAATCTCACAGGGGATGACCGCACTGTTGGGCTATGAAGCTGAAAATTCCTTGGCGGATAATCAAAGCGCCATGGAGGAAAATTTGAGTACTGTTAAGAGTGGGGAAGTGACCCACGCTGTTCGCGATACGACCGTTGACGGTTTCGACATTAAGGAGGGCGACTTCATGGGCATTATCGATGGTAAAATTGCCGTCGTGACCGCCGATCTTGAAGAAGCCGCCATTCAGATGACCAATAAGATGCTAGACGACGATAGCGAAATTGTGACCATCATTTATGGCGAAGACACCACCGAAGCAGTCGCAGAAAAAATACAAAGTGCAGTTTCGGATATGGACGATGAGCTTGAAATTGAAATTCATGAGGGTGACCAACCGGTTTACCCATTCATTATTTCTGTCGAATAAAAGCAGCGTTAAAAAGTGGCGGTTACTCAATCAGTGGCCGGCACTTTGTTTTGTAAATTTAGGGGAAAGAAGGGGAATGACGTGAAGTTAACGGATTCAGTTGCAACGTTGCCAGGAGTTGGTCCTAAGCGGCTGGCGGCCCTAGCGGCGCTCGGGATCGATACCATCGAGTCACTGCTGACGTACTACCCCTTCCGCTACGAAGATCTCAGCGTTAAACCGCTCAACGAACTAACCGATCAAGAGCAAGTGACGCTAAAAGGGATTGTCGCTGCCCCGCCGACTTTGACCCACTTTGGCCGCCGGAAATCTCGGCTTAATTTTCGGTTATTGATTGGTCAAGATATCGTTCCAGTGACGTTTTTTAACCAACCTTGGCTTCAAAAATCCGTGGCTGCTGACGCACCATTGATGGTTTATGGTCGGTTTGACGCCAAACGAATGGCGTTAAACGGCATGAAAATCATTGGGACCAATCCGGATGATCCAATGGCGCCAATTTATCCGGCTAACGCTAACATTCGTCAGACGACGATCCGCCAGTTGATCGTCGCCGCTTGGGAACAGTATCAAACGGCAATTGAGGCAATCATTCCGCCCGCTATTGTCGCCCACTATCATTTAATGGACCGCCGGCAAATGATTCACGACATGCATTTTCCTGCTGACAGTGATGCGGCCTCTCAGGCTCGACGGAGCGCAAAATTTGAAGAGTTTTTTCTATTTCAGATTCGGTTGCAGGCATTAAAGCACCGCGATCAAACGCAGCAAGGCATTGCGATTAATTACGACAATGAACAGCTGAAACGACTCATTTCGACGCTTCCCTACGAATTAACCGGTGCTCAAAAACGGGTTGTCAACGAGATTTGTCTTGATTTGAAACGACCCATTCACATGAATCGGTTACTTCAAGGAGATGTTGGGAGTGGCAAGACTGTTGTGGCCGCATTGGTAATGTACGCAGCGATTACGGGCGGTTTTCAGGCCGCCCTGATGGCGCCAACCGAAATTCTGGCCGAACAACATGCTAATAACCTGCAGGCAATTTTTGACGGATTCCCAGTTAATATTGCGCTACTGACCGGTTCGACTAAGGCGGCAGCCCGGCGAGAAATTTTACCACGGATTGAAAACGGTGAAATTAACCTGATTGTCGGAACTCACGCCCTGATTCAAGACACGGTCAACTACCATCAATTAGGTCTGGTGGTCATTGATGAACAACACCGATTTGGAGTTGGTCAACGGCAAGCGTTACGCGAAAAGGGAATGAATGCAGATGTTTTGGCGATGACGGCAACACCAATTCCGCGAACCTTAGCGATTACTAGCTATGGTGAAATGGATGTATCCGTTATCGATGAACTTCCTGCGGGTCGAAAACCGGTCACAACGCGGTGGATTAAAGACGCTCAAATCGACTCGGCTGTTCAGTTCGTCAAGGCCCAGCTGGCCGCGGGTCATCAATCCTATGTTGTCACGCCCCTGATTGAAGAATCAGAAGCGGTGGATATGCGGAACGCCCAGGCGATTTATGAACGATTTTCAACGTTATTTTCGCCGACATACCAAGTGGGGCTGCTCCATGGCCGCATGCGAAATGATGAAAAAGAAGCTGTGATGACGGCGTTTAAGGCCAAAGATTTTCAGGTGCTTGTGGCGACCACCGTTATTGAAGTTGGTGTGGATGTGAAAGATGCTACCGTGATGATGATTTACGATGCGGATCACTTTGGGTTAGCCCAGCTTCATCAATTACGGGGTCGCGTCGGTCGGTCTGATCAACAAGCCTACTGCATTCTAATTGCTGATCCGAAAAACGAGTATGGCGTCCAGCGAATGGAAGTCATGACTCAGACTAACGATGGGTTTGTCCTGTCGCAAAAGGATCTTGAGTTACGTGGTGCGGGTGATGTTTTGGGTAAGAAGCAGTCTGGGGTACCTGATTTTAAAGTTGGCGATCCGGTTGCTGATTTAACCATGCTCAGCGTGGCCCAGCAAGAGGCTAAAAAGCTGACCGATGATGCCGATTGGCAGACCCAGCCAACCAATCAGGTTCTTGTGCACTATCTAAATGCGCAGTCAGATCACGAGTATATGTTTGATTAAGAAGGGAAGTTAACAAAGTGAAAATTGCAGTTGATGCTATGGGCGGCGATTACGCCCCACAAGAGGTCGTTAAGGGAATCGAACAAGCCCGTGACCGTTATGCTGACGTGACGTTTGACTTATACGGCCAAACGGACAAGGTGCAGCCCCTGATTCAAAATTCAGAGCGAATCACCGTTGTTGACGCTCCTGAGGTCATTGAAATGGGCGATGAACCCGTCCGTGCCCTTCGACGAAAGAAACAGTCCAGTATTGTATTAGCTGCAACAGCGGTAAAAGAGGGCCGCGCAGACGCCTTTTTCTCAGCTGGGAATACTGGCGCTGTCCTGGCGGCTGGTTTGCTAATTATCGGCCGAATTAAGGGGATCGAACGTCCCGGATTAACCACTACTTTGCCGGTGGTGGTGCCTGGGGACCAAGACCAATTCTTAATGTTGGACGTTGGTGCAAATGCGGACACGAAGCCGTTTAATTTGTATCAGTACGCAGTTATGGGGAACTACTATGCGCAAAATGTGATGGGTCTTCAAAATCCGCGAATTGGACTGCTAAACAACGGGACTGAGGATGATAAGGGAGACATGGTTCATCGCGCCGCCCACGATGCGCTAGCCCAAGCCTCAGATTTAAACTTCATTGGCAACGTCGAATCCCGTGAGCTCCTTAATGGGGTGGCTGACGTCGTCATTACGGATGGTTTCACTGGTAACGCGGTTTTGAAAAATACCGAGGGCACGGCACTTTCAATGCTTAAACTGCTGAAGGATAGTATTATGACGGGCGGCTTATCCAACAAGATGGGCGCTTTAATGCTTAAAGGCGCCTTTAAAACCGTTCAAAATAAAATGGACTACTCAAAATACGGTGGCGCTGTATTACTGGGTGTTAAGGCGCCGGTTGTTAAGACGCATGGATCATCTAAAGCGGTTACGATTGCTAATACCATTGGTCAAATTAAAACGATGATAGACCAGCAAGTTGTGCCACACGTGGTCGATTATTTTGATGCCCATGCCGACGAGATGGCACAAGCTAAAGAATCAATGAGTCAGAAGTAATCACTGAAAAATGCTGTGTTTGCATGGTGATTGTGATAAACTTAGGTCTGAATTATGTTTGAGTGAGGGATAAGAATGTCAAAAGATGAAGTGTTTAACCAAATTGCCGACATCATTGCCGAGCGGTTTGAAATTGATCGTGAAACAATCAAGCCAGAGCTGAACTTTAAGACGGATCTGGACGCAGATTCGATCGATTTCGTGGAGTTTATTTTAGAGCTGGAAGACACGTTTAATGCCGAGATTTCCGATGAAGACGCGGAAAACTTGAACACTGTTGGTGAAGCAGTTGATTACATCATGTCACACAGCAAGTCATAGGACGCTTGGCGGTTACTTGGGTAATCGCCTTTTTGCTAAAATAGTTAAGGAGGATCACTGTTGATAAAGGGACTACCAGAACTGCTAAAAAAGCGGTTTAATATTGTGATTAAGAACCAGGATTTACTTGACGAAGCTTTTACTCAGGCCAGTTACGTCAACGAACATCCGAACCAAAATTTAAAGTTTTACGAACGGATTGAGTTTCTAGGTGATGCCGTTATGCAGCTAGTGGTATCTGAATACATCTATCGGCGCTATCCACGGCTACCACAGGGACGATTGACCCGGTTAAGAGCCGCTATGGTCAATGAAGAAAGCTTTGCCAGTTTTGCCCGAGAGTGCGGTTTCGATCGCTACATTCGGTTGGGCAGGGGTGAGGAAAAAGCACATGCTCGAGAACGCGACTCTCTTTTGTGTGATATTTTTGAATCGTTTATTGGCGCTTTGTACCTTGATCAAGGAGTGGAACCTGTCGTAGCATTTGCTAATCAGATTATTTTTCCAAAACTTGATGAGGGTCGATTCGATGAGTTTTTCGACCACAAAACCGAACTTCAAGAAGTTGCGCAACAAAATGGCCCCGTTACGATTGAATACAAATTAGTCTCGGAAGACGGCCCTGATAATGATCGGGCTTTTAAAGTAGCCGTTCTTATTGATGGCACCCGATTAGGAGTTGGGGAAGGTCATTCCAAAAAACACGCTGAGCAAGTGGCAGCCAAAATGGCTCTAACCGCCTTGAAAGCGCAAAAGTAAATGGATTGGGGAATCGGCGATGAAACTCAAATCGCTAGAAATTAGTGGATTTAAGTCTTTTGCGGACTATACCAAAATTGAATTTGAAGATGGCGTCACGGGAATCGTTGGTCCCAATGGAAGTGGTAAAAGTAATGTCACCGAAGCTATTAAATGGGTGTTAGGTGAACAGTCAGCCAAAAACCTACGGGGAGCAAAAATGCCCGACGTCATTTTTGCCGGGACGTCGAAACGGCGGCCTCTAAACCGAGCAATGGTCACGATGATCCTCGACAATAGTGACCACTATGTCGAGTCAGATTATACCGAGGTCAGTGTCACCCGCAAGCTTTTTCGAAATGGTGACAGTCGTTACGAACTAAATGGTCAAGAATGTCGACTAAAAGACATCACTGATCTTTTTAGTGACTCAGGAATTGGCGGCAATGCCTTCTCCATGATTTCTCAGGGCCGGGTTGAGGCTATTTTTAACAGTAAGCCTGAAGATCGTCGGTTTATTATTGAAGAGGTTACGGGTGTTTCTAAGTACAAAAGTGACAAGGAAAAAGCAAAGCGGGAACTGGAACAAACGGCGGGCTATCTGAATCGGGTCAACGACTTAGTTGTGGAACTTGAGGCCCAACTGGAACCATTAGCCCAGGAGAGTAGTCTTGCAACAGATTACGTGGCCCAAAAGCGGGACTTTGATCAATTAGATCAAACCCGCCTTGTCCTGCAGATTCAGGACCAGAAAAAAGCGCTGAAGACTGGTCAGGAAACGTTAGCCGCAAAACAAGCCCAGATTGATCGTTCCAAGGCTGCATTGGCAGATCACCATCAGGCCCTGACCGAGTTAAAAGAACGACAAGCGAACCTCCAGACCCAAAAAGATGAGTTGCAAAATCAATTGCTCGACCTAACAAAGCGGCATCAAGAATTAGTGGGTCAGCAAGCACTGACGCAAGAACGGCAAAATCACCGCCAAGAAACAATTGCCAATTTGACTGACCGTGTTAAGACGGTGTCCGACCAGCGGGATGGGTTAACTAAACAATTGGCACAGTGTCAAGCAACTCTTAAGAAGGAACAGCAGGCACTAACGGCGGCCAAAGAGCGGGTCAAACAACTGGCACAGCAACTTGCAGCTTTAGATACAACGGCCGTGTCAAAAGAAATTGACCACTTGCAAGACGATTACATTAAGGCGATGCAAGATCTTACCAGCGTCCATAATCAGAAAGCTTATTTGCAAAAAAACCAGCATCGTGCGGACTCTGAGTCCGACCGAGCCAACGAACAGTTACAGGCTTTAAAACAAGAATTGGCCACGCAAACGGCCAAGTTACAAGAGTGTCAACAACTCGTGGATCAAGCCCAAACAGCGCTGGAAACCGCTAAAATGCGTCAGACCGCGGCCCAGACAAATCGACAGCTGCGGCAACAAAAGGCCAATCAATTGAATCAACAGTGGCTTAAAGCCCTCGAAGTGAGTCAGCGAGCAAAGGCCCGGGCCAAAAGTCTCGAAGAAGTTGCTGAAAACTACGCTGGTTTTTATCAGGGCACTCGGGCCGTTTTGAAGGCGCGTAATCAGCTCAATGGTATCATTGGGCCGGTTGCTGAACTATTGCAAGTTGATAGTCGCTACACCAAAGCCGTTGAAGCGGCCATTGGAAGTCAGCAGCAAAACGTGGTAGTGGAAACCGAAAACGCCGGGAAAGCCGCGATTCAGTATCTGAACCAAAATCGGCTGGGTCGCAGTACCTTTCTACCTTTGACGACCATCCGGGCTAAGTCAGTGGATCGGCAAACGCAAAACTTAGTCAGTCAGCTGCCTGGATTCTTAGGCGTGGGGTCGACGTTAGTGACCATAGCTGGAGATGCGCGGATGCGGATTTTAGGCGACTATTTATTAGGTAACGTCTTATTTATTGATACTTTGGACCACGCGGTTGCAATTGGAAAGCAGCTTCGGCAACGATATCGAATGATTACCCTCGATGGGGATATTATTTCGGCCACTGGAGCGATGACCGGAGGACGTAGTAAACGTGATAGTGCGGGGCTTTTGACCCAGCAGCAGGAGCTTTCGACACTGAAGACGTCGATTAAGCAGATGGATGACCAGTTAACCGAAAAAAAGCGGGCCCTGGATCAACTTCGGCAAGATGATGATCAAGCAGCGCTTGATAGGCTTAATCAAGCGCTGACGACAGCGTCGACGACGTACCAAAAAAGGTTAAATCAAAGCGAGCTCATTGAACAAACGATCAACACGCTTAAACGCCAGATTAAGGCTCAAACCACCCAACAGGCACTTCAAGGCGATGAAGAAGATTTTCAACAAGCGCTTGCCGATAACGAACGTGCTGAGGGCGAGCTAAATGCACAGGTAGCGCAGATGACGGCGGCGATGACGGCGGCCAAGGCACAATTAACTGAGAATCAAACTAAGAGTGGGTCTGTGAGTGTTGCCCTTCAGACCGAAAAGGAAACGGTCGCGGCAAAACGGGTCTCGGTTGGTCAACTTCAACGGGATGTCACTGAGGCTCAGACCCAAATTCAGGTCGCTGATGACCAACTCAGCGACTTTAAAAATCAGTTACAGGACCTGACCGCCACAACGACCAATACTTCGGCATCTGCAACGAGTTCTAAACAACAACTGGCCGTTTTAGCTGATAAGCAACATGAGGTTGAAAGTGCGATCCAGCAAAACCAGGCGGCTTTGGCTGACCAGGCGGCAAAAATTAGCGAGTTAGAGCGAACTGTCCAGTTAGCAACTGAGACTTACAATATCGAACAAAATGAAAAGCAACAGGCTGAATTCGCCCAATCACGATTAACAACAAAACTTGATCAATCACTTACGACGTTGAGTGAGCAATACCATGTCAGCTTGGAACTGGCTGTTCAGCAAGCCGTTGACTTACCATTAGCAACAATTCAACAACGGTTAAAATTGTTGAGACGGGGATTGGAAGACATTGGCGATGTCAATGTCGGGTCAATTGAAACTTATAAGCAGGTTAAAGAACGATATGACTTCTTGACCCAGCAGCAAGCAGATTTAAATGAGGCCAAGCAAAAATTATTGACGACGATGGCGGAAATGGATCAAGAAGTCATCACCCGATTCGAAAAAGCCTTTAATTTAGTGAATGCCCAATTTCAAAAAACGTTTAAACAGATGTTTGGTGGTGGTCGGGGTCGGCTCGAATTAACGGATCCTGAACACCTCCTAACAAGTGGGATTGAAATTATGGCCGAACCACCTGGAAAACGGCTCCAGAGCATGCGGTTATTATCCGGGGGTGAGCGGGCCTTAACGGCCATTACCTTGCTATTTGCTATCATTCAGGTGCAGCCTGTGCCATACTGCGTATTAGACGAAGCAGAAGCAGCGCTAGACCCCGCCAATACCGCGCGGTTTGCGAGCTATCTGAACCGGTTCCAGGATGATACGCAATTCATTGTGATTACCCATCGAAAAGAAACCATGGTTCAAACTGACCGACTGTATGGGATTACAATGCAAGAGTCTGGAATTTCAAAACTCGTAGCTGTTGATTTAACTAAAACAGCAGAGATTAATTAAGTGAGGAAGTGTCAACGTGGGACTCTTTGATTTTTTTAAGCGAAAACCAGAAGAAACACCAAAAAGCCAAGAACCAGAGTCACAATCATCGTCTCAGGAAGCAGAAAAAGTCGCTTCAGCAGCTGAACAACCAGCATCCAGTGCTGCTTCAGCAGCTGATTTAAACGATTCCAATCAAGCCCAAGATTCATCGCCGGCAAGTCCCGAGAAACGTCAGCCAAAGCAAGAAACAGTATCAGATTCTGAGGTGGCGGTCCCTTTGACATCGAACGCGAGTCAAGTCAGTGGACCTGCACAGACAGTACCGACCGACCATTCTGAAGCAACTGACGTAAGCAACGCAGCGGCGGATTCTGAAGGTCCTAATCAGCCAGATGAATCAAATGCTTCTCAAACGGCCACTGATCAAAGCGACCCTTCGGCGACTACAGCAGTTTCTGAGCAATCGACAGTGGCCCCTGGTGATACTGCTGAGGCCTCCGATTTAAAAACCGCTGCAACAACGACAACTGACGCCATCCAAGAGACGAGTCAGCCAGAGACGGAAGAGAACCGTTATGATAAAGGACTGACCAAAACTCGGCTGTCATTTGGCGAACGTTTGAACCGCCTGCTGGCTAACTTCCGATCGGTTGATGAATCATTTTTTGATGATTTGGAAGAAACTTTGATTGGCGCTGATGTGGGCTATGAAACAGCGATGACTATTACCGACGAGCTCCGTGACGAGGTCAAGTTGCAAAATGCTAAAAAACCACGAGACGTTCAAAATGTTGTGGTTCAAAAGCTAATTGACCTATACAATCAGGCTGGTCAAGGTGAGAGTAATACCTTAGCCATGGCCGATCAAGGGCCCACGGTCGTTTTATTTGTTGGGGTCAATGGCGTAGGTAAAACGACGACAATTGGCAAAATGGCTAACATGTTCAAGCAGCAGGGAAAAAAGGTGTTACTGGCTGCCGCTGATACCTTCCGGGCCGGCGCCATTGAGCAGCTCAACGAATGGGCAAAACGTGACGGTGTTGACATCGTTAAAAAGCCTGAAAAAAGTGACCCATCCGCGGTTGTTTTTGATGCCGTTAAAAAGGCCAAAGCTGAAAACTACGACATCTTGTTTGTCGACACCGCGGGCCGGCTGCAAAACAAGGCGAACCTCATGAACGAACTAGCAAAAATGAAACGGGTTATTACCCGCGAAATTCCCGCGGCCCCTCATGAAGTGTTGATTGTTTTGGACGCTACAACTGGTCAAAACGCCTTGAACCAAACGAAGTTGTTTAAGGAAACCACAGATGTCTCCGGGATTGTGTTAACGAAGCTAGATGGTACAGCTCGTGGGGGGATCGTTCTTGCGATTCGAAATGAGATGCACTTACCGGTTAAGTACGTCGGGTTGGGTGAAAAAGTGGATGATTTACGACCGTTTGACTCCGATGATTTTGTTCATGGGTTATTTAAAGGGTTGGTTGACTAAAAGCGGGTATCCCCGCTTTTTTGGTTTATTTGACGTCTGAAAAATGGTACTCTAATAGAGTGTATGACGTCGCGACGGAGGAGTGTCTTTTGGAAATAGAGAAAAATTATCGCATCAATTCGCTGTTTGAGTTTTATCAACCACTTTTGACTGCGAAGCAGAATAATTACATGCGACTTTACTACGGTGATGATTATTCACTTGGAGAAATTGCGGACACTTTTTCGGTCAGCCGGCAGGCCGTTTACGACAATATTCGTCGGACTGAAAAGATTCTTGAAAACTATGAAGCTAAGTTACACTTGTATGCCGAGTTTGTGGCACGCAATCAACTCGCTGATGACATTCAGGACTACGTTAATGCACACTATGCAAACGATAAAACACTGATGACGCTGGTGGCCAAGTTGGAATCAGCGGAAGAAGAATGAAAGGGTTATTTAAATGGCATTTGAAGGACTAACAGAGCGACTTCAAAACGCGGTTAAAAAACTGCGTGGTAAGGGTAAAATCAGTGAAAGCGACCTTCGTGATACCATGCGCGAAATTCGGCTTGCTTTGCTTGAAGCCGATGTTAATTTTGACGTGGTGAAGGACTTCGTTAAGGTTGTCAGGGAGCGTGCAATTGGCGCTAACGTGTTAGAAGGCCTTAATCCAGCGCAACAAATCGTCAAGATTGTTAACGAAGAACTGACCCGAATGATGGGGGAAGAAGACGCACCATTATTGAAGTCGCCGAAGATTCCAACCATTATTATGATGGTCGGACTTCAAGGGGCAGGGAAAACGACTACGGTTGGGAAACTGGCCAACAAGTTAAAAACGGATGCCAATGCTCGACCGCTAATGATTGCTGCCGACGTTTACCGACCAGCTGCGATTGATCAATTACAACAGGTCGGAAACCAAATTGACGTCCCCGTCTTTCAGATGGGAACTGACGTTGATCCGGTTGAAATTGTGAAACAGGGGCTAGCCCAAGCAGAAACTAACCACAATGATTACGTCTTCATTGATACTGCCGGCCGATTACAAATTGACGAGCAGTTAATGGATGAATTAGCACGCATCAAAGCCCTCGCAAATCCAACTGAAATTTTACTGGTTGTTGATGCAATGACGGGGCAAAATGCGGTGGCAACGGCTGAAGGTTTTGATAATCAGCTTGATGTTACCGGGGTCGTTTTAACCAAGTTAGACGGTGACACTCGTGGTGGTGCGGCGCTTTCAATTCGTGCCGTAACGGGAAAGCCGATTAAGTTTGTTGGTGAAGGCGAAAAGATGACCGACATGGACATCTTCCATCCTGATCGAATGGCCTCTCGAATTCTTGGAATGGGCGATATGTTATCGCTGATTGAACGGACTCAAAAAGAGTATGATGAGAAACAAGCGGCTGAACTGAATGAAAAAATTCGGGAAAATTCGTTTGATTTCAATGATTTCCTAGACCAGATGGAACAAATTCAAAAAATGGGGCCGATGGATCAGCTGATGAAGATGATTCCAGGGATGGCTAATAACCCAGCGCTGGCGAATGCTAACATGGACCCTAAGGACATGGAACACGTTAAGGCCGTTATTTACTCAATGACAGCTAAAGAACGTGAAGATCCTGATTTGTTGAATCCGTCCAGACGACGGCGAATCGCAGCCGGATCTGGTCGACCAATTCAAGAGGTTAATCGGATGATCAAGCAGTTTAACCAAATGAAAAAAATGATGAATCAAGTTTCCAAAGGCAACATGTCAGGAATTGAGAATCTCATGGGAAACGCCGGTATGGGCGGCGGCCTAGGTGGTAAAATGGGCCAGATGGCCATGAAGCGAATGTCACGTCAAATGAAGAAAAATAAGAAACGTCGTAGCAACCTTAAGCGACGTAAAAAGTAGTGCGTGACCCGGCTGTTTTAACCAAACGGCTGGGTTATTTTGCATCAGTTAACCGCAAGAAAAAGGAGGCGGGAACGTGCTCGGATTTAAAGCATTATTATCAGCTATTCCGGTTGTTATTAAGGCTGGTAACGTTCCAACCATTGTCGGTGAAGCTGGAATCGGCAAGTCGGCCTTGGTGGCCGCTGTTGCCCAGCAAATGAAGGCTAAGCAGTTTACCACAGTGGTGAGTTTGCTCGAAAAGGGCGATATTGCAATTCCAGTCCCCCCGCTGGATCAAACGGGTTATGTTAAAACGACTCAGTATGGCACCTTGGCAGATATTCGATTTGGCTACTTCCACACCTTGATTAACATTATTGAAACCGCCGAGCAACATCCGGGGCAGCCAATTATCTGGTTTCTTGATGAGTTTAACCGTGGCAGCCAGGCCGTTCAAAGCGAGTTAATGAACCTGGTCTTACAGCGCTCAGTTAACGGCCTTCAGCTCCCTAAAGAGGTTAAGCTGGTCTTAGCAGAAAATCCCGATGCGACCATGGCTGGATTTTCACAAACCGCCTACGGTGTGACGACTGGCGATCCTGCCATCAACGATCGCACTGTTCGCCTGGTCATGCGAGCTGATACAGAGGATTGGTTGAGTTGGGCTAAATCTCAGGTTGCGGGCCGCCCCCGTGTCATTGAACCGGTCACGCGGTTTATCGAAGAAAATCCGGAGCTCCTTGCACCAAGTCAACATGATGATGATTTATACCCAACTCCGCGGGCCTGGGCCCGGGTGGCCGCCAATTTGAAGAGCTTAGCAACATTGCCCATTTCACAACAACTCGCTGTTCGGTATGAGTTGCTCCGCGGCGACCTCGGTGAGACGGTCGCCTCGATTTTTGACCTGTTTCTCCAGCGAACTCAAGCTGGGTTAACGGCCGAAGAAATCTATCAAGCAGATAGTGACTGGCCCGCGGTTGTGACTCGGTTTCAACAGTTCACAACTGATCAGCAACAAACAATCTTGCTGACTTGTTTAAAGCAGGAGCAAGCGTATCCGCTGACTGTTGATCAAAATGCCCACCGGTATTTGACGTTGCTCAATCAATTACCGGCCGATGGTCAGTACGCCGTGGCTTTGGCAATGGCGGACAGACCGGACCTGTTGGAACGGTTAGCCAACGCTCAGGGCCCTGGCGCCAACGAGTTATACACGCACCTCGTTGCAATCGGGGTGGCTAGTCTAGGGTAAACATGGAGATGGTGAAATGACATTAGATGATGCCCAATTAGCTCGCCTGTTACAAGCCGTGGCACAAAGTGATACTGATATTAGTCGAAAGGCCCTTTGTCAGCGGATTTTGCAAGGGTTGACGATGAAATTGTTGGGAACTCAACGGTTTTACGGCGAATTACTGACCCGGCTCCCCCGGCAATTTGACCCGTCACTTCCTGCAATGGTTGGACTGGGCTACAGCCCAACGCAAGGACCTCAGTTACTATTCAATCCAGCATTTTTTAAAGCGACTAACGGTTCTCTTGAGACGCTAACGGCGGCTTTAGAGCATACGTTGTTACATTTGGTCTTTAATCATCCTAGCCGTTACGCGGCAGAATGGCAGACTATACCAGTCATTTACGGCACAGATGTGGTGGTAAATGACAACTTAACCAACTTGCCAGACGGCGCCGTGACGCGCCAACTGCTTGCTTTTAAATACAATGTGCAGCTACCATCCAATGCCGATTCTAATGAACTTATTACGCTGTTAAAACGACAGTTGCCCGTATCATCAACGCCAAAGGGTGCCCATGCGAATGGTCAAGTCGACCAATCGAATCGCGTTGACGCGCATACCCACTGGGCCTCATTTGGCAGTCATCATGCGGCAAATGCTGTCAAGTCGCTGTTGTTGAGAGCCTGGCAAGAAACGCCGGATCACCAACGAGGATTATTGCCAGGCCGGGCTCGTCACGCCCTAGAGACGTTATTTCAGCCCGTTACGTGGGATTGGCGGCAGTTAGTAGTAGATGGGTTAGGGCGGCCAACAAATCTACGAGAATCTGCCTATAATCGGTTTAATCGTCGCCAGCCTCGGCGCCTTGAGTTACCCGGAAACCGGGTTAAATCTCAACGCCAGCTCATCATCTGTATTGATGAGTCTGGCTCAATGACAAATCAAGAAGTGGCAGAAAATCTGGGTCAGTTGCGGCGGCTTCTACCGCGCCTTGACCAACCAGTACTGTTAGTACCGTTTGATGCGGTGGTCCACACGGAAGCGATTGTTTCCCTATCAGCAGCCCAACAGGTTCCAAAGTTTCGATTTGGTGGTGGGGGGACGGCCTTTCAAGCCATTTTTGATTGGTTGCAGGAAAGTGGCTACCGCGATGGTAACGCCACTGTGCTCATCATGACGGATGGGCACGGTGAAGTGGCAGTTGACCAACATCAAATGACCACCGTCGTTTGGGGGTTAACAACCAAAATTGGGGAGTTATCGGTCTGCCAACCTAAGGGTCGGACCGTTGCTCTGAATCGGGGTGAGTAGGACGTTAAAACCAGAAATTTTGAGGGGTCTTATTCAACATGATCCGCGGGTATTACGGGCCGTTGCAGTGGTTTACAATCGGTGGGATGAAATGGCTGCCCAAAATCCACTGACTAACGATCAAATTCAGTTGGCCGATATCGAACTCGCTAAAACGTTAGTCCCGTATTTAAAGGCGTCGCAACTTCCAGATTTTACGGACTACGCTGCTGTTGCGGCTTATATCAAGAGCCATGATAGCCAGCTCTCTCCTGGGACGATTGCGAAGTTAAAACAGCTATTTCAATGAATTTCAAGGTGTAAAGAAAAAAACCTTTACAACCCCTATAATTACTGGTATATTATTTATCGTTGAAAGAAATCTAGGAGGTGTCATAATGTCAGTTAAGATTCGTTTGAAGCGTATGGGTTCAAAGAAGCGCCCATTCTACCGAATCGTGGTTGCCGACTCACGGAGTCCTCGTGATGGCCGGTTTATCGAAAAGGTTGGGACTTACAACCCATTGATCGAACCTGCCGAAGTTACGTTGGATGAAGAATCAATCTTGAACTGGTTGAGCAATGGTGCCCAACCTTCAGATACGGTTCGTAACATTCTCTCTAACGCCGGGATCATGCAAAAGCACCACGAAGCTAAATTTGCAAAGAAATAAGTGATCAGAAATGACCGACTTTACTCAACTAATTAAAACAATTGTGGCACCGCTTGTGGATCATCCTGAAGCTATCCGAGTGACGCAAACCGAAAATGATCGGTTTTACGAATATCATTTGACAGTGGATGCGGACGATATTGGGCGGGTCATCGGTAAGCGGGGACATGTTGCCTCCGCAATCCGAACAATTGTGTACAGCGTTCGGGTCAGTGGCCCCAAGCGCGTGCGACTCGTGATTAATGATGAGTCAAAGGCTCCCGAATAAGCGGGGGTCTTTTTTTTATAAAAGGAGGAATAGGTGTGTACTATAACGTTGGTAAAATCGTTAACACCCACGGTATTCGCGGTGAACTGCGGATCGTCTCGACGACTGACTTTCCTGAGGAACGGTTCAAAAAAGGAAGCCAGTTAGCCGTTTTTAAAACCGAATCAGATTCGTCGCCTCTTCAGTCTGTCACGGTGGCCAGCGCGCGGCAACATAAGGGCTTTACATTGTTAACATTTGAAGGCTATGACGATATTAACGCTGTTTTGCCATTTAAAGGAACCGTTTTAAAGGTTGATGAGGCTCAGCTGACGGACAATGACCTGAGCGATGGTGAATATTACTATCATCAGATCATCGGCCTGACCGTTGTTGATCAGGCAGGTAATAAAATTGGGACAGTTAAAGAAATAATGGCACCCGGTGCTAATGATGTCTGGGTCGTTAGTCGGCCGGGACAATCTGAATTATTACTCCCCGTCATTAAGCAGGTTGTGAAAAAAGTAGATCTTGAAAATCAGCAGGTTGTTGTTGAACTGATGGAGGGGTTAGACTAATGCGAATCGATGTATTGAGTCTGTTTCCCGACATGTTTTCCGGACCACTGCACGATTCAATCGTTGGAAAGGCCCTCGATCGCGATCAACTTCAAATCGAAGTGACTGATTTCCGTCAATACTCAACCAATAAACATGGTAATGTTGACGATTATCCGTTTGGTGGCGGGGCAGGGATGTTGCTCCAAGCGCAACCAATTTTTGATGCCTTTGAGGCCACACAACGCCAAGCACAGGAGCAGGGAATTGAATCTGGGCGGGTGATCTTAATGGATCCAGCGGGTCGGCAATTTGATCAGTCAGTAGCAGAAAACTTTGCCCATGAGCGCCACCTAACGTTTATTTGTGGCCACTACGAAGGTTATGACGAACGGATTCGCTCACTGGTTACGGACGAAATCTCCATGGGCGATTACGTTTTAACTGGTGGGGAGCTGCCAGCCATGGTCATGATCGATGCGGTAACGCGCCTTTTACCCGGGGTTTTAGGCAACGCTGCGTCTGCACCGGGCGATTCCTTTTCGAACGGTTTGCTGGAGTACCCACAATACACGCGACCAGCAGAGTATCGCGGGATGGCTGTTCCGGATGTGTTGCTGAGTGGCAACCACCAAAAGATTGCTGATTGGCGAGAACGGGAGTCACTGAAGCGAACGTTCCAGCGGCGCCCAGATTTGCTAGAAACCGCCGCCCTGACAACGGCTCAAAAACGATTATTGAACGATATTAAGCTAGAACTTGAAGAACAAGAAAATAACGCTTGAAGCCATTTTTGAGGTATGGTAAACTATTGTTTGGCTGTAATTCAGTCACATTAACAACATTCCGCTGTCAGGATTGAGAATGAGTGTTGGCGAAGGGATAGATTTTTATGCGTCAGAACCAATTAATTGAAAAGATCAACCAAGATCAATTACGGACAGACATTCCTGAATTCCGTGCCGGTGATACGGTCCGAGTTCACGCCAAGGTTGTCGAAGGAACTCGCGAACGGATCCAATTATTCGAAGGCGTTGTGATTAAGCGCCGCGGTACTGGAATCCAAGCAATGTACACCGTTCGTAAGATTACTAATGGTGTTGGGGTTGAACGGACTTTCCCAGTTCACTCACCACGGGTTGCTCAAGTTGAGGTTATCCGCTACGGTCGTGTCCGTCGCGCTAAGCTTTACTACCTTCGTGCATTGCACGGTAAGGCAGCTCGTATTCCGGAAGCTCGTCGTGCCCGGAAGTAAGCGTCAATTAAAAAAGACAGGCACTGTGGTCATGCCACGGTCCTGTCTTTTTGTTATAAATTCAGATCTTGATGGTAACTGAGGGGCGACAAAGCAGTTGCTTGGGTAATCAACTTAGCAGTCAGCGTTTTGTAGGCCTTGAGTCCCATCTCAGCTGCACGGCGACTTTCATTTGTTAAAAGGTGGGTTAGTTCGTCACCAGATAGCGTTTGTCCTGCTTGGTCGGTTTGTAAAACTAGTTCGTCAAAATCGCGAGTCAACGTCTGCTGAGTCTCGTGTAACAGTGGGCCAAATTCCTTGTAATGGGCATCGACCAAAACACCAGCCTGCTTGTAAACCCAGTAGGCTGACTCTGGCTGGTACGTTTTTGTTCCCAGCTTATAAGCAGCCGGTGTGTCTTCAATTCCAGCGTAAAAGGGAACAAAAACACTTTGAGCAGTGACGCCCATGGCTAACCAATGCAAGCCGCTAATGGCTGGATTATTAAATGGACGGAGCTGTAGAATATGAGACTCCTGAGTTGCAGCCAAGCTAACGGGGCGAAATCGCTTCTTGTCGGCCTGAGAACCGTCCCCCAGCGGGTCGTAAACGGTTTGCTGATAGTGGGAGCCTAAAAACAATCGCGCATCAGTGAGCGATAAAAGCTGTTCTGCCTGATTAATAAAGGGCATCTCAGAACTTGAAACGGCCTGTTCGCGGTGCGGATTAAAGCATTTTTGACCGTACCAAACGCGGGGCAAATTGTAGACGCTATCCATCGCGTTTTGGGTGCCAAAAATCTGCCGGAAATTAAATCCAGTACGGTTGGGGTTTAGATGGTTTTGGGTAACGAAGCGTTCGATGTCAGGATGCCACATAAAGTCCTCAGAATTATTGAAGTCAATTTCTTGAATGGCCATTTGATTTGCGACCACGGCGTAACTGTCGTCCGGAATGCGTTGCGCAACCCAGTAATGGCCCGAACCGGTTTCCATGTACCAAGCTTCAGATTGGTCGGCAAATAAAATACCATTGGACTCACAGGTACCGTACTGAGAAACAATTGCGCCCAACCGCTTAACCCCCGCTCTGGCGGAGTCAATGTAAGGCAAGGTAACGGTTACCATGGCTTCTTCACCAATCCCGTCCTTAACTAACGGATCGGCCGCCAAGACCCGCTGATTGGCATAGGTGCTCTCGGTAGCACTCATCGCGACACCGAAGTCATTGATGCCGTCTTCCTCAAAAACGCCAAACATATCGGTCCACTCAGGGGTGGCCGTGTACTTAGCGGCATGGGTAGGCAATGGCATCGAAAAGTTGTTATCGTTTGAAGTAAAAGTTGGAGCGGGTTCGCTTATTTTGGCTGGGTGAACAATGAAATGTTTGGGCCAAGCGGGCCTTGAGTCTTCATTTCGCCCAATCATAACAGAACCATCGATACTCGCTTTTCTACCAATTAAAATACTCGTGCAAGCCGAATAGGGATTACTTTGCAAGATGATACCTCCTTAAAGTAGCTAGTATGAACAGTTTATCACGGAACGACGTGTTAGGGACATTTCTGGTGTTTCAGTTAAAAATATGATTTAATATGGCTTGTTGAATTGAGGATGGAGGCAAAAGTGTGCAGACAAAGATTGCAAAACAAGAGTGGGTCCTAAAGGGGTTAATCATGGCTGGCGCGTCAATTGTCAGTGCGGTTGCGTTGAATGAATTTTTGATCCCCGGTAATATATTTAGTGCGGGCATCAATGGGATTTCTCAGCTATTATCAATTTTAGTTTCGACGGTATTTCATATCAAATTAAATACGGGTTGGTTAATCCTGCTCTTTAACCTGCCAATTGGCCTTTTAGGCTGGTTTAAAATTGGCCGAGGGTTCACCATTTATAGTTTTGTAACAGCTTTTTTGACGTCGGTGTTAGCGATTGTGATCCCAGTTCAAGACGTATCGCATAACCCACTGCTAAGTGCTTTATTTGGGGGAATTTTGACGGGAATCGGTGTCGCCTACCCACTGAAATACGGGTTTTCAACTGGTGGGATGGACATTATCGCGGTTATCTTGGAAAAAACGACTGGCAAAACAATTGGAACATTGATGATGGCAACCAACCTCGTGATTATTTTGATTGCGGGTGCTTTTTTTGGCTGGGAAAATGCCTTATACACGATTATTTCAATTTACGCAATGTCGCGAGTAGTGGATGCCATTCACACTCGGCACCAAAAGTTAACGGCCTTTATCGTGACCACGAAGGCCGATTCGGTAATTGCTGAGTTGGGGAAGACGCTGATTCGTGGGGTCACCATTATGCCGGCTCAAGGCGCTTATGAACGCCGTCCAGGAGCTGTTTTAATGGTCGTCATCTCACGTTACGAACTGTACGAACTCGAACACGTGGTGAAGACCGTTGATCCGCAAAGCTTTGTGAACCTGGTTAATACAATTGATATTGAAGGCAATTTCTACGACGAAACGGAGCAGTTAAAAGCTCGTGGTGAAACGTCGCAGTAACGATTGAGTTTATCACTAGAAACGGGTATAATTTGGTCATTAAGAATTTAGAAGATGAAGGAGCTAAACTATGCCAATTGTCCACATTGACCTCATTGAAGGTCGTTCGCAAGAACAACTAAAGAATCTCGTTAAAGACGTTACTGATGCCGTTAGCAAAAACACCGGAGCCCCTGAAGACCACGTTCACGTGATCTTAAGCGAAATGGCTAAAAACCGTTACAGCGTTGGTGGCGTTTTAAAGAGCGACGAAAAGTAGTCTTCGAGGTTGAACTTTGAGTTCAACCTTTTTTTGCGATAACGCTGTAAGCGGTTACGTTTTTGTTAAAACCACGTTAGAATGATGATTATATTTGGCGAATAGGGCTTTCTTCTGTATACTTAATGAAGACAAAACCAATTAGATGATGACGATTTGATTGACACGAATGGAGAATTAAAACATGAATGACGAACAGTACATAATGGCGATTGACGAAGGGACAACGAGCACCCGCGCAATCCTGTTTAACCACGATGGGCAAATTGTCGGCTCAGCGCAACGGGAATTTACCCAATACTTCCCAAAGCCCGGCTGGGTGGAACATGATGCCACCGAGATTTGGAGCGCTGTTCAATCTGTAATTTCCGACGCTGTAATTAATGCTAAAATTCCGCCGTACAAGGTTCGTGGAATTGGTATCACGAACCAACGGGAGACTACCATTATCTGGGATAAGGCGACTGGTGAGCCCGTCTATCATGCGATAGTTTGGCAGTCTAAGCAAACAAGCGAGATTGCGGATGATTTGAAGCAGCAAGGCTACGCGGACATGATCCATGATAAAACCGGATTAGTGATTGATTCCTACTTCTCAGCGACTAAAATTAAGTGGATTTTAGATAATGTGCCGGGCGTTCGTGAGCGGGCCGAACGTGGTGAACTATTATTTGGGACCATTGATACTTGGATTTTATGGAAGTTGACTGGTGGTCGAGTCCACGCAACCGACTATACTAATGCTAGCCGGACCATGCTTTACAATATTCACGAATTAGCTTGGGATCATGAGATCTTGGCCCTGTTGGGGATTCCAGAAAGTCTGTTGCCAGAAGTGCACCCATCGTCTGAGATATACGGCTATACTGCCGATTTCAGCTTCTTTGGGATTCAGGTTCCGATTGCCGGGATTGCCGGTGACCAGCAAGCGGCCTTATTCGGCCAAACGGCCTTTGAGAAGGGCTCGGTTAAGAACACTTATGGGACCGGCGCGTTTATCGTGATGAATACCGGAACCACACCGACCTTGTCGGACAAGGGATTGTTGACGACGATTGCCTATGGGGTTAACGGCGAAGTCACTTACGCCTTAGAAGGAAGTATCTTTGTTGCAGGTTCGGCTGTTCAGTGGCTTCGAGACGGGATGCGGTTATTTGAGCACGCCTCTGAATCGGAAAAAATGGCGGTTGAGGCTGGCTCAACTGGTGATGTGTACGTGGTACCAGCTTTTACTGGTCTTGGTGCGCCATACTGGGATCAAGATGTCCGGGGCGCCGTCTTTGGGTTGACGCGTGGAACTACCCGAGAACAGTTTATTCGAGCAACACTGGAAGCTATCGCCTATCAAACACGTGACGTTGTGGATACGATGAGCCAGGATACCGGAATTGATATTAAAACGCTTAGCGTTGATGGCGGGGCAGCGAACAACGACTTTTTGATGCAATTTCAAGCTGACATTCTCAACACCCACATTCAACGGGCGGCTATTGCTGAAACGACGGCGCTTGGCGCTTCATACTTGGCTGGTTTAGCAGTTGGATTTTGGGAGAGCTTAACTGAAATCAAACAGCTCCACAAACTGAGCGATGAATTTGATCCAAAAATGGCGGAATCAACTAGAGATCAGTGCTATGAAGGTTGGTTAACCGCAATCAAAGCAACTCAGCTGTTTAAATTAAAAAAAGACTAATTGATAAGGATACCCTCAACTCGGCGTCATAAGCGGCTGAGTTGAGGGTATTATCAGTTATAAACAGAAGGCGGGGTTAGAATGGTGATGAACGTGTTAGTGACCGGCGGAGCTGGCTTTATTGGGAGCAATTTCGTTCACTTTTTGCTCAAACAGCCATCGGTCGACCGAATTGTTAACGTCGATGCTTTGACCTACGCAGCCAACCTAACATCCCTTAGCGATGTGGCTCAGGATAAAAGATATCGATTTGTTCATGCTGATATCAATAACACTGATAAGCTCCGTCAGTTGATCAAAGAAGAACGAATTACGCACTTAGTTAATTTTGCGGCCGAGTCCCATGTAGATCGAAGCATCATTGATGCGACACCCTTTTATCATAGCAACGTTGCCGGCGTTTTAAGTTTGTTGACAGTGGTTAAAGAAACTTCTTTGACCCGGTTTCTCCAGGTTTCCACAGACGAGGTATATGGCACGATTGGGACTCATCAGCGGCCGGTTGATGAGCAGGGTCAGATTAAACCTTCTAGCCCATATGCGGCCTCTAAAGCGGCTGCTAATCTATTTGTACTCGCTGACTTTAAAACTTATCAGACACCCGTCGTTATTTCACGATCGGCCAATAATTACGGGCCTTATCAGCATCCAGAAAAATTAATTCCCAAAACAATTCAAAACGGCTTGGCGGGGCGGCCGATTCCCGTCTATGGGAGTGGCCACCAAATTCGAGACTGGTTAGCGGTTTCAGATAATTGTGCCGCCATCTGGGCCGTTTTAACCCAGGGCGTTGACGGGCAAGTTTACAATGTGGCCGCAGGGCAAGAAGCGGCTAATCTATCAATCATTAGTCGGATTCTAAGGAGGTTGAATGCGGCCCCTGATCTAATTGAACACGTTACTGACCGGCCGGGGCATGATTTTCGCTATGCAATGACGCATGAAAAATTGACATCGTTGACAGACTGGCACCCAAGAATATCACTTGATTCAGGACTGGCCCAAACGGTCGCTTGGTATACAAACCATCAAGATTGGCTGAAAGGATTTCGAAACTAAAAAGCCGAGCGACACAACGTCACTCGGCTTTTATGGTGCGACTTATTCAGCTAGTTTCAGGTAGGTCGTGAGGTAGTCGGCGAGACCATCCTCATCGTTTGTTTCGGGGGTCACATCGTTTGCGAGCCCCTTTAAATGGTCCGTTGCATTAGCCATTGCAACGCCCCAGCCCGCATATTCGATCATCTCGTTGTCGTTGTGTTCGTCGCCGAAGGCTAGAACGTTTTCCCGCTCGATGCCGTAATGGTGGGCGAGAAAGTCAACGCCAACTGCTTTTTGGATGCCCTTGACGCCAATTTCAACGACACTGTTAGGGCCGCCCCATGGGGCAACATCAACAAACTCGCCAAATTGATCATTAATGTATTGAATAAGAGCCCGCTGCCGATCCTGGCGTACCGCAATGGTGAGACTAGTTGGGTTCGTCGTTAGGGTCCGCGTATTTAAGATTTCGGTACTTTTAAGATTAGTTGGGAAAAAGCCAACAGCCACCGGATGATCTTGCTGAGCTAAAAAGAGGTTTTTTCCCTCAGCCGCGATCATTTCGACGCCTAGTGACGAGCGGTTTCGAAGAATCTCAAAGACGATGTCCCGGCTAAAAGTGTGTTGGTATTCTTTCGACCAATAGCGGTGGGGTAAGTGTCCGAGGCCCCCATTAAAATTAATCATTGGCGTTTCCAAATGCAACTGGTCATAGATGCTTTGGGAGATGCGGTTAGGCCGCCCGGTGACAATACTGACAATGTGGCCCGCTTTTGAAGCGCGACCGATGGTGTCAATGGTCTTTTGGGACAACCGGGCTTGGTTGTTAAGTGTGGTGCCATCTAAGTCGATAGCAATCAGTTTTCGGTTCACAAAAACACGTCCGTTTCCAAATAAAATCGTGGTTCTAACTTACCACAAATGATGATGAAATGCACGAGTTGATAGCCTTGGTGCCAATTTTGAGCTATACTCTTAATGTATCTTGTGTGAGGAGAATTTAAGTGAATTTACCAAAAGAATTTATTCAAAAATATCAAAAATTGTTGGGCGACGACGCTAAGGATTTCTTAGCAAGTTTTGAGGACCCGGCAACAAATGGATTTCGAGTGAATCCACACCACCAGTCGTTACCAGCCAATCTGAATCTGACGGACCCGGTCTCTTATTCAAAGTGGGGTTATTTTGGTAAAATTAGTGGCCGCTCAGTGGCCCACCAAAGTGGTGCTGTTTATAGTCAAGAACCAAGTGCCATGTTTGTTGGCGAAACTGCCGCTCCGACCGCTAGTCAACGGGTGCTTGACCTCTGTGCTGCTCCTGGCGGGAAAACGACCCATTTGAGTAGTTTTCTGGGCTCGACTGGTTTACTTGTCACCAACGAAATCATGGGTAAGCGTTCTAAAGTATTAGCGGAAAACGTCGAACGATTCGGGGTTGCCAACGCCTTAATTTTAAATGAAACTCCTGAGGTTATCGCTGCCCATTTTCCGGGTTTTTTCGATACCGTCCTCGTGGATGCGCCATGTTCTGGTGAGGGAATGTTTCGAAAGGATCCGGACGGGATTAAGTATTGGTCGCCAGACTATGTTCGGGAGTGTGCTGTGCGACAGCAGACCATTTTAGCTGAAGCGGTGAAAACGTTGAAGCCTGGTGGTACACTGGTTTATTCGACCTGCACATTTGCGCCAGAAGAAGACGAACAAACCATTGCTTGGCTCCTTGAAACTTATCCGGAACTGGAAGTACTTCCAATTGATAAAACAGCTGGAATCGTAGATGGCCACCCAGAATGGGCTGATGGGAACCCGGAGCTGACTAAAACGGCTCGGCTGTTTCCACACCTAATGCGAGGGGAAGGCCACTTCGTTGCCAAGTTGCGCTTAACATCAGAGTTGACGGCCCCAAAGAAAAGCCGCTTGCAACGCGGTAACTTGACAAAAGACCAGAAAATGCTGCTCGACTCATTTGTTGCAGATTCTTTACAGTCAGTTGACTGGCCGAGCCGACGGTTAATTACGTTTGGTGACCAACTCTACTTGTTACCTGAAGCTACACCGGAATTTGGTCATTTAAAAGTTGTTCGACCAGGGCTACATCTAGGGACGTTCAAAAAAGGACGGTTCGAACCAGCCTATGCCCTGGCACTGGCATTGCCAACAGACGCGGTACGCCATAACGTCACAATTTCAATCACTGAGTGGGCGATGGTGGTGCACGGCGATCAATTTAAGCACGACGCATTACCGGTTAAAAAAGGGTGGGTCCGACTGGTCTGTGACAATCAACCGGTTGCCTTCGCGAAAGTCGTCAACGGTGCCGTTAAAAATTTCTTCCCTAAGGGGCTTCGATTTGATGCCCATTTGAATTAGTAAAAGAGACTATACAAAAAGCGTTAATTCAAGTTGAATTAACGCTTTTTGTATAGTGCAAATTATAAATTTCTTTCGTGTTTGTAGTCTAATAATTCGTTTGTATATACCAAATGAAGACGATTTAAGTCGGCCAGTTTTGAACTACCAGTTAGCAACAGCAGTTTTTTAAAGTCGGCTAACCAAGTTGCTAGCCAAGCTTCGGTTGTTTCGTAATCCGTCGAAATGAGTTGGTGAAGCAGTTCGCCAGCCATGCCGACATATTCAGCGCCCATCGCTAAACTTTTGATCGCGTCAAGAGGGGTTTGAATGCCGCCACTAACAAATGCGGTGGGGGCATCCGGAACCGCCCCTAGCTCGAGCAGCGACTCGGCAGTCGTTTGACCCCAATCTGTCAGGTAGTCTAGTTCTTTACCAGATCGACGAAAGTTTTCAATCATGGCAAAGTTGGTGCCACCACGGCCACTGACATCAACGTATTGCACACCGAGTTTGGCTAAATCAACGACGGTTTCCTTGGCCATCCCAAACCCGACCTCTTTAACAATCACCGGGATATCCAGTTTGGTCACCAACTGAGCAATATTTTGCCGCCAATAAAATTCAGTGTCACCCTCAGGCATAATTAATTCTTGAGTTGCGTTAACGTGTAATTGAATCGCGTCGGCTGCGACCATATTAATGGCGGTCTGACAATCTTGTAGCGAGTGATCAGCGCCTAAATTGGCAATGACCACGCCATCCGGGTTTTCATCGCGAACAATGGCAAACGTTTTAGCCTGTTGTGGTTCGCTGAATGCAACACTTTGAGATCCAACCGCCATTGCCAAATGAAAATGGGCCGCCAATTTTGCTAACTGCGCATTAAATTGGCCAGTTTTGGGACTTCCACCCGTCATTGCTTCAATGAAAACTGGGAAGGCCAATTTCTTACCAGCAAAGGTTGTCGTGGTCTCAATCTGCGAAAGACTCAGTTCTGGCAAACTTTGGTGAATAATCCGAACTTGGGCAAACGTGGTTGATGGATGATGAAATTTTTCGGCAAGAGAGACATGTTCGTCCTTGCGATGAACGTGCTTTGAAGTCATTTCACATCGTCCCTTTCAAAGTAAACGTTAAAGGCGAGCGGTCGAATGCCGACATCACGCCAGGCGGTTGTTAGGGCAGGCAGGTCATTTTGGACGCGCATTAAGGCGATACCACAATCGCCACCGCCAGCACCAGACGTTTTGGCGGCCCCGCCAAACGATTCAGCAATATTACATAATTGAGCCAAAAGAGGCGTTTCAATCTGGGTATGGGTAAACGCCTCCAACTGATTAAGTAGCTTGCGATTAACGGTCAGCTGATGTTGGATCTTATCCAAGTCTTGAGCTCGAAAACCACTAATCATCTCATTTAAGCAAGCCTTCGAATTCGCAAGAAAGTGTTCATAAGCTTCTTGACGCTCCGCTTTATTGAGGGCGACGTGATCCACCAAATGGGAGGTGGACGCTGGTGAACCAGTCCATCCAACCATGAGTTTTAAATCGGCTGGCGGCGTGAGCGGTTCAATTTCCAACCCCGGCCAAGGTTGATTGAGAAGACTGGTAAAACTATAGTTTTCCTTGGCCAACTTCAACCATTCCCGGTCGAAAGAACGATACGCAATCCAGCCGCCATAAACGCTGGCCGCGATATCGCCTAAACTGCCGTTTCCCTGGATATCAAAGTGCGCGATGGCAGCAAGTTTGAACAACTTGTCAGCGGTGACGGGGAGCTCGTAAAAAGCACAAAGCGCTTTAATCGTAGCGACCGTCACAGCAGCAGAGGAGCCCAGACCGTATTTTCGGCCATCTGCAGCATCTAGATCACTCTCCACGGTCAAGTGATAGACACCAAGCTGTTTGTGCAACGTTTTAGCATAGGTCTCTGTTACCCGAATGGCTGACAGAATGTAGTGGAACGGATTATCTCGATTATCAAACACCATTTTGCCGTCCTCACGACGCCAGTAAATGGAATTTTCTTCAAACTGAGACGATACAATACTTCCAATCGTATCGGCTTGATTAATGGACACGGTCACAAATTGATCAAGAGCCACAATAATAGCGGGGTAGCCGGTTTCAACAACAGCGTATTCACCAGCGATATACAGTTTTCCCGGCGCTTTGACAGAAATCATGAGTTCAAGTCCTTTCCGGTGGGGTTATCAGCTTGGATGGTAACACCCGGTCCCGCAGCCGTTAGTAACACGTTAGCAGCCCCAAAGTGCGCTTGCATCCGTGGCAACAACTGTGTTTCAAGATCGGTTCGCAGACCAATAATTTTCACATTTGGGCCAGCATCAATCGTGAAGTAGTAACGACCTCCCAGCTCTTGACGCGTTTGTTGAACCAATTCAATTGCGGCTAGTGTCGCCCCGTTAAAGTATGTGAAACCAGGCTCTGCACTCAGTGTTAAAGCGTGCATACGCAACGCATTATGCTCGGTAATTTGGCCTAGTGATTCAATATCGTGAGCTTTAATTGCGACTTGGATCGCGTCAAAATCTTGTTCATTCGCTTCAATCCAAGCGGGATAAAAGGGGGAGGTAGCAACACTTCGTTGCATCCCAGTGCGACTAGAAATCTTTTTTGTTGTCTGATCCAAGACGACGGCCATCACGCCCAAATCCCAATCTGGTTGCTCATCAATTGGATAGGCGTAAGACGTGGCATCGTCGGTCCCGCGGTGCCAGGCAGCAAAGCCCCCAAATACTGACCGGCTTGCTGAACCAGAGCCACGCCGCGCTAACCTTGAAAGGTCATGCCGGGAAAGGTTTAATCCTGCCGCACGACTTGCAGCAGCAGCTAAGGCTGCGTACCCAGACGCACTTGAAGCTAGGCCAGCTGCGACCGGCACGTGGTTCACCGTTGTCACGGCGGCCCGAAGTGAAACGTCAGCCTGAGCACGGACGAGATCCAAAAAACGGCTCATTTTTTCTTGGTCGTCATGGGACGCTAAAACCCCGTCAAAGGTGATTGTATCACTACTCAGACGGGGGTCAAAAACGACGCTTGTCGTGGTGTAAAAAGCTTTTAATGTTAAAGACAGGCTGTCAGTTTGAGGGATAATCAAAGATTGGTCGGCTTTCCCCCAGTACTTGACCAACGCAATGTTCGTGTGGGCTGTCGCCGTAATTTTCTGGTTAGTTGGCGTCGTCATAGACAACCTCCTCGCTAAGAAATGGTTGAGTCCAAGTCTCTAAAATGTTCATTTGTTTAAGCGCGGTCGTGATTTTGGCAGCATCCTTAGCCGTTTTGGCAAGAGCAATAATACAGCCGCCCATTCCGCCACCAGTGAGCTTTGCACCCACAGCACCATTTTGGCGGGCAACTTGAATCATTTGATCCAAACGAGGATGACTAACCCCAAGCGTTCTAAGTTCGGCTTGGGCCCGGTTTAATACTTGACCAAGGTGCAACACATCGTTTTTAAGTAACGCATCCTTTGCCGCTTCAGTCAGGGCCCCAAGATGGTTAATAGCGTGGGTTGCAAGCCGATTGTGAGCTTCTTTAAAGTCGGCAACGTGCTTGACTGCTAGACCGGTCTGACCGTGAATGCCGCTATCTGCAACAACGAGGTAACTTGTCAGATGAAAAGGCAGGTCAACGGGGTCTTCACCCTTGTGAAACCAAACGGCCGCGTCTGCACTTGTCGTGGCCACGTCAAGGCCACTCGGGTTACCGTGGATAATATGTTCCGAAATATCCGCATCAGCTCGAAGTTGTTCATGAGTCAAAGGCTGTCCAAACGCCTGGTAGAGCGCCCGAATGATGGCAACCGCAGTTGCGGCAGACGAACCCATGCCACGTTCGGCTGGTAGGTCGCTGTGAATTTTAAGTTCAAACGCGCTATCAATAGCATGGAAGCGAGCTAGTAGCGTATCAATAAGGGCATTAATGCCTTCTAATTCAATTGGGGCAGTTTGCCGAGGGCCTGAGTAGTAACGACTCGCAAACCGCTGCTGCCCGTTGTTAAGCGGCGTGATTTTCGCCGTGGTCTTGACGGCCGGAAGCGGTAAAGCGATAGCAGGCTTTTGGTAAACAACACTGTGTTCACCAATTAAAATAACTTTTGCGTGGCTAACGCCCATTGCTTGTTTCAACACATTGCTCGCTCCTTTTCGTCAAGGTTTAGTGATTGTTACCTGATTGTAATAATTGCCAACCACCATATTATCATATGCGTTTTATAAATCAAACGCTAGTGCTGGATCGTTACCAAATGTTAATGGCCACTAGCTAAGATTGTGACTCGCCAATCAGTGGGCGAGTGTAGTATGATGTTAGTTAGTATACAGTAGAGATTTGGTGAACTTGATATGGATGCAAATTCAGTGTACGCGGTTGTCGATATCGAAACAACCGGAACCAATGTGGCGGAAGGAAACCGCACGATTCAAATTGGGTGCGTACTTGTTCAAAATGGTCGGATCATTAATCAATTTTCAAGTGATGTGAATCCTCAAATGGCGATCCCACCAGCCATTAAAAACTTAACCGGAATTAGCGATGCTCAAGTTAAAAAAGCACCGCTTTTTGATGATATTGCCGGAACATTGTACAGTTTGCTAACTGACACCGTGTTTGTGGCCCACAACGTCAATTTTGACTTTCCGTTTTTAAATGCAGAATTTGAACGAGTTGGTTATCCGGCCCTTAAAATTGAAGCGATTGATACCGTGACGTTAAGCCAGATTCTGTTGCCGAGCCTCTCCAGTTTTCGGCTTCACGATATCACGCAGACGTTAAACATCAACCACGTCCATCCGCATTCAGCAGATGATGATGCCTTGGTTACGGCTGAATTACTGATCGTTCTCTTTAAAAAACTTCAAACGTTGCCCATTGTGACGCTCCAACGCATGGTTGAAATCGGGGCGGAACTGCCGCAAAATACGGCCGCCGTTTTTGAATGGGCGCTGACTGGTGCAAAAAAACAACACAGTGCGCTACCAGACGATTTAATGGTGACAAATAGCATGGCACTCCGGCGCGTCCGGCAATTAAGGCCAGATCACCAAACAGCGGCCAGTTATCCTAAAACAAAAAAGAGTAAACTAAAGCATTACCCGAAACAGTTTGAATGGCGGGCAGATCAGGCTAAAATGATGAACTTGATTTATCGCCATTACCAACCAGACCAGCCAGAAAATGTCCCTTTGATCGTTGAAGCCCCAACGGGCACCGGGAAGACTCTCGGTTACATGTTCCCACTGGCTTATCTCAGCCAATCAACGGGACGTCAGGCTGTGATTGCCACCGACACCGTCTTGCTTCAAAACCAGTTGGCCGACCAAACTGTCCCACTGCTACAGCGGATGTTACCGTTTGAAATTTCAGTGGCTGTGGTAAAGGGCAATCAGCACTACATTGACGTTTCCCGATTTGTTGAAGCCTTAGGAACGGATAGCCGATCCAAACAATCGCAGCTCATTAAGTTGCGGCTGTTGGTCTGGTTAACCGAAACGGAAACGGGCGATTTGGACGAACTGCATTTCCGAAATGATCCACCTTTCTTAGATGTTGTGCGCCATCGAGGGCTTAATCAGCTGGACGAGACCGATGCCTTTTATGAGGTGGACTTTTTGCGCCGACTATATCAGCGACTTCCTGACGCGATGTTTGTCATCGTCAACCACGCATTTTTAGTTCAACGGGCGCAATCTCTCGGCCGTCAGTTGCGACAGCCGTTTTTAGTCATTGACGAAGCGCAGCACCTAGCCGATTACGCCATGCGGTCTCAACGTCAACGGTTTGATTTTCAAGAAATCACCAATCTGACTCGCCACATGAATCGGCGGTTGGACGCAGATAACGAACACGGTCTAGTGAAAATCTTGACTGGTGAGCCATACCACAGTCAACTGGCGATGCTGGCCACCTGGACGACCGAATTTGATCGCCAGTTAACGGCGTTAAGCGCGTATCTCATCAACGCCTATCAAGAACAGTTAAACGGTGCTAAGCAACAGCCTTTCGTCGAGATTGCCCTCGATAATACTGTTTGGCAAACGTTTGTTGCCAGCCGGTCCGGACTATTTGAACAGCTTCAAATTTTGATGGATAAGCTACACGCCGGGTTGGCAACTCTCAGTGAGGCGTTTGAAAAGGAAACTGACCGTTGGTTAGTTAGCGAACGCCAATCCATGACGCAACTGCAAACCGATTTTCATAAAATCGAGGGCAGCTGGTCGACATTAATGACCATGCAGCAACAAGAAAGCTCGGAGCAACTTATGCATTGGTTGACTGTTAGCGCTGATCGTCAGCATCTAATTTTGACAGCGAGCTTGATTTCGGTGAAGGGATTTTTGACCAACCGGGTGTATGCGGCCTTCAAAGCACCAATTTTTACGGGCGCAACACTCTTTTCATCAAACCGGTCACAGTACTTGTATGACGAGCTTGACTTGGACCGGAACAAGACCAAAATCCGTCGAATGAAATCTGACTTTAATTTTGAACAGCAGGCGCAACTTTACGTTTCAACTGAAGCACCTGAAATTAGTGATACACCAGCGTATGAAACGTACTTGGCAAAGGCCCTTAAGCAGTTAATGAAGGCCAGTAACCGGCCCACGCTTGTGTTGTTTAACTCACTGAGTACGGTCGCCTCGGTTTACGAGCGGCTAACGGTGGAAGGTCCCCGGATTAACCGCGTTATTTTAGCTCAGGGGATTTCTGGCGGTAAAGAAAAAATGATTAAACGGTTCATGGACGAAGACAATGCTGTGTTGCTTGGGGCTGCGACCTTCTGGGAAGGAATTGATCTGCCTCAGGATAAACTGCAATTGTTAGTCATTACGCGGTTACCGTTTGATGCACCCGAACAGCTTGAGGTCAAAGCGCGCTATAACCAGCTCAAGGCTGCTGGTAAGAGCCCGTTTTACAACTTAGCACTTCCCAAGGCAACGCTGCGATTAAGGCAAGGCGTTGGGCGCTTGATTCGGACCAGTGATGATTACGGTGTTGTTGTTGTTCTTGATAGCCGACTTGCAACGCATCAATACGGTCAAACGATGTTGAAAACTTTACCAACTAGTCTGCCCGTTAAAAAGGCCGGATTGACCGAGATTGTTAAGGGGACCCAAAATTTCTTTAAAATCCACCGAAGCAGTGCGCAGGACTAAGTCAATTTGCTATAATAGAACGCAGTGAGTAAAGGAGACTGGTTATGAGAAGAAAACACGCTGGCCGAAAGCGACTAACTCGGACAGGGGTGCGGGTTTTGTTAGGGGTCATTGTTGTGGCAATTGTTCTGGTTATTTGGGGCATTCACCACGCAACGCAACCACTAGTTCAAGCCCAGACTCAATCCGAGACATTAGCTAAAAAGTACGCTGGATTAAAGACAACTACCGGTTTTTATTGGACAAATCTCGATAAAACCTACTACACCGTGGCGGGGACCAATAAGCAAAACCAACCGGTCTACGTCATCGTTCCTCAAAAGGGCGGTCAGCTTCGCGTTTTGAAACAAACCAGTGGCCTGTCCCGCAATGCCGTATTGAGCCGCGTTTGGCGCCGAGAAAACCCTAAGAAGGTGCTTCAAGCCGCACTTAGCGTTTTCAATAATCAACCGGCCTGGACTGTTAATTATGTCAATCAGAAGGGCAAGTTATGTTATGAAACGCTGAGCTTTAAAACGGGTAAGACGCTTCAAAGTATTCAAAATATTTAGTGGGGAGGGCTTTTTGTGCAATTATCAAATCGGATTTCACAGATTCAACCATCCGCAACATTGAAAGTTTCAGGTAAGGCCAAACAAATGATTGCTAATGGAATTGACGTCATTAATCTTGGGATTGGTGAGCCAGATTTTCAAACGCCTGATAACATCAAGCAGGCCGCGATTGCGGCGATTCAAACCGGTAAGGCCAGCTTTTACACACCGGCGGCCGGGCTGCCTCGGTTGCGAGAAGCCATTGCAAACGTGACGGCAACCGATTACGGCATCAGCGTTGATCAGACAAATGTGGCGGTCACAACAGGAGCCAAAATGGCACTTTATGGGACTTTCCAGGCCATTTTAAATCCTGGCGACGGGGTCCTACTTCCCGAACCGTACTGGGTCAGTTATGCTGAGCAAATTAAGCTGGCTGGCGGTGTTCCAATGGGGATGCCAGTGACAGACGGATTTAAAGTGACCCCAGAGCTTTTGGAACAGGCGCTGACTGCGCAGGTGAAGGTCTTACTGCTTAACAGCCCTGAAAATCCGACCGGTGTCATTTATGAGCCGGCTGAACTTCAGGCAATCGCCGACTGGGCTGAGCAGCATCAAATTTGGGTTATTACGGATGATATTTACGGCAAATTAACGTATAACGGGGCGAAGTTCACGTCAATTGCAGCGTTAAAGGATCAATTGCCAACCAATATGATCGTCATTAATGGGGTCTCCAAGACTTATTCAATGACCGGGTGGCGAATTGGTTACGTGGTTGCTAATTCAGAACTGATTAAGGCGCTGAGTGCTTTCTTATCCCATGCAACGGGGAATCCTGCTGCCGCTAGTCAATACGCTGCCTTAGAAGCATTAACTGGACTGCAAGACGACGCAGAAATGATGCGGCATGCGTTTGAACAACGGCTAAACACTCTTTATCCGTTATTGAACGCAATTCCAGGCTTTTCACTGGCAACTAAACCACAAGGGGCTTTTTACTTGTTCCCAGACGTTGCAGACGCACAAGCATTGACTGGAATAGCAACAACGGGCGAATTTGTGGATCAGTTACTGACAGAAGCCCACGTGGCGGTTGTTGACGGGAACGCATTTGGTGTTGACCACCACGTGCGCCTCAGTTACGCCACAGATTTGGAAACCTTAAAAAATGCTGTTTCGCGCATCACTGAATTTATGAAGACACATACTAAGTAAAAATGGAGGGTACCCTGGTGCAACAGATTAATATTGTAAACGCAAAGGACCATGTCAACGAAAAAGTAAAGATTGGTGTTTGGTTAACCAACAAACGCTCAAGTGGTAAAATCGCCTTCCTGCAACTTCGAGACGGAACGGAATTTTTCCAAGGGGTTGTTATCAAAAACAATGTGAGCGAAGAAACCTTTGAACTTGCAAAAGAATTAAAGCAAGAAACGAGTATGTGGGTCACTGGTGTTATCCATGAAGATACCCGGTCTAAATTTGGCTACGAAATTGAAGTTGAAGAAATTGAAGTTGTAGGCGAGAGCCACGATTATCCAATAACCCCTAAAGAACACGGGGTGGACTTTTTGATGGATCACCGTCACTTGTGGCTCCGCTCCAGCCGGCCGCACGCTATGATGACCATCCGAAACGAAGTCATCCGCGCCACTTATGAGTTTTTCAATGATCATGGGTTTATTAAAATGGATTCGCCAATCTTAACTGGGAGTGCACCAGAAGGAACAACTGACCTGTTCCATACCGAGTATTTCGATCGGGATGCTTATCTGTCCCAGTCTGGGCAGCTATATGCTGAGGCGGGTGCAATGGCTTTTGATAAGGTCTTTACTTTCGGGCCAACTTTCCGGGCTGAAAAATCGAAAACTCGTCGCCATTTGATTGAATTTTGGATGATTGAACCCGAAATGGCCTTTATGCACCAGGAACAGTCACTCGAAATTCAAGAACAATACATTGCTTATCTCGTTCAAAACGTCATTGATCACTGCGCCAGTGCGTTAGAAACACTTGGTCGCGACGTTGATGTTTTGAAGAAATACACCCAACTTCCATATCCGCGAATTAGTTATGATGAAGCGATTGAGCTACTTCAAAAGAATGACTTTGACGTCGAATGGGGCGTTGACTTTGGCTCGCCAGAAGAAACTTTCCTTGCCGATCAATTTGATCAACCCGTCTTTGTTTTGAACTATCCAAAGGCCATCAAGCCGTTTTACATGAAGCCGCATCCAACCCGCGAAGACGTGGTGATTTGTGCTGATTTGCTGGCACCAGAAGGTTATGGCGAAATTATTGGGGGTTCTGAACGGGCTACCGACTACGACTACTTACTTGACCAGATTACAAAGGCCGGCCTTGACCCTAAAGAGTACAGCTGGTATCTAGACTTACGGAAATACGGTAGTGTGCCGCATTCCGGGTTTGGTCTCGGACTTGAACGTGCGCTGACGTGGATTGCTGGCGAGGACCACGTTCGTGAAGCCATTCCATTCCCACGTTTGTTGAACCGGATTTACCCGTAATAAGTAAGAAAGTAGGGGAAGATGATGGATGAGTTTGCAAAAGCACTTTTAGCCGAGGGCAACACAACTGTTGCCACCTTATTGGTGCGGCGGTACCGGGAACTTGGCATGACCAATGATGAATTCCTAGTTTATTTGCAGCTCAAAAGCTTTGCTGACCAGGGCGTCGCCTTCCCTGAAACTAAGGACCTGGCAGCCGCTCTCGGTAAATCAGAACAACAGGTATTTGATTTGCTACACCAAATGATTGAAAAGAAATTGATTCAAATTCAACCGATTCAAAAGAAGGGCCAATTGGCAAGCGATGCCTATGATTTTAGTCTAATATTTGAAAAACTTGCTAAGTTGACCACCACTCAAACCACTGCGACCGATAGTCGTCCTGTTGCTACAGGTCAATCGTCCCGACAAGCGGTTTTCCAGCAAATTGAACAGGAATTCGGCCGGCCATTGTCGCCAATTGAACTTGAGATGATTTCTCAATGGCTCGATCAAGACCATTACGAACCAGAGCTTGTCCTATTAGCCTTAAAAGAGGCGGTTTTAAGTCAAGTCTACAGTTTAAAGTATATGGATCGGATCCTGTTAAGTTGGGAGAAGAAACATCTTAAAACGGCGGCTCAAGTTCAACAAGATAAGGCCCGCCGTGATCGGCCAAATACTTCAGCACCGACAAGTAAACAGTCAACTGCTAATTCGCCGCATATTCCACTATTTAACATTGGCGATCAGCCGTATCACGACGTTTAACCGCTAATCGATCAGTATTCAATAAAACAAGCCCACTTCAAACCGAAGTGGGCTTGTTTTATTTGAGCTGGCGGATGATCTAGCAGGATGGCACTAAAAAAGCAGCGCTTTGAGCGCTGCTTTTTAAATCAGTCATTATCGACACTTTTTGTTGATTCGGATTTATTTGACCCAGTTGTCGGTTGGGTGCTTGTGCTGCTATCAGTTGTGGTCCCGTTGCCGTCATCGCCGCCGTTACCACCATCACCACCGGCGCCATTTCCGCCGCTTGGTTGTTGCTCTTGGTCCACATCAGAACTTTCTCGTTGTGAGCTGGATGACGATTGCGTGCTAGGCGTCGTGGTGACCACGCTACTAGAACTGCTTTGGATAACTGAGCTTGCGGCACTGCTTGACTGTGAAAAGGCACCTGATGAATCAGAAGAACCAGCTGCTGACGCATCACCCGGGTACCCATCAATGTAGTATTCGGTGGTACCACCTCGTTGGGTCGCAACCACACCACTTGGGGCTGTCCAATTTTCATTTGAAGCATTTTGCTGAACGTAAGACATTTCCGACCGATAGATTTCCTGTGCAATTTTCGTTTGATCCTGAGTAATGTAACCACCCGCCGAGAATTGCCGGTCGTAACCCGTCCAAACCGAAAGTGAAAAGTTCTTTGTATAACCGGTCATCCATGAATCCATGGCCGAGCTAGCTGGTACTTGGTTCGCAAAATCAGAAGGGTAGGCGGTTGTCCCAGTTTTCCCAGCCTGATATAATCCCGAAATGTTAGCGGTCGTCCCTGATCCGTTGGAACTTGTCATGACACCCTTTAACATATCCGTAATCATGAAGGCGGTCGCCGGACTCATCGCCGTAGAACCTTTGCTTGCATAGGCGTGGGATTGGCCATCAGCCGTTACGACCCGGTTAACAAGGTGCGGCTTGTAGTAAGTGCCACCGTTCGCAAAAGCTGAGTAGGCGGCTGCTTCTTGTTCCGAGGAAATATATGCGCCAATCCCGTTTTGCAACCCAAGGGGATTCTTGAATGTCATCCCTAATTTACCTAAGAAGCGGGTAGCTCGTGTGAGACCAACAGCCTCAAGGGTTCGAATGGCTGGGATGTTTCGTGATTCAACCAATGCTTTTCGCATGGTAATGCTGCCTTCGTACTTATTGTCGAAGTCTTGAAGCTGTTTGTTGGTTCCCGCATACGTGTAAGGGGTATCTTGAACAGCTTGATACGTCGGGTACTTCAAGTATTCAATGGCGGGGCCATAATCCATCAAAGGCTTCATGGTCGATCCACTTGACCGGTCGGTTTGAACAGCCCGATTAAGTCCAAAGGAGACGTTACCGACCTTACGGCCACCTAACATGGCTAATACTTTCCCGTTATTTGGGTTAACTAAGGTTGCTCCAACTTGGAACTTTTTACTTGGGTAATTAACGTAGTTGTTGGAGTTAGCGATGCTATAGAGATGACGCTGGGCCGACATATCAAGGTTCGTATAGACGCGCAAACCATCGGTGTTGGTGTTGTACCCTTCCGCCTTAAGCTCGCTGTAAACTTCCTTTAGATAAGAATCAATGACCTTAGCGTTCTTTTCGTTGACTGCCGTTACACTATGATTCTTAACTAATCCCGCCTTGATACTCGTGGCCTTTGCTTCAGATGCTTGGGCACTCGTGATGGCTTTGTTTTCGGTCATTGCGTTTAAGACCTGATCACGCCGGTACTTAGCGTATTTCGGATAGTGAATTGGATCATAGCTATTAGGGCTTTGAGGCATTCCTGCCAACAGCGCAAGTTGTGGGAGTGATAGCCGGCTGAGGGATTTCCCATAATAATACTTCGCTGCCGTTTGCATCCCATAAACGCCATTACCCATGTACACCTTATTAATATAGAACTCAAGAATCTGCTGTTTGCTGTACTTTTGTTCCACCTTAATCGCTAACCAAGCTTCTTGCGCTTTACGCTTGAGCGTCCGATCAGCATTCGATGTTGAAAATACCGATAGTTTAACGAGTTGCTGCGTCAGGGTACTGCCACCTTGAAGTCCTAACGATGAACCAGTAACGTTGGAAAGTGCTGCCCCAAAAATCCGCACTGGATCAACCCCATGATGCTTATAGAATCGACGGTCCTCAATGGACACAACAGCCGATTTTAAGGTATCAGGAATATTTTTAGACTTAACGTAGTCCCGGTTTTGGGCACCAAGGCGTGAGACGACGTTGTTATTAGCGTCATACACCTTGGTGGATGTATCACTTTCAAGGGCTGAGCGCGTGATACTTGGTGCACTCTGCGCGTAATAGAAAAATAGGCCCGCTCCTAAAATGATGGCCGCTAAGAAGGCGACTAGCAACCATTTTAGGGTTTTCTTAATCCAAGGGCGACGCTTTTTAGGGCCGCCTTGGCTAGCACGCCGGGCTGTACGGGACTCACGGTTTGATTGATTGCTTGACATAGTTCGCTCCTTTAAGTAAGGCAATTAAGATAGTAAATCGTCGACTGCAGATAAGTAGGGAATCACTGGATTTAAAGCATACTGAATGGGAAACGCGATTTTTTCAAAGTCGGCGATTGGAATTGACTTTCGACCCGAGTCTTGCTGATCCCAGTAAGCGATGAGATCGGAAGCCGATAATAAGTACAAACGGTTAAGTGTCACGAATTTAATTAACCCAAAGCAAACGCCCCCTTGTTTCAAGCAACTTCTCATATGGTCAATTTGATGCTGATGAAAATTAGTGAGGGGGAAACTTGTTTTGTTGCGGGTTTCCTTAGCATCAAAGTCCACGTAACGGCCCTTATAAATGCCGTTATAATCAGTGGTCGAAGCTTGTCTAAAATACGCTTCCTTAATGACCGCAGCACTTCTCCGCGGATAATCAACCTTCACGATCTGAATTGGAGTGGGCTTCTTATGGATGACGGCAATATCATGGCTTAAATAATAGCGATTGCTTTCGTTGAGTTCCTGTTCTAGGGTCATGCCACGGCCACCATGGAGGACTGGCTTCGCCGCGGCCTTATGATGAGCAGTCTGCCCCGCTGGCAGGTAACGCGCTCCATTGGGATAATGAATCGTCACAGTATGAATCATCTCTTTTCCTTAGCGTAAAATTTATATTCAATTAGTGATATTATACCAATTAGTGGATTAAATAAAAACTCCGAACAGAAAACATAGTTAAAACTATAACTCATCTTTGACCTAAAAGGGGGAATCTCATTCAATGAAGCGGCTATGGGTAACTGGATATCGATCATACGAATTACAGATCTTTTCGGATCAAGATCCGAAGTATCAAGTCATTGATTATGCAATACAGAAACTGATTATTCAAGCTATTTCGGATAGTGGCACCGAATGGGTGATTACGGGAGGCCAGCTTGGCATTGAACAAATGGCCGCCAAGGCAGCCTTAACAGTAAAAGCGGACTATCCAGAACTGAACGTTTCGATTTTACTACCGTTTGCCCACTTTGGTAATCAGTGGAAAGAAGAAAATCAGACTAAGCTGGCCAGTTTACTAACTCAAGTTGACTTTACTGGAACGGTTTCTAACCAAGATTATCAGTCACCACAACAGCTCCGCAATTATCAGGATTTTATGTTGCGCCACACAGACGGGGCGTTGTTAATTTACGATCCGGAACACGAGGGGAAGACCCAGTACGAATTTGACGCCATCAAAAAGTGGCAAGATAGTCATGATTACGACTTGCGGCTCGTTGATTTTGATGAACTTCAAGAATTTTCATACGATTACCAAGAATTTTTAAATAACAGTTCCAATTTGTAACGAAATTTGGTACTATTTTATGTGTTGGTGTGAAACAAGTGAAGAGGTGGAAATGATGGCAGCAAATATTAACTTTAATCCAAAGGACATTTTGCAAAAAGAATTCAAGCAAAAAATGCGCGGGTACGACCCAGCAGACGTTGACAGTTTCTTGGACGATGTCATTAAGGATTACGAGACATTTACAAAAGAAAATCAACGACTTGAAGAAGAAAATGAGCGGCTCCTTGCAAAAGTTGATGAATTGACAAAACAATTGTCAGTTGGCGGTCAAGCCACTGCTCAAGCTAGCCAGCCGGCTACAAATGTGACGAACATGGATATTTTAAAACGGTTATCAAACCTAGAACGCCATGTCTTCGGTTCACAGCTTGAAAATGGCAACAACTCTTCACACAGACTTTAATTTAGTGATCAACTGTGTAGATCTCGGGTAATCGCGGTCAGCATCGGCTGGCTGAGGAAAGTCCATGCTCGCACAGGCTGAGATGCCTGTAGTGTTCGTGCTCGGTGAAAAAATAAGCCGGGGGACTTCGCAAGAAGTTACGGCGGAAGAACGCGCTAAGGCTCTGCTATGCGTTAATATTCCTGAAAGTGCCACAGCGACGACGACGTTACTGGAAACGGTAACGGTGGAACGCGGTAAACCCCTCGAGCGGGCAACCCAAACTACGGTAGGGGCGCTTCACATATGGAAATGAACGAAATGTGGGGGGAGAGTTTTTACTCTCGAGATAGATGATTACCGCTACGTATCACGTGCCTGACGTTTTACGTAGTACGGAACATGGCTTACAGCGGTCTACACGTCAGGAAGGTGGGAGGTTACTCCCACCTTTTTTTATTGGAATTTGCCGAATCATCAGGAGGCTAACAACTTGGAAAAACAACAATTAACCCTATACGCAGCAACGGCCAGCGGCCTAGAGGCTTTAACTGGCCAAGAATTACGCGATTTAGGATACGATGTAGCAGTTGAAAATGGTCGGGTCAATTTTAAGGGTGACATGACAGACGTTTTAAAAACCAACCTTTGGTTACGGACGGCCGACCGAATCAAGATCATTTTAATGACGTTTAAAGCAACAACCTTTGACGATATTTTCGATAACGTTAAAGCGTTTGGCTGGGACCAGTGGTTGTCAATGGACGCTGCCTTCCCGGTGAATGGCCGGTCAAAAAATTCGAAACTTCATAGTGTTCCTGACGTCCAGTCGGTGACCAAAAAAGCCATTGTTTCACAGATGGCTGAAGCTTACCACCGCAAAACGCGGTTTCCAGAAACAGGGGCCCAGTTTAAGCTTGAGATCGCCCTGAATAAGGATCTGGCGACGGTCACGCTAGATACTACGGGTGATAGCCTGTTTAAAAGGGGCTATCGGCAAGAAAAAGGGGCCGCACCGCTGAAGGAAAACTTTGCGGCGGCCCTTATCCAACTAACAAATTGGCGGGCTGACCGGCCGTTAATTGATCCAATGTGCGGATCAGGAACCATCCCGATTGAAGCGGCATTAATGGCCAAAAACGTCGCTCCTGGAATCAACCGCCATTTTGCTTGTGAAGCTTGGCATCCGGACTATGCGGCCGAACTCGTCAATTTAAAAGAAATGGCTAAGACTCAAGAAAAGGCTGTCGATTTAGACATTACAGGGTTAGATATTGATGGTTCGATGATTGATATTGCGCGATTAAATGCTAACGGGGCTGGTGTTTTACACGACATTATTTTCAAACAGCTTGCTGTTAAGGATTTTAAAACCGATAAGCAAGATGGCGTTATCATTGTCAATCCACCTTATGGGCAACGGTTAGGCGATCAAAAATCAGTCCGCCAGATTTATAAACAAATGGGACAAGTTTTTAAACCTTTAACGAGTTGGTCCAAATATATTTTGACGTCAGATCTCGCATTTGAAAACTTTTACGGGGCAAAGGCCACCAAGAAACGCAAACTGTATAACGGGGCGCTCAGAACGGATTATTTCCAGTTTTGGGCAACTCACTAGAAAAAAGCATGCCGAGCATGCTTTTTTTATGTGATATTATATAACATGCTTGCGACAAAAATTAAAAAAATATTAGGACTAATTATAGCTGTTAATTCGCCCGAAAGACTGTCATTTGGCCGAATTGGTTTACTAACATGGGTCATTTTTAACTAGCAAACCTTAAATTATCATGTTAGAATTCATAACATTAAGAGAGAGGGAGCGGTTTGGATGAACCTGGCAAACACTTCATTTATGATTCTGGCTAGTATTTTAGTTTTATTTATGACCCCGGGCTTAGCCTTTTTTTATGGGGGCCTTGTTTCAAAGCGAAATGTGGTCAACACGATGTTATCAGTTTTTGTGATGACTGGTGTCGCTATTATTTGTTGGATCGTGATTGGTTACCGGCTTAGTTTCGAAGGCGATTTGGGCGGCGTTATCGGTCGGCCACTTCACCTCATGCTCACAGGAATAAACTTAAACGCCTTAACGGACACCCACATCCCCACCGGCGTCTATGCACTTTTTCAAATGATGTTTGCCGTCATTACTCCCGCGTTATTTGTTGGCGCTGTGGTCGGTCGGATTCGGTTTCGGTTTTTGTTAGGCTTTATCATTTTATGGTCGCTACTGGTGTACTACCCGATGGTGCATTTAGTTTGGAGCCCAAGCGGTTGGTTGGCGCGACTAGGCACCCTTGATTTTGCAGGTGGCACCGTGGTTCATATCAACGCAGGTGTGACCGCCCTGGTCCTTTCTGCTTTCTTAGGCAAGCGGATTAAGTTTGGCGATATTCCTCATACCCACTATAATTTACCCTGGGTACTACTTGGAACGACAATTCTTTGGATTGGGTGGTATGGATTTAACGCTGGCTCAGCATTGGCTGTCAACACCGTTGCTGTTCAAGCAACGATCACGACGACTGTTGCCACGGCAGCGGGCATGGTGACCTGGATGATCTTAGACATGGTCATATCCGGTAAACCGACTTTAGTTGGCATCTGTACCGGGACCTTATGTGGTCTCGTTGGGATTACACCATCCGCCGGATACGTCTCCATTTCAAGTTCCTTATGGATCGGAATTGTGGCTTGCTTAGCCAGCTACGGCTTTGTGACGTTCTTGAAGGACCGGTTAGGGGTTGATGATGCCCTTGACGCCTTTGGTTGCCATGGTGTTAGCGGCATCGTTGGGAGTTTGTTAACCGGGGTGTTTGCCAGCAAAGCAGTTGATCCCCAAATTGCACTAAACGGGTTAGCTGAGGGAGGCGGTTGGCACTTACTAGGCATTCAGACTTTGGCGACTGTCGCCACTATTGTGTTGGTGGCTGTTATGACGGCTATTATCATTGTAGGTCTCAAAGTGGTTATCCGTATGCGGGTGACCCGAGCCGAAGAAGAAAGCGGATTAGATCAAGGAGAACACGGGGAAGTGGCGGATTATACCGTCCCTGTTAGTAATAACTTGGCTGCTTACGAAAGCGACCCGAGTGAATTTGGTCATGAATTTGAAGGACAATTGGCCCGGTTAAAGCGGCCAAATCAATCATAGCTAGTAAAGCACCGGTTTTCAGTATTTGATATACTGGAACCGGTGCTTTTACTGTGAATGGAGGATGATTGATATGGATCGAACGCAACCGGTGGAGCTTGTTAACATGTGTATGATCATGGATCCGGCGACTCAAAAAGTTGTCGTTCAGGATAAGACGGACGTTGCCTGGAAGTTTGGCCACACTTTTCCCGGGGGCCACGTTGAGTTGGGCGAACCGATTGAGGCCGCTATGCAACGTGAAGTTTATGAGGAAACGGGACTCACCGTTTCTCAGTTACAGAGTTGTGGTCTGGTCGAATGGTTTGATCAACCGGCAGGCTACCGAAAAATTGGCTTTTTATTTAAAACTGATCACTTCACGGGTACCCTGAAACAAAGTGCAGAGGGCCGTAATTTGTGGTTGCCATTGTCAGCATTAAACCGTGACAACACGGCCGAAAGTTTCATGGAAATGTTGGCTATTTTCACGGGTCAAGCAACTGTTGCTACGGCGACCATTATGAACGGACCGTTAACCCTGTCAACATTAGCCAATCAATGCGACGACAAGTAGGTCCCAAACGCTGTGCACAATAATGCCCGGCCACAAAGAATGAGAACGGACAAAAAGCCAGCCAAATAAGTAACCTAACAGGGCGACCATGACCAAATTGATGATCATAGTATTAACGGCAATTGACGGATAGGTGGTCAAGTATCGCGGAAGGTGAATGGCCGCAAAGAGTAGGGCTTGCAAGACCAACGCCCCCTGTTGTGACTTCATCAGGCGTAGCAAACGGTTTAAAAAGTAACCGCGAAAAACCGTTTCTTCGCAAAGTCCCACAATTAAGAAATCTTGAAAAACAAAACGCCACTGAAAGCTAGCCACCAAACCAAGGTGGTGGTGCCGCACGAGCGCCGAAAAGATCAAATAACCGGTTAGGCCAATGAGCCACAAGTAGAAGGGTAGAAACGACCAGTTGGGCTTAAAGGGGCGTTCAACCGCTAATTTGGCACGAAAGCAAGCAATCAGTATCAGGCCGGCGCCGAGCCACATCGTGAGTTTAATCACATCCAGTAGCCCTTCTTCCAACCATCCGCCAGTTAGGTTTTTGATGGGTACATTGTAGAAAATTTGAATAATAAACCACGCTAGGAAAAAGTAACCATAGTGGGTCAAAACTTGCCGAAACTCTTGCCGGTTAGTCATTACAAAGCCTCCTGAAATGGTTTCAACTTAGTGTAACACGGGGCTGTCATGAAATTTAATTAAAAAAATGTTTCAAACTCCTTTACTTACAAAATGTAAGTTGATATAATACTTTCTATACTTTTGAAAAAGACAAGCGAGGGATTACCAACATGAAAGAACAATTGATTGAATTAGCTCAGAACCGCCGTTCCATCTATGCATTAGGCCGTAACGTCGCCCAAAGTCAAGATGATATCGCCGACCTGATCAAGAAGGCTGTAAAAGTTGCACCAACGGCTTTCAACAACCAAACAACTCGTGCCGTTATCCTCTTTAACGACAAGCACGAACAACTGTGGGACATCGTAGCCGATCGTTTGAAGTCGGAAGTGCCAAACGAAGAAGCCTACCAACGGACTTTACAAAAATTAAACGGCTTTAAGTCAGCCTTTGGGACAATCTTGTTCTTTACTGATATGGATGTTGTTCACCAGTTTGAAAACGATGCGCCACTCTACGCTGACAACTTTGCCGACTGGGCAGAACAAGGCCAAGGCCATGCAACATTTGCTGTTTGGACGGCTTTAGCTGAAAACAGCATTGGCGCAAACCTTCAACATTACAACCCACTGATTGACGATCAAGTGGCCAAGGCCTTTAATATTCCATCTAGTTGGAAGCTTCGTGCGCAAATGGACTTCGGTTCAATTGAAGCTGCTGCTGGTGATAAGGAATTCATGGACGACGCTGATCGTTTCAAAGTCTTAAAGTAAATTAACCCGCTGCTGTCCGACTAACGGATGACATTCGGTGACAAGTTATCAACAAAAACGGGCAACCCCTTTTAATCACAAGGGTTGCCCGTTTTTGTTGATAACCTGAGGCGTCAACTTTTCTAAGAATTGCTAACTTACCAGGTATTTCATCCAGAATATGCTAGAATGAAACCAATGAAAATAAGTGGAGGGTGCAGTATGAAGCAAAAGGTAGCCATCATTGGTGGCGGCATCATGGGCGCAAGTCTAGCATATTTTCTCGGAACACTTCCCGGTGGCGAGCAAGTGGATGTCACCCTGTATGACTCAGGAATCGGTCAAGCCACATCAAATGCGGCCGGTATCATCTCACCGTGGCTGTCGAAACGGCGAAACCAACAGTGGTACCAGCTGGCTAAGGATGGTGCGACGTTATTAATTCAGTTGTCGCGTGAAGCCAATCTTAGTAACGATATTTATCAGCAGACGGGGACCATCGTGACCCGCAGTGATGAGGCGGACTTACAACTTTTACTGCAGACAGCTCAAAGTCGGCAGCAAGATGCGCCTGATATGGGCACCATCGAGTTGTTGAGTGCCACTGACGTTCAGGAACGGATTCCGTTACTCACCCACGCGCAACCGGGGATCTTTATCTCCGGCGGCGCCCGGATTGACGGTGCCGCTTTTGTGACCGAACTATTACGCCAAGCTCAGACGAAAAACCTCACCTTTCTCCCTGAACAAGTGACGTTAAATGCTACAGGTGATATCATCCGATCAGCTGGCATTAAGCACTTTGATACTGTTGTGGTGCTGGCAGGTGCGCGCACCGCGGATGTATTGAAGCCCCTCGGCGTTACCGCTAAAGTCCGGCCACAAAAGGGCGAACTCATTGAACTTAACGTTAAGGATTATCCGACCCTGGAAAACATGCCAGTCTTGATGCCAGAGGGGGAACGTGATTTTATCCCGTTCGGACATGGCAAACTGATTGTCGGTGCGACCCATGACGATGAAGGTGGCTTTGACCTGAGTCGGTCACAAGCCGTTGAAACGGATCTCTTGGCGAGTGCACAACGTTTTGACGCCGATCTGACAGCGGATAATATTGCCCAGGTCAAAATTGGGACTCGGGCCTACACCGCTGACTTTGCCCCATTTTTCGGCCAAGTTCCGCAGCACCCAAACGTCTACGTAGCGTCGGGACTCGGGTCATCAGGTCTGACAACGGGGCCTGTCATTTCAAGGTTATTAGCTAATAAAATTTTGTACGGATTAGACGATAATTGGGGCCGTTATACGAAGCCCACGAACATCTACTTCGACTAATGTAGCTGGTGGAGGGCCTGTAAAGACAAAGTATGAGCACCCATGTTTTGCTTTTCAGGGACCCAGTTTGTGACCACCAGCCCAAATTGTTGTTGGAGGGCCAAAATGTTATCAACCAGTTCTTGATAATGTTTGGCGTATTGCTTATTGAGACTGTCTGCCACCAATTGACTATCCGTATAGTATAAAACAGTCGCTTCGCCGGGCGCGTTTACCCGTTGTTGAAGCGCCTCAAATCCAGCAATCGCTGCTTTGAATTCAGAGTGATGGTTGTCGCCATCGGGTAACGGTTCTTTTAATTGAGTCTGGTGACCGTCATGAAGGATCAAGATGCCAGCGGCACTTTTCAACGTGGTGCTGTCCGTTGCCGCATCCGTATATAGTGAATACACAAAATCAACTCCAAGAAAGGGATGTAAGACTATCATAGCCCAAAAACGTCAATTTTTATATCAGCCCGGCCCTTTAATGAGTATTATTCTCTGGAGCTGGACTTTAATCGTCTTACTATTAGCCATTATCATTGCACTCGAAGTACAGCCGCAGTTACTCTGGCTGCCTTGGGTGCTGGGATTATTCTTCGTGGCCCTGACGTGGGCACAAATCCATTACCGCCATATTTATTTAGAAAATGGGGTTGTGCGAGTTAGTCGCGTGATGAATCACCAATGGGTGCTCATCAATCTCCACGACGTCAAAAATGTTCATGCTTCCAAATACCGCTTAGGTTTCATCTATGGCGGTAAAATTTATTCATTTATGCTACCGGCTAATTCGGTCATTGAAATTGTTAACTTAATTGAACAGGCACAAGTTGATTAAAGAATAAGAATAAGAATAAGAAGGAGTGCATTTAATTGAACGATATCGAAATCTCCCAAGCCGCAGTGATGAGCCCCATTCAAGATATTGCCGACCAACTTGATTTAAACGGTGATCAGATTGAACCATATGGGGCTGTCAAGGCCAAGATTAAATTACCTGTTGCTGGTCATCCCATTGATCAAAGCCATTTAATTCTTGTCACCTCCATTAACCCAACGCCAGCTGGCGAGGGGAAATCAACCGTGACGGTAGGGCTTGGGGATGCGCTCAAGCAAATCGGCAAGAAAACCGCCATTGCCTTACGCGAACCATCCCTAGGCCCCGTTATGGGACTTAAAGGTGGTGCAACCGGTGGTGGTTACGCTCAGGTGGTTCCGATGGAAGATATCAACCTGCACTTTACCGGGGATTTTCATGCGCTTACCGAAGCGCACGACACGCTGGCAGCTTTAATCGACAACCATATCCAGCAGGGGAATGAACTTAATCTTGACCCGCGCCAAATTATCTGGAAACGGGTTTTAGATATCAACGACCGGGCCTTGCGTCAAACCGTCATTGGTTTAGGCGGCCGAACTTCAGGGGTCCCGAGACAGGACGGCTTCGATATTACGGTTGCTAGTGAATTGATGGCTATCCTTTGTTTAAGCCGCAATCTCAGTGACTTAAAACAGCGTATTAGTCAAATCGTCATCGGGTATACTTATGATAAACAACCTGTGACCGTGAGCGATTTAAAAGTGGCCGGTGCGCTAACCGTTCTGCTTAAAGACGCGATTAAGCCTAACCTTGTTCAAACCCTAGACCACACCCCGGCAATTATCCACGGTGGGCCATTCGCCAACATTGCCCACGGTTGTAACTCCGTTTTAGCAACCGAAACGGCTTTGAAACTGGCTGATTATGTTGTCACAGAAGGCGGGTTCGGAGCTGACCTGGGTGGCGAAAAATTTATGGATATTAAAACACCTGTATTGGGTAAGACCCCCGATGCAGTGGTGTTAGTGGCGACGGTTCGAGCCCTAAAATACAACGGTGGGGTTCCTAAAGATCAATTGGAAACTGAGAATTTAGCGGCTCTCCAAGCTGGCGTGGTCAACTTACACCGTCACGTGAGAAGCATGCAACAATATGGTGTCCCCGTTGTCGTGGCTGTCAACCGATTTACCTCCGATACCGATCAAGAAATCCAGTTTTTAATTGATGATTGCCGTGATACGCTTGGGGTTAACGCGTTTGACACCACGGTGTGGGCGCATGGCGGCCAGGGGGCAACCCGACTTGCTGAGGCTGTCGTGCAAGCGGCTGATCAACCAAGTACTTTCAAGCCACTGTATGAGCCACAAGCCACCTTGACTGATAAAATGAACGCCATTGTCACTAAAATATATGGGGGGCGCAAGGTCGTGTTAGAGCCCAAGGCCGCACGCCAACTTAAAACGTTTGCGGCTAACGGATGGGATCACTTGCCTGTCTGCATGGCCAAGACCCAGTATTCCTTATCAGATGATGCCAAAAAACTGGGAGCACCGGCTGATTTTGACATTCATGTGCGCGAACTGGTTCCTAAGTTGGGAGCGGGCTTTATCGTGGCATTGACTGGCAACGTTCTCACAATGCCAGGATTGCCAAAGCACCCAGCTGCTCTTGACATGGACATCACCGAAGACGGGACGATTACCGGCCTGTTTTAACCAAATTCACCACGATAAACCGGCAGTCTTGCCGGTTTTTTGGTACAATAATGTGATAAACAAAGGGAGCGGGAATTTGATATGTTATGGTTTTTAGCGTTAGCAGTTATTCTAGTGGGCCTGGATCAGTGGGTGAAGGCTTGGATTGCGAGCCACGTCTTATATGGCACGACTCAAGTGGTTTTGCCCGGGATCTTATCACTAACTCACATTCACAACGATGGCGCTGCTTGGAGTATGTTGGCTGGGCAACAGTGGCTGTTTACAGTCGTTTCAGTTATTGCGTTAGCCGTGCTGATTTGGTTCTTTTTTAAAACGCGCTGTCAGTGGGCTTACAGCTTGGGGTTAACTTTAATGATTGCCGGTACGTTAGGTAACTTCATTGATCGACTCCATCAGGGATTCGTTGTTGATATGTTTCAACTCGATTTTATCAATTTCCCGATTTTTAACGTTGCCGACATGTGTTTAACAGTGGGTGTGATCTGGCTGCTAATCGTGATTTTTAGAGACGGGGACCGGGGGTGAACCATTGACTGAGACAACTCACTTTACCATTACAACCGAGCAGGGGCGCATCGACAAGGTGCTTGAGACCCTGATGCCGAACCAAAGTCGGTCACAGCTTAAACAAGCAATTGAAGCAAAACTGGTGCGGGTCGCAGACCACGCCGTTAAGCCCAGCTATCGGGTGGCTAGTGGCGACGTCATTACCGTGACCATTCCTGATCCGGTCGCCCTTGACCTCGAAGCTGAAGACATTCCCTTAGACATTGTTTATGAGGACGAAGATGTGATCGTCGTCAATAAGCCGGCAGGAATGGTGGTGCACCCATCAGCCGGCCATCCCAACCATACGCTGGTTAATGCGTTGTTGTACCATTCGCCACTTTCGACAATTAACGGGACTTTCCGGCCCGGAATTGTTCATCGGATTGATAAGGATACCTCCGGGCTACTGATGGTCGCTAAAAACGACCATGCTCATCAGAGCTTGGCTAAGCAACTCAAGGACAAGACAAACCTGCGCGAGTACATTGCGCTGGTTCACGGTGTGATTAAACAAGACACTGGTACCATTGATGCCCCAATTGGCCGATCACCAAAGGATCGCAAAAAACAGGCGATTGTCGCGGATGGTCGGCATGCGGTCACGCATTATCGAGTGCTTGAACGGTATTTGAACTACACGCTCATCCTGTGCTGGCTTGAAACGGGACGGACCCATCAAATTCGAGTTCATATGAAGTCTATTGGCCATCCACTCGCGGGCGATCCCTTATACGGACCAAGAAAGACGATTAATGGCTCCGGCCAATTTCTACACGCTGAAAAACTTGGTTTTAAGCATCCAACAACCGGTCGTCAACTGGTTTTCGAAGCGCCATTACCGGCTGATTTTCAAAAAGTCATCAAACGCTTAGAAGCACAGCAGAGCCCGAATTGACAAATCAAGGCGATTTTTTTAAGCTAGGTTTATGAGATTTTATTTCTAGGAGGTAGCCCATGGCTAAAGTGGTGGTAGACGCAATGGCAATGCAGCGTGCATTGACCCGGATCACGTACGAAATTATTGAACATAACAAAGGAATTGACGGTCTCGTGATTCTAGGTATCAAGACCCGTGGGGTTTTCTTAGCTGAACGAATTGCGAGTCGTTTAAAACAACTCGAAAATGCCAGTGTGCCAGTTGGCGAATTAGATGTCACGAAGTATCGGGATGACATTGAGCATGACGGTACCGAAAACGACCCGAAAGTGACGGTTTCAAAGATTGATTTTCCGATAACGGATAAAAAAGTGATTTTGGTGGATGATGTGCTGTACACTGGCCGTACCATTCGGGCTGCGATGAGTGCCATTATGGACCTTGGCCGTCCCAAACAAATCAACTTGGCGGTGCTAGTTGATCGTGGTCACCGTGAATTACCCATTCGGGCAGATTTTGTTGGAAAAAACATTCCGAGCTCACAAAATGAACGGATCAAAGTCTCAGTCACTGAAATTGACGGTCAAGATAGCGTCGAAATCATGCGGCAGTAACCAATTCAGATTGGATTGATGGAAATGACACAACGGTATTTAATCCTGGAAGACGGGAGTGTATATGCGGGAAACGGGTTTGGTGCAGGGGCCACAACGACAGGTGAGATTGTCTTTAACACGAGCATGGTCGGTTATCAAGAGGTCGTCACCAACCAAATCTACCACAATCAAATCATTGTTTACTCCCAGCCCATTATCGGTGCCACGGGAATCAGCCATGATAGCTACGAATCAATTTTACCCACGGCTAAGGGGATGGTAGTACGCGATGTCGCAACCATTTCTAAAAACCGGCAACGTTCATTGTCGCTGGATCAATTTCTAAAGCAACATAATATTCCAGGTATCAGCGACGTGGATACCCGGCAATTAATTCGGAAGCTGCAAAGCGTTGGGACCATCAAGGGCAGCATTGTTGATGTGGCCGACGACCATGCGTTTGATCAACTTCATGCAACGGTGTTAACAAATCAGCAGGTTGCCCAAGTTGCCACACCAAAGCCATATCCCAATCCGAACACTGGGTATAATGTCGTGGTTATTGATTTTGGCCTTAAACACGGCATTTTACGACAATTGTCACAGCGTCACTGTAATGTGACCGTTTTGCCTTGGAATGCTGATGCTCAGGCAATCATAAGTCTTGATCCGGATGGCGTCATTTTATCCACGGGACCTGGTTCGCCCCTAGATGTACCAGAATCTGTACTGGAAATGGTCCGCACCATCCAAGAACGGATTCCGTTATTTGCCGTTGGTCTGGGGCACGAGCTTTTCGCGCTGGCCAATGGCGCCTCGATGACGCGATTGGGGACCGCACATCACGGGCCTAACCACCCAATTCGCAAAATTATTACTAATGACATTATTTATGCTGAGGAGGCCCAGGAGTACGTTGTTGACAGTGAAACGGTCGATCGAAACCGACTAATTACAACGTATTTGGATCTCATCGACGGTAGTATTCAAGGGTTGCGACACCGGGATTATCCGGCTTTTTCCGTTCAATTTTTCCCGGACGGCGCGCCTGGACCTCATGACTCTGTTGACTTATTTGACGAGTTTATGGAAATAATGGGGACACGAGAGGGGTAACATGGCTAACGACATTCAAAAAATTCTGATTATTGGCGGTGGGCCAACCGAAATTGGCCACGAAACCGAGTTAGACTCGGGAACCGTCCAAATCATTCAAGCGTTTCAAAAGCTTGGTATTCGCTCACTTTTAATTGATAATAACCCGTTTTCGGTGGCCCTAGAGTCTGTCCAGCCGACGAATATGTTTATTCAATCGGTGACCACCGAAAACGTCACTCGAATTATTGAACGCGAACAGCCGGATGCTATTTTACCCACAGCCGGCGGTGTCTCAGCCATCAGCGTCTGTCAAGAATTGCAGGAAACTGGGGTATTAGCTGAAAACAACGTTCAATTGCTGGGCATCCCGTCTGAGTCGCTCAGTGTAATTAATAACCCAGAACGCATTAATGCCGTTTTGGCCCAAATGAACCTGCCAGTCATTGAATCTGAGTCGGTCGGAACGTTGGATGAAGCCATCACGGTAGCCGGTAGAATTGGTTATCCGGTCATTGTAAAACCCGTTGCACCAAAGATTGATATGAGTCGGATGCTGTGTGATACCGAGGCTGATATGATTGAAGCCGTATCAAAGGGCTTTAATTGGTCTCGGTTTGGCCAATGTGTGATTGAACAAAGCATCGTGGGGTTGAAGGAAATCGAAATGGTGGCCATTCGTGACGGTCGCGGCACCCAGTTATTAATTTCTGGGTTGGAAAACATCGATCCGATTGGTATTCATTCTGGGGATTCAATGGTCGTTGCACCCACGCTGACGTTAACAAATCAGGACTATCAGCGCCTGCGAGATACGACATTCTTCATCGGCACGCAGTTTAATTTCACCGGGGCAATGCATATTCATTTTGCCTTAGATCAAGCCCACGATGCCTATTTTGTCACCAAGGTCACACCGTACCTTGACCGGGGAACCGCTTTGGCGTCGACGGTGACAGGCTACCCAATTGCATTTGTCAGTGCCATGCTGTATCTGCAGACAAATCTCACCGACGTTAAGTTACCAGATGGTTATCGCTATCAGCAAAGCCTCTTGTTAGAACCAACGCTAGATCACGTCACCGTTAGGATGCCAATGTGGCCGTTCGAAGACGTCCCAGAAGCGGACCAACACCTGAGCACGGTGATGCACGCCGTTGGGTCAACGATTGGAGTGGGAAGAAGTGCTGAAGAGGCCATTCTCAAGGCCCTGCGTTCATCTCAGTTCAGTCCGCGAGATGAGCTAACTTCCCGTTCTGATTTAACGGATTACGAAATCATATCACTTCTCATTCACCCGTTAGCGAGCCGAGTATTAGTCTTGATTGAAGCCTTGAGACGTGGCTATCAGATTGACGAATTAACCGAATTAACAAAAATTGATCCCTTTTATTTCCAAAAGTTTAAGCATATTTTAGCGGTTGAGGAATTAATTAAGAGCAAGCCACTGGATCCGACTGTCTTGAAAGAAGCCCGGTACTATGGTTTTGGCGATGGGATGGTTGCCCGATTATGGCGCGTTGATTTTGACACGGTTCGTCAGATAGCTAATGAGCATGATATTACACCAACCTATAAAGGAATCGAACCAACTGCCGCCGAATTTCCGTCACAAACGTCGACGTTTTACAGTACGTTTGAAAACGAAAACGAATCAACACAATTGTCTGAACACACGGCATTGGTTTTAGGACGGGGCGGAAATCAACTGGGGCCGAATGCTTCAGCCGACTATTTTACAACTGAAATGCTAAAGCAGTTGAATAAATCAGGCTATAAAACAGTCACGATAAATACGAACTCTAACGCTGGCTCACTCATGAAGTCGCTGACGGACAAACAGTATATTGAGCCGATTCAGCTTGGGGATGTTTTAAACGTGGTTCAAATTGAACATCCCGAAGTGATTTTTGTACCAGGAAATCGGCACTACTTAACGCGTGAATTACGGGCCCGAAAGTTGCCGGTGGCGGTTTTACCGCCCGATCAGGAGCAGCGTAGTGAGCTAGTTTACGACCACGCCGAAATTGGCTTAGACTTATTTGTGACGGCGCAACATACGGTGCCAATTCTTTTGAGCGATCTACGTTCAGAACAAGGGCTTGCCACTAGTCTCAGTCAGTTGACTGTGATGAAAACGCCTAGTCAAGTGACAAAAACCCAGTTTGACGATATTTTGTCACATGCAACTAATTATTTAACAGAGCACCCACGGACGGGGCTCGTCCAATTGCTATATACAATTGAGCGAGGTAAGGCGATTTTTGCAGGTATTCGACCAACTCGCCTAACTGCGATTGCATTCCTAAATAAAGTAACTGGGATCAATTGGATTCGAATGCTTGTTAGACAGGCACTCGGCGAAATTGACGAGGCACTCATTGCAGATCTACCACTTGATATTCGGTCAAATCGGATCGCTGTTTTACGAGGAACATTCCCGTTTAAACAACTTCAGGTCCCCGAAAAACTTGGCCTGACGACTCAGGAAGTTGGCGCAAAAATTGGATTTGGAACTGCAGAGGAAACAGATTTAACCGATTAAAACTAAAAGATAAAACTAAAAGACCCACTAGTGGTGGCCATTCAGGCAATCGCTAGTGGGTCTTTTAGTTTAGTTGGCTAATTGTTCGACTTTTTCCCGGACGGGCGTCACAAAAAGCGTTCGCTGGCCCTCATAGATCACGTATCCAGGTTTAGCTCCATTGGGTTTTCTAATTCGCTTAACCTGAACGTAGTCAACAGGGACGGAACTAGATTGTCGGGCTTTAGAGTAGTAGGCCGCAATTTCCGCAGCCTCCTGCAGTGTCTGATCACTGGGCATCGCATCATGAATAATGACGTGTGAACCCGGCATATTTTTAACGTGTAGCCAAATATCCGTCTTGGCAGCGCTGTGAAGTGTCAGTTGATCGTTTTGTAAATTATTCTTACCAACCTCAATTGCGGTGCCATCACTTGCCGTAAACTTTTCGGGCTTGGATACCTTTTGTTGGCGCTTCTTGGCGTTCTTTTTACGGTGATCATGATCGCGAAGATAACCCTCCTGTTGCAATTCAAGGCGAATATCGATCAAGTCCTTGGGTGCGGCTAACTCGATTTGGCTGAGAATATTTTCGAGGTAGTCAATTTCAGCCTTGGTCTTTTCAATTTGTTCGTTAACGTAATGCACTGAGGCCTTGAGCTTATTATACTTTTTAAAGTATTTTTGGGCATTTTGGGAGGGGCTAATCTGATTGGAAAGCGCAATCTTTAACGGTTTTTCGTCGTCGTAAAAATTGGGGAGTTCAATCTGAGTCATTCCACGGGTCAGCTGGCTCAAGTATGTCGTCAACAGCTCACCTTTAATTCGATAATCATCGGCATCTTCTGCACTATCAAGAGTTGCTTCGAGCTTTTTGAGCTTGGTCTTATTCTTTTTTAACTCGTTACGGGTAACGTGGATTAGCGTACTACCTTGTTGTTGGACCCGATCCCGTTCGGCCCGATCTTGGTAGTAAAAATCAAGCAATTCACTAAGGGAATCAAAAGTCGTTAGGGTGGCTTCAGGGACGTTGAAATCAAATGGCGCAAAAGCAGTCTTACCATTTTCAAACGTTAACAGGGTTGGCGTTGGATGATCAAAGCGGTCGAAAAAGGCTGTAAATAACGCCATAGGCTCACCTGGCTCATGAAGGGCGCGAGCCAAAGCCAACGCAGTGTCTTGGCCCAACCCTTGATACTGCTGCCGTAATTCATCAGCCAAAACGGTTTCGTTGGGAAACTTTTTGACTTTATCAGCTAAGTCAGACTGGGGGCCATTAAACGGGTTAATTAGGTCCTGGTGGGGCGGATTGATGTACGTACTCCCAGGCAAGAGGGTTCGGTATCGGTTCTGATCAGAACCAACGTGTTTAATGGCATCCAAAATGACTTGCCGACTTTGATCGACTAAAATAACATTACTGTGGCGGGCCATGATCTCAATAATAAGTTGCAGCGCCACTTCGTCACCGAGTTCATTTCGGCTACTAAAGTTTAAATGGACGACTCGGTCATTGTCTAATTGACTCACCGATTGTAGTACGGCACCACTCAGGTACTTTCGCAGCATCATTGTAAAGTTTGTGGGAACTGCGGGGTTCACGAACGGAATCGCAGAAGTTTGAATTCGAGCAAACGTGGGATTCGCTGATAATAATAGAGGGGCTGGTTTCCGATTAGCTCGAATGGTCACCACGACTTCATTATCGTATGGTTGGTTAATTTTGGTGACACGGCCGGTCGAGAGGCGATCGTTCAACTCCTTGACCATAGCGTGGGTAAAAGCACCGTCAAATGACATGCAGTTCACTTCCTTCGTTGTTTCATTTTACATGCAAACATTAGTATAACGGTGTTTGCTATCCATTGCAAAGAATTATCCACCAGTCAAGACTAGAGCCGAGATTCAAAAAGATGTATAATACAAACGACCATTATTCATTGGGAGGAAGCCTATCATTGGAAACCACATTAGAAGCTTTAGGCCACGCGTCAAAAATATTTCAATCGAAGTTAAGCAAACTGACTAAACTGCAAAACATCACCATTGCAGAATGGACGTTACTTAAACAAATTGCAGCGGGCCTAATTACCCAAGACCAAATGGCTAGCGCACTTGGCCTAGACAATTCGACCTTGAGTCGCCAGCTTAAGAGTTTGACCGAAAAGGCGCTTGTAACCAAAACTGCTGTTGGTCAAGACCGGCGACAGTTGAAATATTCATTAGATGAAGTGGGGGAAAGTGCTTTAACACTGGTCAACACAGCGTACGAGCAAACGGTCCAGGCAGTCTTCAAACACTGGCCGGAAGAAGAACAACAGCAATTGCAAATTATGTTAAACCGATTAACACATAGTATTAGTAAAGTTGTCGAAAAATAATGACTAAGAGTTAACCTTGAGCTTCGCTTTTTGCCGTCAAAACTGGTAAACTGGTTTGACGAGCGAGATTAAATTATCGTTTTTATTTTTAAACAGAAACGGGTGTTAAATATGAAAATAGCTGTGGTCACTGATAGCACCAGCTATTTATCCAAAGAAGAAGTCGATAAATATCATATCCACGTAGTGCCCATCCCAGTTATCATTGATGGCCGTTCGTATAACGAGGGCGTGGACATTACCACTGACAACTTCTGGGATAAACTTCGGAATTCTAAGTCATTTCCGAGCACATCTCAACCACCTATGGGCGAGATGATTACGTTGTACAAGAACCTAGCCAAAGAAGGCTATGACACCGTCATTAGCATTCATCTGGCTAGTACCATTTCAGGGATGTTGAACTCCTTAGAGACGGTCTCTGACGAGGTTAAAGACGACATCAATGTGGTGGTCTACGATTCTCAGATTACGGTTAAACTCATGGGCTATTTAGCCATTGAAGCCGCAAAAATGGCCGCTGAAGGCGCTGAAATCTCGGCTATTATCAATCGTCTGGACCAAGTTCGTCAAACGATTGATGAGGTATTTGTTGTGGATGATTTACAAAACTTGGTCCGCGGTGGCCGTTTATCCAATGCTTCAGCCTTTATTGGTAGCATTTTAAAAATCAAACCCTTATTAACATTTGATGCCGAAACTCACGAGATTGTGGCTTTTGAAAAGGTCCGGTCGCGCAAAAAAGCCTTAAAACGGGTTGAAACCCTTTTTGCTGACGCCGTTCAGCAGGTTGATTACCCATTACGAGCAATTGTCATTAACGGTAACGACCCAGAAAGTGGTAAAGCCTGGATGGATCAAATCCACCAGCAATTCCCGGAAATTCCAATTGAGTCATCGTATTTTGGTCCAGTTATTGGGACGCACTTGGGCGAAAAATCCTTAGCGTTGGCGTGGATGTTAGATACAGATCGCGCTTAATTGCCATTATTAAATTAATTATTAATCAACGTTTCTCATCCAGCCATCATGCTGTAGCGTGCTAGACTGCCAAAAACAGTCTACAAGTTGGTCAAAGAATTCTTTTATTTTCGAAAAAAGCATTACCGTTATTGCGGTGATGTTTTTTTATTGGCCGTTAGTTCGAAAAGGAAAGGGGGGCACAACATCAGCGGGGTGACTAATTAGTATTGTGAGGTCGCTAATTTTTATTTTCTAGTTAACATAATATATATTATTCAAAGTAGCGACCAAACAGATATAACAGTCACCATTGCACCTATTATCAGTTTGGATTGACATTCCGGTTGATATTTTACGACAACAACGTCTCATTAGCACATTGCTCAACCAGACTTAATATAAAACTGTTAAACTCCGTCCCGATAACTTAATAAAACAAAAAAGCACCATAATCGCTAAACTCTTACGATTACGATGCTTTTATTCTTACTGTTTTTCATCACGCTTAACATTGAATCGATTGTTGAGCCAGATCGACCATAATGCGCCGACCGTGCCAACAGCGGCAACGACAATCAATGCAACAATTTGAAACCCATGGTACTTTTGAACGGCCACGACGCCAAACGAGACCAAAATAACAACAGCCAAGAAGTCAATCAAGGTTAAGATGATTTTCTCACCCGTGTTATTTTTAGATAGATACAGCGCGATGACATAGACGCCTAGGTAACTAAAAGTGCTAATCCCAACGTTGATATCTAACCGATTTTGAAAAATTCCAGCCAAGATGGTAACGACCGCCAGACAGACGGCCGCCGTCATCGACGTTTTAATTAAGGTTTTATTCAAGCAAAACAGCTCCATTCACATAATAACGTATAATTCATTATCACGTAATTTGAACCATTTCGCAAACATTACTAAAAGTAACGTACGTTCGAAACACTAATCCTTCCAGTTTTGCTTAATAAATTGCGCCCGGCCGCCGATTTCTTCGATCTGATACCTCAATGGGTTCTTTTTATAAAAGTCCTGGTGACCAGCCTCTGCAGGATAAAATGGTTGGATTGCCTCAATCTGGGTCACGATTGGAGCATCAAACCGACCACTGGCTGCCAATTGTTGTTTAGACGCTTCCGCAATTTTGCGTTCCTCGCTATTTGCCACAAAGATGACCGGTCGATACGAATCACCACGGTCTTGAAACTGTCCCGAGGCGTCAGTCGGATCCGTTTGTCGCCAGTAAATTTCCACTAAATCAGCGTAAGAAATGACGGCGGGATCATACGTAATTTCAACCGCTTCAGTATGGCCGGTTTGATGACTGGCAACTTGTTCGTACGTGGGATTAGGGACCGTCCCACCAGTATAGCCTGAGACCACTTTTTCAATTCCCGGCTGTTCGTCAAACGGTTTGACCATACACCAGAAACAACCACCAGCAAAGATTGCTTTTGCACTCATTGCATCGCCTCCTATTCCTTGAATAAATCGACGTATTCACCATAGCCAGCCGCTTCTAAGTCAGCTGCTGGAATGAACTTTAGAGCCGCTGAGTTGATGCAATACCGGAGTCCACCTTTATCTAACGGTCCGTCCGTAAAAACGTGCCCCAGATGAGAGTCAGCCTGACGAGACCGAACTTCGTCACGAATCATACCGTGAGACGTGTCTTTATGATCCGTTACAGCCCGTTTAGCGAGCGGTTTGGTAAACGACGGCCAACCACAGCCTGCATCATACTTATCACGCGAACTAAATAGCGGTTCACCACTCACAACATCAACGTATATCCCGGCTTCGTAAAAAGCGTCATACTGCCCAGAAAATGGCCGCTCAGTTGCTGCATTTTGAGTAACATCGTACGCCTCTTTTGATAAACGCTGCTTTAGATGACGTTTGTCTGCCTCTTCCATTGCAATAGCCTCCTTAAATCAAATGGGTTGTACACAACCTAAATGCAGTATACGCACTTTCCGATAAAATCTCAAATTTGGTGCAAAAAAAGAACCGTAAAAATACGGTTCTTTTAGAGAATCTTAACCTTCGAAAGCGTTTTGAAGCGGTGGCACAACCTGCTTTTTTCGTGAAACGACGCCCGGCAAGTTAGCCTTATCGTCGGTCAACGTCGTGTTAAAAGCTTTTTCAACAATGTCTTTTGGTTCGCCGTAAACAAATAGCTCTGAGTTACTGTCTAAAATGTTAGTGGCTAAAACTAGGAATAAGTCGTAGCCTTCCTTAGCTGCTTCGTCAGCCATTGCGGCCTTCAGTCCGCTTTCACGACTTAAAACATCGTTTAAATCTACCGTGTTAATTTGGTCAATCCGAATATTCTTACCGGCCATTTCAAATGATTTAGCATCAGCTGCCACTAATTCGGCATCAGTTTTAGCGTCTAAGTTAGTCCCAGCCTTCAACATTTGAATACCGTACGTTTCGTAATCAACATCAGCAATTTCAGCTAACGTCTTAACGGCAATGCGATCATGATCAGTCGTTGTTGGTGATTTGAGCAACAACGTGTCAGAAATAATAGCTGATAACATAAGACCCGCAAGTTGGGCCGGAATTTCAATCTTGTTTTCATCAAACATGTTGGTCAAAATGGTGCTCGTGCACCCGACTGGCTCAGCTCTGTAATATAACGGAATCGTGGTTTCAAAGCCGGAAATTCGATGATGGTCGATAACGTGAGTCACCGTCACGTCTTTGATATCAGCAACACTTTGCTGTGGTTCATTGTGGTCAACCAGCATGACAGTATCAACTTCGGAACCCGCCGTCTTAATAATCCGAGGACTTGGTTCATTGAAGTAGTTTAAAACGAAGTTCGTTTCCATGTTCGGTTCGCCCAAAGCAACTGCTTCAACGTCATAACCTAGTTGGCTTTGAAAATAAGCGTACGCCTTTGCTGCAACAATTGCGTCAGTATCGGGATTTTGATGTCCAAAAATTAATTCTTTTGCCATGAATATTCGCTCCTCAATTGAAATTAATGGTGATTCTGGTTATTACCGATTTTGTTGGATTTCCTGTAGCCGAGTCAAGTAGTCCTTCGTGTTGAGGTACTGATCAAACTGCGCTAAGAAGTGACCAATACGCGGGATTTTGTCCTTTCCACGACGAAAGACAAACGCTAAATCAAACCGGATATTAGGTTCAAAACGAGCGGTCCAAGTCTGTTCTTGGGCGCCTTGACCCATCATAAAGGAGTTTGGTAAAGCCGTGTACGCACCCGTTTGAGTTGAGAACCGCAACAGTTGTTGCGGAGTCGTAAACCGAGCGACGCTGTCTGGAAAATTAACCATGGCGTTCTTAAATGATTCGTGGAGCACATGATTTAAGTAGTAGTTCATCGGATAAGTCACCCATGGCGTCTCAGGCACGTCGTTAAACTTGATCCGCTTCTTCTTACTTAGTGATTCATCATGGTGGATGAACAAGAGATCGTCGCTGATGATCCGCTTGGATTCATACGGCTTCCAGTTCTTAATGGAATCATCTGGCAGGTACATAATGGCAAGATCAATTTGGTTATTTTCAAGCCGGTCCCAGAGTTCTTTCCGAGTGAGCATGTGGAACGTAATTTGAACGTCGGGATTTTCCCGGTAAGACTGAATAGCGAAGTCTTCAAAGACACTATCTTCAACTGAAGCCAAAAGGCCGACGTTGATTTCCCCTTGCGTTGCACTCGTCGACTGCTGAATCTGGTCAGTAGCGTGGTTGAGTACATCATAGATCTTGTGGGTCGCATCCAGCATCGTGTAACCAGCGTCCGTCAGACGGAGTTTTTTACCAACTGAGTAAAACAACCGTGCGCCGACAGTCCGCTCCAACTTTTTAATTTGTTGCGTTAGGGCTGGCTGGGTAATTCCCAAAATTTGTGCGGCCTGCGTATAGTTCATCGTTTCGGTCAACTGCAAAAAGTAAGTTAACGTTTTTGAGGAAAAGATGCTTTCTTGCTTAGTTTTCATGGAAGGCCCTCCTAAAAATGGACAACTTTTAGTTATTAAATATATAATAACCATCTTCGACTAATTTCGCAATTAATGTCATTTAAAAATAATGGCACTCTTATTAAAATTAAGACAATATTAACGTTTTGGGCTTTATCCGCATCGTAACGGGCGTCCCTTCGGCGTCAGTATCCACGACGAAGGTCCCGTTTGAATAACGATTACTAAGTGGATAGTCAGCCGGCAACACGTCATGGTGACGACGGTGATCGGTCACAATTTCAATTGGATCAGTCGCCGCTGAAAGCGTCAAAAAGTCAACGACGGTATGTGGGTTAGACTTCAGGGCATGTAGAATTAATACCCCTTTTCTTGCCCGACTCGTGATCGGTAATTCACTAGCAGCCATCTTTTTGAAGGCTCCACGTTGCGTAATTAAAGCGACTTCGCTTGATTCCTGAACGAGGTGTAGGTCTACAACAGCATCATCTTCACCAAGGTTCATGGATTTAACGCCGGTCGTCCGTGCACCATTAACTGGAATCTCGGCTAAATCGTAACGCAACGCTAATCCCTGTTTGGACATCAAAAGAACCGTGCTGCCAATGGCAGGCTTCGGTAGGTAAATCACGTTCACAACTGACGCTGAGGCTGTTTTGAGTTTTTCGTACACCATTGCCCGTTTCTTATAAGTCCGACCCGGGTGCAGATCCTTGACGCTCGTCCGTTTGACATAGCCGTCATCGGTTGCAATCAAGAACTCTCCTGGCACCTGAAGCGTCTTAAACGCATAAGTGGCCATGATCATTTCATCATCTGCAAGCCCGATTGTTTGCGAAATGTGTTCACCGGTTTCTTTCCAGCGCGCGTCGGTAATCTCGTGCACTGGTCGATAAATCAAGTTACCCTTGTTCGTGAACATTAATAAATGGTCGCGAGTGCTGAGTCGCTCTGTAAAGATTGGATAATCATCTTCTTTAAGGCCGTTGTCTTCGGGATCCGAAGCACTATACGACCGGACGGCACTGCGCTTTAAATAACCGTCATGGCTCACTAGGACCACTACGTCTTCGTCAGCGACGACAACTTCCTTGGCAATCTTAATGGTTTCAATTTCGGCTTGAATCTCGGTTCGCCGATCGTTTCGGTAAGTCTTGTTGATCGCCTTAAGTTCCTGACGCAGGACTTTATTCAGTTCTTTATTGTCAGCCAATATGAGTTGATAAGCCTGAATATTCTTATCAAGTTCAGCGGCTTCCGCTTCTAACGCGGTGACGTCAGTATTAGTTAAACGATACAGTTGTAACGCTACAATAGCGTCTGCTTGAGCCTCTGAAAAGGCATATTCGCTAACCAAGTTATCACGGGCATCCTTGCGGTTTTGACTTGCCCGAATCGTCTTGATGACCTCGTCCAAAATGGACAGGGCCTTAATTAGACCGGCCACAATATGCTGCCGTTTTTGAGCCTTATCAAGATCGAACCGCGTTCTGCGAGTAATCACGTCTTGTTGATGTTCGATGTAAGCTTCAAGAATCGTCTTGAGTCCAACGTGTTCAGGTCGACGATGATTGATGGCCACCATATTAAAGTTGTAGGTCACTTGTAAATCTGTATTTTTGTACAGATAGTTCAGAATTCCCTCGGCGTCGGCCTCACGCTTTAACTCAATGGCAATTGACAGTCCCTCACGGTCCGATTCATCCCGAACTTCCGAGATTCCCTCAACCTTTTTAAGTAACCGAATTTCGTCAATACGCTTCACTAGTTGCGCCTTGTTAACCTCATAAGGAATCTCAGTGACCCGAATTAACGATTTATTTCCCCGCAGATCCTCAACGTGAGTCCTAGAGCGCACGACAATCCGACCACGGCCAGTTTCATAAGCTTTTTTGATGCCATCAAGCCCCTGAACAATGCCTCCGGTTGGAAAATCAGGTCCCTTAACGAATTGCATCAAATCATCTAATTCAGCATTCGGATGGGCCAACAAGTATAAGACAGCATCGATGGTCTCACCTAAATTGTGCGGTGGAATATCCGTCGCATACCCGGCCGATATCCCCGTTGCCCCGTTAATTAGCAGATTAGGAAACTTTGCGGGAAGCACTGTCGGTTCGTACTCCGTATCATCGAAGTTTAAAACCATATCAACCGTATTTTTATCGATATCCTTTAATAGCTCGCCAGCAATTTTGCTGATTCGAGCTTCCGTATACCGCATAGCAGCTGCGGGGTCACCGTCCATTGACCCGTTATTCCCGTGCATTTCGACCAAGGGTTCACGGACTTTCCAGTCTTGACTCATTCGAGTGAGCGCTTCGTAAATGGAACTGTCACCGTGAGGGTGAAAATTCCCCATAACGTTCCCGACGGACTTTGCCGACTTTCGAAATGGTTTGTCATACGTGTTGCCATCCTGGTTCATTGCAAATAAAATGCGTCGCTGAACCGGTTTGAGGCCGTCACGAATATCGGGTAAGGCCCGTTCTTGGATGATCGACTTGGAATAACGGCCAAATCGGTCGCTCATGACTTCTTCCAAAGTCAGTTCTTGAATTCGTTGTGTGTCAGCCAATCAGCTTTTCTCCCTTCTTACTGGTTTTTGGTTGTTACTGCTGTCTGTGACTCAGCAACGTTGCTGTCTAAAATGCTACCGTCCTCTTCTAACGTGAACGCGACATTGTCTTCAATCCACTTCCGGCGGGGTTCAACTTTATCCCCCATCAGTGTTGTCACGCGGCGCTCAGCCAAGGCAGCATCATCAATTCTAACGCGCACCAACGTCCGGGCGTCTGGATCCATCGTCGTCTCCCATAATTGTTCGGCGTCCATTTCACCAAGCCCCTTAAATCGTTGTAATTTGTAGCCCTTTAAGTCCCTCGTTTTTTTAGCGAGCTCGTCGTCTGTCCAGGCATAATCTTCGGTCTGCTTTTTGCCGGCCTTTTGGATCATGTAAAGTGGCGGAAGCGCAATGTACACCCGACCCGCATCAATCATGGGTCGCATATACTTGTAGAAGAAGGTTAACAGTAGCGTTTGGATGTGCGCACCGTCATCGTCGGCATCGGTCATGATAATGATCTTATCGTAGTTGGCATCCTCGATACTAAAATCGGCGCCAACGCCAGCACCAATTGTGTAGATCATGGTGTTAAGCTCTTCATTTTTCATGACGTCTTCCAACTTGGCCTTTTCGGTGTTAAGCACCTTCCCACGAAGCGGCAGAATTGCTTGGAACTTCCGGTTTCGACCCTGTTTTGCCGAACCTCCAGCGGAGTCCCCCTCGACAAGGAAAAGTTCGTTCTTATCTGCGTTTTTGGATTGAGCAGGCGTCAATTTACCGGATAGTAACCGTTCCTTACGCTTTTGCTTCTTACCGTTTCGGCTTTCATCACGGGCTTTGCGAGCCGCTTCCCGGGCAGTTCTGGCCCGCAATGACTTGTGAATCATGGCCTGGGCGAATTCACCGTTCTCCATCAAATAATAGCCCAGCTGTTCGCTAAGAACCGTGTCAACAATCGTTCGTGCTTCCGGCGTCCCCAGCTTCTCTTTAGTCTGACCTTCAAATTGTAGAAGTTCTTCTGGAACTCGCAGTGAAATAACCGCTGACAAGCCTTCTCGTACGTCGGACCCTTCGAGGTTTTTATCGCGGTCCTTCAGCAAACCAACTTTACGGGCGTATTCGTTGAACGCCTTGGTCCAAGCACTCTTCATTCCCGATTCGTGAGTCCCACCATCTTTGGTCCGGACATTGTTAACAAACGACAATAACGTTTCCGAATAGCCATCGTTGTACTGTGCCGCAACCTCCACTTCAATGCCGTCTTTACTCCCATCAAAATACATGACATCGCCGATGGTTTCCTTGTCTTCGTTTAAGTAACCCACGAATTCCTTAATGCCATCTTCGAAATGGAAAACTTCTTCTTGCTCCTGACCGGCCCGCTTATCCGTAAGCGTGATTTTAACACCTTTCAGCAAAAACGCTGATTCGCGCAACCGTTCAGCAAGCGTCGAAAAGTTAAATACCGTGGTTGTAAAAATGCTGCCATCGGGCTTAAAACGCAGGCGGGTTCCCGTATGTTTGCGGGTCTTGCCCTTCTTAATCAACGTCGTCACCGGATGACCGCCGTCTTTAAATTGCTGTTCATACAATTCGCCATCGCGCACAATATCGACCGTCAGTTCGGTTGACAGTGCGTTGACGACACTGGCCCCAACACCGTGAAGGCCCCCCGACGTTTTATAGCCGCCTTGGCCGAACTTTCCACCGGCATGAAGCACCGTCAAAATAACTTCTGGGGTCGGCTTACCAGAAGCGTGCATCCCCACTGGCATGCCACGTCCGTGATCGACAACGGTAATGGCGTTGTCAGCTTCAATGGTCACGTTGATTTCGTCCCCATATCCCGCTAACGCTTCATCAACCGCGTTATCAACAATTTCATAGACCAGGTGGTGCAGGCCCTTGCCATCGGTTGAGCCAATGTACATCCCTGGCCGCTTACGAACCGCTTCTAGGCCCTCAAGAACCTGGATGGATGAATCATCATAGGTTGTTTTATTTTTGGCCACTCAAAAGACTCCTTTCAAACCAGCTGAGCTGATTTGTCTGTTTAACGTATTTTATTTGTTCCTAACGTAAAAACCGTCGTTAAGCCATCTGAAAAATGCTAAAATATAACTCAGCGACTCATGAGATAGATACGGAGGGAACCGTTTTGAAACTTGGATTGTTACTTGTTATTGCCTACTTACTTGGGGCAATTCCTAATGGCGTTTGGATCGGCAAACTATTTTTTCACACCGATATTCGCCAAGCTGGTTCTGGCAATATTGGAACAACGAATACTTACCGGGTATTTGGCCCAGTTGCCGGAACCGCCGTTTTGGTCCTTGACTTAGCGAAAGGGACCGTTGCAACACTGCTTCCGCTTTGGTTTGGCATAACAACCGTCAACCCACTTGTCTTTGGGCTAATGGCCATTATTGGGCACACCTTTTCAGTGTTTGATCACTTCAAGGGGGGCAAAGCGGTCGCAACTAGTGCGGGAATGTTACTCGTCTACAACCCGGTGCTGTTCGTTGTTGCGTCGTTATTATTTGTCAGCCTAATCTATTTAACCAGTATGGTCAGCTTGGCGTCAATGATTTCTTTCACAATTATCACAATTATTAGTTTTGCGATTCAAGACTGGCTGCTTGCTGTTCTCGCTTTGGCATTGACCGTCTTTGTGTATTACCGCCACCGAGAAAATATCAAACGAATCGCAAACGGGACCGAAAATATGGTACCGTTTGGCATTGGCTATAAACGTCGCAATCGCTAAGAAAAACGATTGGTGCATTGGCATCAACCGTTTTTTTGTTTAGAAAAATCGTAATTGATAGGCAGCTTCAAACTGCGTGTTAGGCGCTAATTGTTGAATCGCCTGCTTATGGGTCAATTCACCGTCTGCAGTCAAATTGTCGGCGATCCCCCACCATGGTTCGATGCAGACAAACGGTGCCTGCTTCGGATATGGGGACCAAATGCCAACGTAGGGTGCTTGCGCCAGTGTCAGTGCAACACCGTGGTCGTTCAGCGTTGAACTGAGCATCACCGTTGTCTCAACCTGGTTAAGATCCAAAATCAGTGCATCTTGGTCGAACAAGTCATGGTCGAGTTGTAACGGCGTCGTCAAGTTCAATTCTTTTTCGTGTTGCGCGTCGTTGTATGGGCCAACCAACGGAATTTGAGGATAGGTTTTCTTGGGGGCAACCGTGATTTGGTAATCTTCAAAACCGCCCTCATTTGCGCCCAGTGGAACGTTGAATGCCGGATGTCCGCCAATCGAAAACGGTAGCATCGCTTCGGCATCGGGGTTTTCGACATGGTAGGTCACCGTCAGCATATGACCTTCTAGTGTATAGCGTAGCTGAAGCTTGAAGTCGAAAGGATACATTGCTTTAGTCACATCATCGGCTACCAATTCAAAAATGGCGGATGTCGCATCGTGGCTGACGACCTTAAACGTTTGATCACGGGCAAACCCGTGCTGGGTCATCTTATAAGATTGGCCAGCCACCGTATAGTGGTCGTCCTTTAATCGGCCGACAATTGGAAATAAGACCGGTGCGTGCCGCCCCCAGAACTTCGGATCAGCTTGCCACATGTATTCCAGATTTTCAGACTGCTCCTTAACGCTGCTTAATTCTGCACCGTCAGGGTTAATTTGAACCTTTAAATCAGCATTGTTTAACTCAATCACGGTAATCCCTCCGTTAGGCTTATCATTCGTTAACCCTTAAAGTATAGACCTTTTTGCCCCACACTGTCACCAAAAAAGCCACATTACCTCAAATCCGGTAGTGTGACTTTTTAATTTGACCTCACTGATTTACAAAATGTATCGTGACAAGTCTTTATCTTCAACGATGTTACCAATTTTTTCGTTGACGTAGCTTTCGGTGATTGTAATATCACCCATCTGCATGTCCGGCCCCTCATATAGCAGGTCTTCAAGCAACTTTTCCAAAACCGTATGGAGCCGCCGGGCACCGATATTTTGGTTTTCGTGGTTCAACTGATAAGCCAGCTCAGCAATCCGATTGATGGCTTCAATGGTAAACGTCACTTTGATGTTATCAGTGCCAATCAAGGCAATGTATTGTTTGATTAAGGCGTTGTTAGGTTCCGTCAAAATTTTAACAAAGTCTTCTTGACTCAAATCATCCAGTTCCACTCGGATGGGGAACCGCCCTTGAAGTTCGGCAATAAGGTCACTTGGCTTGCTTTCAGCAAAAGCCCCAGCCGCAATAAACAAGATGTGATCCGTATTGATTGGGCCAAACTTAGTCTGAATTTGAGTCCCTTCAACGATTGGCAAGATATCTCGTTGCACACCTTCTCGGGAAACTTCACCACTATTTTGCTTAGATTTTGACGTGATTTTATCCACTTCATCAATGAAAATAATGCCCGTGTTTTGAGCTCGTTCAATGGCGTCGTGATTAATATCAGCATCGTTGACCAGCTTTTCAGATTCTTCGCGCACCAAAATTTCCCGTGCTTCTGAGACTGGCATTGTTCGCTTGATCCGTTTTTTAGGCATCATTTGACCTAGTGTATCACTCAAGTCAATCCCCATTTGGTTCATCATTGGATTATTTCCAGCCATCGACTGTTTTGGATCGTCCGTTTCAATCTCAACTTCTTGAGATTCCAACAACCCCTTAGCCAGTTGGTCGGCGACAGACATTCGTTGATTCTTAACGTCTTCCGTCACATCTTCTGGTTGTTCGTCGTCGTTGGCTTGCATATCAGGCATTTTTCCCTGTTGCATGTCCTGAAACATCGTCATGAGGTTAGAAAAGTCCGCCCCATTGTTTTTCTTGGCCTTCTTAATGGCTGGGACTAACAGTTTGACTAACCGCTTATTGGCCCGTTTAACGGCCTCTGCGCGGACCGTTTCAAATTGGGTGTCCTTTTCCATTCGAACCGCGACATCCACTAAATCGCGAACCATTGACTCGACATCACCACCGACATAGCCAACTTCGGTAAACTTAGTCGCCTCGACTTTGACGAATGGCGCTTTAACGATTTTAGCCAATCGGCGGGCAAGTTCTGTTTTCCCCACACCGGTCGGACCGATCATCAACATGTTTTTAGGGGTAATTTCATCTTGCATATCGCTTGAAAGTTGCATACGTCGGTATCGGTTGCGTAACGCAATCGCAATCGACTTTTTCGCGTCGGCTTGACCAATCACGTACTGGTCCAATAATCCAACGATTTCTTTAGGGGTCTTAGTAATTGGATCCAATCTACATTCCCACTTTCTTAAAAGGCTTCGGAGACGATGTTATGGTTTGTGAAAATATCAATGTCGCCAGCAATTCCAATGGCCGACTCAGCAATTTCGCGGGCCGACATATTTGGTGAGTGTTGGTGCATCGCAGTTGCAGCCGCTCGGGCGAAGTCACCGCCTGAGCCAATGGCCAAAATGTCATTGTCAGGGGCAATGACTTCACCAGAACCCGAGACAACAAGCATGTCTTTTTCGTTCATGACGATTAGTAAGGCTTCCAGTTTTTGAAGATTTTGATCAGAACGCCAATCTTGCGCTAATTCGACAGCTGCTCGTTCGAGGTTACCGCTAAATTCAGTCAATCGATTTTCGAACTTTTCTTCTAGGTTGAACGCGTCGGCAACGCTTCCTGCAAATCCAACGATCACTTGATCGTTGTAAATTCGACGGACCTTGCGCGCATTTCCCTTCATAATGACCTTTTCACCCATTGTCACTTGCCCATCACCAGCCATGGCATTTTCACCATTATGATGAACAGCAACAATGGTCGTTGCTTCAAATTTTACTGGCATTGTAACCCTACTTTCTGTTTATGGTTTAATCGTGCGTCGCCCGGGGAAAATACTGACGATAATCCCGTTTTAGATGAGCGTTCGTCACGTGAGTATAAATTTGAGTTGTTGACAGACTACTATGGCCCAACAATTCCTGCACCGTTCTCAGGTCGGCCCCGTGTTCCAACAAGTGGGTTGCAAAGGTATGACGCAGCATATGCGGATGAATATCTCCGGTCAGAGAACTACGCTCGATAACCTTATTCAGCAGGTATTCCACCCCAGTCGACGTAATTGGATCGCCGTAGTGGTTAATAAACACCGTTTGATGGTGTTTTTGGTACTTCGCCATCAATGGCGTTCGACTACCCGTTAGATAACGAGCGACCGCGTCTTTAGCATACCGGCCAAACGGGACGTATCGTTCCTTATTTCCCTTCCCGTGGACCAGAACTAACTGCGTTGTCGCATCGATGTCACCTAGGTTGAGATCACACAGTTCACTAACCCGCATCCCGGTTGCATACAACATTTCGAGCACGGCTCGGTCGCGTAGTCCAAGCTCTGGGCTTGGGTTTTCGGAAGCGGCCGTAAACAACGCGGTCATTTCCGTCTCGTAGAAAAAACGTGGCAGTCGACTCGGCTGTTTTTTCAGTGTGACGTACGCAAAGGGGTTCTGGGTCACTAACCGCTCACGAAGCAGATACTCATAAAATGACCGTAGACTAGAAATTCGCCGGGCAATGGTTGTCCGGGCCTTTTGACCATCAAATAAGTAGCTGAGATAAACTTGAACGTCGAGTTTTTTGACGTGGCGCAGGTCAGCGTCGTCCCCCGATTCAGCAAGAAAGGACTTAAAATCCTTTAAGTCCTCTCGATATGCTATCACGGTGTCATCGGAGTACTGGCGTTCACTTTGTAGGTACGTGATAAAACGTGTTTCGTAATCGTTCACGATAATCACCCCCCGTGACACATAATTTAGCAGACTTTAAAATGTCTGACAATCTTTGACCAATAATTCCGGTGAAGCTTTATTAAAAGTTTACTTTTGAGCAGGTTCTTCGTAATCGCCGTTTGGACAAACGACTTGGATACCACCCTTAATCTTCTTTTCAACCAAGAAGTGACCATCTTTTGGACAATCACGGCCCACTGGTTTGTCCCACGAAACAAAGTCACAATCAGGATATCGCGAGCAGCCATAGAAAATCCGGTTACGCTTTGATTTTCGTTCGATAACTTGGCCTTCATGACACTTCGGGCAAATCACACCAATTTCTTTAACAATGGCCTTTGTGTTACGACAATCTGGGAATCGTGAGCAGGCATAGAACTTTCCGTAACGCCCCATTTTGATGACCATCGGAGCGCCACAAATATCACAGTCAAAGCCGGCAGGTTCGTCTTTAATCTGAACCTTTTCAATCGTATCTTGGGCATGGCTCACTTCCGTTGAGAATGGTTTATAGAAGTTATCAACAACTTTAACCCAGTCCTGATCGCCTTCTTCGATGCCATCCAATTCTTTTTCAAGACCAGCCGTAAACCCAACGTTCACAATATCTGGGAAATACTCTTGAATGATAGCATTCACAATCTCACCCAGCTCAGTGGGTTCAAATCGACGAGCCGTTAACTTCACGTAGTATCGACGTTGAATCGTATCAAGCGTCGGGGCGTAAGTTGATGGGCGCCCAACTCCGTTTTCTTCCAGCGCTTTAATCAAGTTGGCTTCACTGTAACGAGCCGGTGGCTGCGTAAAGTGTTGAGCGGGATCGGTTTTAGCAAGTTTAACAGTGTCTCCTTCGTTGAGGTCGGGCAACAAATTGTCCTTCTCCTTACCGTCCTTGTATATTTTCAAGAACCCATCAAACTTCATCTTAGAACCGTTCGCTTTAAATGTGACCCCATTTTGTTCAATCGTCACCGCCATGGTGTCCATGACGGCGGGTGTCATCTGACTGGCCATAAATCGGTTCCAAATCAAACTATACAGCTTGTACTGATCGTTAGTCAGGTACTGTTTCATTTCGGCTGGCGTGCGGTAAACCGAGGTTGGTCGGATGGCCTCATGGGCGTCTTGAGCACCCTCTGGCAGCTTTCCTTTGATTGGCTTGGTCGCCGCATACTCGGCCCCGTACTTTTCATGAATAAAACTTGAGGCTTCGTGCTTAGCAATGGTCGAAATCCGGGTAGAATCGGTCCGCATATACGTAATGAGCCCCTGACTCCCCGCTTTACCGATGTTAATTCCTTCGTAAAGCTGTTGGGCCGCCATCATGGTTTTGCGAGTCCTGAAGTTAAGTTTCCGGTTAGCATCTTGTTGCATGGAGCTCGTAGTAAATGGTGGTTGTGGTTGGCGCTTTCGTTCCTTTCGAATCACCTTGGTAATATCAAAGTCACCCTTTGGATCAAGCTTTGCCAAAACCTTTTGAACGGCCTCATTATTGGGTAAATCGTGCTTTTTACCGTTTAACCCGTAAAAGCTAGCGGCAAACTTGTTTCGCTTGTGCTTAAACTCGGAATCGATGGTCCAGTACTCAACCGGTTTAAAGTTTTTGATCTCGTTTTCACGGTCAATAATTAACTTCAAAGCAATGGATTGAACCCGACCGGCACTTAGTCCCTTTTTAACCTTAGACCACAGCAATGGTGAAATGGAGTACCCCACTAGCCGATCTAAAATTCGGCGGGCTTGCTGCGCATCAACCAGGTTCATGTCGATGCTACGAGGGCTCTTAAAAGCGTCCTTGACTGCATCCTTTGTGATTTCGTTAAAGACCACCCGGTTGTTATCCGTTGGATCTAAGTTCAATAGGTGTGACAAATGCCACGCAATTGACTCGCCTTCACGGTCCGGGTCAGCTGCGAGATAGACTTTTTGCGCTTTTTTAGCTTCGGACTTCAGGGCTTTGATGGTGTCGCCCTTGCCACGAATCGAAATGTAATTTGGTTCGTAGTCATTATCCACGTCCACACCCATACGACTCTTGGGTAAGTCACGAACGTGGCCTTTACTAGCAACCACTTTGTAGGTTCGACCAAGGTACTTTTCAATGGTTTTAGCCTTGGCAGGTGATTCAACGATCACCAGTTTTTTTTGTGTTTTTTTTCGTTTTGGCTTTTTAGTAGAAGTTGCCATTCAATTACTCCCTCGACTTTAGTTTCTTAGTAATTCGCTTAACTAAATCCTCAACATCATATTTCATAAAAAAAAGAATGTCAACTAAACACCTACTATAGTATAGTCGTCATCCTTGTCGTTTTTAATTTAAGTTACCCCGAAACTCAGCCATAATATCAGCGGCGGTCAGGGTTGGCTGAGCCCCGGCACGAATGAGTTCATTACAGCCTTGAGAAAACAAATCAGTGATTTTACCAGGAACTGCTAACACGTTTCGATTATTTTGGAGCGCTAGGCTTGCAGTAATCAAGGTCCCACTTTTTTTCTTAGCCTCAATAACTAGTAGCGTTTCAACTAATCCAGCAATAATGCGATTTCGCTCAACAAAATGGAATTTTTGCCCATAGGCGTCCCTCGGATACTCGCTGAGCACTAATTCATGGGTGGCCATATAGTCTTGCAACCGCGCGTTTTCCCGTGGATAAGTGACATCTAGCCCTGTTCCGATGACCCCGATACTATGCCCACCGAGATTAAGCGTTAGTCGGTGACTCATCGAATCAATGCCCCGAGCCAATCCAGACACCACCACGACCTGGTCAGCAACCACCTCGGGTAGTAGGGCTTCCAGACAATCATAAGCATACGCAGTTGGGGTCCGAGTCCCAATAACTGCTAACAAGTGGGTGGCCGTTAGCAGCGCGATATTCCCCCGGTAAAACAGACCGATTGGCGGTTGAAAACTTTCTTTCAACATCTCCGGATATTCTGGGTCAACAATACTCAACCAGCCCAGATCAGCATGGCGTTCAATTCGCTGATTTAAGTCATCACTTATAAAATCTTGGCAAAAAGCTGTCCGGGTTTTACCAAGTTGGGCAATGCTAGCGATCCGGTCTGCCGACAAGTGCTTAAATTCCCCAGGGTGAGCTTGAATCCACTCGTAAACCAACGTCTCGCCTTTAATTCCAATTCCCGTTGCTAATTTTAACCGTTTCAAAAAATTTCGAACATCCATGATAGAGGCCCCCGTATCGTAAAGTACCTCTAACTACGCAAGAAACTTGAAACAGGTTCAAATGTTTTACGATGAATGGGACTTGGACCCAATTTAGCCAATCCTGCCAAGTGGGCCTTGGTGCCATATCCCGCATTGTGGGCAAAAGCATACCCGGGGTAAAGCACGTCAAAACTAGCCATCAAGTGGTCTCGAAAAACTTTCGCAACAATGCTAGCCGCCGCAATACTATTACTCTTGGCGTCTCCCTTGATTAGCTTCAGTTGCGGAATCGAACTATCGATATCCATAGCGTCAATCAGAAGCTGATCCGGCGTCACAGTCAACCCTTCAACGGCGGATAACATCGCGACTCTGGTTGCCTGATAGATGTTCAACTGGTCAATTTCTTCAGCAGAAGCGATTCCAATTGAGACGGCCGTCGCCTGATTCAAAATCTCTGGGTATAACCGTTCGCGAAGACGATCTGTCAACTGCTTGGAATCATTGACGGCAACTAGGTCAAAATCAGCTGGTAAGATGACGGCACAGGCAACAACCGGCCCGGCCAGTGGCCCTCGACCGACCTCATCCATGCCAGCAACGACTGGTCGGCCTTGGTCTCGAGCCTGCTTTTCGTAATAAAACCGCTGGTTAAAGGCCGCTTGGTCCGCAACTAGCTTTGTGACCCGTTTTTGAGCTTGTTTCAAAATAGTCTGAACCCCAGCCCGCGGGTCCTGTGCATATTGGGTAAATAACTCATCTTGGAGATTGGTGACGTCTGAAAAGGCGGCCTTTACTGCGCTAATTGGCAATCGGTCATTGGCCATCCTGATCATCTTCTTTTCGATCCAGCGTATAACGGCCTAACTTCTCCCGACGAATATCCAAAATTAATCGGTCACTAGCCCGCTCGTAATCGTCCTTCATTCCCAATTTCTTTGTGATGACCAATAGCAGATCCACATCACTTAACACCAGATCCGCCGACGATAATTTGTACCGGTCAACAAGCGCTTGCTCGTAATAACTCCGGAAAAACCGAAGCGCAAACAAAGCCACATCGTCGCTAGCGAATCGTTGGTCCTTAATAGCACCAGTCAACGCCAGCTTTTGGCCAGTCTCCTCATCTTCAAACTTCGGCCATAAAATTCCGGGTGTGTCGAGCAAGGATAATTTTGATGATGAGCGCAACCATTGTTGCCCCTTAGTCACCCCTGGCGTATCGCCTACTTGAGCCACCCGCTTATTCACCAGTCGATTGAGTAACGTTGACTTACCAACGTTCGGGATCCCTACTGTAATGGCCCGGATTGGCCGTTCCTTTAGGCCTTTGGTCTGTTCGGTTGCTAATTTATCACTCAAAACGGCCTGCGTGATTTTCGTGATCGCCTTTGTGGTGATATTAGCTTTAGAATCGACCGCAATTGCTGGCAGACCATTGGCCTTAAAAAATCGAATCCAATTCGCTGTCTGAGTCGGATCGGCCAGGTCACTTTTCGTTAAAATCATCAGATGGGGCTTATTTTTAATCAGTCGTTCAATTTCTGGATTCCGAGATGCAAGTGGAATCCGGGCATCAACAAGTTCAAACACAATGTCAACGTGGGGCAGATTTTCCTCAAGTTGACGGATGGCCTTCGCCATGTGACCGGGGAACCATTGAATGTTTGCCATAGTTTATAACTCCTGTTCATAATGTGAATGCTGGAATCAGGTTATTTTTTTGACTAACGGCGCGCTTGATACCGCTCCCACGCTTCGTCAAAAATCGTCATGGATGGTAAGTATGGCGCGTTCTCTTCAAGGTACTTTGAAATCGTGTCAAAGTCCTTGGATTGCTTTGGAAAGGCTTGATCGTAAAACGCATTGTTTGCAAACTGAGCAATGGGATCAACCCCTTCACTGTTTCGCTCAGTCATTAGGTACTGGTAGAAACTATCGGACATACAAATCACCTCTTAGGTTGGGTCGTTTAGGATTTTGTCTTGGGCACCCGAACCGTAAAGTTAAACTGGCCGTCGCCTGACATATCAATTTTGGTGGCACGATACGAGATACCATTTGTCGAAAAATGGGCTAAATCTAGCGTAATGGTTTTTTGGCTAGGATCCAAGTGAATCCATTTAGGTAAATCGTAGTGTTGGCTGACGTAACTCAACACCATGGAGACAGGCATGCTTAAAGAACCGACAGCAAGCTTTTTTGCTTTCAATGCAACGTTACCATTATCTAACACTTTAGGGGTCAAAGAGAGCCCATAGTTCACCGTAATTCCAAGCAGTTGGGTTTGCCCCGTCAAAACAGCGTCGTTGTCGACAGCAAAAGCGTATTGCTGATCGCTATTTTTCTGGTATCGGTCAAGATAATAAGCCGAAATGGCGTTGAGCTGCTGCTTATTGAGTGTCACATCAAACGCGCTGGCTGGCGTTTTCTGGGTCGCAGTGGTCCCCAGCGTTTTATTAGCAGAACGCGTTCCGGTTACCGCGACGAACCCAACCGCCAAAATTAAAATTGCGATGAGCGTTATAAAGGCCCACTTCCACGGGTTCCGGTGTTGACTTCTTGTAGTTTTCAAATTGACATCTCCTATTTGGTCGTCCAGTGATTGACTTTAGCCACCGCACTAGCCAATTGTCTGGCCATCAGCGTATAGCCCCGCTGATTGGGGTGAAAATGATCGTGTTGCGATAAATAATGATTCTTTTCTCCCGACTGAGTTGCCTGGATAATTGCGTCAGCCGACTCAGGATTTCTCAGCGAGGTTGAGGCTTTTTGACCTTCTTTAACAAGCTTGTCCTGCGCCTTCTTTGAGGTAAACTGCCCCCGGGATAATACATTGTTAATATCGACGTAAGTCACCCGAGCCGTTTTTTGGGCCACGGTCTTGTTGACGGCCGTCCAATCATTGACCGCTCTAGTGATGGCCGTCGCGTTTGCAAAATACACGTAGACCGGGTTGTAGAATCCAAACAAATAAATCTGTGCTTTGGGATTTAGTTGCTTGAGACGACTTAATAACCGGGTGAGGCGGGCCTCATAAGTTGCTTTTGCCGGTTTTAGCTTCTGGACTAATTTTTGATCGTCATCGACGGTAATGTTAGATTGAAGCGACTGTAATAAATCGTTGCCACCCGCCGTTATCGCAATCAACTGAGCGCGCCGAATAGCTTGTTGCTCTTCTTGATTAGTTTTGATGCGTTCGTCAATTTGGTCACTACGCAACCCACCAATCCCGAAGTTATGGGTTTTGAGGGTCACTCGGTAGTCTTGTTTTAACTGACTTGAAAGCGCCGGTAAATAACCAGTGTGATCGTCAGCATACCCAATTCCCTGAGTTAACGAATCACCCAAAGCAACAAAGTGCATTGTTTGCGGGCGTGGGTTCGTCGATTTTGTCTGTTGATACCAAAATAAGCCGCCGAGCGCGACAATTATTCCGACAATAACCCCCAAAAGCCACCACCGCCGATGCGAATGACTTCGCTGTGCAACATGCTTCACATTCAGCGCTCCTTTCATTTTAAATCTAAAAAAGGACGGTGAACCCGCCCATTTTGTTAGTCGTAATAATACATTAACGCAAACGCTCCCGGTCCCCCGTGAGCCGCAATAATTGGCACCGTTTCACGGATGAGAATATTGAGATTAGGGAACATCGGTTGAATGGTATCCCGAATTTTTTCAGCCGTTTCTTGAGCGTCAACATGGGAAATCCCAATTGATTTAATCGTAGGCGTTTGCTTCATCTGGTCATACACCTTATCAAAGTACCGGGAGATTGTCTTAGTCCCACGACCCTTTGACCGAATTTCAAGCTTACCACCAGTAACTTCAAGGACGATCTTGATGTTTAACAAGTTTGAAATCGCGCCAGCCACCCGGTTCAGTCGACCGCCTTTAACCAGGTTGTCCAGCGTCATCACTCCCATGTAGAGCTTAGAATGGTCACGAACTTGTTTGGTACGGGCGATCACTTCGTCCTTAGTTGCCCCTTTTTCAGCCAGTTTAGCAGCTTCAATCACTTGAAAAGCTAAGCCTCGGTCCGTGGTCTGACTATCAACAACCGTCACATCAGATTTTGAAATTGTGGCAGCCTGTTCTGCTGTGTGGACGGTTCCGCTAATGGCTTCAAGCATATTCAAGCAGACAATCTGGCTACCATCAGCCCCCAATTCATCAAAAACTTTGATGAAATCACCCAACGGCGGCTGGCTCGTCTTAGGAAACACTTTTGAGGTCTCCATTTTTTTGGCAAATTCTTCGTTTGATATTGTTTGGCGTTCAACGTAGACAACGTCATCGATCATGACCGTTAGCGGTACGATCGTAATGTGATACTTTTCGATTTCTGCGTCAGTTAAGCCCGCAGACGAATCAGTCACAATTTTTACAGCCATTTGGTAACAACCACACTTTCTTACCCGAAGGTCATAATTCCATGCTACAATATTGGCAAAACACGTAGCAGATTCGCTAATAGTATAGCAGATTTAGCTCGTGATTTCATAATTAATTCGGCGCAGTTTATGGAATCTTTACTGCCGTCGAAAATGTAAGGTGGCAACAAAATGGCACAGCACGCAACACACGCATCAACCCGGATGAGTCCGGATTCAAGACGGTACCAGATTGTCAATGAGGTGTTAAATGCCGTCACCCATGGTTTGGGAGTTGGTCTTAGCATTGCCGGTCTTGTCTTGCTCATTATCCGCGCTGTCCACTTGGGTGGCGCAACCCGGATCACAAGCTATAGTCTTTACGGGAGCATTCTGGTGATTTTCTATCTCGCTTCAACGCTATTTCATAGTTTATACTTCACAAAAGCGAGTCATTTATTCCAGATTTTTGATCATTCGGCGATCTACCTGCTCATCGCCGGAACTTACACGCCCTATTGTTTAGTCGTCATCAAGGGAGCACTGGGTTGGACGATTTTCAGCGTCATTTGGGTGATGGCCATCCTCGGTGTTATTTATAAGTGCTTATGGTTAGGAAAGTACCAAAAGTTATCAACGGTTATCTATGTTGTGATGGGTTGGTTCTGCGTTTTAGGGTTCAAGCAACTCTATGCCGGCCTTGGTACCGTAGGATTTAGCTTATTAGTTCTGGGAGGGGTCGCATTTACAGTTGGCGCCGTTCTGTATAGTTTCAAAGGCATCAAGTTTGGTCACGTAATTTGGCACCTCTTTGTGTTACTTGGGACTACTCTCATGTGGTTTTCCATCTATCTCTACGCTTAAATTGCACCTACCGGCTTCCGTGAACTTGTCCAGCAATACCGAATTTTTGCGACTGATACACCAAAAATCCCGCCTCAGTTGAGGCGGGATTTTTGTTAATCTTGACGTTCATAACGTTCAAAAGTTAATGCAACCGGGTTATGCTCATCAACGGCTACCGTGTCACTGCTCACTTTTTTGAAGGCGGAATAATCGATTGGGGGCATGTACGTATCGACTTTATAGCGACCGTCAACTCGCGTTTTTAACAGGGTCTGAACGTAGGGCATCAGGCTGGCAAAAACCTGAGCGCCACCACTCACATACAGGGTTTCCTCGGGGTGTTGCCGTTCGTATGTTAAGACGGCTTCAACCGTTGGCAAAACGACCACATCACCTGGAAACTGGTCCGCGTTTTGCGAGGTCAACACGAGGTTTTTTCGATGTGGTAACGGTCGACCACCATAACTTTGAAACGTACGCGCACCTGACAACAGCGTGTGACCAGTCGTCGTTTTTTTAAAGAAAGCCATGTCCGCCGGCAAATGCCAAGGGAGTCGACCCTGATAGCCGATCCCGTGAGATTGGTCCTCTGCCCAAATAAAAATCATGTGAATTCCTCCGTAAATGGCTAAACGGCCACTGGAGCTTTAATAGCCGGTGCCGGATTATAATTTCGAACGTGAATATCACTCATATCGTAGTCAAAAATGCTCGATTTATCAGGGTTCAATTCAAGTTGCGGCGCCGCCTCAGGAGTCCGCGCTAACTGTGTTTTGACCTGCTCAAAATGGTTACTGTAAATGTGGGCATCACCAAGCGTGTGAACGAAATCCCCAGGTTCGAGACCTACTTCCTTGGCAATTAAAGACGTTAACAAAGCGTAACTAGCAATGTTAAATGGCACGCCTAGAAAGATGTCACCAGACCGCTGGTAGAGCTGACAGCTTAACTTGCCGTCCGCCACGTAAAACTGGTACATCGTGTGGCAAGGGGGTAACGCCATGCTAGGCACGTCCTCTGGATTCCAAGCCGAAACAATCATTCGCCGAGAATCAGGATGGGTTTTGAGCGTTTCAATCACGTTACTTAACTGATCAATTGTTGACCCAGTGCTCGTTTTCCAAGCCCGCCATTGGGACCCGTAAACGTTGCCCAAATCGCCGTATTGTGCAGCAAACGCGTCGTCGGCCACAATCCGATCACAAAACTGATGAAGTTGTTCTTGGTAAACGGCATTAAAATCCGCGTCGACTAGCGAGCGCCGACCAAAATCTGTCATGTCAGGACCTTTGTAGTCGTTTGATTCGACCCATTTTTTAAACGCCCATTCGTCCCAAATATGATTTTTATGTTTGAGCAAGTATTGAATGTTAGTATCGCCGTGGAGGAACCACAACAATTCACTTTTGATCAAGCCAAACGGGACTTTTTTAGTCGTCAACAGTGGAAAACCTTCACTCAGATCAAACCGCATCTGGTATCCAAAGGTACTTCGAGTCCCAGTTCCCGTCCGATCAGTTTTTTCATGACCATGTTCTAAAACGTACCGCTCTAAGTCTAAGTATGCGTCTTCTAACATCTTTCTGCCCCTCTCTAATCTGCAAACTGGCTCAGATAATCCCATCGAGCGACTTTGTCATCTAATTGTTGATCGACCGTCTCTAAGTCAGATTGTAATACCGATAATTTATCATAGTTATCGCCGTTTTGGGCCATTTGTGACTCAAGATCGCTCTTTTTAGTTTCGAGCGTATCAATTTCATCTTCGATGGTTTCCCACTCTTTTTGTTCAGCGTAAGTCAACTTAGTTTTAACTTTTTTGTCCGCCCTAGATTCCTTTACTGGTGCCGGCTTAGCTTTCTTAACCGCTTCTTCAGGAACTGCTGGGTGTTGTTGCGTTGCGAGGTAGTCGGTAAATTGCCCGCTGTAACGATCAATTTGACCCTGGCCATTGAAAATAAGCAGATGATCCGCAACTTTGTCCAAGAAATAACGGTCATGGGAAACCGTGATGACCGTCCCATCGAAATGACTAATATAATCTTCCAAAACGGTTAATGTGGCGATATCCAAATCATTCGTTGGTTCATCCAAGAGAAGAACATTTGGCTGTTGCATTAAGAGTTTCAGTAAATATAATCGGCGCTTCTCACCACCCGATAACTTTCGGATCAACGTGCCATGCATGAACCGCGGAAACAGAAATTGTTCCAAAAGTTCTGAAACGGACAGTCGTTGGCCATGCTTATCAGTCACAGTTTGGCCCACCTCACTGAGGTAGTTAATCATGCGCTTATCATCTGGGATTGGTTCGGTTTGTTGGGTATAGTAGGCCATTTTAACCGTTTCGCCCACAATCAAAGTCCCACTATCAAGCGGTATTTTTTGGGCAATAACGTTTAACAATGATGACTTTCCAGCACCATTGTCACCACTAATCCCGATGCGTTCACCGGCTTGGACGAGCAAGTTAAAGTTAGTCAGAATGCGGTGATCGCCTAACGTTAATGTCGCGTCTTGAAGCTCAACCACCTGCTTGCCCAGCCGAGATTGGCCAAGGTCAATCGCAACATCTTTTTCAACCCCGCGCGTTCCTAAGCCCTCTTGGAGGTCGTTAAACCGGTTGATTCGTGCCTGCTGTTTGGTTGATCTGGCTTTAGCGCCAGCCCGCATCCACTCTAGCTCTTGCTTATATAGCTGCCGTTGCTTATGCTCAGCAGCTGCTTCCCGCTCGACTCGCTCGGCTTTTTGAGCAACGTAGTCTTGGTAATTTCCTTGGTACTCATAGAGTTGGCCAAATGATAATTCCCAAATCCGGTTTGCCACTTGATCTAAGAAGTACCGGTCATGAGTGACAACCAGTAGTGCACCGCGATAGTTGGCCAGGTAGTTTTGTAACCAGTCAATTGAATCAAAGTCTAAGTGGTTGGTCGGTTCGTCAAGTAATAACAAGTCTGGCGATTCAATCAATACCTGAGCTAAGCCAACTCGTTTACGTTGACCACCAGACATCGTGGCAACTTTCTGATTCAAGTCGGTAATGTGTAGTTGCGTTAAAATTGTCTTAACGTTACTTTCAGCCGTCCAAGCATCCTCTTCGTTCATTTTGGCTTCTGCTTCAACATATTGTCGTTGTAATTTTTCATCGTCGGCGTGTTGACTATAAGCTTGAAGGGTTGCTTCGTACCGACGAATGGTGCGAAAAACTGGTTGGGAGCCAGAAAAAACGGCGTCCATCACCGTCAGATCAGGGGCAAATTCAGGTTCCTGCTTTAGATAAGCAATCCGATAATCGTTTGGTTTCACGATGGCTCCCGCTTGCTCATCGCTCAACCCTGCCAATGTATTTAGTAACGAGGTCTTACCGCTACCGTTAGTTCCAATTAAACCGATCCGGTCTTTTTCATTAATGATAAAGTTGATTTTTTCAAATAACGTTTTTTCGCCATATGTTCGGGTCAGTTCTTCGGCGCGTAAAGTTTGCATGCTGTCACTCTTTTCTAGTTAGTCCTTCAACGCTTGATTCAGTAGTTGGCCCAGGTCATTATCAAGGGTGCCTGCAACTACCTCACGTTCGAGTTTAGTTAATAGTTGACCTAGCTTTGGACCCGGTGCCACCCCCGCTTTAATCAGGTCCTGGCCACTGATAGCAAGGTCTTGCTTAGACTTGATGGTTAAAGTTTCGTACTGATCCAGTAGCTGGCTCAGACTAGGGGTGTCAATTTGCAAAATATTGGCAACTTCCGCCGCCGTTTTAATGTGCGCAGCCCCTGCTTGATAAAGCACCCAGTTGGTGACTTCACCAGCTTGAAGGGCTTCTAAAAAACGAACAGCAGCCGCCACATCGCTAATTAGCTGATTAGCACTTTTCCACTGTTTCAAAAATGAGCCCACTTGGCGGTTTGTCAGTCCGACTGCCGAAGCAATCAGTGTCCACACAGTGGTTTCTGAGGACAATCCGTGCTGAAGCGCTGAAATCAGCTGTGCTAAGGCCTCTCGTGCGGTTGCCAATCCCGGACAGTACTGATACAGACCGGTCTCTACAAAGGTTGTTAAGCCGTTTGCTGGATGCTTACCCAAAAAGAGTTTGACGAATTCAACGTGAATCCGCTCAACAGCAATCTTAGTCAATAAGTTACCGTGGTGTTGAATGGCCGCTACCGTTTGCGGGTCAATGGTGAAGTCCAGTTGACTGGCAAACCGAATTGCTCGCATCGTCCTTAAGGCATCTTCGTGAAATCGCTCTTCTGGATTTCCCACGGCCTTGATACGTTTAGCTTTTAAGTCGCCTAGACCGTTAAAATAATCAATAATTTCACCGTCATGCGTCATCGCAAGGGCGTTAATCGTGAAATCACGACGCTTTAAATCCTCGCGGAGAGACCGGACAAACGTGACTGAATCAGGTCGCCGGTAATCCTGATAACCCGTTTCCGTTCGAAACGTCGTGGTTTCATAACCGGTCCCGTGGTCTAGAATCATGACCGTTCCGTGCTCAATCCCCGTGTCCACCGTTTTTTTGAATAACTGTTTAACTTCTTGAGGATATGCACTAGTCGCAATATCAACGTCGTGGATCGGCAACCCTAATAGGGTGTCGCGTACCGAACCACCGACAAAGTACGCTTCATAACCTGCTGCTTCAATGGTTTCTAAAATGGGTGTTGCCGCAACAAATTCCGTTGGCAGTGTTTCAATTTTCATCGATTTCATCGGCCCTTTCAAATTCCATTTAATCTTAACAGATTTCAGATGCAAAGAAAATAATCTGACGGGCTTTTAAAACGCCTTATGATATGATATTAGCAACGACACTTGTAGAGGAGAGACACTGTCATGACCAACAAAAAAGAGGAAAAAATCCGAATTGTAGACCTCCTAATGATCGCCATTGGATGTGCTACCTACGCCTTTGCGCTAGTGGTTTTCAACATTGCAAACCAACTAGCTGACGGTGGTATCAGTGGGGTTACCCTAATATTACGGGCGCTTTTTCACATTGACCCCGCCTATTCCACTATCCTGATTAACATTCCCTTAATTTGGATCGGCTACCGATTTCTTGGCCGTCGTGCCATTATTTACACACTTTACGGAACAATTATGTTGTCAGCCTTTTTATGGCTATGGCAGCGGGTTCCAATTAGCATTCCATTACATCACGACTTGTTTTTAGCAGGCATGGCTGCTGGTATTTTCGGTGGCGCCGGTAGTGGCCTGCTTTACCGCTTCGGCGGCACAACCGGCGGTACCGATATCATCGCTAGAATCGTGGAACGCCGTCAGGGGATCCCGATGGGGCAAACATTGTTATACTTAGATGTTGTTGTGCTGACCGCCTCCTTAATCTACATTGACGTGACCCATATGGCCTACACCCTATTATGCGCCTACATCTTCTCTCGAATCGTCAACTTCATTTTAAATGGCGCTTACACAGCTAAGGGCGTGCTTATTATAAGTGATCAATCTCAAGCCATTATTGACGATATCATGACTGACCTTGAGCGGGGCGTCAGCATCATTCACGGTGAGGGTGGCTATTCTCATGCCGACCGCCCGATTCTTTACGTGGTTGTCAGCCAAAGTGAACTTCACGACTTACAAGGGCTGATTGCTGATCGCGATGAAAATGCGTTTGTGACGATTTTTGATGTTAATGAAGCTATCGGGGAAGGATTTACTTATTCCAAGCCCAAGAAACGCTCACCATTCCGCTTCTTTTCCTAGGGGCGGGTTTTTGTTGGTTCATAAGTTAAAGTAACTTTTTTATTTTACCAGTCAACCGTTGTCGCCAAAATAAAAAAACCAACCGCTGCCGGCCGACCTTCTTATTCATCGTCTAACGTCAAATTTTCAAATTCTAAGGCCATTTCACCATCATCTGGTACAAGTTCCAAGTAACGCTTTAGCAGGTCCTTAGCCGTCTCTTTTTCGCCTTGTTCACGAAAGAAGAAAAACGCTGGTTTCAAATAGGCTGGATCATTTTGGAAGTACGGATTGGCCGCTTCGTAAAACCGTTGCGCTTCACCGAAGGCTTCCGTCCGTTCGTAAGATCTGGCCAAGTTCCAGTAAATTTGCGGGTCAACATCATCTTGGTCAACGTAACGGGTTAAAAAGGTGATATTTTCGTCATCGCGTTCCTGTTTAACATACATGTTGGACAATTTAATGACAATCTCTAAATCCTCATCATCAAGCGCATTTCCCTGTTTTAAATAGGTCTCAGCTAAGGCCTCATCATCTAATTTTACCGCGATATCAGCTGCCGCACTCCACAACCGCTCGTTGTACTGATCAACACCGAGCCCTTCTTGAAGCACCTTCAAAGCTTCTTCGAGTCGGTTTTCGGCCTCGTAGGCTTTCCCCAAGTAGGGATACAGGCTCGTATACTGGGGATCCGTGTCCTTCAGATCTTCTAAGAATTGAATGGCGAGTTTATTTTCATGAAGCTGCAAGTACGTAAAGCCAGTTTCAAACTTCACGTCAGGTGTCATATCTGCCTGATGCACCTGCTTCAGGTAACCAATTGCTTGTTCGAAGCGCCCCGCATTTGCGTACGCGACCCCAATGCGCTCAACCAGATTCACCCCACTAAACGTGGGAATTCCTTGTTTGATTAAGTCCAAATACAGCGGAATTGCCCGGTTATACGCACCCATGGTCAAATCCAACTCGGCCAGTGCAAATGTAATGGCTGGTTCTTCTGGAGCTAGTTGTCGGGCCTCAAGGAGCTTTTGCTCACTGACTTCAAACAATTCCTGTGTTTGGTAGAGGTCAGCCGCCACCATCAGCGATCGGACATAGGCGTCCGAACCAGGCGACACTTGATTCAGGTAGTTCAAAGCAGCATCCCCGTCATCCTCGTCAATCAAAATATCAGCGAGGTTAACGCGAATGTCATCTTCTTCTGGATAACGGGCCAATAACTTTTCATAGATCCGCTTTGACTGATTTAAAAACCCCAGCGAATACAATTCTTCAGCCAGACTGTACAAGGTGTCATCGTCATCGTGGCGCAGCGCTTGAGCAAACGCCTTCTTAAAGGCCTCTAATTGACCTCGCTCTAACTGGTCTAACGCTTCTTGTGAGTAACTCGTAGCCATGGTCATCCTCCTTTTTCACAACAAATAACAATAGCACAGTTAGGTGGGAAACAACATCATTTGGATTAAAAAAACCAACCCACTAAGAGTGGATTGGCAATCTGTCAATAATTTCTTATTTAACAGCGTCCTTCAAGGCCTTACCAGGCTTGAATGCTGGTACCTTGCTTGCAGGAATTTGAATTTCTTGGCCCGTTTGTGGGTTACGACCCTTACGAGCGGCACGTTCGCGAACTTCGAAGTTACCAAAGCCGATAAGTTGAACCTTTTCGCCCTTAGCCAAAGTCTTTTGAACTGAGTCAAATACTGCATCGACGGCTGCAGTTGCATCCTTCTTAGTTAAGCCGGTTGCAGCAGCAACGTCATTTACGAGTTGTGCTTTGTTTGCCATGTGTGATTCACCTCCCCGGAAAATAATGATGAGTACACGTTCATCTCATCTAGCTGACCCGAAAGTCATGCCACTGAAACAATAACGGGATTCCGCATTATTTCTATTTCCAAATTAGCACACGAATCCTATCATAGCAAGGATTTTTGGCGTTTTATGTGCTTTTTTATTACACTCAGAAAAATCAAACCACCCCGCCCTTTCGGTGGGTATAACCCTCACAAACCCCATTATATAAGGCTTTGTGGCAGTTTTACTACTTCCGACGACGCTCAATCAAGTGAATGGGGGTCCCAGTAAAATCAAAGTGCTCACGAATCTGATTTTCTAGATAACGTTCGTAAGAAAAGTGCATCAGTTCTGGTTCATTGACAAAAATCACAAAAGTTGGTGGCTGAATGGCCACCTGAGTTGCATAAAAAATTCGCATGCGTTTCCCATTTTCACTTGGTGTCGGGTGCATCGCAACGGCATCCATAATTACATCATTCAGGGTTGCCGACTGGACCCGTTTTGCGTGGTTTTGAGAGACTTTCTTAATCAACTCAGGAAGGTCACCCAGTCGCTGATGAGTGACCGCCGAAACAAAAATAATCGGTGCGTAGGCAAGGTATTGGAATTCTTCTCTGATATGCAGTTCGAAATCGTGCAGAGAGTGGTTGTTCTTTTTTAACGTATCCCACTTATTGACCACGATGATAATACCTCGACCGGCCTCGTGCGCGTATCCAGCAACTTTCTTATCCTGTTCCCGAATGCCTTCTTCGGCATTTAACACGACCAAGACCACGTCTGAATTATCGATTGCTTTCATCGCCCGCATCACACTGTACTTTTCAGTGTTTTCATAAACCTTGCCGCGTTTCCGAATGCCGGCGGTATCCACCATGGTAAATTCAGTGCCCGTATTGTCCGTAAATTTGGTATCAATCGCATCACGAGTCGTCCCCGCAATGTCGGAAACAATCACTCGATCTTCGCCCAGTAAAGCGTTAACCAAAGACGACTTGCCAACGTTCGGCCGTCCAATGAGGCTAAACCGAATGCTGTCATCCTCAACGCTTTGATCCTCAGACGGAAACGATTGAACAACCGCATCCAATAGATCACCAAGCCCAAGGCCGTGCGCACCGGAAATCGGGTATGGATCACCGAAACCCAAGGCGTAAAAGTCATAAATGTCTTGGCGTTGCTCTGGGTTATCAGCCTTGTTGACCGCCAAAATAACTGGTTTGTCCGCCCGGTATAAAATTTTGGCTACTCGCTCGTCAGCATCGGCTAGGCCTTCTCGAGCGCTGACCACAAAGACAATCACATCAGCTTCGTCAATGGCAATCTCAGCTTGTTCAGTGATCTGCTTTAAAAACGGTTCGTCGCCAATGTCGATCCCGCCAGTATCAATCATACTAAATTCCGTGCCGAGCCATTCACCGTGCGCGTAGATCCGATCACGGGTGACACCCGGGGTATCTTCAACAATTGAGATTCGATCCCCGGCAATCCGGTTAAAGATGGTCGATTTTCCGACGTTTGGTCGGCCAACAATCGCCACTACAGGTATGCTCATTTAGCGCCCCTCTTTCTATTTGGTCCTCAATAAAAAAAGTTGAGCCGAATCAGTCATTCGTCCCAACTTTTCATTTGGTTCAAGTTTACTAGTCGTTTGAATCTGAATCGTTGTTTTTCAATTGATCACCGATAATGTCGCCCAAAGTAATAAACCCGGCGTCATCGTCGTCATCACTTGAAGTCTGCGTTTGAGCAGGTTTGCTGTCAGTCTTTGGTGCCGGAGCGGCTTCCGAAGAGGCTGGCTTTTCTTGCAACGCCTTAATTGACAAAGCCAATCGGTGAGCTTCTGGGTGGACTTCCAACACTTTAACTTGGACCTTTTGGCCCGTCTTCAAAACGTCGTTAGGGGTGGCAATGTGTTCGTGAGCGATTTGTGAAATGTGAACCAGACCTTCGACGCCTGGGAATACTTCAACAAACGCACCAAAACTCGTCAACCGCTTAACCGTTCCTTCAAGCACAGCGCCTTCAGGGGCCTTGTCTTCAATACCATCCCATGGTTCTGGCAAGGTTTGCTTAATTGACAATGAAATCCGATCCTTTTCAGGATCAACAGACAGAACCTTAACCTTGACTTTGTCGCCCGTCTTCAAAACATCAGAAGGCTTTTCAACTCGTTCGTAGGCAATTTCTGAAACGTGAACCAACCCGTCAACGCCGCCAAGGTCAACAAAGGCCCCGAAGTTAGTCAAACGAGCAACCGTTCCTTCAACAACGTCACCGGCTTTGATTGTTGCCATGATTTCTTCACGCTTGGCAGCTTTTTGGGTTTCCAAAATTGCACGATGTGACAAAATCAACCGGTTTTCGCTTGGTTCGATTTCAACAATCTTAAATTCTAAGGTTTCACCCTTAAATTGATTTAAGTCTTCAACGAAGTGATCTGAAGCCATTGATGCGGGAACAAATCCTCGAACCCCAGCATCAACGACTAACCCACCCTTAACCACTTGGGTAACGGGTGCGGTAATGGTCTTACCAGCTTCGTATTCTTTTTGAATGTCATCCCAAATCTTACGGGCTTCAAGCCGGCGAACTGAAAGTAAATAGCTGCCGCCTTCCTTGTCATTTCCAATCTTTGAAATGACAACTAAGTCAAGCTTGTCACCGACTTTGACAACATCTTTAATGTCATCAACTGGCTTTGCGGCAAGTTCTTTTTGCGGAACAACACCTTCAACCCCAGTGCCTTCAATCCCAACGATTACTTGCTTATCGTCGTCAACGGCTAAAACTTCACCCTTCACAACATCACCAACATTAACAGTGTCAATGCTGTTTAAAGCATTCAATAAATCGTTGTTTTCATTACTGTTGTTTTCACTCATACGACCATTTCCTCCTTGCGACAACTCTACATAATATTTTATCTGAAAATGAATTGAAATACCAGTGTTAAGACCCACTTTTGTGAGTTTTTATCAAGCTTTTTTTATGATTTCGTCGATTCTGGCCACGACTTCGTCGATAGATAACGACGTGGTGTCAACTTTAATGGCATCAGTGGCTTGCGTCAGTGGTGAAATTTTACGGGTTGAATCTTTTTTGTCCCGCACCGCGATTTCTTCCTTTAGCACGTCAATTGGCGTATGAATGCCCTTTTCTGCATTATCTTTGAAACGCCGTTCGGCCCGTTCCTCAACGCTGGCCACTAGAAAAATCTTCACTTCGGCATTGGGTAATACCGATGACCCAATGTCACGACCGTCCATGACAATGCCGCCAGCTGCTGCAATCTCCCGCTGCCGCTTTGTCAGTGCTTCGCGCACCGTTGCTTGAGCGGCAACCGTTGAAACATTGTTGGTCACATCGGGTTGGCGAATGGCTTGCGTCACTTCGACATCATCGACATAGACCCGTTGCTCTGGCTCGCCTGCTCGAAAGGCGATCGTCGTCTTGGCCAGTAACGCTTCCAAGGCGGCATCATCATCGAGCGCAACACCTGATTGCATCGCTTTCCACGTGATTGCCCGATACATAGCACCAGTGTCACAGTAAATATACCCAAAATCATGAGCAACCCGCTTAGCGACCGTGCTCTTACCAGCTGAAGCTGGCCCATCAATTGCTACTTGTAATGCTTTAACCATCTATCCACACACCCATACTTAATTTACTTAACTCGTAACCGTTGCCCGGGCGCCAGTGTTGCATTGGCTGATAACCCGTTAAGTTGCATTAACTCTTGAACCGAAATCCCGTTGTTGACCGCAACTCGATACATTCCTTGACCAGCCCCCACTGTCGCGTATTTGGTGCCACTAGTTGCCGATTGCGAACTGGACTGAGACGTTGCTTGGGAATTTGTTTGTGACTGAGAATCCGTCGTTGATTCAGCCTGCGTCGTGCTAGACTCAGTAGTCCCCACCGTTGACGATTCACTAGCCGAAGAAACCGCGGACTCAGGTTTCGCCGCGGTTTTACTGCTCTTTTTCGAAGCCGATGAGCTTGAAGACTCATCTGAACTGGCCCGGCTTGAAACCGCCACTTGGTCGGTTGGCCGGTTCATACTACTCTGCCGTGCGAGGCCATAAATCAAAGAGCCTACGGCGATTAATACAATGATTGCAATCAACACAATCGTGACCAGCCGATTATTATTGGTTTGCCGATGCCGCTTTCGTCGTGACAAATGGCCTTGATCATCTCGGTCGTCCGCGAACGATTGGTCCCAAGGTTTCGATTCCGGCTCGCGGTCGTCATTCTTTTGGCTCATTTGCTTACCTCCTTTTAGACATTCACTTTGAATTGTACCATACCCCGATACTGATTTCTTTAACTTTTCCCTAAAAATAGCTGGTCCAACGTTGCTCGCCAAGGCAAGATATCGCCTGGTAAAACACTTGTGGGCGGTGCCGTCAAGTGAAGGTTCTCAACAGTTGTCTCGGGACTGTCCTGATCACAGCAATTCTGAGACAGGCTGCTGGTTGGCTCGCCAAAATACGCTTGAACGACCCGCCGACGGCAATTTGACGTGTTCACGTAGGTTAACAACGTCGCCAAAGCCTGACGACGCTGTTGCCTCCGACTGGCAAATAGCGCAATCACCTGCTCTTGGTTGAGATGATGCTGCCGGTAAAAGGCGACTAGTCGTAACGGATCGTCATCGGCTACCGGCCGCGGTCGGGCGAAAAAAGCAGCAATGTCAGCTTCTGCGACAATGTTTGCCTGGCCCAAATATTCGGGCAACCGTTCGTCTCCAGGCGTATAGAGTAAAATCGCAATACTTTGCTGGCCATCCCGACCAGCCCGGCCAATTTCTTGCCAGTAGTTCTCTAAATCAACTGGTAAGTGATAGTGGATGACAAACCGAATGTTAGCTTTATCAATCCCCATCCCAAAGGCATTCGTGGCACAAATAACCGTCAGTTCATCGTTCATAAACTGTTGTTGCACCTTATACCGAGAATCAGCACTTAGCCCACCGTGATAGGCGGCAACTCGCGGCACTCCCGATTGGCGGAGCACCTCGCAAACCTCATCTGCTGTTTTTCGGCTTGAAAAATACACGATTCCGGGCGTTTTTAGCCCTTTAACTAATGAAACAAGTTGGGTTTGCTTATCCTGTTCGGTGGCGGTCTTAACCACTTTCAAATAAATGTTCGGCCGGTCGACCGATAATCCAATCTGCGCCGCCGTTGGTAATTGCATTTTCTTTAAAATATCCCGCTTAACCTGGGGTGTCGCTGTAGCAGTTGCCATCAACGTCAGCGGGCGCCCCAAGGCATTGCGAATCCGACCAAGCAATAAGTATTCGGGCCGAAAATCAGGCCCCCACGTTGAGATACAATGGGCCTCGTCAACGACCAATAACCCTACTTGGCAGGCTTTTAGAGCGGTCAAAAACGCGGGCTGGGTTAACATTTCAGGTGATGAAAAAATAAACCGATACCGGTTAAGGTGCTGGAGAACGACCCGTTTTTCAGTAAAACTCATGAGCGATGTGACCGCCGTCACAGCGGTTTCACCACGAAGGTTCAGCGCACGAACCTGATCTTGCATAAGTGACAACAGGGGTGACACAATCACAACTGGCCGTTGCACCGCATACCCATAGCACTCGTAAATCAACGTTTTACCGGCCCCTGTCGGCAAAACAGCGAGGGTGTCACGCCCCTCAGATAGCGCCGTCAGTGCTTCTAATTGACCTGGGCGAAATCGGGTAAACCCAAATTTTTCGGCCAATACTTTATAAAGTTGTTGAGTCGTCACCGTCATCCGATAATTTACTCCTCATAATTTCGTATAATCGAAACTGCCAAAATTCAATCTTCAAATCCGAAACCTGGTCAAAAGCCCAATCATCGATTGACCCCGTCAACCGTTGCGCAAACGCCCGTTGTAAGTCATTAGGTAGCAACTTCGCATACGGAAACTGCTGAACGGACAAAAAAATAGCAGCCTCCAATAAATGTTCATGGACCGTACTCGGTTTTAAACGACGGTGTTCAACAATGGTTGAAAGCGTCGCTCCTGCCCGATAGTTCGCTAACGTTTGAGCGGCACTCGGGGAAATTGGACTGACCTGCCACGCCTGAAGTAACTCATGTAGCACTGGAAATGAAGTTGGTGCTGCCTGGGTCACCAGCACCAACTGAGTCATGATATCGTCTTGAATGACGGTCAGTTCCAACGCCGAGCGGTGCGTCATTTCGAACAACTGCTCCACCGTTTTTCCAGGGGTCTGATGCCCGACCAATAAACTGGCCCACAAGTCAGCCACCGGCTCGGGAATAGCGCTTAAAAACTGACCAAGCTCACCCCTAACCTGCTTGGCCAACGTCGGTCGCCGCTGCGCCAAAAACCAGCGCTTAACGGTTTGACGCGTTTCAAAAGCCACCTGGAGCGGATAGTATTGGCGGTTAGCCGCCTGAAATTCAGACACAACCTGAACCGCTAACTGAAGGCCTTGCCAGGCTTCTGGTCGCGCCACGGTTAACCAGCTGGATAACGCAACCGGTTGGTAAGTCACCTTCGCCAATTGGTGTTTTTGAATCGCACCTGTTGGGGTTAACTGGGCAACTAAATTAGTGACCGTGGCGGACCCATCCGCCACTAATTGATTTAACGCGTTTGCGACATCGCGACGGGCAAGGTGTTTCTCGAATCCGAACCATGCCAGCAGGTCGTAGCGCAGTCCCCAATAAAGAGTCGACACCGTTCGTTTTCCGACCAGTAAATTTTCAATGACCCGAATCCGTCGAGGCTGGTCATCACTCAATAACTGCAATAATAAAGCTTTGTTCATGACCGTTCCTCCAACACTAAACTGCCCACATTTTCCCACAACTAAAAAAGACTGTCTAGCGTTAACTAAGCAGTCTCTTGGGTCATTGATTTTTTTTACTTTATAAAATCGTGGATTCTTTCTTTAAGAAGGTGTGCATCCGGCTGACAACAAATCCAATCACCAGACTAATCAAAACGCCCTTGATGAAGTTAAACGGCACAACCCCGAACAACACCATTTGTGCTAGTGGCATACTGATCTTCATCCCTAAAACGGCCATGTACACCGGGGTTAAAACAAGCCAGTTCAGTAGTGCCATCACAATAGTTAGCGACAGTGTCAGCGCAATGCCACTTAGGGCCAGTCGGCTCAATAATGAGCGCCCCGTCGTTTTCTTCATCACTAACGAAAATGGTAGCACAATGCTAACCGATGCTACAAACGAGGCAAACACACCAATAAAATTAGCTAAGTCGACCCCCGTCATTAGCCAGTATAACAAGCCTTTGATGGCCGCAATAATAATCCCGCCAATGGGGCCAAATAAGACCGTTCCAATCAAAATTGGAATGTCAGAAAAATCAATCCGCATGTACGACACAAACGGGAGAATCGGAAACGAGATAAACATAAGTAGAAACGAAATCCCAGCAAATAAGGACATTTCTACGACCTGCCGAACGTTAAAAATTGCATGACGCGTGTGTTCCATTGCAAATTCCTCCTGGCTGGTCATCTTCACGAAATCCGCAAACAAAAAAACCGAATCGTCTTCAGCACAAAATAGGCATCAACGATTCGGTCTCACTTACTGTTTTTGTGATCCCAATCTTCTGCATACCAGACTATACTGTCGGCTTCGGAATCTCACCGAATCAACTATCTTAAAGATAGGTCGCGGGCTTTACCGCCGGTCGGGAATTACACCCTGCCCTGAAGATGAACCAAAATATTTAATTACAAGATCAGTTTACTTGCTAGTAGTCAAAAAAGCAAGCCTTAACCCTTCTTGTCGGTCACCATCCGTTTAAGTTGTTTCACTTCTTCAGGATTTAACTGCCGAAAATCTCCGGCGGAAACGCCGTCTAAGGTTAAGAAAGCGTACGTTTCACGCTTAAGTTTCATCACTGGATGACCAACTGCTTGAAACATTTTCTTAACTTGGTGATTTTTACCTTCGTGAATAGTCAGCGAGACGATCGCTGTTTTCCGATCATCGTTTGTCGAGAGCAGTTTCGCCTTAGCGGGGGCCGATTTGTGGCCGTCAACTAAAACGCCGACCCGCAACTGTTTGAGTTGTTCGTTTGTCGGGATACCTTGAACCTTCGCCACGTAAGTTTTTTCGACTTCGTAACGGGGGTGGGTCAACCGATTAGCCAACTCACCATCGTTGGTTAATAACAGCAAGCCGGTCGTGTCATAATCGAGCCGGCCCACCGGATAGACCCGTTCGCTAACAGCGCCGTCTAGTAAATCAATGACCGTTTTACGGTGCTTATCATCCGTCACCGTTGACACCACCTGCCGAGGCTTATTCAGCAACAAATAAATAGGCATTTCCTGTTGGATAGGCGTTTCATCGACTAAAATTCGGTCGTGAACCCCCACCTTAACACCCAGGGTTTTGACGACTTCACCATTGACCTTGACGTGCCCTGACGTGATGAGTGCTTCCGCTCCGCGGCGGGAGGCCACACCAGCGTGGGCCATAACTTTCTGTAATCGTTCCATTATCCCTTTTCCTCCGGGTTCAATTCTTGATTAAACTGCTTTAAAAATAACTGGTGCCCACTTTCAGTGGTTTCTGGTTCTTGGGGCTCCGGCAACGGGGGTAGGTCACTTAATGCCTTTAAGCCGAAATAGTCCATAAAGTAGTCGGTCGTGCCATACAATTTGGGCCGGCCTGCCTCCTGCTTCCGACCGACTTCGGTGACGAGTTGGCGAAGGGCTAGTTTGTTGAGCGTCCCTGAACTTTGGACCCCCCGGATCTCATCAATCTCAATCCGAGTAATCGGCTGATGATATGCAATGATCGCTAACACTTCAAGTGAGGCCTGTGATAGACCGGTTGAGCTCGGCGCTTCAAAGTACCGCTTGACGGTATCAGCTAGCGTCGCTTTAGTCGCTAACCGAACGGTCTCATTGCTTTTTAGAATGGTCAACGCACTGTCTGGATCGGCCGCGTATTTCTCATTTAACCTCACTAAGGTCTGGTTAACGGCTGGTTTCATCATGCCAGTGAGCGCTGCAAGTTCACCCACTGTCATGCCCTCATCTCCGCTGATAAATAATAGACCCTCTAATTTTGCCATCATCGTTGTCATTTTTCTCCATCCGCGTTTCTCATTTTAACTTTAATCGGCATCACCCGGTCCGGTTGCTCCAGCGTAATTTCGTGTTGCTTGGTCATTTCCAACAACGCCAAAAACGTGGTCACAACCTCTTCACGAGTCGGGGTTTGACCAAAAAACTGGCCGAATGACACACTGACTTGGGCCGTTTTTAAGCGCCCGCGAATTTTCTTGATTTGCGCTTTAACGGTGTATCGGTCGGTGCTAATCAGCTGGAGTGGTTTTTCTGCCTGCCGCTGCCGGTTAACTAACCCCGTCAGTGCAGACCGCAGCGCGCTAACTTGAATACCCGCGGGCAGCTGGCCCAGTCGAACGGTTGCTGGAACTGCCATTTCCGGTCGTGTGTAATACTGTTGGCGGGTCGTTTCCTGACCCTTAAACCAGTGGGACGCCGCTTTGAAGCGCTGGTATTCGACTAACTGCGCCACTAAGTGCGCCTGCATCTCCTCGAGGCTTTCTTCCTCCGGCTCTTCGGTCACCGTCTCCGGGGTTGGCAATAACAGCTTCGCCTTCATCTTCATTAGCGTGGCCGCCATCACAAAGTAGTCCCCCGCCACATCCAACTGGTGGTCTTGCATGTCACGCAGTGCACGCATGTACTGGTCAGTGATGGCCACAATTGGAATGTCATAGATATCAATGGACTGTGATCGAATTAAGTGAAGCAGTAAATCAAGTGGCCCTTCAAAATTTTGGATATGAATGACGGGCAGCTTACTCATGCTTCGCCTCCCACTGGGCAACCAGCTTGGTCGTTGTTAATAATCCAATGACTTTATCTGACGGGTAAAGGTCAGCTAATTCGTCTAACATCTGGTTCAGATGACGCTCATTTCGAGCCGCTGGGGTCAACGCCAGCAACCGGACGACAACAAATCCCGGCTTCAATTCAATGCCGACCACCCCAGAAAAATCCTGGTTAGCATCCTTCCAAAGAAGTAACTGCCGATTGGCACTGGCTTGATACCAGGCTAATTCTGCCGTTAAGCGGTTAAGTCGCTTAAGGGTTTTAACAAACGACAATAACCCCATGGTGACCTTCTCATAGTCACTGCGATATTTAAGTAACACGTCGAATGCCTCCTTTTGGTCTCACGCCCTCGGATGCGTTTGATTATACACCGAAGTCAGCCGCTTCTTAGAAATGTGCGTGTAAATCTGAGTTGTCGAAATATCCGAATGACCTAACAGTTCCTGAACGATTCGCAGGTCGGCACCGTTTTCAAGAATATGGGTCGCAAACGAATGGCGCAGCGTATGGGGTGTCACGTGCTTTTTGATGCCAGCAGCCGCAACGTAGCGCTGAATCTTAATCCAAACGCTCTGGCGAGAAAGGCCGGCACCGTGGTGGTTTAAAAACAACCACTCGCTGTGTCGGTCCTTTAACAATTGGGGCCGACTGGTTTGCAGATACCGGTCGATCCAGTCTATGGCCACATCGCCAATTGGAATAATGCGTTCTTTATTGCCTTTGCCAATGGTCTGAATCAGCCCCATTTCGAGGTGCAAGTCCGCCAGTTTCAAGTGAACCAACTCGCTCACCCGTAACCCGGTGGCATACAGAACTTCTAAAATCGTTCGGTCCCGAATCCCATACTTATCATGGGTATCCGGTGCCGCCAGCAACTGATCCACCTCCGCGATGGTTAACACCGCCGGTAAGGGGTGGCTCCGCTTAGGGGTTTTGATTTCAGCCATTGGATCAGCGACAATCTGGTCGTTTTGCATCAAATACTTAAAAAATCGGCGCAGGGTCGTCACCATCCGCGTCATCGTATTGCGGGCCCGGCCAGCCGCTTTTTCAGTCGCCAAAAAATCCAGAATAACAAGTTGATCCACCGCGCTAACCGTGGCTATCGAGCGGGTCTGTAAAAAGGCTTGGAAGGTTTTAAGATCCTGTGCATAACCCTTTAAGGTGTTTTCGGCCAACCCGCGTTCGACCTGCAATTCATGTAAAAAATCAGCGATAAGATGATCCATGGTTAAGACTCCGTTTCATCCGTTAAATCGGGTTCGGTTAGCCACAAGTAGCCGTCGTGTTGAGTCGCAAGACGGGCCTTCATCAAATGGCCAACCGCACGCTTGAACTGACCCTTACTAATGCCAAAATAGGCTTTGATCTCCGCTGGGTCACTTTTGTCCGTATAAGCCAGTTTACCCGCTGGGGCGTGTTGCAGGGTCGCTAAGATCATTGCCGCGTCGTCCGAAATGGCCTCGTACGCCCGTGGTCGAAGGGACAACTTCAACGTTGCGTCCGGAAATTGACCGATGACTCGAGCGGTGAGTTGTTGACCTAATCGGGGTTCTTCTTGCCGCTCCTCTGGCGGGATAAAGCCCAGGTAAAAGTCATCTGAGAGCACCTGCGTACCTGTCAGTTTTAACCGGTAAGCCGTGACGTTAATGTCCTTATTTTTAAACTTGGGATAGTCCGGCACCTGGGCCATCGCCCGAAAGATACTTTCGTCGGCTGGTACCGCCCACATTCTGGCCTTCTTATCCACCCGTAACGTCACTAAGAGTCGGTCACCACTTTGCGGCCATAAGTGCATCATCTCTGGTAGGTCATCTAACGACACGACGACGTCCTTATTCGGCAACCCAATGTTGATAAAGACCCCTAGGCCCTTTTGAGCTTTGACCACGGTCCCAAAAGCGTAACGCCCAATCTGCACCTTTGGTGGATTCCGCGTGATTTGTAAGTGATGATGTTCATTTTCATAGGCAAACCCGCGAAATTGACTGCCTTGTTTGAGTGGCTTTAAAATTTCCGTCTTGTCAAGCCGAAGCGCATTACCGGCGACCGAGACAACGTAATACTTGTCATTTTCGTCAGTCACTTGACCCGCGACCGTGTGACCGACGATTGTTGCTAATTCATTTTCCATTTAGATTCCTCGTTCCTCATAATCATTCCCATTTTACACGATTCCGCCTAAAAGGGCGAATCGGATTGCAAAGATCCTGTTTTTTATCAAAAAATCATCAAAGTGCTCAGCACTTTGATGATTTTGATGAGCCCCTTTCATTATGAATGAGCACTTGTATTTGGATCTTCGACTTCTTGGAGTTTTTGGTTATCATCCAACTGAGACCGCCCCATCAAATGCATCCGTTGTAGCAGCCACATCGTTGGCCACAGTAAGAGCACGTTGACAAGCGCAAAGCCAGCCAACACTAATGCAGAGTGCCCAACCGTCCCAGGTGCCATCCCAGACGTCAACGCCTGACGGAAACCTAAAATTGAGTAGGTCATTGGCAAGAACGGATGGATCACGTTGTAAAAGTGATTGGTCACCTCCATCGGGAAGGTCCCGGCTGATCCGCCCAGTTGTAGCATCAACAAGACCATGGCTAAGAAACGACCTGGGTTGTCGAGCAACATGGATAAGAACATCACGATAAACATCGAAGCTTCGGCAAATAGGATGGACATCAGGTAAAACGAGCCAACGTGATCAACGGATAAACCACCAACCATCATCAGCGTCGGTTCAATGAGCGCCATTGCCAAAGCCTCCACTGCGCCAACACTAATTTTACTGAGGTACCAGGACGTCGCGCTTTCGCCAAGTTTCGCAACTTTCCGAATTGGAAAGGCAAAGTTGAAGACCAGCGCCCCAACGTACAACGCAAGTGATAGCACATACGGTGCTAAGGCGTGACCGTAGTTCGGTACCACGCTGTAATTAGCGTGTTTGAGTTCACTTGGCTGAGCAAACATTTTGGCGGTTTTACTCGTAAATTGCAGACCGTTCACTCGGTCGGCGCCTTTTTGCAGAGACGACCCAAGCTTCGCGTTCCCATTTTTGATCTTATTGGCTCCAGCATTTAGCTTGGCCGAATTGTTCACCAATCTACCAGTCCCATCAGCCAGTTTATTGACCCCACTAGTCAGGGTAGGTACCTTTTGATTAAGCTGGTTCGTCCCACTTGCAAGTCGGTTAGCCCCAGCCTTTAGTTGAGATGATTTGCTGTTAAGCTTAGCCGTTCCATTAGCCAATGTTGCGACGCCAGACACTAGCGTTGGCACTTTACCATTAAGCGTGGTCAAGCCACCAGATAATTGCTGGCTGCCACTTAGGAGTTTCGGACTATTGGTTGTTAACCTAGTGACACCACTTTGTATTTTACCAATGCCACTCACCAAAACTGGCAGTTTTTCGTTAACCTGACTCATGCCGCTCGTCAACTTCTTAGAACCCTGATAAGCACTTTGCACGCCACCAACGTATTTTTGGAGACTGCTGACCATGCTACCCGCATTCTTAGCTTGGGACAGTGCACTTTGCAACTGAGCCAGTTGACTCTGTGACACGTTTAACTGGCCCACGTATTGCAAAAGCTGAGCCGTTCCGTCGGTGGTCGGGTCAACGTCGGCGTTGAGTAACGTGCTAACGCTGTCCATATTGTTCAGCAAAAGCTGTAATCCTTGCCACAAATTCGTCGCCCGTTTCGCACTTGCAGCGTACTTTTTAACGGCGGCTGCTTTGTTAATCGAACTGGCTTGCTGATGCAAGTCCTTTGATTGATCACTAATTTGACCAGCTAATTCGTTGACCTTGTCTGGGTCATCTTTTTTAGCCTGAATTTGCTGGGCTAACGAATTGATTCGATTCGTTGAACTTGGCACCTGCTTGGCCGCCTTTTGCTGCTCATCCTGCACAGTTTGAGCTGCAGCCACCGCCGTCTTATTTGCTTTTTCAACCGCCGATGCTTGCCCTGTCAGCTGATTTTTCATACCTTGCAGCTTAATTAACGCGTTCATAATTTGAATGTATTGATCCTTGTTTTGGTTGAACTGGTCGCTCTTTAAAATCGTCAAAATGTGATTCAACGTCTCAAGCTGTTTTTGGCCGGCCGCAGTACTAAGCGGACTGAGTTGCTGGTTCAGTTGACCCAATAACGTATTCAATTTACCAGAGTTGTCATTAAGGGTCTTTAACCCCGCCGTGAGCGTTTGACTCCCAGTGTAAAGTTTTTTAAACCCACTCTGAAGGGGGCTGACACCATTCCCCAAAGTCGTCATGCCTTGGTTGAGTTGATAGACCCCATGAGTGTACGTATACAGCCCATTATTCAGCTTTTTAGCGCCCTTCGAGAGTTTGGTCACACCAGAAGCTAAAACGCCTGTAGACCCATTTAATTTCTGTGTCCCGGCATTAACTTTGCTAACCCCAGCACTATATTGATTGATGCCGGCACTGAGCTTATTGGCACCATCCGTCAGCTTCTGAACTCCAGTTGCCAGCGGACCCACACTGGTTTTCATCGTCATTAAGCCGTTATTAACTTTCGCCACACCCGTTGTGTAGGTGTTTAACCCATCCGAAAGCGTGACTGAACCATCTTTAAGTTTGGTCGCCCCTTTGGCGGCCGTATTCATGCCCTTACCGACCTTATAAATCTGATCGAACACGGCACTAGCATACGCTTCGGTCACATTGGCTTTAATTTTATCGTTGAGTTTTGTGGCCGCTACTTGACTCATGACCTCCGCAATATAGTTAGCTGACCCATTGGTTTTGTATGTCAACTGCATTGGTTTGGGGGTGTCATCAAGTAACGTGGCCGCATTGGCCGAAAAATCCTTAGGAATCGAAATAATTGAGTAATACTTCTGATTTGCTAAACCCGCTTTAGCCTGCTTAGCACTCACAAATCGCCAACCCAACTGGTGATTTTTCTTCAGGTTAGCGATGGTTTGATCCCCAACATTTAACGTCTTTCCTTGATACTGAACGGCCTGATCTTGATTAACGACCGCCACTGGTAAATGACTCGTCGACCCGTATGGATTCCAAACTGACTTCAAAAAGAAAATACTATACATGAACGGGATAAACATGATAGCAAGCACTGAAATCAAGATCAGTCTGTTTTTACCAATGTATCGCCATTCGCTTTTAATCATTTGCAAACTGATTCGCTCCATTCTCACACGTCTCGGTCCCCAATCGAGACATAATTTTATGCAGACACTATTATCTGTGAATTTAATTGACTTTTCAACCTTTTCACACAAGCAATCCCTAAAAAAGTGTTCAGCAAAGTTCCTGAAACACTGCCAAATAGGCGTTTTCATTTGTTTTCTTTATGTATAAAAAAAGCCCGGCATCGCTGCCGAACTTTTCATTTTTTCTAATTATAGAGCGTTTGAAGCACCGTGGTATACAACCCCACGACGAGAATCAACCGTAATCAATTCACCATCTGAGATCTTTTCAGTAGCACCTTCAGCACCAACAATCACTGGAATGCCCATCGAAATACCAACAACGGCTGCGTGAGAAGTCAATCCGCCGTTTTCAACAATCACAGCACTAGCCTTTTCAATGGCTGGTAAGTATGACTTGTCGGTATTCTTAGCAACTAAAACACTGCCTTCAGTGGTCTTGCTGTTAGCTTCATCGGCTGAAGAAGCAACAACGGCCTTACCGATAACCGTGTCATCACCGACGCCTTGGCCGCGAACCAACTTTGAACCGATTAATTGAACCTTCATCAAGTTCGTCGTTCCGCGTTCGCCAACTGGCACACCAGCGGTGATCAAGATCAGGTCGCCTTCCTTAGCTAAGCCAGTTTCAACGGCTTTAGCAGCAGCTAAGTCGAACATTTCGTCAGTGTTAGCTGGCTTTTCGGCAACAATTGGGTAAACACCCCAGTTAACCATCAAACCACGACGGGTCCGGTCATCAAACGTGATGGCCAAGATGTCTGCATCTGGACGGTACTTGCTAATCATTTTAGCGGTGTAGCCTGATTCAGTAGCAGCGACAATGGTCTTAACCCCAAGCGCCTTTGCTGCCCGGGCGACAGAGTCACCGATTGACTCCGTCACATCACCCGTTTCAAAGGCAATGTGGTCGGTCCCGAAGTCCTTCAAAGCATTTTCAGCCTTAACATCAATACGGGCCATCGTTGCAACTGATTCAACAGGGTATTCACCGTTTGCACTTTCACCTGAAAGCATAGTTGCGTCGGTCCCGTCAAATACGGCGTTTGCAACGTCAGAAGCTTCGGCACGAGTTGGGCGTGGGTTTTCTTGCATTGAATCCAACATTTGGGTCGCCGTAATAACTGGCTTGCCTAAAACGTTGCACTTGTGGATCAAGCTCTTTTGAACCAACGGCACGTTTTCTGCTGGGATTTCAACCCCCATGTCCCCACGAGCGACCATCAAACCATCAGACACCTTGATGATGTCGTCAAAGTTGTTGATCCCTTCTTGAGATTCGATCTTAGGGAAGATTTGAACGTGTTCCATGTTCTTTTCTTCGAGTAATTCACGAATGTCCATGACATCTTGTGGCTTACGGACGAATGAAGCGGCGATAAAGTTAATTTCGTGGTCCAAACCAAAACGAATGTCATCAGCATCCTTTTCGGTAATCCCTGGCAAGTTGATTGAAACACCAGGTGCGTTAACCCCTTTACGAGAGCCAAGCAAACCATCGTTTTGCATCGTTCCAACTAATTCTTTGTTAGCGTCGTCTTTTTCGTCAACGACCATGTCTAACAAACCATCGTCAAAGAGCACGTGGCCACCGACGTTAACGTCGTCAAACAAGCCAGGATAAGTCACAGCGATCTTATCCTTAGTGCCTTCCAAGGAGTCGTCCATTGAAATCCGGAGCTTATCGCCCGTGTGGTATTCAATCTTACCATCCTTTTGAACGGTCGTCCGAATTTCGGCACCCTTCGTATCAAGCATCAAACCAACTGTTTTACCAGTGATTTTTTCGGCTTCATGTACGTTGCTGATACGGCCAAGGTGTTCTTCGTGATCACCATGGGAAAAGTTAAACCGGAAAATGTTAGCTCCAGCTTCAATCAACTTTACAATTGTGTCAACATCAGTACTTGCAGGACCAAGGGTACTTACGATCTTGGTTTTCTTCATAAGAAAAATCTCTCCTTTGGGTATTTCCCAACCTAAGTGAACCAAATAACGGATTCCTCTAGACTGAGCTATTTCGATTCCGAGAATCATTTTAACACTTTTCATTTTTAAAGTCTGCTAGGTTTTAGGGTTTTCTAATGAATTCCGGCAGAAAAGCGTTTTCATTCCCTAACTAGACCAATTTTATTTTAATTCACGTCTTCATTGCTGATAAACCACGTTTTGCTCACCTAATAACAATTTAAGCTCTTGACCCACTGTGGGCGTCGGTGCCAGCCAAAAACGACGTGCTAAAACCCGCTTAGTGTCGTCTTTTACCCGGAATAAAATCACCGGAACGTCGCCGGTTTCCTTGGCTAACAAATCGTTTAACGCCTGATGAACAGCGGCCGTATCGTGCTCGATATCCATCCGCAAAAACCACCGTGGGGGCGCCGGCAAGGACCGGTGTTCGGTTTCTTTGCCCTGATTAGCGGTGGCCGCCGGCACCAGAGTATTCGCCACGACCTGCACATTGCCCCGGTTAGTTTCCGTTTTTCCCGTGATGACAACCACTTGGTTTTGGTCAAGCCATTCTGTGACTGACCGGTACAAATTGGGAAAGACGGTAACGCTCACGTCGCCGGTCAAGTCGTTACCGGTCAAAAAGGCCATTTGGTCCCCACGCTTAGTGCGGATAGTCCGCACTTTTGTGAGGTAAATGACCAAGGTGACGGCTTGGTCGGCGACGAGATCCGCAATGGGTGTTGCGTGTTTTTCGGTCATCAACGACTGGTACTGCTCGACCGGATGACCGGATAAATACGCCCCTAAGTATTCGTCCTCCTTAGCGAGCTTAGCCGTCAACGAGAGATCCTTTACCGGTTTGATTTTCGGCGCTAAAGCCTCAAACAAATCCACGCTGTTACCACTCAGTTCAACACTGCTTAAAAATTCCGGTAAGCTAGTCACTAATTCCGCCCGGTTGGCACCGAATTGATCAAAAGCGCCGGCATAAATTAGCGCCTCAAGAAGATCCTGCTTACGCCACTTTTCATCTAGCCGTAACAGAAATTGGTGAAGTGACTTGAACGGCCCATTTGCGTCACGTTCACGGAGTAGGTCCCGTAAAAAGTCACGGCGAATGCCCTTGATGGACCCTAATCCGAACCGAATTGCCCCATCTGTTAGTTGAAAAACGGACCCGGAACGGTTCACATCGGGTGGTAAAATGGCCACCTGATGGCGCTTAGCTTCCATTAAGTAAAGCTTGGTCTTGGCCCCATTATTTAACACTGAATTTAAGAGTGCCGCAAAAAAGGCAGCCGGATAGTGGGCCTTGAGGTACGCCAGTTCAAAGGCCATTTTACTATACGCAACAGCGTGTGACCTGTTGAAACCGTAGTTAGCAAATCGGTCAATATAGTCAAATGTCCGAACGGCATTTTCCGTGGAGACCCCGTTTTTCTCAGCCCCTTCGACGAACCGCTTTTGCATCGCGTCCATCGTTTGCTTTTTCTTCTTACTCATCGCCCGTCGCAATAAATCGGCTTGACCTAACGTAAAGCCCCCCATAATTGAGGCGGCCTGCATCACTTGTTCCTGATAGACGATAATCCCGTAAGTGGGAGCTAAAATTGGTTTTAAGGACGCATCTGGGTAGGTAATGGGTTCCTGATTGAACCGGCGACGAATGAAGTGATCGATATTTTCCATCGGCCCTGGTCGGTAAAGCGCATTGACTGCGGCGACTAATTCAAAGCTATCTGGCCGAAGCCGCTGCAAGACGTTCTTGATCCCCGCCGATTCAAATTGAAAGACACCATTGGTATCTCCGTGCTGAAACAGCGCTAGCGTGGCCGGGTCATCAAGGGGAACCTGCTCGATTGGTAATTGTTGACCTGTCTGTTCGTGCACCATCTTGAGGGCGTTAGCCATAATAGAGAGGTTCCGAAGCCCCAAGAAGTCCATTTTAAGTAAGCCTACCTGTTCCACGTAATCCTTAGTGTACTGCGTCATTAACATTTCTTCTGAGCCATTTTGAACCGGCACGATTTCGGTTAACGGGTGGTCACTTAACACCACCCCGGCCGCATGGGTCGAATAATGACGGGGTAACCCCTCAAGTTTAACGGCCGTCTCAAAGAGGAGTGCATTGGTCTCAGAATCACTGATAAGGTTTTTTAACGGTTGCGACTGCGCCAACGCCTCTTTTAAACTAACGTGGAGTAAGTTTGGAATGGCGTTACTCCACGTACTTTGTTCGTATGGTCGAAGCCCAAAAACCCGGCCAACATCCCGAATGGCCTGCTTAGCAGCCAAGGTCCCAAAGGTGATGATCTGCCCTACCCGCTCATGACCGTACTTGTCATGCGTGTATTGAAGCACCTCATCACGCCGATCGTCAGGAATGTCCAAGTCAATATCAGGCATTTGCGCTCGTTCTTCGTTTAAGAACCGTTCAAATAATAGGTTAAACGCGATGGGATCCACATCTGTGATCCCCAACACATAAGCAACGAGCGACCCGGCCGCTGATCCCCGGCCCGGGCCGGTGATAATCCCGGAGGACCGACTGAAGCGCATGACGTCCCAAACGATTAAGAAATAATCGTTAAACCCCATCCGGTCAATAACCGCTAACTCGTGGGCCAGCCGGTCAGAGTATGCCGGTTGGTCAACGGGCGCAATTTGATTTTGCTGGAATCGGCGCTTCAACCCTTGCTCACAAAGGGTCTGAAGGTACGCCTGAGCCGACTGCCCATCCGGTGTTTTAAACACTGGCAGTTGCGGTTTTTGAAACTGAAGTTGAACCGAGCAAGTGGCCGCCACGTGGGCACTTTCCTGAGCAGCTGCACCCAACCCGGCCGCCTTAAATTCGGCTTCAAAATCGGCAGCGGGTTTCAGCCATAGCTGGCCAGTTTTCGCCTTTGCGTCCGCTAAGTGACTAATCGTTGTGCCATCTTTAATGGCCGTTAGGACTTGCACGGCAAAATGATCATTGGCATTTAGATATGCGATGGTCGGTAAAGCCACTAGGGCCACCCGAAAATCAGCTGCCAGTGTCTTAAGCTGTCGGACGACCGCCGCTGGCTGGTTCGCATTGGCGCCAATCAAGATACTTTGCGCATCCACCACAGCGACTTGGCGGTGAATTAACTCTTCAACCGCAGCCATATTACCCTGTAGCAACCAATGGGCTAACTCACCTTCAACTGGATTAATAACCATCAAATGGTCCAGCAGCGGGGCAACCACTTTAAAGTCAAGGGGGCCTTCCGTTGCTTGAGTATTTTTTAGGGAGCTTAATTTCATGAGGTGCTGATAACCCACAAAGTCCTTCGCCAGTAAAACCAAATCAAAGGCTTGGTCTTCGGCCACGATGCCAGACGTTGTCAGTGTCAGACCAAAAACGGGCTGAATTCCTGCCCTTTGGCAAGCCTGATAAAAAGCTACCGTCGCGTACATGACGTTTCGATCCGTTAAGGCGATGGCCTGATAACCACGTTCTTTAGCGGCTTTCACAAGGTCGTCAATGGAGGTCGTACTTTGAAGTAAACTAAAACTACTAATCACGCTAAGGGGGACAAAGGCCATCTTAACCATCCTTTCTGTTCCATATTATACCAAAGAAAACCAATAAACCGCCGATTTCCAATTGCTTTTTAGCCGAATTGTGATAAACTTTTTAAGTGATTGAGAGGTGCTCAAAGTGAAATTATTAGAAGCAAACTTAGTCGTTATCTTCTGGTCCGTCATTTTTGGTGAGGTCATTGGCTACATCGGCGGGGCCCTGGAATTAATGTCTTATAATCGCTTGCAAATTGGTGTCGTAGCAGCCATCGTTGGCTTAATCTTCGTTAACGGGGTTCACCTACTAAGCCGATCAGACGCGTCAAAAAGTCAAAATTAAATCAAAAAAAGCTGTGGCTAAGCCGCAGCTTTTTTTGTATGGTGCAAAGGTTAACTAACAACGTCAAACGTTAAGCCGTCCTGAGTTTCATTGATATCAATGTTAACCGTGCTATGAGCCGTTGCCCGGCCGCCAATAATCAGTTTAGCGAGTGGCGTCTCTACTTCATTAACCACCGTCCGTTGGAGTGGTCGGGCGCCAAACGCAGGTAAATAGCCCCGCCGAGCCAACCACTGAGCCGCTGCCGCGGTAATCTGCAACCCAATTTCTTGTTCGGCAACTCGGTTGGCTAAACCGTCAATTAACTTTTGAACAATCTGAGTGACATCCGTCATCGTCAGGGGCTTAAACATAATCGTATCATCGATCCGGTTTAAAAACTCTGGCTTAAACGCTTGTTGAAGGAGACTAGCCACCTGAGTTTTCGCTTCAGGTGAAATGACGCCCTTATCATCCGTTCCTTCCAAAAGCCGATCAGACCCAAGGTTAGAAGTCATAATCAACAAGGTGTTTTTGAAGTTCACGGTCCGACCTTGACCATCCGTTAAGCGACCGTCATCTAGGACTTGCAGCAAGACGTTAAAAACGTCTGGGTGGGCTTTTTCAACTTCATCAAACAGGATAATGGCGTACGGATGGCGCCGGACCGCTTCGGTCAACTGGCCCCCCTGCTCATAGCCCACGTATCCCGGTGCAGCCCCGACGAGACGGGATACCGATTCCTTTTCCATATATTCGCTCATATCAATGCGAACCATCTGGTCTTCTGAATCAAATAACGCCTCTGCTAATGCCTTAGCGAGTTCCGTTTTTCCAACGCCCGTCGGACCAAGGAACAAGAAACTCCCCAACGGTTTGCTTGGATCCTGCAAACCGGCGCGCGACCGGAGCACAGCGTCTGAAACCGCCGTCACTGCTTCATCCTGACCAATAACTCGGCGATGCAGGTTATCCGCTAGATGGAGAAGTTTTTCTCGCTCGCTGGCAACCAGCTTAGTCACGGGAATTCCGGTCATTTTCGCAACAACAACCGCAATTTCTTTTTGAGTCACCGATTCTTCGACTAACCAGTCCCCATCTTGATCACGTTGTTCCATAGCGGCCAGCTCTTGCTGCAACTGTGGGATGGTCCCGTGTTGTAAAATAGCCGCCTGGTTTAAATCGTAATTCTTTTCGGCCGTTTCTAAGTCCCGGTTAGCCTTATCGAGTTCGGCCTTTTTTTGGCCAAGCGCAGCCAATGACTGCTTTTCGGCATCCCAGCGCGCGTTCAGGTTACCGACCCGCTCCTTAATGTCGGCTAGTTGCTTTTGAACTGCAGCTAACCGTTCTTTAGAGCTGACGTCGGTTTCTTGCTTCAATGCGGCCTCTTCCACTTCTAAGCGCATCATTTGACGCCGGGCAGTATCCAACTCGGTTGGCGCCGAGTTCATCGCCACTCGAATTGCTGCTGAGGCTTCATCAATCAAATCAATGGCCTTATCGGGCAAGTATCGGTCAGTTATATAGCGGTCCGATAGTTTAGCCGCAGCCACTAACGCATTATCATGAATTCGGACGCCGTGGTGGATTTCGAAACGTTCCCGGAGTCCCCGTAAAATGGTAATCGTATCGGCCACTGTAGGTTCGGCAACTTGCACCTTTTGGAACCGCCGTTCAAGCGCCCGGTCTTTCTCCATGTATTCGCGGTATTCATCAATCGTGGTGGCCCCAATCAGATGCAGCTCGCCACGGGCTAACATGGGTTTTAACAGGTTTCCAGCGTCCATGCTGCCTTCCGTTTTACCAGCCCCAACAATGTTGTGAATTTCGTCGATGAACATGATAATCTGCCCGTCGCTTTTTTTCACTTCGTTTAAGACGGCTTTTAATCGCTCTTCAAATTCTCCACGGTACTTGGCCCCCGCAATCAGGGCCCCCATATCTAATGAAAACAGGGTCTTATCCTTTAAGTTTTCAGGAACGTCGCCCTTTACAATCCGTTGGGCTAGTCCCTCCACAATGGCCGTTTTACCCACCCCCGGTTCCCCAATTAAAACCGGGTTATTCTTCGTCTTTCGCGATAGGATTCGAATCACGTCTAGAATCTCATCGTCGCGGCCAATGATTGGGTCCCGCTCACCAGTCCGCATCGCTTGGACTAAATCAATCCCGTATTTTTCTAGCGCTTGGTATTGATCTTCTTGGTTCTTAGAGGTCACCCGCGCGCCGCTGCGAATAGTTTGAACCTTATTTTTTACCTGTTGCTCGGTAAGTCCTTGCGCCTTTAAAAAGTCGGTCAAGCGGTTGCCTGAGAGTTGCATCAGAGCAATCACCAGCGTATCGGTGGCAATATAGTCGTCATTAAAATCCTTCTTGACGATTTCGGCTTTTTGGAGCAATTGGTACAAGTCGGGAGAAATATTTTGACCGTAAGTCACTGAATCTCCAGCGACACTTGAAACAGCCTCTAATTCGGCGTCTAACTCCCGGTTTAGCTGGGTCATCTCCACGCCTAGTTCACTCAACAACTGGCGACCAAGTTGGCCAGGTTGAACGAGGTATTTAAATAAATGCGCCACCCCGATTGCTTGGTGCTTTCGGGTCACTGCAATTTGTTGGGCTTCGGCGATCGCATCCGCCACAGCCTGGGTCAATCCATCAGGGTTCATGAATTCATCGTCCTTTTCTTCTTGATTATGACCCATATCTTAACACAGGTTTGACCAAAACGGACCATAATTTGACCAATTTTGACCTTTATTTTTTTACCGCACTATTCCCACCTTTTTGGCCAGCAAAAAACCGCTGATTATCTCAGCGGTTTAAACGTTACGATTGGGCCAGTGTGAGTTCAATAATTTTTAAAATAACATCAGTCGCTTTCGCCATCGTTTCCGTTGAGACGTACTCGTAACGACCATGCATGTTTTCACCGCCCGCAAACAGGTTAGGCGTGGGCAACCCTAAAAATGAAATTTTTGACCCATCGGTTCCGCCACGAACTGGGGCAATATCTGGTTTAATATCGAGTGCTTCCATTGCTTCTTTAGCAAGGGTCACCACCCCCATGTCCCGTTCAATCACTTCACGCATGTTATAGTATTGGTCCTTCAGCTTAAGCGTGACCGTCCCAGCACCATACGTGGTATTAAGTTGTTGTACGATAGTTTGCATCAGTTGTTTCTTTGCCTCAAACTTCTGGCGATCATGATCCCTAATAATATAACCCATTGAGGCCGCATCCACGGTTCCCGTTAGCTGATACAGGTGGAAAAAGCCTTCCCGACCGGCCGTTTTTTCTGGCCGATCATGGGCTGGCAATTCATTATGAAAATCAATCGCCACCTGCAGGGCATTCACCATGACGTCCTTAGCATCGCCAGGGTGAACATTCGTTCCCTTCACCTGAAGTTGCGCGTCTGCTGCGTTAAACGTTTCATATTCCAATTGTCCCAACGGTCCACCATCAACTGTATAGGCAAATGCAGCGCCAAAGTCGGCCACATCAAAGTGATCGGCTCCGGTCCCAATTTCTTCATCGGGCCCAAGTCCAATCTGAACCGTCCCGTGCTTAATCTCCGGATGCTCAATTAAGTAGGCCATAGCGGTCACAATTTCGGCCACGCCCGCCTTATCATCGGCGCCTAATAAGGTGGTCCCATCAGTGGTAATTAACGTTTGACCCGCGTATTTTTTCAAACTTGGAAAGACGGCTGGATCCAGTAGGTACGTCCCTTCTTTATCGAGTTTGATTACTGACTGACCATCGTAATTCGGCACAATCTGTGGTTTCACGTTTTCGGCGTTAAAATCAGCCGTATCAATGTGGGCGATAAACCCCACCGCTGGTGCCTCAGTTTCAACATTGGCGGGAAGCGTCGCCATCACGTACCCGGTTTGAGCATTAATATGAACATGACTCAAGCCAATTGTGGTTAACTCGTCGGCCAGTTGCTTGGCAAACTCAACCTGACTCTGGGTGGATGGCACCGTTGTGCTGGTCTCATCGGAGCGAGTTTCAACTTTAACATACTTTAAAAATCGAGGAATCAACGTTTCATAAGTCATTGCATTCACTACCTTTCAGGGTTAGACAAACGTAAAAGGATCCGTGTTCAACTTGGAAGCCACAATTTCGATTGGCCACTTATGATCCAACTGCCAGTCTTCAAACAATTCGGTCAACTTCGGTTTACAAATCTGTTCAATATGGTGACCGGGATCTACCACGGTCAAGCCGCTAGCCAACATGTCGTGACCTGTGTGATAATACACGTCACCCGTGACGTAGGCATCCGCGCCGGCAGCGATGGCGTCTGGATAAAACCGTCCACCGTCACCACCTAAAACAGCCACCCGGTGAATCATTTTTAACGGGTCCGCCGCCACAAGTCGCAGACCCGCCACGCCAAAGATGGCCTTACAGTACTCAGCAAAATCGCGGGCCGTCATTGGCGTAGCCAAATCACCCACCCGTCCCATATAAAACGTTTTGGCGGCGTCTCTAAGGGGAATCAACTGCAACGATGGATGGCCGCCAGGAAAGACGTCGTTAACTGCTTGAACGGTGGCGTCGACGTGACTGTCACTGACGCGAGCTTGAATGGCCACTTCATCGGTTTGCGTCCGTTCGCCCACCGGACCCAATTCAGGATCAGCCCCGCTTAACGGGGTAAACCAACTGGTCCCATTCCATTCGTAGCTCGTCCCTTTATAACGGTCAATGTTACCAGCACCGCTACCCACCATTGCAAGCCGGACCGCGTCCGCGTACACCGGTGACACGTGAACTGTCAACAAATATTCGGCTTCCGTTTTTTCGGGCACTAACCCCACCGGATTCACCAGCTGAAGTGCCTCAGCAAGCCAGTCATTCATACCACCATCTGCATTATCTAAGTTGGTATGCGCGGCATAAACGGTGATGTGATTTTCGATAATTTTGGCATACATGGCATTCTGTGGGACTGATAGATCCATGTTTTTAACTGGTCGAAACATGGCCGGGTGATGGGCAAAAATGAGGTCAGCTCCGACGGCAATAGCCTCATCCACCACTTCCGGACGAACATCTAATGTGACTAACACTTTACTAACTTCCGCGTCTAAGGACCCCAATTGCAGTCCGACTGGATCGCCAGCCATTGCCAGCCGCTGGGGGGCGAATTGCTCAAATTGGGTCGTTAATTCTCGAACTTTCATTTGATGACCTCCAAGATGTGCCTTAATCGTTGTTCAAATTTCTGAATCTTTGCCACTGGTGCGGGTTGTGCTTGCCGCATTGTTTCAATAACCGTCTGAAGGCGACCCGCTTCACGTTGCCATTTTTTAACAAAGACTGGTGACTTATCCCGAATTAAGAACGGACCAAATAACAGTTCTTGTTCTGAATAAGTAACTGGTTCAACCACTGGGTCCCCAACGATAATTTCGTAAATGTGGCCGTCTTCTTCTAAAATCTGCTCCGTCGTAATCTGATAATCATGCGCCTGTAACCATCGGCGAACATTATCTTCGCCGACGTTGGGCTGCAAAATTAGGCGCTCGTGGTGCGACAGTCGTTCAAAACCCGTCGTTAAAATAGTCGTAATCAAGGTGCCGCCCATGCCAGCGATGACAACTGTATCAATCTGATCAGTTGGCATCACTGCCAATAAGCCGTCCGCCAATCGGGAAGCAACTAAGGTCGAGACACCCGCCCTTTGAATTTCTTGCGACGCATTGTCGTGCGGCCCCTTTGCAACCTCGCCCGCAATCGCAAAGTCAATGTGGTGCTCGTTAGCCAGGTAAACGGGGAGGTACGCGTGATCCGACCCAATATCAGCCAATCTGGCATGGTCAGGGACGAACTGGGCAACCGTTTGAAGTCGATTTGATAGGTGGGTACCGTTCATTTAAGTGACGCTCCTTTATTTTTCATCTTCTATCTAGTATAAGCTACTCCTCAAGACTTCGCCTAGTCCTTTCCGGAAAAAACAAACAAAAAAACCCGACCAGCCAATGGCCAGTCGGGTTTTGAAATACGGTTTAATATCAGAAGGATTACTCCAAAAAGTCCTTTAATTGCTTTGAACGAGATGGATGCCGTAATTTCCGCAAGGCTTTTGCTTCGATTTGACGAATCCGTTCCCGAGTCACACCAAAGACCTTGCCAACCTCTTCAAGGGTCCGAGTGCGACCATCATCCAAACCAAACCGCAGACGCAAGACGTTTTCTTCACGATCGGTCAGCGTATCCAAGACACTTTCGAGTTGTTCCTTCAACAATTCGTAAGCGGCATGGTCAGCTGGACTGGTTGCGTCATCGTCTTCGATAAAATCACCCAAGTGAGAATCGTCTTCTTCACCAATTGGTGTTTCCAACGAAACTGGTTCTTGCGCAATCTTCAAGATTTCACGGACCTTTTCGGTTGGCATATCCATTTCAGCCCCGATTTCTTCGGGAGTTGGTTCCCGACCAAGGTCTTGAAGGAGTTGACGTTGAATCCGAATCAACTTGTTGATGGTTTCAACCATGTGCACCGGAATCCGGATGGTCCGAGCTTGATCGGCAATCGCCCGGGTAATGGCCTGTCGAATCCACCAAGTGGCGTAAGTTGAAAACTTGAATCCCTTTCGGTAATCAAACTTTTCAACAGCCTTCATAAGGCCCATGTTTCCTTCTTGGATCAAATCCAAGAACTGCATGCCACGGCCCACGTAACGCTTAGCAATCGAAACAACTAACCGTAAGTTGGCTTCTGCTAATTCTTGCTTAGCTTGTTCGTCACCTTGTTCAATTCGCAGAGCAAGGGCAACTTCTTCGTCCGCCGTTAACAGCTTAACACGACCAATTTCCTTCAGATACATCCGAACGGGATCGTTGATTTTAACACCTGATGGGGCACTCGTGTCTTTCAACTCCGTCTTGGTCACTTTTTTAGCGGCCTTAACAGCCCGAGCGTCTGGATCACCGTTCTCGTCGACAACGCTGATCCCAGCGTCTTCAACACTCTCCAGTAACTTGTCCATCTTTTTAGCATCTAAGCTAAATGGTGACGCAACTTTATCGGAGAGTTCATCATAGGTGATGTGCCCTTCTTTTTTATAATCTTTGATGAGTCCTTTGACGGCTTTATCGTATGCTTTCTCGTCGAAAGTCTTCGTTGTCTTCTTTTCTGCCATTATAAAGCCCCCTAAGCTTGTCTGTTTGATTGCTTTTGTTGTTGTAACTTAACGATTTCAACCACCAATTGCTTTTGGCGATCAAAATCACCAAGGCGGGTCGCTTCAGCCAAGGCCTGTTTGCGGTCCTTCAGCCGGCTTTCAAGTGGCGCATCGTCGGAAATGACGTGGAAATAATCACTAATCTCATCTTCACTTGACGCGTCACTGACTTGCATGTTCTCTAGTTCAATGACCAGGTTTTGCAGGTGATCATCTTGAATAAAGTCCACAAACTGCGCAGGCGAATACGCCTGATGGGTTTGAAAATAGCCCTGCGCCAGCATGAAAATTAACTGATAATCTTCATGAACAAAGCTAAATCCCGGCTGGCCGGTCACCCACAACCAAACCGAGTGTTCATGTAACATTCGGTAAAGCAGGTGGCGTTCGGCTCGCAAGACCCGGTCAATCGGCACGATTTGCCGGTGCTGAGTCACAACTGGCGGCTCAACTTGACGACGAGCCGGCTGCTGTTTGGGTGGCGCAACGGTTGGTTTAACCATTGCCAGTTGTTGTTTCAAGCTCGTCTTATCCAGCTGATAATCGTTAGCCAACTGCGTCAAATAAACGTCTTGCTCAACCGGCGAGGTCATGGTGGCCAGAATGGCTAAAACTGCTTCGATGTAATCCAACCGGCCAGCATCCGTATTCACATCGTACTGGGATCTTAAGTACCGCATGGAAAAGGCGACCGGTGTTTCACGCGCAGTTAAGAGCGCCGCCTTGAGCTTTTCCTCACCGTACTTTTGCCGGTATTCGTCAGGATCCAACCCCTCTGGCATCGTAATGACACCCAATTTGAGGCTGGACTGCTCACGAATGTTGGTGAGGGCCCGATCCGTGGCTTTTTGGCCGGGAACGTCACCGTCATAGCACACGTACAACTGTTGCGTCACTCGCGACAGGGCGTAAATTTGCTCTTCCGTTAAACTCGTTCCCATTGACGCAACGCCGTTAGTCACACCCGCTTGGGTGGCCGACATGACATCCATGAAACCTTCAAACAAGATCACATCCCCAACCTTGCGAATGGCACCACGGGCTTGATCAAAATTAAATAACACTTTGCGTTTGTTAAACAGGTCCGTCTCCGGGCTGTTCAAATATTTAGGCTGATCATCGGCTTTCGCCAACAGTCGCCCGGAAAAGGCCACCGTTTGGCCACCTTCGTTGCGAATCGGATACATAATGCGATCCACGAATCGATCACGAAGCTCACCCTCTTGGTTTTCAATAAATAACCCTGAGTGACGCAACGTCTGATAATCAACTTGGCGCTCGTCAAAGAACCGTTTTAACAACCGGTTCTGCGGTGCAAAGCCCAAGTTAAACGCGTCAATCGTTGCGTCAGTTAGCCCGCGCTCGTGCAGGTACGCCAGCGCTGGCTGGCCGAGTTCAGTATTGACCAACACGTGGTGGAACAGCTTTCCCGCCGCCTCGTGCAACTCGATCAACGCCGAAGTTTTTGCATCGACTGGTCGGTTTGCCGTTTCATTAGCAGCGGACAAGACCGAATCAGAAAGTGGCACGTGTGAAAATGCAGCAACTTTTAAAACCGCTTCTTGGAAACTTAAATTTTCAAGTTCCATTAAGAATTTAAAAACGTTGCCGCCACGACCACAACTAAAACAGTGAAAAATCTGCTTACTTTCAGAAACCGAAAACGAGGGCGTTCGCTCCTCATGAAACGGACACAACCCGAACAGGTTTTTCCCTGACTTTTGGAGTTGAACATACTGGCCCACAAAATCCACAATATTAGTGGCGTTGCGAACCTCCTCAACAACTTCTTCGGGTATTCTAGCCAATGGCTCAGCCCCTTTCGAACGTGACAATTTTGCCTGTAATCAACAAAATTTGACGCTACGCAATCTGTCAGACCGCGTAGAGACACATAATATATAATAGCACATAATTACCAGAAGTCCATCAATTAACTCTTCCCAACACAAAATACCAACACCGAAAGCCGATGTTGGTATTTATCGTTAGGTTCATTAATAGCACAACTGAATCATATCACGTTTTGCGTGATTCGCCAATCACGATGATTTATTTCACGATTAATTGGTTCAGGTCCCCAAGTCGGTAAATCAAATCAGCAATTAGCTGCAATTGGTTCAACCGGTTGTTCTTGACCTTCGAGTCGTCAGCCATGATCATAGTGGCTTCAAAATAGTCAGTAATTGGGGTTTTCAACTGAGCTAAAGCCTTAAAGTAATCCGCGACATCGAGGTCATCTGCTTCATCTTCGACGGCTTGCACGGCCTTTTCTAGTGCTGCTTCGCTGTCGTTTTCAAACAGCTGGGCATCCACCAAAACGTCGCCATCGGTCGTCCGCTTTGCTGCCAAACGTAGGACCCGGTTCAAAGCCTCGATGATTTCTTTAAAGTCGTCATCTGACTGGTGTTCGGCCAGAACCGTTGCCGCTTCAAAGTTATCCAGTAAATCGGTGTTCGGCCCACTTACGACGGCGTCAATAATGTCGTGACGCACTTTTTCACCTTGCAAAATGACCTTAACACGGTCCTTCAAGAAGGCAAAAACAGTTGGTACCTGGCTCAACTGGTCTAAATCTGGCGCAACGTTGGCAGCCTTTTCAGCCGCCAATAAGGCCCGGACCATTTGTTCATCAAAGGACCATTTTTCGTTTCTGATAATTCGAACGATTCCACTGGCTTGACGTCGCAATGCGTATGGGTCATTAGACCCGCTGGGAATCATTCCTGCTGCGAAGAATGTTAGGATGCTGTCCAGCTTATCAGCGACAGCCAACACAGCCCCAACCTTGGTGGCGGGAAGATCACCATCCGCACTAATTGGCATGTAGTGCTCGCGAATTGCCGCTGCAGTCGCTTTGGATTCTCCCTTTAACAGAGCGTACTTTTCACCCATAATCCCTTGCAATTCCGCAAACTCGCCAACCATACCGGTCACTAAGTCAAACTTATAAAGCTGACTTGCCCGATCCAAGGCTGCCTGCTCATCGTCGGATAAGCCAAACTGCGGTCCGAGTGATTGGCCAATAGCGTGAACCCGCTGCATTTTATCGTACATGGTGCTGATTTTATCGTGGAAGCTAACAGTTTTGAGACGCTCGACGTAATCCGCCAAGTCGGGTTTTTGGTCTTCTTCATAGAAGAACATTGCATCTGATAATCGGGCCGCCAACACTTTTTCATTTCCTGCGACAACGTTTTCGATATACTCCCGATTTCCGTTTCGAACCGACACAAAGTGGGGTAGCAAACGACCCTGTTGATCCAACACGTAAAAGAAACGTTGGTGATCGCGCATTGAGGTAATCAAAACTGCTTCAGGAATAGCGAGATACTTCTCATCAAAACTGCCCGCAAAGGCTGTTGGCCATTCAACCAAATTGTTGACCTCTTCCAACAGATCAGCATCAATGTTAATTTGCCAATTGTTTTGGCTAGCCAACGTCTCAATCTGTTTGCTGATTTCGGCTTTTCGTTTAGCGGCATCCGCAATGACAAACTGTTCTGTCAGGGCTGCTTCGTAATCTTGGGCGTTGGTTAACGTCACGTCTTGACCCAAGAAGCGATGGCCGCGGGTCTCCCGATCAGTGTGCACATCTAAGATGCTGAACGGAATAACTGTGTCATCAAGTAGGGCAACTAGCCATTTAATGGGCCGGACATATTCGAAGTGATACTCTCCCCACTTCATCATCGTTGGGAACGTCAACCGCTTAATAACATCTTCAAATCCTGCCAGGACACTTTCAACGGGTTGGCCTTCGATGTGTTTGTTGACGTAAACGTACTCGGTCCCCTTTAATTCCTTAAAGGTGATATCGTCAGTTGTGACACCTTGACCCTTTGTAAATCCAATCGCTGCTTTCGACCAATTTCCCGCATCATCTTGCGCAATTTTTTTAGCCGGTCCCTTAACCTCTTCATCAATGTCGGGTTGTTTATCAGCTAGTCCCGAAATTTGGAGTGCTAATCGCCGTGGGGTTGAAAAAGCCTTCAGCTTGTCAAACGTAATCCGTTGTTCTTTCAGATAGGCTTTTGCTTTTTGTTCGAATTGCTTAATACTAGGTGTCACAACGTGAGCTGGCATCTCTTCAAGCCCAATCTCAACTAGAAATGTGTGCGCCATTATTTGTCATCCTCCCCTTTAGCCAACAAGGCTTGTCGCTTTTCTTCATCCTTAATTAACGGGAAGCCAAACTTTTCACGTTCTGCAACAAAGGCGCGGGCAACCTGCCGGGCCATATTGCGAATTCGAGACAGGTAGCCGGCCCGTTCTGTAACTGAAACGGCGCCGCGCGCATCCAACAGGTTAAATGTGTGGGAACACTTTAAGATGTAATCGTAGGCGGGATGCACGAGTCCGTTGGCCATTTGAGCTTTAGCTTCGCGTTCATAATCATCAAACATCTGTAACAGCATGTCCTGATTACTCTTTTCAAAACTGTAGGTAGAGTGTTCGATTTCTGGTTCCCGGAAAATATCGCCGTATAGGACGCCGTCGCCCCATTCCAAATCAAACACATTATCAACGTCTTGAATGTAAGACGCCAATCGTTCCAACCCATACGTAATTTCAGAGGTCACTGGGTCGACTTCCATGCCACCAACAACCTGGAAATACGTAAACTGAGTAATTTCCATGCCGTCCAACCAAACTTCCCAACCAACACCAGCACAACCCATTGACGGGTTTTCCCAGTTATCTTCAACGAACCGAATATCGTGTTCTAACGGGTCAATGCCAAGTTCTCGTAAGCTGTTTAAATACAATTCTTGAATATTTTCTGGAGAGGGTTTCATCACAACCTGAAACTGATGATGTTGGTACAACCGGTTAGGGTTTTCAGCGTACCGGCCATCCGCTGGCCGCCGTGATGGTTCAACGTAAGCCGCATTCCAAGGTTCTGGTCCGATCGCCCGTAAAAACGTGTACGGACTCATGGTTCCTGCCCCTTTTTCCGTATCGTAGGCTTGCATTAGCATACAGCCCTGTGCAGACCAATATTGTTGCAAGGTTAAAATGATTTGTTGCATTGCCAATTTCTTGGTCATTGTCTTCCTCCTACTTTGTTTGCCGCGGCCAACTGAACACAAAAAAGCCCTACGCAGACTAACGTCTACGTAGGGACGATTGAATTCGCGGTTCCACCCTACTTCCAAGCAATGCTTGGCAGCTCATTGATCCAGCTAAAAAGTGCCAATTCAACAACGCCCGTTCCGGCTTCCACTCTCCCGGAATCGCTTAGTTCATCAGTCGTTAAACCCTCTTTTATCACAGCCAGCCACTATTTAATTTCTTGTTCATTTTAGGCTTGTCACCTAAAAATGTCAACTCAGCTTCGAGCCAAATCGGTCAAGTTGGTCGATAAACCGCTTGCTTTTCGGATAAACCCCCACTGTATCAGCATAAATAGTATCTAACGCTGCTCGGAGATTGATCTTAGTTTCAGGACGAACTGACACCTGATTTAGGTTCGCTAGATTGACTCGCGAAAACTGTCGCAAGTAGTAGATGGTCCGTTGGTCGAGGTGCATTCGGTGGGGATCCGCACTCAAATGGTGACGACACAATAACCCGCCAAGCGACTCAGAATAATCAAACGGCGCAGTGGTTCCGCCACAGACCACGCAGTTTCGCAAATTGGGGGCCACCCCAAAAAGTTCAAGAAGTTGCACCTCAAAAATGTTGGCAATAATGGCCGGGTCCAACCCTTGGTCAATCCGCGTTAATCCCTGAAAAAGCCGGTTATACCAGCCACCGAGAAGTTCGTTATCCGCAATGGCCAGATCAACCAACGACATGATATACGTCGCATACGCGTTCTTAACGATGTCGTTACTAATCCCCATAAACTGACTAGTTTCTTTGGCCGTCTTGATATAGGACAAGCCCTTATCCCGGATGTCACCGACATAGCCACCATACGTAAACGGTAAGAGATCGGCCGTCATTTTAAATCCCCGTTTGCGAGCCCCCCGAATGAAGAACATCCGCTTTCCCACTTGTTGAGTGGCAAATTTGACGAGTAAATCACGTTCCCGGTACTCCTTGCGATACATCAAGATTCCTGTAAAATCAACGACCTGATTCGCCATCTTTCAACCACCTACTTTAGTAGTCGTCCTTGCGGTACCCATAACTTTGGAGAGCAGATGGTTTGTCCCGCCAGCCTGGCACAACTTTGACCCAAAGTTCTAGAAAAACTTTGTCCGCGAGAAGGTGTTCGATATCCTGACGAGCCAACGTCCCAATTTTCTTGAGCATTGAACCGCCCTTTCCAATCAAAATTCCCTTTTGGGTCGGTCGTTCCACCACAATGGTTGCTTGAACGTGAATTTTCTGCTCGTTTTGCCGACTAATCTTATCAATCACCACGGCCACTGAATGCGGCACTTCTTGCCGGGTTAATTGCAAAACCTTTTCCCGAATGAGCTCAGAGATCACAAACCGTTCTGGGTGGTCGGTCACCTGATCATCAGGATAGTACTGGGGGCCGTTGGGCAACTGTTTTGTCAACGTTTCTAACAGGGTTTCAACGTTGTTGCCTTCCAGCGCTGAAATTGGCAAAACATCAGCCCAATCCAGCGCATCCTTATACTGATCAATTAAGACCAGTAAATCGTCCGGGTGAATCTGATCGATTTTGTTGATGATGAGGTAGACCGGTTTCGTCACGGTCTTAAGCCGGTCAATAATAAAATTATCGCCAGCTCCACGCGTTTGCGTCGCATTGACCATCATTAATACTGCATCCACTTCGTTCAGGGAAGACAGCGCCGACTTCACCATAAAATCACCCAACTGGCTCTTGGGTTTATGAATCCCCGGGGTGTCAATGAACACAATTTGGGCGTCATCAGTGGTGTAGATCCCCTGAATTTTATTTCGCGTGGTTTGTGCTTTATCAGACATAATCGCCACTTTTTGCCCCACTACCCGGTTTAAGAGGGTTGATTTGCCGACATTGGGCCGGCCAACAATGGCCACAAACCCGGATTTGTAATTTGGATTATCCAACTGCGTTCCTCCATTCATTTTTAAAATAATGCCAACACTGCTGGGATGTAAACTAAACAACCAATTAACACCGCAAACAACGCAGACAGTAACACGCCGGCCGCCGCAACGTCTTTTGCCTTTTTAGCAGCGTCATCGTAACGGTTCCCGACCAGCAAATCAACAATTGACTCAACGACGGTGTTTAACACCTCCGCGGAAAAAACAAAAAAGACGGCTAGCGCCACCCATAACCAAGCGTTAATTGACAATCGCAAAACCGCTCCTAAAAGCACCGCTAAGGCTGCTAGCACAAGGTGTTTTCGGAAGTTACGTTCCGTCAAAACCAAGCTTTTTAAGCCGTCCAAAGCGTGTTTAAACGACTGAGCAAATGACTTATTCTTGTTGACTTGATTATCGCGTAAGCCCATAACTGTCTAAAATTTCCCTCTGTAGTTTAAACATGACCTTTTCGTCTTCTGGTTCCATATGATCATAACCGTTGAGATGTAAGAACCCGTGCACCACTAAAAATCCAAGTTCGCGTTCGTACGAATGTTCCAAAAAATCGGCCTGTTCGCCAACCTTATCAACAGACACAAAGATGTCACCCAAATTTTCTGGAATTTCAGCGGCCAACTCGTCATCCATGACGATTGGCAGATCATCATCTTCCGCTGAATCCTCAATGGCAAAACTAATCACGTCCGTCGCCCGGTCAACTCCCCGGTACATTCGGTTAATCTCTTGAATGCGATCATTATTGACAAAGGTGACCGACATCTCAGTATTTTCTGCTAAGTGAATATAGTCCCCGGCGTATTCCAGGATCTTATTAACGAGCGTAACGTGTGCTTCTGGGACGCCCGCTTTTGTTTCATCGTAGATTGCTAAATCCATTATCCGTCTCTTTTCTAATTGTCTGCGTTTTCGTAGGCGTTGATGATGGCTGCCACCACCGGATGCCGGACAACATCATCAGCGGTAAACTGCACAAATTCAATGTGGCTAACGTCCTTGAGGATTCCCATCGCTTGAACTAAGCCGCTTCGGCTGTTCTTAGGGAGGTCAATTTGGGTAATATCACCGTTAATAATCATCTTGGAACCAAAACCCAACCGCGTCAAAAACATTTTCATCTGCGCATTAGTCGTATTTTGTGCTTCGTCTAAAATCACAAAGGCTGATTCGAGCGTCCGACCACGCATGTATGCCAGGGGAGCAATTTCGATCACACCACGGTCCATTAACCGTGTCGTGTGTTCCGCCCCTAAAATGGCGTACAGCGCATCATAGATGGGCCGTAGGTACGGGTCCACTTTTTCCTTTAGGTCACCAGGCAAAAAGCCAAGACTTTCGCCGGCTTCAACCGCTGGACGGGTTAAAATAATTTTTTCCACGTCGCCGCGCTTAAGGGCAGCAACAGCCATAACAACGGCCAAGTACGTTTTCCCGGTTCCAGCAGGTCCAATCCCAAATGTCAAATCATTATTCTTAATCGCCGAAACGTACTGGCGCTGGCCGTAGTTCTTCACCCGAACAGAACGGCCCTTATTATCCTTGATCAACGTTTCGGTATAGAGGTCCTTAAAATAATCCAGCGTCCCCCGATCAGCCATTTTCATGGCACTGACGACGTCCGCACTATTCAGTTGGATCCCCTGTTGAACAAGGTCATCCATGTTCTTAAAAATGGCCATCACCTTGTCCACCTGGAACGGTTCTCCCACCACTTTGATGGAAGACCCCAGCGGATTAACGACCACGTCCAAGCCTTCTTCTAAGAGCGAGACAAACTTATCCTGCGCCCCCAACAATGCAACTTCCTGTGCTGGATCCGTCAGGACAAATTCTTTTTCAATTTGAGTGTTTTCAGCCAAATAGGTTTGACTCCTTTATTATTAATTTTCGTTCCCTTTAATTATACGCCATACACCCCTAATTTGCCCACATGATTCCCCACGGTCGGTTATCAATGAGCAAAAACCGGTCACCTCAATTGAGATGACCGGTCCGGAGATAACGTTTTCTTACTTACTTAATAACGCCTTGACGGCCTTGTTGACAATGGCACCGTCCGCCTTACCCTTGAGTTTTGGCATCACAGCACCCATCATTTTACCAAAATCAGCCATGGAGCTGGCATTCACTTCGGTAGCCGTTGCTTCAACGATTTGTTGCACCTCTTCTTCACTCAACTGCTTAGGCGCATACTTTTCAACCAGCTCAATTTCGGCATCGAGTTGATCGACTAAGTCCTGGCGCCCAGCGTCAGCAAATTCTGTCCGGGACTCCTTGCGTTGCTTTAATTCCCGTGACAACACCGTTAACTCGTCGTCTTCGGTTAAATCATGGCCTAGTTTGACCCGTTCGTTAGTCAAACTAGCCTTGATCATCCGAATCACGTTTAACGCCAACTTATCGTGAGCCTTCATCGCCGTTTTAAGATCATCATTTAACGTTTTTTCTAAAGCCACTTTGAAACCTCTCCTTTCACAAAAAAAGGCCCTGTTGCCAGGAACCTTCATCCAACTAGAAGCGTTTCTTGTTCTTACGCTTTCTTGCTGCTTCTGATTTTAATTTGCGTTTAACACTTGGCTTTTCATAAAATTCCCGCTTACGGTATTCTTGAAGTGTACCGCTTTTTGAAACCGTTCTTTTGAAGCGCCGAAGAGCATCGTCAAGAGACTCGTTTTTGCGAACGACCGTCTTTGTCATGTAAATTCCCTCCCTCCGAGCTCAAATAGTAACTGTTTCGTGTGAGGCGAAAACACCGTCGCTCACCAGTTCTTTTTTATTATACATACCCGGGGGCTCATCGTCAATGATTGAAACCCGATTTATGGCGATCAATGTGGTAAACTGAACTTACCAACATTTTGACTACGGAGGCGTTCGAATGGCACCCATTGATATTTTTATTATTTCAGACTCTTCAGGTGAAACGGCTTTGACGATTGCTCAAACGGCCGTGGCCCAATTTCCGGATAACCCCGTTAAGTACCAACGTTTTCCGTTTATCCAGACGGACAGCATTTTATCCGGCATTTTAAACCTCGCCGCAACCCGTCAAGCGGTCGTTTTTTTCACTCTGGTTAACCATGACCTCAGCGTCCAAGTTGAGTCGTTTTGTCGGGACAACCACCTCGAATTTTTCGACTGCATTCAACCAGCCATGCGCGCTTTAGCTAATCGAACAGGCTCAAATCCCGTGGGCCTGCCAAGCTTGAATCATAACTTAACCGATACCTACTTCGACCGCATCGCGGCTATGGAATTTGCCGTCGCCTATGATGATGGTAAAGATCCGACTGGGTTATTGAAAGCCGACCTCGTCATCCTAGGGGTTTCTCGGACCTCTAAGACGCCGCTTTCACTCTTCTTAGCTAACCGGGGACTAAAGGTGGCAAACCTCCCACTCTCCCCGCAAGCTCAACTTCCCGACGAACTGTGGCAAGTTGACCCTAAAAAAATTATTGGCCTGACAAACAACCCGAGCGTTCTGAGACGAATTCGCCAACAACGGATGATCTCATACGGGTTGCCTGCTGAAAGTGCCTATTCCGATACGGAAAAAATTAAGGAAGAACTCCACTATGCAACTGATATTTATAAAAAGATTGGTTGCCTCGTCATTAACGTTGCGAATAAATCAATCGAAGAAACGGCAACGCTCATCTTGGAGAGCATGGATATTGAACCCGCCGAGGTTGACACCATTCAGGATTAAAGCGGTCATAAAAAAGGATTGGCTTGAAACTTCAAGTCAATCCTTTTTTTAGCGGGCCAAATACGCGTCAAACGGCGCTTGAGCAATGACATCTGCTGCAATGTCAGGGTTAAAACGTTGCGTTTTTAGCATGGTGACTTCGTAACCGTAAGGCGCTAACTTGGTCTTCGAATCAGGGGCAACTGGAACCCATGGCGTTTCCATGATTTTAGGAACAGCCGCCAATGCTGGATGATGTGCAACGTGGTTCAAAGCGTCGAACCCAATAGTCCCCAGTCCCAATAGTTCATGACGATCCTTATGGGCGCCACATTCGTTTTTCGAGTCGTTCAAATGCACAACTTGTAGGCGTTTCAACCCAACCACCTTGTCAAAAGTAGTCAAGACGCCGTCGAAGTCGTTTTTAATATCATATCCGGCATCACTGGTATGACACGTATCAAAACAAACGGAAACCTTATCTGATAACTCGATTTGATCAATCATTTCCCGTAATTGTTCAAACGTAATACCAACCTCAGTTCCCTTGCCAGCCATCGTTTCTAATGCAATGTGGACGTGTTGATCCGGCGTTATGATTTCGTTTAGTCCCTTAGCAATTTGAGCCATCGCCGCTTCGGCCCCTGCGCCGACATGGGCGCCCGGATGAAGGACAATCTGGGTGGCACCAATCGCATCAGCCCGCTTAACTTCTTCCCGCAAAAAATTCACGGCAAATGGGAAGTTTTTTGGTTTGAGAGTATTTCCCAGATTCACGACGTAAGGTGCATGAACGACAATTTGTTGTAAGTCGTTATCAGCCATGTAAGCCCGTCCTGCCTCGATATTTAATTCATCAATCGGTTTTCGGCGAGTATTTTGAGGGGCGCCTGTGTAGATCATGAAAACGTTTTCGCCGTAGCTGGTAGCCTCTTGGGCTGAGCCAAGTAACATCGCTTTACCTTTCATGCTCACATGGGAGCCAATTAACAACGTCATTTTGTCATCTCCTGTTCCATAATTTTGACCACTTCGGCGCTGGCTCGACCCGTTTCCCAACCACAATACTTTTGGCTGAACCCCATCAAGGCTGCCCGGTAGGCCGGAAAACAGCGGTCTTGATAAAACGTATCGAGGGCGGCGTGTAAATCGGATTCCGTAGTCGCTAGTGGGCCCGGGATCTCGGCTTGATAGTTGAAGTAAAAGCCTCGTAATTCGTCACGATAATGGGCTAAATCATACGCGTAAAACAGCATTGGCCGCTCAAGGTTGGCATAGTCAAACATCACCGACGAATAATCGGTAATCAGCAGATCAGCCATCAAATAAAGCTGAGCAATGTCGTTGTCCGCCAGAATTTTGACTCGATCTTCAAATCCAGTAATATCAATATGATCCTTGACCAGATAATGGGGCCGAAGCACTAAAATGGTGTCAGCTGACACGTGCTCAAAAAAGTGGCCAAGATCGAACGGCAGCTTAAAGTGGTAGCGGCCAGCCTTTATTGCATCGTCGTCACGCCACGTCGGTGCGTATAAAATAACCGTCGCTGTGGCGCTTCCGACCAGCTTTTTCTTAATCTGTGCCACAGTCGCCGGTTGATTATCCCGGTACAAAACGTCGTTTCGGGGGTAGCCGACTGGTAAAAACTCATTGTGAAATTGAAATGCGGATCGAAAAACCTTCTTCGAAAAAGCATTTGGCGCAATCAGGTATTGCCAGCGGGCAGCCTCACGAATAAACTGACGGCCGTAGTCTTCGGTGGTATTGCCTGGAATGGCAACGTGTTCAATGTCAACGCCCAGCCGTTTTAACGGCGTTCCATGCCAGGTTTGGATATAGGTGGTTTGGCGGTTTTTCCGCCACCACTGAGGCATCCGTGAGTTAAACACCCACACCTTAGCGTGGGCCATCACCCAGACCCATTTTAATGAAAACCGGCGCAACAGTTTAATCTCAGGATACCGCTGACGAAGTTCTGCATATACCCGTGGTTTGACCGAGAAGTAAGCCGTTTGGCGCAGTTCTGGATGATGCGTCACCAGCTCACGATAAATGGCTGCCGGATTGTCGTTAATATCGTTACCGTTAAAGCTCTCAAAAATCGTTAATTTAGGATTTGGCTTAAAACAAATAAACCCATCGTTTATCACGATGAGTCCATAACGAATAATGAGTTTGAGTCCTTTAACGAAACGCGCCTTTAAAGAAGTCATCATCATTCCCCCGTTTAAATTAAGTCGACAAACCGTGCGCGGAACTTGTAGTGGAGGTGAGACCCAACTAGCAAGAAGAACAGCACGATTAACCAAAATTCAATGGTCAGTGTTGGCCGTTGCCAGAACCAACCCGTCCCAAACAACGCTTCTCGGAACCCGGAAACAACGTAAAAGAACGGGTTCAACTGTAAAATCCGAGCAAATAGTGGCGGGAAACTGCTCGTTTCAAAATTAAACAAGACCCCTGAAATATAAAACAACATCCGCATTGCTGATTGAAGCAGCATATGGAAGTCTCGAATTAAAACAGAGACCGCTGAATTAAAGATACCAAGCGCTAACAACAACATTAACATGGCAAAGAAGTAATACAACCACTCAAACCAGTGAATGTTGGGGCGAACGCCGTACAGCAGCCCAACGATGATTGAAAACACCATCATTGTCCAAAATGAACTCAGATTACTAACTAATTTAATTGATGGCAGCGCAGAGACCGGAAATTTCATCTTTGACACCATGCCAACCCGTTGATAAATACTTTTGGAGGCATCTAACGTCGCCCGATTCATGTAGAACCAAGGGGTGATTCCAATCACCATCCAAGGCAGGTAGTCGACCCCATTACTCTGACCGTGTTTTAAACCGACCCCAAACACAATCCAGTAAATGCCAATTTGAATCAACGGATATAAGTATTCCCAGACAAGTCCTAAGTAGTGACTCTGGTAGTTGGCCATATCTTCGTATCGGGAGATGCGGAAAATAATGCCCATATTTTTAAACTGTTCTTTGAATAAGGTCACAACCTCTTTCAAGGTAGACACACTCCTTTTTACTTACCCACAATGGTCGATCTAAAATGATCGATAACGCGCGTCGTGGCTTGCCCATCGTTGTAAGTGTTCCAATAGTGATTGAACTGGGTGAAGTCCGTTAAGACGTCCGCCCTAATCGCTTCTTCCAGCTGAGCTGGCGTGGTTAACGGTTGCGTTGGTAACCACTTTAAAAAATGTGGTTGAATCCCCGGATTCTTTTCGTATTCGGGTAAATCAGCCATGTAAAACAACATCGTGTGCGCCGTTGGCAACAAACTGTAGTCAAAAGCCACCGACGAATAGTCGGTCACCAGCGTTTCGGTGACCATCAGCAAATCAGTCGTGGAAAGTTGCGGATAGAACCGAATGCGGCCCGCCCCAACCTGACTGAACTTTTGCTCATACTGTTGCAAGAGCGGATGAAGTTTGACGACCACCACCGCATCAGGATCGGTAATCAGCGCCTTTTTTAAAGCATCTGATAACTCGAACTTCATACTTTCACGATACGTCGGCGCAAATAAAATCACCCTGTGACTCGTCAATCCCGGGGCTAACCGATCGACGCGAGCTAACGCGTTACTGCGCCATTTGGCAGATAAAAAACGATCGGATCGCGGATATCCTAACAACTGGATACGGCTGGCTGGCACCCGGTAGCTCTCTTCAAAAACGTGACCCATCGCTTCCGAAGCCACCACAAAATCGTCAAACTGATTGTACACGCGCTGAAACCGGTGCTGATCGGTTTTCGATCTTAAGGCCGTCTTCGGATCACCAAACCCAAATCGCTTGATGGCCCCGTTTGCGTGCCAGAGCTGGACGATTCGACAGTTTCTCGGATGCTTGAGGCCCCCCAGAAACGCGTAGTAATTATCACAAAACATTAACTTCGCACGCATCATTTGTGGAATACCATGAAGAACAAACGACACGTTGTCTTGATAGGAGATCACCGTGATTCCGTACGCTGCTAACCGGGTTGCGGCCGCCTCGACTGCCGGGCGGTAATACACCACCATGTCGGCTGGATCCGTCAACGTTTTAGCAACCGCTAAAATGAACTTCAGGTTGTTATCAAAGCTCATGAGATAAATCACCCGCCGATGCTTTCCCCGATTAAAATAATGTAGCATCGACATCAGCCGAACTAACCAAATGTAAATGTCCTTCACGTCAAACCACCAATTCTATGCAATCTCCGGTATCTGTTGATACACAACTTGGTATTATACCACAACCGGTTCACGCGACCAGCGGTTTTTCAGTCGCCCTTACCAGCTTTTAATAATTAAGTGTTCAAGACAAGCAATATTAAAGCCGCGACGGGCATCTAAAACGCTCCGGCGCGGCCATTAAGGGCTGTTTGCAACCATTGATCATTGCTAAATCATAGTTTAGGCTCGTAAAAGTGACCCAGAATTTTAACGGTGTCTGAGATACTCACAAAAGCACTTGGATCAGCCTCGTCCATGGCCTCTTCCAAATCGTTCATTTCGTAGCGTGAGATCACCGTGAATAAGATCGTTTTATTATCATGATGGTAGGCTCCTTCAGCATCATGAACAATGGTAATTCCGCGCCTAATGTGGTTTTGAACCGAATCAATCACCGTCTTAGGTCGGCCCGTGATGATCATCACCTGCATCCGCTGTTGGCGCGTGTAAGTCATGTCCATCACCCGGGCGTTAACAAACAACCCTAAAGCTGAGTAAAACGCGTACGGCCAACCATAAGCAAACCCGGCGGCAATGATGATGAACGAATTGAAGAAAATATTAATGGACCCAATTGAGCGACCCGTGCGGCGCCGAATGACAATCCCCAAGATGTCTAATCCACCGGTTGAAATGCCATTTTTTAAGGCCATACCAGTACCGAATCCGTTAACGGCACCCCCGAAAATCGCACAAATAATCGGGTCGGTAGTCAAGTGAACGGGATTCAAAACCCGAATCATAATACTAGCCAATAAAACCGAGGCTACCGTGTAAACGGTAAACTGATGACTAATTTGGCGCCAAGCCAACACAAACAACGGAACGTTGAGCAAAAAGAGCCCCAACGCTGTTGAAATCACAACTGGACTATTTCGAATTGTTAACGTATTGACTAACTGGGCCAACCCCGTAATGCCTGACGAGTAGATATGACCGGGGGACCAAAAAAAATTCATCGCAATGGAAACTAACACGGCGTACAAAAAAGCCGTCGATAATTTTCCAATTGACTGGTGGCGCTTCATAAGGCGCTGCACATCGTCCATTTGTATTGCTCAACCTTTCGTTTGTGGAATTCACGCCATTAATCTTACCACATTTCTGCGTGAATGAACGGTCTTTTAAGCGTTGTCGGTTGTTGATTGCCAGTGATCCCTAACGAAGGCTTCGCGACCTTGCGCCTCTTCTTTCGCAAACCGCTCCGGGTTCTTTTTATAAAAGTCCTGATGGCGCGCTTCAGCCTCATAAAAGGGCTTTACCGGCTCAATTTGGGTCACAATGGGATCCGTGAAGAGCGGACTGGCCGCTAACTTTTCCCGTGAAGCAGTGGCAATTCGACGCTGTTCCTCATTTTTAACAAAAATCACTGGTCGGTAGTTATCACCACGATCTTGAAACTGACCCATTGCATCCGTCGGGTCAGTTTGCTGCCAGTAAATCTGAACCAGTTGGTCGTAACTAATGACCGTTGGATCGTAAATAATCTTAACCGCTTCAGTATGCCCCGTTTCGTGATTTTTGACTTGCTCATAAGTAGGATTTTCGACAAATCCCCCCGTATAACCGGAAATCACCTTTTCAATCCCGGGTAGTGTGTCAAAGGGTTTGACCATGCACCAAAAACAACCACCGGCAAAAATAGCCGTATCAAACGTGTCACTCATAATTATCACTCCCGAATTTAATGCTGTTATCATACCGCAACCACCCGGTATAAACAAGTTACACTGTTAGCATCGCCCCGCTTAGATTGCCGACTTCACCTTTGAGCGTCAAAAAAATTCCGGCAAGAAACGGGTCAATTGGCCCGTTTTTGCCGGAATTTCTCTTAAATCATTTTAATCAATAAAACGTCCTTTTGCGGCCGCGTTATTTCTCATCATCGGGTTGGGTGACAAATAAGTTAAGATCCTGCAATTGCTTATCTGAAACCGTCGTTGGCGCACTCGTCAGCGGTTCAACCGCCTTCGAGTTCTTTGGAAAGGCAATCACATCACGAATGTTGCCGCGCTTCGCTAATAAGCGAGCAAACCGATCGAGACCAATTGCCAGCCCACCATGAGGCGGGAAGCCATAGTCTAGAGCATCTAACAGGTAACCAAATTGATTTTCGGCCCGTTCTTTCGTGAACCCTAAGGCTTTCAACATCTTCATTTGTAAGTCACGGGTATGAATCCGGATTGAACCACCGCCCAATTCAAGACCATTTAAGATGATGTCATAACTTTGCGCATAGGCTTGATGCGGATCTTCACCCTCGTTCAAGTAGTGTTCGTCGCCAGCTTTTGGCATTGTGAACGGGTGGTGCGCTGGTACCCAACGCTTCAAATCAACGTCGTAGTCAAATAATGGCCAGTTAACAACCCATAAGAACGCAAATTGGTTCTCATCGATCAACCCTAATTCCGTTGCAATTGTCCGACGCAAGTAGTCGAGTGTCTGGGCAACGACCCGGCTTGAGTCACAAGCAAACAGCAACATGTCACCGGCCTTTGCTCCAGTCCGGTCCAAAATGGCCTGATAGAGGTCTGCATCGTCTTTAAAGAACTTCGCAATTGGACCAGTGAAACTATCATCGGTCACTTTCAACCACGGTAATCCCTTGGCGCCGAAGCGTTCGATGTGTTCAACGAACTTATCAATGTCCTTCCGGGAATACTTGTCAGCACCATCAGGAACCGCAATGGCTTTAACTTGACCGCCATCTGCCAAGACATTGCTAAACAGGTTGAACCCAAGGTCCTTAACAAGGTCCCCAAGGTCTTTCAATTCCATCCCAAACCGAACATCAGGTTGATCCGTCCCAAACCGAGCCATTGATTCATCCCAGTCCAACCGGTCAAACGGTAATTTAACGTCAATGTCCAACGTATCTTTCATGACGCGGGCAATGAGGCCTTCCGTTAGATCCTGAATTTCTTCAGCGTCTAAAAATGAGGTTTCCATATCAATTTGGGTAAACTCTGGTTGCCGGTCGCCCCGTAAATCTTCATCCCGGAAACACCGGGCAATTTGGTAGTACCGGTCAAACCCAGCCCCCATCAATAACTGCTTAAACAATTGTGGGGATTGTGGTAACGCATAAAAGTGACCCGGATAAACCCGTGATGGGACTAAGTAGTCCCGGGCCCCTTCCGGCGTTGACTTCGTTAAATCAGGCGTTTCAATATCAATAAATCCTTGCTCATCAAAGTAACTATGAGTCGCCTGCGTGATTCGGTTGCGGATTTTCATTGCCCGTTGCATCTCAGGACGACGAAGGTCTAAGTACCGATACTTCAACCGCAGTTCGTCGGAAACGTTAATGCCATCTTGAATGTAAAATGGCGGATTTTTGGCCTCGTTCAATAGATTGATGTCAGTCACCCGGACTTCGATTTTCCCGGTCCGCATCTTATCGTTGACTTCCCGGTCTGCACGCGCCACGACGTGACCTTTCACTTCGATGACGTATTCGTTACGAAGCTGGTCGGCAACTGCGAGCGCTGCTTTATCGAATTCTTCGCTGAAGACCAGTTGAACAATGCCTTCCCGGTCTCGTAAATCAATAAAAATTAGCCCACCTAAGTCGCGGCGTTTTTGAACCCAACCCTTTAAAACAACGTCTTGGTCGAGAAACTGTTCATCGACCAAGCCGGCGTATGTTGTCCGTTTCATTCGTCAATTCCTCCTATAATGTCTCTAACACGGCGTTAAAATCTTTTTCAACCGATTCAACCGGAACCGTCACTTCGTTTCCAGATGCCATGTCCTTCACGTTAATGGTTTTATTCTCAAGTTCCGTTTGACCAATGGTCAGGGTGTAGCGCGCGTTGAACTTATCAGCCGTCTTGAACTGCGCCTTGGGCTTTCGATTCAAATAGTCACGGTCCGCAACCACATCTTGGCTGCGCAACTTCGACACCACTTTCAACGTGGCTGCATCGGTTCCCTCACCAATCCCAACGACGTAAGCCTCCAAGTGATGCGCTGCTGGGAATTCGACATTGGAAGCTGCCATTAGCAACAATAACCGCTCAACACCAAGCGCAAATCCAACCCCGGCCATGTCAGGTCCACCGAGCTCTTCAACTAACCCGTTGTAGCGCCCACCAGCACAAATGGTCGTGTAGCCGTGACCAAGTGCTTTATTGTTCACCATAAACTCAAAGATCGTGTGGTTGTAGTAATCCAGTCCCCGCACCATCGTGGCATCCACAACGTAATCGATGTCCAACGCATCTAACAGGGCTTTAACTTGATCAAAGTGAGCCTTAGCCTCATCCGTTAAATAATCCAAAATTGACGGGGCATCCGCTACGATCTTTTGATCGGTTTCATCCTTGCTATCCAATACTCGCAGTGGGTTCTTATGCAAACGCAACTTCGAATCCTCACTCAGTTCATCAAAGTGCGGTTCCAAATAGTCAATCAAAGCCTGCCGGAACGTCTCTCGCGTTTCTTGATCGCCCAGCGTATTGACGGCTAGCCGCACATTTTCAATCCCCAACTGGGTCAGTAGGTCCATTCCCATCGCAATGGTTTCCACGTCAATCGCCGGCTCGTTTGAGCCAAAGGCCTCGACACCAATTTGGTGAAATTCACGCATCCGTCCAGATTGGGGCCGTTCGTATCGGAACATGGGTCCCATATAATAGACTTTAACCGGCTTAGGCACATCTGGGCCGTACAATTTATTTTCAACAAACGCCCGAACAACACCAGCCGTCCCTTCTGGTCGTAAAGAAAGGTGCCGGTCCCCCTTGTCCATAAAGTCATACATTTCCTTGGTGACAACGTCCGACGTTTCCCCCGACGTTCTTGAGAAAACATCGAAGCTTTCAAACATTGGGGTCCGAATTTCATCGAAACGATACTTGGCAAAAACGCGGCGCGCCACATTTTCAACGTAGGCCCAGCGTTCGGATTCACCCGGCAAAATATCTGCGGTTCCCTTTGGTCTTTGATAACGCATATCAGTGCTCCCTTCACAGTTTTAGTTATGGAAATAAAAAAACACCCTTGTTTTCACAAGGGTGCATAGCACGGTACCACCTTAAATTTTCTCATCCATAACGTTGGTCGCGAATAATTTTCATTATTCACCTCAAAAGTGTCCCCTCAACGTGCCCTGCTACGAACTCGCATTTCCCGCTCGCTTTCTGAAAGTCGTCACATCAAGAGCTGTCTTTCTCATCGGTGTTAGTTATTTAACTACAATCAACATTACCGACCCGCCTGCCAAAAGTCAAGTCAATCTTCATTTTAAATTCACTTAAAATAGCCTATAATTAAATGAAAATTGTTTGAAAGAGGACGCCACATTGATTGACTATCTTAAAACTCACCGGGTTGCTATCATCCTAACCGTCACCATCTTGCTCGCTGCCATCGCCGTCATCGTCACGAGCGTTCGAACCAGTCGGTTAGTCGTGCCAACCAACCAGGTCAACGTTCGAACTGGCCCCGGTCTTTCCTATCGCACCACAACCGAGCTCAAGAAAGGCGACGTCATTTACGTCGTGAACCGGAAGGACAACTGGTACCGGGTCCGCTATTCAGATCACCACTTTGGCTGGGTGGCCAGCTGGCTCGTCAACACGACGAGCCACCTTAAAACTGCTACCAACCTTTCTGAAGCCACCATCGTCTTAGACCCAGGACATGGCGGTAGTGACTCTGGTGCGCTAACAAGTGATCAGCAACATCAAGAAAAAACCGAGACCCTGGCCCTAGCCAAAAAGGTCCAACAGGCCTTGCAAAAAAAAGGGGCCCACGTTTTGATGACCAGAACGGGAGATCAGACCGTTTCACTGGGCGCCCGACCTGAACTAGCGACGGATAATCACGCCGACGCCTTTATCAGTTTTCACTTTGACTCTAGTCCAACCAATAATTCAGCGACTGGTTTTACCACTTATTACTATCATAAGACCACATCATTGAGTCTGGCGCAAACCTTAAACCGAGCGCTCGACGGCCTGCCATTACCCAATCGCGGCGTTGCCGTGGGGAACTATGAGGTCATCCGAGACAACCTACGGCCTGCAGTTTTGCTCGAAATGGGTTATATTAACACTGACAGTAACTTTAAGCTCATTAAGACCCCCAGTTACCAGCAAGCGGTCGCTGACCGCGTCACCAAGGGATTAGCAAGCTACTTCAAAGACTAACAATTAAGAAAGGTCGATGTTTATGCTGTCTGATGAATTTTTGGCGCAATTGCCACTGTCAGGAATCTCAGCCGTCCAACCCGTTTCGGGAGGCGACATCAACCAGGCATTTCGCGTGGTCACTCGTGATGGGCCCTACTTCCTACTGGTTCAACCCGACACCCCACAATCGTTTTACGCGCATGAAGTCGAGGGATTAAACCTGATTGGCCAAGTTGCTCGGGTGCCACAAGTCATTGCGACCGGTGACATCGCCGGTGATGCTTACCTCATTCTTGAATGGTTGGATAGCGGCCAAGGCCAGCAGGCTGATCTCGGCCGCCTCGTAGCAACGATGCACGCTGTCCATAATGACCAATTTGGGTTTGACCACGACGTCTTGACTGGAAAACTACCCAAATACAACACCTGGCAAACAAACTGGGGCGACTTCTTTGTTAATCAACGGCTCAATGTGTTAGCAAAAAGGGCCAGTCAATCCGGGCTTTGGTCGGCCTCCCGTCAGCAACATCTGGACCAACTCACAAAAAAGATCCTGGCTTACTACCAGGACCATCCAAGTGTGCCAAGCTTACTTCACGGCGATTTATGGGCTGGAAACTACATGTTCACCAAAACTGGCGAGCCCGCGTTAATTGATCCCGACGTTTTTTACGGTGACCGCGAATTTGATATTGCAGTCACCACGGTCTTTGGTGGCTTTAGCCGTGACTTTTACACTGCTTATCAACAGCAGTACCCGTTGCCGGCTGGCTATGAGGACCGCTTGCCATGGTATCAACTCTACTATCTCATGGCGCACCTTAACCTTTTCGGAGAATCATACGGCGGGGCTGTCGACCGGATTTTAATGGCCAATTAATCAAATAATGCCGCTTCAAGTTCAGCCATCTGAGTTGCAAGAAACTCAGGATGGCTGTTTTTGTCGTTAATGAGCCGCCCGGGATCAAACAAAGCCCCACGAATGCCCGCATTATGGCCGGCCTCAATATCTAGCGTGCGATCACCCACCATCACAGCAGTCGTGCGATCAATGGCGTAGGTTTCAATCAAGGCGTTAAGAGCAGCTGGATCCGGTTTACGCGGATAGGGTGAATCACCTGTTACCGTCCCTGAAAAAGCGGTCGCTAGACCATTGTCAGCTAGCAACGTCAGGGCGCTTTGATTGCGATGAGTCAACAGAAAATGCCGACCTCCATTGGCTAAATGCCGATTCAATAGGTGTGAGACCCCGTCAAACGGCTTGGCTTCGCCAATCAAGGTAGGTTCGATTTGGCGGTACCGATCATTCAATTGGTCGCGACTGAGTCCGAACTCCGCACTAAACTGTTGCAACGCCGTGCCTAACGCATGCTGGCGCATGGTTTCGTAAATTTCTTGGTCGTCGATTTCAATATCATCGATTCCTAGTTGATTAAGCGCTTGCTTAAACGCCGCCACCATGAACGGATAAGTGTCAAACAAGGTCCCATCAAAATCCCAAATTAACGTGTGAATTGTCATTTGAATCTCCTTTAAAACTGATTGTAAACAAGAACAACGATCGACTCGTTGAGCCCATCGTTGTCGTTAAATCAATTGAACGCCAGCCGTTTTATTTTTGATCAGTATCAAAAATAATCGTCACTGGTCCGTCATTTTCGAGTTGAACTAGCATATCCGCCCCAAATTCACCGGTTTCCACTGGGATTCCAAGAGCGGCTAACTTAGCGTTAAATTGCTCGTAAATTGTCTTGGCGTGAGTGGGCTCGCCAGCACTGCCAAATCCAGGCCGATTGCCCTTTCTCGTATCCGCATACAACGTAAACTGCGAAACGGATAAAATACTCCCCTGAACGTCTTGGATTGACAGGTTCATTTTACCGTCAGCATCACTAAAAACCCGTAGCTTACTTATTTTGCGAACAAGGTAGTCCACCTCAGCATCACCGTCACTATCCTGAGCAGCGACAAGCAGCATGAACCCTTGTTGAATAGCGCCCACCGCTTGACCGTCAATTGTAACGGCTGCAGATCGAACACGCTGTAATACGATTCGCAATACACTAACCCCTCTCTAATGAAATGGCCGTTTGACCACGTAAACATCCTGAATATTTTTTAAGTTTGCTTCAATTCGTTCAAGTTGGGCGGCGTTTCGGGTCCCAAGTGAAATCGAGATCGTCACCATCTTATTATGATCGACTCGGCCGTTGACCATGTTGAGTTGCTTGGTGGCGTTATTCACCACCCGCAGCACTTCGTTCAACAAGCCGTTTCGATTATAGCCTTGAACTTCCAAGTCCGCATTGTAAGAAGCTGTTGTATCATTAGGATTTTCCCAACGGACGTCAATTAGCCGTTCCCCGTTTGCTTCCGCATGAGCCACATTTGGGCAGTTGCTGCGGTGAACGGACACCCCGCGTCCTTTGGTGATGTAGCCCACAATTTGATCACCAGGAATTGGCGAACAACAGTGACTTAAACGCACTAACAGGTTGTCAACCCCCTCAATGATAACGCCTTCGGAGGCCTTTTGTTTCTTCTTGCGACTATTACTTGTTTCCGGCGTTTTGGAAATTGACTGATGATCCTCCAGCAGTTCTTTTTCCTCTTGCCGCTGCCGCTGTTCTTCACGCTCATGACGCACGTCATCCGTGAGTCGGTTCACGACCCCAACTGGTTGGAGGTCACCAAACCCAACTGCGGCAAACAAGTCATCAATGTGTTGGTAGTGCATCTTATCCGCGACTTTTTGCAGCTGGTCCTTGCCCATCAACGGCTTCGGGTCAAACTTAAATTCTCGAAGTTGCCGTTCAATAATGCTGCGGCCCTCTTCGATATTTTCCTCCCGGTCTTTTTGCCGGAAAAATTGTTTGATCTTGTTACGAGCCCGCCGCGTCGACACTAGCTTCAACCAGTCTCGATTAGGTCCGGCTGAGTTAGCCGACGTCTTGATATCCACGATGTCGCCGTTTTTAACCTCGTAGTCCAGCGGCACAATTTTTCCATTTACAGTGGCCCCTGTTGTATGGTTCCCGATTTCGGTGTGAATCGTATAAGCCATATCTAACGGACCAGCCCCCTTAGGTAACTCAAAAACATCACCCTTCGGCGTAAACGCATAGACGTGGTCACCGAACAATTCACCCTTCACGCTATCCATAAAGTCGGCCGCGTCATCGGTTTCCTCCTGAATTTCGATCAGTTGTTTGAACCAGTTTAACTTATTGCCAGAATCGGAAGCTTCGACCTTATCAGTCACACCTTCCTTGTACGCCCAGTGCGCGGCGACCCCATATTCAGCCACTCGGTGCATTTCGAAGGTTCTAATCTGAACTTCCAATGGCTTACCTTCAGGACCAATCACCGTAGTATGCAAGGATTGGTACATGTTGGGCTTAGGCATGGCAATATAGTCTTTAAACCGTCCCGGCATTGGTTTCCACTTGGTGTGAATAGCCCCCAAAACGGCATAACAGTCCTTAATGCTGGCCACAATGACTCGAATTGCTAATAGGTCATAAATTTGACTAAACTGTTTGTGTTGATCACGCATTTTACGGTAAATCGAGTAGATATGCTTTGGCCGGCCGTAGATTTCCGTTTGGATATCTAAGTCACTAATGGCGTCTTTAATATCGCCAATGGCCTCAGCAATGTAATCTTCTCGTTGATCACGCCGGGAGTTCATTAAGTGCACAATCCGGTAGTATTGTTGTGGATTTAAATAGCGCAACGAAATATCTTCAAGTTCCCACTTAATCGTACTAATCCCTAAACGATCAGCCAAAGGGGCATAGATTTCAAGGGTTTCATTCGCAATCCGACGTTGCTTGTCTGGTCGCAAATGCTGTAAGGTCCGCATATTATGCAACCGGTCCGCCAGCTTAACAATCATCACCCGAATGTCTTGAGACATCGCTAACAGTAACTTTCGATGATTTTCAGCTAACTGCTGTTTGTTAGATTTATACTTAATTTTCCCGAGCTTTGTGACACCCGCAACAATCAAGGCGATATCTTTTCCAAACAGCTCCCGAATATCATCAGACGTCACCCCGGTATCTTCTACGATATCGTGCAAAAAACCAGACGCGACGGTTGCTGGATCCATTTTGAGGTTTGCCAAAATCCCCGCCACTTGGATGGGGTGCATAATGTAGGGCTCCCCCGATTGACGAACCTGATCCTTGTGCGCAATCGATGCGAAGCGGTAAGCCCGTTCCACGATGGCGACGTGGTCTTTATTCATATACTGAGAAACGGTATCAATAACATCTTCTGCCGTCCATTCGTGCTCTTTAGGCATCTAGCCACTCCCCTTTCAAGTGTTACTGAGCTACTCTTGAGAACCCGTACGAGAGGTACGAAATACACAAGTAAATCAATGCAAAAACGGTGGTGTCAATGGGACCACTGATTAACGCCCCCACTAAAAAGACCGCCGGCCAAACCAATAGCACCCATGGGGATTCTTGACGATGCTTCACCAAGGTCCCAATAAGGCCTGCAATCACCGAAAACAATAGCGTGTTAATCAAACCAAACCGAATCATCTGATCCAAGTTTAACTGGGCCAACAATGCTGGTCCAAATCCCCCAACCACAATACTAAATACCCAGTACGGCCATCGAAGCCGCTTCATAATAATTGCCATGACAGTCACTTCTCCAAAAATATGTTGCAATCATTTTAGCATTAATTCAACTAAATCGCACCCATTACTCGCCATGGCGCAATTCGGTGAGCGTTGAAACCGCAGCTAAAAAATAGAGGGGCGCAGTTTCGGTTCTTAAAATTCGGGGCCCAAGGCCAGCCAGGGTTGCGCCAAAGTCAGCCTGCAAACGCTCAATTTCAGCTGGCGAAATACCACCTTCTGGTCCAAAAACGACCACCAGTTTGCGGGGGAAATCCGGCCCCGTCAAAAGCTTGTATAAAGCCGAATCCTCACCCTTCTTAGCCGCTTCCTCATAGGCCACGACCACCGTATCAGCATTGACGGCAGCAACGGCGCTAGTGAGTTTCGTGGCGAAGCGCACTGCTGGAATATGCGTCCGATGCGACTGCTGTGCGGCTCCCTTGGCAATCTTTGTTAAACGATCCAATTTCTTAGGGACCTTCGTGGCAGGCCACTTGGCCACTGACCAATCAGCAGCGAAAAAAACGACGTCAAAAGCCCCCATCTCCGTCGCTTTTTGAACAATCCATTCAGCCTTGTCCTGCTTAGGTAACCCGGCGACAACGGTCACCTCAATTGGAAGCTCCACATTGTTTTCAAGTGCTTGACTCACTTCGGCCGTCGTTGCCGAAGTGAGCGTCAGCAAAACCAATTGCTCGGCCGCATCGACAGCTTCTGCTTGGTCTCCTGGCTTTCCCCGTAACACTTGAACCCAATGGTGTTGAGTGTCGGCATCTAACTGGATGAGTTGCCCCACAGATAGGGTCTCAGGTAAAAAGTAACGTTGCATCTTAATCGTCTTCCCCTGGTTTTTGGGCGATGATTGCGTACCAATCGCCCATTTTTAGTGTTTGTAAAATTCGAAATCCCTGCTTTTTTTGCGCAGTCAAAACCATCGCCACTTTTTCCGCAATGATGCCGCTTGTAATAAACGTTCCATGGACTGGTAAAAGCGACCAAGCTTGCGGGATTAGTGGAATAATAATTTCGCTCAAAATATTGGCTACGATGACCTGCGCCCCAGTTGTAATTCCAGTGAGGAGGTCGTTTGCAGCTACTTCAACGTCCTTTGCTACCGGGTTAAGATCCAAGTTTTTCTGAGCGGAATTAACGGCCACCGAATCTACGTCATAAGCCCGTACATGACTTGCTCCTAATAGCTTCGCTGTAATGCTTAAAACGCCAGATCCTGTTCCGACATCGATCATGGTTTCTCCACCTGTTAAAACCATCTCGAGGGCTTGCATCGACAGTTTCGTGGTCGGATGGGTCCCAGTTCCAAAGGCCATCCCGGGATCCAGCACAACGAGCCGTTCATCCTGATGAGTTGGCGTATAGGTTTCCCAACTCGGAACAACCGTCAAAAAGTGGGTCACGTGAACGGGATGATAATACTTCTGCCATGCGGTCGCCCAATCGGCTTCAGCTACGTCACCAGCCGTCACAGTCCCCTCACCAACTTCGAGACCGAACTGTTGTAACTTGGCCACTTCAGCTTTAATTTCTGGCACGAGTTCTGATACGAACACCGTTTCCGGAAAGTAGGCCGTGACCTTCGCCCCAGCATCGATATGAGGAATTTCATCAACGTTCAAAATCTCCCCTTGGCTTTCCCAGTCTTGACCACGTAACTTTTCGTAGTCCTTCTCGTCGTCGATTTGAACCCCTGAAGCCCCGTGATTCATTAATAGGTTCGCCACGGCCTCCACCGCTTCACTTGTCGTTAATACCGAAATTTCTGTCCAATTCATGATGCCCTCCTAATTATTAGACCGCCAACCGTAGCGGTCAAGGTCGATGTCTCGTTTGAGTTGTTTGGAAACGAACGGATTGCCAGCTACCAAAAAACGGAGTGGCGCGGCTGTCCAACTTCCTTTGTTTGCGATACCAATGCGTGACGTCGTCTGAACTTCTCGGGGTTGAAAAATTGGATCCCAACTTAATGTTAACGGTGTCTCTGGCAATAACCGCCCATTTAAGACCATCGTTAACCCGAGCGCTTGTGTCAATTTTCCAGGACCGTTCGTCAAGGCTGGCCCCGTTTTAGGCCGATTTTGAGTCATTGCCGACAAGCCTTCAATAGGCTGCACTGCCCGAATCAAGATTCCTTGCGGATCCCCCACTGCTTGCGTGACAAAATTGAGCAAGGTTTGTCGGTGCATCTGATAGGTAAAAACGGTTCCGGGAGCCGCAAACAGCGCCCGGTTTTTGCGGGTTATTCGGCCGCCATAACCATGGTCAGCAGCGTCAAGCTGGCCAACATAGGCCTCAGTTTCAACAATGACAGCACGCAACGGTCCCGCTTTTGTCGTGACCGTTAAAACGACACCTAACAGTTTTTGAGCGAGCTGAGCCGTGGGCGCCGATTCAAAGAAATCCGTTTTAATCACCATTGTTTACCGATCTCCTTAAACAAAAAACGCACCCTCAGTTGGATGCGTTAATCTTTTTCGTCTTCTCGTTGCTCACGTTGAGGTAGGTGAGATTCAAGATACGCTAACAAGTCGCTCTCAGTTTTAAAAATCCGCGGGTGTTTTTGCTTATGCAATCGAAGATCAATCTCGTTAATCCGTTGCCGACCAGTCCAAGTATGACTGTAACGGATGATAACCCGATTATTCAAAGCGTTGCGTCCAAACTTAAACACGTAGACACTTTCGGGTGTCATTAATGGTCGAATATACGACTTTTCATAGTGGTAATTGCGCGACTTTAAATACTGTTTTGTTCGATTAAGCACGGGTATCACCTCCCAACAATTAATTTCATGACCCAGCGCTGTGGCTTTCTAATAAGAATATCATAACATAAAAATTCCAATTTTCCTGATTGAAAAAAGAAACCGATTACGAACCGTTCTAAATTTAATAGTTTACTGGATTTTCAGGGATCTGTCAATTTCGGCGCGTTGGTTTCAGTTTGACGCCGAGTCCCTGATTTTTTCATGAAATTCCCTATCATGACCGCCCAGACTTTCATCAGGTTTCAGTTTATTGTATGCTGAACGCATGACTAATTGATTAAGGACTGATTTTTATGATTGCATCAACCAAACGAATTGCCAATTTTGATTGGGTAGAAACCACCGCATTAACGCCTGACGAACAGCAAACGTTAATGAAACAATACGACATCACAGACGACATTTTGACCTACGTCACCGATAAAGATGAGACCTCAAATTACGTATATGACCCGGATAACAACCAGCAATTACTGATTGCTTTAGTCCCGTACCAGCTCAAAGATCCAAAACAACTCCGCTATATTGCGCGACCCGTTGGTTTTTTAATTCACAATGGGACGCTCTTTACGTTTAATGACTCAAATCTAAACTTTGTGACCGATGCCTTTGCCAAGGCCAGTCAGGATCCTGACGTGGCCACCCCAACAATGTTTATTCTCCAAAGTTTATTTGCCCTCATGGACAGCTACATCCCCATTGTGCGCCTCATCACTCGGCAACGAAACCAGTTAGACAAAATTCTCAACCGAGAGGCTAAAAATACAAACCTTTTATCACTCTCCTATCTGGGTCAAACGTTGACGTTTTTTACAAGTGCGATGCAGTCTAATAGCTCACTATTCGCCAGAATTCCGCGGACCCACCTAGGCGTCAACGCAACGAGTGACGAAAAAGATTCGTTAGAAGACGTCACGATTGAAGCGGATCAGGTTGCGCATATGATTGAAAATGAAGCTCAAGTGGTGGATCGAATTGTCGCTACCTTCGACAGCATCATCAACAACAACATGAACGACACGATGCGTTTCTTAACGATTTGGTCCCTGACAATGGCCGTTCCAACCATTGTGACGGGCTTCTACGGGATGAATGTGAAATTACCGCTTGCAGGATTACACGATGCCTGGCTAATTGCGGTTGCCCTGTCCTTGGCGCTCATTGTCTGGCTACTCATTACAATCAAGTTGCGAAAAAAGCGATAATAATTTATGACACTTTTCATTTTCTGTATTGACTTTTGCAATAAATTGGCAGACGAGCTGCTTTTCAGCTACACTGTTATTTGATTAGAAAGGATTGATAACTGTGAACGAAGATTCATTACTCATTGGCCACCGGATGCTAAGTGAAATTAGCAACCGCAACCTAACCGTTTCTGAAGTTGGCGAAAAGTCTGGAATCGGTGAACAAACGATTTTAAACATCATGAACGGCAATGAACCGGATGTGAGCCTCAGCTTAATTAAGCAATTTTGCTTCACCCTCAACATGTCCGTTAAATCATTTTTTGATTTTGAACCCTACAACCAAAAAGATTAACAAAAAGCCCACTTCAAATTTGAAGTGGGCTTTCTGATTTGTTTTGGTTGCAATCCTTCGAATGCCTCTTTAGTTTAACATAGTCGCCGATGCCACACGATGCACACTTTGGGTTCATGTGTGGTAGTTCAGGCTCGTCAGGCCAACATTGACTAGTGGGTTTCACAGTTTCACTAATTTTGTGTATTCCCTCGTTTCGAAAAAATTGATAGCCTAGAAAGTGAAGTGTTTTTAAGACACCATACCTACGAGGAGGAATTACAATGTTAACTGTTTCGAATTTTGTCAACGCCGTCAACACTAGCGTGCATAGCGGCACCATCAATGTTTTGAGTCTCATCGGCCTGCGCTACGATTTTACCAATGGTCAATCACTAAAATAACCAGCGGAAATGGGAGGGACTCGCAGTGTTGAATGAAGATGCCATCTTTTTAGGCCACCAAGTGTTCTTAGCAATTTACAAAAAGGGCGACAGCATTGAAGCGGCCTGCAAGAAAGCCGGCGTTGAAGTCAAAGATTTACTGGCTGTTATGAACGGCCAAGTTGACGATGTCAGTTTCAATTTTGTCAAAAAATTTGCTAAGTATTTAAACTTGTCGGTGAAAGATTTCTTCAATTTTCCACCGTACAACCAAAAAGCGACTAAGGGCAAATAACTCATATTAACGACCAAAAGAGGTGGGCTTGATTAACTTTCAAGTCCACCTCTTTTATCGCATCATGGTCTCTTTAAGTGATGGTCTGACTAATCTTTTCAGGCTACCCCATAAACTTAACTAATCGTGGGTTGTCGCCCACGTTGACGTGAAAATAACCCTCGCTATCAAGCGCCTTAACGACTGATCCAGCCCCAATTTCAGAATCAATCACCAATTGGAAGGCCGCTTCACCCAACGGAACGGCTTGAATCGTGTAATCACCCAGTTCGGCATCATGCTGCTTACCATCAAGTTGCGTATAAGCTTGCAAATCATCTGTCATGCCAGTCACCTCCTCAAGCCAATATACCAGATTCCGTCAAAGTCGGCTACGTCTTTTTCATGCCGTGCTTGCTCATCATCTGATACCCCGTTTTCAATAAAACTTTGCTATAATGGTTGAATAACGTGATGGCGTCACCTGTGGCGTATCTTAACGATTACATCAACTTTTTAAAGGGGGCTCTGTGATGGATACTGTCATCATTATCGGAGGAATTATCTTTGCAATTGGCGTCCTCATCGCCATCGGCAACTCGCGAATTAGCTACGGCTTTTTCACCCACTATGGCGTCGCCAACCAGGGGCTTGCCTGGATTAGCGTCCTGCTCATCGTCATCGGTCTGGCCATCGTGATCGGTAAAGCCTACTTAAACGGACAAATTGGTTAATTCTCGACAAAACCCGCAGCGCAATCAGCGTTGCGGGTTTTTAGTGTAAATTTAAGATTAAAAAACTGTCGCTATTAATAAAATAACGGCAGTTTTAACTTGTTCTCGTCTCGTTCAGATAGGCCCCACTACTTACCTGTTTTTTCATCCTCATCGGTTTGTAGAACCGCCATGAACGCCTCCTGAGGGACATTCACCGTTCCCACCGACTTCATTCGTTCCTTACCTCGCTTTTGCTTATCCAACAACTTGGCCCGACGGTCTGGATCCCCCGTGTGAATCTTGGAGGTCACATCCTTTCGGTAGGCTTTAATTGTCGTTCGAGCCACGATTTTAGCACCAATGGCTGCTTGAATAGGAATTTCGAAGTTTTGCCGTGGAATCAATTTCTTCAGCTTTGTCGCGATCTCCCGACCCCGGCGTTCAGCGAATTGACGGTGCGAAATAAAACTCAGCGCATCGACCTTTTCACCGTTAAGCAAAATGTCAATTTTAACCAAGTCACTTTCCTGATAATCGTCAAGCTCGTAATCTAAGGAAGCATACCCGCGGGTACTAGATTTTAGTTTGTCAAAAAAGTCAAAAATAATTTCGGATAGCGGCATCTTATAAATGACGTTAACCCGGCTGTCATCCAAATAATCCATGGTGACGAACTGACCACGACGACTCTGACAAAGCTCCATCACCGCGCCAACGTAATCGCTTGGCACCATAATCGTTGCTTTGACAAACGGTTCTTCAATCGATCGAATGCTGGCCACTTCCGGCATATCAGACGGATTTTCGACCTTCTTTTGGGTACCATCCGCTAGATTCGCGTGGTAGGTCACAGATGGCGCCGTCGTAATCAGCTCTAGGTTGAATTCCCGTTCCAATCGTTCTTGCACCACATCCATGTGGAGCATTCCCAAGAAACCACACCGGAATCCAAAACCTAGGGCTTGGGAAGATTCGGGTTCAAATTCCAACGCTGCATCATTAAGCTTCAGTTTTTCAAGTGCCTCACGCAAGTCCACATATTTGGCGTTATCCGTCGGGTAGAGACCGGCGTAGACCATTGGCACCATTTCCCGGTAACCCGGCAGTGCTTCCGTTGCTGGATTAGAGACAGCGGTCACCGTATCACCAACCCGGGTTTCGGTAATATCTTTAATGCTAGCCGTGATGTACCCTACTTCACCGGCCATCAACATGTCACGCTTAATCGGGTTGGGCGAATTCACCCCGACCTCCGTGACTTCGTACTCAGAGCCACTGTTCATCAACCGAATTTTATCGCCGGGCTTCACCGTGCCTTCAAAAACCCGCACACTTAGCACAACGCCGCGATAATCATCGTAAACTGAGTCAAAAATCAACGCCCGTAACGGGGCTGTTAGTTCTCCAGTGGGTGCGGGCACCTTAGCCACAATCTGTTCCAGTAATTCTTCGATACCAATCCCAGCTTTAGCACTCGCCAAAACGGCTTCGGATGCGTCAATTCCGATCACATCTTCAATCTCTTTTCGGACCATCTCTGGGTCAGCTGACGGCAAGTCAATTTTGTTGATAACTGGCACGATTTCAAGGTCGTCGTCAAGCGCAAGATACACGTTGGCCAGAGTCTGTGCCTCGACGCCTTGCGCTGCATCAACAACCAAAACAGCCCCTTCACAGGCTGCTAAACTCCGTGAAACTTCATAGGAAAAGTCAACGTGACCAGGGGTATCAATCAAGTGAAACTCGTAAGTGTGACCATCCTTAGCCTTGTAATTTAGTTCAACGGCATTCAGCTTAATCGTGATGCCACGTTCCCGTTCCAGGTCCATGTTATCAAGCAATTGATCTTGCATATCGCGTTTATCAACGGTATCCGTCAATTCCAAAATTCGGTCGGCCAACGTTGATTTCCCATGATCAATGTGGGCGACGATGGAAAAGTTTCGGATATATCGTTGATGTTGTTTCATTTCTTCAAGATCCATTTTGAATTCTCCTACTTTCATATCCATGTCAATCCATTATACCAACCCGCACCGCATTCCACAAACCTAAACCCAGCCAGTCTTCAATAAAAGTCCCGGGTTCCCGGACCCAAACAAAATACCTCAGCGCGGCGTTTGCGGCCTGCTGAGGTATTTGAACGTTCAATAGTTAGACCTCGCCGGGCTAGTTATCAAACGCGTCTTTCATTTTGTCAAAGAAGCCACTTTTTCCTGATCCTTCGACCTTATCGCCGCCAGCATCAGCAAACGCTTTGAGCGCTTCTTTTTGGGCTTTATTCAGGTTCTTTGGTGTGACAATACGAACCGTGACCCGTTCGTCACCAGTACCGTTACCGCGAAGCCGTGGTGCCCCTTTGCCCTTGAGTTTAAAGGTTGCACCCGTCTGAGTCCCGGCTGGTACTTTTAAGTTAACTTCACCGTGGACCGTTGGTACCTTAATTTCGGCGCCTAACGTCGCTTGGACAAAACTAATGGTCTTGTCCAAGTATATATCCGCACCATTTCTGGTAAAGGTTTTACTTGGTTTAACGGTAAATACAATGAACAAGTCACCGTAACCACCGCCATTATTACCAGCTTCACCCTGACCTTGGAGCCGCATTTGTTGACCATCGTCAACTCCGGCTGGCACGTTAACCTCAACTTCATGGCGTTCTTGTTCATGACCTGAACCGCCACACGTTGGGCACTTTTCTTTAATTTCTTGACCCGTCCCATTACATACCGGGCAGACCTGTTGACTGCGCATCCGGCCCAATGGGGTATTGGTTTCCGTTGTAATATAACCCGTACCGCCACAGTTGTGACAGGTCTCTGGGTGGGTTCCTGGTTTAGCGCCATTCCCCCCACACGTATGGCAGGTGGCCTCGCGCGTGTACTTGATGGTCGTCTTTTTACCAAAAATAGCCTCTTCAAAGGTTAACGACATCTCGTATTGTAGATCCCGACCTGGTCTTGGCGCATTTGGATTTCTTCTAGCGCCACCAGCGCCACCGCCAAAGAACTGGCTGAAGATATCCTCGAAACCACCACCGCCAAAGCCGCCAAAATCAGCACCATTAAAGCCACCAGCGCCACCGCCGCCAAAGCCGGCGGGACCGTCTGCAGAACCATATTGGTCATAATTTGCCTTTTTGGTGTCATCACTCAACACTTCGTAAGCTTCGGTCACTTCTTTAAACTTTGCCTCAGCATCCGGCGCTTTATTAATATCTGGGTGATACTTTTTTGACAGTTTTCGGTAGGCTTTTTTGATCTCGTCTTGGGACGCATCTCGAGATACGCCAAGAATTTCGTAATAGTCTTTTCCAGCCATACTTTACCTCCAATTTACGTTGGGACTCTATCTAGAATAGCATAGAACACATCAAACAAAAAGCCAAAGCCCAGTTTGCGGACTTTGACCCATTGCCTGCTTAAAGTGGCCTACTTCTTGTCATCGTCGACTTCAGAAAAGTCGCCGTCAAAAGTATTACCATCACCCTTGTTGCCGTTAGCCTTGTCGTCTGAGCCACCAGCAGCATCAGCGTCAGCGTTGCCTTGCTGTTCCTGAGCTTGTTGGTAAAGCTTAACTGAAAGGTCTTGAACGATCTTGTTCAAATCGTCCTTCTTGGTCTTCATTTCTTCGACGTTGTTATCTTCTTGGGCCTTCTTTAACGCATCACGAGCGTCTTGAGCCTTCTTGATTTCATCGTCTGAAACCTTTCCCTTCACTTCTTCAAGGGTTTTGTCCACCGTAAAGAGCAGTTGGTCGACTTCGTTCTTCAAGTCAGCCTCTTCCTTACGAGCCTTGTCAGCCTCTTCGTTTTCTTGGGCTTCTTTCATCATCGACTCGATTTCTTCATCGGACAAACCGCCGGAACTCTTAATGGTAATCTTTTGTTCTTTACCAGTACCCTTATCTTTGGCTGAAACATTAACAATCCCGTTTCGGTCAATATCAAAGGTAACTTCGATTTGAGGGACCCCACGAGGAGCGGCTGGAATATCAGTCAGTTGGAAATTCCCTAATGTCTTGTTATCTGCTGCCATTGGTCGTTCACCTTGGAGAACGTGAATATCAACGGCTGGTTGGTTATCAGCCGCCGTACTGAAGACTTGCGACTTACTTGTTGGAATCGTCGTGTTACGGTCGATCAACTTTGTAAACACGCCGCCCATCGTTTCAATCCCCAGTGATAGTGGCGTCACGTCCAAAAGCACAACGTCTTTAACATCACCAGTCAAGACACCACCTTGAATAGCGGCCCCTAAGGCAACGGCTTCATCAGGGTTAATTGAGTGGTTTGGTTCCTTACCCGTCCACTTTTTAACGGCTTCTTGAACGGCTGGAATTCGAGTTGAGCCACCGTTTAAGATAACAACGTTTAAATCGTCAGCCGTTAAACCAGCATCCTTCAACGCATTTTCAACAGGAATGCGGGTCTTTTCAACCAAATCAGCTGTTAGTTCGTTGAACTTAGCCCGCGTCAATGTTTCTTCCAAGTGTAATGGGCCATTTTCGCCAGCTGAGATAAACGGCAAGCTAATTTGCGTTTCAGTAACGCCTGACAGGTCCTTTTTAGCCTTTTCAGCCGCTTCCTTTAACCGTTGCATCGCCATCTTGTCTTGTGACAAGTCAATGCCATTAGCCGCTTTAAATTGAGCGACTAGCCAATCCATAACCTTCTGGTCAAAATCGTCACCACCCAAGTGGGTGTCACCATTTGTTGATAAAACATCAAATACACCATCACCAAGGTCAAGAACTGAAACATCAAAGGTCCCACCACCAAGGTCGTAAACCATGATTTTTTCATCAGCATCTTGCTTGTCCAGCCCGTATGCCAACGAAGAAGCCGTTGGTTCGTTAATGATTCGCTTAACGTCTAGACCGGCAATTTTACCAGCATCTTTTGTCGCTTGCCGTTGGGAATCATCGAAGTAAGCTGGGACAGTGATAACCGCTTGAGACACTGTATCGCCGAGATAATCTTCAGCAAAGCTCTTAATATATTGCAAAATCATTGCTGAAATTTGTTGCGGCGTGTATTCCTTATCGTCAACCTTCACCTTGTAGCCCGGTTCGCCCATGTGACTCTTAATTGAAACTACCGTGTTCGGGTTCGTAATAGCTTGACGCTTTGCGACTTCACCAACTTGTGGTTCGCCATCTTTAAAGGCGACAACTGAAGGCGTCGTACGACCACCCTCGGGATTTGGAATAATCTTTGGTTCGCTACCTTCCAAAACTGCAACTGCTGAGTTTGTGGTACCTAAGTCAATACCAATTATCTTGTTACTTGCCATTTATGCAATACCTTCTTTTTAAAAATTTGAATGTGTTATTGAGCGACAACAACCATAGCTGGCCGGAGTACCCGGTCTTTAAGCTGATAACCTTTTTGGAGCACTGCTGTGACGTGGTCTTTTTGATCATCACTTTCAGCTGGAACCGATTGAACCGCTTGGTGAATCTGTGGATCAAACGGCTGACCTTCAGCTTTAATCTCCGTAACGCCGTTGCTCGTTAACGCCTCCATGAGGTGTTTTTGAACCAACTCAACGCCCTTCTTTAAGGAAAGTGCTTGGTCATCCGTCACCTCAGTCTGCAGCGCCCGTTCCAAGTTATCTAAAACCGGCAGCACATCGTGAGCTAGTTGTTGACCATCGTATTTAACCAAAGCTGCTTGGTCTTTTTTATGACGCGTCTGAATGTTTTTAATTTCCGCTTCAGCGCGCAAGTACTTATCAGACATCGCTTCAAGCTGTTGTTGTAACGTTTCAACTTGTTGCTGTGCCGATTGAAGCGCCGTATCCTGCTCATTAACCGCTGCATCGTCCTTCGAAGACGACGATGCAGTTTGATCATCGTGAGCTTCAGCCGACGTGGCTTTTTTAGCCGCTTCCTCAGCTGATTTCTTTGCCTCATCTTCAGCCACTCAAAACACTCCTTTACTACTCATCAAAATTGCGGTAATAATCCATCAACCGTTTAGCCAGTTCTTGGCGAAACGCACCAACCAGACCAATCATCCGTGAATATGGCATTCTTGTCGGACCAAGAAGGGCAATCACCCCTTTACCATGTCCACCAACCGAATACGTGGCCGTAATCAAGCTATAGTCGCGCAAAATCTTATTGGTGATTTCACTACCAATCTGAACCTGAATGGCATCGCCGGTCTGACCCAACACATCTGCCATGTCATCCGACCGATCCAGTAACGTGTAAAGCGACTTCAACTCTTCAACGTCAGCATTATCCGAATAATTCAACAGATTTAACCGGCCACCAACGAAAAAGCGTTCCTGAGCTGCTTTAGTCAACACATCGCCAAAAATCTTCAAGAACCCATCTGGACTCTGCAGGTAGTGCGCAATTTGTAGCGGGATCGACGTTTGCAACAGCTCCAAGACCGTTGCTAGGGGCTGACCAATCACTTGGTCATTGATCAGTCGAACGACCGCCTCTAACTGTTCGCCTTCAACGCCCTGAGGGACCCCAAAAGTTTGGGTTTCCACGTCACCGTTGTCAGTCACCAGAACCGCCATAACCTGCCGTTTACCAAGGGGAACCAACCGAAAGCCACTCAGGCGACTCTCCTTTAATTCCGGCTTCACCGTAAACGCGGTGTACGACGTTAAGTTCGATAAAATATTGGCTGACAGCTCGATGATTTCATCAATTTTCAAAAATTGACCATCCAGCGACGACTTAATGACGTCAATGTCGTTTGACTTAACCGGATCCGGTTGAACTAAGTAGTCCACATAGTAACGATAGCCCTTAACCGACGGCACGCGGCCGGAAGAAGAATGCGTCTTATTAATTAAGCCCAATTCCTCAAGCGCCGCCATCTCGTTTCTAACCGTTGCGGAGGAAACGTGCATTGGTAACTGACTTGCTAAGGCCTTAGAACCAACTGGCACCCCGTTACTGGTATAGTCACGGACAATCGCCTTTAGGATCATTTTCTGTCTTTCCGTTAACGTGATTATCACCTCTTTTTAGCACTCAACTTATCCAAGTGCTAAGACACATCTATAATGTATCAAAGCAACCTTTTTAAGTCAAGCGTTGCACTGTGATTTTTAGCAATTAATTTAGTCGAGTGCTAATTCGCGGATTTTGCCGATTAAAATAGTCACGGGTCGCTTGCTCATCAGCCTTTAACTGGTCAACAAGGGCGTCGACTGACGAAAATTTAACTTCGCCGCGTAACCGGGTTTCCCACTCAACTTGAACGACTTCACCGTAAATGGCTGCGTCAAAATCTAGTAGGTAGGCCTCAATCGTAATCGGCCGATTTTCGCCAAACGTGATATTTCGGCCAACCGATGTCATTGCTTGATACCAGTCTGAGCCAATTTTGACGCGGGTCACGTACACCCCGATCCCTGGGAGTGCGTAGGCGGTATCGTGGCTAATATTAGCCGTTGGAAACCCTAGTGTGCGGCCCCGAGCTTCGCCGTGAACGACGGTTCCCATTGTCAGATATCGGTACCCTAACAATTGATTAACAGTGTTAAGATGCCCATCTGCCAAATTTTGACGAATTCGCGTCGAGCTAATCTTTTTGTCATCTTCCTCATGGCGGGCCACCGTTTCAATCGCAAAGCGGTCCTTCGCATATTCAGGCAACCGGTCCATATTTCCCGTGTCCTTGGGACCATAAGTATGATCAAACCCAGCAACGACTACTTCCGCATGAAATTTAACTAAGTATTGATCAACAAATTCCTGTGGCGTTAACGCCGACAACTGGCTGGTAAAGCCAACTTGGTAAACAACGTCAACGCCGAGTTGTTCAAACAACTCAAACTTGCGTTGTGGGACGGTCAGATAGTGGTAATCAGCTTCCGTTAACGGCCGATACACCAGTGCGGGATGATGATCGTACGTGAGAACTGCTAGAGTGAGTCCTCGCTCATCAGCAATTGCTTTTGCCCGTCGAATCACCGCCTGGTGTCCGCGATGAACGCCGTCAAAGAAGCCCATTGCTAAAACAACCGGCTGATCAAGCGGCTCATCCGGTTGCATAGGATGATGGATTTTAATGATTTGCATGTTTCACTCGCCCCTTCTTAAGTGGTACTAAACATCTTGAGCGGCTTATAAACCGCTCCTTTTTTTTGATACAGACACTTGATTGCCCCTTGATAGCGAAGCGCCACAACCGACGCCGATTGGTTAACTTCAGCTTCCTTCAACCAAATGCCATTTTTAACGCCGGACCACAGGTAGTCCGACAATTCAACCACTGGATAATCGCTTAATGCCCGGTCAATCGGTTGCAAAAACGACTCGTCTCCGGCTGCAATGGCTGACGTCAATTGTTCAAAAGTCCAGGTCTCAGCCAAGTCAAACCCACCGCTAGAAAGCCGGGTCAATGACGACATAACAGCGGGGACACCCAGTCGCTGTCCAAGTTCGACAGCCAACGTTCTAACGTAGGTTCCCTTCGAACACGTCACTCCAAAAGCCACGGTTTGAGTCCCAGACTGCTCGTCAAACGTGGGCGAGGCTAACCTTTTGAAACGCTTGATCATCACTTGACGACTGGGGCGTTCCACTGTTTGGCCTGCTCTGGCATACTCATACAGCTTACGCCCTTTAACCTTCACCGCTGAATACATCGGCGGTACCTGCGTCAACGTCCCCGTCATCGTTTGCATTTCAGCGTCGATTTGATCCGTTGATATCGGTGCTGATAAAATGGTCCGCGTCACTTCCGCACCATCCAAATCTTCGGTTTCCGTTGAAAAGCCAAACGTGACACTTCCCCGGTAAACCTTGTCGTGAGTCATCAGGAAATCCACAACTTTTGTTGCACTCCCCACACAGATGGGCAAAACGCCATCCACGTTGGGGTCTAACGTCCCAGAATGCCCCACCTTTTTAGTGTGAAGCAGTTTTCTCAGCCGGTTAACGCAGTCGTGGCTCGTCAACCCCCGTTCCTTATATAATGCGATGATGCCGTCCATGCAGTGACCCCTCTCTATCTGAAATCTCGTCCATCCATTATAGCATATTGTGATATGTAAAAAGCGCTTTGCCCAACAGGACAAAGCGCTTTTGACTAGAGTAACGGATCATCTTTGTGCAACTGACCTAATAGTTCATCGATATGTGATCCGTACTGCACAGAATCATCTTTTAAGAACGTCAATTCAGGCGCCTTGTAGATGTTTAACCGTGCGGCTAACTCGCTTCGAATTAAACCCGTTGCCTTAGTCAGACCCGCTTGAGCCTTTTCGTTATCAGAGGCCTTGTCAGACAAAATGCTGTAATAGACTTTGGCTTGTTGTAGGTCGCCCGTCACCTCAACACCGGTGATGGTCACACCCTCAACCCGCGGATCGCGGACGCGTTTCAACAACATGTCATTGACTTCTCGTTGAATTTCTTGCTCAAGTCGTCCTACTCGATAATGTGCCATTATGACTCCTCCTCAATGCTAACCGATAAATTAGTCGATTGGTACTTCTTTCATGACATAGGCTTCGATGACATCGCCTACTTTAATATCGTTGTAGTTTTCAACCGTCAACCCAAGTTCATGACCCTGAGCAACGTCTTTAACGTCGTCCTTAAAGCGCTTCAAACTACCCAACTTGCCTTCGTAGATGACAACGCCATCCCGAATTAAGCGGACGTCTGAATCCCGGGAAACGTGACCATCCGTAACCATCCCACCGGCAATCGTACCGACTTTAGAGGCTTTGAAAATGTCTCGAACTTCAACCTGCCCAATGACTTCTTCTTCGTACGTTGGTTCAAGTTTTCCTTTCATGGCATGCTCAATCTCATCAATGGCGTTATAAATGACCCGGTGTAATCGAATGTCCACTTCGTCTTGTTCAGCCTGTGCCTTGGCTTGCGGCGTTGGTCGAACATTAAACCCAATGATGATGGCATTACTTGCTTCCGCCAAGGTCACATCACTTTCATTAATGGCCCCTACGGCCGTATGAATAATGTTGACCCGAACGCCTTCCACTTCAATCTTGTTCAAACTATTAGCCAGAGCTTCGACAGACCCTTGAACGTCAGCTTTAATGATGACGTCAACTTCCTTCATTTCGCCCTCTTTCATAGTGTCAAACAAGTTGTCTAGTGTCACACGATTCTTCGATTGACGTTCTTCCATCAAGGCCTGCTTTGCCCGTTCTTCACCAGCTGCCCGTGCCGTTTTTTCGTCGTCAAAGACCACGAAACGGTCGCCGGCTTCCGGCACGTCGCTCAGCCCAGTAATTTCAACTGGAGTTGATGGCGTGGCTGTCTTGATCGACTGACCCAGTTCATTTTCCATTGTCCGCACACGACCATACGTGTTCCCAACAACAACCGGGTCCCCAACATGCATGGTTCCTTGTTGAACTAACAATGTCGCAACGGAACCCTTACCTTGATCCAGTTTGGCTTCGATTACAGAACCAGCAGCGTTTTGTTTTGGATTAGCCTTTAGCTCCATTACTTCACTCTGGAGTAAGATCATGTCCAACAATTCATCGATGTTTTGACCAAACTTAGCTGAAATTTGAACGAAAATGGTGTCACCACCCCAGTCTTCTGGGATAAGACCATATTCCGTCAATTGTTCAATCACGTGGTTGGGGTTTGCCCCTGGCTTATCGATCTTGTTGACGGCCACAATAATTGGGGTTTCAGCTGCTTTAGCATGGTTGATGGCTTCGATGGTTTGAGGCATCACCCCATCGTCAGCGGCCACGACTAACACGGTGATGTCCGTGATATCAGCACCACGGGCCCGCATTTCGGTGAAGGCCGCGTGTCCTGGAGTATCCAAGAACGTAATGGTCTTTCCATTATGCTTCAATTGGTAAGCCCCAATGGCTTGGGTGATCCCACCAGCTTCACCCGCGGTAATGTGAGAATGCCGCAAATGGTCCAATAATGTGGTCTTACCATGGTCAACGTGACCCATGATTGTCACAACGGGCGGCCGGTCTTCCAGATAGTCAGTGTTGTGAGCTTCTTCTTCGAAGAACTTATCGATATCTGAAACATCGACCTCCACCTTTTCTTGGGCATCGATCCCGTATTCAGAAGCTAAAATTTCAATGGTATCCTTATCCAATGACTGGTTTTGGTTGACCATTACCCCGAGCATAAAGAGCTTCTTGACAATTTCAGCTGGCTCACGGTGCAAGATTTTCCCTAGGTCTTGGGCGTTCATTCCAACGGAATAGAATAGCGTTTCTGGTAACGCCTTGTTCTTCCGTTCAGGAGAACCCTTCGGATGGTTTGTCTGTTTAATCCGTTGATCCTTCTTGCTGTACTTGCTTGCAAGGTTGTTATAACGGTTATTTTTCCGATTATTCCGGTTGTTTCGGTTATTTCGACTGTTACGCCCACCATTCCCGTTACTCCGGTTGTTGGAATTCCCGTTACTACTACGGTTGCTGTTATTACTGTTTAAGCTGCCACCGAACCGGCCGCCGCCGTTACGGTTCTGGCCACCATTTGACTGGTTGGACCGGTTTTGACCACCGTTGCGGTTTTGGTTCGAATTGCGGCTTTGGCTGTTGTTACTATTACTATTCCGGTTCTGATTGTTGCTGTTACGATTTTGACCATTAGTATTGCTCGATCGGTTTTGGCCGGTCGTGCGAGTTTGATTGTTCTGGCGGTTTTGAGTCCCGTTGCCGCCTTGTCGGTTTTGGTTGTTGCCCGTCGAGTGCTGAGTCGACTGGGTCCGGTTTGTATGAGTAGTCGTAGGTTGAGTCGCCGCCTTCTGATTAGGATTTGATTGAGTTGCTTGCGGTTTCTTTTGGCCAGCGTTATGGCTGAAAGCGGCCCGCAGTTGCCGTTCTTCGTTATCGCCCAATGTTGACATGTGATTTTTGACTTCGAAGCCCTTCTTTTGAGCCGTATCAATCATCGCTTTACTCGAAACATTGAGCTCTTTTGCGAGTTCATAAATGCGCTTTTTGCCCATCTAATCACGCTCCTTCGGTTTTTGTAAGTTCCAATAATTTTTTGGAAAAACCAGGATTTTTAACGGCCAAAACGGTCCGTTCGAGACCCGTTGCATTGCTCAACTCCGCCTTGTTAAAAGCTGAGATAATCGCAATGTTATAAAAATTAGCCTTATCACGAATTTTTTTGGCACTGGTTGGCCCAGCGTCATTGGCCAGTAAAACAAGTGTCACCGACTGATTCCGAATGGCTTTTAACACCATATTCTCACCCGTCACAAGTTGACTGGCGCGCCGAATTAATCCCAGTAATTGTAATGCCTTTTCAGTTTCCATTTTCAAACAATTCGCGCCGTGCTTGTTGATGATCGACATATTCAATCAGGTCATCGTAGAAGCTGTCGTCAACCTTCATCTCAAATGCCTTATCAAACGTGCGCGCCTTTTTAGCTTTCTTTGCAATCGCCACATCAAGTGAAATATAAGCGCCACGGCCTGACATCTTACCCGTTGGGTCAACGGCAACGTTATTTTCCTTATCCCGAACGACCCGGACAAGTTCCTTCTTCGGCGCCATTTCACCCGTCACAATGTCTTTTCGCATTGGGATTTTACGTTTCTTCATACGCTCAGCCCCCTTATTCGTCAGTGTTTTCAGCAGCGCTTGTTTCAGTCTCATCAGCAGATGGTGCGTTAAGAGTCGATTCAACACCATCGGTGCCAGCAGCTTCAGCTGCAACGTCAGTCTGATCAGCTTCGGAATCAGCAGCTTCAACTGCCGGTTGGGCTGCTGATTCTAAACTTTGCTCAGCTTCACTTTCAGACTTAATATCAATTTTGAAGCCCGTTAACTTAGCCGCTAGTCGGGCATTTTGGCCCCGTTTACCAATCGCCAATGACAATTGGTAGTCAGGAACAATGACCGTAGCAGCACGTTCGTTATTTTCATCGAAGATCACATCAATGACTTCTGCTGGGTTCAATGCATTCGCAATAAACTGTGCGTCGTCATCAGTCCATTCTACGATGTCCATATTTTCGCCACCCAGTTGCGACACAATGGCCTGAACCCGTTGTCCACGAGGGCCAACACTGGTCCCAACAGGATCCACATCCGCATTATTTGAGCGAACTGCGACTTTCGCCCGGTCACCTGCTTCACGGGCAATGGACATAATCTCGACCGTGCCATCGTAAATCTCGGGCACTTCTTCTTCAAACAATCGCTTGAGCAGGCCTGGATCAGTCCGACTGACAAACACCTGTGGCCCCTTAGCGGCATTTTCAACCCGAGTCACATAGACCTTAATGCGATCATGCATCCGGTAGGTTTCGTTAGCCATCTGATCTTGCGACCCCATGACGGCTTCGACGTTGCCCAGATTGACATAAACAAACCGGTGGTCTTCACGTTCTACTTCACCTGTGATGACTTCGTTTTCGTATTGGCTGTATTGATCAAAAATCAGTGACCGTTCTGCTTCACGAACCCGTTGCATAATCACTTGTTTAGCCGTTTGAGCGGCAATCCGGCCAAATGACTTCGGTGTTACTTCAAACTTAATGTCATCGCCGATTTCGTACCCACGGTTAATCGCTGTTGCATCTGCCAACGTCACTTCCAGACGGGGGTCATAGACCTCTTCAACCACTTTTTTAACCGCGTAAACGTGAATGTCACCCTTCTTATCGTCAAAGTTAACTTCAACGTTTTGAGCCTGATTGTAATTCCGCTTGTAGGCAGACGCTAAGGCTGCTTCCAACGCTTCAATGACGATGTCTTTTTTAACCCCTTTTTCACGCTCAAGGGTATCTAAGGCACCCAACAGTTCCTTACTCATTTTCGTAATCTCCTTTGTTTCGAACTAAAACTTGATGGCTAGACGGGCTTTCGCAATGTTATCGCGCGGAATCGTGAAGGTCTTAAACCGACCCTTCAGGTTAACTTTTAAGTTTAACTCCGTGTCAGATAATTCCGTCAGTGTGCCTTCGTATACTTTCTCACCGCTAAGCTTTTGGTAAAGCGATACGTGAACGTATTGTCCAACCGCACGCTTGTAGTCTCGTTCGTTTTTTAACGGCCGCTCCGCACCCGGGGAAGAAACCTCCAAAAAATAGGCCTGAGGAATTGGATCAGGATCGAGCTCATCCAACTTTTCACTGAGTTCATCGCTAACCAGTGCACACTCGTCAATGGTGATGCCACCCGGCTTGTCGATGTACAACCGCAAATACCAACTCTTGTCCTCATTCACAAATTCAATGTCTACCAACTCAAATTGATGGGCATCGATGATGGGTGTCACAAGTTGGGTCACAATGTCGACAACGTTATCCAAACTTTTACCTCCCGTGGGATTTTGCCAATAAAAAGAGCGAGCATCACTGCTCACTCCTTTCCGACGTATTTACAATAAACAATATACCACATAAATGAATAAAACGCAAAAACCCAAGCTTATCGCGCTTACATATCAAACAAGCTCAATTGGTTTTCGTCAGGCAAACCTTCCAAGACGCCATTTTCTGTCATGAAATCAATCAAGGTTTTTGAAACCTTTCCCCGTTTAGCGAGATCTTCCTTCGATAGGAACGGCTTGTCCTCACGGGCGGCCACGATCTGCTTAGCCACGTTTAACCCAAGGCCGGGTGCCGCATTAAACGGCGCAATGAGCGTGTTGCCTTCAATTAACCATTGGTTGGCATCTGATTTTTCAAGATCAATCATCTTGAAATCAAATCCCCGTTCTAGCATTTCATTAGCTAGCTCCAAGACGGTCAGCAGGTTCTTTTCCTTTGCACTAGCGTCCATCCCCTGATCGGTAATTTCTTTCATCCGGGATTTAACCGATTCCTTCCCACGTGACATCGCAACGACATCAAAGTCCTCAGCACGAACACTAAAGTAAGCTGAGTAGTAGACCAGTGGGAAGTAAACCTTAAAGTAGGCCACTCGTAGTGCCATCAAGTCATAGGCAGCGGCATGGGCCCGCGGAAACATGTACTTGATCTTAAGGCAGGACTGAATGTACCAGTCCGGAACCTCAGCTTCTTTCATCTTAACTTGCCACTCATCAGGGATACCCCGGCCTTTCCGGACGTGTTCCATAATTTGGAACGCAATTTCGGAATCCATTCCCCAGTGAATCAAGTCGGTCATAATGTTATCCCGACAGCCAATCACATTGGCAATGGTTGCCGTGCCGTTTTTAATAAGTTCCTCCGCATTACCCAGCCAGACGTCAGTCCCATGGGAAAGCCCCGAAATTTGAAGAAGGTCCGAATAGTTTTTAGGATGCGTTTCTTCAAGCATCCCGCGAACAAATCGAGTTCCAAATTCTGGTACGCCCAACGTTCCGGTTTTCGACTGAATTTGCTCCGGTGTCACTCCTAACGCTTCGGTCCCTGAAAACAGAGACATCACGCCGGGATCATCCATCGGGATTGTGTAGGGGTCAATCCCACTTAAATCTTGTAGCATCCGGATCATTGTCGGATCATCATGGCCCAAAATATCAATTTTCAAAATGTTGTCATGAATGGAATGGAAATCGAAGTGGGTCGTTTGCCAGGCAGCACTTTGGTCATCGGCAGGATATTGAATGGGCGTAAAATCAAAAATGTCCATGTAGTCAGGGACAACAATAATCCCCGCCGGATGTTGCCCCGTCGTCCGTTTAACCCCGGTCGCTCCCTTGGCCAGTCGGTCAATTTCAGCGCCCCGCAAGTTTTGTTCCGTATCACGCTCGTAAGCCTTCACGTAACCATATGCGGTTTTGTCCGCAACAGTTCCGATCGTCCCGGCCCGATACACATTACCCTCACCAAACAACACCTTTGTATAGTTATGGGCAATGGCTTGATAGTCCCCAGAAAAGTTCAAATCGATATCGGGCACCTTGTTTCCAGTAAAACCTAAGAAAGTTTCGAACGGAATATCATGGCCGTCGCCAACCATCACCGTGCCACATTCTGGACACTTTTTTTCTGGCAAATCAAAACCAGAGCTGTACTCACCCTTTGTAAAAAACTCTGAGTGGCGGCAATTGGGACAACGGTAATGAGGTGGTAGCGGGTTAATCTCGGTAATCCCAGTCATGGTGGCCACCAGCGACGATCCAACCGATCCCCGGGAACCCACTAAGTAGCCATCTTTGGTACTCTTTGCCACTAACCGTTGAGCAATCAAATAAATCACTGAGAATCCGTTACCAATAATACTCTTTAATTCCCGGTCCAACCGGTGTTGCACAATCTCAGGTAGTTCTGAGCCGTATAGGTCATGCGCCGTATTCATCGTGCGTTCCCGAATCTCGTCTTCCGCCCCATCCATTTTGGGGGTGTACAACTTATCCTTCAATGGGTGAATATCATCAATCATATCCGCAATTTTGTTGGTGTTTGTCACCACCACCGCTTTCGCTTGCTCGTCACCCAGAAACGCCAAATCATCCAACATTTCGTTGGTTGTCCTGAAATGAACATCTGGCAGCTTTTGCCGGTTAAGGGGATTAGCGCCCCCCTGCGAATGAATTAAAATGTGACGGTAAACGGCGTCTTCCTCGTTGAGATAATGTACGTCTCCCGTGGCGACAACCGGTTTTTCAAGTTCTTGACCGAGCTTTACCATGTTTCTCAAAATTTCTTCCAGGTTACTCCGATTCTGAATCAGACCGGAATCAATCAGGGGTTGATACACCGGCTTGGGTTGGATTTCAAGGTAATCGTAAAACTTAGCTTTTGCCTTTGCCTCTTCGTACCCCTTTTGCATCATCGCTGTAAAAACCTCTCCTGAATCACAAGCCGAACCGACCAGTAACCCATCGCGATACTTCTCTAAGAGGCTCCTAGGAACCCGCGGAACCCGGTAAAAGTAATCCACGTTTGACGCTGAGACGACCTTAAACATGTTCTTCAGGCCAGCCTGAGTCTGCGCCAGTAGAATGACGTGGGACGGCCGAGCATGCTTATACGCATCGTTATCACTCATGTGGTCGTTTAATTCATCGTGGTATTTAATGCCATACTGGTCCTCGGCATCCTTTAAGAAGATATAGTTTAAATGGCCCGTAGACTCTGCATCATAAACCGCACGGTGATGGTGCTCCAATGCGACGTTAAACTTCTTTGCCAGCGTATTTAGCCGGTAACTCTTAAGCGTCGGATACAAGAACCGGGCTAGTGTCAACGTGTCAATGATGGGATTTTCAACCGGCCCCATGCCATGCCGGGCATAACCAGCATTCATGAACCCAATATCAAACGTCACGTTATGACCCACGATAATGGCATCGCCATAAAACGCTCGAAATAGTTTGAAGACCTCTTCTTCGCTCTTAGAGCCACGGACCATGTCGTCCGTAATACTCGTTAAGTCTGTTGTCTGATCGGACAAATGAAAGCCAGGGTCAATGAACTCTTCGAATTGGTCGATGACTTCTTTTCCTTGCATCTTGACGGCCGACAGTTCAATCACCTTATCATAAATCGCTGACAACCCAGTCGTTTCCACGTCAAAGATAACGTAGGTCGCCCCCTCAAGCAGCCGGTGATCACTGTTATAACCAATAGGCTCACCATCATCGACAAGGTTAGCCTCAACCCCGTAGATCATTTTGATTTCATTTTTATTGGCAGCATTAAACGCTTCAGGAAATCCTTGCACACCCGCATGGTCCGTAATGGCAATCGCCTTATGACCCCATTTTTTGGCCTGCTTCACGTAATCGCTAATCGGATTTGTCGCATCCATCGTGCTCATAGTCGTGTGTAAGTGTAGTTCCACCCGCTTTTCGTCTTCAGGAGCGGTATCCTGTCGACTGGCAACGCTGACTTGATTGATATCGTAGGCGTTAAGTACTAAATCCCGCATAAAGTTGTCCTCTTGGACACTACCACGAACTTTAATCCAATCACCTTCATTGAGACCATCAAACTGGGCCTCATCACCATCGTCTCGAGAAAATTTCTTAACCACAATGGAGCTAGAATAATCCGTAATTTTTAAAATTAAAAGTTTTCGTCCGGATCGTAAGTCACGGACTTCTTTGTCAAAAACGTAGCCTTGAACGATGACCGATTTTTCCTCATCCTGGATATCGACAAGTTGCATTGGATCATCGTCTTTAATTTTGCGACCAATAATAGTCGGTCCATTGCCAACCGCGGGACCTTTTTTGACGCGTTTTTCGTTAGCCGTCTTAATGGCTGCAACGGCGCGTTTAGCTAACTCAGCATCATTTTTGGCTTTGTTAGCCTTAAATTCTTCAATTTTTTGCTGTGAAGCGGATTCATCAACAAGGGTGTGAATTGAAAACGCCGGAAATCCGATTTGGCGGTACTTCTGCTCAATTGGCCCAAGCGCCTGGTTGACCAGAAAGTTTTTCACGACTTCGTTTTCAGCCATAAAGATGACACGACCGTCTTCCAAATGTGGGACCTGCTTATGACACAGTTCTTGAACCAGAGGCGAAGTCAAACCACTGTTTTGAACGACCCATTCCCAGTAGTCTCCTAACGCTCTGTCGGTAAGTTGTGGTTGGGTTGTTCGAATCGAAAACGCAACCTGAGCAATCGTTTTAAAGGTCGTCTCAAGTTGATGATGAAACGTCAGAAAAATATCGTAAGGTAAAACATCAGGCATGGAGAGGTCAAAGTGCCACCGCTTGGATTTTTCGTGAACGGTTAGCTTGTCGAGCGTTGCCGACCGGAACGCGGCCAACTGATCCGGTTCCGTTAGTTGTAACTGTTCAAGCAATTTTTCAAATAATTGATGATGATCTAACGCCAAAATGGCGACCCCCTTAAGTGCTTAAAACGTTTAACGTCAAAGCGGAGGGCCAAAACGGCTACCCTCCGCTAACTTAACTATTCGTTTAACTCAGTTGTATCAGTGCTGGCATTCAGTAAAATTGAAACGGTACTCTCAACTTCGTCCGTCTTCACTTCAACAGTTTCGCCAGTCTTTCTAATCTTAATTTCTACAATCCCATCAGCGGCTTTCTTCCCGACCGTAATTCGAGCAGGTAGCCCGATCAAGTCGGAGTCAGCAAACTTGACCCCAGCCCGTTCCTTGCGGTCATCCAGCAGAATCTTATAGCCAGCCGCAGACAGCGTGGTTTCTAATTCGGTTGCCACACTCATCTGCGTGTCATCTTTAGTATTAACCGGAATCACATGTAAGTCAAACGGCGCAATTGCTCGCGGCCATACTAAGCCGTTATCGTCGGATTGTTGCTCAGCAATCGCTGACAACAGTCGACTCACACCAATTCCGTAAGACCCCATAATGACGGGGACATTCCGGCCGTTTTCATCTAACACTTCGGCGCCAAGGGCCTTTGAGTAGCGCGTTCCTAATTTGAAAATATGGCCAATTTCAATACCCCGAGTGAACTTTAACGGTCCGGAACCATCAGGAGCCATGTCACCCTCGGTCACCGTCCGAAGATCTGCAAATTGATCCACCCTAATATCGCGTTCAAGATTGGCGTTCATATAATGCTGGCCGTCCTCGTTAGCCCCAACGGCAATGTTAACCATATCTTGGACATAACGGTCCGCATAGACCGGAATTTCAGCATCAAGACCAACCGGGCCAAGTGACCCAAAGGAAGCACCAAGAACGTTAACGGCTTCATCGTTTGTGGCAGGAGCCAAAAAATCGACATTTAACAAGTTTTTCAACTTAACTTCGTTTAGTTCATCGTTGCCTCGTAACAGCACCACAACGGGCGTTTCATCCGCAATATACAACATGGTTTTGACCAATTGATTGACGTCTAATTCCAACTTTTCAGCTACCGCATCAATCGTTTTGGCGTCGCCCGTTGCCACTTTGGTCAAATCGCCCAACGCGGCATGGGATTTTTTAGAAACGTACTGACTTGTTGCCATTTCGAGATTGGCTGCATAATCTGAAGTATCAGAGTATGCAATCGTATCTTCTCCAATTGCGGCGATCGCTGAAAACTCCTTCGAATCTTTACCGCCCATTGCCCCACCATCACCAATAATGGTTCGGTAGTTAAGACCAATCCGGTCGAAAACGCGCCGGTAGGCCCCTTCCATTTGACGGTAAACAGTATCCAAATCAGCCTCATTAACCGTAAACGAGTAGGCATCCTTCATAATAAATTCCCGACCACGTAAGAGACCGTAACGTGGGCGCTCCTCGTCGCGATACTTTGCTTGAATTTGGTATAACACCAGCGGTAATTTTTTATACGATTTGACGGAATCACGAATCAACGTTGTAAAGGTCTCTTCGTGCGTTGGTCCCAAAATAAAGTCAGTATCGTGGCGGTTTTTAAACTTGAATAGCGTTGGCCCGTAGGTTTCGTAACGGCCCGAATCTTTCCACAATGAAGCAGGTAAAACAGAAGGGACAACCATTTCAACTGCATCGATTTTTTCCATTTCCTCTCGGATGACCTTTTCAATATTGGTTAACACCCGAAAAGCGAGTGGCAAATAGGCGTACATGCCGGCTGTGACTTGCCGGATATAACCGGCCCGCAGCATCATTTTATGACTCAAAGCCTCTGCGTCACTTGGTACCTCTTTTAACGTTGGAATTAACATTTTTGACTGTTTCATTCGATTATTGTCCCCTTTGATTAATCATTTTATCTAATAAAATACCGCTCAATGTCATTCCAAGTCACCAGTAACATTAAGATGACAAGGAAGGCAACACCGACTAACGTAATCGCGGTTTCCACGTTTTCCGATAGCGGCTTTCGCCGAATGGCCTCAATAGCATTTAAAAGTATTTTACCACCATCAAGCGCTGGAATAGGTAGTAAGTTGACAATTCCCAAATTTAACGAGAGAAAAGCTAGGAAGTTCAAAACGCCTGCCAAGCCTTCTGAAGTTGCAACGGAAGTTGTCGCAAAAATAGCAACTGGCCCACCTAAATCGTTGAGACTGAAATGACCAGATACCATGGACCACAACGCCCCTAGTAGGGTTAGCATCATTTGCCATGTTTGGGTGAATCCAGACAACAGCATCGCTTTCAAAGAGTGATCACGATATTGTGTAATTCCGACAACGCCAACAGTTTTCCCCTGAACCTTGTTGGCCTTAGGGGTCATTGAAAGCTTCTTAGTTTTACCATCGCGCTTCACAACAAACTGGGTCTTCTTGTCTGCCCGACTCTGAATAGCAACACTAAGCGAGGCCCAGTCGCTCACCTTTTTGCCGTTGACTGAAACAACGGCATCACCGGTTTTAAGGCCGGCTTTTTGAGCAATTGTGACGCCCGAGTCTGTAGGCGTCACCCGGTTGTCATTAGTGGCAACGCCCCCCACAACAAAGCTAAATATCGTATAGACGATAATGGCCAAAATGAAGTTGTTCATCGGCCCTGCAAAATTAGTCATCAGTCGGTGACCCAGACTGGCTGACTGAAATTGGACGTCCTTAGGGGCAATTCGAACCTCGGTGCCATCGCTTTCAATCACCGTCGCATCGTGATCAACCGCGTACCGCTTAACAGTGTCTTCATCACCGTTCTCGTACCCTTCGATCCAGAGCTCGTTTTCCAAATCTGTTGCCGTGACTTCCATCGGAATTCCGTTAAACAACGTTGATTTCTTACTCGTGTTAATACGGGTCACTTTATCATTTGCCCCAACGTACAAACTAACTGGCGTTCCTGGCTTTAGTTCGTCTTCGTCGTCTTCACCACCAGCCATTCGAACATAACCTCCGAGTGGCAATAACCGGATTGTATACGTGGTGTCTTTAGTCCGATAGTTAAATAGCTTCGGTCCCATGCCAATAGAAAACTCCCGAACGAGGATGCCCGCCCGCTTAGCAAAATAAAAATGGCCGAATTCATGAATAAACACGATGATTCCAAATACAATAATAAATGTAATAATGGTCGTAATCACAAGCGTCGTCCTTCCGTTAGGGGTCTAGATGAAGTTCAATAAATGCAGTGCTGGTAACACGAGTAATAAGCTATCAAACCGGTCCAATATACCACCATGGCCCGGTAAAATTTTACCCGAATCTTTAACGCCATAATACCGTTTAAGGGCGGATTCCACGAGATCACCAAACTGCCCAATAACCGAAACGATGACGATCAACAAAATCGTAGTGAGCAAAGAATAGTTGCCTTGCGGATAAAAGTAAGCATAAAGGCCCACGATCACGGTTGCAACGAGTGTCCCACCAATAGAACCTTCCCACGTCTTATTAGGACTAATGTGCGGGGCAAGTTTATGCCGACCAAGCTTGCGACCAATCATGTAGGCACCGCTGTCTGTAATCCACACAATTAACAACGCGAAAAGGAGGGCAAAAAAACCAACTTTTCGGGCCTCGATAAAGTAGTGAAAACCCATCCCGATGTAGAAAATTCCAAGGGTCAACACCGCTGCATCATCAAACGAAAACCGATTCTTTGAAACAACTGAATAGATGAGTAACAGGATCACCATGACATAAACTAAAAAGTTCAGGTGTAAATGTGGCGGTAGGAACCCTAGCCACTTGTCTGGCAAAATTACCATCAAAACGGCAATCCCAGAAATGATGGCCTCAGGTGAGACCAGTAACTTCTTACGCATCACTAGCAGTTCACTCAACGCAACCAACCCAAGAACGGCCGCCGCTATATCGACCCAAATACCACCCATGATGATGATCGGAATAAAGATAATTAAGGCGACTACCGCCGTAATAACCCGTTGCTTCATAACCTATTAATCCCCTTCTCGACTCTAACAATGATTATTTTTTTAATCCACCAAATCGGCGTTTGCGCTGCTGAAACTGATAAACTGCCTCCGTTAATAAGGCCGGCGTAAACTCTGGCCAATGGGGCCCTAAAAAGACAAACTCGCTGTAGGCAATTTGCCACAATAAGAAATTTGAAATGCGCTCTTCACCAGAAGTTCGGATGAGCAAATCAGGATCCGAATACGCCCCCAGCCCACTAGTCATCAAGTGTTGTCCGATAGTGGCTTCCGTAATGTCACCTGGTTTTAACGTTCCGTCTTCAACCTCTTGACTTATTTGCTGAACGGCTGTCGTAATTTCTGCTCGGCTACCATAGTTCAGCGCAAAATTGAGCACCATCCCCGTACAATCTTTTGTATCAGCGACTGCCCGTTCCACTGCGCCACGGGTCTTTTCTGGAAGTTGATCAATGTAGCCCATCACCCGAACCTGAACGTTATTTTTGACTAAATCAGGCACAAACGTGTCAAAAAACTCGACTGGTAACTTCATCAGGTAATTCACTTCGTCGTTGGGACGCTTCCAATTTTCGGTCGAAAACGCGTACAGCGTCAACACTTTAATGCCTAAGCGACTCGCAGCAATGGTAATGGTCTTGACCGTGTTCATTCCCTGTTTATGGCCGGCAACACGTGGTAAGTGGCGTTTTTGCGCCCAGCGTCCATTACCGTCCATTATAATCGCAACGTGCCCCGGGATATTAGTTGGGTCAAGCTGGATGGCAGCATCGCTAGGACTATCCGAATCTGTTTTATTGAACCATGAGAACACGCTGACACCTCCAAATAAGCTCTACGAATCTTCATCATACCAAAAAACAGAGTTGGCGACCATGCCAACCCTGTTTTTTTGATGCTTTTTAAGACAATTTAAATGAGTCTACTCAAGTAACCGCCATTCACCACGCTTAGCATCCGCTAATGTGCTAAAGTACTGTAATAAATTGTTCGCATCTTCCGGACTGACTTCACCTAACATGTTAAGTCCCTTCCCAGTTGGAAGCGGCTCGCTCAAATCGGTAATGTCCGAACCGTTTTCGATGGTTGCCGTTGAAAAAGCAATCAACCAATCGTCTTCAATTAACTGAGTAATGACGAAAAATAAGTTAAAGTTATCATCCACGTAAGCTGGTTGTGAGTATACCCCAGGCTGAATTTCCTGTAATTCGTTGCCGCCATAGTTCAAAATGCCCAAGTTTTCAGCATTTACTTCATTATTCAGTTTGAACACCATTTTCTCAAATTCGGGTGTCCCTGGCGTAATTTCGACTTCTTCGTTATTTGTGTTATCGTCTGCCATATCGTATGACCTCCTCTGGGTTAACCAGAAATAATTTCGGTTTCTTTGTCTTCGGTAATTTTGTCAATCGACTTAGTTGCATCATCGGTCGCCTTTTGGACGTCTTTTTCCAAATTATGCAATTCATCATCTGTCAAGTCACCGTTTTTGTGACCCTTTTTCAAAGCATCCATTGCTTCACGCCGAACATTACGAACGGCCACCTTGCCCTGTTCAGCGACTCCGCGAACCTGTTTGGCAAGTTCCTGACGCCGTTCCTCGGTCAATTGTGGCACAACAAGTCGGATCGCGCTTCCGTCATTGGCTGGCGTAATGCCCAGGTCTGACTCCATAATGCCTTTTTCGATATTTTCTAGGGCCGTCTTATCGAACGGTGTCACCAAAATAACCCGGGGCTCCGGAATTGAGATCGAAGCCACTTGGTTTAGCGGCGTTTCGGCCCCATAATATTCAACCGTGACGCGACTAAGCAGACTGGCGTTCGCCCGACCGGCCCGAATGGTGCCTAGTTCCCGACTCAATGCCTGTTCGGCCTTTTTCATTTTATCTTTTGCTTGATCAATAATTGGGTTTGCCATTCCTATTTCCCCCTAACTGTCGTTCCAATATCTTCACCAAGAACGACTTTCTTAATGTTACCAGGCTTGTTTAAATTAAAGACAACTAGTGGAATGTCGTTATCCATGGACAACGTGCTAGCAGTCGAATCCATAACATGTAAACCTTTGTTGATGATATCCATATGCGTTAGCGTGTCAAATTTAACCGCCGTTGCATCCACATTTGGATCTGCTGAGTAGACACCATCAACGCCATTTTTGGCCATCAAAATGGCATCGGCGTTAATTTCAGCTGCCCGTAAAGCCGAGGTTGTATCCGTTGAGAAGTATGGACTCCCAGTCCCACCAGCAAAAATAACAACCCGCTTCTTTTCCAGATGACGAATCGCTTTGCGTCGAATGTACGGTTCCGCAATGGCCCTCATTTCAATTGATGTTTGGACCCGGGTTGGGACATCAAGTGACTCAAGGTTATCTTGAAGGGCTAAGGCATTCATAATTGTTGCTAACATGCCAATGTAATCTGCCTGGGCGCGTTCCATTCCCATCTGGGCACCAGACTCGCCGCGCCACATGTTGCCACCGCCAACGACAATGGCAACTTGAAGGCCAAGGTTATACACATCCTTGATCTCTTGAGCGACCGTTTTAATGACCGGCGGATGAATCCCAAAACCCTGCTCGCCGGCAAGTGCTTCACCACTCAGTTTCAAAACGACTCGCTTATATTTTAAGTCCGACATGATGACCCTCCTATTTATGCTCTTGTTCGATTTTATCATATTCAAGCCTAATTCGATAGCGGAAACCCGTTCAAGGCCTAAAAAAAAGATGTACAGAAACTGTACATCTTTAATTATTTAATTACTTACTACCGTTAATTTGTTCGTTAATTTCAGCAGCCAAGTCCTTTTGTTCGACTTCGATGCCTTCTCCAACTTCGTAACGAACAAAGGCCTTCAATTTGCCACCCTTTGAAGCGACATATTGGCCAACCGTTTGGTCTGAGTCCATAACAAAAGCTTGGTCTTCTAAACTAATTTCAGCCAAGAACTTGTGCAACCGACCTTCGACCATTTTTTCAACGATATTTTCAGGCTTGCCTTCGTTGAGGGCTTCCTTCTTCAAAACATCGCGTTCGTGGTCAAGACGTTCCTTTGGAATGTCATTGCGAGAGACAAATTCAGGGTTAACAGCTGCAACGTGCATGGCAACATTTTTAGCGGTTGCTTCATCGGCACCTTCCAAAACAACGAGAGCAGCGATTTGACCACCGTTGTGCAAGTAGTGACCAAAGACGTCGCTGTCAGTTTTTTCCACAACTTGGAACCGCCGAAGCGAAACGTTTTCTGAAGTGACTTGAGTTTGCTTAATGATCATGTCTTGAACGCTTTCACCATCAGCATTTTTCAATTCCAAGGCAACGTCAACCGTTGCCGGCTTTTGAGCGGCAATCAAATCAGTGATGTTGTTAACCAACGTCTTGAACGTGTCGTTAGTAGCAACAAAATCGGTCTCTGAGTTAATTTCTGCAATTGCAGCACTGTTACCATCAACAGCGACTTGTGCCAACCCATTGGCAGCAACGTTGCCGCTCTTCTTTTCAGCTTTTGCGATTCCCTTTTCGCGGAGGTAATCAACGGCCTTTTCCATGTCACCTTCTGCAGCAACAAGTGCTTTCTTAGCGTCCATCATGCCCACGCTAGTCTTATCCCGAAGTTCTTTAACTAATTTTGCAGTAATGCTTGCCATAATTTGGCCTCCTCTAAAAATCAGTTTTACCATACAAAAGGCTGGTGAAAAATCTAGGCCTAACAAGTCCCGTTTTTCAACCAGCCTAGCACTGATAAATTATAAAATTAACTTAATTAATTGTGACTTATTCAGCATCTGAAGCGTCGCCATTACCCTTCACTTGGTCAGCGAGCTTTTGTAAGTCTTCGTCAGATGCAGTTGCAGTTGCTGTTTCTTCTGCTTGAGCATCGTCTTCGCCTTGACGACCTTCAACGATAGCATCAGCCATCTTGCTGGTAATCAAACGAACGGCACGAATGGCATCATCGTTAGATGGGATGATAACATCGATGTCATCTGGGTCAGTGTTGGTATCAACCATGGCGACAATCGGGATATTCAGCTTTTGAGCTTCCTTAACCGCAATTTGTTCCTTACGAGGGTCAACAACAAACATAACGTCAGGTAACTTAGGCATGTCTTCAATCCCACCCAAGAAACGTTCCAACTTTTCACGTTGCTTGTTTAACAGGGAAACTTCTTTCTTAGGCAACCGGTCAAAAGTACCGTCTTCGCCCATCTTCTTCAAATCTTTAAGACGCTTGATCCGAGTTTGGATGGTGTCCCAGTTAGTCAAAGTTCCACCTAACCAACGGTGGTTAACGTAAAATTGACCAGCACGCGTTGCTTCTTCAGCAATTGAGTCTTGAGCTTGCTTCTTAGTTCCAACAAACAGAACAACGGCACCACGGGATGCTTCGTCCTTCATGAAATTGTAAGCAGCGTCGATCAACTTAACCGTCTTTTGTAAGTCGATGATGTAAATGCCGTTACGTTCCGTAAAGATGTATTCTTTCATCTTAGGGTTCCAACGACGGGTTTGGTGACCAAAGTGGACACCAGCTTCAAGTAATTGTTTCATTGTGATAACAGCCATGAAATAGCCTCCAAAAAATTAGTTTTTTTATCCTCCCTCGCTCTCAACTAGCGTGGGGACTCATATGAGCACCACCCATGCTATCAAACGAAGTGTGAATTGTGGCAATCAGCCGAAAAATATTATACCGAGAATTCGGTGAAGATGCAACCACCTTAGCGGATTTATTTGAAAAAACTTGCGTATTATTACATTTGTGTTACACTATCTTTCGCAAGACCGTTAAGGAGGGATAGGGTATGATCAAAGCTCTTGTCTTTGACATGGATGACACCCTGTATGACCAGCGCACACCATTTGCTCAGGCCTTACAAGCTGTAACCAATGAGCCCATTACACCGGCCGATACGCTCGATGAACTATTTGACACGTTTCAACTAACAACCAGTCAAATAACCGATGACCACCAACTTCCCACACTTGGAAAGTTACTGAATCCAATTTTAACCGGTCACGGGTTACCGATCATCTCGAGTTCTAACTGGGACCACTTTTGGGAACTATATCAGACTAAACTTCAAAATATCTCTCTTTTTGGTGAGATTGAAGGCTATCTGAGTTCCTTAAAAGACGTCTATGAATTGGGAATCATTACCAATGGGTCGGCCGAACAACAGTCAAAAAAAGCGCTTCAGTTGGATCTTCATCGTTGGTTTAAACGAGCCAATCTAATTATTTCAGATGAAGTCGGTTTGGCCAAGCCAGACGCGCGAATTTTCACCTATTTCAACCGCAAATTGAATTTGCAAGCTAATGAGGTCGTCTATATCGGAGACGACTACAACACGGATATGATTGGCGCCAAGCAGGCTGGATGGCACGCTTTTTGGTTTAATCACCGCCATCTTGATACGCCTTCCGCAAATTATATTCCGGACCAAACAGTCGAGTCAGCTACTGAACTTGCTGACCTTCTCAAAGCACTAACCGTTACGGCCTATTAAAAAATGCTTCGTTTCCTAAGAAACGAAGCATTTTTATTATTCCGTTAAACTAGTTAAAGGCCACAATATCGTCGTCAGTACCAGTTTCAATCAAGTTCTTGTTTGAGTTCAAAGCAAATTGAACCATGTTCTTAACCGCCGTCTTCGTGTAGAAGGCAATGTGTGGCGTAACCAAGACGTTATCGCGTTTCAACAGGTTCTTCAAACGTTCGTCTGGAATCGCATCAAAGCTACCAAAGTCAGTGTTAAAGATACCAACTTCGTCTTCGTATACGTCCAAAGCTGCCCCGGCAACTTTGCCAGAATCCAAAGCCCGAATCAAAGCATCGGTATCAATCAAAGCACCACGGGCTGGGTTGACGATCCAAACACCGTCCTTCATCTTGCCAAAGGCGTCGTCGTTAAACATGTGTTCGTTTTCTTTTGTCGCTGGAGAGTGAAGTGAGATAACGTCTGATTGGGCGTAAAGTTCGTCCAAGGTATCAACGTACATCCCTTCTTTTTCCAATTCTGGATTGTGGAAAATGTCATAAGCAATGACTTTTGCACCAAATCCCTTGTAAATGTTAATTGCTTTACGGCCAATCCGACCGGTAGCAATAACCCCAACCGTCATTTGGTCCAATTCATCAGCAATATCCGGTGCCCATTGCAAGTTTCCGGCTGCGATTTTCTTATCGAAAACAGGCGTCCGACGCAATAACCGCATCAACTGAGTTGCAGCCAGTTCAGCAATCGCATTTGGTGAGTATGCAGGAACATTGGTAACCTTGATATCATTACGCTTGATAGCATCTGCATCAATGTTGTCGACACCGACATTCCGAAGGGATAATGACTTGATACCAAAGCTGGCCAACTTGTCTAAAACCGCAGCCGTGTATGGCTTTTGTTGGTAAACAACCGCACCATCATAACCCTTAGCTTGATCAACTGTCGATTCATCAAGTAATTCAGAAACCGCTTTAACCTCGATACCCTGATCGTCAGACCACTGCTTTAAGTAGGCCTGTTCATCATCGCGGATACCATATGCAATAATTTTCACAATAAAGTCCTCCATTCACAAAACTACTTTAAGTTTATCATGAAAACAAGCCTTTGATAAGCGTTTTCAGGATAAAATGCAAAATTGTGAATGGGTAAGCACCTACTTATCCCAACTTAACACCATGGGCTTCTAAATAGGCCAATTTAGCTCGCCGTGGCTGATGTTTAAAAGCATACTCTGCCTTTAGAGCCGCTGACTTTGTTTCAAACCCCTCCCAATATAAGAGTTTAAGGGGATGCCGCCGTTTTTGTTGGGTGTATTTCGCTCCGTGACCACTCTGATGGACTTTGAATCGTCGCAACACGTTTGTGGTAAATCCACCGTACAAGGTATTATCCGCACAATACAACACGTAAAAATAATAACCATCAATCGTTTTGTCCGGCATGATGATTGCCATACAACATCTTCCTAACTTCGTCGCTATAGTGACCGTCTGAACCATACGTCATTAATGGCGGTAACACGGTCAAGCCCGTTTGTTTTCCATCCTTAATAGCCTCGATTAAGACCATATTAGCTGGTTTCCCCGGTTTGGGATAAACAAATTTCACCCGCTTTGCTGATAAACGATGCTCGGCCAACTCCCGGGTTAATTCCAGTAGTCGGTCAGGCCGATGAACAAAGTACGCCCGACCACCCATTTTCAACAAATCACTCGTCATCATCACGATTTGTGTTAAATTGGTCGTCATTTCATGTCGGGCGATGGCTAAGTACGGGTTGGGATTCTTTTTACTACTTGGTAAATCCGCAAAATACGGCGGGTTGCAAGTGACAACGTCGACGGAATCCTTGGCAATGGTATCAGTAATCGTTGCCAGATCACGATTTAACACATCAATTCGGTCGTCTAAATGATTCAAAATAACAGACCGTTGAGCCATGTCCGCTAACCGTTCCTGCAGTTCAACCATCAAAATGTGGCCCCTACTTTTTGACGCCATAAACAACCCGACAGCCCCGTTCCCTGCACAAAGGTCCACCATCTGGCCAGTCGGCTTAACTGGGCCTTTTGCAAAATCCGCAAGCAGAACCGCATCGAGTGAAAACGAAAAAACTTCCGGACTTTGAATAATAGAAATGTTTTGACTATAGAGTTGATCAATTCGTTCATTTTGTCGCAACAGGTCTTGCGTCATTTTCCAGTTTCCTTTCTGTCTGCTTGGCATTTTCACGGGTGACTGATAAAAAAATCAAGACCAGTCATTTATCACCAAGACAAATGATCTAAAACAGATTATAATCGTTAGTGTTGTAAATTTGAAATAAAGCGAGGGTTTAAAATGTTATACGGCTTTTTGAGGGTCGTTGTCCGCTGTCTTCTCTGGCTGATCAACGGCAACGCCCACTACGAACACGGCGACCGGTTACCCGCGGGAAATTACATCCTGGTGGGGCCTCACCGAACGTGGTTTGATCCCATCTACTATGCGTTAGCCGCTAGTCCGAAAAAATTTAGTTTCATGGCTAAAATTGAACTTTTTAAAAACCCAATTATCCGGTTTATCCTAAACCACGTCAACGCTTTTCCGGTTGACCGTCAGCATCCAGGACCATCCGTCATTAAGCGCCCTGTCAATGATCTCAAGAAAACGGATCTCTCATTAATCATGTTTCCATCGGGAACTCGTCATTCTCAAGAGCTTAAAGGCGGGGTAGCCGTCATTGCCAGAATGGCTAAAGTGCCCATCGTACCGACTGTCTACCAAGGGCCATTGACTTTTAAGCAGCTCTTTTCGAGACACCGCGTAACAGTTTCGTTCGGCGATCCAATTCAAGTAGCGCCGAAAGGCAAGTTAGACGAAACGGCTATGGCTAAAATCGAAAATGACTTGCAAACTGCCTTTGCAAAACTCGATAAAGAAATCGACCCATCCTTTCATTACGTAGATCCAAAGGAAACGGCCCGATAAAAAAGAAGGTGCTAAGCACCTTCTTTTTTAGTCTTTGTTGGCTTGTTGTTTCATACTGTTCATCATTTGATGCAGTTTCTTTTCCGATGGGCGTTGCCCCATTTGCATCATCATCATTCGTAACTGATCTTCACTGATCGGCGGGTTTTCCTTGATATACCGTTCCATGTAGCGACGGGCACCAAAAAATCCCCCAGCTAAACCAACGATCAGGGCGATGACGACGATCAAAATCCAAATACCGGTTGACAAGCGGAAGGCCTCCTTTTACTAACATCTGTCTAATAAGTTTACACAAAATTTGACCAATTGAAAAGCCATTCCGGTAGAATTGCGTAGATTAATCACGCAATCCTTTCTTGCGTTGGATATCTTGGACCTTCTTGGGTGTCACTTCTTTTCCCGCCTTATCAAAAACTTGGACCATTTCAATTTGGCTCTTAAAACTCTCACGGAACTTCTTCAGGTATTTTTGTCGGAGATCCTTACGTTCTAATTCCTCAATTTCAGAAAGGCCCTCTTCTTTTGCTTTTTTTGCTAAAACGTTAATGCGTTCAATTAATGCTTTCATTTCAGTATCTGCCATCTGATTGACCTCCTTATTCAAACACAGTTTAACAGCTTTTATTTTGAATCTCAACGAATTAAACCGAACACTTGTTTGAAATCACCCCATTTTTATGCTAAAATTGCTATAAAATAAGACTATGACGAGGTGCACCAATGACAAAATCCTCTGATTCAAAACAGATTGCGATCTTGCAATATATTTACGATCAAACACAAGCGCACGGCTACCCACCTACCGTTCGTGAAATCGGGGAAGCCGTTGGCCTAAGCTCAACATCCACGGTCCACGGTCACATTGCCCGACTGTCTAAGCGTGGTTTACTCATCAAAGATCCAACCAAACCGCGCGCTTTGGAAGTGACGCAAAACGGGCTCGAAACGCTTGGTATTTCAGACACGGCGACTCAGATCCCCGTTCTCGGAACGGTTACAGCCGGTCAGCCCATTTTAGCGGTTCAAGAAGCAGTCGACTACTTCCCGGTGCCACACAAATTTGAAGATGAAGTTGACGAAATCTTCATGCTTAAAATTCGGGGCGAAAGTATGATCAATATTGGCATCCTGGACGGCGATCAAGTCATCGTCCACCGCCAAAATTCCGCCGAAAATGGCGAGATTGTGATTGCAATGACTGAAGATGACGAAGCGACGTGCAAGCGATTCTTCAAAGAGGATCACTACTACCGTCTCCAACCAGAAAACGACACCATGGATCCGATCATCTTAAACTCGGTCACGGTGCTAGGTAAAGTCGTTGGCCTCTATCGTGAAGAGGTTTCATAGCAGCTTTTTACCAAATAAGTGCCACTTAATCCATCTAGGAGGGTTAAGTGGCACTTATTTTATGCTTTCGTTCGGTCTTGGTACTGGCGTTGATCATGAGTAATTCCGCGTAACACAAACCGTGCCGAGTCCGCTTTCGTGTCAAGTAAGACATCATGATCCGGTAACGACTGATTAAACAATCGTTCATAGGCTGGCACCGAAACCCGCCGGCGTTGGCCAAAGAATTGGGCAAAATCAGCTTGGAGCGCTTGCGGGTCAAAATCCGGCATCAGCTGACCAGCAAAAAATTCGCCCTCGGCCCCCGAACCATAACTAAATAATCCAATTCGAGAGCCCGCCGGTAACTCACCATTGGCTAACAATGACATCAAGCTCAAATAAAGCGAACCGGTGTACAAATTCCCGACGCGGCGATTGTAAACCCGACTGGCTTCAAAGGCCTCAAGTAGCCGTTGCTGTTTGAGGTCATTTGCCTGAGGTAAAACGGCTCGCAACGCTTTCAATCCCATCTTAGTAAATGGTAGGTGAAAGGCCAAAGCATCGAAATCCTCAATAGTCCGACCAGTTAATTTCTGGTAATCATCAAATACGGCTGTAAAAAAATCAATATAGATGTTTTCCGATGCATGACCATCAACGAGGGCTTCCTTCCGGTACAATGGCCGCCAAAAATCCATCGCGTCTTCGGATTTGACCACCGAATCATCTTCTAGCGCTAAAATCCGGGCGTTTTGGCTAACCAGCATCGCCACGGCACCACCGCCTTGAGTGACCTCACCAGGTGTATTGAGACCGTATCGCGCGATGTCTGAACCAATAACTAACACCTTTTTCTCCGGGTGAAGCGTCACGTAGTCTTTTGCCATCATCAAACCGGCCGTTGCCCCGTAACAGGCGTGCTTCAGTTCAACGGTCCGGATTGAGGCTGGTAGGTCCAATAACGAGCGTAAATAAACCGCGGCGGACTTAGAATGGTCCACCCCACTCTCTGTTCCAAATAACACCATTCCCAGAGCTTGGCGATCCGTCTCGGTTAGCAGCTTGCTGGCCGCGTTGGCCGCCATCGTAACGGCATCTTGGGTCACAGGCACAACCGTTTGCTCAGATTGACCAATTCCAATTAAATACTTATTGGGATCAACGTCACGAGCTTGGGCTAAGTCTGTCAAATCCACATACGTATCTGGTGCAAAAAAAGCGATCTTATCAATTCCAACTGTCATTTATTTTTCCTCGTTCCTCAAAAGTTAAAATTATTGGTCATTTTAATTTTATAAAACTTAGGACTTGCATCGCGCTCGGCCCTCTTAATCAGCAACACCCCTGCCACATCAGTGCTCAGTGCCAAATCCGAGTACTCGCTCATTCAACCGATTATTTCAAGTCACCGCTCCAAAGGTCATAACATGGTTCTAGACCTCGCCTTTTCAATCTCAAGGCAAAATGCTATGATAACTGGTAATTAAGCATCATTGGAGGTCACTCATGAGTTTCTGGACAACCAACATTATCGGCGTGCCCATTAGCGCTGTACTCATTATAATCGGAGTTATTGTAGCACGAATCGCGGAAGTTCGACAATTTAAGCGTGGTTTAAAGGGGCTGCTGATTGCACTGAGTATCTCACTCATCTTCATTGCCGCCTTTTGGCTCGGTATTTTAGTCGCCTATAGTACCTTTAACCCGCTAACTAACCGCTGAAATCAGTTAAATTATTTGGCTTGTCGTCGTTAATTATGGTAAATTTGATGTAGAGCAAAGTACCGTACTCAAAATTATAAAGTTGAGGTGTTTGATGTGAAAAAGACAAACGTTAAAGTCATTGCTAAGGGTGGTTTAACTGGCGAAACTGTTAACCAATTGACCAATGAACTTTCCAAGTTTGCGATGAAGATCATGCTAGACTATCAAGACACCACCACGATTGCGAATAGCAGTCTGGGCGTTATGAGTCTTGGCGTCCCTGAGGGCGCAGAAATTGGCATCAGTGTCGATGGTAGTGACGACGACTTAAATAAAGTTGTTGCTGCGCTAGTTGAAGGTGGCTTCGTCGAACAAGTTTAAGGACCATGTAATAACCGGCTTGCCGCGACATTGGTAAGTCGGTTATTCAGTTTAATGGAGTTGGAGGGCATCATGAATAGTTACAAAATAAATTTCACCAATCGGGTGACCCCCGAAACGGTTTCAATTAAATATAAAGTCATCTTGAATGAACCTGAGTCCGCAAAAAGTATTACTCAATTTGGGAACAGTGCCTTTCAACGATTTGCCTCACCGCTCAGTTATTTCAAAACCGGTCAGGCCGCTATTCAGGTCATCCGCCAAATTGTTCAGTCAATGGATAACACCAAATACCAGCTTCAAACCATTAACTTCGCATCTAGCGAAGACGAAAAAATCCTTGGAGTCCCCTCCAAGGATGAAATCCTAGCGGTCATCAGCAAGGTCACCGATAACCAAGTCGATATTACGGTTGAACACCACTTACTTCTTGGTTGAGTCCTTTGCCGCACTGTGGGTTGCAAGGCGCTCCTTAACCCGTGACATTAGTTTGATCTGTGGCTTGTCAGTCCCGACAAGCTCGACGTTGTCAAAAACATTACCGACGATGCGATCACTATGTTCAAAAGTAACAGGTGTTTGTGAGCCGGTTGTCGGTTGTAAATAAAAGGCCGTACTGTAGCCATCAGTACCGTTGTCTAACCGAGCAAAATCAACAATGTAACGTTGCCCATTTCGGCGTTCCAAGATGTAACCTTGATAGATTTCTTTTCCATCAATATCGTTTAGGCCCGTGTACTGAAGCAATTCAAACCGAGATTCCAGTTCTCCGTTCTTAAATAAGCCATAGCCTTTTTCATAATTGTCCACGGCGATGCCCACAACGTTACCTTGATGGCCAAACTCAAGCCGGGTCACGTCGCACATTCGATTAACTTGACGATCCCAAGCCTTAAATTTCAACTTCATATTTCAATCTCCTTCGTATGACCCAAAGGCCTACAATAATCACTGTTCCTACAATAGCAAATAAAGGCTAAACTTGTCACGCACTATTCTCATTTTAAGGGAGTGATTTCTATGTCAGACTCGACCAACAGCGACTTTGATTCTTTATACAGCCAGTTTATCGATGGTTTTATTCAGCAACCGTACGCGGATCAGCAAGCCGTTCTTAAAGCCTTATCGGATCTCTCTGAAGCCCGTAAAAACCGCTAACTGGAATCTGACCACGCAAAACCGCCCTTCACCAGTGAAGCTTACCCCCAAAATTAGAGTGATTTCACTTTAACTTTAGGGGTAGGCCTCACAGCGTGTGAAGGGCGGTTTTTTTACTTCATGTTTTTATCCAAGAAAGTTTCCATAATTTTAGCCATCTTATCATAGGTTTCTTGAGTTGGATGCAACCGGTTATCACCAAATGATGCACATGGATAACCGTTCTTAGTATCAATGATTTCTGACTCATACTCCCGCCAATCCAAAACGGGAATTTTGTGTTTAGCATAAACCGACTTTTCCAGATCAACTAAATCTGAAAGTGTATATTCGGTGTAGTTTGTGACATTTGCTAAGCCAAATTGACCACTTTCCTTATCTTTAACGTAGGCATCAAGTGGCAAGAACGCAAAAATCTGCAGTTTAGGGTTGGCTTTTTTCATAGCCGTCAACTCGCGGTCTAAAGTTTCTTCAACCGAGTAGATGGTTTCCGTTTTAAAGTAGTCGTTAACACCATATGCAACCGTTGCGTAATCATAGCTCGCCAATTTGGTGTGGTCAACGTTATACGTTAGGTCAAGGTTGGTATCACCAACGACTTTCCCGCTATTTTCGCCTTTGTTGACAACGTTAATTCCCATCGCAGATCCGATCAGTGCCGGATAAGGATTAGTTGCGTAATCGACACCGGTCCACCCTTTCGTGATCGAATCACCGAAGGCAGCCATATTAGATTGCTTCAGGGCGCCTTTATACACCCATCCCACAACTTTATCATTGTTTTGAATGTGGCCGTAATAATAAACTAAACCATTATTCATTGTGGCTTGTTTAGTGGCCACAAAAGTTCGGTTCTTATAGTTTTTCATCAAATGAATTTTTTTAGCAGAGACGCTAGAGCGGTATGGCTTGCTCCACATATAAACTTTACTATCCGCCTGAGCAGCTGCTGGCTTTAAGCGAAGCCGCGCGGTTATCTTTTCTGTCGTTTTAATCTGGTAAGGGTCCGTCACCTTTGCGGCGTGACCGGTCTTTGTTTGTCCCCCAAGCAAAGCACCAAATAATAGGCCCAAGCTGGCCATCAAAGCAACCTGTTTTTTACTAACTTGCATACAAGAATTCTCCTCCACCTAATCAACATTACTTCAATCATACTGGTTCAACGTTACAAAAGCTTTTCAAACAGAATACTTTTTTCAAACAAATGAACTCACACGTTCCAATATACCGCATTAAGCTTGAAAAACAAGCGCTTTTCACCTTGATAACCAGTCCCCTTTAACACCAGGATGGCCACATCCTGAACAAAAAAAACGGTTATACCCACTAGTTCATACTAGCTGATATAACCGCAACCTAAACAACAGGCGCACTATTTCAATTACTTGTGCTCATCTTCATTGACAACGAGGACGCGAACCTTTGCATTCCGAACAACATACGCGGTTGTTGAGCCAATTAACAACCGATCTAATGCATCAGCCCCAGACTTGCCGATCACAATTAAGTCAATATCGGCATCATCGGAAAAAGTGGCGATGATATTCTTAGGAATCCCCTTTAAAACAACCGTGTTCACATTAATTCCGGCAGCCTCTGCCACCCGCTTTCCTTCTGCCTCAATTTCTTCAGCTCGCCGCTTCAACTCGTCTGAATAGTTGTAGGGCACATTACCCGCCGTAATATAAAATGAACCTTCATTGATCACCGTTAGTAACGTGACCGAAGAGCCAAAAGTTTTAGCTAAAGCGATGGCTTCAGCTAATGCTTGTTTGGAATTGTCACTACCGTCTAAGGGAACTAAAATGTGTTGATACATCATGAACTCGCTCCTTTCCTAACGCGTCTTTCTAGTTTAAATTATAAACGGATGGTTCGAACTAATTCAACTAAACCGCTTACACTTTTTTGTCAGCACATTCTAGGCACTCCAAACCCAAAATAATACATCGCATGAATTGCACTCGTCAAATTGGTCGCTTATAATATAAACAAGGCTTGAAACCGTTTTCGATATTTGGAAACGGTTCTCATTTTTAACCTACTGCGTCATACGACAAAGGAGTGTTGGATATGTTAACAGAGACGACGATTCACGATTTAGCGACAACTCATTTAACGGCCCCAGTTGCGACCCTGACCATTAATTTAAAGGCATTGGCAACGGATGATGGGGAGCCTATTCGCTTAAAAAACGCCCTATCAGAATTAAACAATGTTAGCCTTGCTCAACAAATCAACGATTTGTTGGACACCCCACTGCCCTATGCTGGCGTGACGATTGCGATGTCCACCGCCGACAGTAATGGCGTTTATTTGCCAAGAGCAAGTCAGGTAACCACCGCGCTTTCAATTCGTGACACGCCGGACTTTGTTTCAATCTTGGGAGAACAACAAAACCAAGAATTCACGGTTTTATCCTTGAACCAAGATACGTATGCTCTTTACAACTGGTCTAAATCTGAAATGGTCCCAATCACAATGGCCGACATGCCCGGTTCCTTAACCGAAACCCTAGGTACTGAAAAGCGCGGTGGGGCTTTGAATTTTTCAACTCAGGCAGGTCAAACTAGCTACCATGGGCACAACGAAACCAGCCAAGAAAAGGCCATTGATCAAGAACGTTACTACCGCGAGATTTTGGCTTTCTTAGGGCAATCAGAAACACTCCAGAAAACAACCTTTGTTTTAGCAGGATTATCAAAAAATACGCAACTTTTCCGCAAATTAAACCAAAAGTTAAACCTGTATAAAGCAGAAATCGCAAAATCTGTCGCCAACCTGACACCGGCTGAATTGAAAAAGGTTGTGGATGAATTCGTCAATGAACAGGTCACCAACGAGACGGAAGCCCAACTTCAAGATGCCGCAAACCACAATACTGTGGTGACCATCGATGATATTTCGTTAGCACTTACCCAAGGACAAGTTCGTTCATTGTACGTCAACAGTAAAAGTAAGTTGGAAGCCGAAGCAGATGATATGGTTGATTCAGTCAACCAGTTAATCCAGCTCGCGCTCCGTGAAGGTAAAACAGTCTCAGTCCTGACCGAGGAAAACGACAGTGTCCCACTCGTTCAAGCGACGTTATACAAATAAGGCTTTTGCAGGTACCAAATAGTCTTGCCTGACACTGAACGTCCAATAAAAAGAAACCTGTATCGTACAAATTACCTCTAAATCAACTTTTTAATAAAAAGCGACCAGTCCGTAACTTCTGACTGGTCGCTTTTTTTGATGACGACTCATTTCTGAATTATGCTGGTTATCGCCAATTTGGTCTTGGAAAAGACTGACATAATCGACCACTTTAGTCCGGCCAATGGGGTGACAAGTGCCCCGCCCATCTTGTCGCCTTGATGGATAGAACGATCTCCGAGATAACTTATTAAGGGTGACTAATTACTAGCACAACATACAAAGTGATGAGATAAAACCAACGATCCCCGTTATCTCTTGCCTCCAGAAAAATAAAAAGGCCCACAACAGCAACTTTCAAGTTACCATCGTGAGCGATACATAGTGCACTAAGGAGAGTACAGGATTTGAACCTGCGCGCCGGTATTAGCCGGTTCGCCGGATTTCGAGTCCGGTGCATTACCACTCTGCCAACTCTCCATAACAATTTCGGTACTAAATAATTATACCAAAATTGTGCTTTGATGCAAGTGAAACCTCGACAAAATCACGGTTTCTTCGGTTGTTTGCTTCGAAGGATTGGCTAAAAAACACTCAATCCGGACACCGTGATCAATGCTTTAATATTCCATCAAGCTAAACGTATCGTAGCCTTTAATTTTGTCTCGACCATGAAGATCCTTCAATTCAATGATAAAGGCCGTTCCAACGACAATGCCACCAAGGTCTTCAACCAACTTGATGGTGGCGCCAATCGTCCCACCAGTTGCCAGCAAATCATCCATCACTAGGACCCGCTGGCCTGGTTTAATCGCATCTTTGTGCAAGTATAGGGCAGATTCCTTGCCATATTCGAGGTCATAGGTTGCCTTAACTGTTGCCCGCGGTAACTTCCCCTGTTTTCTTGCTGGTGCAAAGCCAACGCCCAGTTCATAAGCGACCGGACAACCCACGATAAAACCACGGGCTTCAGGGCCAGCAATCATTTCAACATTCTTGCTCTTAGCATAGTCAACGAGTTGGTCAGTCGCATAGCGATAGGCCTCGCCATCTGCCATTAGTGGTGAGATGTCTCGAAACATCACCCCTGGTTCCGGGTAATCGGGAACCGTTGCGATGTATTGCTTCAAATCCATAGCCATATTGTCATAGCTCCTTTATTCTTCTGCCACATAGGATAAAACCAACTCTCGCAACGCTGGCGTTTCACTATACAGCAATTGTTTTTCCGTTTTAATTTGTTGTTGACGAGTCACGTAACTTGGCGCGCTTTCGATTGGTTGATTATCGGGCGCAACCGTTGCGTTCATCAATCCATTTGTGACGTTGACAAAGTGCAACTCGATAAAGTTTTGAATCATAAACACTAACTGGTCCTGGTCCAGTTGCAAGTACTTAGCTAATTCAGCTAGCCGGTGGCTAACATCAACATCATGGTGCGCTTTAACGAACCTAAATAGTTTAGCATACTGTTGCCGATCTGGCACCCCTAAAAGGTAATGACTTTGTTTTGTGTAAAAATACGCCACGATTTTTTGAGCTCTGATATGGGTTAATGCGGATTCAAGGTCCACTAACGTCGTTGGACAGTCAACCAAATACAGGACAGGCGTTTTGATTAGGGGCACCCGATCAGCATCGGCCAATAGCCAACTCGTAGCCCCCGCCGGTAATTGCGGCTGCAATTGGTCGTATAGTTTAGGATTAAAGAAAGCATAGACGCCGGTTTGAGTGAACATGGATTGCCGCAACGTTTGTGTCCGTTGGTCTTCAAAGACTAACCCGGTCAGCGCAATGTCTTTAACCATCAGCTGCATTGTTGTTCGGCCCTGCCAAACGTTCACGCTTAGTTGAGCAACCAACGAAACCTGCGTAGGAGCTGCAGCCAGTTCAGTCGCAAATGCGCCATCACCAAAATCAATCGCGTCAACCGAATGTGCGCCATCAACCACTTTAAATTTCAAGTGATTGCCAGCTGCCCCAATTGCTTTAACGTCATTAACGGAAGCTGGCGAAAAAGCAAATAACGGTACGGGATTGTCCGTTCCAAACGGGGCCAACTCGTGCAATTGCTGATACAGCTTTTGCGTGACCTCCCCAGCCGATAACCGCGCCGCAATAGGCAAGGTTGGCTTGGGCTGATCAGCCAGCTGCTGCTTAGCCGCTGCCGCATCAAAAGCCCTCTGCAACGCGTCCAACTCGGTAGCTTTCGCCGTCATGCCGACCGCTGCTGCATGCCCCCCAAAAGCCACCAGTAAATCTCGTTGATCATCAAAAGCTTCAAAAAGATTAAACCCGGCAACGCTTCGGCCCGAACCTTTTGCGGTCATCCCATCCTTGCTTCGACTTAAAACAACCGCTGGTTTACCCGTTGCCTCGACGACTTTACTGGCCACAATTCCAAGGACTCCTTCATGCCAATTTTCACCAACAATCAACGCAGTCGGATGCCCACTATGTGCCTCGTCTTCAGCTTGTTGAAGGGCTTCCTTTGAGATGTCAGCTACTAATTTTTGCCGATACTTGTTTTGACTTTCTGTCAAATCAGCTAACGACTGCGCTTGGTCGGGGTCAAGCGTCGTTAGCAACTCCACTGCCGGAGCTGCATCGTCCAGTCGGCCCAAGGCATTTAACCGCGGTGCAATACCAAAACCAATGGACTGCTCATCCAGAGTTTCTGGCTTAATACCAGCCCCAGCCATTAAGGCTTGCAACCCTGGACGTTCCGTTGCGGCTAAAAGTTTTAAACCAGTTGTCACCAATACTCGGTTTTCACCAACTATTGGCACCAAATCGGCAACGGTCCCGATTGCCGCCAAATCAAGCAATTCTTGAGGAATTTCTTCTAACAGCGCAGTTGCCACTTTAAAGGCCACACCAGCCCCCGAAAGACCGCCAAATTGATACTGTCCTTGGGGATGACGCGGGTGAATAATGGCAGCTGCATCTGGTAAAATTTCTGGGAGTTCATGGTGATCGGTCACCACAACTTCAACACCTAATTCGTTCGCCCTAGCAATTGCATCATGACCGGAGACCCCGTTATCCACGGTTACAATAAGTTGCGTTCCAGCCTTAATCAAGCGTTCAAACGCTGCCGCATTTGGCCCGTAGCCATCAACGAACCGGTTGGGAATAAAATAGTCCACCTCGGCGCCAAGTTGTAGTAAAGTATCGTACATAATGGCGGTACTGGTCACCCCGTCTGCATCATAGTCGCCGTAGATTGTAATTTTTTCGCCAGCCATAATCGCCGCTTGAATGCGTTCCGTCCCAACTTGCATGTCATGCATGAGAAATGGATCAACCAATTGACTTAAATCTGGGTGTAAAAAGGCCGTGGCTGACGCAACCGATTGATAGCCCCGATTAATCAAAATCTGCGCAATCAACGGCTCAACCGACAATGCACTTGCTAATTCTTCCGCTTCTGAACTTGCGTCGTTCGCATTTTTAAACTGCCAATCATAATGGGAATTAATCACGGGCGTCATCCTTTTCTAACTTGGTTTTTTCTACTTTTGCCTCAGAGGTGATAGCCGGTTGACCAGCCTGCCGCTTCAATGCTTTATTCTCAGCTGTTAAGACCGAAAGTTCCTTAAGTTGGGCATCAGACTGAGCCCGCAATTCACGGCGTGATTTGAAGCTGGTGAGCGTCCCAATCAAAAACATCAAAACGGCTCCTGCTAAAACCGCGACCAAAATAATCAGAACCAATGGCCACGTAAACACGGCCACACCAAAATTAACGGGGACAACCGTTGTGTTGAGGAGTGCAAAAAGCGCAATTAAAATAATTAACAGGATTGCCCCAATTACCTTTCCTTGTTGCTTCATAGACTCTCACCCCCAGACGTATCCTAACTACGATTCTCGTTCTTTATCAAATGGAACATCAATTAAGTCAAAATCCTTGACGACCTTTGTATTAGCAAAAACCGTTTGCGCTTCACGTTCAAGTTCGTGAGCCATTTTGCCTGTGTATCGCGCAGAAATATGATTGAGTAGCAAACGACCCACGTGGGCCTTTTTGGCAATCTCAGCTGCTTGCACATTTGTTGAGTGATAATAGTTTCGGGCAAGGGTCGCTTCGTCTTTTGAAAAAGTACTCTCATGGACCAAAACATCGGCATTTTTGGCTAGTTTTTCACTATTCAACGTTTTTCTTGTATCACCCAAAATGGTGACAATACGGCCTTTCTGCGCGTGACCGATATACTCTTGTCCGTGTAAAACCCGACCATCTGGTAGGGTCACCGTTTCGCCTTTTTTGAGTTTTCCATAAACGGGACCAGAGGGTACCTGGTCAGCTTGTAGTTTTTCAACTAGTAACTCACCATCGTGATCATGTTCTTCAACCCGATAACCAAACGACTCAATTTTATGATCAAGGTGCGCTGCGTAGACCGTAAACTTACTGTCTTCAAAAACTTTGCCACCATCCGTTAATTCAACAAAATCAATATAATACGATAATTTCGTTTCGGAAACTCGCATACTGGTCAGGACAAAGTTTCGAATGCCCTTGGGACCATAAATCGTCAGCTTATCGTCACCGCCTTGAAAGGATCGACTGCTTAACAGACCAGGCAAGCCAAAAATGTGGTCGCCATGCAAGTGAGTGACAAATATCTTATCAATTTTTCTTGGTTTTAAAGTCGTCCGTAAAATCTGATGTTGGGTGCCTTCACCGGCATCAAACAACCAAACAGAATTGCGTTCGTCTAGTAACCGCAGTGCTAAGCTGCTGACGTTACGAAACTTGCCGGGAGCTCCGGCTCCGGTCCCTAAAAATTCAATTTGCATGGTTCATTCCTCTTCTATCTATCTATTCCGTTCATCAACAGCCCCAAACTTTTCGCTTAAAAGGCTTATCATAACCGTTCAATTGTAGCATACTTAAGAGAGCTATTTGATAATGAATTCGTCAGAATTTAGTGAAATGGAGAATTTCAAATGCGCCTTCACGAACTCACTAGTTTAATAGAACGGCTCGATGGTCGTTTAAAATTAGGACTTGAAGCCACGCCCCCAATTCCGATTATCAGTACCGGAACAAGTGCCGACCACTTTGTCCTAATTACTGGATCAACAGACCACACACCGTTAACCGTTGCTGCGTTCAAACCGCAATTAATTGCCCAAAGCACCGACCTACTAATTGTCTCCCCTCCGGCTCACCGGATCTTCGGTATCCGTCAAAGTGACGGTTGGTTACTATTCAAATAATAAAGGAGCCTTATTATGCGTCTTAATCGTCTTACGGTGGCCCTCTTAACCCTGTTTACCGGTTTCGTCCTAGCCGCCTGTCAACAGCCCCATCACCCCAAATCCAGCTCAACTGCCAGCTCTGAGCCAAGTAGTAGCAGTGACAACCCAAACCGGCCCGAAAAAAAGGCAACCATGAAAAATTACACGGTTCCTGCCACCGACAAGCGCAATCCCCACTATCAAAAGTCGGGACTCTTACAGCTTCCGGGCGAGTTTTCATACGATAAAGTCGGCACAAAACTCACCCTTAAAACAACTCAAAAGGGACGGTATCAAGTACACAGTAAGGGGCTTCGGATTACCTTTACCCAAGTCAAAGTGATCAGCAACCAGGCTAAAACTGATCAGGCCCTTGCAATGGCCAAACAAGCACTAAGTATGCCTGAGTTACCGAACCCCTACCAAACGATTCAGCTAAAGTTCACGGTCAAAAACTACCGTCACCGAGCTGTTCTGACCGATGGAATTAAGGGCATAAAGCTAACCAGCGGTGCAAGTGTCACAACCGCTAGTGGCCTCAGCGACCCGAGCGCTGGTCAACTGATCCCCGCCAATGGTCAACGGACCTTCTCCGCTATGGCTTTTGCTGGCCCCAAGGGAACTACGACAACGGCCTTAACTATTCAATTTTCCGGTAGTTTTACAACAGCAGGTCAGCCGCTCTCACCCCAACCCGATTCACTCGAATTCCGTTTATAGCCACAAAAAAACCGGTGAAATTTTTCATCGGTTTTTTGAATTGCCCAACAGTTATAACAATGCCTGTGGCTATTCAACAAATTCAAATGTGAAGTCGTCAATTGCGACTAGATCGCCGTTCTTTGCACCACGCTCACGCAAAGCATCGTCCACACCCATCCCGCGTAACTGTCGCGAGAATCTTAAAATACTGTCTTCATGATCTAAATCGGCCATCATGTACAACCGTTCTAGTTTTCGTCCTGATAACACCCAAGTGCCGTCTTCAGCTTGATCGATTGTAAATGCGGGTTCATCCTCAAGATTTGTTTGAATCTTCATCTCAAGATCATCAATTCCCTTAATTGGGAAGACCGGCGTTTCGTCCAGAAGCGTGGCCGTTTTTTCGATCAAGGGGGTCAGCCCCTCATGCGTGACACTAGAAATCGCCATGAGAATTGGCGCCGTTTTTAAGGTCGTATCCGTCGCAAGCTTGGCTTTTAACTTCTCAAAGTGGTCAGCCGAATCTGGTAAATCCATCTTAGTAGCCACCACAATCTGCGGTCGGTTCAATAATTCTGGATCATATTTGGCCAATTCCGCATTAATCTTCAAAAAGTCATCATACGGATCGCGCGCTTCGAAACCACTGACATCAATCAGATGCAATAAGACCCGCGTTCGTTCAATGTGCCGTAGAAATTCAATCCCTAATCCAACACCATCAGCGGCGCCCTCAATTAACCCAGGTAAATCTGCAACTGCAAAGTCACGGCCATCGGCCAACTTAACCATTCCAAGGTTCGGTGTCAAAGTTGTAAAATGGTAGTCTGCAATTTTAGGCTTTGCACTGGTAATGGCCGCCAATAACGTCGACTTTCCAACCGATGGGAAGCCAATCAATCCAACATCGGCCAGGAGTTTTAATTCCAAACGAACGCGACGTTCCTCGCCCGGTTCACCGTTTTCAGCAATTTCAGGGGCCGGATGGGTTGGACTCGCAAAATGAATATTACCACGACCACCACGACCGCCAGCCGCCGCAACAATTTCATCGCCGGGATTGGTGAGATCGGCAATGACCGTATTCGTCTCATCGTCAATCAAAGTCGTTCCTTGCGGGACAAAAATGACTTTATCTGTTGCACTGCGGCCAGTCATGCTCTTGATACCGCCATTTTGGCCGGCAGGCGCTTTAAACTTTTGGTTATACCGAAAATCCATCAGCGTTCGTAGGCCTTCATCGACTTTAAAAATAACGCTTCCGCCGCGACCACCGTCGCCACCAGCCGGGCCGCCATTGGGCTCGTACTTTTCGCGTCTGAAGGCCACCATTCCGTTACCACCGGTTCCGGCTTTAATATTAATCGTCACGTGATCTACAAACATTTTAGTCTCCATTTTCTTTAAATCCGAATTGTTTCCAACTGTCCTATTATCTTATGAAACCCTTGAAATTACTAGAGCTTTTCTTAAATTCAAGCGGATTTTGAACAGTTAATGACTTTGCACCCCACTTAAAGTGAGATGAATTGTTGTAGCAACGGTCTCAGAGATTCCTAGACCGTGCAATTCTTCAACTGATGCCTCAGCAATTTTTTTCAGCGATCCGTACTTCTTTAACAATTTAGTTCGCGTCTTTGGCCCAACGCCTTCAATACTATCCAGTCGAGAACTCAACGCGTTTTTAGCGTGCGTTTTGCGATGGAATGTAATCGCAAAACGGTGAACTTCATCTTGTATTCGCTGTAACAGGTAAAATCCTTGTGACTTGGGGTCTAGGTGCAGTGGTGCATCGTTAACACCTGCCAACAAATCCGATGTTTTGTGCTTGTCATTTTTAACCATGGCAGCTACCGGGACCGTCAGACCTAATTCGTTTTCTAGTACATCCTTAGCAGCTTCCAATTGGATGGGACCACCATCCATCAAAATTAAATCAGGTAGCTCGGCATGTTCCTTCAGCAACCGGGTGTAGCGGCGCCGAATTACCTCGCGTGTACTTCCCGCTTCATCCGCATGGTCAACGGTCCGCAACTTGTACTTTCGATACAGGTTTTTGTTAGGCTGACCGTCTTCATACACAACCATGGCCGACACTAAATCAGCGCCTTGAATATGAGAGTGGTCAAAGGCTTCAATCCGATGACCAGGACGAATCCCAAGCGCATCCGTAATCTCGCGCATTGCCCCCGTTGTCTTTTGTTCGTCTAACGCCAACAACCGGAACTTTTCTTCTAGGACCAACCGCGCGTTTTTAGCGGCCATATCAAGCAACGCACGTTTCTCCCCACGCTGCGGCGTTCTGATGGGAACGGATATCACGGTTTCTAAGACGTCCTTAGGCAGTGACTCAGGTACCAAGATTTCCTTTGGCAAGACGTTATTTTTCTGACTGTAAAACTGCATAATAAACGTCGTCATTTCTTCAACGGCATCACTCACAATTGGAAAGAGTCGCTTTTCCCGCTTTAACAGACGGGCCTGCCGAATGAAGAAAATTTGAACCGAAAGCCAACCTTTGTCCAAATAGAAATTAAAGATATCCCGTGGCGTTTGGTCCGTCGAAATGATCTTTTGCTTCTCAACTGTCACTTCAATATAGTGCATCTGATCCCGTAATTCAGCGGCCCGTTCGTATTCTAACTTATCAGCCGCTTGATTCATTTGGGTGGTGAGATGCTTTTTAATTGCTGTCACATTTCCGTTCAAAAACGACTTAATACGCTCAATTTGTTTTCGGTACGTCGCCTCTGGCACTTCCTGAAAACAAGCACCTAAGCATTGACCCATATGGTAATACAAACATGGACGACCTTGGTAGCCGTTACACCGCCGAAGTGGATAAACCTTTTGCAGAAAATGCATCGTTTCTTCGGCTGCATACACGTTAGGATACGGGCCAAAATAATAGGCCCCATCTTTTCGCACCGTGCTGACAATTGCCATTTTGGGATCGCGTTCATTCGTAATTTTAATGTACGGGTACCCAGTACCCTGTTTAAGCTTAATGTTGTAATGGGGTTGGTGCTTTTGAATCATCGTAATTTCTAACAAAAACGCTTCTTTGTCAGTGGAAGTCACAATCGTTTCAAAGTCCGCAATTTCCGAAACGAGTCGAGCCGTCTTACCCTCATGACTGCTTTTGAAGTATGAGCGCACCCGATTTTTTAAATTTTTGGCTTTTCCAACGTAGATGATGTGCCCATTAATGTTTTTCATCATATAAATGCCAGGCATGCCGGGCAACAAGGCTAATTTATGTTCTAGATATTCTGACGCCAAGGGCGATGCCTCCGTTTCCTTTTTGTTAACCACTTATTATAACCCGAATGCACGTTTGCTTCAATCAACCCGCCTGACCATTCCAAAACAGTTTTTAAAACTAAAATGGTGGTCAACTCGTCTGCCGAGTTGACCACCATTTACTTATTACACCTTAACCCACTACTAGGCACCAATGATTTTACTAATAAAATCTTGGGCCCGTTGCGTTTGCGGGTCCGCAAAAAATGCATTTGGCTCGTTTCGTTCTTGGATATAGCCGTCCGCCATAAACCACACTTCATCGGCGACCTCTTTAGCAAAGCCCATTTCATGGGTGACCACAACCATTGTCATGCCCTCATTTGCTAGCTCTTGCATGACTTGCAGCACTTCGCCCACCATCTCCGGATCCAAGGCACTAGTTGGCTCGTCAAATAGCATGACTTCCGGATCCATTGCCAGGGCTCGGGCAATGGCGACCCGTTGCTGTTGCCCGCCAGAAAGACTAGCAGGGTACGCGTCAGCTTTTTCACCCAATCCTACTCGGTCTAATAGTTCCTGGGCCTTTTTAACGGCCTCGCCATCACTTAAATGTTTAACCCGCACAGGCGCGAGTTTTAAGTTTTCCAGCACGGTCATATTGGGGAATAGATTGAAGTTTTGGAAAACCATTCCCATCCGCTCCCGCAAGTTCATCACAGCGGATTCCTTCAACGAAACAAGATCGGTTCCTTCAAATAACACCTGGCCACTTGTTGGGCGCTCTAACAAATTTAAACAACGCAAGAACGTGCTTTTCCCCGCTCCAGATGGGCCAATGACACAGATGACCTGACCACTTTTAACCGTGCCGTCAATTTCTTTAAGGACTTCGGTATCGCCATATTTCTTTTCAAGGTGTTCAACTTGAATGATTGTTTTATCTTGCATGTTTCATCTTCCCTTCATAGTGGTTCAAGACCCGGGTTAACAGGAATGTGATGACGAAGTATATCAACATCGTGATAAAGATCGGCATAACACCACGGTAGGTATCTGCCCGGACAATGTTGGTCTGGTAAATCAAATCCGTCACACCAATAATGGAAACAATCGAACTTTCCTTAATTAGTGAAATAAACTCGTTACCAAGCGCTGGCCAAATGTTTCGAATGGCCTGAGGCAAAATGACAAACCGCATGGTATCACCCTTCGACAAGCCCAAACTCGAAGCAGCCTCCGTTTGGCCCTTAGCCACTGAATCAATCCCACTACGGATAATTTCGGCCACATACGCCCCACTGTTCAACGAAACCGCAATAATCCCGGATAGCAGTGCTGGAATGTTAACAATAATTCCAATTCCAAAATAAACAAACATCACTTGAACCATCAACGGTGTCCCACGAACAAATTCAATATAGGCCACTGCGAGACCATGCAATAATTTGTTTTTACTAAACCGCATCAGTGCTAGCAGCGTTCCTAATAGGACCCCAATCACGACTGAAACGGCAGAAATCAGTAACGTATATTCTACCCCGGTGACAAAGTAATTTGAATAATGCCACATCGTTGTGTTTTGGGTGTTGACCTTCATATACTTACCAGCATCAGCTAGGTATTGATCGGTCAAGTTATCTTTGTTGATTGTGGCAACTGACTTATTCATTGCGTTGATTAACGCATCAGAGCCTTTTTTGGCAGCAATAGCAGCGCCAACTTCATTCTTATCCAGCTTGTAACCTGAATTAATCATTGCCAAACTCTTATCATTTTTCACATAAGCTTCAGCTGAAGGCGTTTCAATTCCTAACGCGTCAATTTTGTGTGTTTTCAACGCGAGCACAAGGTCGGTAGATTTATCCATTCCCTTGACTTGAGCACCTGGAATTTTTTGCTTGGCTAAGTTGTACTGTAAGGTTCCCGTCTGAGCACCAATCTTGAGACCCTTTAAGTCTGACCGATTCTTATACTTGCCAGCATCTGTTTTGTTAATCAGAAAGCTTTGACCACCAAGATAGTAGATATCCGAAAAATCCACACTCTGCCGACGTTCAGCAGTTGGGTTGATCCCCCCAACTGCAACATCTGCTTTACCAGTTTGAATCGCCACCAGTAATGAATCAAAGTTCATACTCTTGATTTCCAACTTGACGCCAAGATCTTTCGCGACTTTCTTCATCACGTCCATATCCATCCCAATAACCTTGGATTTTCCATGAACGGTCGCTTGAAATTCATATGGCGGATAATCGGGCGACGTAGCCACGACCAACGTTCCTTTGTCCTCAACCGTTTTTAATGAATCATCTGCGGCATGGCCAGTTGTCGCCAAGCCACCCAAGAATAATAGCGTCACAGCAGCAATCAAAACTGATTGTGCTATTTTATTAAATAACCCCTTCACACGCATGACTCCCTCTCGTTAATTTTTAATAAAATCAACAATACACCTTTTTTATTCTTTATGCAATAAAATTTCTACAAAAGTTCTTTTTATACATTTAATTAGCTTATATCCACTGTTTTATACAATTCACTATTGCAATTCCGCCTTTGTCATGACTTTTAGAACAAATTCTGCTAAGATATGGGGTGATAAGGAGATGAGCCCATGGGATTAAAATTTAAGCGAGAAGATGACTTAAACGCCGAATTTGGTAAATTTGCCGAACTCGATTTAACGGACGATAAGCGAGACAAGTTCTTAAAAAAGGCCGATCACCAAGACGAAACCAAGAAAGCAAAAGAGCTAATTAAAGAACACCGCGACTACCACAAGTAAGATGGCGTCGTCATAAAAAAAGTAGAACCACATCTTGAGTCCTTTCAAGATGTGGTTCTACTTTTTTGTGTCGGTCAATTAATTGTTAGCTTAAGGCTTCTTTCGCAGCGGCAATTTGAGCCTTCACCTGATCAAAGCCAGTGCCACCCTCTGAATGACGGCGTTCGACAGCTACATCAGATTGTAGGTCGTGATAGACGTCAGCCTCGATTTGAGGGGCAGCCTGTTGAAGGGTCTCTAACGACATATCTTGTAAATTCTGATGCGTTTGGATCCCTTTTAAAACAAGTTGACCCACGATCCCATGGGCTTCCCGGAACGGAACGCCCTTCGCCGCCAAATAATCGGCAAGTTCCGTGGCGTTTGAAAAGTCGTTTTCCGTAGCCTGTTGCATCCGCTCCTTGTTCACATGGACCGTTTGTAACATTCCATTAAACACTTTAAGGGCAGGCAACACGGTTTTAACCGTATCAAATACCCCTTCTTTGTCCTCTTGGAGATCCTTATTATAGGCGAGCGGGAGCGACTTCATCGTGGCTAGTAAGCCCATTAAATGCCCGTAGACGCGACCACTCTTTCCTCGAATCAGTTCCGCCATATCCGGGTTTTTTTTCTGCGGCATAATTGAGCTTCCAGTTGTATAGGCATCACTAAGTTCTAAGTACTGGAATTCATGACTGACCCACATACTCAATTCCTCGCAGAACCGGGACAGATGCATCATCAAAATGGCACTATTGCTTAAAAACTCCAGTGCAAAGTCACGATCGGATACAGCGTCTAACGAGTTAGCATAAACCGAGGCAAATCCCAGTTCATTTGCCGTAAACTGGCGATCAATTGGAAAGGTCGTGCCGGCCAAGGCCGCAGCTCCCAACGGCGAAACATCGGTGTGTACCTGATTAAACTCGAAGCGCTCCTTATCGCGCTTAAGCATCTGATAGTACGCCATTAAATAGTGACCGTAAGAGATGGGCTGGGCATGTTGTAGATGCGTGTAGCCAGGCATAATCGTCGTCACATTTTGTTCAGCTAACGAGACCAGCGTTTTTTGGATTGTGGTAATTTCATCGATGACTTGAGGTAACCGATTTTTAACGTACAAATGAAAATCAGTGGCAACCTGATCGTTTCGGGACCTTGCCGTGTGAAGCTTACCCGCAACAGCGCCGATTCGACTGGTGAGTAAACTTTCGATATTCATATGAATGTCTTCATTTTCAACAGTAAAGGTGAGCTTGCCGGCAGCTAAATCCGTTCGCAAGCCTTCCAAACCAGCAATGATTTCATCACTATCAGTTGCCGATAAAATCCCGGTGTGTTTCAGCATTTTAACATGCGCCAGGGATCCCTCAATATCTTCTTCAGCCATTAACTGGTCAAATGAAATTGAGGCGCCAAACTGATCAACCCAGGCTGCCGCTTGTTCTTGAAACCGGCCACCCCAAAGTTTTTTGGTACTCATTTTGAACCTCCCGCATGTTCTTTTTCGTTCGTTTTAACAGCCACTTTGACCTGGCTTTTCCCTTCAGTTACCGCTTTAACAAACGCCGATTGCTGGTTTTTCATCTTAACTTGTGAGTAAACGGTTGTTGGCAAGCCCCAGAGTTTAATAAACCCAACGGCTGCTTCTTGATCGAAGGAATCGGAGGCTGTGTAGGTCGCTAAATCCTTGTCATACAGTGAGTAATCAGACTTCCGACCGAGTACGGCAACGTTGCCCTTAAACAACTTGACCCGAACAACGCCGTTAACCAACGTTTGCGTAGACGCAATAAACGCCTTCATTGCATCCATCAGTGGTGAGAACCACAGCGCATTATAGATCATTTCACTGACTTGTTTTTCAATCACCGGCTTAAAATGAGCTAAATCCCGCTCAAAAGTTAAGTCTTCCATCGCTTTGTGGGCCTTCAATAAAACGGTGGCCGCTGGTGCTTCATAAACCTCCCGCGACTTAATACCGACTAACCGGTTTTCGATATGGTCAATTCGGCCGATACCATGTTCGCCAGCCAGTGTATTCAAGGCTTGAATCAAGTCCGCAAAACCCATTGATTGACCATCTAACGCAACCGGCTTACCAGCCTCAAATGTAATCTCAACCGTCGCTGGCGTGTCCGGCGTTTTTTCAATTGGGTTTGTAATGGCAAACGCATCTTCTGGCGCCTCGACCCACGGATCCTCAAGAACACCCGCTTCGTTAGCCCGGCCCCAAATATTTGCATCAATAGAGTAAGGAGAGTCTAAATCAATCGGGATCGGAATATTATGTTCTTTAGCGTATTCGATTTCTTCTTCCCGTGACCAGTGCCAGTCCCGAACTGGACTTAATACCTCTAAGTTCGGGTTCAACGCGTGGATTGCCACTTCAAACCGGACTTGATCGTTCCCCTTACCCGTGCAACCATGGGCAACAGCCACTGCGTTTTCCTGTTGCGCAACCTCCACTAGTTTTTTACTGATTAGCGGCCGCGATAAGGCGGAAATCAATGGGTATTCACCTTCATAAAATGCGTTGGCTTGAAGCGCGACCAAAGCATAATCGTCAGCGAATTCATCTAATCCATCAACCACATACGCTTTAATAGCCCCAACATTGAGCGCTTTTTGCTTGATAAAATCGAGGTCTTTTCCTTCTCCAACGTTAATGCAAAGCGCCACCACGTCGTAGCCCTTATCCTTTAACCATGCAATCGCAACTGATGTATCTAAGCCCCCTGAATAAGCAAGAACAACTTTTTTATTTTCTGTCATAATAATTCCCTCTCATTTCTAATTCAAACTTAATGGTACAAAGATTAACACTAGTATTCATATAATGCAACAGTTTTTTGTTCTTTATACACTATTTAGTGTTTTATTAGGTTTAATATACATTAAGATTGAAAATAACCCCAAAATAAAAACTGACGATTGCTAAATAATCGTCAGTTTCAAGTTGGGCTTTAATTTTTAGTTGGATACCGTTTACTTAATCGTTCAATATTATCTTTCGCAACATCATCAAACGAAATATCTGCCCATTGCGCGACTTGGGAGAGATACCAGAGCACATCTCCCATTTCTTTCGTTAACTCATCACGGTTTAACTCATGATTTTGAAACGTATATTTTTTAACAAGATCAATCACTTGACCGGTTTCGCTAGAAAGGCCAAGAGCACAATTGGTTAAAACTTGCTCAGTTCCCAATAGCGTGCGGTTTGCGGCTTGTTGATAGTCATTAAATTCCATGATTACTGATCCTCTCTAATCGTGTGAGCTTCTATCCAATCCCACACCTCGTCCTTACCCGTTTTTGTTTGGGCTGAAAAGGCCACCAACGTGTCGCGTGGCAAAATATTCAAGGTTTTCTTGACCATGCTCAGTTGTTTATTCCACTTACCTCGAGCAATTTTATCCATTTTTGTGGCCACCACCAGCACTGGGATTTCGTAATAACTCAACCAAGTATACATCTGTTGGTCATCTGCCGTGGGCTCATGGCGCCCGTCAACGAGCGAAATCACCCCTTTTAAGGTGTCGCGTTGGGTCAAATAAGTTTCAATCATCTGCCCCCATTTTTCGCGTTCCTTTTTGGATACCTTGGCGTACCCGTAACCTGGAACGTCAACAAAATATAGTTGATCTTCCACGTGATAAAAATTCAACGTTTGCGTTTTACCAGGTTGACTGGATGTTCGCGCGTAACTCTTCCGATTGATCAAAACGTTCGTCAGTGAGGATTTTCCCACGTTAGAACGGCCCACAAAGGCAATTTCTGGGTCGCCCGTTGTCGGATACTGCTCCGGCGCGACCGCACTCATGACAAGTTCAACGTTATGGACTTCCATCGTGACCCTCCTTTTATTTCGCACTTTCTATCTTATCATGGAACGAGGCACACGCCTACACTCCCAGCTTTGATTGCACAAAAAAACTGGCCAGCAATGCTGACCAGTGTGGAACTAAGACGCTTTTTGATCCTTTAAAATTAACGCTGGTTCTTGATGATCGCGAACCGTTTCCCCGGTCACAACAACCTTTTTAACATCGTCGCGGCTTGGTAAATCAAACATGATATCACGCATCACGTCTTCAATAATTGACCGAAGACCACGAGCCCCGGTGTTACGAGCTAACGCTAATTTAGCCATCTCACGCAGTGCATCGTCTTCAAACTCAAGCTCAACGCCGTCAAGCGAAATCAATTTTTGATATTGTTTCACTAAAGCGTTCTTAGGTTCAGTCAAAATTCGAACAAGGTCATCTTCAGACAACTTTTCAAGAGCTGTCAAAATTGGTAACCGACCAATGAATTCTGGAATTAAGCCAAATTCGAGCATGTCTTCAGGAATAACCCGTTGCATCAAACTTTCGTTATCGTTAATTGGCTGGTGATCAGAGTCTGCTCCAAAACCGATTGTTTTATCGCCTAAACGATTCTTGACGATTGTTTCGATGCCGTCAAAAGCCCCACCAACGATAAATAAAATATTGGTGGTATCAATCTGAATAAACTCTTGTTGGGGATGCTTTCGACCACCCTGAGGTGGGACGTTAGCCGTGGTCCCTTCAAGAATCTTCAAGAGGGCTTGTTGAACCCCTTCACCGGAAACGTCTCGTGTAATCGACACGTTCTCAGATTTCTTCGCAATTTTATCGATTTCGTCGATATAAATAATGCCTTTTTCAGCACGCTCAACATCGTAATCGGCATTTTGCAATAACTTAAGCAAAATGTTTTCAACGTCTTCACCCACGTAACCAGCCTCTGTCAAGGTGGTGGCGTCAGCAATGGCGAACGGAACATTCAAAATACGCGCCAACGACTGTGCCAGGTAGGTCTTACCTGAACCAGTCGGTCCAATCATGGTAATGTTACTCTTTTGGAGTTCTGGACCCTCACTGTTCGCATTAGCCATTTCGTTAACTCGCTTGTAATGGTTATAAACAGCGACTGACAGCGTTCGCTTAGCCTCTTCTTGGCCAATCACGTAGTCGTTTAAAGTATCAACAATTTGTTGTGGGGTGGGCACATCAAAAGTAGTTTGCGCATTCTCTTCGCTAAACTCTTCATCAATGATTTCCTTACATAAATCAATACATTCGTTGCAGATGTAGACACCTGGTCCGGCCACGATTTTCTTAACTTGATCCTGGGACTTGCCACAGAACGAGCAATTTACGGGGCCGTTAATGTCAGTGTTTTCAAACAAATAGAGTCACCCCTTCATAGTGAGTGCGTTAAGTTATTGGATCTTAACTTCAAGATACTATACCACAGACTAATGGAATACAAAAGAAATTAGCCCAAGGGACGATAAGGGCCCAAGCGGAACCGGTGATGAGACCGATTCTTCTTGGACCCTCTTCATCTCAACGCCAGAATTGCTTACTTGCTTTCCTTGTCGTCTTTATCGTCTTTTTTAGCTTTTGCATCTTGCTTAGCTGAATCGGTAATGACAGCTACGGCGTTTTTAACCGCAATATCGTGCTTGAGCATGTCATCCGTTAAAGCAGAACGAACAGCACTTTCTTCCATGCCGTATTGACCAGCTAAATCTTTAACTTCAGCCTGAATTTCGTCTTCAGTAGGTTCAATCTTTTCAGCTTCAACAACGGCTTCAAGAACTAAGTTAGTCTTTACCCGACGTTCTGCATCGGCAGCGAACTGCTTGTGCAAGTCGTCTTCAGTTGTTCCAGTCAACTGGAAGTACATCTTAGGGTCAATTCCTTGTTGTTGCATGTTGGCCAAGTATTGATCCATTTGACGGTGAATGTCATCTTCCATCATAGCTTCTGGAATGTCCTTAATCTCTGCATTGTCAACGGCTTGGCCAATGGCATCGTCTTCAATGGCATCGTGGGCTTCCTTAGTCTTTTGTTCCTTCAACTCGTCTTTAATCTTAGCCTTTAATTCTTCAAGGCTGTCGACTTCTTCATCAACGTCCTTAGCAAATTCATCATCCAACTTTGGTAATTCCTTTGCTTTCACTTCATGAATCGTCGTCTTAAAGGTTGCTTCTTTGCCTTGCAATTCTTCAGCTTGGTAGTCTTTAGGGAAGGTAACCTTCACTTCGACATCCTCGCCTGCTTTGTGACCAACTAATTGATCTTCAAAACCCGGAATAAATGAGCCTGAACCCAACTCAAGTGAGTAGTTATCAGCCTTACCACCGTCAAATTGCTTGCCATCAACGTAACCATCAAAGTCAATCACAACAGTGTCGCCCTCAGCAGCAGCTTGGTCTTCTTTCAAGACAAGTTCAGCTTGTTGCTCTTGCATTGATTCAAGGCGAGCATCGACGTCCTTAGCGTAAACTCGAGTGTTTTGCTTAGGAACTGAAAGGCCTTTGTAATCGCCCAATTTAACATCAGGTTTAACGGTCACAACCGCCTTTAAAACCCAAGGCTTGTCCTTGTCCATTGATTCAACGTTAATTTCTGGTTGATCTACTGGTTCAATGCCGGCCTCTTCGATTGCCTTAGCATATTCATCTGGTAAAACGATGTTTAAAGCATCTTGGTACAATGCTTCTTCACCATACATCTGGTTGAAGATTTGACGCGGAACTTTACCCTTCCGGAAACCTGGAACTTGTAAGTTTTTTTTGGTCCGGTCGAATGCTTTATCCAAACCGTCTTTGATTTGATCATAAGCAATTTCAAAAGTCAGTTCGCCTTTATTAGCGTCCTTCTTTTCCCATTTTGCAGCCATTATTTTCCCTCCGAATTAAATATCTATTCGAATACGTTCATATTCAAATTGCGTACAGACTTTAGTTTACCGTATCAGTCATAAAAAGTAAAACAATTTCGGCAAAAATCGCGGTCCCTCGCGTATTTCACTGTCTCAAAATAAAAAGCCCGCGGGTTTCCCCTCGGACTTTCTACCGGATATTAATCGTGTGTGTTAGTCCATGATTTCTGAAACAACACCGGCACCAACAGTGTGGCCACCTTCACGAACAGTAAACTTAGTACCCTTTTCAATGGCAGCTGGTGCAATCAAGTCAACTTCGAAAGTGACGTTATCGCCAGGCATAACCATTTCAACGCCATCTGGCAATTCAATAACACCAGTGATATCAGTGGTGTGGAAGTAGAATTGTGGACGGTAGTTTGAGAAGAATGGCGTATGACGGCCACCTTCTTCTTTAGAAAGGATGTAGACTTCACCCTTGAACTTCTTGTGAGTTTGGATCGAACCTGGCTTTGCAAGCACTTGGCCACGTTCAACTTGTTCACGGTTAACACCACGAAGAAGTACACCAACGTTATCGCCGGCTTCACCAAATTCAAGCGTCTTACGGAACATTTCCAAACCAGTTACGGTACTCTTAAGAACTTCTTCCTTAAGACCAACGATTTCAACTTCGTCACCGACCTTAACAGTCCCACGGTCGATACGACCTGAAGCAACAGTCCCACGACCAGTGATCGTAAAGACGTCTTCAACAGGCATCAAGAAAGGCTTGTCGTTGTCACGTACTGGCGTTGGGATGTATTCATCGACAACGTCCATCAAGTGTTCGATAACCTTAGTTTGTTCTGGGTCGCCTTCGAGAGCTTTCAGAGCTGAACCGCGGATAACAGGAATGTCATCACCAGGGTAATCGTATTCTGAAAGTAACTCACGGACTTCCATTTCAACCAAGTCAACCAATTCATCATCGTCAACTAAGTCGGTCTTGTTTAAGAATACAACAAGGTATTCAACACCAACTTGGCGAGCCAAAAGAATGTGTTCACGAGTTTGTGGCATAGGACCATCAGTTGCGGCAACAACTAAGATGGCACCATCCATTTGAGCGGCACCAGTGATCATGTTCTTGATGTAGTCCGCGTGTCCTGGGGCGTCAATATGTGCGTAGTGACGCTTTTCAGTTTCGTATTCAACGTGGGCAGTGTTAATCGTGATACCACGTTCACGTTCTTCGGGTGCCTTATCAATGTCAGCATAGTCTTCGGCTTTAGCCAAACCTTTGTCAGCTAAAACCTTAGTGATTGCTGCAGTCAAAGTGGTTTTCCCATGGTCAATATGGCCGATAGTACCAATGTTTACATGGGGCTTGGTTCTTTCATATGTTTCCTTTGCCATTAATGAAACCTCCTGTATTTTTCACAAAGATTATGCCGACGGAAACCGTCGACACCCTTTAGTGACAATTATACTACTTCTCCTCGAAAAGGTAAATCGAGAATCCCTCAAGAAGAATCCTTAAACATTATATAGATTGAACGAATGTTTGTAAACTATAAAATACCGATTTCTGAAAAAGAATTCGACTAACTTTGCATTGCTTGTGTCAAAGCCGCTAGTTTTTGTCGCCATGCCGTCATTGACTCGTCTTCCGCTTTCGGCCGACCCGGTGTTTTCGATGGGCCATCTAAACTCTGACTAGCCGCGGCCACCCACCTTTCAGGGCTGGTGACAACGTCATCAATAAACGGATACAGCAACGTCAAATTAACCATTTCGCCTTCTAATAAGGCCACTAATAATCCCGGATCAGTTCCCCGGCGCGATAAGGTTTCCAGCAATCGCTCTTGAACTTGCCTAACGGTCGGCTGTTCATCAAAATCTGTCAGTTGGCTGGGCACAATTTCCCGCGGTTCACCAATCAGCCACTGAAACCTAACCGGCTTATCAAATCGGAGCTTTTGCAAATCTTGAAGTAGCGTTACCCGAATGATGGGCGTCACAAATGGATCTACCAACAAGTGTTGGGTGGCTGTGAGCCACTCCTTGAGAGGTAGTTGTTTCCCCCGCTCATACCGTTCACGCTGTCCAGCAATGGATTCCGTGGCCAACTGATAAAACGCTTGATAGGCAGCTTGGAATCCCACCTGTTGTCGGTGGTGCTGTTCCGCCATATTAATTTGTTGATTGGCGGCTTGCTTCATAGCTGAATTCGTTACCGTCGCCGCTATCTGGTTTGCCATTAGTAACTGGTCATTTTCCAACACAACCGTCATCAAGAACTGAAAGTGATCCGCATCTGATAAGTAACTATCCGGTGCTTGCAAAACGACTTCAAACGCATACGCTGCATCTCCTAACGACATTAAGCTACGGGCTAATAAGTGGTTGATTTTAGCGCTGGGACGGGTCTGATAAATCGCTTCATAACGTTGGACAGCGGTTTGCCAGTCCCCGTCTTTAAACGCCTGATTTGCTTGGGCTAATGGTCGGTCATCCATCGTTTTCCTCCCCACGAAAAAGCCGTTCCTCAGCGACAGCTCGGAACGACCCTTCAACTTATTTTTCCACTTTCGGTGCGGCCTCCGACTGACTCTTTTTCTTTTTGCCCTTAGGCTTTTTACGTCGTGGGTCGACTTCCATAATCACCGGTAAGATAACTGGATGCCGCCTTGTTTGTTCAAATAGGTACCGGTTCAGCTTTTCGCGGACGTCCTGTTTCAAATGAGTCCAGTCAAACTCTTTGTTATCCAAGTTGTCTTGGACCGTTTTAGTCACAATATCCGCACTTTCCCGCATCAAGTCCTTATTTGCTTTAACGTAAACAAAGCCACGGGACGTAATCTTAGGTTCCGAAATAATCTGTTTCTTCTTGTGGTCAATTGTGACAACGGCCACAAAAATCCCGTCTTCTGATAACACTTTACGATCCCGTAACACGATGTTTCCGATATCGCCAACACCAATACCATCAATCATCGTGTTGCCAACCTCAATACTGCCACTCAAGACCATATCGTGACCATCATAGACTAATTGATCACCCTTAGCCGTTAAGAAGATGTGGTCATCATCCATCCCCACTTCCAAGGCAGCTTCACGGTGTGCCTCTAACAAGCGGTATTCACCTTGAACTGGAATGAGGTAGGTCGGATGGAGCAAGTTCAACATCAATTGAAGGTCCGTTTTGCTGGCGTGTCCCGAGGAATTTAATTCATCCGAAATGGCCTTAACCTCAGCGCCGGCGCGATAAATCATGTCCCGGGTTTTGGCAACCGTCGTTTCCATCGCGTGCGACGGTGTCGTGGTGATAAACACCAAATCACCAGGCTCGATGGACGGGCCCTTTTCTTGCTTGTTAGCCATCCGTTGAAGGGCCTTAATTGGTTCGCCCATCTTCCCGGTTTGCACAATGACAATTTGTTCTGGCGCCAATTTTTCTAACTGTTCAGCATTAATCAACAAATCGTCTTCAGGTAAGACCAATTTGTTTAAGCGCATTGCCGTATCCACGATTTTTTCAATATCACGGCCGGTCAATAACACCTTTCGGTTTGTCTTGGCAGCTGCATTAAAGACCTGTTGCATTCGCAAAATGTTCGACCCAACGCTAGCCACAATGATTCGCCCATTCTGATAGTTGAACGTTTCGGACACGTAGTCGTAAATATCACGCTCGGTGGCCGTCTCATTTGGATTCTCCGCATTAGCTGAATCGCTTAACAATGCTAATACACCATCTTTGCCAATTTCCGCAAGCCGGGCATAATCCGTTTGAAAACCGTGGACTGCCGTCTGGTCAAATTTAAAATCACCAGTATAAACAATGCTACCCGCGGCCGTCTTCAAAACAACCCCAAAGGATTCTGGAATCGAGTGCGTCGTCTTGAAGAACGAAGCAGTCACGTCTCCAAAATCAATTTCAGTGTTGGCATCGACCACGTGAAAATCATCAAAATCCTTCACATTAGCATCGTTTTGGACGTTTAACTTGGCTAACTCGATTGTTAACTCAGAACCAAAAACCGGGACTTTGAACTCCTCAAGAAAATACGGTAAAGCGCCAATCGCATCGGCATGCCCGTGAGTCAAGAAGACCCCCACGATTCGGTCTGCGTTTTCCTTTAAGTACGTGTAATCAGGGATGACAATATCGATCCCTAATAGCTCATTTTCTGGATACTGTAACCCACAATCCATCACGTAAATGCCATCATTCACATCAACTAAATACATGTTCTTACCGTTTTCACGGACACCGCCAAGCGGCATTATTTTTATGCTAGTCTGTTCCATAATTCACCTCAAACAAATTTACTCAATCTCCCCGTAAAAACGCCGTTACATCAAACGGGTCGCTTTTGCCAGGTCATTGTTATCCCCATCGTTTCTGGGGGCCGACTACAAACTGGTTACAGTTTATCATACTTTTATTGAAACTCCTACTTTCAGCCAATAAATTATACTAACTCGCTTGGCATCGTGATTCGCTAGTTTTGCCCGGCTTGAATCACAATGAAAAAAGCCCCCGCAAAATTGCAGGGACCCTCTGAGAAAATAAAAAAAGCGCCCAGTAGCTGAGCGCTTTGATTGCTTGAATTAACGACGCAGACCCAAGCTTTGGATCAAGTCACGGTAACGTTGAATGTCAGTCTTACGAAGGTAAGCTAACAAGTTACGACGGTGACCGATCTTCTTCATCAACCCACGTTGTGAGTGGAAGTCTTTTTTGTGTTCTTTCATATGCGTGTTCAATTCGTTAATGTCGGCAGTCAATACCGCGATTTGAACTTCAGCAGAACCAGTGTCGCCATCATGACGAGCATACTGCTTCATAATTTCGTTTTTCTTTTCTTGACTAATAGCCATGAGAAATCCCACCTTAAAAAATATTTTGTCCGCCTGTCACCGGGTAACCGTGAGATGAGATCGCGAATCACTAAGTGAAGGCAATTAAGAACGTTTTTAATTGTACCTGAATCCTTTCTAAATAACAAGCACTGCTTATCAAGTAATTTTACTTGTCATTTGTCATTCCAACGGTTGCAATCACCTGCTTTGTTTTGTATAATAACATTCGTTGAAAAAAATTACGATAGCCATCTGGCTTCTCGCATGGAGGTGAACCAAATGCCAATTATCAAATCTGCAATCGAACGTGCCAAGACCAACGTTAAGTCAAACAAACGTAACGCTGCTCAATTAAGCACGATGCGGACAACTGTTAAAAAGTTTGAAAAAGCAGTGACCAACCACGATAACAACGCCGCTGAATTATACAAGGCTGCTTCTAGTGCCGTTGATCGCGCCGCTTCAAAAGGTTTAATCAAAACCAACAAAGCTTCCCGCGACAAGTCACGGATGGCTGCTCGGTTAGCAAAAGCTAACGCCTAACACTTAATTGAAACAATCAAAAAGGACCGATTCGATCGAATCGGTCCTTTTTGTGTCTAAGCTGCTTGACTAGCATACTTTAACATAAACAATTCAAATAGTGTCATGGGATCTTGACTAGTGGATTTTAGGTCCTTCTCAATCTCAATCAGCCCTAGGTAAGCCCGCTTCAGGTTTACCTGTTGCAAGTGCCGCAAGCTCTGAAGCGCTAATTTCACACGGTACGGGTGAACCTTAAGTGTCGATGCAATGGTGCCTTGGCTATAGCCATTTCTAGCAAGGATCTGACACTGAATTAATAATCGGAATTGGCTCACCAACACTGCGTTAATTCTTAGCGGTTCCTCCTTAGTTAGAATCAGCCCCCGATACAGGGTTAACGCCGCGTTAATTTTTTTGGCCATCACCGCATTGACCAAATCAAAGACGTTTTGATCCAATGTTTTGGTCACTAATTCCCCAACTACCGAACTTGTAATGATCTTGGTGTCATAACAAGCTAATTCCAACTTGGGGAGTTCGTTCATCATTAGGGTTAAATCACCACCAGTTCGTTGCTGCAACTGTTCGAAAGCCGGATCGTCGATCGTATAGCCATCAACCGCTAATCGATCCGCCAACAAAGTTTGGATTTGACGCTCCCCAAGTGCCTCAAGCGCCACAACCTCAGCTTGTTTTTTGAGGGTTTTGACCAATTTTTTTCGACTATCTAGTTTTCCAGTGACAAAAATGACCACAACACTGGTCGGCTCGGGATGTTCAATATACTGCAACAGCCCATCAATATCATGATCGACTTTACCGCCCTTCTCAGTGGTTAAAAACGTCGCACGGTCGATAAAAACCAACCGACGTTCGCCAAAAAACGGGGCTGACATGGCATCATCTAGCGCCTGAGCAACTGGCGTTGTTTCCATATCGTAAGTCACGAAATTCATAGTTTGTTCACTTTCTGGAACCAGCGCGCGAAACGCCTGTCGCAATTGGTTAGCCAGATAAGGTTGATTGCCCGTCACTAAATAAAGTGGGCGCGGCGTTTGTTTTTTTAGTTCAGAAAGAACGGAAACGTAAGTCACTTCCGGGTGCCTCCTTTAAATACGATTGCCATTTTCCTGAATGACCACTCGTGTATTGATAACGTATCATTCCGTTCACTTGAGTATTATAATATGGAATCTGTTGCTGGGAAAGCATCGTTAAGGTTTCTTGATTTGGATGCCCATACCGATTCTTCCGGCCAGCTGAAATAACGCTAAGACTCGGATGTAGTTGGGCAACCACAGCTGGGTCTGAGGAAGTTTTACTCCCGTGATGACCCAGCTTCAATACATCCGTCTGCAGTCCGGGATAGTGCGTCATAATTTCACGCTCGCCTTCCCGGCCTAGGTCACCGGTAAATAAAAACCGAAGTTGCCCAAATTGACCGTGCAGAACCATTGAATCCTGATTTTCACCCAACCCGGCTTTGAATGGGTGGACCACCTTAAATCCAGTCGTGCCAATGGCATCACCCGCTTTAACCGGGATGATCCGTAGCCGCGTTTTAAATGCCGCTAGTCGCCGCATAAACTGAGGGTTCTGATCCATGCCAAGCGGAATATACAACGTCTTAACGCGTAATGTTGACAAAACGGGGACAATATCCCCAACATGGTCGGCATCTTGATGTGACAAGCACAAGGCATCCAAGTGGCCAATGCCCAAGCTTTTTAAGTAGTTAAGACTAACTTTTTCAGCTCGAGTCCGACCATGACTAATTCGACCCCCAAACTGTGGTTTGCCGCCAGTGTCGATCATAATAATTTGACGGTTGAAGGGCGTACGAACCAGAAAACTGTCACCCTGTCCAATATCAAAAAACGTGACTTCACCCGTTTTAGGAAAGTGAATCAGCATAAACATGACGACGTAACACCCCACCAAGCTAGTGACCAACCACCGCCTTTTTTTAGCTGCCAGGGTCACAAAAGTCAAAATGAGTGTCCCCGTTAACAACCAAATTGAGGGTTTCCCAAATAACACCATTCCTGGCAGTGCAGCCAGTTGGTCTAGTCCCCAGTTAAAGCCCGCCAAGGCCCTATCCGTCACCATCGCAATACTTGGAACCATTAGTCCCAAGATTCCGGCAAGAAGCGTCAGTGGGAAAACCACCCACGAAAAAATCGGCAAAATCAATAAATTAGCTAACAGTGTCAAGGCGTGCCACTGATAAACATGAAAGATAATAACGGGCAGGCTGACCAGATTCAAAAATAGCGTCCTCACCATCAACGACTGTTTGGCCGTGAAGATTAGGGTTAACGCTAAAAGATAACTTAACTGCCCCCCCATCTGGACCAGGAGGGCAGGATGACAACCAAGGCCTACCAATAAACTAATCCCAAAAACGGTCAGTGGTGTCCAGGACCGATGCCCAGCCTCCGCTATTAATCCGAGAAAGGCTACCAAAATGGCCCTCAACAAACTCGGGGCAGCCCCTGCCATTAGGTAATAATGGGGCAACGCCAGCATCAATAGCCAAATTGCAACTCGACGAGGTACCCGGCAGCCATTTAAAATTGCAGAAAATAAACCAATGACCCAGTAAACGTGAAATCCAGAGATACTGAATAAGTGAATGAGGCCCAAATCTGTGACTGATTTTAATTCATCATAAAAGTTGTCAGCTCGATATCCCAGAAACAACCCTTGAACGTACAGCCTTAGGGTCTTCGGTAACTGATTACTCAATCGAATCATCCAAGCACGCACGCCGTGGCAAGCGTTTTGCCACCACTGAACAGGCGTTGTTGCCTGAGCATTAGCAATCACTGTAAATCGAGTAATTTTTAGATCATTCATTATCCCGTTTTGGGCTTGATAGCGCTGATAATCAAATTCATTCACATTTGTCGCTTTCGGGATATCTGCAACGTCTGCGATCACCGAAATAACCATCGTCTGGTGACGATTTTCAAGAGGCGACTGTAAACTGTCTTCTGGCAAAAAATAAACCGCATCTACGGGTTGGCCATTAGGTAGGTGGGCTTTAAGTTGCAGACGCCCATCGCGCTTAGTCAGCTCGTCTGGTTGAACCGTTAAATTAAGTGCTTGGTTGGCAGCGCTGGGTAACGCACGACTCAAAACTTGCTGCTGTCGAAATGAAAACCAACCCGCAAACCCAACGCCCACCAATAAACAAATGATTAAAATTTGCCGGTTTCTTAAACAAATGATTCGAATGCTCCACAGTATCAATAACACTACACAAACCAGTGAATGGCCATAGAAGCACCCACTGATTAAGGCAACGAGAATCGCTACCCAAATAATCGTTTTATTAATGGTCAGCTAGGAAGGAATCAAAGGAAGCCTGTTCAATCATCTCGGTATCCATTTCGACATGATTAACCGTAACGTTTTTGAGTTTAATCAATGATAACGCGTAAGGATCATTGTTGTAGTTACGAAGATATGAAATCTTTTTGATACCGGCTTGTAGCAACATCTTCGTACACTGTAAGCACGGAAAGTCAGTCACATATATCTCGGCACCGTCCGTGGATTCACCAAATTTAGCGCACTGTAAAATTGCGTTCATCTCAGCATGGATCGTTCGCACGCAATGACCATCGACCATGTAACATCCCTCGTCTAAACAGTGAACATCACCCGAAACGGAACCGTTATAGCCACCAGCAATGATGCGCTTATCGCGAACAATTGTGGCGCCTACGGATAAGCGATTACACGTACTTCGACTCGCTAACAACACCGACTGCATCATAAAGTACTGATCCCATGGAATTCTCTTTTTTGGCATGCGCCCATCTCCTATTTTTTGTTTCAGTATATCAAATCCAAGGAGCGCTGACTAATATCGATTTAGACTCGAAGTTGCGGTTTAAGTCGTTCTAGTGTTTTATCACCAAATCCTGACACGTTCTTCAAATCATCAACCGACTTAAATTGACCGTTTTGTTCCCGGTACTGAATGATTTTTTCCGCTTTTTTCTCACCAACGCCATCTAATTGCTGAAGTTGCGTCACATCGGCATTGTTAAGGTCCACTTCAGGCGCTTGCTGCCCTCCTTGACCAGTAGTTGCTTGTCCGGTTCCCATAGTACCAGTTGTGCCCTGAGGGGCCTTCTCGCCACGCTGCGGGATAAAGACGACTTGTTGATCTGTCACTCGTTGCGCTAAATTCACTTGCCGTTGATCCGCTTGTTTTGTAAAGCCACCCGCTTCTTGGACAACGTCCACAATGCGCATGTCTCCGGTCATCTTTTTAAGACCAGGATCGTGGACCGCGCCTTTAACGTCGACATAAATAGCACTTGGCGCTGAGGAATCACTAGCGGCGCTTGAAGCCACAGCACTAGCAGAAGTGGCACTAAACATTTGTTCACTCGTCTCTCCATCGCCCATTTCTGACGAGGTCGCGTCACTCGTTGATTGGGTCGCCATAAAAACCACCATTGCCATCAAAACCAAGATTGTTGCAATCCCGCCAATGATAACCTCACGAACGTGATCAGCCAAAATTTCCTTCATCTTTTCCAACCTAATTCCTCCTTTCAGATACTTTCAACTACTCAACCAATTGAAAAAAACGCCTCAAAAGGATAAAAATCCCTTTGAGGCGTTCATCATTAATGGGTTTTAAGATACTGTAAAGCTTCTTTAAAGGTTTTAACTGGGACAACCTTCATCTTAGGTGCAACTTTTTTAGCTGTTTCTTTCGCTAATTGATAATTCGTCTGGTGCTCTTCTTCCAAAGCTAAGAGTGCTTTAGTGGGTTTAACATAGGGCGCAAAGAAAATGGTTGCGCCTGCTTTGTTAGCGGCCACAATTTTTTTATCAATACCACCAATTTCACCGACGCTACCATCTGGATTGATAGTCCCCGTCCCAGCAATTTTACGCCCATGACGAATATCTTGACCCGTCAACTGGCTATATATCTGAAGGCTAAACATTAGGCCCCCCGACGGGCCACCAATCTGACCTGGGTCTACTGAAATTTGAGGTTGCGTGGTCACTTTAACGTTATCCGTTAAGCTGATCCCAATTCCGGCTTTTTTCGTGGCTGATAGTCTGATGAGCGGCGCAGCGACCTGACCTGATTTTGTTCCACGTTGATAATTGACCCGGAGCTTATCGCCCACTTTTTTAGCCCGAATATAACGTTGAAACCCAAAAGCATTCTTAAAGTGGTGACCGTCAACTTTAGTGATCGTGTCACCAACCTTTAACCGGCCGTTAAATTTCGACTGCTTTTGCATCGCCATGACATAAATGCCCAAGTATTTTTTATCGACCTTTGCCCCAGCAGCCTTAGCCGCGACAGCTTTGGCTTCATTGATAGCGCTTTGCATGTAAAACGTCTGCATCCGCATATAAGTCGCGCCGCTCTGACCACCGGTCACACTTTGCTCATCTTCAATGGTATGGTATGGCAATACCTTGGCTAATAGGTAACTGACCGGTCGCGCCTGGGCGAGCCGGACCGAAGTTATCATAAACGCGCCCTTTTTGCGGTCGGGATGATTCTTAATTTTAACGAACGCACTGAGGTTATCGGCCGATCCAGGCGACTCTATATAATCAGATAACGGCCATAAAAAAGCCCACAGCACGAAACTAACCGCAAGAATACTGACGCCAATCCGGACACTTTTACGCTTAAAAAACGACCGCATAGGTTATTGGTCACCCCGCTTCGCTAACAGTGCTCTGTGAACTGCCGGTGGTACTAATCCAGAAATGTCGCCACCAAAAAACAGAACTTCTTTTAACACTGACGACGAGATAAAGGTATCTTTGGGGTCTGCCAATAAGAAAACTGTTTCTATGTGGTGCTCTAAGTAGCGGTTCATATTCGCAATCCCCGCTTCATACTCATAGTCCTTACTATTTCGAATGCCCCGAACAATTACGGTTGCTTGCACCTCTTTGACGAAGTTAACAGTCAGCCCGTTCTCGGCTCTCACCGTGACATTTGGCAAATCAGCAACGCTTGCTTCAATCATCGCAACCTTCTCATCACTTGTGAAGAGCGCTTTTTTGGCGGTGTTAGTCCCCACCGTCACAATCAACTTGTCAAATAACCGACTCGCGCGCTGAATCAAGTCAAGGTGCCCAACTGTTAACGGGTCAAAACTCCCTGGAAATACGGCAACTGTCATATTACGACTCCTTTTCAACATGGAAAATACTGATTCTGGTAATCCCATACTCTTTTTGTTCAACAAGGTGGGCAGCCCCTACCCAATTCTCAAATGTGGCTTCAAGATTGGTTTCACAGACAATAATACAGTCTTGGTTTAACAGATTTAGTGCCTGTAGTTGGCGGATTTCACTAGCGATTTTTTGAGCCTTATAGGGTGGATCAAAATAAACCAGATCAAAAGTCAAACCTTGCTCACTAAGTCGTTGAATCACCTTATCTGCGTCACCCTTAATGAGGCTGAATTTATCCGGCTCCTTAGTGACGTCAATGTTTTGTTCAATCGTTTTAATTGCGGCAGCTTGCCGATCAATTAAAACGGCGGCGGAAATGCCTCGGGACACTCCTTCGATACTGAGACCGCCAGAGCCCGCAAAAAGGTCAAGGCTTCGCCCACCGTTAAAGTACGGCCCAATAATGTTAAAAATGGCTTCCTTTACTTTATCGGTCGTCGGGCGGGTTTTCATTCCAGGAACAGCCCGTAACCGGCGGCCACCATATTCACCAGCAACAACACGCATTAAACTTCATCCTCCTCTTGCGACTGGCCACCCTGAGCTGGGGTCACTTGGTCTAGGTTCAAGAGTTCAGCTAATCGTCGTCTCGGTGACCGAACAATTCGCCGAACGAATTTTAATTGTTTTAAGCGACTAACCGTTTCCTCAACAAGCTCATCATTCATATAAATAACGGCATACCGCATGCGCTTCGACACATAATCAACATGCCCGTAGCGCTTCAACTGACGAACTTGTCTTAAACTAGAAACGTAGACGACTAAACTGGTTCGAGCCTGAAGTTCAAACATCATGATTTCGCTCCTTCCGTTCACGGGTACTGATATTTAGTAACGTTCCTAGCGCTAGGGTCAGGGAAAACATACTTGACCCCCCATAACTAATAAACGGGAAAGTCACTCCGGTAATGGGTAAAACTCCAGCCACACCGCCAACGTTAATCACCGCTTGAACTGTAAAGTAAGTCGCGATGCCATAACAAAGCAATGCGTAGTACCCATTGGTAGAACGAATGCCAAGCTGGACAGCGCGACCAATAATAATCGCAAGTAAAATTAAAATAACAACAATGCCTACTAACCCCAATTCCTCACCAACAATCGCCATAATAAAGTCAGTATTGGGTTCCGGTAAGTAGCCGCGTTTTTGAATAGAGTTCCCTAAGCCGACTCCAAAAAGACCACCATTACTCAGTGCATAATAGGAATTAACTAATTGGGCACCCGCTGAGCTAGCATGACCAAACGGATCAACGAAAGCTAACACTCGTGCCAGTTTGTAAGACTTAATAGCACCACTTTCTGACAATTTAACGGCGATAGGAAATAAAATGCAAACAATAAAGGCGACGGTGACGACGAGAATCCGAAAACTTCGCCGCCACGGGATACCGCTGGCCAGCCACATCATAAAACAAATGGCTGCGATGATTGTAGCCCCTCCCATGTCGGGTTGAAAAAACACTAACAATATGATTAAAGCACTCATGATAAGGGGTTGGCGCATCGTACGCCACCACTCCCCATTCAATAACCGAGTCTCCCGATTTGAACGAGTGATAAAAAAGGCGTTAATAATAATCAATATAAACTTTGCAATTTCAGCCGGTTGAATGTTAATGGGTCCTATCCGAATCCAGCCAGCCGCCCCATTGACCGTTTGGCCGAAAAATAGCAAACCAAACAGCAGGACCATGACCCCCAAATACCCCAGCCCCATTACTACCGGACTCTTTAAGATTGTAATGTTGATTGAGGTCATGAAGTAAGTAATCCCAAAACCAATCACAACAAAAAGGGCTTGCCGAATAAGGTAGGAAATCGGGGTCGTTCCATTCTGAGCCGCAACATTGGAGCTTGCCGAAAATACCATAATAATTCCAATAGCACATAATAACAGGTACGGAATTAAGATGTAATAGTCAATTTGTTTTATCCTTGAACTCATGTTTTCAGACCCCACCAATTTCAATCTACTGTTTTGTCACTCCTACGATTATATCATAGGTTGCAATTTTCGATACGGCGCTTTTAAAAACCTTTGAAAACCAAAAAACCCTCTCAAATGAGAGGGTTTAATACTAGCTACTTTGCGTTTGACCGCTTTTTCTTAGCTGCTTTTTCTCGAGAGTTGGTGTCCAGAATCTGCTTTCTCAACCGAACGTGATCCGGCGTTACTTCACAGTATTCATCATCGTTCAAGAATTCGAGTGATTCTTCCAATGAGAAATGAGTTGGCGTCTTAATCCGTGCCATATCATCAGAACCAGCTGCCCGGACGTTAGTCAGGTTTTTACCCTTAGTGATGTTAACTGAAATGTCGTTTTCACGACTGTTTTCACCAACAATCATTCCTTCATAAACATCAGTACCTGGATCAATTAACAACCGACCACGACTTTCGATTCCCATCATAGCATAAGTCGTTGCTTTGCCAGCGTTCATGGAAACTAAAGTTCCCTTCTTCCGGCCTGGGTTCCAGTTCTTAATAACTGGCATGTACTTTTCAAAGGTATGGTTCATGATTCCGTATCCACGCGTCATTGACATGAATTCGGTTGAGTAACCAATCAAGCCACGACTAGGTGCCAAGAACGTCAAACGAGTCTGACCGTTATCGGTACTTTCCATGTTTTGCATTTCACCCTTACGTTGAGACAGAGAATCGATCACGCTACCGGTGTATTCTTCTGGCGTATCGATTTGAACCTCTTCAAATGGTTCGCTTAGCACACCTTCAACGTCGCGGTAAATAACTTCTGGCCGTGAAACTTGTAATTCAAAGCCTTCACGTCGAAGTGTTTCAATCAGAATAGACAAATGCAGTTCCCCACGACCGGAAACAATCCAGGCCGCTGGTTCATCAGTATCGTCAACTCGTAATGAAACATCGGTTTCCAATTCAGTCCGAAGACGGTCTTCCAATTGACGGCTTGTCACAAACTTCCCATCCTGACCCGCAAACGGTGAGTCATTGGTCCGGAAAGTCATCTGCAAGGTTGGTTCATCAATCCGAAGAATTGGTAAGGCTTCTTGGTTAGAAGAGTCTGCTACCGTTTCACCAACGTTAATGTCTTCCATACCAGAAACGGCAATTAAGTCACCAGCTTTGGCCTCTTCGATCTCAAGACGCTTCAACCCAAAGTAACCAAACAGCTTAGTCACACGGAAGTTCTTCGTTGAACCATCCAACTTCATCACCGTCACATTATCGCCAACTTTGATAGTGCCACGGAAAACCCGGCCAATTCCGACCCGGCCGACGAAATCGTTGTAATCAAGCATCGCCACTTGGAATTGAAGCGGTTCGTCTGAGTTGTCGATTGGGGCTGGAATGTGTTCAACAATAGTGTCGAAAATTGGCTTCATTGTGTGTTCTTGAGTAGCTAAATCAGAATCATAACTTGAAGTTCCGTTCATAGCACTCGCATAAACCACAGGGAAGTCAAGCTGATCTTCATCGGCACCAAGTTCAATAAACAAGTCAAGAACTTCGTCCACAACTTCTTCAGGACGGGCACCTGGACGGTCCACCTTGTTGATGACAACAATTGGTGTCAGGTGTTGTTCAAGGGCCTTTTTCAGCACAAATCGCGTTTGTGGCATCGTTCCTTCGAACGCATCAACAACCAGCAAAACACCGTCAACCATTCGCATGATCCGCTCAACTTCACCACCGAAGTCAGCGTGTCCTGGGGTGTCCAAAATATTAATTTGCTTATCACCGTAACGAACGGCGGTGTTTTTAGAAAGGATCGTGATCCCACGTTCCTTTTCAATATCGTTCGAATCCAACGCCCGGTCGGCAATTTGAACGTGTTCGTCTAAAGTGTCGGATTGCTTCAACAGTTCGTTAACCAAGGTTGTTTTACCGTGGTCAACGTGGGCGATAATTGCAATGTTACGAATATCATCTCTAGTTTTCAAAAATGTATCTTCCTTTCACTTAGCAACTCGATTTCAACAAACGAAGATTCGGAAGTTGTTCAAAGGGCTGCCGAACCTGACGCCATAAAAAAACTGTGACAGAGCCGTCACAGTCAGCCGTTTTGACCGATGATTGGTAGAATGTCGCGTTGTGCATTCTCCGTTGCTACCATTACAAAACCTGATGATAGCATATCAAGCGGTTGCCCGTCAATAGTTGAAGTGACAAGGCCAAGAGTTTCTCCCAAAATTTTGCCAGCTGCAAAATCCCACGGCTTTAAGTACGACACATAGGTAATAATTTTTCCCGTTAATAAATGAATCATCTCAATTCCGGCCGAACCATAGACCCTGACTCCTGAACTTTCATCGGCAGCCTGCAATAGGTTAAATCGGTCATGAATCAGCAGCGGTGCACTCAAGCTGACGAGGCCATCAGCAAGAGCAGTATTGGCGGGTTGATCTAATTGCACATCGTTTTTAAACACGCCTAGGTTTGGTCCCCCAGAATAGAGTTCATCATTCATGACGTCGTAGATGTAGCCTAAAACACCTTGGCCATCAATGTATAACGCAACCATGATGGCAAAATGATCCTGCTGCTTGACAAAATTCATTGTGCCATCAATTGGGTCAACAATCCAAATCCAACCCTTTTCACGGTTAATTTGATCGCCAAATCCTTCTTCCCCTAAAACATGACTGTCAGGGGCGTAATTTTTGATTTTTGTAATCAGAAACTTTTCATTTTCCTTATCAACGTTCGTCACCAAATCCTTGCGACTGCTTTTTTCATTGACCGTTAGTCGCTCAGTCATCTTTGTCAAAACAAGCGTCCGCGCCTGACGGAGCCATTGTTTCACATTTCGATCAATCTGAATTAATGTTAAATCGTCCATTTTCCACCTCCGTTACGACATTTTGATCATTTTTTTCTCACTATTTTTTGCGGCCTGAACCGTTTTGTAAATACTATAATTACTAACCTGTTCAAACTGGCGGCCTAAATTTTTCTCTAGCGCCTTGCTATCGACAACTGTTTTAAATTGTAAATAACTCGCTAATAATTGCGCCCGGTTGACCCCTTGCGGTAACTCGTACGCATCTTCTACGTGACGGTATAGCGTTGTGACCGTCTCGATATCCTTCGCCGACCAATCTGGCTCCAGTGGGTACTGATAGTTTGTTTTCACCGTTACCCTCCTCGTTATCAACCTAACAGGTGGCTTACACCACGTTTCTTCTTTTCATTATAAAGAAAACCTCACGAAGCGCAACATTTAACCCTACGCCACGTGTTTTTCCAACATGTTCAACAACTTTCTTTGCCTCAACAGTTCATAAAACCCGTTTAATCACGAAAAGAGGAGGTAAGCTAGCCTGCTTACCTCCTCTTTATAAAACGTCAACCAATCAATTAAATATGGGTTGGGAATCCAATCGCAATATCAGCCGCTTCTTGAATCGGTTCTGATAGCGTTGGGTGTGGGTGAATGGTCAATGCAATATCTTCAACATTCATCCCACCATTAACAGCCAGACTCAATTCAGCAATTAAGTCCGATGCGCCAGGTCCGACCACTTGAGCGCCTAAGACGTTTTTTTCGTCCTTCGTGTAAACCAGCCGAACAAATCCATCAGGCTGATCAAGAGAGACAGCTCGAGCATTACCAGCAAATGGGAACTTGGCCGTTGAAACCTCGATTCCCTTATCCTTAGCGTCTTGCTGGGTTAACCCAACCGTTGCTAATTCTGGGTCAGCAAAGCAGACTGCTGGTACTCCGACCCAATCATTGGCCGTCTTATTGCCAGCAATGGCACCGGCAGCAGTTTTAGCTTCAAAAAAGGCTTTGTGAGCCAGCGCCGGACCCGGAACAATATCACCGATTGCCCAAATGTTCGAAACACTGGTACGACCCTGCTCGTCTACTTCAATTAAACCACGGTCAGTCGTCTTAACATCGGTCATTTCGAGCCCGATATCGTCAGTATTTGGTCGCCGACCAACAGTGACCATGCAGTAATCTGCTTTAATGTCTTGGGCTTTCCCGTCAACTTCATAAGTAACGGTCACACCGTTAGCATCCTGAGCTGATTTCTTAGCCATGGCACCGGTGACGACATCGATGCCCTTCTTCTTCATTTCCTTCAAAACAACGGCAACCATATCTTTGTCAAAGTTTGGCAAAATAGAGTCCGTTCCTTCAAGAATGGTCACATGAGAGCCGAGGTTTGCATAAGCACCAGCTAATTCAGTGCCGACGTACCCGCCACCAATCACAACAAATTCTTTTGGAATTTCTGGCAAGTTCAAACCACCCGTCGAGTCAATGACCCGGCCTTCAAATTTGAAACCAGGAATTTCAACTGGTCGACTTCCAGTTGCAATGATCAGGTTTTTAAACTCAATTGTTAGTCCGTCATCGGCACTCATAAACTGCTTTGGTCCCGTTGAAACAACCCGGAGCCGCGAATTTGAGTCCAGAACGGCTTCTCCTTGTAAGACATCAACTTTGTGTTTCTTAAGCAACATCTTAACGCCGCTGGTCATCCGATCAACCACAGAGTGTTGCTTCCAATCTTGCGTCTTTGAAAAATCAATACTTGGTTGTTGTGTCGTGATTCCAAAAACAGCAGCATCAGCAGCTTCTTGGAAACGGTGACCCGCGTTAATTAATGCTTTGGATGGCACACATCCGACATTTAAGCACACGCCGCCTAAAGTATCAGATTTTTCAATAACCGTCACACTTTGCCCGAGCTCAGCGGCTCGAATTGCGGCTACATAGCCCCCAGGTCCTGCTCCGATAATGACGGTATCGCGCTTTTCAACATCTGCCATATTATGGTCATCCTTCCATTAATAACAATTCCGGTTCATGGAGCAATTCGTTCATTAGGTTCAATGCTCGTTGAGCTAATGCGCCATCAATCAAACGGTGATCGTAGCTTAACGATAGTTTCAGCATGTTGCCAACTTCGATTTCCCCATCTTCATTGACGTACGGTTCCTTAGCAATCTTACCGACCCCTAAAATTGCGACTTCAGGTTGGTTAATTACTGGTGTGAAGAAACCGCCACCAATTGAGCCAACATTACTGATCGTAATGGATCCGCCTGACATTGCGTCGGCACTAAGTTTGTTATCCTTAGCAGCTTGCGTGTTTTCAGTGATTTCTTTGGCAATCTCAAACATGCCTTTGGAATCAGCGTTCTTCACGTTTGGCACATACAGACCGTGGTCCGTATCCGTCGCAATCCCGATGTTGTAGTAGTGCTTATAAACGATTTCTTCACTTGCCATATCCAATGAAGCGTTAAATTCAGGGTATGCCTTCAAAACAGCGACTAACGCTTTAACAATGTATGGTAAGAAAGTTAAATGGATGTCTTGATCAGCAGCCCGTTGTTTATACTTCTTCCGGTTAGCCATCAGTGCTGAAACTTCGACGTCTTGGAATGAAGTAACGTGAGGTGAAATATCCTTTGATTCACGCATTGCTTTAGCGATTACTTTACGAACCATTGACATCGGTTCGCGGGTTTCCAAATCAGGTTCGGCTGACTTGTAAGGCTTAATTGGTGCAGCAGCCGGAGCAGGTCCAGAAGCAGCTGGGGCAGCTGGGGCAGCTGGAGCAGCGGCACCGTTAAAGTTATCAATATCAGCTTTTAAAATCTGGCCGTGATTCCCACTTGGCGTAACGGTGCTAATATCGATCCCCTTGTCGCGGGCGTACTGCCGTACAGACGGCATTGCTAATACAATCTTATTCGGATCAGAAATCGCTGGAACACCAGTAGCGGGTGCAGCTGCAGCAGGTGCTGGCGCAGCTGGTTCTGGCGTTGCTGCTGGTTCTGGTGCCGGTTCAGCCGTGTCCGCACTACCACTGTCCTCCGGCGTATCAGCAGAACCGTCGTCGATTTCAACAAGCGTGTCACCAATCTCTGCTGTTTCGCCTTCCTGTTTAACAATCTTCTTAATCGTTCCATTTACAGGTGAAGGGAGTTCAGAAACAGACTTATCGTTTTGGATTTCAACTAACGGGTCATCTTCCTTAACGGTGTCTCCTTCTTTAACTAGCCATGAAGCGATTTCGCCTTCGGCCATACCTTCACCAAGCTCTGGGAGTTTGAATGCAAAAGCCATGGAAAAACTTCCTTTCTATTATCACAAAGTATTGCTAGGTACGACCTAGTAATTCAGGATCTCGCGCGCCTTTTCTTCAATATCGTCGGCGTTTGGTAACCAGTCATTTTCAACCTGAGCCCAAGGATAAACTGAGTCTGGTGCTGCAACCCGGCCAATTGGGGCGTCAAGGTTCATGATTGCATGTTCTGCAATTTCTGAAGCGACTTGAGCGCCAACACCGGCCATCTTTTGAGCTTCTTGAACAACAACTACTTTGTGGGTCTTTTCAACTGACTTAAAGATTGTATCGGTGTCAATTGGTGATAATGACCGCAAATCAATGACTTCAACGGAAATGTTTTCCTTTTCCAGCTTTTCAGCCGTCTTCAATGCTTCGTTGACTTCGGCACTGTAAGCCACAATTGTGAGGTCGGTCCCTTCTTTGACGACCTTAGCCGTATCTAGTGGCACCGTGTACTTGCCTTCTGGAATTTCATCCTTCATTGACCGGTAAAGCTTTAAGTTTTCCATGAACAAAACCGGATCGTTATTTTCAACTGCTGAAATAATCATTCCTTTGGCATCGTATGGGTTAGATGGGGTCACAACCCGCAACCCTGGCGTCCCGACAAAGTAGTTTTCCAGGTTGTCGGCATGCATTTCAGCGGTATGAGTCCCACCACCAAACGGCGTCCGAATTGTAATCGGCATCGCCCGCTTGCCGCTAAACCGGAACCGGTTTCGGGCCATTTGGCCTCCGATTGAGTCAACGGCTTCAAAGGTAAAGCCCATGAATTGAATTTCAGGGATTGGGCGCCAACCAGTTGCTGCTAGCCCGATTGATAACCCTAAAATCCCAGATTCCGCAAGGGGTGTATCGAAAACTCGGTCTTCACCATACTTATCTTGAAGGCCTTCCGTTGTCCGGAACACACCGCCGTTTTTACCAACGTCTTCACCGAAGATCAAAGTTTTTGGATCTTCGCCCAAGACAACGTCTAAACCATCTGTAATTGCTTTGATATAAGTTAATTTAGCCATGGTTACTTCGACTCCTTTGCTTCAAATCTTGCAATGTCAGCTTTGACTTGAGGTGTCGGTTCTTCAAACGTCGTCTTCAACATGTCAACAACTGATTGCGTTGGTGTGTTTTCGGCCTCTTTCATTGAAGCCTTGAAGTCATTCTTGTATTCTTCAACAAGCTTGTCTTCTTGTTCTTGTGACCATAATCCTTTATCCGTTAATACTTTTCTCATCCGAATCAATGGATCAGCATCGAACCAAGGTTTTTCTTCTTCCTTAGTCCGGTAACGTGATGGATCGTCACCAGCTGATGAGTGAGCCCCAAACCGGTAAGTTAAGGTTTCAACTAATGCTGGACCGTTACCGGCTGCTGCAAATTCGCGGGCCTCTTTAGTGGCAATGTAAACGGCCAAAACATCCATCCCGTCAACCTGAACACCAGGAACACCTGAAGCAACACCCTTTTGAGCCAACGTTTCAGCGGCTGTTTGCGTCTTTCGTGGTACGGAAATGGCCCAACCGTTGTTTTGAACCATAAAGACTGCAGGGGCTTGGAACGATGAAGCAAAGTTGATTCCTTCGTAGAAGTCACCCTGAGACGTCCCACCATCACCGGTATAGGTGAAGGCCACAGCATCTTTTTCACCGTTTTTCTTTAACCCTAAAGCGGCTCCGGCTGCTTCGACGTATTGAGCACCAATAATTATTTGTGGGAACCAAGCACGAGTATCGCCATAATCGTCGCCGACGGCATTTCCTTTTGACCAGAGGAAGCCTTGGGTGACACTTGCCCCGTGTTGAATAAGTTGTGGTAAGTCACGGTAAGCTGGGAACAGCCAGTCCTTGTCGGTAAAAGCAGAAACTGACCCCATTTCTGATGCTTCTTCACCAAAAGTTGGAGCATAGAACCCTAACCGGCCTTGGCGGGAGAAGTTCATGGTCTGTTCGTGCAAGGCGCGCTCCCAAACCATTTTTTTCATGAAATCTACCAGCTCTTCGTCTGAGAAACTATCGAAAAGTTCTTGATTCACAATCTTACCTGTTTCATCCACTACTTGGAGTGGCTTTTTGTAAGGATCGCTCATCTTGGCTTTAATTGATGCAAAATCAATTGTCTGCCCAGTCTTTTTCGCCATAACTAACACTTTCCTTTCCGTGTATATGCAAACGCAGTCCGCTCATTTTTTGAAAGCGTTTGCTTTCTCAACTACGACTCTAAATTAACACGCTTTCACAAATCGTGCAAGCCCTTTCATTACTTTTATATCGCAAAATGCTCCGATTCCGCGCTACGTCAATAAAAAGAATTTTCTGAAAAAAGATAGTGATTTTTATCACATATTTTGCAGTTTCATTTTTATTTGAAAATATGATAAAATTAATTGATTTTAGTTCGGAGGTCGTTCAAATGATTTTAATGAAAAATATTGTTCGCGACGGTGATCCGGTTCTTCGCCAAGAAGCCGAAAACGTCACTTTCCCACTCTCAGAGTCGGATCGTAAACTAGCCAACGATATGATGGAATACCTCGTCACTAGTCAAGACGAGACACTGGCTAAAAAGTATGGGCTTCGTGCTGGCGTTGGCCTAGCAGCACCACAGGTTGGCGTTTCTAAAATGATGGCCGCGGTCTTGGTACCAGCAGAAACCGAAGGTGGTCAGTCGCCTTTCACCGACGTCATCATTAACCCTGTGATCGTTAGTCACTCCGTTCAAGACGGCGCTTTAACCGAAGGTGAGGGCTGTCTATCAGTTGATGAGGATGTGCCTGGCTTTGTACCACGCCACGATCGGATTACCCTTCGCTATCAAGACGTTGAGGGCGAAACCCACAAAGTGCGCCTAAGGGATTATCCCGCCATCGTCTGCCAACACGAAATTGATCATCTTCACGGCATTTTATTTTACGACCATATCGACCGGGACCATCCTTTTGAAATTAGTGAAGACACCGTCATGTTTGACTAATATGACCCGTCCCTAGAAACGGTCACAAAAAGCCTCCGCAGATTTATCACCTAAATCTGCGGAGGCTTTTTTAGTCCCTTTGATCCACCTTATGTAGATCTTTTAAGTATTCAATCGTCGCTTCATTGACAAGGTAGGCAACACTCATGTGCACCCGGTCACCGTGTTGCCAAATATCGGTAACCAAGAAGGCCGAGCCCCCCGCCGGACTGGCAGTCTTGATGTCGTGATCACTCGCATAATCACTCAACATCCGATTAAGCTGCTGCCGAAAAATCTGGAGTTGCTCACCGCTATTAGTGGGCAATTTGACCACAAATTCAAACGCCATCACCCCGCGGCCCCACCCGTCCGCGACCGTTGTCCGTGATAACAAAACAGTCTGGTCGGAAACAAAGTGGTCGTCCACCAGGCGTTGAAGGGCTGCTCGCATGGCACTTTCAGTTTGTAAAAGAGCCTGTTCATGGGCTCGCCGGGTGGCCCGATTGACGATTCCCCGATGAATGAGGATGTAGATAACAATGGCCACAACAACGGCGATTATAATGGTTAGTTCACGACTCATGATCAGTCCTCCTTTAAAATAATCATACCATGGACTGTGAAAATTAGGTAATGCGATGCGATTGTACCCGGATTCCACAAAACCCACGGTACCGGCAAATCTGAGAAATCAAGTTTAAAAATACCAACGTTGCTGGCAACTGGCTGCGAGTTGCCAACTAAACCGAAACAGGGCCCAATCATTTGAATTCAGAGCGACTTGACGGCCTTTTTGCCCACTTATTACCAACAACTCAGAACTGCACAAAAGACACCTTTGATTGAGTGGGTCAGTAGCGAATGGTTTTGAAAACCTTAAAGCTTGTCGGACCAGGATTTTCAAACCAACCAAGATTATGTCAGCACCGGTTAAACTTATATACAATTTTTAAGCGATATGATAGTATGTAAATAACTGTTGTTGCTTACAACAAGACGTTCGGTTGCAAAAATAGATGATTCATTCTACATGAACTCGAAACGTATTTTTAACTCAGAAAGGATGCTGACTATTTCATCATGATTTTTAAAGTCTACTATCAAGAAGACCAAGTTCGCAACCCCAAACGGGAAACGACTAAGTCCCTTTTTATTAATGCTGACACGGAAGTTCAGGCACGAGCACTCGTGACCGAAAACACCGGTCATAACATTGAATTCATCGAACCGCTTGAGGGGAAGTTCCTTGAATACGAACAACAAAACCCGGACTATAAGTTGACGGAGTTTAATCAATGAAAAAATTGAACGTCAAAAATAATGAGACTGCAATTTTTGGCGTTGGTGGATTAGGCGAAATTGGGAAAAACACTTACGGTATTCAATTCCAAGATGAAATTATTTTAATTGATGCCGGGATTAAATTTCCCGAAGATGACTTACTAGGAATTGATTATGTCATTCCTGATTATCACTATCTTGTAGCGAATAAGGACAAGATCAAGTGTTTGGTTATCACCCATGGACACGAAGATCATATTGGTGGGGTTCCCTACCTATTAAAAGATCTCAACGTCCCCATTTATGCTGGACCACTAGCGTTAGCACTCATTAAAAACAAACTTGACGAACACGGGTTACTTCGGACAGCCGAGCTTCACGAAATTAACGAAGACACGGTGTTGAAGTTCCGGAAAACCAGCGTTGAGTTTTTCCGAACCACCCACTCAATTCCTGATACACTTGGAATTGCTGTTCACACCCCTGCTGGGGTCATCGTCCAAACTGGGGACTTCAAGTTCGATCTGACCCCAGTTACCAATCAGCCGCCTAACCTGCAAAAAATGGCTCGGCTTGGCGAAGAAGGCGTGCTATGCCTCATGGCTGACAGCACCAACGCCGAACGACCCATTTGGACAAAGTCCGAAAAATGGGTCGGTAAGTCAATCCGGAAAATTTTTGATCAAGTAGAAGGCCGAATTATTTTCGCCACTTTCGCCTCAAACATTTCGCGGATTGAAACAGCTTGCGAAACAGCGCTTGCACATGGTCGCAAGATTGCGGTGTTTGGTCGAAGCATGGAAGCTGCCATTGTTAATGGCCGCGAACTTGGCTACTTAAACATTCCGGACGAAGCCTTGATTGACGCCAATGATTTACGTTCACTTCCAGCCGACAAGGTCATGATTTTATGTACCGGTTCTCAAGGTGAACCAATGGCTGCCCTTTCACGGATTGCTAACGGAACTCACCGTCAGATTTCAATTCAACCGAACGATACCGTTGTTTTTTCAAGTAACCCAATCCCTGGTAACACCACCAGTGTTAACCACGTCATTAACGAACTTGAAGAAGCCGGTGCCAAAGTGATCCACGGTAAGGTTAACAATATCCATACGTCTGGTCATGGTGGCCAAGAAGAGCAAAAGTTGATGTTACGGCTAATGAAGCCGAAGTTCTTTATGCCAATTCATGGTGAATACCGGATGTTAAAGATCCATACCGAATTGGCTGAACAATGTGGCGTACCGCTTGACCATTCGTTTATCATGGAAAACGGTGATGTCTTAGCCTTAACCAAAGATACGGCGCGAATTGCTGGGCATTTTACAGCAGGCGATGTTTATATCGATGGTAGTGGAATTGGCGACATTGGAAATGTCGTTTTACGTGACCGCCAACTTCTTTCCGAAGAAGGGTTAGTCGTCGTTGTCGCGACGATCAACCTAAAAGATAAAAACATTCAAGCTGGTCCAGACCTGTTATCCCGCGGATTTGTGTACATGCGCGAGTCTGGCGAACTCCTTAATGAAGGGCGCCGCCTCGTCTTTTCAACAATCCGGCGGGCCATGCGATCGAAAAAGGCGAATGAAGCTTCAATTCGCAATGCCATCATCGATGACTTGCAGAATTTCTTATTTGAAAAAACAGAACGTCATCCCATGATTTTACCAATGTTGATCATGGACTAGACGACAAAAACGGTCTCAAAATTTCTATATTTGAGGTCGTTTTTTTATTTTTGCGCAAAGCATGTAGCCCGCACCAAAAAAATTCGCTATAATGATTAGGTATGATTTTTAGGAAAGGAGCCATTGGGTGGCTGTGAAATACTATGTTATTTTAAATGACCACGCGGGTGCGGGCCGTGCTAAAGCAGTGTGGCCGGCTATTGAAGAACAGTTAAACCAGCGAAACGTTACTTTTGAGCTCGGTCGGTCCCAATACGCTGGGCACAGCATCCTACTCGCTCATCAATTTGCTAAGAACCACGCCAGTGATCCGGCTAATTGGGTCGTTTTGGCTGTAGGTGGCGATGGCACGCTCCATCAAGTATTAAATGGCTTGAATGATGCCCATTTAACCACCCCCATCCCCGTTGCCTATTTACCCGTCGGTTCTGGTAATGACTTTGCACGAGGCCTAAAAATGGCTAATAGTTGGCGACCGGCCTTAAACCAGATTCTGGACTGCACTGCCGCCAATTGGTTAACCATTGGCCAGTATCGCGACACAATCAAACAGTCTAGCTCGGTCTTTACTAATAACGTTGGGATCGGGCTCGATGCGGCCATCGTAGCGGCCGCTAATAGCTCTCGCTTGAAAGTCTTTTTAAACCGGATTCACATGGGGAAATTAGCCTACCTCTTCTCTTTTATCAACGTTGTTTATAATCAACAAGGCTTCCCGCTTACGGTCCACGTCAATGGCCACCGGGATATTTATTCAAAAGCGTTTCTCGTTACGGTGTCAAACCACCCTTATTTTGGCGGTGGTATCAATATTCTTCCCCCCGCCTCGGTGAGCGACGCTAACCTTGATTTGATTGTGGTCGAAAAACCAAACCTATTTAAAATGATTGGAATCGCCCTGATGATTGCGTTGGGGCGCCATCTTAAAATGAAATCAGTTCACCACTATCATGCTGCTAAAATTCACCTCATTGCCCCTAGCATCGAGTACGGTCAAATTGACGGCGAAGAACTGGGCGGTAAGTACTGGGATGCTTACTTTGAAATCACACAATATCCATTCTGGATTGATCCCACCATTTAATATAATCACCACCACAAAAAAGCGATCAGCTAAACTGATCGCTTTTTTTAGTCGTATTGTCTTTAGACCGAGTTGAGCTCGCAAAGCGTGCGAAACAAAAACCCACCCGCTATGCGGGCGGATGGCAAATTTGTTAGACAAAAAATCCCCCAATCGGCATAGAATGTAGGTGTCGAAGCCAACATAAAATTCGAAGGGGGAAACTTTCATGGCGAATAAGCTCAATAGTCTCGCGCACACTAAATGGTTGTGCAAGTACCATATCGTATTTACTCCAAAGTATAGGAGAAAAGTAATTTACAATCAATACCGCAAAGATTTACAGGCGGTGATAAAACTCCTTTGTAAGTATAAAGGAGTTCAAATAATTTAAGGTCACATGATGCCAGATCACGTGCATCTGTAAACATTCCGCCGAAGTTAAGCGTCTCAAGCTTCATGGGATATCTAAAAGACAAGAGTGCCCTGATGATGTTTGAAAGACATGCGAATTTGAAGTATCGATTTGGCAATAGACACTTTTGGGCTGAGGGGGACTATGTGAGCACTGTCGGACCTAATGAAGCAACCATCACAAAATATATTCGCGACCAAGAAAAGCATGACATGGCTGTTGATAAGTTAAGCGTCAAAGAGTACGAAGACCCCTTTAGGGTCCAAGCAAGTAATACGATAAAGCGGTGGGCAACAGTGGTAAGTGCAGTTGGCTTTGACACACAAAAACCAGCGCCTTGAGACGCTGGCAAGTACATAGGGCTTATAGCCCTAGAGCAAACCACCCGTTTTACGGGTGGTTATGATTCCATCCAAAATTAATAAAACCAACCGCTAATCTTCGGAAGCCTCCATGGCTTCCAAGATCATTTGTAACTGATCGCATTTCCGACTCAGTAACTGCATTTGAAACCCAAATTCTGGTTGGATAACCACGGTGTCCGCAGTTTTCTTGATTCGTTTACATTCGGTCGTTTTTAAAGCATCTAGCGCTGTGGAAGCATCTTGCAATTCCGCAACAATCTCTGAGCGATTACTCATTTCAACACCCCGTCTAGCATCATAATTGTGACTCTCATTATGAGAACAAAACGTATTCTACAACCTTTTGGGCCGTTTGTTAACCCTTTTGATAAACTTTTTTACGCGTCAGTAACCGTCCCAGCGAAACTAGGCATAAAGTACTGACTAATCGTTTCAATTTCAACGTTTTGACCCGGTTGAGGCGCCGCGACATACTGGTTATTGCCAATGTAAATCGCATCATGATACGTGGCCCCTTCTTGACCCCAGAATAAAATATCACCGGGTTGGGCATCTGCTACACTGTGCGTTGAAACCGCCTTTTCCTGGGACACTGTGCTGTGTGCCAGACTAATACCAGCCGCATGACCATATACGTACGACACCAACCCAGAACAGTCCATGCCACTTAATGAAGCGCCACCCCAAACGTACGGAATCTTCATCCCCGCTAATTTGACAGCCAATCCTGTCACTGATGTGGTCGAGTTCGCAATGACCGCATCGGCCTTTGTCGTCGTTGCCTTCTTCTTAGAAACCGACTGCTTCAGAGGCTTAACGACCGATCCCGACTTCTGAGCCGCGCTAGCGCGAACCGCTAATTTTTCACCCGGGTAAATGAAATTAGACTTTAATCCATTCCAGCTCTTCAACTGATTAATGGTTACACCATATTTAGAACTGATCCGAGAAAGCGAGTCGCCCGATCGGACCGTATATGTAGTGCCTGTTGTGCGGGTTGTTGCGGTCGTCGCTTTAACCGACCGAACGACCTGCTTAGTAGTACCCGCTGCCTTAGCCTTAGCTGACTTGGTGCCAAGCGGCGCCGTCGTTCGCCCTGGTAAAACGATCTTTTGACCAGCAAAGATCTGGTCAACGCCCGCTTTAGTTTGCTTAATATGATTTAACTGTTCCAATGTTTTGATGGTCACACCATACTTGTTGGCGATTCCCCACATTGAATCTCCAGATTTAACGGTTATGGTCTTGGCACTGGCAGATAGACCACCTGCTACCATTAGACCGGCTGCCCCGATAAGCCCAGCCGTTGCAGCTTTAACAGCTGTCTGTCGTTTTCCCAAATCAAACCACTCCTTCGTATGTCTCCATATCAAATATCGCGTTTTAAAATGATACAAGTTCATATTAACACATTTTCCAAAAATGGCCCCACAAAACGTTAAGTTTTTCTTGCGAATACAGCAAAAAACTAAAAATAACCATAAAAAAAAGTAGCCGGTTTTCACCGACTACTGCGTCATTTCTTGCCAAATTAACTGACCAATTGATTGGATAAACGCTAATGCTTGCTGACGTCCCGGGATTCCAGCAGTTAGGACGGCCACGGTTACCACCTGACTGTCCGTCTCAAACCAGGCAACATCGTGATCGATGTTTGGACCTTCACCCGTTTTATTGGCAACCTTAACGGCCGTATCAAGCTCATCGAAGACCCCGGGCAACTTATAGCGAAATTGTTGGTTAAAAAACCATGATCGGACAACTGGATAACGCGTCAATAAATGAACTAACAGCCGTTCTGACTCCGCCGCACTAACCGTGTTCTCGCGGCCCTGTTTTAAGGCGCCCACATCCATTAACCGGCGATTCAAACCCGTTTCATGATAACCATTCCGGCCTAGCCAGTCGTTAATGGTCGCCATTCCAAGGTAGTCAATCAATAGATTTGCTGCGGTATTATCCGAAACACTAATCATTAACGCTGCAACATCCCGCAATGAATAGGTACCTGACCCCAATTCTTGTAAGACACCCGCACCACCCACGACTCCCTGGGACGCTAACCGAATCGGTTTCGCCATGTCTTCTTCTTGATCCATGAGCGTTGCCAATATAGCAAGCTTAATAATCGAAGCTGCTGGGAATAATTGACGAGCACGGTGAGCAAAAATGGTTTGATCAGCGACTTTGACAATTAATCCCACATGATCACTCATCGGGGCCACTAAGGTTTCAAACGCCGTTGTCTTCATGCCCGCCAGTACCTCCGAGCGCCGACGTATTCTGGTGCATACCGTAGCTCAGTCAAGGTCGCAATGTCCACTTGTTTCCCTAATGTCCGGGATTGAATCATCTGACCATGACCAATATACATGCCAACGTGGTGAATCCGACCGTGCCCATGTTCGTATGCAAAAAATAGTAGATCCCCGGGCTGGAGATTTTCAGCCGCAACGGGTTGACCATTATAGTACTGATCATCCGCATCACGTGGTAATTCGAATCCCAAAACGCGGTGAAGGGTGTAAACAAAGCCAGAGCAATCAAAACCGTACGCGCTAATTCCGCCCCACAAATAGCGAAGGCCCAAGAATTGACGCCCCATTGCTACCAACCGTTCATTCATTGCTAGATCAGCAAACGGCATGGCAATGCTTTCTTTATCGATATAGCCCGGCCCAAGCGGCGTGGCCACTTTAACCGCGTCCGCCGTTATATCAAGCTGGCTAAATCGCGTTCCCATTGAGACCGTTAGTAACGGATCGTGATGGTCATCAAATAACGTTGTTAATGGGCTCGCCACCGTGACCTGAGTTGTCGTCACAGCATCTGGTGCAATTTCGGTCAAAAGCGCCGTTTTAACCCAGCCAGGATAACCGCGAACATCTGAGTCATCAGCCTGCGACGGCACCACAATTTCAGACCAGTCGCCAGCCTCCGAAAGCACCAACACCTCATCATTAAACAGGACTTGCGTGGCAATCCGGTTGCCATCTCCCAATGTAATGCTGTCCGCATCAGACATATCCGCAACCCATTGTTGCACATCGCCCTTCAAAGCGGGCGCATCTATTTCTCGGGGCGCCGTCGAACTAGTCCAGACCGTTGCGACTGGCACCACCACCCGTTTCAATTTCATTTAATCACTCACCTCACTTGATTTGGTTCATATTTAAGACCCAGCCCAGCGGCATCAGGAACCGTAATGACGTTGCCTTCGTTCACGATTCCACCTTGAGCTGGCTGTGATTGAAACATCATCGCGGCATCCAAATCGACGTAGGCGACATTTTGCTTAGCCGCTACTAAATGGGCTGCTGCTGTCACTGACACTTGAGATTCAATCATCGATCCCACCATGCACGGAGTGCCAAAGGATTCTGCAATTGTGTTAATCGTTAAAGCATTGTCTAATCCGCCAGCCTTCATTAGTTTAAGGTTGATAATATCACATCCGCCCATATTTAGCAGGCGCAACGCATCCGCTGGTGAAAAGATGCTCTCGTCCGCCATAATTGGGACCTCGGTGTGTTGTGTCACGTACGCCATTCCAGAGAAATCAGCGGCTGGCACCGGTTGTTCAACCAACTCGAGATTAAGACCTGCGTCAGTCATTTCATTGATTGCCCGCGCAGCAGCTTTTGGATGCCATCCTTGGTTGGCATCCAGTCGTAATCCGATCGCTGGTCCAACTGCCGATCGAATAGCCGCTACGTGTTGCCGGTCGGCCTCTGGCGCCAACGTGCCCACCTTAATTTTCAACGTTTTGAACCCCTGCTTTACTAATCGTGCCGCGTGATTAACCATCTCCGCTTCAGAGCCAACGCTGATGGTATAGTCGGTTTCAAAAGCCGATCGAAACCCACCCAAATAACGCGCAACGGAGACACCATAGTGCTTGGCTAATAAGTCATTAACCGCAATATTAACGCCTGCCTTGGGACTATGATTGCCCACAATGGCCGTTTCAATCGCGCGTTTTACCCGCTCTGGGGCTGTCAATGGCAACCCCACAATCTTCGGGGCAATTGCGGTTTCAATGGCCGTCTTGATGCTTCCCTGAGTATCACCGGTAATTGCAGCCGTCGGTGCAGCCTCACCTAACCCCGTCATACCATCGGAATCAGTCAACACGATGAGGGTCGTTTCAGCGGTTGTCACCGTGCGCAATGCAGTTTTGAACGGTTCCTTCAAAGGAACGGATACGGGGAACAGAGCAACGGATTTAATCGTCAGGGTCACAATCATCTCTTCTTTCATTTTGATGAAATTTTTATGAAAATCGTCTCATTTATTGTAACTCAAAAGACCAGCCACAACAATACGCTGTGACTGGCCTTTTGAGTTACTCCTCTGACAAATCAGGATTTGCATACCTTGCAAAAACTGCCAAAACGGATTCTGCATCAGGCTCGCTTGGACTGATTAAGACAATGGTATCATGCCCAGCTAGCGTGCCAGCGACCGCATCTAAATCTAAGTCGTCAATGATGGCCGCCAACATGTTAGCGTAGCTCGGTAGCGTGTGCACGATCGTAATAAATCTCACGCGCTGATAGTTCGTCACCGTTTCGCTAATGGAGCGATACAGGCGCTGCCGCTCGTTTTGGTTGCCTGCTTTATAAACCATGTAGTGTGACGCCCCAGTAGCGTCTTGTTGCTTCACAATTTGCATCTCCCGAATATCGCGCGAAATAGTGGCTTGCGTGGCCACAATTCCAGCGCTTTTTAACCGGGCCATTAGTTCCTCTTGCGTCGCAATTGAATACTGGTTAATGAGTTGTTCAATTTTGGATTGCCGAACCTCTTTTTTCATGGTGAGCCTCACTTTTCCAACCCGTTCGCTATTGACCGTGCGACATCAAATCATTGGGATCAAACGTGAACATCTTCCGGTGGTACATAATTTTACCTGATTCGACCAGTTGAGCCACAATCTGACCAGCCGTTTCCCTAGTCGTCCCGCTAACACGAGCAAGCTCAATTAGCGTGATTGGGTACGGAATTTTAATGTTGGTCGCCACTGAAGGGACCCCCAATTCCTTGCCAAATATAATCAGCGCTTGCATCACTCTATTGCGGGCACTCGACGTCACCATTCGTTGAAGTCGATCCTCAGTCACGTCAATAATTTGTCCCAGTAGCTTCACCAATCGCGCCATCGTTGCTGGGCAATGACGAACCGCGTCCTCATAGTCGCTCATCGGAAATGAGGCAATAATCAAGGGCGTCATTGCAACCGCATCGTACGGGTACTCCGTCGCTGAAAAAATCCCTCGGTAGGGAAATCCCTTGTCCGGCTTGACATAATTGAGGTAGCCAAAATCGCCCGTTTCGTCGATCCGCTCAAGGCGAACCACCCCATCAATCACATAGTAAAACCGGTCGCGGCCGTCTCCTTGACTAAACAGGACTTGGCCTTTCGGATACTTTCGGACTTGCAAATCAGCCGTTAAATTAGCAAAAGCCGAATCGCTTAGCGTATTGAAGTCATCTTTTTCGCGCAGCAGTGGTCTGTATTGATCAAGCGTTCCTCTGTTGTCCATCAGTCAATGCGAACCCTTCCGTATCATTCTGGTTCCATTATACCGTGTTCAACTAGGACTGGCTAGGGACGGGAGACATTGAAATAATCGTGCCGTCGCCCTTTTCGAGAAACCGGCCAACATTTTCTAATGACGTAATGACCGCCGAACTTTCTGGCCGACTCTCCACAAAGTCAATGGCGGCTTGAACCTTCGGCAACATGCTACCTTTAGCAAACTGATCTTGCGCAATATAGTCCTTCATTTCAGCCACCGAAACAGCCTCTAACCGTTTTTGATCGGGCTGATTGAAATTCACAAAAACATTGTCGACCGCAGTCAGAATAATTAAGAGGTCAGCCCCCACCAACTCGGCTAATTTTTCGGATGCAAAGTCCTTATCAATCACGGCTTCACGCCCAACAAAACGCTGGTTATCGCGAACAACTGGGACGCCACCGCCGCCCACCGTAATTGGGACAATGCCAGCACTCACCAACTGGTTAACAACACTTGCTTCAATCACACCAATTGGTCGCGGAGAAGGAACCACACGCCGATAGCCACGGCCTGCGTCTTCAACAAAAGTTTGCTCGGGATGAGCTGCTTTGATAAGGTCACACTCAGCCTTTGAATAAAACGGCCCAATGGGTTTTGTTGGGGTTATAAACGCCGGATCATCAGGGCTCACTTCAACCTGAGTCACAATTGTGGCCACCTCTGTCTCTAACCCATTTTCGACCAAAACCTCGTTCATTGCGTTTTGGAGCCAGTAGCCAATGCTCCCTTGAGTCATGGCAACTGCTGTATCCAGTGGCATTGGCGGGTTCTTTTCAGTGCTGCCGGCCGCTTGCTGGAGTAGTAAGTTCCCGACTTGCGGTCCGTTTCCGTGAGAGATAATGAGTTGATCGCCTTGTTTGATAAAGGCAACGAGGGTTTTCGCGGTGTCTCGTAGTGCTTGCTGTTGTGCTTGGGCACTCGCATCTTTGGATAGAATCGCGTTGCCGCCAAGTGCGACCACAATCTTTCGGTTTGCCATCCTAATCACCTTCCTATTAAAAACGGGCACATAGTCATCACTATCTGCCCGCAATTGTTGTTAAACCCGTGGAATGAAGAGGTTTCCAAGGGTTGCAGCCATCATCGCTTTGATTGAATGCATCCGGTTTTCAGCTTCTTCAAACTGACGTGCATACTTACTCCGGAAAACTTCATCCGTAACTTCCATTTCGGTTATGCCATATTTTTCTTCAATTTCTTTCCCATATTCAGTTGTTGTATCGTGGAACGCTGGTAGACAATGCATGAAAATTAACTGATCATCAGGCGTACCCGTCTTTTTCATGGCGGCCATATTCACCTGGTAAGGCGTTAATAGCTTAACGCGTTCCTCCCAGTTACTTTCACCCATCGAAACCCAAACGTCTGTATACACCACGTTTGACCCCTTCAAGCCTTCATCGAGATCATCCGTAATTAATAGTTTGGCCCCGGAGTCGGCAGCAAAACCGTTGGCGATATCTTGAACCTCCTGAGTCGGATGAAGTTCCTTAGGGGCCACGATGTGAATGTTAACCCCTAAAATGGCGCCAGTAACCAATAAGGAATTAGCCATATTGTTTCGACCATCACCCATAAAAGTCAACGTGAGACCTTTAATGTGGCCAAAGTTTTCTTTAACCGTCATAAAGTCAGCCAGCATCTGGGTCGGATGCCATTCATCAGTTAGCCCGTTCCAAACCGGAACGCCAGAGTATTGCGCTAACCCTTCGACCGCACGTTGCGAAAAGCCACGGAATTCGATGCCATCAAACATACTACCCAAGACTTTGGCCGTGTCTTCAACTGATTCTTTCTTACCAAGCTGAATATCGTTAGCCCCTAAAAACTCTGGGTGAGCGCCCAAGTCAATCGCAGCCGTTGTAAAGGCCGATCGAGTCCGAGTTGACGTTTTTTCAAACAACAACGCAATGTTTTTACCTTCCAAGTAGTGGTGTGGAACCCCAGCTTTTTTGAGGGCCTTTAAGTGAAGTCCAAAATCAATCAGGTAGCTCAACTCGGCAGCTGTAAAATCCTTTTCGGCCAGTACTGACCGGCCCTGAAAGACACTATTTTTAAAATCAGTCATAATTTTTCTCCTTAAAAATGAATTTAGATGTCCTCGCGAACTAGTGGCATACTCATGCAACGAGGACCACCACGGCCTCTAGATAATTCACTTGACAGCACTTCTAGCACTTTCAAGCCGTGTTCGCGTAATACGCGGTTTGAAACGTAGTTCCGGTTATAAGTCACCACAACGCCGGGAGCAATGGCCAACGTATTTGAGCCATCATTCCACTGCTCACGATCCGCGATTAACGGATCGCCACCACCTGTTGGAATCAAATCAAGATCGTCCAAGTTAAGCGCATTTTTAAGCACTTGCTTCAGATCCGTGTCGTGCTGAAGGTGAAGTTCCCCGTCGTTGCCCTGCGTGATTGTCCACGTATCAATGTAACCACCCTCGCCTAAAATGCCTGGGTGAACCGTAAATTGATCATGATTAATCATTGTAAAAACCGTATCCAAATGCATCATTGCGTGGTTGTGAGGAATCTTAATGGCAATCACTTTTTCAAACGTGCTGCCCTTCGTAAACAGGTTTTGAGCAATGTCTTCAATGGCGTTAGCACTTGTCCGTTCAGAAACCCCGATTGCCAGCACTTGTGGACTCAAGACAAGTTCATCTCCGCCCTCAATTCGGGTTGTGTGGTGACGATCCCGCCAAACGTTGAGTCCCTGGTTCGCAAACCGTGGATGATGTTCAATAATGGTTTCCATAAATAAGGATTCGCGTTGCCGTGCCGGGAAAGTCATGTGATTAATGCTAAGACCATCGCCAATCGAGGCAGCCGGGTCACGGGTGAAGTAAAGGTTTGGCATTGGATCCATGAAAAACGGATAATCTTGCTCCTCTGCCGCACTAACCAAATCACGTGGAATGAAGTCCAACTCGTTCTTTCGAACCCCACCCATAATCTTAACCACCATGTCTTGGGTGCTCATCGAACTTAAGTAATCCTTCAAAACGCCGTGCAGCACCCCAGCCGCGTAGCCAGATTCCGTTAACATCTGGTTTAAAAAGGTCGCTTTAACCTCTGGCCCACCCGCATCGAGGGCTTCAGCCGCTAATTTTTCTAGGTATAAAACTTCAACTTCGTTATCCCGTAACGTGTCAGCAAAGTTATCGTGCTCCTTTTGCGCAATTGGCAGGTAAGGAATGTCATCAAACAGTAACCGTGGCATCATTTCTGGCGTGAAGTTTTCAACCTCAACACCCGGTCGTTTCAGCATCACAACATTTAATTTACCGATTTCTGAAGTTACGTGAATTGGACTTGTCATATGATAACCCTCCTAATCTCTATTTGACACTTCTATCATAGTGCAAAATAAAAATGGTTTCTTGAGAAAGTTATCAACCAAAATGTGAACTATTTCGCATTTTAACCCCGTTTTGAATACGCACCCAGAAAATTTCCAAAAGCATGTATATTCAGTTCGAAATCATTAAATATACTGAATATGATGCATAAAATTTAAAAATTAAATTTTGATTATAAATTTTAAATGCCGTGAATCTGCTGAATTTCGGACATTTAGTCAAACTTTCTTCATCTAAAATTCACAATTCATCCTATTTAAATCTTCAGACAACATAAAATCATCATGAATAATTCAAATTTTTGGTGAATTTGAAATCGTCTGGACACTGTCGCGTTCAATTAATTCTAACGGTAACTGTCGATCCTGATGATCGAGTCTTGGATCATTAATTCGCTCAATCAGAAGCTCTGTTGCGACCCGTCCCATTTCAAAAGCAGGTTGCCGAATCGTGGTGAGTTTGGGAGCGACAAACTGGGCCAAATCAATGTCATCGTACCCCATAATTGACAGATTCTGTGGAATTTTCAACCCCCGTTCGGTTAAACCTCGGTACAGGCCGACCGCCATTTCATCGTTAATGGTAAACACTGCGGTCGGGGCCTTAGCTAAAAGCTTATCGACCGCCTGATACCCGCCCAATTTAGTCATTTCCGTTTCGATGATCATATCATCTGCCAAGTTCAACTGATACTGCCGCATCACTGACCGGAACCCACTAATTCGTTGCTGAATGTTCTTAGTTGGATTTTCGCCAATTAGTAGTGCTATCCGACGATGGCCGCTTTGTAACAGGTAATTTGCCGCCATTTGCCCACCTTTGTAGTCGTCAACCCACACCCGATCACCCACTTGAGCATCGTTTTGATCAAATAACAGGTATGGAATGCCATTTCTGGTTAAAATCCGGTCAATATCGTTCGCATCTAACGTTGCACTGGCAATAATTAACCCGTTGGCCGCCCGTTTGATAAGTTCCTCCAGATATAGATCTTGAAGTTCAAGGTTATGGTTTGCATCAAAAATAATGGGAACGAACTGATGGGCCTGGGCCGCCTTCTGAATTCCTTTAATAAACATACTAAAAAAGGGATTAGCTAAATTAGGGATGAGGACCCCAATCGTTTGAGTGGACCGCATAATCAGATTGCGAGCGTTATAGTCTGGGACATATCCCAGCTGCTCCTGTAAGTTTTGGACTCGAGCTCGAGTATCGCTACTAAATCGATCCCCTTTACCGTTTAAAATTTGTGAGACGGTCGTCACCGAAACCCCAGCGGCTTCTGCGAGGTCTCGAATGGTTACTTTTCGTGTCACGAGTTCCCCCCTATCGGCAAGCCTGAATTAGTTTAGACCCATCACTTGGATCATCAGACTACCGTAAAACAAAAAATCCCCATTCCACCAAGTTGATGAAACAGGGAATGTCAGCCTAGGCGTTTAGAATGGATTCAATCCGCTCTAATTCGTCAGTCGTAAAGCTGGTATTTTGAACTGCTTGTAAGTTATCTTGCAAATGTTTCACTTTCGAAGCCCCCGTGACAACGGAAACCACCACCGGATCCTTGAGCAGCCAAGCCAACGCCATTTGAGCAAGGCTCTGATTTCGGCCTTGTGCAACTTCGTTTAAAGCATTTAGCTTCTCAACCAACTTGGCCCGCCCTTGATCCATGACGTCGGTGCTACTCCAATGGATTTGAAAATCTTCTGGAATACCACCGAGGTAGCGATCCGTCAACAAACCTTCCGCAAGCGGCCCGTAGGCAACCATTCCAACGTTATTGGCTTTCAACGTGTCTAACACGCCATCTCGTTCAATATCCCGGTTCAACATGTTATAGGACAATTGGTTTAACACAAAAGGCGTATGCAATTCTTTAAAGACTTTTAGGACCGCCTTTGTTTGGGCATCAGTGTAATTTGAGATTCCAATGTATAACGCTTTGCCTGAACGAACAATGCTATCCAATGCTTCGGCAGTTTCTTCGGGATCCGTTTCGGGATCAAAACGGTGGCTATAAAAGATGTCAACGTAGTCTAACCCCATCCGTTTCAAACTACCGTCAATCGCGTTGATCAATGTTTTACGCGAACTCATTTCGCCGTACGGCCCTGGCCACATGTGAAAGCCCGCCTTAGTGGTAATGACGAGCTCGTCACGGTAAGGCTTTAAGTTGGCTTGATAAACTTGGCCAAACATCCGCTCAGCAGCACCTGATTCTGGCCCGTAATTATAAGCAAGGTCGTAACTAAAAATACCGTTATCAAAAGCATTTAAAATAATCTCTTGACTGTCCGCAAAGTTGGCGTCGTCGCCAAAACTATGCCACATGCCCAAAGATACAGCGGGAAGTTGCAATCCTTTGTTCCCCGCCCGCCGAACTGGCATCCGCCCATCGTACCGGTTTTCATCAGCTTTGTACAAATTCAATTCCTCTTCTCTCTTAAATCTCAGTTTCCACCATTAATTCTATAAGTGAAAACAACCCGCGTCAACCTTTACCCTCGGCTTATTTCGACCCTAAATTAACAGCGGCCGCCACATGCCCATCGGACTGGTCCAAAAGCGCTTTTGCCTCTGCAATCGTCCCCTTCGTCTCAATCAACACAATGGCGAGTGGCACGTTGTTATTAGCACGTTCTAGCGCTCGCTCTGCAGCTAACTCGGACGTTTGAGTAGCGGCCGCGATGATCCGCTTTGCTCGTCGCAGCGTTTTCTCGTTAGTTGGCACGACACTGATCATCAGGTTTTGGTAAATTTTGCCAGACCGAATCATGATTCCGCTTGACAGCATGTTCAACACCATCTTTTGAGCGGTACCCGCCTTCATTAAGGTTGCCCCAGTCACGACTTCCGGCCCAACAATTGGCGAAATTGTCACGTCCGCATTTTGTTCCAATGGACTGTCATTGACACAGGTAACCGCAATGCTTAATGCGCCAACCTGATGGCTGTAGCCTAAGGCAGCCACCGTGTACGGCGTCGCGCCACTGGCTGCGATGCCGATCACAATATCCTGTTGCGTCAACGCCACTTTTTTCAGGTCGTTAACAGCTAAATCAGCGGAATCTTCAACGCCTTCAAGCGTGTGAAACATAGCCTCCGGACCTCCCGCAATAATGCCAAACGTTTGCGATTCTTCCAGACCGTACGTTGGCCGGAGTTCAGTAGCATCCAACACGCCTAACCGGCCCGATGTCCCAGCGCCAATGTAGATTAACCGGCCGCCAGAATCAAATCGGCGAGTTGCCAAATCAATTGCCTTTGCAATTTGAGGCAGTTCCTTTTGAATGGCCCGGCCGACCCGCTGGTCTTCACGGTTAATAATATCAACCATTTCCTGCGTTTCTACCCGATCGATATGGGTGGAATGGCGGTTGCGTTGTTCCGTCAGCAAATCTTCAAAATTCATGGGTCACCCTCCAATTAAATCGCTTAACGACTAGCCAAAGGTTGATAGTTATCCTATGGTATCGCTTTCATTTCTCCTATACAGGTATATCATGTTTCACTTCGGATTTCAATTTAAAGGTGAAATTCTTCCTCGTTTTCAGTAAAAAATAAGAAAAGGGCCCCTAAATTCGGGGCCCTCTACCTTACTTTTCAATATTTTCTTGTTCTTCTTTTCGGAAGAGTTTCCCAACACTTCGTTTACTATAAATTCGACGAATTGCACGACCCATCAAATCCCCAACAGAAATCAATTCGATCTTATCAAATTGCTTTTCTTCTGGAATCTGAATTGAATCCGTCACAATCACCTTTTTAAGTGGCGAATCAACCATGTGCTTCACCGCATTCTGACTGAAAACCGGGTGCGTCGCTGCCGCATAAATGTCGTTAGCCCCCGCGTTTTTCAACGTCTGCGCGGAAATTGAAATCCGTTCAGCGGTATCGATAATGTCGTCAACCAAAATGGCATTCATGCCCTTAACTGAACCAATCACCGCATCCCCTGAAGTCGTCGATTCGTCCGGCGTCCGATTGTCAATAATAGCAATTGGTGTCTTCAACAGTTCAGCCATCCGGCGAGCCCGTGACACTCCGGCATGGTCGGGAGACACCACAACTAAATTATCGGCCAAATTATGATCAATAAAGTATCCCGCTAATAGCGGTGCAGCCTCTAAGTGATCCATCGGAATATCAAAAAAACCTTGCAGTTGGGCTGCATGAAGGTCCAGCGTGACCACCCGGGTCACCCCGTCGTCTTCAAGAAGCGATGCGATTAACTTGGCAGTTATCGGCTCCCGAGAGCGGGCTTTCCGGTCGGCACGGGAATACCCGTAATACGGAATCACCACTGTAATGGCGTGAGCACTGGCCCGACGTGCTGCATCGACCATGATTAATAATTCCATCAAGTTGGTATTAACCGGATCTGAAACTGACTGAATAATATAAACTTCAGCCCCACGAATACTTTCGGTAATTGTGATGGCGATTTCACCATCACTAAAATGCTTCACACTAGCTTGACTTAACTCAACACCTGCTGACGCCGCAATTTTTTCAGCCAGCGGCCGGTTGGAACTCAACGCAAACAACTTTAATGGTCGCTTATTTTGCTCTTCAATCGCCATCGTATACCTCCACGTAATCTCAATAACAATATTATCGCAACTTTTCAACGTCGGCGCAAGCTATTCTCGACTTGGCATGAACGATTTTGGCGTGATGCCCTGCATCCCAATCATTGGATCAATCTTACCGCTTGCTAGCAGGGTTGGGGTCAGTGGTCCCGTGGCTTGCGATGATTCGGGCGAATTCTCAACTGAAAGGGGTTCTGTTCCAACTGGTTCGGTCGCCCCTGAACCGACGTTTGCTGGTGCTTCTTTAGAAACCTGATCAGCCGTTGTCACTGGTTCAACGCTTTCTGAAATCGTCTTTGTCATGCGCTCTTTCAAAACTGTTAATCGATTAACCGACTCGTTTTCAACACTTCGTTGAAAGGCTTGACTATCCCCTAACATAATCAAGGTCTTCTTGGCACGCGTGACCGCTGTGTAGAGTAAATTTCGTTGCAGCATCCGCGCGTACTGCATCACCATTGGTAAAATCACCATTTTGAACTGACTTCCCTGAGCCTTGTGGATCGTCGTACAATACGCCAACGTTAAACGTGACCAATCGTTACGGCCGTATGTCACTTCGTTTTGATCAAAGGCAATTGTGAGCTTATCTGCGCGATCAGTGTTGCCCTTGTCCTTAGCGTAGGCAATCCCGGTAATCCGGCCAATATCACCATTGAACACGTTGTTTTCGGGACTGTTCACAAGATGCAGAACCTTGTCTCCAATCCGAAAAGTCTCGCCACGAAACTCGACTTCTTTTTTGTGGCTTTCCGTTTTAGGATTCATAATATCTTGAATGATGGTATTTAGGTTCGTCACCCCTGCTGGTCCCCGGTACATCGGGGCTAACACCTGAATGTCGTCAGCAGTGAACCCCTTGGCCATTGCGCGCGAAATAATTTGCTCAACCACAGATGGCATCTGATAAGCTTGGCAGGCAATAAATGAGCGATCGGTCTGATTCTTTTCAAAATCTGCTGGTAACCGTCCATTCTTAATCTCATGAGCCAACGGAATGATTGATGACGCCCCACTTTGACGGTAAATCGTATCCAGTTCAATTGCCGGAACACGGTGACTGGCAAGGAGATCAAAAAAGACCTGACCAGGGCCAACAGACGGCAACTGGTCTTTATCCCCGACAAGAATCACCCGCATCCCGTCCGGAATAGCACGTAGGAGCGTTTTAAACAAGTAGACATCGACCATCGACATCTCATCGATAATTAAAATGGCCCCTTCCAAATCCTTGGCTGCATTCACATCAGTCGTTGACTCGCGGCCGGTCAAACCTAAAAGCCGGTGAATTGTACTTGCTGGTAATCCGGTTGTTTCACTCATCCGTTTCGCTGCACGTCCGGTAGGGGCCGCTAATAAGATGGGAAATGGTTTGTCCTTGTACTGGTTAATGTCTAGCGAAATCTCATGCAACCGGGCATAAAGGTTCACAATCCCATTGATAATCGTCGTTTTACCAGTCCCTGGCCCACCCGTTAGGAGAAACAGTGGGGACTGAATGGCCGCCTTAATTGCGTCATTTTGAGAATCATCGTATGTGATTCCCTGATGCTTTTCCACCACTCGAAGCTGCTTTTGAATGGCCTCATCGTTGAAGTCATCCGTAAAATCAGCGTGCAGGAGCCGGTTTAAGTGCTCCGCAATTTGCCATTCCGTATCAAACAAACTCTTCAGAAAAATTCGGTCATCTTCGCCAACGACTTTTTGTTGGCGGCCTAATTCTAATAATTCGTCAGCAATTAACTGCGGTGCAACTTCCTGTTGACGACTTTCTTGAAGTAAGCTGATTGTCCGGGTCAGGAGCGGCCGAGCGGTTGTATAAGTGTTTCCCTCCGCCATGGCCAATTCGTTAAGCGCCTGTAAAATCCCGGCTTGGATCCGCTTGGGTGAATCGAATTCGATACCCAGCTGAGCAGCAATTTGATCAGCCCGCTTAAAACTCACTCCACTAATATCTTCTACAAGTTGATATGGGTTCTCCTGAATGACGGAAAGCGTTTTTTCTTTATATTTTTCAAATATGGCACTGGCCAACTGGCTACCAAAACCGTAACCATTTAGCCCAATAATAATTTGTTCAACCCCGTTATTTGCCGCAAGGGTCGTCACTAAGGTGTCCTTGACTTTAGCGGATAGGCCTAGTGGGTTAAGAACCGCTGGGTTGGCATTAATTTTATCAATCGTGGTTGTTCCAAGCGCTTCTACAACCCGTTCAGCTGTTTTTTGACCAATTCCCGGAAATTCGTCAGAGGATAAGTAACTAATCAAGCCGGATTTCGAAGTCGGCGTCTCGTTTTGATAGTTTGTGGCCTGAAACTGTTGCCCATATTTGGGATGTTCCACCAACCGACCGAAAAACCGGTATGCAGCTTCGTCGGCAATATCGGCAAAGCTACCAGTCACAACAATTTCTGGCTCCTGCCATTCAAGATTTGTTTCGGTCACAGACACCAATAGTACCTTATAAAAGCTATCGGGACTTTCAAAAAAAGTGGTTGCAACCTTGCCAACCACGTATGGCTGACTGGTTTCATCGGTGGATTCAAATAAGCTGATACTGTCAGTTGCCATGCCGTGGCCCCCTTCTAATTGTCGGTACTTTCCTTTTGACGCTGATTTAATGCACCCTGAATATCAGCTAATCGCTGTTGGCCCTTCTCGTAATAGGCCGCGTCCAGTTGTTTAGCTTGCTCAAAATAGCGAGTTGCATCCTGCTCAAGAATGATCGCCGTAATACCACGGTCAAACTGAGCACGCCCATTCCGTGGTTGACTCGCTAGGACACGATCAAAATAATCAGCAGCTTCTTTAAAGTGGCCTAACGCCAAAAAGTTATCCGCAATCAGTTGGTTAACTGCGGGATCCTGCTGACTATGTTCGCCAGCTGTCAGCGCAAAAGCCAAGGCTAATTTGTGATTGCCCGTTCCCATATAGCTCTGAGCTACCATTAAATACGCATCTTTTTGAAGTTTTTGATCCTTGACTTTGCCATACTGCTCAATGGCTTTTTGGTATTCTCCCGCTGCGTAGTACACGTTACCTAATCCGTAAGTTAAGGTGTCCGTTGTTTTCCGCCCACGATCACCAAATAAGCCAAGCGCTTTTATCAGCAATTCTTCAGCCTGCGTATAGCTTTTTAACTCAATCAGTAGTGCTGATAAATCATAGTAAGTGTGGTAGTTATTAGGATCATCATCGATTTCTTGAATGAGTCGGTGTAACAACACCTCTGCCTGTTGTTGCTTATCGTTTTCTTCTTGTTCACTCATGGCGTTTCTCCAATCCGTTAGATCGTATCTGTCTGGTCCCTTGGACCGGTCAGATAACTCGTATTGTTCCAATCAATTAGCCGAAATGACTGCCCTGCATCAAGCGTTTCAAGGACTGTGGTCGACGTGTTACTCAAACCACCGCGATCCCGGAGATGGGCAAGTGGGATTCCTAATAGTGCATTAATTTCAGCGTTTAGAGCTGCCCCGTGACTGACCACCAAGACGTTGTCGTGGGGAGCTGAAAATGATTGAACAATCGTCTGGATAGCCGGTGTCATTCGCTTGATCAACTCAGGAAAACTTTCCCCACCAATAACGCCGGGCTCATATTGGTCAGGAGCGTTTCGAAACGCATTAAACTGCGCTGGAAATTGGCGTTTCGCTTCTGAAAAAGTCATACCCTCAAGTTGACCAAGGTGAAACTCCTCAAGTTGACTCAGGAGCGTCAGCCCAGGCATTGGATTTTGATCAAAACGGCGCATCACACCAAGTGCTGTGTCAAATGCTCGTTTAATTGGGCTTGAAAAAACGTGCCTAAAAGGAACCTGGTCCAAGTAGGCGGCTGCCTGCTCAATCTCATCATAACTCGTCGCAAGCAACGGTGAATCACCGCCAGCCCCTTGATAGCGGGATTCTAAATTCCATTTTGTTTTACCGTGTCTCAAAAAATAAAGTCTCACTGTTTTTCCTCTTTATTCCTACCAGTATTTGAATGATAAAGTCAAAATATCCCGTTCCATTATGCCAGTTTTACCGCGATTTAGCAAAGCCTGCACCAGCGGTTTTCGAAGTCACACTAGTCATGATCAAACGAAAAAGCCAGGGTCGCTAATGCGCCCTGGCTAGCATTGGCATCACACCAATGCTTAACTATTATACGTATTGTAATTCGTGACTGGCCTTGTAAGCTCGGTCGATAATGGCGCTCCCTAAACACTCGCTGCCATCGTAGAAAACAACCGCCTGGCCTGGTGTAATGGCCCGGACTGGATCATCAAAAGCCACCGTCACTGTTTGCCCATCATCTGACAGGTGAACCGTTACACCGGTATCAACCTGACGATATCGGAACTTCGCCGTACAGTGGAAGTCCTGACCACGATCCAAATTATTAACCCAGTGAATGTCAGAAGCATCTAAGTGCGTCGCGTACAAGTGCTCGTTATGATAACCCTTGCCCACATACAGAACGTTTTTCTTGAGATCCTTACCAATCACAAACCACGGCTCGTTGTCTTCGCCATCGCCACCAATGCCAAGACCTCGACGCTGACCGATTGTATAGTACATCAAGCCTGCGTGCTCACCCTTGACCTCACCGTCAACGGTCATCATTTGACCGGGGGTCGCCGGCAGATACTGGCCTAAGAACGACTTGAAATTCTTCTCGCCAATAAAACAAATTCCAACGGAGTCCTTCTTGTGGGCGGTTGCCAAGCCAGCTTCCTCAGCCATTTTCCGCACTTGGGGTTTCTCCAAATCACCAATTGGAAACATGACCCGGTCTAACTGCTCAGTTGACAACTGACTCAAGAAATAAGTCTGATCCTTATTTGAGTCAACGGCCCGCATCAAGTGCATGTGCCCGTCAGCATCCCGGTTTAACTGGGCATAATGCCCCGTTGCCACGTAGTCAGCACCAAGCTCAAGCGCGTAATCTAAGAAGGCTTTGAACTTGATTTCCTTATTACAAATGACATCCGGATTAGGTGTCCGCCCCTTCTTGTACTCGTCTAAAAAGTACGTGAAAACCCGGTCCCAATACTCTTTTTCAAAATTGACTGAGTAGTAGGGAATCCCAATCTTGGCCGCTACTTTGGCCACGTCCTTGTAATCTTCAGTCGCGGTACAGACCCCGTTTTCGTCAGTGTCGTCCCAGTTTTTCATAAACACACCAACGACGTCATAACCCTGCTGCTTAAGCCGCAAAGCGACAACGGAAGAGTCAACACCACCACTCATGCCGACAACGACACGAATTTTGCTGTTGTCCTGCATTTGTATCACCATCACTTCATGATTAGATTCTGGAGAATCTACGAGTTGAAGGTCGCAAAAATCCAGTAATTTTCAGTTTACAAGGAAATGTCAACAAATGCAACTATGTCGCGTTAGTCTGCGACAGGCATTAAAATATCGCGCTCAATCATGGCATTCATATTGTAACGAAACTGCTCTACCATGCCTTTGGATTCTGGCAACTCAAAAATGTTAACTTCGTGAAGGCCGTTTGACGTCAGTGCTTTCATCCAAAATCCCGTTAAATCAGCATCTACTGTTATTTTTAACGTCACTTTAGGATTGTATGGTGAGTCCGGATCTAGGCCCCGTTCCAAAACAAAGTTCCCCCGCTTTGTTTCGTTAAACCCAACATCCTTTAACGCAAATTTTTTAGCGGCTGGACTTAACGTGTAAGTCACCGTGTCTCCCTTTAGTGTCGTTTCTTTGCTGTACGCCATTACTCATGCACCCCTCGTTTTGATTTCAACCGATCGACAATGGCGACCGTTGACTCAATGAATTTGGCCACGTCCTCAGTGGTCGTATACCGCCCGAAACTGATCCGGATCGATTCTGAAATTCGTGGACTGTCCGCCCCGTACATTGCGATTAGCACGTGGGAAGGTTCAATTGACCCAGCAGTACATGCTGATCCACCAGAAACAGCAATCCCAGCGAGATCCAGGTTCGTTTGCATCACGTAGGTGGAAATCCCCTTCAGCCAAATATTTAAAACGTGTTGTAGTTGATCGCTAGCCAGCGACCCATTCACTTCAAAATCAACGTTGGCGTCAGTGAGACCCTTAACAATTTGTTGCTTGAACCCCGCGTATTTCTCTTGGCGATGGGCCTTTTCAGTTGGCGTAATTGCCGTCACGGCAGTTGCCATTCCAGCAATTCCCGGAATGTTTTCGGTCCCGGCACGACGTTTTTCCTCTTGCTCGCCGCCCTTAAGGAAACTCGGGAAGTTTACCCCTTCTCGCCGGTACAAAAAGCCAACCATTTTGGGTCCGTTAATCTTGTGAGCCGAAGTTGACAACAAGTCAATGTGGTCACGTTTAACGTCAATATCCAACAATCCGTATGCTTGAACCGCATCGGTATGGAACCAAGCCTGATGGTCAGCCAAAATTGTGCCGATCTCGTGGATCGGCATGGTCGCACCGACCTCATTATTACCGGTCATAATCGTCACTAGGATGGTATCATCCCGTAACGCGGCCTTAAAATCGGCCAGTGAAATCGTTCCGGTTTCATCAACGGGTAGGTACGTCACTTCGTACCCCTGAGATTCCAAGTAAGCTAAGGGTTGCAACACCGCTTGGTGCTCAACCGCGGTCGTAATAATATGCTTCCCCAGATTCTGACGAGCGATTGCCGTTTGCATAATTGCCGTGTTATCGCTTTCGGTCCCACCGCTGGTAAACACAATTTCGTTATCATCAGCGTTGAGACTTTGAGCAATCGTATGGCGACTTTCTTCAAGAATGGTATGGGCAGTACGGCCTAATCCATAAAGGGTTGAGGCGTTACCATAAACGTTTTTCAGCTTATCCGTCATTTCGTCGAGGACTTCATCTGAAATAGGTGTCGTTGCCGCATTATCTAGATAAATTTCTGACACGATTATTCCTCCATTTTACAAGTTAAACCGTTTTAAACAACGCCAACAGCATCGCTGCAGAACGTTTACCGGCCTCAATAATAAAGTCATCAAAGCTAACACCAGCGTTTTCATCACCAACATCTGACATTGCCCGAACAACCACGTATGGCACCCCAAACTGGTGAGCAACCTGACCCACGGCAGCGCCCTCCATTTCGCTTGAGAGCGCATCGGGAAAGTGTTTTAAAATTTCGGTAATGGCCGTTTTACTGGCAATAAACTGATCCCCTGAGACTATCAGGCCTGACTTGACCGTTAATCCAGTCTCTTCAGCGGCTGTTTTTAATTTTGCAATCCAACCTGTGTCCGCGTCAAATCGCGCGGGCTGCCCAGGTAACTGCCCGTACTCGTAGTCAAATGCCCGGGCATCAACATCGTGATACGCGGTTTGCGTTGATAATACCACGTCTCCAACGTGCAGTCCCTTACCAATTCCACCAGCTGAACCCGAGTTTATCACAACGTTGACATTAAAATTCGTCACCAACAGCGCCGTGGTGAATCCCGCTTGCACTTTACCAATACCCGAACGAACCAAAACAACCGATTGGCCGTTAATGTCGCCTTCATAAAAGGTAACTCCTGAAATGTCCGTGGTTGTGCCGTTTGTTAATGCCTGTTTAAGGGTTTCAATTTCCTCATCCATAGCACATAAAATTCCAAATTTCATTCTTTACCCCGCTTTATAATGTTAAAATTCGACAAAAAACAGAACGAGAAAGACCGCGATAATACCTAAACTTAGCCAAAAAATGGCCCAGTTTAGTCGTCGGCCTAACCGTTGACGCTTTCTTTCTGAGAGTTCCTGTGAGACCTGGTCAGTCTGTTGATTCACCTCGGCATGGGTTTTAGCATACCGCTGTTCGGCCCGCATTCGTTCTCGATCCCGCTTCTCAAAGGCCTCTTTTTGGGCGCGCTGTTGTTTTCGATAATCACTCCGACTGAGCTTTTCACCAGCATCGTTTTGAGTATCACGGTCGTTTCGATTGACGATAGTTATCACCTACCTTGGTGTTGCATCAATTCAAAGTACCATACCGCCATCACCGTTTTAGCATCCTGAATCTGCCCGGTTGCCATCAGTTTCTTTAATTCTGGTAGGCGGTACTTAACAATTTCCAAGTTCTCACCGGCGTCTCTTGGCAGTTCATCGGCCACTGGCTGAAGGTCCGTGGCTAAGTATAGTGTCATATACTCGTCCGAAAATCCCACTGAGGAATAAAAACCAGTAATTTTTTCTAAATGACCCGCATGCAACCTAATTTCTTCGTTTAATTCACGATTAGCCGCATGTTCGGTGTTGGTCGAATCGCGGTCGTCTAACTTACCTGCCGGAATCTCGAGTGTGGGCTGGCCAATCGGGGCCCGCCATTGCTTAACCAAAATCAGTCGCTCATCGTCCGTGATCGCAATCACGCCAACTGCCCCACTATGCCGGACAATTTCACGATGCGCAGTTTCACCATTTGGCAAGCGAACCGTCTGCCGCTCAAGGTCAATAATCGCGCCATGATACAGCTGTTTTTTCTCGACCACTTCTTCTTTAAGATTCACCTGCTCACCACCTTAATTAATATGTTCATTTTAACAGTTTCGATATGGTTTGCAATTTTTGGGTTAATCCTTAGCTGAATCTTTCTGATCGTCTACCAGGGCAACCTTGACTGCTTGGGGCCCCTTGGCGCCTTCCACGACAACAAAGCGGACTTTTTGCCCAGCAGTTAGCGTTTTAAACCCAGCCCCTTCAATCCCCGTGTAGTGAACAAATAAGTTTTCGCCATCATCACTTGTAATGAAGCCGTAACCGTTTTTTTCGTTATAACTCTTAACAACACCTGTTAGCATCCCTGAACCCTCCATTGACAACAAAGAGCGTTCAAAACTCCCGTCTCGAACGCTCAAAGTTAATTAGTTTTCGTAATCTTCAAAAGTTGAATCAACCGTTTCCGGGAAATTTTCACGCACAATTTTGGCACAACGAGCACAGAAATGTGGATAGCTCGGATCGCTACCAACGTCTTCGCGAGTCATCCGACAGCGATCACAAACGTCACCGTCCGCTTGACTCACTAGCACAGCCACACCATCGTCAAAGTTTTCGGCGTTATCGGGTGCGCTCGTTAACGATGAAACCGTCAACCCTGAAACCATCAAAATCTGAGAAACGTTAGTATCCAACGCCTTCAAGAGCGTTTGATACTGATCATCGACGTATAGATCAAGTTTAGCCTCCGAGGCCTTCCCGATTAACTTCGCATCCCGCGCCTCCTCTAGCGCCTTCAGCACATCACTTCTAAGGGCCATGAAGCGCCCCCAGTTCTCAAGCAATTCAGCTTGGTTATCATAGGATTGAACCACGGGCATCTCCGCTAATTGCGCATAATCTTCGGGCTCCTTCAAGAATTCCCAAATTTCTTCGGCAGTGTGTGGCAGAATTGGTGTGAGCAACTTAGTTAACCCAACGGCAACGGTGTAAAGGACTGTTTGCATTGACCGGCGACTAGCGCTGGCTTCAGCGTCGATGTACAAAATATCCTTTGCAAAATCCAAGTAGAACGCAGATAAATCACTAATCACAAAGTTCATGACCTGCTTATAAATACCTAAAAAGTCATAGGTATCGTACTTAGCTTTCACATCTTTGACCAAGTTGTTGAATTGGACCAACATGTACTGGTCTGCGCTAGCTAATTGATCGTAGGCAACAGCATCCGTTTCCGGATCAAAATCGCTGGTATTCGCCAACATGTAGCGCATCGTATTTCTGATTTTCTTGTAAGCATCAGAAATTTTGGTGAAGGCATCCACTGACACTCGAACATCAGCGCTGGAGTCCACTGAAGCCACCCACAGCCGGATGATTTCAGCGCCCATTTGCTTGATGATTTCTGCTGGTGCAATGGTGTTTCCCAACGACTTACTCATTTTATGGCCTTGACCATCAAGGGTGAACCCTTGTGATAGGACTTGCTTATAAGGCGCATGACCCGAAACAGCGACACTCGTAATCAAACTTGAGTTGAACCAGCCACGGTACTGGTCAGACCCTTCAAGGTAAAGGTCGGCCGGGTAAGTCAAGTCAGGTCGTTCAACTAACACGCCTTGGTGTGACGAACCGGAATCAAACCAAACATCCATGATGTCTGTTTCCTTGGTAAATTGGCCATTTGGTGAATGCGGTGAAGTGAACCCATCAGGTAACAGATCCTTTGCATCACGATCAAACCAAATATCTGATCCATATTTTTCAAAGAGTTGGGCAACGTGTTCAGTGGTTTCTTCTGTGATGATGGCTTCACCGTCTTCACCATAAAAGATTGGCAGTGGAACGCCCCAAACGCGTTGCCGGGAAATGACCCAGTCGCCCCGGTCAGCAATCATATTATGGAGCCGCTTCTTACCCCAATCTGGGAAGAACGTCACATCGTCAATAGCCGCAAGAATTTCATCTCTGATCTTATCAACAGACGCAAACCACTGTGGTGTGGCCCGGAAAATAACTGGCTTTTTAGTCCGCCAGTCAAATGGATAGCTGTGTTCGTATGGCATATAGTCAAGGAGCACACCCGCTTCTTTGAGCTTATCAAGTGCAATCTGATTTCCGTCTTCGTAAAAGACCCCTTCAAAATCTGGCCCAGCTTCGGCGGTTAAATAGCCTTTATCATCAACTGGCACTAAAATATCAAGCCCGTATTGTTGACCAACACGGAAGTCATCTTCACCAAATCCTGGTGCCGTGTGGACGAGTCCAGTCCCAGCATCTAAGGTGACAAAATCGCCGAGCATCGTCACTAATTTCCGTTCAGGATAAAATGGATGCTGCGTTAAGACGCGGTCTAGGGCTTCCCCTTTGACCATTTTTAACGTTGTCACATCTTCCCAGCCAAACTTTTCGCTCACGTCGGCCAATAGCTCAGCGGCAACCACGAACTTACGCGTTTCGCCGGCTGGTTGAACAACCGCATAGTCAAAAGTGGCATCCACGGTAATCCCCTCAGAAGCGGGAATCGTCCATGGCGTCGTCGTCCAAACCACCAAGTACGTGTCTGTATCTAAGACACCTTTACCGTCAACGACGCGTTCTCCATAAAACGCTGATGGCGAAGTCACGTCGTGGTATTCCACTTCAGCTTCAGCCATGGCAGATTCAGATGACCATGACCAGAAAACGGGTTTTTTACCCTTAAAGATTAACCCCCGTTTTGCAAAGGCACCAAACACCCGAACTTCTTGGGCTTCAAATTCAGGGTTCAAGGTCAAATATGGGTTATCCCAGTCACCGGCAACACCTAGTCGCTTAAATTCTTCTCGTTGCCGATCCACTTGTTCCAGGGCATATTGTCGACAAAGTTTTCTAAATTCCGTGGTCGACATCTTCTTACGGTCGTAACCCTGTTGCGTTAATTTCTGTTCAATAGGCAATCCGTGTGTATCCCAACCTGGCACGTACGGTGCCCGAAAACCATTCATTGACTTAAAACGAACAATAAAGTCTTTCGAAATTTTGTTGAGTGCATGCCCCATGTGAATGTCACCATTGGCATATGGCGGGCCATCATGAAGAACGAAGGTCGGTTTACCTTCATTTATTTTTTGTCGAAGTTGATAAACCCCGTTTTCTTCCCAAGCTTTTTCGCGATTCCCTTCCTTAACTGGCAGATTACCGCGCATTTTGAACTTGGTTTTACCTAAATTAAGCGTTTCTTTTACCCGCATTAGGGTCCCTCCTTATTTTTCGGATTAGAACCACAAAAAAAGACCTCATCCAAGGGACGAAGTCTTCGTGGTACCACCCAATTTTAGAATTATAAAATTCTCTTTACTTCGTGATAACGGCACGGTACCGGTCTAGCTTACTCATTCGGCTAGACAACCCGAAGATGATCTGCACAATGATGAGTGGCCACCGGACTTTCACCTAACACCGGCTCTCTATGACGTCACCACGCGCTTTCTGTTCCCCGAACGTTTTTCTTACTTATAAGTGTCATCCGCATCATCCGGGAAAACGACGACTGTTTCCACATTTTCCGGACTCTGCGAGTTGACTGTTTGCTCGGTTTCTTCAATCTCTTCCGGTGCCTGATCGGCCGCCGATTGATTCTCTGAAACCGGAGCTTGCGAGTTTGAGTTTACCTCTTGTCCGTTAGCGTTGTCAAGTTCAGACTGCTCAATTGCGCGCTTCAACTCATCAAACGAACTATCTTGGGTTAACAGGTCATCCCAATCGCCGCCCTTTACCACTTCCAGTTGGGTGTCTAACATCACTTCCAGTCGTTGACGGAAAACCCGAACACCCTTCTTCAAGTCGTCGGTTTCAATGGCTAGCCGCTTAGCTTGTTCAACAGCGCCATTCACTAGCTGGTCGGCTTTCTCATTAGCGGCATTGACAATATCAGTGGCCTGTTTCTGGGCCTCCTGATTAATAATCTCAGCCTCGCGCTGAGAGTTATTTTTGACCTTATCCGCCGCCTCTTGGGCAACAATGATGGATTGGTTCAACGAGTCTTTTAACTCGGTAAAATACTTTAATTTTTCATCGCTGGTGGCCAATTGTTCGGTCAGCTTTTTATTTTCATCTAGCGTAATCTGATAATCCTTAATGATTTGTTCTAAAAAATCGTTGACCTCGTCGATGTTATATCCCCGAAGCTTGGTCGAAAACTCCTTATTATGAATATCTACTGGGCTGAGTACCATGTGAATCCCCCCAAAACTTATTTGTGTAAAATTGACAACGTGACCCGCAACTTTTCCCGTTTGGTCAAGCCGTCAACGCTGTCTAACCGAACCCGACCATAACCGCGAACTGAAACAACGTCTGCATATTCCAATTGATAATCAGGACGGTCAAAGTCCGTCCAGTTCAACTGAATCCGACCCGCTTCAATCAATTCTTTCGCATGGTGTCGTGAGAGGTGAAAAGCCGTTGCGACAACATTGTCCAGTCGAGCTGATGACAAGGTTGTTTCGCTTTGCTCCCATGCCGTTACCGGTGTTATCACTTGATCAAGGCTAAGCGGTTCTAAACGGACTTTGACCTTGCCAATTCGGTCGATTTGCAAACTGACATACTCACTCATCTCATTGGTGGTGACGAGTTGCCAGCGCGTGTCATCCGTGATGATATCACCGACAACGCCGCGTTCAACACCGGCCCCCATTAGGGTTCCTAAAATTTGACCATGGTGCAATTCCGTAAACTTAATCGGATAGTTAATTTCAAACAAACTCAGACTAAAGTCTGCTTCATGAATGTCATAATAATCCGGATAAATTAATCCCCGCTTCATTTCAGCTGCCTGGTATCCCCCGTTAAGACCTAGTTTAAGGCCTTCAACCCGATTGACTAGAGTCGTTAAAATGTATTGCTGCCGGGGATTCAAAAAAAGGGTCAGAATCGGCCGATACTCGTCACTGGCCTGTTGAATCCAACCCGTCGCCGTCTCAATAAACGGCGCTTCGTCTTTTCTAAAATGTTGTGCAACATTGTCTGCCAAAAGATTGCCTCCTAGTACAACAGGTTCAGCAACAGAATTTGGACGTACTGAAGGCCGTATTGAACCCCGGTCAAAACCAAAATTGCGACCAGTGGGGCGAACCCGATCATGCCTAAATGCGCCCAGTTAAACCAGCTTTGAAACGGCTCAACGATTCGAGCCAATAGTCGCCCAAGTCCGGTCTGATAAGCACCCGGGAACCAACTGAGTAACGCATAAACGACAATCGCTAGAATGTAAACTTGGATCAGACGTTGCAACACGTAAAAAATTAAACTGATGAGACTGATCAACGGCTTACTCCTTATTAAAGTTGTCTGAGAAGTTAGCGGAAATATCACCGCTAACCTCATAGTTACTAGGCGTGCAAAGAAAAATTTGGTTTCCGATTCTTTCGATATCACCATCGATGGCGTACAAAGCACCCGTTAAGAAATCGACGATGCGAACCGCCTGATCGTGCTCAATTCTGGAAAAATTTACGACAGCCGCCTGATTTTTCATCAGTTGGCTTGCAATCTCTTGAACATCAGAATAAAGTCGCGGTTCAAACAGCACAATCTGATTTAACGTTGGTTTCGCTGCGTTAATCGAGACAACCTTATTGTTTGGCCGGATTGGCGCTCCTGAAGGTGACGTCGTTGAGGACGTCGCTTGGTCGCTACCATCCGTCTGTTCAAACGCATCATAATCATCATCGTCAACGCCAAAAAATCGGCTTAGACTAAATCTTGCCATTATCCAGACCTCCCCCGGTTGGTTTAATCGTCGCTTTTACGACGATGCTTGAAGAACGGTGGTGTATCAAGCCCACTATCGTCTGAAGAGTTGTTCGTGTCATTGTCATTAAAAACGTTAAAATCTGGTTTCGAAACACCGTCAAATTCATTGTCCACTGGTCGCGGTGCTGGCCGGTTTGTTTCTTGACGGGGTGCTTCATTAGGTGTTGATGACCAGTTGCTAAACGGATCATTTAAGGCTGTGGCGTTGTCCGTAGTGGCCCGGCGCGCTGTTCGAGACGTCGCAGTGCCGCTATTGCGAGCATCAATTCCGGTTGCAATAACCGTCACCCGAACTTCGTCACCGAGATCCTCATCAATGGAAGTCCCAAAGATAATGTTAACATCACTGGTTGCGGCCTCAGACACAATTTCGGAAGCAGCTTGAGCTTCGAAAAGTGATAGGTCTGGCCCACCCGTAATGTTTAAAAGCACTTGTTCGGCACCATCAATCGATACTTCAAGAAGCGGTGACGAGATGGCTTTCTTGGTGGCATCCGCTGTTCGGTTTTCGCCGTTGGCTGCCCCGACTCCCATAAGTGCTGAGCCTTGGTCCTTCATAACTGTCTTAACATCGGCAAAGTCCAGGTTCACGTAACCAGGGCTTGTGATCAGGTCTGAAATCCCTTGAACCCCTTGACGTAACACGTTATCAGCTTCTTGGAAAGCTTCCATCATTGGCGTCTTTTTATCAACCATTTCGAGCAGACGGTTATTAGCAATCACAATCAGAGTATCCACGTTTTCCTTCATTGAGGCGACCCCTTCAGCTGCGTAACGGGAACGCTTTGGACCTTCAAACGTGAACGGTCGAGTGACAACGCCAACCGTTAAAGCCCCAGAATCTTTGGCAATCTTAGCAACAACGGGAGCGGCACCGTTACCGGTACCACCACCCATTCCGGCCGTGACAAAAACCATGTCGGCACCGGTTAACGCTTCACTAATCTGTTCTTCGCTTTCCTGGGCGGCCTTTGCCCCAATCTCTGGATTGGATCCAGCCCCTAATCCGCGGGTTAATTTTGGTCCGAGTTGGATCTTAGTTTCTGCTTTTGAGGCTTCAAGTGCTTGAACATCAGTGTTAGCAACAATGAATTCAACCCCTTTAACGTCTTCGGAGATCATTCGGTTAACGGCGTTACCACCGCCACCACCAACACCGATTACTTTAATGTTGGCACCGTGATTTTGAGCCGAGTCTAACGAAAATTCCATTTTTATTTCCCTCCAATTGGTCCGTTTTAATCAAAAAAGTTGCTGAAGAAATCACGCAGCCCTTGACCACGGTTTTTCTTTTGTTTGGGTTCCCGAGCAACCTGCTTAGCTGGGCGGTGCCGAGAGTCCTTTTCCTCGGTTTGAACCTGCGTGGGATCTGCTGGCACCTGAACCTTGCCAGCTAACTGCCCACTACCAGAAACGGCTGATTGGACCAACAAGTCAACTTCGCTCATCTGACCACGATAATCAACCAGTGATAGCGCCTGCGTAAACGACGGATGGCGTAACCCCATCTGATCAGGAATTGACACCCGAACTGCCGTATCAAACTCGGCTTTAACAAGATCAGCAATTCCTGGTAACGCAGCAACTCCACCGGTTAAAACAATCCCACCGGGTAAGCCAGGCGCATTAGTTGTCGCTAATTTAGCCCGTAATTTATCAAAAATCTGCATCAATCGGGCCTCAATGATTTCTGCTAAATACTGTTCCGAAATCGTGGTCGGTTGACTTTGGCCAATAACATCTACTGGAAACTCATTTTCTTCTGAAGCTTGAGTAGCGTCAGCATAGCCGTAGTTTCGTTTTAACTTTTCCGCGTTTTCAATCGACGTGTTTAAGACGACCGAGATGTCTTTTGTGATGTAGTCGCCGCCTTCAGGATCAACATCGGCATACTTCAACCGGTGATCATGAATAACAGCCGCTGTTGACTGGCCGCCGCCAAGGTCCATGATGATCGTCCCAAAGTCTTGTTCACCATCACTTAAAATGCTCTTACCCTGGGCGATCGGACTCACAACGGCCAGTTCCACGTTTAAGCCGGCCTGTTCCGCTGCTTTTTTAGCATTATGCACAATGGTCTTTGGTCCGCTAAACAGCATCCCATGCATCTCAAGGCGAACCCCGACCATTGAACGGGGGTCTTTGATGCCATCAAAACCATCAACAACGAATTCGTCAGCGACTAAGTTCACGATTTCCCGCTCCGGAGGCAAATTTTGAATAATTGCAGCTGAAGCAACGTCTTGAACGTCCTGCTCCGTAATTTCTCGAGCCGCGTCACCAATGGCAATTGTGCCAGTGACTGGCTCGATTTTCAGCATGTTAGCTGAAATGCCGACTACCACGTCGTGAATCTGCACACTGGCTTTTTCCTCAGCCGCTTTAACCGCCTTACCAATGGCTTCACTTGCTTGGTCAATATCAACGATAACGCCCCGGCTAACGCCAGCTGAACGCTCGTTTCCAACGCCAATAACGTTCAATTGGCCCTTAAGATATTCGGCCACGATTACTTTTATTGAGGTTGTTCCAATATCTAGTCCCACATACATACCTGAAGTATCCATTCTGTAGGAGCCTCCCCTATTCCACATGATTTATGTTTGTTTTCATGAAAATTTGTCCTATATTAACACTCAGTTTACCACAAATGACCTACCGGAAAAAAGTGCTATTGTGAAGCGTTTTCCACTCCTTAAGAATTAAAGGGATACGAATACGCCCCAACTTCCAAATTCACAACGCCCTTTGTTTTCATTTTTTCGGCAATACTTGGATAGTACGCCATCTTTTTGGCAAAGGTGGACAGACTCGCATAAACCTCGTTACCATCGTTCATAAAGGCGTGAATACGCTCAGGATTAGACTTCGTTGGGAGGTATTGAATTTCAGAAATTCCGCCCTTCAAGTCATCCGGTAACTGTGAAAATTGAACAATCATTTTATGTAACGTCTGCTGCGAGTTAAATTTATCATAAACCGGATAATTTCCTGAAGGTTGTTGCCGGGTCTCCTTAGAAATCACACCGCTTTCTAGCGCAACCTGATATTGCCCCTTCGAAGCCACATACCCAGCCGTCGGGTATTCCTTAACCCGGATTTTTAAGTGGTTAAAATTGCTGATGTCAAAAGAAAGTTGGCGAACTCTTGGTTCCTTTTTTTCGGCCGAAGCCGTCAACTGGTCTTTTTTGCCAACCACTCGGAAAATCGAATCACCACGGTGAACCGCGGCTACATTTTCAACTTGGCGACTCGTGAGTTCACGATTTCCTACCACTTGAATGGCGCTAATATGACTAAGGGGTGATACAAAATACACCGCTATTAGTAAAACAACGCCAAAAGAGCCGATGAGAATCCCCATCCGCCGGCTAAGTTGACGTTCTTTTTGCTGTTTGAGCTTGGGCAACTTCTTACCAATCCGCAACTTAGGCCGATGCTTTTTAGCAGCAGCGTGTTGTTTTTGAGCTTGTTGATACTTCTCCCAAGGGGTGAGCTCGGAATTGGAAGTTGTCTTTTTGGATTTAAAGGCCATCAAAGGACCCCCCTACGCGTCGTGCGTCACTGATTTTAAAATCGTAATCATTTCATCCGCCGCATGTGGTTTGCCCATTTTTTTGGACGCCTGCGCCATTTTGTCACGCTGAGACGAATCAAGCATCAATTGATCAATAGCTGAAACCAACGTCGTTGCAGACAAGTCGGCTTCTCTAATCATCACAGCAGCCCCTTGATCAACGAGACTTTGAGCATTCTTGGTTTGGTGGTCAGCCGTGACGTACGGACTCGGAATCAAAATAGACGGGACACCAATTGCCGTAATTTCAGCTAGGGTCGTTGCGCCAGCCCGACCCACAATGGCCGACAATTTCCGCAAAACAGCTGGCATATTATCCACATATGGTTGAACGGCAACGTTTGCGACGGTCCCCATTTTTTTGAGCTCAGCCGATACTGCGTCAAACCGCTTAGGCCCAGTCACAAAGACCACCTGATAATCCCGTTGAGCAAATGTCGGTAAGGCGTCAACCATCACTTGGTTGAGTCTCAGCGCCCCTTGACTACCGCCAACCACCATGACAGTGGCAACGTCATCCTTCAACCCAAAGCGACTCAGCGAAAAATCAGCCGGAGCGTTGACAGCTTCTTGGGCCCGTGGGTTCCCAGTCATCACGACTTTTGCCGCCGGAAATTGCCGTCTAGCAGCCTCAAAATTAATTGCAATCTTATCGACATACCGGCTCAGAAACTTATTGGTCACCCCGACAACACTGTTTTGTTCGTGGATCACCGTTGGGACCCCCATCTTAGCCGCAGCGTACAAAACAGCTCCCGAGACGTACCCACCAGTCCCTAACACAACGTCAGGTTGAAACTTCTTGATCAATTTTCGCGCAATCCTAACGCTTTTCAAGAACAAGTACAAGGTTTTAAAATTTTCAAGCGACAGGGACCGCTTAAATCCCTGGATCTCGAGTGCTTCAAATGGCAGGCCGAGTTGCGGCACAATGCTACTTTCAATTCCCCGCTTTGAACCGACGTACATGACCTCGGTGTTGGGGTCGTTTTTTTTAAGTTGGTTAATAACGGCCAGCGCCGGGTAGATATGCCCCCCGGTACCGCCACCTGAGACCATTAAACGCATTACTGTTCCTCCTTTTGACCAGTAAGGGCTTCAACTGCTTCAATGAACCGATCGCCCCGCACTTCAAAGTTTGGATACTGATCCCAACTTGCATTTGCAGGAGATAACAAGATCACATCGCCAGGTGCACTCAGATTGTAGGCAATTGGAACCGCAGCTTCCGCGTTTTCAGCATAGGCAATCGTTGAGATGCCTGCCGCTTTAGCGGCCTTTGCCAGTAGCTGTTGCGTCTCACCAAACAAAACAATCGCCTTAACGTGTGCTTTAAAGTAGGGCACTAGATTGTCAAACTCATAACCGCGATCTAGTCCACCAGCCAATAACACGACGGGTTCTTTAAATCCGTTCAATGCCATTTCCGTTGCTTCCATATCGGTGGCTTTGGAATCGTTATAATACTTTCGGCCCGCGGCCGTCAAAACATACTGCGTTCTGTGTCGGACCCCACCAAACGTCGTTAACACGTGACGAATAGCGTCATTTGAACGTCCCTCAATCTTAGCGACTGCAATGGCTGCTAACGCGTTTTCGATGTTGTGCGTACCAGGCACACGAACGTCACTGGCAGCCATCACAAGTTCACCCTTAAAGTATAAATTGCCGTCTTGTTCGTAGGCACCATCAGTTGTCACTGCTTGTCTTGAAAACGGGACAATTTGAGCCTGACTGCGTTGCGCTAATGTTCGCCACTCTGGGGCATCAAAATTAACGACAAAGTAATCGTTCGCGGTTTGGTTTGCCGTAATGCGCATTTTAGCGTTAACGTAATTCTCACGGGTCTTGTGATAGTCTAAATGGTTAGAAAAAATATTCGTTAAAACGGCAATGTGGGGATGAAACGTCGTCGTTCCCAGCAACATAAAACTCGACACTTCTAGAACCAATGTGTCATCAGCGGTCATTTCCTGAGCGACTTCACTAGCTGGAACACCAATGTTACCGGCGTAGGCGCTTCGGCCCTGAACGCGTTCTTGGTTAAGAATTTTGGTAATCATCGTTGTGGTGGTTGTTTTACCGTTGCTACCAGTAACGGCGACGAGTTCGCCTTCGTTAACTTCACTAGCCAACTCTACTTCCGTAATAATTGGTAACTGCTTAGCAAGGGCGGCTTGGACTAAGGGAACGTCGTACGCAATCCCGGGGTTTTTCACCATTAAATCAAAATCATCCGTCAATTGATCAGCCGTTTGCGGGCCAGTTAAAACTGTCACACCGGCAGCTTTTAAGGTTTGTGCAGCTGGATTATCACGCAGCGTTTTTTGATCACTGACCGTTACCTTGGCTCCGAGTTTTTGCAAAAGTAACGCTGCATGATACCCACTCTTCGCTAGGCCCAAAACAAAGACCTTTTTACCACTATACGTTTGAACATTTTTCATTATTTCTGCCACCTATCGAGAAGTATTACCACATCACTAAAACACCGGTAACGGCTGTGATCAGACCGATTGCCCAAAAAGTTCCGTCAACTCGCCATTCGCTCCACCCTTTCATTTCAAAATGATGGTGAATTGGACTCATCAAGAATAGCCGTTTCCCGGTCAGTTTGAAGGAGGCAACTTGTAAAATGACACTAGCAGTTTCAATGACGAAAATAAGGCCAATCCATAAAAGCGACAACTCGTGATGCAACAGAATTGATACCGCAGCCAAAGCACCACCTAGGGCAAGCGAGCCCATGTCGCCCATGAAAATTTTAGCTGGCTTATGGTTATAAATGAAAAACCCAACCAAACCGCCGACAACTGCCAAACAAAAAATCATAATGTCAAATTGATGTTGGTGCCAGGCCAGAAAACCATACGCACCAAACGCAATTGTGGCTAAACCGGAAACTAGACCGTCTAATCCGTCGGTTAAATTGACTGCGTTCGAAAAACCGACGAGCCAAATAATTACAAACAAGATGTACAAGAATCCCAGGTGTAAATCACCCATCCCCGGAATATGAACCGCCAGCGGGAGCCTTTCATGAACGTAAACCACCATAAAGATTACCGCGCCGACGATTTGCCCAGCCAATTTCTGCCAAGCCTTCAAGCCCTCATTTTGGCGTCGAAAAAGCTTGATGGAATCATCCCACATGCCCAGTAACCCATATAGGACCAAGATGAAGAGAAGAATCCCTAATGCCGGGCTGAGCAAGCCTGCCATTGCACCACTAACGACTGACGCCACTAGCATCGCAATGATAAATAATAGACCACCCATCGTTGGGGTTCCAGATTTCTTTTCGTGCCACGTTGGGCCTTCTTCACGAATCATTTGCCCCTCATGCTTGGCCCGAAAATACCGAATTAACGCGGGCATTCCAAGCGCCGTGATTAAAAAACTAATCGCTGCTGACACTAATGAACTCATCTTGTTGTTCTCCTCTTCCTCGGTGCAAGAATTTCGCAGCGACTAGCGCTACTTCAATGTCACTTTTAAATGACTGTTATCACTAACTGTTTTATCTGCGGCAATGCTTTGTTTAGCAACGTAACCGGATCCGTCAAAGCTGACCTTCATGCCTAAAAGTTGACCTAGACGGAGGACGTCACTCTTTGACCAACCGGTGACATCAGGCATCTGAATCGGCCCGGCCGTCACCAACATCACTCGTTGTCCCGTCAGCATTAATTGCCCGTTCGTCGGCGATTGCTGGCGGACAGTTGACCCGTTGCCAAGAACTGTGACCTGAAAGCCCTGCTTTGTTAGTTTGCTTTGCGCAGTTGCCAGTTGGGTTCCGACGAGATTTGGCATTTTATTCGTCTTTTGACTCATTCGCGGCGTTTGTTGGCCGTTTGCTTCCTGTAATGCGCGCTTTAAGACGGGCTTAAAGACGTCTGACGTGAGTTGAGTTGGCGTTTCTGATCCTGGTAACGTTGGTTGCTTCATCGTCACGTACATCACGTACTTAGGGTCCTTGGCGGGTGCCATCCCCGCTACAGAATACAGATAGCTGTTATCCCCGGTCATATAGCCTGAACTACCAGCCACCTGTGCCGTCCCGGTTTTAGCGGCCACCCGAACCCCTTTAATTTTAAAATCACTACCGATACCGTAAGACTTATAAACAACGTCTTCCATATGTTTTCGGACAGCTTCTGCCGTTGCTTTTGAAACCGGCTGGCCAATCACTTTTTTACCGTATTTCTTAATAGTCTGACCAGATGACGAGGTCACTTTACGAACCACGTAAGGCTTTAACATCTTACCATTATTGGCAATGGCGGACAACGCTTGCAGCATCTGAATCTGAGTCACTTGAATCCCTTGACCAAAAGCTGTATTCGCCTGTTCAATTGGTAATGAAAATTGATAACTACCGGACTGTTCGCCTGGTAGCCCAAAATTGGTAGACTTAAGAAAATCAAACCGTTTGATGTACTTTTTCCACGTTTCTGATCCCATTTGCTGCTCAAGGTGAGCCATAGCAACGTTACTAGAAAGGGCAAATCCCTTGTTATAGGAAATCAAGCCCCAACCGCCAGTATTCCAGTCTGGCACAATTCGACCGCCAACCTCGTAGCGCCCGGAATTGTATAACGCATTCCCGTTATAATGACCACTATCAATTGAGGCAGCCATTGTAAAAATCTTCATGGTTGACCCAGGTTCATACAAATCTTGCGTTAACGAGTTACGCCATGCATTCCCAATGCCCTTACCCGTCTGCGGATTAAACGTTGGGCGCTGCGTAGTTGCTAGAATCTCCCCAGTTTTTGCATTCATAAGCGTGGCCCCTAGCGACTTCGCATGAACCTTGGCCTGAAGCGAGGATACTTCCGTTTCCAAAAGTGTTTGAAGTCGTGAATCCAGCGTCGTATACACGTTATCCCCGTTTTGTGGTTGCCGATCCTTTTGCAGTGTGCCCGGAATTTGGTAACCGTTATTATCTTGGCTCACTTTTTTAAAGCCATCACGCCCATTTAATATCGAGTTGAAGGCTTGTTCTAGTCCCATCGTTCCAACTAACTGATTTTTTTGCGTCGTGACATTCCCAATCAGGTTTGACGCAAAAGTACCGTTAGGATATAACCGCGCTTGCTGTTGCACAAAATTTAGACCCGTTAAGTGGGCCTTTTCAATCTTACTCTTTGTAGTCAAGGAAATATTTTGGCCCGCTGCACCAAATTCAACTTGAAACGCTTTTGAATTAGCTGGTGTCAAATAAGCCATCGCTTGTTTTTTAGTCAGTGGCAAATTCTTCGCCAGAACCGTTGCAGTTTTTTCTTTGTCTTGGACGTAAAGCGGTTCACCTGCAAGACTTTTTTGCGATTTATCAAGGACTGCATACAACGAATAGGTGCTTGTATCCTGCGCGATTGGTTGGTTGTTAGAATCGTATATGCTACCACGATCCGCTTTTAACGTTTGGGTTGCGGTATATAACTTTTTGGCTTGGGTGCTTAAGTTAACGTGTTCCACACTCTTGCCAATAGTGATATACGAAAAACGAACAATGAATAGTAAGAAAACAGCTGAAAATAACAGCAGAAGAATTCGACCGAACACCCTGCGATTACGCCGCGCATCTTGACTAGTCACCGTTCGTTTAGGTGATTGTTTCATTTGTTTACATTCCTTATCTTACCGTTCGAAAGTGACAAACCGTCCTTTTGGGCAATCTTATCTAAGCGGGCCCGATTTTGCAGTTCGTTAACTTCCTGCTTGGTGCTCACGTTTTTAGTTTGAACGGATGCAATTCTTGAATTAACGTCCTGTAAGTGTTGTTGTGCTGTAGAAACCCCGATCTTTAAACTGACCAACCAAACCATCATGCACATCGTAATAACCGTCCCCACGGTCATCAGACATTTTTCAAACTTTGAAAGTGCAAGGTGCTTTGGAACTTCTACTGATTGATTCCCTGTCGTTGTATGTATTGGTCGTTCGGGATTTGCTACCCGCAGTGGTTTCATTGGAACCGCTTGTCTTGCCAAATTGTTTTGAGCCATACATCATCATCCTATCCCTGTACATAGTTTATCTTATTGTTCGGCTTTTTTCAATAACTCTTAGTTTTGCACTATGAGCGCGATGATTTTCTGCCATCTCAGCTTCACTAGGCACTATCGGTTTGCGCGTAACTAACTTAAAGTCAGGTTGTAGTTCATCTGGGACCACCGGTAATCCCGGAGGTAACTCTGGCAAGCTACTCTTCTCTTTAAACATTGATTTAACAAGCCGATCCTCTAATGACTGAAACGTTATCACACTAATTCGTCCCCCCGGATTCAACAGTGATAACGCTTGTTCAAGTGATGTCTCTAACGCACCCAATTCATCATTGACTGCGATCCGAATTGCTTGGAAGACCTTTTTCGCTGGATGACCTCCATGCCGCCTAGCTGCCGCTGGAATGCCTTCTTTTATGATGTCCACAAGTTGCTCGGTTGTCTCGATCCTTTTAGTCTTACGATACTGCTCAATTTTTCTTGCGATCGGTTTGGCAAAGCGCTCCTCACCATAGCGGTAAAAAATGCGCACCAAATCTTGGTACGACCAGTCATTCACAACGTCTTGCGCAGTTAACGTTGCGGTCTGATCCATTCTCATATCTAACGGTGCGTCATATCGGTAACTAAATCCCCGACTAGCATCATCGAACTGGGGTGAACTAACCCCTAGATCATAGACGATTCCATCGACACCGGTGACATGACGAGCTGCAAGTTCCCCCTGTATGTTTCGAAAATTTGCATGGATCAATATGACACTGCCTGCTTGAATTTCCTTAGCAAACCGATTGGCATTAAAATCGATTGCCGTTTGATCTTGATCGAACGCAAACAAGCGTCCTGTCGTCAGCTTTGAACTAATCTTTGAGCTGTGACCGCCGCCCCCTAGCGTGCAGTCCACATAGTCGCCGCTCCCCGTTATCTTCAATTCGTTAACCGCTTCATTTAACAAAACCGTTTCGTGATTAAACGTGGCCACGGTGACCCTCCTTTCAAAGCTTAAATATCAAAATCCATTAAATTCTCCGCAATATCGTCGAAGTTTTCTTCAGCACTGTCAGCAAATGATTGCCAACGCGTCTGGCTCCAAATTTCAAAGCGGTCAGAAACCCCAACGATGATGCATTGTTTCTCTAATTCCGCATGTTTCGCCAATGGACTAGGAATATTAATTCGGCCCTGCTTATCGAACGTGCACTCAGTAGCGGCAGAGTAGAAAAACCGGACAAAGGCCCGGGCATCTCGCTTATTCAGTGGCAATTGCGATAACCGTTCTTGAAGTTTTTCCCAACCACTCATCGGATACCCAAATAAGCAGCCATCCATTCCTCGAGTTACCACAAATTTTTCCCCTAATTCACCACGAAACTTTGCTGGAATAATCAGTCGGCCTTTGGAATCAATTGTATGCTCAAACTCGCCCATGAACATCGTTAGATTCCTCCCCTCCCACTGATATATTCAGTCTACCACAAGTCCCCACTCCCTACCACATTCCCCCAAAAAAATTCTAAAAAAAGCAAAAAAACAACCGATCTTTATTACTAAGATCGGTTGTATCCCCGTTATATCAATGATTATGTAGTTTTTAGTTTGGGTGGGGAATGGTGGGGACTTCCACCCATTTTTCGGTTACTTCAACCAGGGCATGGCGAGAATCGTGGCAATGTAACCCAAGAACAGATAAACACCACTTAGTCGCAAGAACAAGACTAGAAATTTGCGCCACAGGATTTCGCCTCGCTTAGCCGCCAAATAACACGTGACGCCAATTCCGAGAATCGCCCACCCCATCAACAGATAGGCCCACCAGGGAAACGTCCACAAATGAGCTAGTTGCCAAATGAAAAACGCCAGAAAAAAAGGTAACCCATCCCGAAACCGAATTTTTTTAAGTTTGGGACTGCGACCAACCCTTTGGATGAGTTTCACAAGTACCCAAGCGCCAACCAAAACAATTAACTGCATCATTACAATTCCCACGGTTTGCTCCGCCTTTCGTCAATTTTAACTTTCCCATTATAACGGTGTTTTAATTAACATTCAAATTGAGATCTGATGAGTGCCCCGGATTTAAGTCATTATTTAAATTGCATTTCTAAGCATTCCACGTTACACTTACGACAGTAATCTTTTAAATGGGGTTGTGACTCAATATGAAATCTTCAAAGAAAAAAAAGTCAACATTCCAGAAAATAACTATGGTTTTTGTCTGGTTAATGATTATCGTCACCGTATTTTCAGTCTTCGCTGGGGCCGCAGGGTCACTAGGATTATTCTAAATAAAAAAGCCATCGGATACGAATTCCGATGGTTTTTTTTATTCTTCCGGTTTTGCTTTATAAACTTGTCGGGGCTTGCTCCCCTCCTGTGGCCCAATGAAACCACCTTGCTCCAAGTCATCGATCAACCGGGCAGCGCGGTTATAGCCAATTCGAAAGTGGCGTTGTAATAACGAAGTACTAGCTTTTTGCTCATTAACAACAAACTCAAGGGCTTCATTAAACAATTCATCGTCCGAACTGTCAGCATTTTCGGCAACTTCCTCATCACTGACCATCATCTGCTCGTCATAGTCAGCCTGCTGCTGATCCTTAATAAAGGTCACCACACGCTCCACATCCTGATCCGGGATAAAGGCCCCTTGAACTCGGATTGGCGTGTTTTGGTCAATCGGTAGATAGAGCATATCCCCTCGACCAAGCAGTTTTTCAGCACCATTGCTATCAAGAATTGTTCGGGAGTCTACCCCGCTTGAAACGGCAAAGGCCATTCGCGACGGAACATTGGCTTTTATTAACCCCGTAATCACATCAACAGACGGCCGTTGCGTGGCCAATATCATATGAATACCGGCTGCCCGCCCCATTTGGGCTAGGCGAATAATGGCATCTTCAACCTCGTTGGAAACAGTCATCATCAGGTCGGCCAACTCATCCACAATAACCACGATATAGGGCAATAGCGGTAACGGTTTATCGCTCGTTTTGTTTTGTTCCTGAACGTATTGGTTATACCCCGAAATCTTTCGTTGACCGACCTTTGAAAACAGATCGTATCGCTGCTCCATCTCGTGAACCACTTTGTGAAGGGCCCGTGCCGCTTTTTTCGGTTCCGACACAACCGGCGTTAGCAGGTGGGGAATACCGTTGTAGACACTCAATTCAACTTTTTTGGGATCAATCAACATAAGCTTAACCTGGCTCGGTTTAGCATTCATTAGGATACTGACGATGATGCCATTAATGGCAACTGACTTACCGCTCCCAGTAGATCCGGCAATTAGCAGGTGGGGCATCTTGGTTAAATCGCTGCTGATAACCTTTCCTGTCACGTCCCGACCTAGCGGGACTTCCAACGGATGGTTTGCTGAATGTGACACTGCCTCACTCACGTCCCGAAACGACACTGTCGCCACTTCCCGGTTAGGCACCTCAATACCAATTAAGGATTTACCTGGAATAGGCGCTTCAATCCGAATATCTTTAGCCGCCATCGCTAAGGCAAGGTCGTCCGCCAAATTAACGATTCGTGACACTTTCACGCCAATGGCCGGATGAAGCTCATATTCGGTCACTGATGGTCCTAAATTAACATGCCTGATTTCCGCATCGACCCCAAAACTGTCTAAGGTTTTTTCAAGCACTTTCGTATTCTTTTCAATTAATTTATAGTCATCTGTTTGGTCATTTTCGGTAACCGGTGTTAACAAGTTCGAACCCGGTAACTGGTAGTTAGGATCATCATCGGCAACTTGAATCATGGAGGATTCCTCAAATTCTTCATCGTTTTTTGGCTTAGACTGATTTTGATCCGCCGCAACGTTAATCGTGACGGGTTGGGCACTAGCTGACTTTGTCGGCTGTTTTTGATCCAGCACAGGTTCAGGCAACGTCTTATCCTCCGGGGCTACCAAAGGCGTCTCATCGACTTTAACCGCCTTCCGGGCAGGCTTTGACTGCGATTTTGACCGGTCGCGAGCACGACGCTCAAACCACGCCTGACACACTTGGTAAAGCTGGGTCAGGTGAGTCCCCAGCCAAATTGCCATTTTCTGAATGATCTGTAAAACCCGAACAAATGGAATGTCGAAGAAGATTAGGCCGCCGGCAACCATCACCAAAATCGCTAAGACCTGAGAGCCTAGAAAAGCAACTAGAAAATGTGTTAGCGTTAACATTAACGCCCCAAACATCCCGCCGCCTAAATCAAGGGATAAGCTGCCGTGACCCAGATCAGATGCCCAGAGTTGCCAAGTATAGGCTAAAAATCCAGTATGTTGACCGGCTGATAGAAACATCGTCACGTGACTCATTAGTAACCACCCGGCTAAAGCAAGGCCGCCCCCCCACCAATAATGGGCCTTAAGGCTGGGCCAAACACCCATAATCAAGAGCGTTAACCCAAGCGCACTTATTAAAAGAGCCAGCAATAAATAACTATTCCCGACAAATAATCGGATGACATTAGCCACTAACGTTCCGACGAAGCCGGCCTGAAAGAGGGCTAGTAAGCTCAACGAAAACAAGCCTAACCCTGCTATGTTAAGTTCATAATGCAGTGCCTTAGCCTTTTGTGTTGTTTTTTTGGGCCGCCGTTTGGTGGCTGTCGTTCGTTTTGTTGACTGGCGTTTTGCTGCCAAAATGCGTTCCCCCTGTGTTCAATCTCACTTTAGTTTATCATTTTCATAGTGGTGGCTGCGCTCCAAGTTATTAAAGTTTTGCTGCCGGAGAACCTCGTAAATTACAATGGCTGCTGAATTTGACAAGTTTAACGCCCTAATATGGGAATCATCTTGGGGAATTCGGATTGCCTTTTCGCTATGTTGACGCATAAACGGTTCTGGTAACCCGGTTGTTTCCTTGCCAAACATAAAGTAAAAATCCCCCCCAGCCACGTCGGTATAATTCGGGTCCGTATAGGCTTGGTCCGCAAACTTGGAGACCAAAAATAACCGGCTCATATCGTGAACCGTCGCCATGAACGCCGCCAAATTATCGTGATAAACGATGTTAACTTTGTCCCAGTAATCCAACCCGGCCCGTTTTAAATGCGCGTCATCCACTGAAAACCCGAGTGGTTCGATTAAGTCTAACGTGGTGTCGGTTCCTGCACAAGTCCGGGCAATGTTGCCCGTATTGGCTGGCATAAGCGGTTCAAATAATACAATGTGGTTTGCCATAACTGTTCCTCGCTTTAAATAAATTAGAATGCTTCGCATAAAAAAACGCAACCCCTCGGTGTTATCACGGCGAGGAACTGCGTTAATGAAGTGCGAATTCGAGTATAGCTGACGACTGGTCGACATCTACACCCGAACGATTTCTCGACTAATAACTTAACACTATTTTATAATGATTGCAAGAAAATCCCAGATAGCCACTATTCTAAAAAAGCAAGAAACCAGTTTTAAATAGTAGCAATTACGATTATGTTGTGTTATCCTAAAAAACAGTTTGTTACTCATCGATATTCGTCACAGCACCAGACACTATTTGATGAAGGAGAATCTCAATGGCTAAGAAATCTAAGATTGCAAAAGAAAAACGAATTGAGGAAACGGTTGCTAAGTACGCCGCTATCCGTAGTGAATATAAGAAAAATGGTGACTATGCCGCTTTAAGTCGGCTACCACGAAATGCATCACCTACCCGAATTCATCATCGAGATCACTTGGACGGCCGGCCTCACGCTTACATGCGAAAGTTTGGCATGTCACGCTTGAATTTCCGACAACTAGCCCACAAGGGCCAAATTCCCGGTATTAAGAAAGCTAGCTGGTAAATTTCAGGGTTCGTCCCTCGCGATTGCGAGGGACTTTTTTTGGCTCATTTGGTCGAATCTGCAGGCGCCTCAAACTGACTTTGACTTTGATACCAATGAAATATTTCGGTCCCTATCACTTTTAACACTGCATATCCGGGGATTCCCAAGATAACGCCGACAATCCCAAATAATTTTCCTGATGCGAGCAAGATAAAGATAATGGTGACCGGGTGAATTTTTAACGTGTTTCCTAAAACGAGCGGGGAAATAATCCGGCCTTCCAAAGTTTGCTCAATCACAAAAACAATTAGAACCTTTAATAACATTACAGGCGAAACAAAAGCGCCAATGACAATGGCTGGCACCATGGCCAAAAATGAACCAAGGTATGGAATTAAATTTAACAAACCCGAAGCAATCCCCAGTAGTAACGCAAACTTCATCCCAATAAGCCCGTACCCAATTGCAAAGATAACCGCCACAAAGAAGGCGACAGTTAACTGACCGCGCACGTAATTACTGACTTGCCGATTCATGTCCGTTAGGATTCGCAAAAACGAGACCCGCTTGCGGACTGGAATGAATTGTACCATGTATTCTGGCAATTGATGGCCATCTTTTAACAGGTAGAACAAGACAAATGGTGCGGTTATGACGGCGATTGCAATGGTTGAAACGTGCGAGACAACGTGACCAATTGAGTTCAGGGATGTTTGGACAAAATTGGATCCCCCACTCTTAAAGAAATTGTTGACCTGATCATTGATATCGGTCAGTTGATGGCGAATGGCATCAAATTCGGAACCACTTAGTGATTGCAACACAAATTGCTCCGTATGATGCCAATAAGTTGGCCAATTATTAATAAGCCCCGTCAACTGCTCCTGAACAACCGGGATTACCGAAAAGATACCCCAAGCAATCAAACCAAAAATAACAACAAAAACAACCGTAATTGTCACGAGTCGGCTAATATTAAATCGATGCTGAAGCCAATCAACCAGGGGATTAATTAAGTAATACCCCACTCCCGCAATAATGACCGGAACGCCCAAAATATCAAATAAGCTCTGAATGGGCGCCCACAATCCTGGTAGTTTGCTTAAAATCAAGACGTTTAACAAAATGAGCAGTAATACTAAAAGTGAGACCACGACTTTATTATCTAAAAACCAACTCGTGAACCACGTTCTAATCTTAGGTCTTGGTTGCTTCAATATCATTCACCTCATCAATAAAGATTGTTATAATCGATTGTAGCATACTAAAATCGATAACCTGCCACAGGAAAGGAACTTAATTTAATGATCAAAATGCCACTCATTGAAAACGCGACCCAGTTACCTGAGTTAGTTGGTCAAGCCGGTCTGCGCCATCTCTTAATAACCGATAATTTAACCAACGGTGGAACCACCGTCAGTAAGGGCGTCATGGCGGAAAGCATCCGCTATGCTCACGAAAATGGGGCCAGTCTGGACTTTGTCATTCGGCCCCGGATTGGTCAGGCCCAATACACCGACACCGAGCTAAAAATCATGGAGGCCGATATTCTGGAGGCCCAACAACTTGGGGCTGATGGCGTCGTAATGAGTGCCCTCGGCCCAGACAACACCCTGGATACTGATGGTTTAAACAACCTAATTGCCGCTGCTGGCGGTATGACACTAAGCTTCAACCATGATTTGGATACCTTAACTGAAACGGACCAGACGGCCGCCTTGGATTGGCTGGCTGCCGCTGGCTTTGACCGGGTCTTAACGACCAATTTTGATCACTTATCTGATCGCATTAAACTGGCGCAAGACAAGGGTCTCAGCTTGGTCCCCATTAGTTCTTCGACGTCCGCAACTGAGACTCTTGTGGCAAGCGCTGCTCTTAACTACGTCATTGAAATTCAAAAGTAATCAGTAATTTTAATCAAAAAAGTCGCGACCGTGCTCAAAATAAAGAGCGCCCCATCGCGACTTTTTTAATTTTTATTAGCCATGGTCACAGCACTAAGCGGCTGCCCCGGTTGCCGTGATTCAAAGGTCACCGCCCGTGCTAAATCTGAAGGTAAGGGCGCGTAACACGTCACAGTAGTGGCTGCAAACGGATCATAGAAGGTCACGCTGGCGCAGTGCAGGGCCTGCCGGTGAATAAACGGATCGGTCTGCTGACCGTATAAAAAATCACCAACCAATGGGTGCCCAAGAGCGGTTAAATGCACCCTAATTTGGTGTGTCCGCCCCGTGTGCAATCGTAGCTTGAGCAACGTTGTCGCCCTCATTTGTTTGACGACCCAGTATTCCGTTAAGGCCGCCTTTCCATCCGTCCGAACCATCCGTTTAACAAACGAACCCGGCTGCCGGCCAATCGGTTGATTGATCGCCCCATGCCGATTTTTGAATCGACCTTTAGCCAATGCAATATACATTTTTTTGAGGCGATGCTGTTTTAGCTGGGTATCTAGGACAGTATGCGCAAAATGATGCTTTGCAAAAATAACCACCCCGCTTGTTTCACGATCAAGCCGCGTTACAATATGAGTCGTCTGATTTGCCGCATGAGTCGTGACAAGGTAACCCTTAACGCGGTTAACCAGCGTATCGTCCGGATACAAATGCGACGGAACCGAAGCAATTCCTGCTGGCTTATTGACCACCAAAAAGTGCTCACTCTCAAATAAAATCGCTAAGGGTTCAAAGGAAGGAACAATCCGGTCATTTCCCGGTTCCGGTGGTAACTTAACTACTAATTCATCACCCTGGGTTAACTTACGAGTCACCCGGACCGGTTCGTCATTGACCCGAATATCGCCGCCGTTAAACTTAATGGACTTCAACAACGTTCGACTGATACCCCGTTGGCGGACAAAGGTCCTGACGAACATTGGTGCGCGTCCCTCATAGCGCCAACTAAAGGTTGTCATTACGTTTTACCCCAATAAATGATTCGGAAACTCGACGCCAGAATTGCGTGTGCCGGTACTGCGCAAAATTGATTCGCTTTTTCGAAATCCGGAATCCGACCTCTTTGATGGCCCGGTTTTCAACTAAAATTTGATCGCAAGTCAGCAAATTCTCCCGCGAACGCACCGGTTCAATTCGAACCCATTCGTCAGGCGATAAAATAAGCGGTGACCCCAAAGTTCGAAACACACGATTGTTAATTGACGCGATTTCCGAAATTTGAATTGCATCCAATCCCGGACTTAATACCGCACCGCCGGCTGACTTGTTATAGGCCGTTGAACCAGTTGGTGTGGACACACAAAGCCCATCACCCCGGAAAAGCTCAAATAGCTCATCCTTGATGTAGACGTTAGCCATCATCGTTCCCGTCACTTTTTTTAGGGTGGATTCATTCAACGCCAACAACTTCTTTTCTTGTTCACCGTCCGCGTACGTGACCCAGATATCCAGCAACGGATAGCTCACACTTTGACCATTGTCGTGGGCCAGACTGTCAACCAACTTATCCACTTCGTAATCTCGCCAATCCGTATAAAAGCCGAGATGTCCCGTATGAATCCCCACAAAGCGAATTTTATCCAGCTGTTCGCTATAGTGGTGAAAAGCAGACAATAATGTGCCATCGCCCCCCACCGTAATGACGATATCTGGGTGGGCATCATCTAATGTCAGATGTTCGAACCGGATTCGGGTTCGCAGAGCATCTGACACATTTTGTGAAGCCCGACCCGAGTTACTAAAAATTGCAATTTTCATGCTCACTCACCCTTTTTGTCCTGTGCATCTGGTCGTTTACCATAGGAAAATAAATGCTGTGCTTCTTGAATTTCTTCTCTAATTTCAGACATTTCGGTATCTAATTTAAAGGCCGCCTCGGCGGCCCGTTGCAGTCGGGCGCTTAATTCCTCGGGAAAATCCCCTTGATACTTATAGTTTAATGAGTGTTCGATCGTCGCCCAAAAGTTCATCGCCAACGTTCTCACTTGAATTTCAGCCAAAATTTTCTTTTCACCCGTCACCATTTGAACCGGGTATTCAACCACAATGTGATAAGACCGATAGCCGCTCGGTTTCTCATTATGAATATAGTCTCGTTCTTCGAGAATAGTCATGTCGGCCCGTTTGCGAAGTAGGTCAACAACTTGGTAAATGTCATCAACAAACTGACACATAATTCGAAGACCAGCAATATCTTGCATGTCTTGTTCTAACCGCTCTTCCGTCACATGTCGGCGAACCATTTTTTCCTTAATACTATCCACTGGTTTGACCCGCCCCGTCACAAATTCAATTGGCGGTCGTTGGTTTTGGTTTTGAAATTGTTTTCGCATGCCACGAAGCTTTACTTTTAACTCATCTACAGCCTGCGTGTATGGCAGTAAAAATTGATCCCATTGTTCAATCACGCTAGTCACCTCAAAACTTCGCATTTCGGCTTTGTTTATTAACTAACAAACCTAAAATCTATTCTATCATATTCTTCTTAATCCGGCGCCATGCAATGATTGTTCATTGTTTAAAACAAAATACTTTACGAATGAGCCAGAATAGTGCATTATATAAGAAGTCGTCGCTACTACCCAATTAAAGGCTCTCTCAATAGGCAACTTGCTTGCAATCAGCTTAGAATGCTTTATGATTACTGTTGTAGTGAGGCACAATAAAAAGTTTATCAAGATAATGGAGGAATAACCCGTGTTAGAAGTGTATCTATTTATTAATCCGCTGGGATCCCGATGTATGAAGTCGGAACGCAGTATATTAAGACTAGCCGGCACGATTTTAGACAACATTTCTTACCAGTTCATTCCGTTGTTGTCACCTAAAATCATTGACTCCCACTTGCGCAACTCTGACGAATTGAGCAACGATCTAACGACTAGAAACGAACAGTTTGAAGTGCATTATAAGACGATATTGGACTACAAAGCAGCGCTTTTTCAAGGAAAAAAGCGCGGTCGCCAGTTCTTAATGGGCATGCAAGACGCAATTGTCGAGGAAGGCCGGGAATATTCTGACGACCTAGCCTTAGAAATTGCGGAACGCTATTCACTTGATTTGGAGATGTTTCAAGAAGACCGGCGCTCGCCGCTGGCACAAAAAGCATTTAAAGCCGACCAACATCTGGCAGCTGAAATGAAAGTAGAATCACCTTCAACAGCAGTAATTTATAATATATCTGTTTCAGATTACGGTCTACTCTTAGACGACGTAACTGACCAAACATTATATAATATCTGTGAAGATCAAGGCCTTTTGAATCAACCACTAATCAATCAAGGCAAGCCGAATCTTCGCGTCTTATAAAAAACGTTCACGGAACTTTGAGGTGTACCCCAAAAGTTAAAGTGAATATTGCTTGTCTTTCCTAGGCGGCAAGTTGTCGATATTTAATCGGCGACTTGCCGCCTAGTTTCATCTGAATCCGTCTGGTGTTGTAGTAGCTAATCCACGATTTAATGGCTTTAATTAATTCTTGCGCAGACCGGTACTGGTTTAGATTGCCTAACTCTACCTTCAGTTTGTTGAAGAAGCTTTCTATACAGGCGTTATCAAGACAGGTAGCACGTCTCGCCATGCTGGGTGTCAGGTTTGCTTTTCGCAACTTGCGTTGCCATACTTTGTGCCGAAACTGCCATCCTTGATCAGTGTGGACGAAACGCTTCATATTCGGGTTAGGAAGCTTTTCAATCAACTCGTTTAAAGGTTGTACTGCGAATTCTAAATTAGGACTATCAGATGTCACTGCGTAGGTCAGAATTTCGTTATTGTAAAGATCCATGATTGGCTCTAGGTAGACTTTTTCCAGTGTTTGGGGAATTTTGAATTCCGTCACGTCCGCAACCATTTTCTGGAATGGGCGGTCCGTACGGAATCGCCTATGCAACTTGTTCTTAACTCTAGTACCTTCCGGTCCTTTAGATGAATCGTACCGTCTACTTTTCTTGTGGTATCCCATACCGTAGATATCTAGTTCATGCATCAGGCGTCGGACCCGTTTGTGGTTAACTAGTACCGAAAATTCGCTACGCAGTAACGAGGTGATTCTTTCAATTCCTAAATGGTTATCGCCTTGCCATAAGTACATGATCAAATCACACAAATGTGCATCCCTAGAAGGCTTTTTAGACTGTCTCCGCCAGTAGAAGAATGTTGCTTCTGAAATCGGTAATACACGGATTAAATCAACTAATTTAAACTTGGCCTTGAGTTCACATATTACTTGCGCGATTTGTTGGTTCATTGCTTCATCGAGGCCAATAATTTTGACGCTTCTAGCTTGATTCTAAGCTCCTGATTCTCGTCTTCTAGTTCCTTAATACGTTGTTGGTCAGTCGTTTTGGACGCTTTCTTACGAATGTTTTTCTTCTTCAATCTTTTCTTATTATCCATAGATGGTTTTCGTCCTTTTGTGATAGACAATAAACCATTTGGCCCCTTTTGGCGATATATTTTTCGCCAAGCCATAATTTGCTGAATCCCTACATAGCCAAATTTAGCCGCTACTTCAGTGTAAGAAGCTCCCGTTTTCTCAGCCCAGCGGGCCAACTTAACGCGATATTCTGACGTCACCTTTGGTGGGTTCAACAATACATCGGTACCGTGAGTCCGGTAAGCAGCTGCCAACATTTGCATTGTCCTTGGATGGATTTGATATTTTTTTGCTACAGTTTTTAGTGACGTAGTCCCTTCAAAATACTCAATTAGTGCTTTCAGCTTAGTTTGTTTCGAAATTTTTGTCATAATAAAACCCCTAAAGTTAAAGTGATTTCACTTTAACTTTAGGGGTAGGCCTCACTTTATCCGTGAACGTTTTTTTAAACCTTTTAAAGCGTCTTGGCGAGCTTTTCAAATTCGATTAATCGTTGTTCGAAAACCTTAAACGCTTGATCCAAATAGTTGGTGGCTGTCATATCCACACCAGCCTGTTTCATCACTTCAATGGGATAATCCGAACTCCCTGCCTTTAGGAAGCCCAAGTAAGCTTCTCGAGCGCCCGGTTTCCCTGTAACGATGCCGTTTGCCAAGGTATTGGCAGCCGCAAAACCAGTTGCATACTGGTAAACGTAGTAATTGTAGTAGAAGTGAGGAATTCGACTCCATTCCAGTTTGATCTCATCATCTGAGATGACCGCATCGCCGTAGTAGCGCTTATTAAGGGCTAGATACTGCTGATTCAAATAATCAGCTGTCAATGGCTGTCCAGCCGCATCTTGTTGATGAATCAAGTGCTCAAACTCGGCAAATTGCGTTTGACGAAATACCGTGCCCTTGAAGCCATCTAGATAATGATTGAGAATAAAGGCTTTTACTTTAGGATCCGACGTTTCATTAAGCAGATAGTCGGTCAGAAGGTTTTCGTTCGTTGTGGACGCAATCTCAGCGACAAAAATTGGATAGTCGCCGTATTGATAAGGCTGGTTGTGGGTTGTGTAAAAACTATGCATACTGTGCCCCATCTCATGGACAAGCGTAAATAAATTCTCTAAGTTGTCCTGCCAGTTCAATAACATGTATGGTGCTGTATCATACATCCCTGACGAATAAGCACCCGATCGTTTCCCCTTGTTTTCAACGACGTCTATCCACCGCGAATTAAAGGCGGTTTGGACGGTTTGAATGTAGTCATCGCCCAAAACACTGAGGGCTTTTAAAGCCATCTGTTGGGCCTGTTGATACGTATAACTGAGGGCCGGCTCACCCATAATTGGGGTGTACAAATCATACATATGCAGTTCTTTAACACCAAGTAATTGCTTTCGTAACGCGACGTATCGGTGAAGCAGCGGCAAATGCTCATTAACCGAGTCAACTAATGAATCAAAAACGCTTTCTGGAATGTGATTTGCAAATAACGCCGCTTCACGAGCATTTGTAAAATGGTGGGCTGTTGCCTGAAAATTATGAGTCTTCACATTTCCAGATAACGTAGCAGCCAAGGTATGTGAAAATTGCCCATAAACTCGGTAGAGTTGTTGAAAGGCCATTTTTCGAACCTCAGGTTTTGTTGATTGAATTAACTGATCGTAAATCCCCTGGGATAACTGTACGGAATGCCCATCATCATCCATAACCACAGGAAATTCCAAATCAGCGTCATTAAGCATACTAAAAGTGTTGCTCGAAGCGTTTAAAGCGTCTCCGGCACTCGCTAATAATTTTTCTTCACCCGCTGATAAAACGTGCACCCGTTGCGTCAGAATTGCTCGTAAATAGTGGCGGTACTTCTGGAGCGTTTCATCGTCGTTCAACCATTGATTGAGTTGGTCCTCTGGCAATGCCATTAACTCTGGCTCAAACCAAGATGCGACTTCAGAAAACGAGGTCGCTAACGTTTGCGCCCGATTCAGCAGCGCTTGATTAGCGGCATCAGCCGTATCCTGATCATGCCGAAGTGATGCATACACGTAGAGCTTTTCCAGTTCACGCATGCTATCCAAAATAGTCCTGACTGCCGTCTCAACGGCTCGGGGTCCCTGATGTAAGGTACCAGTGAGTTCGCTAATTGCCGGTAGTTGGGCCTTGAGAGATTCAAAGTCCGTGTTAAAATCGGCGATTGAAGAATAGATGGGCGTCAGATCCCAAGTCATTTCAGGGTCAACCTCGTCTCGAGTGGGTAATTGTTTAATTTCTGACATACTAATGCCTCCTGTGCGGGTAATACCCTTACTTTAACACATTCGCAACCCTCATGACGCTGATGACCGCTTAAACCATCGATGGTGTTTCCTGATGACCTGTCCATTCGCTTCTAGGTCAGCCATTAAGGCAATGGCCAGAGCATACTGAGTAGATAAAACAGCTGATGACCCCGAAGCCGCTCCATTCGTCAACTCCGTCACTTGCTGGCTCCACCGCCAAAGCTGACGTTCTTTAATCCCCTGGTGCGACCAGTTAGCATCTAATTGAGCTAACAATAATCGCCGCCAAATCACAATTGAGGTTCCTAAAACGGGAGGAATCACCCGCGTCGTCCAACAAACATCCGGAATGACTTGCAAGAGACTGTTTCGCCAATAACAAAACTGCTGCCACCCTAAAAACCGTCGATTTCTAGTTTTTAACCCAATCGTAATTTGGCGCTCCAACAACTGCCGTTCTCGGGCCGTATGCCTAACTTGAATCCAGCCGGTTTCCCGCCACTGTCCAGCAACTAAGCAGTTACTGCGGTAGCATAACCGGTTCAACCAATCGACTTGCAGATTTTTCCAAACTTCTAGGCATTCACAATCCACTCGCCAAAATCGCAGGAGCCAACCATCTCGTTGAGTGAAAACGACAAAGGGGTGGGCTCCTGAGGCCTTTTTAAATCGGTCTCGATACTTTTTCCCCAGTAGCCAAACAACCTCAATCCCTAATTTTCGATAGCCATCAGTCCGCTCTTCTAACCGACTCGTTGATAATGCCGAACACTGAAATTCGATTGCAATCAATCGGTTAGCTCGTCGACAAAGGATATCCGGGCGCTGGGAAATGACACTAAGATAGACTTCTAGATCACCGTTAAACTGCTGTTGAATCTGCCATTTACCACTTAAGTGTTCAGCCGTCTCCGGTTCTTCTTGACGGACACACAGCCCGTTTTTTTGGTGGCTAAAATGGGCAATTTTAACACGCCCACGCTTCAAGACAACTGGCTCATGACATCCAGGACATTCGTAGTCACCACCGCGAACCGCCGCACTTGCAGACACTCGCCTAGACGCCGAATTTGCAATCAGCAAGTCAACTCCCCCTTCCTTCACAAAATTTAACTACGAAAAAAGAGCTGATTTTCATCAGCTCTTTTTGCAGTTACTTACTAAAATATCTTCGTGTCAGCTCCATAGCAGTTTGTGCCATGATCGTTTGTCCATGTTCTTCAAGAACATCAACTGTGACATCAGCCTTGTTAGCATACTCATATGCAACCGCTAATTCATCCTTGATACTCTCTGGCGACGTTTCATTGATTCGAAACGTGAGTTCCAGATAGTAATGGCCTTGGTAGAAATAAAGGCTCGCTGGCGTGTCGGTCAACTTCGTATTCACAGCAATCGAAATCATGTCCTCAAATGAATGAAGTTTTAAGACGACCGTGTGCAACGGTGTTTCACGTTTAGTTGGCTCGTCAGGGACTTCTTCCGGCTCTAAACCTTCCTCATCATCGCGCTGCATGAGTTGTTGTTTTAAGAAATCAGGAACCTCTTCTTGACTAATTGATTCAATTGAATCCTGATTTTCATCAGGCTCATCCTCATCACTACTTTTACTAATGAAAAGTTCAAGGCCATTGCGATTAGGCAATACCTGAAAAGTGACCGCATCTGTCTCCTGAAATTGATGGTCGACGTCGACTTCTTCCAAAACACTGTAAAAGAAGTTTTCGATTTGCTTGTGGTTGCCCAGCAGATCAAGAACGGTAATCCCCCGTTGGGTCAGATCGTCATTACCGATCAACACACGAATTGTATTCTCATTGATACGTTCCATTTCCATGTCTAAACACCCCTTTCTCTGCGGGTCAGAACTTTAACCCCACCATTTTAGTGGAAATCTGGCATTTGTAAAGCAAATAGCCTGTTAAAAGTCCGCGACTATGCAACCTACTTCATATAGGCAGTATAGCAACCTTTCGAGGGGTACGTCAATAGGCCTACACCATATTAGCACGGCGTTTTGCCGCTTCCAATTCTCGGGTACGTGTCTCACGTGGCAGGAACCGCCGAATCTCATCATCATTGAAACCAACCTGCAATCGACGATCATCAAACATGATGGGTCGCCGCAGTAATCCTGGATGTTCGGTGATCAACGTTATAAGCTGACCAACCGACAAGTTGTCCCAATCTAAATCTAGTTGCTGGTACTCTTTGGACCGAGTCGAAATAATATCCTCAGTACCATTTTCAGTCAATTGCAAGATTAGTTTAATCTGCTTGACACTTGGTGCTTTAACGAAGATATTTTGTTCCGCAAAGTCGATATCATGGGCTAAAAACCATGTCTTAGCCTTTCGGCAAGATGTACAACTTGGTGACGTATACAATGTAACTGTCATAAGATGATCCTCCAAACTTTATTCAGGCTTAGTGGGCTACCTCTATTGCCAGTATAACAAGTCGGATCATCATTTATGCTATTTTCACAAAAAGGTCACACTATTCTCCGCTTTTCGTCACAAATTAGCCGCGCTTAAATATCAAAAACTTGATCAGCAAAAGCCCGTTCTACGCGACATGCCGGTGCAGCAGCCTGCGCCTCAGCGACAAGCTGATTCAAATCCCCCGTTTGTGGTAAATGGGTCAAAATAAGCTGCGTGGCACCTGTTGCCATGGCTAGGTGTCCCGATTCACCACTAGTCATGTGCCATTTGGTCCCAGTCTTGTCGTTGAAAAAGTTTGTGTCGGTCAGCAGGGTATCAGCCCCCTTGGCAAAATCTACTAAACCTTCAAAATAAGCTGTATCTGCTGTAAAAACAAGGACTTTCCCACTTGATTTTTCCGTGATTCGCATCGCATACGCCGGAACCGGATGGTGGGTCAGCATAAACGTGACGGCAAACGGTCCAATGTTGACCGGCTGGGTGTCACTATATCCATGGCCTTCAGAAGCATGTGGCCAAGTAAGACTACCAAAATTTAACGGGTCCGACGTCGGACCATATATGGGTAAAACGGCCACGTTAGGGCGCGCCTCATGGAGTTGCCAATAGTATTGAAGAACACCCAGATCTGCTGTATGATCGTGGTGATAGTGGGAAAGTAATACCGCATCTAAAGCAAGCGGATCCATGTGAGTCTCCAATTTTAGCAACGCACCACTGCCGCAGTCCAATAACAGATGAAACTCCCCACTAGATAAAATATAACTACTGGTACCGACGCCGTTAGCTGGGTAACCACCGTAAAACCCTAGAACAGTTAATTTCAATTCACGCACTCCCTTATCTATTTTTTAAACAAATTATTATTATTTTGGAAAGATAACCCGTATACTTAGGGTGAACTAGTTAGGAGGTCGTCATATGATTACTCGAATTAGCATCACTTTCGGCACAAAGGCCGTCCTTGAAACGGTCATTAAAAAATATCCGGACCGGCAAATGTTATTGTTGGACACTTCAGAAAAGGGTGACCAACTCGCGCTATTAGACGTTTCAGGCCAACCATCGGTCTTTGCTTCCCCAGTCCATTATGACATCAAGTTGCACCGAGGGACAGCCGAGTGGCGAGGTTTTTTCAATTTTATGTACTTCAATAACCTATCTCCCGAAGATCAAAAAACATTTAATGCAAAAGCATCTCAATTTGTCAAAAGTCAGCCAATGCCCGATGGCATGCGAGCCGTTTACTTTATGAAAGAAGAAAAGAACCGGTCTAATAACATTATCTTCTCCATTTGGGATTCAGCTGATGATTATCTCACATGGAAACGGACGGCTAGTTTTACTCCCTTCTCTTACTTTACTGGCCCACTTAATAACTTTCACGCTGCCAGTTACCACCAGGTGAATGGCTAACAGTTGAGCTCGACCAACGGCCGGGCTTTTTATATTAATCAAGTTCTGAAAGGAAGAAAGCACCGTGCAAAACGCCGCAATCGAAAAACTATCGCCTGTCCGCCATTTAACGCCTGAGCAAACTCATCTAATTCAGCGCATTAAGGAATTCATCGCTACTCACAAAGGGACAGAACAACCTGCTGTTTTTGTCATTCACGGTGACGCTGGAACGGGTAAGAGTGTGATTTTAAGCCACCTCTTTTTCCAACTTCAGCGAGCAAGTCGTGACCAAACCAGCCCGCTTTATCAGACTAATAACTACTTTTTGGTTAATCATCCAGAACTACTAAAAGTTTATCGGCAACTGGCCGGTGGCCTTCCTGATATGTTAAAGAAAAACTTTGAACGCCCTACAACTTTGATAAATCGAGTCGCTAAAACCAATGAACACATTGATGTGACCATTGTTGATGAGGCTCACTTACTTCTTTCTCAGCCCGATCACTATAACAATTTTTACGGTCATGATCAGTTAACCGAATTACTAAAGCTGACCAAAGTCCTCATTTTAGTTTTCGATGAACATCAAGTACTTCGAACCAAAAGTTTCTGGACCCCCGCTCAATTAAAAAAGCGGTTAGCACCTTATCCAACAGAGTGGGCTCAGTTAAAGCAGCAAATTAGAATGACCGCCTCCCCCAGCCTACTCAACTGGATCAATGCATTTACGGGAGATGGCGAACTACTCGCAATGGATCAAAGCTTTACATCGCACTATGATTTTCGGATCTTTTCAGATGCAGAAGCGATGCGCCAAACCATCATCGCCAAAAATAACCAGGTCGGCTTATCCAGAATTGTGGCCACCACAGGTTACCCTTCAGTTCTCGATGGTGGAAAACACTACATTGAGGAAGGCAATTTTCGACTACCTTGGGACCAATATAATCATACCGCGACCCCGTGGGCAGAAATTCCGTCAACAATCAATGAAGTTGGCTCAATCTACACTGTACAAGGATTCGACTTAAATTACGTTGGTTTGATCTTAGGACCGCCCGTTCAGTTAGCCCCGGATGGCCATCACGTTCTAATTGATCCCGCTAAAAACACTGATGTGGTTTCTTTCAAAGGCCGGGCCCTTTTCAAAGACGACCACCAATACCGATCAGCAGAAATACAAATGATTCGTAACTCAGTCAACGTTCTCATGAAACGCGGCGTATCTGGACTCTATATTTTTACCCATGATCCAGCATTGTCACAAAAGCTCTTAGACGATTACAACGCCATAGTTTAAAAAAACACCAATCACAAATGTGATTGGTGTTTTTGGAACGGTCCGTACGAGACTCGAACTCGTGATC
>NZ_AZCX01000010.1 GCF_001433995.1 Secundilactobacillus kimchicus JCM 15530
TAGGCATTAAAAAATCAAAATTTTCCTTCATAAACGTTGAACTCCTTTAAATCAATTATTTACAGTCTAAAAGTTAACGCGCATAAGCAACGAATGCAAATTGGGAATCTTTTTCATAAAAGTATAAAAGAAATTATTTATGTACTTTTATAACAGTAACTTTTTTAAGTCATACTTTAAATATATATAAAATAATTAGCGCTTAGCTTGATTATTTGTGCTATTTTACACTTTTTGATAAAAATTAACATCACTATTGAAAAGTAGGCCTGTTTGTCAAGAAAGTAACAAATTAAAAAAGCCGCTAATTTTATCTTTAGATAATGATAAACAAACGAGTCAGTATTCAAAATGATAGTTTGTTGTTCCAATTATGATAATCCTGCACTTGAGGTGTCTGAATTCAGCTAGTGAAATGTTTAAGTCTCTAAAATAGTGCAAGCAAAATTCAATATAATGTAAGTGCTTTCAATGAGAAAGCTATACTCTGCACAAACTTTAAGGAGGATCTCGTCATGGAACAAGAAGCTTTGGGTTTAATCGAAACAAAAGGTTTAGTTGCTTCAATTGAGGCTGCCGATGCAATGGTTAAGGCCGCAAATGTTGACCTAGTGGGTCAAGAAAAAATTGGTCATGGGTTAGTGACTGTTATGGTTCGCGGTGATGTTGGCGCCGTTAAAGCATCCGTTGATGCTGGTGTAACTGCAGCTGAAAATATTGGTGAAGTGCTCTCAAGCTACGTTATTCCTCGTCCTCATACTGATGTTGAAAAGATTTTACCAAAAACGACTAAAGAAAACTAACTTTCAAATTATAAGTCATTGAGTTAGGAGGCGTGACATGAACAATTTTTTAAACTCTACTAGTTCAGTCTCTGAATTTGTAGGTGCAAGCGAAATTGGTGACACCATCGGAATGTGTATTCCAAGCGTTGACCCACTACTGCTTGGTCAATTGAGTGTTCAAAAGCAATATTCTGTTATTGGTGTACTGAGTGCCCGGACAGGTGCGGGTCCTCAAATTATGGCGATGGATGATGCCGTGAAGGCTACCAACACAGAGGTATTGGACATTGAACTACCACGTGATACCAAGGGCGGTGCTGGCCATGGATCATTGATTCTAATCGGCGGAAATGATCCTTCGGATGTGCGGCAAGCGATTCAAGTTGCATTGGACGGGTTAAGCAAGCGGTTTGGTGATGTTTATAATTCACCAGCGGGGCATCTTGAACTGCAATTCACGGCGAGTGCTTCAGGTGCTTGCCACTTAGCTTTTGGGGCGCCAATCGGTAAAGCATATGGATTAATCTGTGGTGCGCCATCTGGTATTGGTGTTGTGATGGGCGATACGGCGGTTAAAACAGCATCCGTTGACGTCTTATCGTTTGCTTCACCAGCTCACGGAACAAGTTTCTCAAACGAAGGGATTCTTCACATTAGTGGGGACTCAGGAGCCGTCCGTCAAGCAGTTATTGCTGGACGAGAAGTCGGGTTAAAGTTATTGGCTGAACTTGGGGCCGAACCCGTAAACGACTTCCCTTCATACATTAAGTAGAAGGAGGTTTAAAACGTGAAACGACAAAAGCGATTTGAAGAATTAGAGAAGCGGCCTATTCATGAAGATGGGTTCGTCAAAGAGTGGCCAGATGAAGGTTTAATTGCAATGATGGGGCCTAACGACCCAAAGCCAAGTATCAAGATTGAGAATGGTGTTGTTACTGAACTGGATAGCAAGAAACGCGACGACTTCGACCTGATTGACATGTATATTGCAACCTACGGAATCGATTTAAAAAATGCTGAAAAAGTTATGGCAATGGATTCTATTAAGATTGCAAATATGTTAGTGGATCCCAATGTTTCTCGTAAGGAAGTTATCAACGTTACATTAGCTTTAACACCAGCTAAGGCTGAAGAAGTTATTAGCAAATTGAATTTCGGTGAGATGATCATGGCTAGCCAAAAAATGCGACCTCGTCGGACGCCGGCTACTCAAGCGCATGTGACGAACATTCGTGATAATCCTGTGCTGATTGCAGCCGATGCAGCCGATGCAGCCGAACGTGGTTTTCCGGAGCAAGAAACAACGACGGCGGTTGCCCGGTACGCACCACTTAATGCCATTGCACTGTTAGTTGGCTCGCAAACCGGACGTCCAGGTGTCTTGACCCAATGTTCTGTTGAAGAAGCGTTGGAACTTAACATGGGGATGAAAGGATTCACTGGTTATGCTGAAACGATTTCCGTTTACGGAACCGACCAAGTATTTACAGATGGTGATGACACCCCATGGTCTAAAGGATTTTTAGCTTCATGTTATGCCTCTCGTGGGTTGAAGATGCGATTTACCTCAGGTTCTGGCTCAGAAGCTATGATGGGTAACACTGAAGGAAAATCAATGCTCTACCTTGAAGCAAGATGTATCTTCATTACCAAAGCATCAGGTGTCCAAGGCCTCCAAAACGGTGGTGTGAGTTGTATTGGGATCCCAGGCGCCGTGCCTTCTGGAATTCGCTCAGTTATGGGTGAAAACCTCTTATGCATGATGATGGATATCGAATGTGCCTCAGGTAATGACCAAGCCTTCTCTCACTCGGATATGCGGCGGACTGAACGGCTATTGGGTCAGTTTATTGCCGGGACTGACTACGTTTCATCTGGTTACTCATCAACACCAAACTACGATAATACGTTTGCGGGTTCAAATACTGATGCCATGGATTACGACGACTACTACATCATGGAACGTGACTTGATGATTAATGGTGGGATCCACCCGGTAGATGAAGCAACAATCATCAAAGTTCGGAATAAAGCGGCTAAGGCAGTTCAGGCAGTCTTTGAAGAACTTGGCTTGCCAAAAATTACCGATGAAGAAGTTGAAGCGGCAACTTATGCCAACACTTCAAAGGACATGCCAGACCGGAACATGGTCGAAGATATGAAAGCTGCTGAAGATCTCTTGAATCGGGGCGTGACAGCAGTTGATATTGTTAAAGCACTGTATGAATCAGGGTTTAAGGATATTGCGACCGAAGTTTTGAACCTTCAAAAGCAAAAAGTGTGTGGTGACTTCCTTCAAACGTCAGCCATCTTTGATAAGGATTGGAATGTCATTTCTGCTGTTAATAACCCTAATGATTATCAAGGCCCTGGTACTGGATACCGGTTGGATGAAGACCCAGAGGAATGGGAACGGATTAAAGACGTCCCATTTGCACTGGATCCAGGTCACATGAAATTTTAAAGAAAAGGGGGTATGTACCGTGTCGAATTCAATTGATGAAGACTTGTTAAGAAGAATTATTAAAGAGGTTATTTCTGAATCAAGTAACGTGGATAAACCAATTTCGTTTGGCGAAGGTCAAGCAAGTACGAGTGTTGCAACTGCTGACGATGATCGTTCAACCCTGTCTCACGCTGTGTCGGAGGAGAAATTGGATTGGTTCAAACACGTTGGTGTTGCAAAACCAGGTTTTTCCCAAGACGAAGTTGTCATCGGTGTTGCACCGGCCTTTGCCGAGGTGTTGACGAGCAACATGAGAGGCATTCCGCATAAGGATATTTTACGTCAACTGATTGCGGGTATTGAAGAAGAAGGTCTCAAGGCTCGAGTCGTTAAGATTTACCGGACGTCAGACGTTTCGTTCTGTGGCGCTGAAGCGGATAAATTATCTGGTTCCGGCATTGCGATCGCTATCCAGTCAAAGGGAACGACGATTATCCATCAAAAGGATCAAGAGCCGCTTTCAAACTTGGAATTATTCCCGCAAGCCCCCGTTTTGACCCTCGATACTTACCGGGCAATTGGGAAGAACGCAGCGGAATACGCTAAGAATATGTCACCAACGCCAGTGCCAACGGTTAACGACCAAATGGCCCGGGTGGCTTATCAAGCAATCTCGGCGTTGATGCATATCAAAGAAACCAAGCAGGTCGTCCAAGGGAAGCCTGCTGAAGAAATTGAAGTTAACTTCGATTAAGGAGGAATCAGAATGAGCGAAATTGATGATTTAGTTGCTAGAGTGGCGCAACAATTGCAGTCCCAATCTGGTACCGCAACTAGTGGCGCTACCGCTACAACTCACGCAACTTCTGGTAAGGGTCTTGGTGCCAGCGACTATCCGCTGTACAAGAAGCATCCAGAACTCGTTAAATCACCATCTGGCCAGTCTCTAGATGACATCACAATTGATAACGTCTTGAGCGGTAAAGTTGGGTCAAAGGATCTTCGGATTACCTCTGACACATTGCAATATCAAGGTGAAATTGCCGATCATGCAGGTCGGTCAGCTATTCAACGGAATATGGCGCGGGCTGCTGAATTAACCGCAATTCCAGATGACCGGCTACTTGAAATGTACGGTGCGTTACGGCCATACCGGTCAAGCAAACAGGATTTGCTCGACATTTCAGATGAATTGGCAACAAAGTATCACGCAACAATTTGTTCTGGATGGTTTAAAGAAGCTGCTCAGTACTATGAGAAGAATAAAAAACTCAAGGGTGACAATTAGTTAGGGGTGGAAGCGATGAAGCGAGTTATCGGTGTCGATATCGGGAATTCGTCGACAGAAACTGCTCTCGCCGAAGTCTCAGAAGAAGGCCAGATCACATTTCTTGGTTCCGGTATTGCTGACACAACCGGGATTAAAGGCACAAAGCAAAACATGATTGGAATTCGGAAATCCATCGCTCAGGTTTTACAAAAAACGGGATTAGAGCCGTCAGACATTGATCTCGTTCGAGTAAATGAAGCGACACCGGTTATTGGTGATGTTGCAATGGAGACGATTTCGGAAACCATTATCACTGAGTCGACAATGATTGGGCATAATCCCAATACACCAGGCGGCTTGGGGATTGGTTCCGGATATACGGTCAGCATTCTAGACTTGGTTCAAAGTGGCAACTTGTCAGACGCGTACATTGTGGTGGTACCTGGTGGAATTGACTTTGCAGACGCTGCTAAGTTAATCAACATGTATATCCAAAAAGGCTATAAAGTCACCGCGGCGATTTTGCAAAACGACGATGGTGTATTGATTGACAATCGGTTGGAACACCGAATCCCAATTGTGGATGAGGTGTCTCTAATTGATAAGGTGCCGTTAGGGATGCTGGCAGCAGTTGAGGTTGCTGATAAAGGAAAAGTAATCTCACAACTGTCTAATCCGTATGGTGTTGCTACCCTGTTTGGGTTGACTTCTGACGAGACGAAAAACATTGTCCCCGTATCACGAGCTTTGATTGGCAATCGTTCCGCTGTCGTGATTAAGACGCCAGAAGGCGATGTTAAGGCCAGAACGATTCCAGCAGGAAGCATTACCATCAAAGGTGACAATGGTTCTGAAAGTGTCAACGTGGCCGGTGGGGCCGAAGCCATCATGCAAAAGGTGAATACCTTCCACGCCATTAGCGACATTACAGGTGAGTCGGGCACTAACGTTGGCGGCATGCTTGAGAAAGTTCGTCAGACGATGGCGGAATTGACGGGGAAGCAAAACAGTGAGATTGCCATTCAAGATCTGCTGGCCGTTAACACGTCGGTTCCGGTTAAAGTGCAAGGTGGCTTAGCAGGCGAGTTTTCTAACGAACAAGCAGTCGGAATTGCTGCAATGGTGAAGTCAGATCACTTGCAAATGCAACGGATTGCTGACCTGATCAAAGAGACTTTGGATATGCCGGTTGAAATTGGTGGTGCTGAAGCCGAAGCAGCTATTCTGGGAGCGCTAACAACACCCGGGACAACAAAGCCGATTGCAATCTTGGACCTTGGCGCTGGTTCGACAGATGCTTCAATCATCAATCGGGACAACGACATCGTCGCCATTCACTTGGCCGGTGCTGGTGACATGGTCACGATGATTATCAACTCGGAACTCGGCTTGGATGATGTTTACCTTGCTGAGGAGATCAAAAAGTACCCCTTAGCAAAGGTTGAAAATTTGTTCCAGATTCGGCATGAGGACGGGACTGTTCAGTTCTTTGATAAACCATTACCTGCTGAAATTTTTGCAAAAGTGGTGGTTATTAAACCTGAAGGCTACTCCCCAATCCCGGGTAATCTAGGGATTGAACAAGTTAAAAATGTCCGCCAAAGTGCTAAGAAGCGGGTATTCGTTGAAAATGCACGACGGGCACTTCAACATGTGAGCCCTACCGGAAATATTCGGGATATTCCGTTTGTTGTGATTGTTGGTGGGTCAGCGTTAGACTTTGAAATCCCACAATTTGTCACTGACGAATTATCCCATTACAGCTTAGTAGCTGGTCGCGGAAATGTTCGATCCGTAGAGGGACCACGGAACGCTGTGGCCACAGGTTTGATCATTTCATACGCCAACGAAAGAAGGGGTTAATCATGATTGAGACTGACAAACGGATTCCTTCGATCGTGCTGGCTGTACCCAATGATGATGTTGATTTAAGTGACCTAGACGACCTTTTTAATGGGATTGAAGAAGAGGAAATTCCAGTTTCAATTAGTCCGATTGAGCAGGGAAACATCGTTTCAAATGCCTACCAAGCGGCATTGTCATCGAAATTATCTGTCGGCCTTGCTTTTGATGCAACCCAAGTGGTCTTACATTATAAGAACTTGGCCGAACAAGAGCCCTTGTTTACGGTAAAACGCGGAAATCCAACCATTATGAGAATGATGGGGACCAACGCGGCAAGGCTTGTCAAAGGGACACCATTCAAGCTTGGTGAAGGAAGTGAATTTAAATGAAATCATTGGGTTATTTAGAAGTTGAGGGTCTGTCAACAGCGATCATCGCGGCCGATAAAATGTTAAAGACCGCGGACGTAGAACTTCAAGTTCTAGAAAACACTCGCGGTGGCGGTTGGATTATGATTTGTATCACCGGCGATGTGGCTGCCGTATCCGTTGCTGTGGACGCTGGCGCCGAAACAGCCGGAGATAAAACGATTTCCTCAACGGTCATCGCTAATCCGGCTGAAGGGGTTGAAGCCATTGGTCAATCGGATGCTATTTTAGGTAAAAAGCAACCGTCAGAGCCAGAAGTAAAGGTAGCCACTGAGACCACGCAGGCAGCGACACCAGATGACACAGTAAAGCCTGATTTACCAAAGGCCCAGGAACAACCGGAGACGAAGCCGGCTCCTAAGCGGACGACGCCGCGGAATCGTGCTAAACCGTCTAAACCAAGCACTAATAACAAAAATGTAAAACCGAAGAATACACCAAATAATAACGACAACAAATAAATGGAGGAATTTATTATGAATAACGCATTAGGAATGATTGAAACCAAGGGTTTAGTAGCATCTATTGAAGCAGCCGATGCAATGGTTAAGGCTGCCAACGTTGAAATGGTCGGTCAAGAAAAAATTGGTAGCGGTTTAGTTACTGTTATGGTTCGAGGCGATGTTGGTGCCGTTAAAGCCGCCGTTGATGCCGGTGTAGCCGCTGCCGAAAACATTGGTGAAGTGATGTCTTCATATGTCATCCCTCGTCCACACGCTGAAGTGGAAAACATCTTACCAGCTAAGAAATAATTAACGAGATACGGGATGGGAATCGACTATGAATGATGAAGAATTAAGAAACATTATCAAGAAAATTATTCTTGAGGAAACACAACAAAACCAGATTAGAATTGGTGTTTCAAACCATCACATTCATTTGACGGATGCTGATTTTAAGGTTTTGTTCCCCGGTCAAGAAATGACGGTATTTAAGCCGTTATATCAACACAATGAATTTGCATCGAACCAGTTTGCTGACGTTGTTGGACCAAAGGGAACCGTTAAGCATGTTCGAATCCTTGGGCCTAACAGGGATCACTCGCAAGTTGAAATTGCGAAGTCTGAAACCTACACGTTGGGTATCGACGCACCAATCCGTTTGTCTGGTCACTTGGAAGGCGCACCGTCAGTCAAATTGGTAACGCCAGACGGTGAAGTCACAGTGCAAGGCGTCATTGTTGCTAAGCGGCATATCCATATGAGCCTTGAAGATGCTCAGCGGTTTGGCGTTAAGTTAGGCGACTCGGTTTCGGTTGAAATCAAAACGCCAGATCGGACCACCACGTTTGCTGATGTGATTGCTCGCCCACGGGAAGATTTCTTACTTGAAATGCATATCGATACGGACGAGGCAAGTGCCGCAAATGTCGGGCCTAACACAACCGGTCGAATTATTGTTGACCCTAAATAACGGTCGCAACAATGGTGGAGGAGTGAGCTTATGGATAACCTAATGGCTAGAGTTGTTGAAAAGATTCAACAACGCCAGACACAATTTCATCAGGTGGTTTATTCCGAGACGCTTAACGCTCCTGAAATTCAGGTATTCATCGACAATGCGAATGTAGATGTGATGACCACTCCCTTAAATTTTCTCCGTGATCTGTACCAGCTCAATAGCGATAACGACTGGGTGAAGTGGGTGATGAAGGGATTCGAGTATGATATTCAATTTCGGTTTGAAGTGTCTGACGAAGTTTCCCGTTTCATTCCCATTAAGATGATTCGAGATTGGCCGCTATTGTTCGTGGTTGATGCTAAGCGACCCGTCTATTCACTGGAAGAGCATGTGATATCAAGAGGTCGGATTGCGCAGTTGCCAGATCAATCGGTTGTCGTTTTACTTCGGAATCAGAATTTGACTTCTGAAGCGGCGGACCTTGTTCGTAGTAAGGATATTCAATTACAAGTGAGGAATGATGCAGAGTGTATATGGCAAAAGTAGTCGGAAGCGTTGTTTCGACCCAAAAAGATAAGTCGCTCATCGGGCGAAAGCTAATGATCGTCCAACCCGTTGATGCCGACGGACAAGCCTCACGAGCTCAAGAAGTGGCCGCTGATACCGTTGGTGCAGGGGTCGGCGAATATGTCTTACTGGTGCGAGGCGCCGGTGCCAGACGGGCCAATCATGATGTGGAAAAAAATGAACGGGACGTGGTGGATTGTGCCATTGTCGGCATCATTGACCAGTTTCAGACAGGATAGGCGGTGACTGCTTTTTGGCAATTTATACAAAGGGCGGCGATAAGGGACAGACAAGCTTGTATGACGGCGCACGAGTCGACAAAGACTCGACTCGAGTGGAAGCTTATGGCATGTTTGACGAACTGAATGCAAATGTCAGTGTTGCTGAAAAGCTATGTAAGTCCACAGCAAATCAGCAAATCCTTCGTCGCATTGAATACAAAATGTTTTTTTTACAGGGTGAAATTGCGACAGCTGATACCGAAAAGTTTTTAAAGAACAGCGTGACGATCGGGGAAGACGACATTAAGTTCCTCGAACAAGTCATTGATCAGTACACTGAAGAACTTCCGAAAGTATCCAGCTTCATTTTGCCAGGGACAAGTTTGGCGGGGGCGCAATTGCACGTTTGTCGCACGGTTTGTCGACGCGCAGAACGGCAATTTGTTCGGTTTCTTAAAACCCAAGACATGCGCCCGGTTTTAGAAAAATACGTCAACCGGATGTCCGACTTTTTCTACATCCTCGCCCGATCGGAGGATTTCGAGGCTCAAGTGGATGAGTTGGTCAAAAAAGTATCAGCTAAGTATGATGCAATCAAAGGAGCGTAATCGTGATGAACGAAGAACACATTAGTGAAATTATTAAAGGAATACTGTCCGAAACAGCAAGCAAGGACCAGCTATTTGACAAACAACGGATGGAAGCCGCGATTAATGATGGCATTAAGAAGGCTGATGAACTCGGTGTCGGCGTTACCTTCTGCTTTATGGATGCTGGCCGCGTAGAACGGATGCTATACCACATGCCAAACGCTAATTTAGTTAGTAGCGAATTAGCTCCTAAAAAGGCGTGGTCCGCTATCTCAATGAAGGAACCCACTAAGGATATTAGTAAAGATATCCAACCAGGGGCGCCACTATATCAGATGGAAACAATGCTTGATGGCAAACTCGTTTCATTTCCTGGTGGCATTCCGCTTACGGTTAATGGTCAAATTATTGGGGCCGTTGGCGTCAGTGGCGGTTTAATCGAAGAAGATCAAGCAATCTGTGAAGCGACAGTTGCATCGTTTATGAAGGAGATTCAGTAATATGGACCAATTGGAAGAGCGAATTAAGAAGATATTAACAGAAGAGCTAGCAAATATTAGTACGGCACCGACAGCTAATCATGTTGATGCGTCTAATCACGGTATTTTTAAAACGGTTGATGAAGCCATTGCAGCCGCAAAGGCAACGGAAGACGTTCTAGTCGACAAGCCCTTAGCATTCCGTGAAAAAATTATTGATGCCATTAAAGATGGCTTTCGGCCTTATATCGAAAAAATGGCCAACGACATTCGCGATGAAACTGGGATGGGAACCGTTGAAGCAAAGATTGCTAAGCTCAACAATGCTTTGTACAACACGCCGGGGACCGAAATTCTTCAACCAGAAGCCGAAACTGGTGATGGCGGCCTTGTGATGTATGAATATGCACCATTTGGCGTCATTGGTGCGGTTGGTCCAAGTACTAATCCATCAGAAACGGTCATTGCAAATGGGATCGCAATGATTGCTGGTGGCAATACCGTGTACTTTGGTGCTCATCCTGGTGCCAAGAACATTACGCGTTGGACGGTTGAAAAGCTTAACGAATTCGTATTCGAAGCAACTGGTATGACCAACGTTGTGGTTTCAATTGAAGAACCCTCAATTGAATCCGTGCAAGAAATGATGCAACATCCAGATATCGCAATGTTATCAATTACTGGTGGCCCAGCCGTTGTTCACCAAGCCATGATTAGTGGCAAGAAGACGATTGGTGCCGGTGCTGGTAATCCGCCTGCTATGGTTGATGCCACGGCTAACATTGCATTGGCAGCCCATAACATCGTGGATTCTTCTTCATTCGATAACAACATTTTATGTACCGCTGAAAAAGAAGTTATCGTGGAATCCAGTGTTAAAGATGAATTAATTGCAGCTATGCAAAATGAAGGCGCCTTCTTATTGAGCGATCCTGCTGATGCAGACAAAATTGCTAAGATGGCAATTGGACCGAAGGGTGATCCTGATCGTAAGTTTGTTGGTAAGGACGCAACTTTGATTTTGAACGCTGCTGGGATCGCGTATTCAGGTAGTCCCAAGCTGATTATTGTGGAAACCCCACTTGACCATCCGTTGGTGACAACAGAAATGTTGATGCCGGTATTACCGATTGTATCGTGCCCAACCTTTGACCGTGTTTTGGCAGCTGCAGTAGAAAGCGAACAAGGCTTACATCATACTGCCTCAATTCACTCTGAGAATCTGCCAAACATCAATAAAGCGGCTCATCGAATGAATACGTCAATCTTTGTTGTCAATGGGCCAACTTATGCTGGTACCGGGGTTTCATCGACTGGTGCGCACTCAGGAGCGTCTGCTTTGACGATTGCAACACCAACTGGTGAAGGGACGACGACAGCTAAATCGTTTACTCGTCGCCGCCGTTTGAACTCGCCGGAAGCCTTTTCACTTCGTTCATGGGAGGCGTAAATCGTGGAAACCATTTCAATTCCAACAAAAATTTTGTCTGGTGTTGACAGTCTAGATGAACTGACCAATATTTCCAACGAGAAAATCTTTATGGTCTGCGATTCATTTTTACCAAATACGCCGACATTAAAAGAAATTACATCGAAAATCAACAGCAGTAACAGTGTGACTATTTTTTCAGATGTAAAACCTGATCCGCCTTTGGAGAACATTATTCTGGGGGTCAAAAAGTATCTAAACTTTCAACCGACAGTTGTCATTGCCGTTGGTGGTGGTTCAGCCATTGATACTGGTAAAGCAATTCGGTTCTTTGGCGAAAAAATTCTGCAAAAGGATATTAAATTTTTTACAGCAATTCCAACCACCAGTGGGACCGGATCTGAAGTGACCAACACCAGTGTGATTTCAGATACGGCTAATCATCGGAAATTTCCAATTATGAACGATCACCTGACACCAGACTATGCGCTGCTCGATCCTAAGTTGGTCACGACAGCGCCACAAAGTGTCACGGCGTACTCTGGTCTCGACGTCATGACTCACGCACTGGAATCATTGGTTGCCACAAAATCCAACCTATTGACGGATGCGTTAGCTGAAAAAGCGGTTGATACGATTGCCCACCACTTAGTTGATTGTTACAACGATGGTCAAGATATTCAATCTCGTCAGGTCGTGCATGAAGCCTCATGCGCAGCAGGGATTGCGTTTAATACCGCTGGATTGGGTATTTGTCACGCCATTGCCCATCAATTGGGGGCAGAATTCCATGTTCCTCATGGGCTGGCAAATGCGATGCTTTTACCATACGTTGTGACCTACAACGCAAGTAAGAGTGACCTTGCGTTGGCAAAGTATGCAGCTGCTGCGCGTAAGGCAGGATTAGCTTCAAATGGCATGGGTGATAAGGTCGCGGTTCGACGATTGGTGGCTTGCATTCAGTCAATGATGCGGCAGATGCACTGCCCAGCTACTTTGAATGCGTTTGGCATTGACGTTGCTGAAGCGGCAAAGATGACCGCCCAAATTGTTAGCGGGGCAAAGGCGGATGGGACGTTCCCAGGAAATCCAGTAGTGCCAACCGATGACGACCTAGCTGCAATTTATAAGTCGATTATTAAATAGTCTTGGAGGCAAAGTATGTCAAATAAGGTATTAGCAATCAATTCTGGCAGTTCATCTCTTAAATTCAAATTGTTTGAAATGCCAGCCGAGACAGTGCTTTCAAATGGCCAAATTCAGCGAATTGGGTTCGATGACGCCATTGTTGAATTTGTGCTGAATGGTAAAGCTAGCAAAACCATCGAACCAATCGCCGACCACGGGCAAGCAATTAAGAAATTGCTTGAGATGCTTTTAAACAGTGGGATTATTAAGTCTAAGGATGATATCAAAGGCGTGGGCCACCGGGTGTCTCATGGTGGTTCGGCTTATGATCAATCGGTGGTCGTGAATGATCAAGTTAAACAAAAAATTGACGAACTCTCCGTGCTATCACCGTTGCATAATCCCGTGAATTTGAAGGGAATCGTGGAATTTGAAAAAGCATTGCCGCACGCTGTTCAGGTTGCCGTATTTGATACCTCATTTCATAAGACGATGCCAGAGGAAGCGTACATGTACGCCCTACCATACGATTACTATGAAAAAGATGGCATTCGCCGATTTGGATTCCACGGCCCTTCGCACGAATACGTGAGCGAAAAGGCAAAGGAATTGTTTGGCGAAGAAGTCAGTCACAAAGTGATTACCTGCCACCTCGGTAACGGAAGTAGCCTGTGTGCGATTAAGGATGGCAAGTCCATTGATACGTCAATGGGGTTCACACCACTAGCAGGCCTAGTGATGGGAAGTCGAACTGGTGACATTGATCCTGAAATTATTCCGTTTATTGAAGAGACTCGGGGACTTGATTCAGAAGGCGTTCGGCAACTCTTAAATAAGCAGTCGGGATTACTTGGCATTTCTGGTGTTTCGAATGATTTACGGGAAGTTCAAAAGGCGGCAGATTCAGGGAATCACCGTGCCCAACTAGCAGTTAAGATGTTTGTTCACCAAATTCAACACTACATTGGTGCTTATGCTGCCGATCTAGATGGCCTGGATACGTTGATTTTTACCGCTGGAATTGGTGAGCACAGTAGTAGCATTCGCCAACTGGTCTGCGAGAAACTGGGATACTTGGGTGTTTCGATTGACGATACCAAAAACCAGAATAATGAAGTTTCAATTGAAAGTCAGGATAGCCGTGTCAAAGTCGCAGTTATTCCGACTGATGAAGAAATTGTGATTGCCCGGGACGTTGTTAAAACGGCGGGTCTATAAGTAAGGGGGAGCGGTCTTGGCAAGAGAAATCGAACGAACAATTCAGGAGTATGTGCCTGGTAAACAAGTGACCCTTGCTCATATTGTGGCCAATCCAACCGCTGATATCTACGAAAAATTGGGGATTCAAGCACCTAAAAATGCGTTGGGAATTCTGACGATTACCCCAGCTGAAGCCTCCATCATCGCAGGGGATGTCGCCACTAAGACGGGTAATGTTACGCTAGGCTTTATTGATCGGTTCAGCGGATCGGTAGTGGTTGTCGGCGAAGTATCGGAAGTTGAGTCTGCTCTCAGGCAAGTCATTGATACATTGCACGGAATGCTGGGATTCGATATTCCAAGCATCACAAGAACGTAAGGTGATTTTATTGGAAACATCCATGGTATTTAGTCGAATTGATTTAGGAGCTGGTCTGATCCTGAAGAATCATTTTGTTCTAACTCCCCTTGACATGCAACTCAGTCGGGAAAACGGGCAAATTACCCAACGTGATCTGGCCTTTCACCGAAGTCGGTCAAGGGATGTTGGGTTGGATGTTGTCGGGTCAGCTTACGTTGATCTCGCTGGAAATACGGCCCCCAATTCGGTGGCTGTTGACACCGAGGAGGCGATACCGGGACTAACTCAGCTTGCTGAGACGATTCATCAGAACCAAACGAAAGCGGTTTTGCAACTCGTTCATGCTGGAAGGGCGACAAATAAGGGGGCCACGCAAGGACAAACGATCATAGGACCGAGTTCGATTGCGGCCCCCTTTGCTGGGTTTCCAGTGCCAGAAGCGTTATCAGATAGGGCCGTGTCAAAGGTGATGAATCAGTTCATTGACGCTGCGCATCGGGCTGAAAGAGCGGGGTTTGATGGTGTGGAATTGCACGGGGCTAACTCGTTCTTGCTTCAACAATTCGTTTCACCCGTTTCTAATGCTCGAACGGATAAGTATGGCGGAACGTTGGTTAGAAGACTAAGGTTCCCTGTGGAACTCATGACGCGGTTAACGGCCCTAGTCAAATCGTTTCACCACGATTTCGCTCTAGGTTACCGACTAAGTCCAGAAGAGCTGATAGCGGATGGTATGAGTTTGGTGGATACTTTGGCGTTAGCAAGGGTATTAGATGACTGTGGTATCACGTATTTGAGTCTATCGCTTCGGAATTATGCGCAGACAAGCGCAACAATGCCAGCGACACAAACGGAAATCGTGACCTTATTTAAACGGGTTGTTCACTGTCCTGTCATGGTTGCTGGTGGTGTCAAAACGGGTCCAGATGTGATTGATGCTGGGCAACGATCAGAACTTATTGGGATTGGTTCGGCCCTAATAAAAGATCCAAATTGGTTAAAAAAGGTGAGGAATGAGTTAAATGTCGATTGATTTGAAAATTCCAGGGACGTTTAACTTTCGTGACTTTAGTGAGGTGAACGGAACAGACGGCCCTTCGCTTAAACCGCTTCAACTTGTTAGAGGGGGCTTCCTGTCAGACGTGACTGATTTAGGGTTGGCCACGTTGGCTGAATATGGCATTAAAACGGTCATCGATTTGCGCTCTCCTAATGAAATGGCCACCTTTCCGGATCGGCTATCGCCGCAAATGAGATACCTTAAAATACCAGTGTTTGACGATGATCCGACGAGTAGCACAATGTCGGACAAAGAAATCAAGCGACTTTATGCTGACGATGATCAGTTTGGGTATAACCGCATGCTGCGATCGTACCGCAAAATGGTGATTGATCCCCATGCAATTGCCGCTTATCAAGATTTCTTTGAAGCTATTATTACCTACGCCGAAGATGGCGGAATTTTATTTCATTGTTCAGCTGGTAAGGACCGAACCGGGTTTTGCAGTTACTTATTACTGGCGGTGTTAGGCGTATCAGAACAAGCTAACATGGACTTTTACCTAGCCTCAAACGCTGCGTCGACCGATCGAATTAAGTGGCGCCTTGACCAAGCAAAAAAGGACCATTTAGGCAGTTGCTTTATTCAGTCCGTCCATGATTTGGTCGTTGTCCGACGAGCCTATATTGAACAAGCGGTATCGCTCATAAACGACCAGTTTGGTGGGATTGACGCCTATGTGCGAGATGTGGTTGGTCTGACAGAATCGCTGATTGATTCGTTGAAACAGGTGTTAATTAAGTAAGCTAAAATAAAAAGAAACTTGGTGATAAATGATGAATGGATTTATTGGAGAATTCTTTGGGACAATGATTTTGATATTATTGGGTGCTGGTACGGGAGCAAGTATCAACCTCAAAAAAGCGTATGCGAAAGGCTCAGACTGGACCTACGTGACGATTTCTTGGGGATTAGCTGTGACAATGGGCGTCTACGTTGCCGGTTTACTTGGCTCGGACGGTCATTTGAACCCCGCTGTTACAATTGGTTTTGCATTGGCTGGATTGTTTAAGTGGTCGCTTGTGGGACCATACTTGGCTGGTCAATTCTTAGGCGCCTTCGTTGGTGCAGCCCTTGTTATTATTCAGTTTTACCCGCACTTTAAGGAAACCACAACAGAAGAGGACGGCAACCAAGTGGGCATCTTCGCAACGGCGCCAGCGATTAAGTCGGCCTTCGCCAATTTCTTATCCGAAGTCATTGCGACGTTTGCATTTATCTTTATTCTATTGAACCTAGGCGACTTCACTCAGGGGCTAAAACCACTAATTGTTGGGTTTTTAATTACTGCAATTGGGATGGCGTTGGGGAGCACCACTGGGTTTGCGTTGAACCCAGCTCGTGATTGGGGACCAAGATTAGCTTATACCATTTTACCCGTTCCAAACCGAGGTAATACCCATTGGGAATATGCATGGGTGCCAATGGTTGGGCCGATTGTCGGTGGCGCAATTGCTTGTTTCTTGGAAGTCAGCTTAGTGTAACAATTTAAAAAACATTCGCTCAGCGAATGTTTTTTTAGAATAGAAGGAGAGGCATGATGAAAAAGCGACCCATGTTTGTTGGACCAATTGGCTGTGGCAAGACATCCACCATTCAACGACTCACGCATCAAGAGTTTAAATATAATAAAACCCAGTCGGTAGAATTTTTCCAGGACTATATCGATACGCCAGGTGAGTACATTGAGCATCGCCGGATGTATACCAATATTGCAACTACGGCCATGGATGCGAATGTTGTCGTTATTATTTTAGGCGTCAACGATCAACGGCTAATCTTTCCTCAAGGTTTCTCGACCATGTTCGCGATGCCAATGATTGGGGTGGTTAACAAGATGGACCTGGTAAACTACGATGTGCAGCACCCAGATTATCTGAGAGTGGCGGCCCAGTTAAAAGCGGCTGGCGCTAAAGAGATTGTCGCGGTATCGGCTAAGGATGGGGAAAACATCCCAGTTTTAGAAGAAGCCATCAAAAAAGCTGCATCCAAGGAATCGAATACAGCAAAATGAATCAAATATTTTGTAAATCGGTATAAAGCCACTGAATTTCTGAAATCGTCTGAACCGGGATTTCATTGACGGACTTTGTGGGCTGTTGGCCATCGATTGTAAATAACCAGCCACGGTTTTCAGCGGAGTCGGTCAGGTTGTCAATGCTGTTCACGTACAAGAACGTGTTAGCCGTTTGGTAGAAAAAGTCGATGCCTTGTTTATTAAAAAAGCGTTTCGACACGTCAAACACGGTATCGTCAGTTGCCCAATCAATGGTATGAGGAATCGTGAAAATCTTTGCGGTTGGTGTGTTTTGACGCCGGAACTTAGAGGGAGTAGTTCCCGTCATTTTTTTAAAGGTTTTGGTGAAGTAGCTTGTTTGGGTAAAGCCTACGTCAGCTGAAATGACGTTAATTGGCCGGGTTGTCAGTGCCAACTTTTCCTTAGCTCTGGCAATTTTGATGTGATTGACGTAGTCAACAAAAGTGACGTTAAGGTACTTTTTGAACAATCGACTCAAGTATGAAGGCGATAAGTACACTTTATTGGCAACTTCATTTAGCGAGAGTGGCTTCACGATATTTTGTAAAACATATTCGCTAGCCTTCTTTAAACTGGTGTAGGACTCCGTTCGATCGTAAATAATTTGCGGTTCGTGAGCGTCATTTTCGTTTCCTTTATCCTGAACGCGGGGGGACATTTTTAGCAGGATACTGAGATAGTTGATCTGGCTAAATTCGTCTTTACTTAAGGGATCCAAAACCTTTGAGTCAGTACAGTTATGGACTTCGCTAAAAACCTGTTGGAAAACGTTTGATAGGTAGTCTTTTGACAACTTAATTCGTTGCTGAGACACTTTTTCTGAATTACACAGGATAAATCCCCAAAAATTAGCATTATATGTGACGGGGAAAATGGTGTAATTAATCATTTGCTCTAAGTCTAATTGTTGTTGAATGAGTTTTTCATCGGTAAAAACATGATTTTTATGCACAAGAATCCCAGATAACCCGTAAAACATGGCATCAATTTGGGTAATATCAGAAAATGACTGTAAATAATCACCGAGGCTCGTGTATTCGGGTAATGTTGGCATATCTAGTGAAACTTTAGGCATGCTGATAATCCCCTTTCTGTAAAAACGCTTACACTATTTCTATTCGCCCCAAGTTTAACATAAAAAGACAGCAAAAAAATAGTACTATCAGCCTTAAAATGGCGTTATTTTGTGATTGATAGTACTATTTTGTTCTTGAATTAAAAGTTATGCCATTCACAATGTGAAAACGTCCGAATAATAAGTTAGGATTCTGTATAAAATTCAACTGCTTTTACTGCCCGTTGCCAGCCATGATACCTTTTTTTTCTTGTTTCTGGTGACATATTGGGTTGAAGTGCTTCATCATTCTGCTGGAGTTGTGAGATTTCGTTAAAATCACGCCATAACCCGACCGCTAATCCAGCCAAGTAAGCGACACCTAAAGAGTCAATGTTAGGGGCCGTTTTTTTGTGGAGCGTCGTACCGGTTAGATCCGCTAAAAACTGCGGTAAGTAGCCGTTTTTAACGACCTCACCGTTGACGCGGATATTTTTAATAGGCATGTTTGAGTCTTTCACCATGCTCGTTAGAATATCATTCGTTTGATAGGCAATTGATTCAAGTGTTGCCCGAACATAGTCGTATTTTGTCGATTTTTGCGTCATGCCGAAAGTGGCGGCGTTAGCGTTGGCATTCCAGTATGGTGCACTTAAGCCAGTAAACGATGGCACAACGTATAAGCGACCGTCGTCGGTTGATTTTTTGGCCAATTGTTCGACGTCATCAACGTTGTCAATCATTTCTAGATTATCTTTCAACCACTGGAGGGCCGATCCGGCAACGAATATGCTACCTTCGATGGCGTAGGTGCACTCACCGTTAATACTATAAGCGATAGTGGTCAGTAAATGTCGTTTGGACATCACGAGCTGTTTGCCGGTATTCATAATGATGAAGGCGCCTGTCCCGTACGACCCCTCCACTTCGCCGACACTGGTTGCTAAACCGCCAACTAGTGCCGCCTGTTGGTCACCCGCTAGTGCTGCAATGGGGATCTCAGCGTTAAAAAAGACGTCGGCGTTCGTATTCCCATAAACCTCTGAATTTGATTTTACCTCTGGTAATAGCGAGGCCGGAATGTTAAAAATTTTCAATAAGTCAGCATCCCATTGCAGGGTGTGGATATTAAACATCATCGTTCTACTAGCATTGGTGTAATCCGTAATATGGAGTGCACCTTTTGTTAACTTCCAAACGATCCATGAATCGATTGTTCCAAATAGTAGTTGGCCGTGTTCTGCCATTTTACGGGCGTTATCAACTTGACTCAAAATCCAAATAATTTTGGTGGCGGAGAAGTAGGGGTCAATGAAAAGCCCGGTTTTGTCATGGATGGTATCAGTATATCCAGCATTAATCAGGTTTTGAACGAGTGGTTCCGTTTGGCGAGATTCCCAAGCTAACGCGTTATAAATGGGTTTTCCAGTTGTCTTGTCCCAGACAATCGTGGTTTCTCGCTGGTTAGAAATCCCAATTCCAGCAATCTCTGAAGGCTTACATTTGCTAATAATTAATAAATTAGTGACACAAGACATGAGTTTCTCCCAAATTTCATCGGGATCTTGTTCGTACCAGCCTGGTTGAGGTGAGTACTGGTTGAGATGCTTACTGGAAGAAAAGAGCGCATTAAAATTGCGGTCGTACAAGGTTGCGGACGCTCGCGTGGTTCCGATATCAAGCGACAATATATAGTTTTGCGTCATCACACTAACCTCCCTTTATCGATGAATCCGGTTCACCTGCATTTTACACTAAATTGACAGTTATGTGAGCTTAAATTTAGATATTGTGATTTTGTGATCATAGTCAGTTTATGACAATTTTAGTCGAGATTTCCGGTTAGTAAATAGCCAAAATTGTTCTATTTTAGTCTGGGGTCGGCAAGATTGAGCCATTTTCTTGTTCACTTCTGCCGATTGCTAGCTTAGAAAGGACAACTCCGGATGATTCGCCGAATTAAAAAGGGTTCTAGGATAAAATAGGATTATCAAAACAAACATTGAACATGGTGATTGGCCTTGAATGAAAGCGCTATCCGAAGTGCGATGACCATCAGATATTGGTTAGTCAGCTATGCCTAAACGATGAATTTTTAAGGAGGCCCCAATAATGTCCAAGCGAAAAATAACCTTACTCGTTGTTAGTCTATTCGTGATATTTGGATTGGGATTTGCTGGCTACTCGGTCATGAGCAAGAGCGATAGTCAGGAAGTTTCGAATTCTTATAACGGTGATCAGAGTTCCAAGGCGAGTAGTAGTTCGGCTACATCCACAAGCTCTGTAACTCCAGAGAAAAAGGTTGCGGCTAAAGTTAAGGATACAAAAACAAGTAGTGATCCGTCGCATAAGCAAACCACAAAAAGCAAAGTTGTTGCAATTACCTCAACGAAAAAGGGCACGAAGGCGACCGCTCAAAAAAAGAACCATTCTGCACAAAAAACAAATAAGATCAATGGACAAACTTGCTCATTAACTGTCCGAGGTCCGATGACTCAAGGCAATAAGGTCATGATGCAGGCCACCAATGTCCGTTTTAAAACCGGCGACGTTGTCAGTACGGTCTTGAAAAATGTTGCGAAAGAGAAACATGTTGCAGTTGCCTACCAAGGAGGTGGCGGAACGACCTATATTCGCGGAATTAGTGGGTTGTTTGAATTTGACCGTGGTTCTGGCAGTGGCTGGCTTTATTCGGTTAATAACAAATTCCCAGGGTTTTCATCGGGTAAGTATAAAGTGAAGAACGGTGACCATATCCAATGGCTATACACCGAAAACTTAGGTAAGGACCGGGATGCGCCACAGGTCAGTCAACGGTAAAGGGAGGAACTAAAAAGTGAAAAAAAGAAATTTGATTAAATCAACCTTGCTGGTACTAGGAACAATTTTATTGTCTAGCGCACTATTTACAGGTCGGACCAAAGCAACAACGCCTTATTACACGCAATCAATTAATAAAGGGGCCAGCTTCATTAAAAGCCATACTGCGAAGCAAAGTTTGGATAGTTGGGATGCACTGGCCGTTCGCCGTTCGCCGTATGGGATGAGCTCAGCCGCCAGAAAGGTGTTTGTTAAGAATTTGGCGGGGCAATTCAGTAATTTACAGGGCCACTACGCCGCAGTGGATTATGAACGCAGTTTGATTGGTGCAGTATCAGTCGGGTACAATCCCACCAAGTATCAGGGGAAGAATTTGGTAACCGGCATTATTAAAACAGCACCAAAGTCAAACTCCGGGATCACGGCCAAGATTTTTGGCATTATTGCACTAAGCACAAAGAATTACGGTACAACGAGCAATGCCACTATCAAGACGTTATTAAGTCAAGTTGTAAAGGCTCAAAACACTCAGGGTGGATGGGCTTTGACCGGAACTGGGAGCGACGTTGATATTACGGGGATGGCCCTGATGGCGTTAGGGATGCACAGAAGCTATTCAAGCGTGAAAACGGCCATTACAAAGGCGGTTAATCTACTAAAGAATACGGCTTTCCAAAAAACGACGGGAGATTTTGTGATTAGTAGTGCATTTACCAAAAAGGCAAATGCCAATTCCGATGCCATGGCAATTGCTGGATTATCGGCGGTTGGTATCGATACTGAAAAGACGCTCAAGACAAAGAGTGGGGTCACCCCTATTCGACGACTCATCAAATATCAAAAATCAAACGGGCAGTTTAGATGGCTTGTCGGTAGTAATAGCGGATCACTTCAAATGGCCACTCAGCAAGCGACCTACGCGATGGAACAATATCGTAATTTGAAGTTGAAAAAAGGCTCAATTTTTAATTTTTAATGGTTAGATCGAACCTGATCTGCTGAACGAAGCAGTTTTTGGAAAACATCAAACAGAAACTTAGTCTGGATAGGTAACGTGGAGGTGTTTTTAATGGACCAGCAGATGGCGAAACAGCGATCACGGGCAACTGGTGCGGTGCGTTCACGACTCGTTTTTGAACAACTAAACCCGTGGGTGACTTTCAGTTACTACGTGGTCACTATTGCGTGTTCAATGGTTTTTTTACACCCCATTTTTTTGCTGGTTGAACTTCTGATTGTGGTTGGCGTGAACTACGTTGCTCGCGTTAGAAAGCAAATGGTCATGGTGTTGGAAGGCAGCATTTTCATGGTGGCGTTTATTATGGTTTTAAATCCACTCATTAATAACCGCGGGGCCCATGTCATTTGGACGTTTGGCGGAACGTTAATTACGGTTGAGGCTATCTTTTACGGCTTTATGATGGCGTTATCGCTAGTGATCGTCTTGCTGACTTTCTTGTCATATAACAAGGTGTTAACGAGTCAGAAGTTTATGTATCTCTTTTCAAGAATATCGCCCAAGTTAACCTTGTTGACGATGATTACGTTGCGATTTGTCCCACTTTTCATCAGGCGATTAAAAAACATTTCACAAGCTCAAACCGTCCGGGGTATCAATGTCAATCGTGGTAGTTCGCGCCAACGGAGTATTGGCGTTGTGAAAATGATGGAGGTTTTATTAGTTCGATCATTTACGGATGCGCTACAGACAGCTGATTCGATGAATGCTCGTGGATATGGTAGTGGTCAGCGTTCGAGTTATCAGCGTTACCGGTTCAAACAACGCGATCTTTTATGTCTTGGCTGGTTTATTCCGCTTAGCGGTCTGTGCTTCTATGCTGCCAGTCAAGGAATTGGCCGAATGGTTGTGTATCCCGCATTGGGATCACTCGGCTTATCGCTTACGGGTTGGCTCGTTTTGTTGGGGGTCGCTGTACTGTTTAGTTTTCCATTAATCTTAGAGGCTTGGGAGTGGCTGTGGTGGAACTTATTAAAGTCGTAAACTTCAACTTTGAGTATGCATTAGCAAAGAAAAGAAGTCTGATTAACATCAACCTGGCAATAAATTCGGGTGATTTTATTACCATTGCTGGTGATTCGGGAAGTGGGAAAACGACCCTGTTACGGCAATTTAAGCCAGAGCTGTGGCCCGTGGGTAAACGTGAAGGCCAAATTCTGTTTGAAGGGCAATCGATTTCTGAATTGGCAAAACGGCAAAGTGCCCAAAGCATTGGAATGGTTTTTCAAAATCCCGATGATCAATTAGTGATGGATAATGTCATTCAAGAACTGGCCTTTTCACTAGAAAACATTGACGTGCCCGCTGACGTGATTCAGCAACGGATTGCTGAATTAGTGAGTTTTTTGGGACTGCAAGAAATTTTGTATGAGGATGTCCACAACTTATCTGGTGGTCAGAAACAGATGGTCAACTTAGCCGCCGTATTAATTCTTCGTCCGAAACTGCTTATTTTAGATGAACCAACGGCGCAACTAGATCCGATCGCAACGAAAGAGTTCATTTCTTTATTGAATCGAGTTCATGATGAATTAGGGATTGCTATTGTGATGAGCGAACATATCTTAGATGATGTGTTGCCGCTGTCTAACAAACTTTGGATTCTTAAGCAGGGGGAGTTGATGGCTGATGGGCCAACCACTGCCGTTTTAAAGCAGCTTTGGACGGAACCCCACTTAAGGAACTTTATTCCAGACGTTCCCTTTTTATTTTTAAATCAGCAAATAGCAGCGCAGTTACCTGTGTCAGACCTACCGTTAACGGTGCTTACTGGTCGTGAACTGATGCAACGAGGACACGTCGAGGTGCAAGCAGAAGCAAAGTCACGGATTAGCCATGATGAAAATGGCGTTGTGGCGAAACTAAGTCACCTGTCGTTTGAGTACGATAAAAATGGTCACTATATTTTAGACGATCTCAATTTGAGTGTTCATCAAAAAGACTGGTTGGCGATTATTGGTAAAAACGGGACCGGTAAAACGACGCTGTTAAAGGCAATTATGGGATTTATTACCCTTCGACGTGGTAGCGTCAAGTTACTTGATAAGAAACTCGCGACTTGGACTAAAAAAACGGATCAATTTTATCGTGAAGTGTCCTATTTATCGCAAACACCGAGCGACTATTTCAGCTACGATACCGTTCAGGAGGAATATGAGGAACGTGCTAAACAGCTAAACATGGCGACGCCTGTAGAAGCAGCTCAAAATATGATGCGAGACATGACGATCGATCAAATTGCTAATCGTAACCCGCACGATGCGAGTGGGGGTGAGCAACAACTCATTGCATTGGGTCTCTTGTTGATGTCGAATCCCAAGTTGTTATTACTTGATGAGCCAACGAAGGGATTAGATCCGATTCGGCGCCAAAAATTGGGTGATATTTTACAGAAGCGGCAGACTGAGCAGAATCTAACCATCATCATGGTCAGTCATGACATGAACTTCAGTGCCCAGTTTGCCAACCGCTGTGCCTTGCTTTTTGACGGTAAGTTGGTTGCGCAAGCCGAACCACACCAGTTCTTTGCTGACAATTTCTTCTATACCACAACGGTGAACCGACTTCTTCGTTATCAGTTGCCCAACGTTATTGAACGGGGGGAGGTTATTCCATGAAATCCTTGTCGCAAACTTTTAAACCAAGTATGGGTTACGCCATCTCAATTGGTGTGTTTGTTCTTTGTCTAGTTTGGATTACTTTTTTTAATGGGGACCAACACTATTTGATTTTGAGTTTTATTTGTCTAGCTGCCAGCATGTTACCGTTCTATTGGCATTTTGAAACCCGGGAATCGGAAGCTAGAGAAATTGTGTTTTTGGCTGTCTTAGCGACGGTGGCAGCACTTGGCCGGGTTGCGATGGCGGCTGTTCCCGACGTGAAACCGACCAGCTTTGTCATTGTGATGACCGGATTGACGCTTGGACCGGAAGCGGGGTTTATCGTGGGCTCAACTTCGGCGGTCGTATCGAACCTGTTTTTAGGACAGGGGCCTTGGACTCCTTGGCAAATGTTTGCGTGGGGTGCAATGGGCATTTCCGCCGGGCTAATCCGTAATTTTAAGATCGCACATAACCGTTATTTTTTAGCTATATTGGGACTTGTTTACGGGTTCTTGTTCGGTTGGATTATGGATTTATGGTACGTGATGGTCTACGTGCAGCCACTCAACATAAAGACTTTTATCGCTGCCTACCTTGCTAGTTTTTACTTTGATCTTGCTCATGGTGTTACCACTGCCATTTTACTTTATTTATTCTATCAATCGTGGTACCGCATTATTACGCGATTTAAGTACAAATATGGACTGGCAGGCGTTCAAGATGAGATCAATCAACAAAGTTTTTGAAATTGATAGGTGTCTGTTGAATGAGAAAGCGCAATTCGTCGTAAGATTGCGCTTTTTGGAAGTTAGAGGACTAATCACGAAAATTTGGGAGGATGATTCCATTGCAACGTACTGACCAATTAAAACGACTTGTTTTAGCGGCGATGTTTCTGGCGCTTTGCGTCATTGGTGCTAACTTAAAAATGATGGGGTCCATTGCCTTTGATTCGATGCCAGCATTTCTAGGCGCAATTCTAATGGGGCCGTGGTACGGTGCTATTTTAGGTATTTTTGGCCATTTGTTATCAGCCGGTTTAGCAGGATTTCCCCTTTCACTACCCGTCCATGGGGTCATTGCAGGATGCATGGGTGTTTGTATGTTTCTTTTCGGTAAAATGCGCCATGGATTTGAATTTTCAACAATATCGCGAGTCCTCTTATCAGACTTTGTCGGCTACGCCGTTAACGTTCCCTTAGCTTTAGTTATTTTATATCCCATTATGGGCGCCGCGGTTTTGGCCTTTTTTGTTCCTCTAACGCTAGCGACTGTAGCCAATATTGTGATTTGTGAAGTGGTGTACGTCGCGCTGCCATCACGCATGACACACGCCTCATTTTTAGTGTGAATGACCTGAAAGGGGTGGTTTTGTGGGACAATACCGGGATTTAACGTTGCTTCAAATAGCACCGGATAAGACACTGGTTGTTGCATGTGATTCAAGTGCTGGCATTGGCGAAAAACCACTGGACAATGTTCGAACGGCAACTGAAACCGTCGCTGCTTTTTCGCTTCGGGTACCACTCCTAGAATTATTGTGTTACGGGGCAACGCCTCTGATGGTGGTTGATACGTTGGGAAACGAAATGCAACCGACAGGGGCCGCAGTGATTCGAGGACTCAAACAAGAGTTGGCGCGGGCGGGCTACGCTGATCTGCCAATCAACGGCAGTACGGAAGACAACATGGAGACGCAAACGACTTCCGTTGGGGTGACGGTCGTTGCCGAAAGTGTGAGTCATAGAATATCGGATCGAATCGATCAGGCGGAAGTTTATCAAATCGGAGTCCCATACGTTGGCGAAGACCTGCTGGCACACCTCGACGAAGTGGTTTCGTACGAAACTGTTCGGCAGATTAAACAGTGTCCGGGTGTTGTTGATTTAATACCAGTTGGCTCGCGAGGAATCGCCCATGAAGTTGCCGAATTAGCCCATACCAATAGACTTGAATACGATTCTAAACAGTTGGATAGGCCAGTTTATCGTCGGTCAGCCGGACCATCAACGGTCATTTTAGCGCTGGTTTCAACCAGTGCCGCTTCCCACTTCGAGATATTGTTTCCGACAGCGACTCCCGTCATTCATCTGAAGGCGGTTAACCGTTAAACGATAATTTAATTAAACGAGGACATAGCATGACACTGTTTAAGAGTATGGTTGCGTACTTTCGATTTTTCACCCGAATTTATATTCCGGGCGACTTAGGCAATGAACTTTATTACCTTAACCATGGGAGTAAATTCTTACCAGTATTTGGGTTACTGATTGGCCTAATTGAGGCCTCAATTTATTATTTATGTGCACTGGTCGTTCACGCCCCGTTAGCGTTTATGGTGGTGTTATTGGCCGACGTTTGTTTAACGGGTGCCATGCATCAGGACGGGTTTGCGGATCTCTCAGACGGGATCTTTTCTTCCAGAAAACAAGACCGAATGCTTGAGATTATGAAGGATAGCCGTCTCGGAACGATGGGGGCCTTAGCGCTCATTTTTTACTATCTATTTATGGTTGGGATTTTTACCAACTATGTCGATCAGTTTCAGCTATGGGACGGTTATATTGCGATTCTATTGATGCACATGGTTGGAAAAAGTGACATTGTGCTGTTGTTTTATAAAATGAAGTATCGTAACGCGACTCACGGTGGTCTTGGCCAAATTTGGTCGAATGTTGCCACCAGCAACATCGTGATTGCACAGGTCATTGCCATTGCTTTTCTAGTCGGATTTTACCAGGTTGCTGGGGTGATCATTTATCTCATTCAGGTGTTGTTTTTACTGGTCTATCGCCGATTTATTTTGAAAAAATTAGGTGGCTTTAGCGGGGATTCTTTGGGTGGTGTTGTGCCAATGACGAACGTAATTTTCTTGTTCTCGGTGGGTGCTTTGGGGACGTGGCTATGAGACTTTATTTTATGCGCCATGGTGAAACGGACTATAACCGGCAACGAAAGTTTTACGGCACTACGGATGTGGGCATTAATGAAGTCGGCCGTCATCAGTGCCGGGAAGTTGAAACGAAACTGGCGGCGACACGCGTTGACCAAATATTAACTAGTAGTCGCCGACGAACTCACGAGTCAGCAGCCATAATTTTTCCAAATCGCCAGTATGACCAGGCCCTTTTTTTAGACGAGTGGGGATTTGGCCGGTGGGAAGGGCTTGATGCTGATCAAATTCAAGCTCAGTTTCCCGTTAAGTGGGAACGGTGGTTGGCCGATCCATTCGGCTACACACCGCCGGAAGCAGAACCATATGCCATTCACGAGGCGCGAATCATTGACGGATTTAACCAGCTCGTGACCGCTAGTCAGCAAAAGACGGTGGCGTTGGTCACCCATTTGGGAACGATTCGGGTGATTTTACACCACTTGTTTCCAGATCGGGAGTTCTGGGATATTACGTTGACGCAAGGACATTACACATGCCTAGAAATGACGGATGGGACGGTTAAAGTGATTGAGTGGGATCGATAAATAAACCCACGAATAAAAGTTAGGGGTTGTTAGAATGAAGTATTATCGGTTTATGAGGGCGTTTGTTTTAGGAATCTTAGTTGTGATGGGGGTGCTGATAGCGGGGAGTTTCTCGACCACAGCTCCTCAACCTGTCCAGGCCCAATCAGCTAAGGTTGTTCGGGTTAAGACGATGAACATCAGTAAAAAAGCAACTCACGTTTCTCGGGGTGTGATGTATTCATCAAATCGATTAACCAAAATGGTCCATAATGGTGCCAACTATAGGGGCACGACGTTTTACACTTACCGGCAAGCCCAGGTGACTCGAAGTAACAAGAAGACGACCGCATATGTCTATATCAGATCAGCCAATGGTCGGGTCGCTGGCTGGATTTGGAAAGGGTACCTAAAAGCTGGTAAAGCAACGGTCACCAATGTGTCTAACAAGAAGGTGACCGTTCAGGTGAATGGTCCTTTGAGTGAGGGAAATAAGATCATTGCATCAGGTCCCGTTTCTTTTAAAACAGGTGCGACTGCATTTAGTGTTCTGCAGTCGTTGACTAAAAGAAAAGGGATTAAGATCGCTTATACCGGTCGAGGGAGTTCGACATACGTCACGATGATTGCTGGCAAAAAAACTGGTAGTGGCGGTGTTGGTGGTGGCTGGGTATATCAGGTGAACGGGCACTACTCAAACCGCAGTGCTGGTGCTTATAAGCTTAAGAATGGCGATAAGGTTCAGTGGGCCTGGAGTGAAAAGGCTGGCGACCGTGGCTGGCAAGGATAGCCAGACTACCTTGAGCGGGAATCGATGCGGGCCGCGAACTATTGTGTAACCGCATATCAAAAGCCAAAAAAGAAGTTCTTTCAGATCAGATACTGGTCTGAGAGAGCTTCTTTTTTTATAGGGTGAGTAGATTTGATGAGTTGATTATGAGCTCTGGCTGCTGCCGGTCCAGCCACGATCGCCAAGCGTAGAAGTCCAAACCCATTGGACAAGATCGCCGCTCTTAACTTTGTAAGATCCAGCGCTTGCGTTTGGATAAGAGCCGTTGACGTTGTACAACCAACCGCCGCCGACACCACCGGAACCAGCAGTATAGCTACCAATCCGAGTGACATAAGTTGATGATCCAGAACCGGTGTAGGAAATGTCGCTGTCGAGTTGTTTCAAAACATCAAACGCCGTATCGCCGTCCTTGATGGCGACATTCCCAGATTTAAGCACCTTGTTGCCCTCTTCGAGAGGTCCGAAAATTTGAACTTGAACCTGTTCGGTATTGACGTTGGTGTTAGTTGACGTACCAGTATTGCCAACGAGTGGCGTAATTGGTGCTTGAGAGCCAGTTGTGGTTGTTGTTGGTGCTGTTGGCGTAGTTACCGTGGTCGTCGTAGTTGTGGTGGTTGTTTGACTTGCAGGTGTCTTTTTGACAGCCGGAGCACTACCTTTCTTTAAATATCCGTGCCAAATCCACCCCTTTACTTTGTGGTTGCTGGTTGTCATGTAGTAGTAAACGGATCGTTTACCGTTTGCGCGAGTAATCGTGGCCTGACTATAGGTGTAAAAAGTTGTGTGGGGATAATTAACGGCGTAGTGGTTTGCCCGCGTTAATTTGCTAGTGCTATAGAAGACGCCACTTGTGACGTGGTAGGCTTTTTTTGTAAGGCGCTTGTAAGTCGCTTTGACCACCTTGGTGCTCTTTGTTTTAGCCTGAGCGGATGGGGCGGTTGAACTGGTGCCGGTTCCAAGCGCTAATCCACCAAGTAAAAGCGCGGTAACGGTTAATAACTTTGTTAAACGAAGTCGTTTCATTTTGCATATCTCCTTACTGTATGAGCCATTGTATTTTTATGTTGCACATTGTGACCAAATAGAGGAATGGTGGTACGGGATTAATTCGCTAGTAGGCGGTGCTGATGACCAGTTTTTTGTTGGCGGTGACGTAGCTCCCATTCATCAACTGGAACCGCGTCATGGTGCCGCTTTTGATAAGTTTATGAACCTTCAAGCTTTGTCCTTTCTGATAGTGATGTTGCTTGCCAGAAAGCGTCGACTTTTTGTACAGGTTAAGGCCACCGTTAGAGATGACTCTAATCTGCTTAGGGGTTGTTTGGTAATAGGTGTAAGCCACCGATTTGGCGTTGGTTGTGATGTACCCCTTTTTGCCGCTAACTTGGTTTTGCACGTAGTAGGCTTTCTTTCCAGCGTCATTTTTAACCGTTCTCAGCACTTTGAAAACGGGTCGGTTAGTACGTCGATGTTTGACATAGGATGCAATGACCTTGCCTTTCAACTGATTACTCTGATAGAGTTTCAAACTTGAGATGGCATAAACTAGTTTTTGGTTAGTTGGTTTGATGATGGTTGTTTTTGTAGTTATCAGCTGTGTTACAGGGCTGGTGGTTGTTACCGACTGAGTTGCTTGAAAGTTGGTGATTGCTGTGACACCCGCACTCTGAACCTGGCTTAAGGCCGTGGTCGTCGTTGCTTGTTTAAGTTGATTGGTGTAAGTGGTTACCAATCCATCAATTGCGGTGTACGCTGCTTCTTTGTCAGTGGCTAATAGAGCTGGGTCATTTTGAATGACGGTCTTTTTAGCATTTCCAGCCGTAATGATGGCGTTGGTGGCAGTGTTAAGTTGACTGGCGGTGACCGTTTTAGTGGTTAGGTCGTGGATTGGAGTGATGGCTTTGAGACTTGAAACGGAAGCCGTTTGGATGGTTTTTAGAACTTGTAACGTGATGTTTTTGGCTTGGGCGTTTTGGCTATAGTGCGAGGTAATATTCTTAACGGTCGTGATTGCGGTGGTCTTAGCTGAATCCGAGGCGCCTGTGTCAGCATTGATGCTGGCAATTTGAGCTGCGGCGGCATCATCAATCATTTTGACGGTGGCCGTTACATCATCATTAGTCGGGTAAAGGTAACTAGCCGATTTAATCTTATTTTTACCGGTGTTTAGAATAGTGTTCACGTCGCTTAAGCTAGTGGCAGCATTGATTTGACTCGTATACTGATTCAATAACGTTTTGGCATTTGCTAACGCGGTTTTTACAGCATCATCGAAGCCGGAAACAGCATCGAGCGTTTGCTTGGTCGTATCGTAGGCAGCTTTTAGGGCGGCAATGGCGTTAGTCTTGCTAGAGTCACTAGCAGCATTACCATCCGTTGTAGGAACAATGTTGCTAAATTGTTTGTAAAAATTTGGCAACATCTGTTGGAGATCACTTAGTGTGACACTCGGCGCATTTAGCTGATTTTTGTCGTCAGAATACGCGGTTTTAAGGGCATTAACGGCCTCGTTCTTCTGGTCTTCAGTAGGGGTGACAAGAGCGTTTATGGCATCTTCTCTAGACTCAGCCATGCTATCAAGAATGAAGTTAGCAAATTTTAAATCTTGAGTACTTGGTGTGGATGTTGAATTAGTTCCTTGGAGGCTCTTACTAAGTAAAGGAATACCGATGATTGTGTTACATATTGAGGTTATCGAGCTTTTTTTGGACTTAGTTTTCGCAAGGGTCTCGATAGGTTTCAACTTTCCGGTTCCCATGGCATCCTTGTTGGTTTTCGCCGCTGCATTATCGGGATCAGTCTCAGTTATTTCGTTAATTTCATTGGTTCGTTCGGCAAATATTTTTGTCTGCAGATTAATTGCTGATTGCCAATCATTTGGAGTGGCTACGTCGTTAATAAATAGAATTAAAGTATCAACAACACTTTGGAAGGTGGATTGAGTGCCCCCTTGTTTATAGGTGTTAACAGCAGAATCAAGTTGTTTTTGTAGTTTTGCAAGATTGTTGATAGCAATCTGTTTTACTGGTTCTGAGGCATCAGAGTTGTTGATCTCAGTAGTTATATTAGAAGCCAAGTCGTTCACTCTTGCTGTGGCTGCGTCAATATCCGCCTGCTGAGTATCCGAGGTAGAGTCGGCAGATACCTCAGTATCCTTGAAAAAGGAAACCAGTGTTGAAATTTTTGAAGTTGGAAGCAATAATCCGAGCAAGGTTGACAGTAATAATAAATTTGACGCTAAAACAGTTTTTTTCATAAGTTAGATGTGCCTTTCTTAGATTTCTAAAAACACTAAAACGCTTACATATATTCTAAAAAAACAACATTATGAATACAATTATTTCAGAAAGTCTTGCAAAATTGTATTACGAATTGCCCGGAATGCGATAAGAGCTACGATTAATTAGCTTAAATAAACGGTTATAGTAAAATCGTATCATTAGAGTCTTGTTTTCACGAAAAAACAGGGTAGCCCTTTCCGGGGCGCCCTGTTTTATAAAGTTTGATATCTGGCTTAGTTAACTGGATTTGCGGTAAAGTCAAAGATTGATCCTTTACCATCGACGCTATAGCTATATTGATCTAGCGCATAAACGGCTTGTTGTGTTGAAAGTTGTCTATCGTATGTCATTTCTGGTGTCCAATTAAAGCTACCAGCGTCAGTTCCATGTAGAACTTGGAAAGATAAAAGAGCACTTAGTGGTGACTCGTCTGGGAGTTCAGTGCCACAAGCTGCCAACCCGGCAATCAGCATTGCATCACTTGAACTATTGACGGCTGCATCAGCAACAAACGGATCTTTGAAGTTACCGTCTTCTTGTAAAGCACCGTTACCGCCAATGAGAGTAATGGTATTGAATGCTGAGTTAACAGCATTAGTAATGCGTCCATCGGTGTCAAATTCTGAATTTCCAAGATAAAGCGCTAAGGCTTGTAAAGCCATCCCAGTGGTATCCAAGGTGTACCCGTATTGATCCGTCCAATACCCCGTCTCGGAATTTTGCATACCCAGCAAGTTGGTCACCATAATCTGGAGATCGGCAGTTTGAACATTGCCAAGATTACTTGATTGTGCCGCAGTAGCAGCGATTAAGCCATAAGTGACCGCATAGACATCGGCGTCTGCGGCAATACCGTTTGTGACGGCTTCTTGAACCAGGTTTTGGCCGTTCACGTTTGTTGGATCAGCGCCGACGCAAATTAAGCCAATGACATCACGGGCGTAATCGGTAGGTTGGTGTTGGGTACTTGGATCTGCGTAATTTGTTTCAATGTTGGTTTGAATTTGAGTTTTTTGAGCATCGGTAATGCCGGTTGAACTACGAACGAGAGCTAGCGCATCCCATCCCGTCAATTTTTCGGCGGCGACTTGGGTGTTGATCCAGTTGACCTCTTGGGTAATTGCGGTTGCGTAATCATCAGCTTGGACGACCTGGTTAATGGATTTAACTGAGGTGGTGAAGGTTGCGTGCGCCTTTGGCGTGCTAGTTTTCACGTTTTGAACAACCGCTGTGGGCGTTTCCGTTGCTTGGGCCTGCGTATTGCCTACGACAGTGAAACCAAAGGTACTAGAGAAAAGCAAGAAGCTGAACGTCATTTTAAGCGTCGATTGTTTGGCTGTTGTTTTTTCATGGTTTATGGCTCCTTTGATTTGTGATTGGTAGTAGCAGTTAGTAAGTTGTTGAAAAGCGTTGCCAGTGTCGCTTTCAGATTAGTGTTACGCTATATTGAAGCAGACTGACCTCCATTTCGACCATCACCCATTCTCTAATAGATTATCGCTTAAAAATTTAAACCAGCGATTGATACGAAAAAGTTGGGGCACAGAGGTGGCCGTTTTCGATAACACGACTTATATACCGAATGATTGAAAAGGTCATCTATATGTAAGCGCTTTTCCTATCTGTAGTTTTAACTATAAATTAAAATTATGTTTAATTTGTGGCCGATTTATGATTTTTTATAGATATTTGATTACCGTATAAAACGGTTGCTTCACTTTAATGGCATTCTGTAATGAAAATGATTTAAATGGCTGAATCACCAGTGGTTATAAGCATAGAGGTTGTGGCTAGCCACGTTCTCATAAGCAGTCCTAATTTTCATTTATAAAAACACCCAATCTTGCGGGATGCTACGCACTGCAAGATTGGGTGTTTTTAGGAGGATATTGTATAAAGGGGTGGCTAGTTAATCGTATACACCGACCGGTGATGCAGGGCGGTTTTATAAGCAGCAATGGCTAGGTTAACTTGGCCAATGCCGTATAACTGGCTAGACGCGCCTTTGATAGAGCCGGTTGAGTTAACGTATTTGAATAATGCAGTTAATGGGGAGACGTTTTGGGTCTTGATTGATCGTGAATGGTTGACGTATTTTACGGTGTTCAATTTTGTTGCGTAGGCTAATACGGCTTCCGCTGTGGAATTGGCATTGAGGACCGTTTTACCGAGATACTGATACCCAAAGGCGCCAGTAGTCGCAACCTTTGATTTGAGGTAGTTCTGGCCCTGAATTAGGCTGGCCTTAACTTGCTGAGTCGTTGACTTTGACCGTGCTAGGGCAATGATAGCCATGGCCGTTGTATCCGTATCAACGTTTGATAGTTGGTTGTCATAGGCCCATCCATGATTAGTTTGTTGGAGGGCTGAAAGCGTCATAGCTAATTTTGTTCGACTAAATTTTGCGTTTTTCGGTTGTTTATAATTTCCCGTAGATACGGCGATTAATACCTGGCTTAAGGCACTAGTCGTCTGGTTGTTGATATTTGATTGATACAGCTGGGCGACTAAGTTTAGCGTTTTTTGACTCCCATACGGACGGAATTTTTGGGGATTATAGCCAATTGCTTTTAGCCCCACAATGGCCTTCGATAAAGTGGCAGCGTCACTTTTTGAATTAAGCACAAGGTTCTTTCGGATAAAGGCTTTCTGACGACCGGTGAACTTGTAACCGTTTCCTTTTAATCCCAAAAGAAAATCAGAATAGCCGTCAGCGGCGCCACTAGTTGGGTAGGCTGAACGACTAAAAATCGGTGCAGCATCAGTCGTAAAGCCGTTTTTGTTAGTGGCAAGCATTTCTTTCGCGTAACGAACAGTTGCGCTAGTTTTCGACTTAACCACTTTACTTGTCGACGTCTTAAACGTCGTAGCGGCGTGAGCCGAATCGCGCTGTAGACCGCCAACAACGAACAATGTTGAGGTAAGGATGGTTGCGAGTAAGATGTGTTTTTTCAAGGGAGTCCCTCCTAAAAGTTTCTGTTAGTATTTTAGCATCAAGCAGTAGAGGTTCTTTGTCGACTTAGCGTCAGAATTAGCACTTTTTTGTACTGGTTAATCAAATGGTGTCGATGACGATAATTTCGTGCCATTATTAAGGCCAGATGACCAATGTTCAAATTCCCAGTTGACATCTCCACTCAAACCTCGTACACTAACACCAATTACCAGAGCGGAGGAAAGCTCATGACCAACGAAATGTTCAATGCTAGCGTTAACTGTTGTCAAATGTCGCGCAACTTGCGATGTTTGGCCTGTTAAGCATTGACTTTTGAAGGTGGAGTTAACCTAAAAGTCGCTAGCTGAAAGGCTAGATGGACTAGGGGCGCGCGAATTCTGAAACGAATTCCGTGCCCCTTTTTTTGTACCCAGAAAGGAAGATTCGGATGATTATCCAGTCAATTAACGACCTAATTGGTCACACGCCATTACTTGATTTAGCGATTGAAGTGCCCAATCATAGTCACATTTACGCCAAGTTAGAAATGTTTAATCCAGGTGGCAGCATCAAGGATCGGCTTGGTCAGTACCTCATCAAAGACGGGATCGAGCGAGGGAAAATTAACGATGCAACGACCATCATTGAACCGACTGCTGGTAATACGGGGATTGGCGTTGCACTCGCCGCACAACAACACGGGCTTAAGACCATTTTAGTGGTGCCAGAAAAGTTTAGTTTTGAAAAGCAGACACTGATGCGTGCATTGGGTGCGCAGTTGGTTAATACGCCGTCCGAAAAGGGAATCAAAGGGGCGATTGCCAAAGCTCGTGACATTGCGGCGGCGACGCCCAATAGTTACGTCCCAATGCAGTTCGAAAACCCGGCGAATCCGGCGGCTTATTATCACACACTAGCCCCCGAGTTAGTGGCAGATTTGGCGCAACCTATTGATGCTTTTATCGCTGGCGCAGGCAGCGGTGGGACGTTTGCGGGGATTGCAAAATACCTGAAAGAACAAAATGCAAACATCCAAACGGTCGTTGTTGAGCCCGCTGGATCCATTTTAAACGGTGGTCCCGCCCATCCGCACAAGACGGAAGGCATCGGCGTTGAATTTATACCACCTTTTTTTGAGGATGTTGTACCAGACAAAATTTTAACAATTTCAGACGAGGACGCGTTTACTCAGGTTCGTGAAATGGCCCGCCACCAAGGCCTGTTTATTGGGAGCTCATCAGGGGCGGCGCTGGCAGCCAGTCTGCAGGTAGCCAAAGATTTACCAGACCACAGTACGATTGTCACGGTCTTTCCAGATAGCAGCGAGCGTTACATGAGTGAAAACATTTACGATAATTAGGGAGGATGATTCAAATGGAATTTGAAACGAAATTATTGCACGGCGGGATTAGCGAAGATTCAGCAACGGGCGCGACTTCGGTGCCGATTTACATGGCATCGACTTTCCGGCAAAAAAAGATCGGTGAAAACAAGTACGAGTATTCACGGACTGGTAATCCAACGCGGGACGCTGTTGAGGCGTTAATCGCGGAATTGGAGGGTGGCTCGGACGGCTTTGCCTTCGCATCCGGATCGGCGGCTATTAATACCGTCTTTTCAATGTTTCAAGCTGGCGACCATTTTGTGATTGGTGATGACGTTTACGGTGGCACGTTCCGCTTGATTGACTCGGTTTTAAAGCGCTTCGGGTTGACCTTTACAGTTGTTGATACCCGGGATTTAGAAGCGGTAACCGCCGCGATTACGCCAGCAACCAAGGCCATTTACCTTGAGACACCGACCAATCCCCTGTTACGGGTGACCGATATTTCCGCCGTAGCAGAAATTGCGCACCATCATGAGTTGCTGACCATTATCGACAATACGTTCAGTTCACCGTACGTCCAACGACCACTAGAGTTGGGTGTCGATATCGTTTTGCATTCGGCTTCTAAATACCTGGGGGGCCATTCCGATGTCATCGGTGGGTTAGTCGTCACTAAGGATCACGCGCTCGGTGAAAAAATTGGGTACCTGCAAAACGCCATCGGCAGTATTTTAGCACCCCAAGAAAGCTGGCTATTACAACGGGGGATGAAGACGCTAGCCCTTAGAATGCGCGCCCATTTAGCTAACGCGGAAGCGGTCTTTAACTTCCTAAAGAACGAACCGGCCGTTGCCAAAATTTACTATCCCGGTGACCCCGACAACCCGGATTACGCCGTTGCTAAGAAGCAAATGCACGGGTTCGGTGCCATGATTTCGTTTGAACTTCAAGATGGTCTCAATCCGGAAACGTTTGTTGAAAACTTACAGGTCATCACGTTAGCTGAAAGTTTAGGCGCGTTAGAAAGCTTGATTGAGATTCCGGCGTTGATGACCCACGGTGCCATTCCGCGGGAAACACGGCTCAAGAACGGCATCAAAGATGAGTTAATTCGCCTCTCCGTCGGGGTCGAAGACCAACGGGACTTACTGGCGGATCTGACGCGGGGGTTTCAAAGTGTAAAGGAGCAGGCTGATGATGTGGCAAACGGCAAGGTCCATTCTCAAGCGTGATCCTGCGGCGCATTCCCTTGCCCAAGTGATCTTGACCTACCCGGGCTTGCACGCCCTTTTTTGGCACCGCATCGCCCATTTTTGTGCGCGGTATCACCGTTATGTACTGGCCGGGATTGTCAGTCGGTGGTCGGCCATGACGACCGGGATTTCAATTGATCCAGAAGCGGTGATCGGGCACCGGGTCTTTATTGACCACGGGGTGGGCGTTGTGATTGGGGCGACGGCAATTGTGGAAGATGACGTGACGATTTTGCACGGCGTCACGTTGGGCGCACGTTATCCAACGGATGTCGGCCGGCGCCATCCGGTCGTTAAACACGGTGCGTTTTTGGGCGCCAATGCGCTTATTCTGGGCGCAATCACCATTGGTGAGGGCGCAAAGATTGGCGCTGGTGCGGTTGTTTTAAGAGATGTTGCCCCGCATACCACCGCAGTGGGCAACCCCGCGCGCCCGTTACAGTCGGCCTCTCGAAAGGTGCTGACCTTCCGCCAATTGAGTTAATTTTCGGCTAGTTGAAATTTTTTTCAAAATCAGATTGACAGATTAAAAAACAGTGAGCATTATAACTGTAATTAAATGAAGTGATGAAGAGAAGAGTAGGCCAATCATTATGGTGCAGAGAGCGCGAGCTACGGTGAAATCGCGACGTTAAGGGTTGGTTGAAGATGATCTTGGAGCTTTTAACCGGTGCAAGCTAGTTAAGCGGTAGAAACCCGTTATTGTTTTGGACTTTCCAGTTGGAGAGTTTCTGAGGTGGTCAGCGTGAGTTGGCTGCAAATTCGGGTGGTACCACGTGTCAACGTCCTGTTACAGCAATGTAGCAGGGCGTTTTTTGATGAAGAAGGGACGGTTGAGCATGAAGGGTAAGTTAGCAGGCATCGGGACCATTTTGGTTTTAGGCGGTCTTTTGGCGGGTTGTGGCAATCAGGCAAGTGGGACGAGTCGAACGTTGAATGTGACGTCGCAAGCCAATGTGTTGACGTTGGACCCCAGTCGAGTGAGTGACGTGGGGAGCGACTTCATGTTGGAACAGACGCTGGATGGGCTATACAAGACGAACAATAAGGGCACAATCGTCCCAGCTCTAGCAACTAAAATTGTTAAACCAACGAACGATGGCAAGACATACACCTTTGAGCTAAGAAAGGATGCCAAGTGGGACGATGGGTCGCAAGTCACGGCCAACGATTTTGTGGTCGCCCTCCAACGGCAGGTGAACCCAAAGACGAAGTCCCAACGGGCCCAACGGCTTCAAGACTTCGTGGGTTACAAGAACGCCTCGACTGGTAAGGCAAAGCCAAGTACGTTAGGCGTTAAAGCACTCGGAAAATATAAACTGCAAATTCAATTAACGCATGCTGTTCCGTATTTTGACTACATCTTAGCTTCCCAAATTTATCCGGTGAATATCGAAGCACTAAATAAGTGGGGAAGTAAATACGACACTGACGCAGCGCATGCCGTGTCGAACAGCGCTTATAAAATCAAGGACTGGAATTCCTCAAAGGATAGCTGGAATCTCGAGAAAAACAAGCAATACTACGATGCGGACAAGGTCAAAATCAAGAAGATTAATTTCCAAGTGGTCAAGACCCCACAAACCGGCCTTAATTTATTTGAAGCTAAAAAAGTTCAAGAAACTCAGATTTCTGGCAATACCGTCGCCATGGCCGCTAAACAGTATAAAGATGAGTTGGTCCAAAGTAAGTATGGCCAGTTGGCCTTCCTGCCTTGGAGTAATACGGATGCCACTACTAAGAATCAGAACCTTAGAAAGGCAGTCAGCGCTGCCATTGACCGCGAAGACCTCGTTAAAAACGTCTTGAAGGATGGCTCGATTGCTGCGAAGTCCATTGTGCCGGAAGGTGAGGTTAAACAAGCTGATGGTCAAGACTTTAACGCTGGGGTTGGCGATGGATTGGCGTATAATCCAACCCAAGCCAAAGCAGATTTTGCTAAGGCTCAACAGGAGTTAGGTAAGAAGACCATCAACTTAGAAATTGTGACGGCTGATACGGATGCGTATAAGCAGGTTGGCGAATACCTTCAAGGGCAGTTAGAAAAGCAGCTCCCCGGGTTGAAGGTGACGATTAAGACGGAACCACTGTCACAGGAAGTTAACACGTTTTCTAGCGGGAATTTCCAGACGTTGACAATGGGTTGGAGCACGGATTATCCCGATCCAATCGATTATTTAAACATTGCGGCCGATGGTGGCACGATTAATTTCACGAAATGGCACAACGCTGAGTATCAGAAATTGATTGATCAGATTAACGATACGGATCATCAAACGGCTGCTCAACGGGTGGTGTTACAACAGAAAGCCGCTAAACTTTTGAACGCCGAGCAAGGGGTCACACCGCTGTACCAATACGCATCAGTTCATTTGCGGTCAACAGATCTGAAGGGGTTGGAATATCCCCTGATTGGGTATCAACGTTACGAGTATGTGAGTTGGAAATAGGAGGATGACATGGCAGTCAAAATTGGAATAGCAAGCAACCACTGGATTCACCCGAGCGATCGGTTTGATACGAACTACATTGACTACATCCAGATTGATTATGTGGATGGCATTCGTGAATCGGGCGGGGTCCCGTTCATCTTACCGCTGGGCCAGCCTGACGAAGCGGAAACGTATATCGAGTCGGTCGACGCACTGTTGCTAACGGGTGGACAAGGGGTCACACCGATTCTGTACGGCGCGGAGCCAATTAAAGAGGTTGAAGAAACCGATATCTACCGAGACGAATTTGAAATTGCGCTGGTGAAAGCGGCGGTCAAAGCGGGGAAGCCGGTTCTAGGAATCTGCCGCGGCCTGCAAATCGTCAACGTGGCGTTGGGGGGCACCCTTTATCAAGACATCTACACGCAGATCGGGGCCACTGGTAAGCACAACCAACACCCAACGTCGTGGGAAATTCCAACGCAGCATGTGACCGCTACAGCGGGGTCCTGGCTTCAAGCCAAGTTTGGTGACCGGTTCTTAGTCAACAGCTTCCACCATCAAGCCATTGACCAATTGGGGGCTGACTTGACGACCACTGCAGTCAGTGACGACAAGGTCATTGAAGCGTTTGAATCAGCCGATGGTCAGGTTTTTGGAGTTCAGTTCCATCCTGAGATGATGTTTAAGACCCACCCGGAATTCCGCGAGGTGTTCCAGCATTTGGTGGATTTGGTTTAATCAGTTTAATTAATGAAGATGAAGAGAAGAGTAGTGGGTTAGGAAATTAACAGCGAATCCCGGTGTTGATGAGAAGGGATAGTTTCTAGGACTAACGAAGATGAACTCTGAATATCTGACATGAGTGCAAGCTTCTGCCACGGTTGGATCCGTTATAATCCCAGACATCAACAGGTGTCGTAGAGGCTGCATTAGTAATAGTGCGGCGAAGTAGGGTGGTATCGCGAGTTTTCGTCCCTTAACCAGATTGTTTGGTTAGGGGGCGGAAACTTTTTTTGTTGAAAGGAAAGGTGACGTCACAATGACAGCAACTCAGACGGATTTAGAAACAACGATTCGCGAGACACGGCATTACTTACATCAGTATCCCGAATTGTCGGACCACGAAGTCCAGACGACAGCGTATCTCACGAAACGATTAGTGGCACTGGGGTATCGGATCATCACACCAGCGGGGTTAAGGACCGGGGTCATCGCTGAAATTGGTCATGGTCAACCGGTTGTTGGCTTGCGCTCCGACATTGACGCACTGCCGATTAAAGAAGCGACCGGGCTAACCTTTAGTTCCGAAAATGACGGGGTCATGCACGCTTGTGGGCACGATTTTCACATGGCGGCATTACTGGGAGCCGCTGAGTTACTAGCTGGAGAAGCGGCGTCGTTGAACGGTACCATTCGCCTCGTTTTTCAACCGGCTGAAGAGACCCACGTCGGTGCCCAAGAGGTTCGCGATGCCGGGGGCGTTGAGGGGCTAGACGCCATTATCGGGTTCCACAATAAACCCGATTTGCCAGCGGGCACGATTGGTTTATTACCCGGTGGTCTGATGGCCGCCGTTGATGAATTCAAGGTGACGTTTACCGGGGTGGGTACCCATGCCGCCATGCCGCAGTTTGGCCGTGATCCAATTATCGCCCTGACACACACGGTTAATGCCCTGCAGACCATCGTCAGTCGAAACGAGGATCCCCAACAAACAGCGGTTATCTCGGTGACTCATATTGAAGGAGGCAACACTTGGAATGTCATTCCGGGCTCTTCGTGGTTTGAAGGGACCGTTAGAACCTTTGATCATCAGGCAAGGGCGGTTGCAAAACAGCGATTTACGGAAGTTATCAATGGTCAAGCTGCAACCTTTGGGGTTCAAGCTGAAATTAATTGGCAGACGGGGCCGGACGTCGTGGATAACAATCCAGAACTAGAAGCGGTCGTTGAAGCGGAGAGTCGCGAGCACTTCGACGTGGTGGCGCCTCAGCCATCAAATGCGGGGGAAGATTTTGCATTTTTTAGTCAGCGGATTCCAAGCGTTTTTGCCTTTATTGGCAGTCATGGTAATTCTGATTGGCACCATGCTGATTTAAGACTAGACGATGCTGGCTTGCTTCCTGCCGCTAAGTGGTACTACTACAACGCTAAAGCCTTATTGACTTATCTTTCAACCAAATAAAATGGAGTGTGACGATAATGACAGAATTATTGTATAAATCTGAAATTGCAACGAACGGAAAATTTGAACGGCAAGGCAATGAATTTAGTACACCGTTTGGGGACCAAGCTGGTCAATTACCCGTGGTTGCCGGCAAGTACCGGTTAATTTGGTCAGCCGCTTGTCCCTGGGCCACCCGATCCGCAATTGTCATTAAACTTCTGGGACTAGAAGACGCTATCAGCATTGGCAAAGCCAGCCCGCTTCGGCCTAAGAAAGAATTTGCGGATTGGAATTTTGACCTAGACGACGGGGGTGTGGATCCGGTACTGGGCATTCATGAATTATCCGAAGCCTATTTAAAGGCCGATCCTAACTATGACGGTCGCCCGACAGTGCCAGCGATTGTTGATATTGAGAGTGGAAAGGTTGTCCAGAACGACTATTTCAAACTGACGAACTACTACGAAGTTGAATGGCAAAAATTTCAAAGAAAAGATGCCCCAGACCTTTACCCAGAAAAGTTGCGGCCAGATATTGATGCTTTAAATGACATTATTTTTCACGATGTTAATAACGGTGTCTATAAAGCGGGATTTGCCACGTCACAGGCAGCTTACGAAGCGGCGTATGACCGGCTGTTTTACCGGTTAGACTGGTTGGAAGAACGCTTGAGTCATCACCGATACTTATTTGGCAATCAACTGACGGATTCGGATGTCCGGCTATATACGACGTTAGCACGATTTGACGCTGCCTACTATGACAAGTTCCGTTGCAACAAGCGCCGCCTTCGTGACTATGACAACCTTTGGGAATACGCTAAGGATCTGTATAGTATTCCAGCATTTAAGGAAGCGACGGAATTTGATGCCATTAAAATCCACTATCATACCTCGGGTCATTTGACGGGAACAACTGATGAGTTTAAAGCCATTCCTAAAGGCCCTGATGAATCGGTTTGGCTCGCACCCAATAATCGCAATCGCTTTGAAGCACAAGCCTAAGGAGGCGTTAAAGATGACAGAAAAAGAACTATCTCAAGAATTACAAGCTATTGATACAAGTGACGCAAACGCCTTTTGTGTCGTTGATTTTTCTTCCGGGAAAGCCGTTAAACGGGAAGTTGACGCGTATCAATATGAGATCTTAAGTAGCCATATTTCGACCAGTGAAAAGGCCAAAGAAGTTGCTGATGACGGAACGTTTGAACGCCAGACCAACCAATTTACCCAACGCTTTGGTGACGGCCCCGATGAACTAGCCGCTGAACCCAACCGTTATCGCTTAATTTGGGGTGAGATTTGCCCGTGGTCAAACCGGGCCGCTATTGTGCGCAAATTGTTGGGATTGGAAGACGTGATTAGTGTCGGGAAAGTCTCACCGATTCGGACGTCTGAGGGCTGGGATTTTACGCTGGATCTGGATGACGTCGACCCGGTATTAGGGATTCACTACCTCGGCGAGGCGTACTTAAAAGCGGATGCCGAGTACAGTAATCGGGCAACGATTCCAGCTTTAATTGATATCACGTCAGGAAAAGTCGTGAATAACGATTACCATACGTTAACTAATCAGTTTGAAGTGGCCTTTAAAGACTATCAAAAAGCCGATGCTCCCGATCTTTACCCGGTCGACTTGCGAGAAGAGATTGATCAACTCAACAGCATCTTGTTTCATGAGGTCAATAACGCGGTTTATCAAGCAGGTTTTGCTGAATCTCAACAGGCCTACGAGACCGCTTATGATAAGTTGTTTAAACGGTTGGATTGGCTGGAAGAGCGGTTGGCGACCCGGCGGTTTTTATTCGGCGACCAGCTAACCGACTCAGACGTGCGCCTCTACGTGACCCTTGCCCGGTTTGATACGGCCTACTATCCCGTCTTTCACTGCAATCGTAATCGCCTCATTGATTTTCCTAACTTGTGGCGGTATGCCAAGACGTTGTATCGTATTCCGGCATTTCGTGATACGACGAACTTTGAAGCAATCAAAAAGGGCTATCAGTTGATTAAGGACAATCCGTACAACATCTTGTCAAAGGGTCCGGATCAACGGATCTGGGATGAAGACTAAGTGGAGGAAGACAAATGAAAATAAGACAGCGTTTAACCGTTTTAGCAGCGGCCGCCCTGATTATCCTCGGTGGGTTGGGCCTTTCAGGCTGTTCAAAATCAACTAAAGCCGACAATAAGACCCAGACCATTACGGTCGGAACGTCCGGCGCGCCCAAGCCGTTTACGTACGTGAACAGTCACCAAAAGTTGGTGGGGTATGACATTGACACGGTGCGAGCCATTGCAAAAGAGATCCCGGGATTAAAAGTGAATTTTCAAAAGACCGAGATTCCCTCAATTTTGGCGGGCCTTGATTCGGGACGCTTCCAGGTGGGGGCCAATAACTTCGCGTCCAATCCGCAACGGCGCGAAAAGTATTACTATTCAAAGCCGACGTTTAAGGACCAGTATGTGATTGTTGTGAAAAAAAACAATCATACCATCAAATCGTTTGATGACATTGCGGGTAAAACAACGATTAGCGCGCCCGGCGTCAATTTTACGACCGCCGTTGAAACGTTTAACAAAAAGGCGAAGGTTAAATCAAAGATTACCTATTCAAACGAAGATCCGGCTAAGACGCTGCAGGACGTTCAAGATGGCAAGTACGACTACGTGTTAATCGATAAACCACTTTATCAAAATTATCAAAAGACGTACCATCTATCAGGAATCAAGGCAGTCAATTTAACTCAGTTAGATAGTAAACAGATTTCGGCAAGTACCCCGTACAGCTATTTGTTGGTCGAAAAAACGCCAGAGGGTAAAAAATTGCTAAAAAAAATCAACGCTGCGATTACTAAAATTCAAGCGAATGGCACTGCCAAGAAAATTAGTGAAACGTACTTTTACGGTGACTATACCCCCAAAGAAGGCGATTAAATGCAACACCTTATTGATTTTAAGCTGATATTCACCCAAATTCCGACGTTACTTCAATACTTGCCCAACACGTTAATGATCACTTTTTTCTCAATGATTATCGGGTTGGCAGTGGGGCTCGTCCTCGCCATCGTCAAGCTTAACCGCATCCCCGTCTTGAGTCAGGTTGTTGCAGTCTTTGTGTCCTTTATTCGGGGGACGCCCATTATCGTGCAGTTGTATTTAACCTATTACGGCATCCCAATTTTTTTGAAATATCTGAATTACTATCAGGGGACAACTTACAGTGTGAACGCCATTCCGGCCTTAGCTTTTGTCTTATTAGCCTTTTCGCTTAATGAAGCAGCTTATAATTCGGAAAACATCAGAGCGGCCATCTTGGCAGTTGATAAAGGAGAACTGGAAGCGGCCCAATCGCTTGGGATGACTCGTTGGGAAGTGCTGCGCCGGGTGACGATACCCGAAGCGTTCGTGGTGGCGCTTCCAACACTTGGGAACGCCTTTATTGGCTTAATGAAAAACACGTCATTGGCATTTGTGGCCTCCGTGGTCGACCTAACGGCGGAAGGCCAAATCTTGGCCGGTAATAGTTATCGTTATTTTGAATCTTACCTTTCACTAGCGATTATTTATTGGGGATTAACGATTATTACTGAGCAAATTTTACGGCTATTAGAACGGCGGCTTACAGTTTTTGAACGTGCATCTGAGTTACGAGTGGCCAATCATGATCAGCAATCTGGGCTAAACCGGTTCTTCATTAGGAAGCGGGTGACACAGTGATCGAATTAAAGGGATTAACGAAGTCGTTTAACCGCCAACTTATATTTAAGGACTTAAACTTACGGATCGAGTCGGGTGAAGTCATTGGATTAATTGGCCCTTCAGGGGCTGGAAAGTCAACGTTGCTACGTTGTTTGAATTTACTAGAAACCCCAGATAGTGGCTCGTTAACGATCGATGGATTAACATACCACGCACCTAAAATTTCTAACCGGCAAAAAATCCAATTTCGGCGTCAATCGAGCATGGTTTTTCAGCAATTTAATTTGTTCAGGCAAAAGAACATATTAGGAAATGTTAGCGAGGGATTGGTGACAGTGAAAGGGCTATCACGATCTGAAGCACAGAAGGTTGCAGTAGAACAGATTCAACGGGTTCGATTGGCAGATCATATCAATAAGTACCCGGGGCAACTATCAGGGGGTCAAAAGCAGCGAGTCGGCATTGCGAGGGCGCTGTCGATGGGGACAAACGTCTTGCTGTTGGATGAGCCAACATCAGCCCTAGATACAGAGTTGGTCGGTGATGTCCTGGACACAATTAAAGATGTCATCAGGCAGGATACTAACCAGACCGTTATTATTATTTCTCATGAATTGTCGTTTATCAAAGAAGTCGCATCACGAGTGTTGTTTTTTGATCAGGGTCAAATTTTGGAGGACGGGTCGCCTAGCGATGTGTTTGATCACCCCCAAAATGATCGGGTCAAGCAGTTCTTACAGCGGTATCAAGCACGGGCTATCTAGGAGGCGGACTAAAATGACAGTTGAAGTTTACCGAGTGAGCCAAATCTGGCAACTTGCCGATGTTTATACCATCCGTCGGCAGACTAAGATTCATGGTAGCATTCCAGCTAAGCAGATTGAGTTTGATGAGGTGTGGGATCAACCATACCACTATTTATTGATTGAACAAGACGGTCAGCCAGTGGGGACATGCCGGTTGAATTTTACCCACACCGACTTTGCTAAAATTGAGCGAGTGTCAGTCATTGACGGCTACCAAGGCCAGGGATTTGGTCGGTTGTTGATTGAAAAGGCAGAACAGTGGTCCCAGGAGCGTGGTTATCACCAGGTGGTCATTACCAGTTTGGATACGGCAATCGGCTTTTATCAGAAACTTGGCTACGTTCCTCAAGGCGGCGCGGTTGTCCAAGATGATGGGGTTTCAACAATTTATACGGAGAAGCAGCTGTTGCCAGCTGAAGTTTAAATTGGTGGTATTGTAGAAAAAAGGCTCGTATTGATTAAGTCAAAAATGGTAAAAGTCAGGTCCCAGGATTAGGGTCTGGGGTAAGAACGGGTACCACCGCACAAAAAGACGCAACATTCCTGATTGATTGGGATGTTGTGTCTTTTTGTGCGGTGCCGAGTAAGCCTTTATGTTGTGGGCTATTGAGCCATATACCCACCCTCAACCGGTAACTCGACACCGGTAATGAATGAGGCTTCATAGAAAGCTAAAAACAACGCGGCACGGGCGATTTCTGCGGTTTTTCCCCGGGCCATTGGATGGTAACTGTCCTCTAATTGGTCCTTAGGGGCTTGGTACTTATTTGCCGCGTAATCGGCCATTTGGGGTATCACTGATTTCATCCCTAAAAAGACGCCCTTTGCGTCAATATTAATGAGCCAGTCCCATTGTTTAACGGTGTGTCAGCCATACTAATTAACCGGAAACCCCCGGCGTTATTGCCTAAAGTATTAATTGGTCCCAATTTGTGCTCGGTTTTGGTGACGGCGTGATCCCAATCCGCTTCGTAACTTGTATCCTGTTTGAGAAAGACGGTTTTGGGGGAGTTAAGCGCATTTTCAAGCTATTTCCTGATGCTTCGTTAATGTCGGTGAAAACAACCGTTGCCTCCTCAGCCACGAACCGTTCGATGATGGCTTTACCGATACCGGTAGCACCACCAGTGACAATGGCAATTTTATCCGCTAATTGACGTGTCATAAGACAAGCCCGCCTTTAGATAGTGGCTTAGTATCCGACTTATTAATAACTGGGGATTCTAAAAAACGTAGCCTAGGTCGTAATGACCATAATGGCTACGTCTTTGACTAAACAGTTTGAGAGTACTATCCGAATTCTGCCGTGATATTTGATTCTCCTAAAACAGCTGATCGAATAGCATAAATGTTTTTTTCTGGAATTGATTGGCTTGCAACACAGCCGGGGCCAATAATGATTCCTTTAGCGTCAACTTCTCTGATAGCTTCTTGAACGTGGGTGAGAATTTGCTTTGGATTGCCTGACTTTAAAATGCTAGGTTGTTCGATCTCTCCGGTATCTTTATTACGGTATGGCAATTCATGTAACCCACCAATCAGTGTTTTGTTTGTTAACTTCCGAGCTTCTGATAAACTTGGTGATACAGATCTATCATGCCAATTTAGTGCCTGAACGGGGTATTTTGATACAATATCGAAATAAGTATGATCGCCATGAATGTGAGCAATGTTGAACCAAGTTTTATCCTTAAAAGCATCAAGTACAACTTTGTCGAAAGGTTCACCAAACTCAAGATATTCTTCTCTTGTGAAAAGGTTAGAAGTTGCAGTTTGTGTCGCGAAAAAGAAACCGTCTACGCCAGCGTTGATATTTTCTTTAATAAAGTTAATCGTGGTTTCAGCCAGAACACTTAAGGCATATTTAACAGCTTCGGGATGTTCTTTAATGTCTAAAAGCAATCGATCTCCAGAAAGTTTTAAAGCGTTAGTAAGTGGAGTGAAAATGGTTTGCACGATTGGAAATTGGTTCTTTGAAAAGTCTCGAGCGTAGTTGGCCAGTTCTACTTGCTTTCCGTAGGTGCCGTATGTTCCAGATAGGGGTTGTAGGCGATTCCAATCTTGATAGGTTGTAATGCCTGGTCGATGTAAAACTGCTGGATGGTCTAATTTGGTAAAATACTTAACTTCGGCTCCATAGTCTTCGACACCATACAGCCCGAATGGCATTAGTTTGATGAAATCGAAGTCGTATTTTTTTGCGAATTCGATTTGTTTTCGAGCTAGGAGTTTCGGATTTTGATCAACCTCTGGCATGTGGGCCCATAAGTTGACCGGGACTCGATCAACAGGGTGTTGTTGCAAGGTGGCTTTAATGCGTTCATAGTGGTTCATGCGGCATTGCTCCTTTCAAATCGACGAAGGTATTTTTCATAGTTTGAGAATAGTAGCGTCAATGCAATACATAAAATCCAATAAACAAGTGCAGCAGCGAGAAACGATTCAATATAGTAGAAATTATCAGCAGATTCTAATTTTGATTTTGCAAAAATATCGACAACAGAAACCAAAAATGCTAGTGATAGTTGGCGGATTAACAAGGTGTAGTAATTTAAAATTTTGGGTATGGCATCTGTTAATGCTTGTGGCAGTTTAATGGCGAAAAACTGTTGGTACTTGGTGTAACCAAGTGCTGCTGCAGCTTCAAGTTGATCTTTGCCAACTGATTTGAAAGAACTGCGAATAATTTCGGATAAAAAACTTGCGGCGTAAAGAGTGTAAGAAATCAAGACGGCGTAGATTGGATTTAGGTGTAGTGTGTCTACATGCAGGTTAAGATGATCGCTAAAGAGTTTAACAATCGGTGGTAGTGCGTAATAGAAAACGAGTAGGTGAATTAATAGAGGGACACCCCTGAAATACGAAATGTAAATACGATAAATAATTCGCGTAAGTCGATTTTGGGATTGACGTAATAGGGTTAACCCCGTGCCCAAAATAATACTAAGGAGTAGAATTAGTAGACTTAAAAAAAGAGTTTGAGGAACCACTGTCCATATATTCCAGAAATCAGATAGAAAAATTTTTTGATTCATCGTATAAGACTCCTTTCAGATGGGAGATCACGAAATTTGTCAATTCTAACCTCAAGAAAAGAAAGGACAAGGTTCAAAATAATGACAATTGCCCAGTAGATTAGACCTGCGCAAAAATAAGTTAATAGTGGTGATGAGGTGTAGTCATTAGAGACAATTGTGTCAGCTTGCCCCATCAAATCAACAGTACCCAATACAAAGAGAATGGATGATTGGTGAACCAGATTAATAATTTCGTTTCCAAGGCCAGGAATTGCAATGGACAAGGTCTGCGGAATCAAAACGTGAATATCAGCTTGTAGGGGTGTATAACCCATGGATAAAGCAGCATCTCGTTGTTCAGCGGATACTGTTAAGTAAGAAGGTCGCAGAATTTCAGATAGGTAAGCGCCATAGTACAGTGTAAATGTAATTACACAAAACAACATTTTACTAACTGAAGATAAATCGATTCCAAGGCTAAGTTTCACAACTAACGGAAGCCCGTAATAGACTAAAAATAGCTGTAAAACAATAGGAACGCTGCGAATAAAAGAAACGTAGACGGTTAAAATAGCTCTCAACCATTGATGTTGACTTAGCCGTCCAGCGGTTACAAGAATGGATAAGGATGATCCTAAAATCCAAGCAAAGATGATAAAGGTTAATGTCACAGGGACTCCTTTAAATAATTGGACAAACGTATTAAGAACTACTGAAAAAGTCATGATATCGCCTCATTTTTATTTTTCTTTAACGGCGTACTTAAAAACATTTTCACCAAAATACTTATTTGATAGTTTTGCCAATGTGCCATCATCTTTTAAGCTTTTTAGTGCTTTATCGACTCTCTTTGCAATCGAAGCGTTGTCTTTTGTAAACAAGAAGAAGGTTGGAAATGCTCGAACAGGGGCTGAGGTCGCAACGTTTGACAACTTCAATCCTTTAATAATATCTTCTTGACCAAGGTTAGAGGGATCAATTAAGGCATCGTATTTGCCACTATTTACATCTTTAAGTAATTGTTGCAGTGGAAATTCGTCGCTTGTTTTAATATTAATTTTGCTTTCCGGATGCTCTTTGTTCCAAGTAGTTAGGAGATTGTACATGCCTCCGTTGGGACTAACTGGAGCAAGATTAAGTTTTTTTAGATCATCTAGATTGGAAATCTTGTTTTTTACGTTCTTTTTGTTGGTGTATATTTTGACTAAACTTAATCCATCATTTTCTTGACCAACGTGGTATTTTTTAATTCGTTCTGGGTTACTATAAAAACCATTGGCTGCAAAGTCATACTTTTTTGAATCAAGTCCAACTAATTCTGCAGTCTGAGAAACCGCGTTAAAATTAAATTTGACGTTTCCCAGTTCTTTTTCAACGGCCTTTAGAACGTCCACTTCGTATCCTGTGAGTTTTCCGTTTTCTGTATAACTAAGTGGTTTGCTAGCAGATGAAACAGCGACCTGATAGTCATTTTTATTTTGGCTAGAAGCCTTTCCGCAAGCTGTTAATGTGATGAGTATCAGTGTTAAGATAAGGCTAAATCTGATTCTATGCTTTGACATGAATTAAACCACCTTTATTTTTTTGATTGAGGAGAACCGGGATGATGCATCAACTGTTTTGATACTAGGCAGCTGAACGTAGTGTTTTAAAAATGCCTGTGTGCGTTGCTTTTGAGGATGATGGAAAATTTGCTCGGGAGTCCCATTTTCAACGATGATACCTTTTTCCATGAAGACTACTTGATCGGATATTTCTTCGGCAAATCGCATTTCATGGGTAGCCAGTATGATAGTGATACCTGCTTGCTTAACTTTCCGAATGGCAGTTAATACTTCCTGGGACAACTCTGGATCTAGTGCGCTTGTCGGTTCATCGAACAAAATGACCTCGGGGTTTAGTGCTAAGGCTCTGGCAATGCTAACGCGCTGCTGTTGTCCTCCAGATAGTTGACTAGGGTAAGATTTCAGATAATCTTGCATACCAACCTGCTTTAACGCTTCTATGGCAATCTGATGAGCTTCAATTTTGCTGCGCTTTTTAACTAGCAACTGAGGCTGGACAACATTTTGAAAAACAGTTTCATTTTTGAAAAGATTGTATTGTTGAAAAACCATAGCCGTCTTACGTCGTAAGGCAAGTTTATCGTTTTTTGATAAATTGGGGGCTTCCAGAGATAAGTCATCAATTTCTATTTTTCCCTCAAGCGGGACTTCAAGTAAATTAATGGTTCTGAGTAGAGTCGTTTTTCCAGTTCCACTTGGTCCAATAAGGGTGACGACTTCACCTTTTTTAGCGTCTAAATCAATTCCATTCAATACTGTTCTATCAGAATATTGCTTATGGATATTTCGTAACTTTAGCATTTTCAAGACCTCGCTTTCTTAAATATTCAGAGAAATCGAAAAAACGCCTCTTTACTGACTAAAAGCCAGTAAAGGGACGTTTTCTCGCGGTACCACCCTAATTTATTTACCTTGTTACCAAAGTAAATCTCAACAACTCGTGTTCAAGTTAGGGATGATAACGCATCCTTGCGATTTAGAAGCTTGCACTTCTAAATGATATCCAGGCTCATATTCCCCATGACCCAATCCCCCCTTTTCCATCGTCCGGGTTTTCTAGTGGATTGGCAATCTTAGGTACTCTTCCCATCAACATCAATTATTAAAATTCGATTACATCTGAATGTGATTACAATAAGTCTAAGTGAGCTTATTGTCAATGATGAATTTTAGAAAATAAATGTGAAAAATGCTGAAAATCCCATTGCAGCGCTGATTTATCAGATTAAATTTCTGATAAATAGAACCGGAGAAACAAACTTATTCATAATTAATTGTGCACTATTAATTTTCCAATTCATATCAATTGCCTTCGTCAGTCCAAATAAGTTACGCTAAACTTGTATGGTAACGTTTCCGAATTGATAAGGAGGATGACGGATGGCAGATTATGATTACGATGTTTTATACCTTGGCTGTGGTCACGGGACTTTTGATGGTGCGATTCCATTGGCTCAGTCGGGCAAGAAAGTTGGCGTCATTGAAAGCCGGTTAATTGGTGGGACGTGTCCGAACCGCGGGTGCAACGCAAAGATTACGTTGGATGCCCCGGTTAAATTGACGCGGGCCAAAGAACGGCTGGAAGGCATTGTTAATGGCGACTGGTCGTTGGATTGGGGCCAAATGGTCGCTCAAAAGCAGGCCGTCATTGATCCGCTCCCCGACATGATTAGCGGGTTGCTGACCGGTGTTGGTGTCCAAATTATCACGGGTCGTGGTGAATTAACGGATGCGCACACCATTGAGGTGGACGGCAAGCCAATCACGGCCGATAAGCTCGTGATTGCGACGGGGCTCCGGCCAAACAAGTTGGCCATTCCGGGCACGGAACTTGCGCATGACAGTGAAGATTTTATGAATCTGACGACGCTACCAAAACGGCTGGCGATCGTTGGTTCGGGTTACATCAGCATGGAATTTGCCACCATGGCGAATGCTGCTGGGGCAGCGGTGACGGTGCTGATGCACGGCGACCGAGCGCTGCGACAGTTCCACCAACCGTTCGTTGAAACGGTTATCGATGATCTGACTAAGCGTGGGGTGACGTTTGTTAAAAATGCCGAGGTGAGCGAGTTTGCTCAGTCCGGTGACGCCTACACGGTCATATACGGTGATGGCCAAAGTCTGACAGTGGATTGGATTTTAGATGCAACGGGCCGGATTCCTAACGTGGAAAACATTGGCCTTGAAACGGTTGGCGTGGTGTTTAACGAACACGGGATCGAGGTTAACAATCATCTACAAACCAGTGTGGCTAACATTTATGCGTCGGGTGATGTCATTGATAAACAACAGCCGAAGCTAACACCAACGGCCATTTTTGAATCAGTCTACCTGATGCAGTTATTCTCAGGGCAAACGGATCAGCCAATTGACTATCCAGCGATTCCGTCGACGGTTTTCACCTCGCCACGAATTGCTAAGGTGGGTGAATCGGTGGAAACGGCCGAGAAAAAGGGTGATAAAGTCGTGACGAATCAGATCAAGGATGATTGGTACCGGCAAGTTGACCGGCAAACGTTGGGTGCTAGCAAGTTAGTCTTTGACGCTGATCATAAGCTGATTGGGGCCACTGAATGTAGTGAAGAGGCGGACAATGCCATCGACACCTTATTACCGGCTATTGAGTTTGGGCTGGATGCCAGTCAAATTGGCCGGATTGTCCATTTATTCCCAACGATTGCAGCGTCGGCGTGGGAAAAATTATAGCGGATGAGCTCGTATCAGTGACGTCCGAATGAAGACCACAAAAAAATCCCCGAGATACTATCTCGAGGATTTTTTTATTCAACCGACCGTTTCAAAAACGAAACGTGATCCCGTAACCATGGGATGATCCAACGATCCAAACCAATCTTACTTGCATTAAAGCCAGCTACTAAAATAAAAATTTCAATAATAATAAATAGCGGGTTAACCGAAACAGTGCCAGCAAATAAGTAAGCGAAGTTCATCACCATCCCGAAGAAGGCAGCCGCAGTTGCTAATGTGCCGAAGAATAAGCCTAAACCGACTAATAATTCGCCCCATGAGACCATGACGTTGAACAACGACATGTGAGGTTGAACAAACCCCTTCAAAAAGCTGGTATACCAGCCGTATGCGGGTTGCCCTTCAGGGGTCATCACCGGGTTTTTGATGGCATTAGTAATAAAACCAGTCGCATCAAATCCCTTTGACACCTTTGACCAGCCATCGCCAATCCATAAGAATCCAACGTACAAGCGAAGCAACGTTGTGATAACCATGCCGCTTGTCGAATGACGTAACCATTTAACCATTGTACTCACTCCTTGTAAGTATTTTTAGTAAGTATATGACTGATTATGTGAAAAATCAAACAATAACGTTCGATGCCCACTAAAAAATCCCCCCAGCATCATGCTGAAGGGATTAGCGTTGTTAAAATTAAGGGTTAATCGGCAGAAAGGGCGTCGATTGGGTTCAGCCGTGAAGCCCGCCGTGCTGGTAATAGCGCAGCTAGGAAAGCGATGATCAAGGCAATGACAAACGTGCCAATCACATTACCAGGAGTGATTTGAACCATGTTGTACTTCACGATACCGTACAGCATACTGTTCAATCCACTACCAATTAGCCAGGTCACGACTACTGCAAGAACAGCACTAAAGACACCAATTAGGAGTGACTCAGCAGTGAAGAGACGTCGGATATCCTTCTTCCGTTCACCCAACGCCCGCAAGATTCCGATTTCTTTGGTTCGTTCAGAAACGGACATGTACATGGTGACGATGATCATGAGCGCGGAGACCACTAGCGAAATGCCAGCGATTGCAGCGAGAACAATCGAGGCAATCTGAACGTATTGGTTGACGGTGTCTAGAATGTCACCAACCGTCGTTGCGCCAAATAGATACTTGCCGTTATCTTTCAGGTTCCGAATATCTTCCGCAGCTTTTTTAACTTTCGTGGCACTCGATGCGTTAACTGACACAAAGTTCGCATCAGTGACCGCGTGACTGCGTTCCAAGAGGCGGCGCATCGTGGTGTAGTTGGTCCCAACAATTGAGTTTCCTTGCCCACCACTTGTAATTCCAACAACCTTAACCTTACCGTGAACTTGAACGGGGCGGTTGTTTTTAGTCACAGTGGCTAACGTTAACGAGACCGTTTTACCTAGGGCTTTCTTGTAGTCGCTACCGACAAGGTTGATGGCTTGGTTCTTATCAATAGCAATTTCGTTATTACCTGGTTTATGACCAGACTTAACGGTGTCTGATGCGTAGGCTTTTGTCCACGTTTGGAAGTTAGAGCCCGTCACGTTTTTCTTGTTGTAAGCTAATGTGAAGTTACTGAATTGGTAACCCGCTTCAACACTATCTACATTTTTAACGGTGTTCAATTTTTTAAGTTTAGTATCGCTGATTAACAGCTTTTGAGGTTGATTAGCGTACTGACTCATCTTCTGCTGCAACTGGGTTGACGAGAGGTGTTTTCCGGTCGGGTTATTAATGACGGTAATTGAGGTCGGATTGATCATCGAACTGATCTGGTCTTGGATGAAGGCGTTAACCCCGTTTCCTAACCCGGTGAATAACATGACTGCGAACAGTCCAATGGCGGTCCCAATCATAATGATAGAATTTCGCCAGAAGTTATACATCAAGTGTTGAAAGGCGTTTTTATAGCTTGCCGTTGCTGAGAGCGGCTTGGATTTAAATGCCGGTTGGGGTTGCGCGACGTCGTAAGCGGGCCGAACGCGCATGTCATCGTTGATCTTACCATCCACTAACTGCACGATTCGGGTCCCGTGGTCAGCCACGTCTTGGGAGTGGGTGACGGCGATGACGAGCTTGCCGTCAGCGGCGATGCCCTTTAAGATTTCGAGGACCTCAGCCGTATTCACAGAATCAAGCGCTCCGGTTGGTTCATCAGCAATGATGATTTCAGGGTCGCTGGCGAGGGCCCGGGCAATGGCCACCCGTTGCTTTTGCCCACCGGATAACTGGTTCGGGTGTTTCTTAAGTTGATCACCAAGACCAACTTTTGTCAGCAGTTCTTCAGCGCGCTTACGTCGGTCACCACTGTTTAACGTGGTCATGTTTAACGAAACCATGACGTTGTCGACAATGTTGAGGTGTGAAATGAGGTTATAGGCTTGATAGATATAGCCGATGGTTCCCCGACGATAATCGTCTAGCTGTTTTTGTTTTTTATGATCAAGCTTGGTGCCGTCAATCATGACATCCCCTTCGAAGTTACGATCGAGACCGCCAATAATGTTCATTAAGGTCGATTTACCACCACCGGATTCACCAAGAATAGAAACGAATTCACCGAGTTCAAAGTTCAGATCAATGCCCTTTAGAACTGGAAATTCTTCTTGCCCGAGGTAGTAGGACTTGTGAATGTTGTGTAATTCTAAAAATGCCAATGTGGTACCTCCCTAGAATTTCTGTTAAACCTTGCAACCTGCTAACTATAATGTATGTGTTATACCACGTCAACCGTAAATCCGGCGACTTAGTTAAATCATGAGAAATGCGGTAAATGAGTCTTGACCGGCCGAACAAATGTTTGTATTATGATTATAAACAAACACATGTTCGGGTGGTGAAGTAAGATGGATTATGATTATAAAAAGGAACCTCGCGGCGTCTTTTTCTTAATCGACAACAAATCGTTTTACGCGAGTGTGGAAGCTGTGATGCGCGGCTTGAATCCGCTAAAGGTGGCGTTGGTCGTGATGAGTGAACAGGAGAACACGAATGGTGGCCTGATTTTAGCCACGTCACCGGAGGCTAAAAAATTGTTTCACCTTCAGGCCAATGTGTCGCGTCAACGGGATTTACCGCAGGACTCCCGGTTAAAAGTGGTCCCGCCCCGAATGAACCTATATATTCAGCGCAACCTGCAAATCAATAATATTTTTCGGCGGTTCGTGGCCGATGAGGATCTCTGGTCCTACTCAATTGATGAATCAATTCTAGATTTGACCCACTCGTGGCGATTGTTCGGGGACTCACCCCGGGAGGTCGCCCAACTAATTCAGCATACGGTGCGCAAGGAATTGGGGTTGTACACCACCATTGGCATTGGTGACAACCCGGTTCAAGCAAAGATTGCCTTAGACATTTACGCGAAGCACACACCGACCTTCATCAGTGAGATTCACTATGAGACCGTGGCGGACAAAATTTGGACGGTGCCCGACATGACCGACATTTGGAGTATTGCCCATCGAACAGCTGCCCACCTGAACCGGATGGGCATTCATAACATGAAAGAACTGGCTCACGCGAACCCGTTTTATCTGCGAAGTGAAATGGGAATCGTAGGGACCCAACTTTTTGCGATTGCATGGGGCGTTGATCGGACGCAACTTAGTCGCCGGCCCCGAGTCAAGGAGGCTAGTATTGGTAACTCGCAGGTGTTACCAAGGGATTACCGGGACCAACAAGAGATTGAAACGGTCATTAAGGAAATCGGAGAACAAGTGGCTTCGCGGCTGCGACACCACCATAAGCAAGCGGGGTGCTTGTCGCTGGGCATTGGGTTTTCGTACGCGGCCAGCGAGGCAGATGGTCGTGATGGGTTTAGTCAATCCATTAAAATTGATGCGACGGATAGCAACGTTGCCATTGTCCGACAGCTCATCCAATTATTTCGCAAACATTGGGAGGGTCAAACTGTTAGGAACGTTGCGGTTTATACGTCGCGGCTCAACACGAAACAGGGGCAGCAGCTCACGTTATTTACCAATCCGGAACGACAGATTAAAGACGCTAATTTTGAGGGAATCGTCGATCAGATTCGCGACCGGTTTGGTTTTAAGGCGCTGATTTACGCCAGCAGTTTGCTGCGCGGCGGTACGGCCGTCCAACGGGCATCGTTAGTTGGGGGCCATAATGGAGGAAATGCGTATGAATAATGATCTGAAGCTTATCGAAGAGCGAATCACGATGCTGTTCAAACGCCGGTCGAAAACCCGCTATTGGTTACAGGTCGTAGACGATCCCTATGATCGGACTTATAACTTCTTTTTTAATAGTCAACGGAAATGGGAACGGCAAAAGTCGGTGCCCCTACACACAATTGCCCAACACGACCTTAGCTATCTGGAAACAATCATTGTGGCGCTTCAATCGTTCACCCAACTCACAATTCAATATGATGGCTTCACCGGCCAGCGATGGCCGTCGTCGTTTCAGCTGATTCAACGAAAGCGGCATCATGATGAATGAAAGCGACTATGAATACGATCCTAAAATGGTCCAAATCTTTTTTGAACGATACTACCAAGACCGCGGCATGGTGAAATGGCAGGGCTACTACCTATCTGATCATACCGCAGCGTTAAAAAAAGAGGCTCATGAACTGGCGAAGCGGTATCCGCCTAAGTCTCATCAGAGCCTCGAAAAAAGGGCTAGCATATTGGCCGAAGCCTACGCTAATCATAAAACTGTGAGTATTCAACTTGATACACTGGACCTCAACGGTAACTTTCAACCAGATCTAGTGGGGAAATTACTGGGCTATCATGAGGATACCCTCTTTTTAGATAACGAACAGTTCGTCAGCCTCAGTGAAATTCGCCACGTGACGTTGCTGGATTAAGGGGTGAGTACGATGCGATGCCCATGGTCAGTGCCAGATTCAAGCGCATCATGAGCCCAGGGGGCGTCTTTAAAGGATTTGATCAACAAAGTGTCATCCAAGAGTTGGCCGTCAGCAAATTGGTGGTTTAACTGCTCGGCTGCTCGCTGCAACTGAACAGTGGTTGCATGGCTAATAACAAAGCCGTTAATGTGTTTAAGCGCCATGTAAAAAGCGGGACCATCAAAGGTGAAAGGTCGATCAGCCGGCGCCGTAATGAGGGTGACCTCGCCACCCTGAGTCAGTACTGTTAAATTGGCGTTTAACGCAATGCGCCCCGAAGTATCAATGGCGTGTTGAACGGGTTCGTCAACGCTGGTTGTGATCGGGTCATGGTAGTCGAAACAACGGTCGCTACCCAATTGCGTGAGCTTGGAAAAATCCCGTGGTGCGCTAGTAGTTAAGACCCGAAGCCCCATGTGATGCGCCAAGCTGACAAGCTTCGTGCCAACATGGCCTGCTGCGCCTTCGATGAGGAGGGTGTTGTTTGGCCCGGCCGCCATGACGTCCCTCAAGACAATACTAGCTGTAGCGGCGGAGTGGACAGCTACGACGAGTTGGTGATGGTCAACGCCTTCAGGCACCGGAAATAGCAGCGGTGCTGGGACGACGACATACTCGGCCGTGGCGCCCATCCGGCCATCATAACCCATGGCATTACTCCAAACAGCTTGGCCGGGGGTAAATGCAGCCACATTTGAAGCCACGACGGTTCCGACAAGGTCGCGGCCAACAATATGGGGTGACGCTAAAGCGGTTTTGAAGCGCCCGTTGCGCACAAATGTATCGACATGGTCAACGGCCACGGCTTCCACCTGAACCAACACTGAATTTGGCACTAGCTGTGGTGCCGGTATCTCACCAGTGGTGATGACGTCAGGTGAGCCAAAGGATTCAAACCAACTGGCTAACAATTATTTTCCTCCTAACCTATTAATCCGGATCAGCGAGTGACTTGCCAGACGTTGTCGCTTTGAATTCGGCGAAAGCGGCGTCAATAACATCGTAGTCCGATGGCGTGAGCGTCACCGTCATCGCTTGGGCGTTAGCTGCAACCTGGGCTGCTTTTTTGGCACCCGGAATCACCACGCTAATGTGAGGGTTAGCCATGTACCAGGCTAAAATGGTCTGGGCCACCGTGGCCTCGTGCGCATCAGCGATGGGCCGGACTTTGTCGATCGCTGCCAAGATGTGGGAATAACGGGGTTCTTGAAAGTCAGCGATCTGGCTGCGGATGTCATCTTCTGGAAAATGAATGTTCTGGTCGTACTTACCCGTTAATAAACCGGAAGCAAGTGGGAAGTACGGTACAAAGCTAATTTGGTGGTCCTTTAAGTATGGGAGTAAGTCGGCACCGTGGTCTTGGTGCAACAGGCTGAATTCGTCTTCAACGACGTCTAAATACCCGTCTGCGTTGGCCGCTTTAACCTGATCGACGCTGAAGTTAGAAACGCCAATCGCCCGGATTTTGCCCTGTTCACGCAAGCGTTGTAAAGCGCCAACTGCTTCGGCCTTTGGGGTGTCTTTGTCAGGAAAATGAATATAGTAAATATCAAGGTAGTCGGTTCCTAAACGTTTGAGACTAGCCTCAACTTGGGCGGTCAGAAATTTTGGATCGTTGTTAATGACTTGTTCGCCACTAGAAAAATCGTGAGCGCCCTTGGTAGCAAGGATAATTTTAGACCGGTCAAAGTCTTTAATGGCTTGACCAACGAGCTCCTCAGAGTGGCCTAAACCATAGACGTAGGCGGTATCAAGTAGCGTAATGCCACTTCGTAACCCCGTTTTGACAATTTCGAGACCAACTTCATCTTTCAAATTTGGAAATAAATTATAACCGCCGACCGCATTGGTACCGAGCCCCAGTGCAGTGGACGTGACGTCTGTGTGGCCAATTGTTACGGATTGTGCCATAATCAAATTCCTCCTTATCACGATTGTGACAATCAACACCATCATTATAGCTGAAAATATCGTGGGTGCCTACGGGTTCAACCGTTTCCTTTTTACAAGGGGCGTGGTAACATATAGGAGAGATATTGACAACAATCATAGGGGACAATCTGGTCCGGATTGGTCGTATCGAGACTTTGAAATCGAGGGGAGGGTTTCACATGCTCGAAGGTTTAATCGGTACTTTAGTTGGGTTAGTTTTGACACCATTAGCATGGTTGGCAAAGCCATTCGCAGTTATTAACTCATTTTTTGGCAACAACGTTAAATAATTGTGCGTGACGGGGATATTTCCCCTTAACCAATAGTTGAAACGTCGGGGGGCGATATGCCGTTGCCCGACGTTTTTTAGTTTGTTTTGAAATTGCGGTTGACAAATAGTTGCCAGCCGATTATAGTGAGTAACATTAAATACCGATGAGAAATCGCTGAGATGATTTAGGGAGTTCGTACTAAGAGGTTTTCAGAGAGCGTCAGGGTCTGCGATGACGCAACGTCTTAGGATGGTAAAGCTAAATTTGAGCGAGGCCGCTTGTTAAGAGCGACTAGGGTGCGCCCGATACAGCGCCAACGTTATGCCGAGTCGACCGGCCGTACGTGAGTGGTTGCAGTGATGCAACAATGAAGGTGGTACCGCGCAAAAGCGTCCTTTCGAAAGTGAGAACTTTCTGAGAGGACGCTTTTTTCGTTGCTAAAAGGGGTCTTGAGTCACTCATCGGTAGTTTGATTAGACAAGGGGTGACAGGGGTTATTCCGTCACAACCAGATATGAGGAGGAGTCGCTATGAATAAACGTAAAGGAACAATCATCATCGCAAGTCTGGCAGTGGGGATGATGGTTGCCTTATTAGGCGGCTGCGCGTCGACTGCGGAAGGATCTGGTGATAAGGCACTCAAGGTGACAATTCCAGGGGAACCCATGACCATTGATCCCAATAAATCAATTGAAACCAATGGTGGTGCGGTTATCGCTCAAATTAGCGAAGGCATTTATCGGCGGGATGCGGATAATAAGGTGGTCCCCGGGGTCGTTGAAAAAATCGTTAAGCCAACCGAGAACGGGACCAAGTACACGTTTACCATTAAAAAGCAGGCGAAGTGGCAAAACGGTAAGCCAGTCACGTCACAGGACTTTGTCACTGCCATGCAGCGAAATGCTGATCCTGCGACTAAGTCCCAGGCAACGACGGATACCCAGTACATTCAAAATTTCACGGCGATTAACGCCGGTAAGATGGATAAGAGCAAACTAGGCGTTCACGCCATTACTAGTCGAACATTTACCATCAAGCTGTCCCGCCCCGTTCCTTATATGGACTACGAGTTTGTTAACTACCGACCATTGAATACGGCCGCCATTAAGAAGTATGGGGCCAAGTACGGGTCGAGCACAAGTACGGTCGTTGCCAACGGGGCCTATACGATTAGCGGCTGGAGCGGTTCCAATGATTCGTGGCACTACACGAAGAACCCGTATTACTGGGATGCCAAGAACGTGAAAATTGCGGATGTTGATGTTCAGGTGGTTAAAGATGATAATACGGCTCAAAACCTGTTCAACGCCGGTTCCGTTGATTTGACCGCTATTAGCGGCCAGTACGTTAAGGCGAACGCCAACAATAAGAACATGGTCGTGACTAAGAACGGTCGTAATAACTACATTTACTTTAATTCAAAGAAAAAAGCACCGGCTAATGAAAATTTCCGGAAAGCGATTAGTATGGTGATCGACCGCAAACAATTGGCCGAAAACGTGCTGCAAGATGGGTCGAGCGCCTCGACCAATATCGTGCCAAAGGATTATGCGACGAACCCGACTAATGGCAAAGACTTCATCGATGAGGTCGGCGACTTGGCACCAACGGATGTTGCCAAGGCCAAGACGTACTGGGCGAAGGCGCAAAAAGAGATTGGTGAAGATAAGGTTAGCCTTGATTTTCTGGTTGATGACATTGACACCGAGAAAAAGATTGCGGAGTACGTTCAAGGAACGGTCCAAAAGAATTTGCCAGGTGTCACGGTTAACATTGAGTCCGTTCCCCATGCCACCCACGTGTCTCGTGACTTTACCACGGACTTTGATATCACAACGGTGGGCTGGGGCCCGGACTATCCAGACGCACAGAATTTCTTGGATGGGATGCAGTCAAGTAACTCAATCAACTTCGCCCACACCAAGGACGCCCAATATGACGCGTTGATGGCGAAGGTTAACGACACAGCGAAGTACACAACGGCGCAACGCTACGAATTTGAAAAGCAAGCCGATCAACGGTTGATGGCCATTGCGGCGGTGGCGCCAACGTTCCAAACGGCGCAAGCGCACCTCGTTTCAAGCAAACTGGGCGGTCTCAAGTGGGATGAATTGGCTAGCGCTGCCGGTCAGTTGCAATACGCTTATTGGAAGTAATCATACAGGCAGGAAAGGTGGTGGTTGACATGTCGTATGCGTTAGTCTCAACACAAGATGATGGTCCGTTACAGTTACGCAAGCTTATTAACTTATTAAAAGGGGAAGATATTATGACAAAAATCAACTACACCAACGCTGCAATTTATAACCACGCTGCTCAAACCTTTGAAACCAATCGGTATATGATCGTGGATACTGATACCGGAAAAATTATCGAAACCGGTGAAGGAAAAGGCCCAGCATCAGTCGATGAAACCGTTGATATGAAGGGAAAATATGTGATGCCCGGTATCATGAACGCCCATACCCATATCACCAGTATTCCGACTTACTGGTGGCATGACGGTGAAGAAGATCGGCATTCTGATTCGCGGGAATTTAACACCATGTACGCCATTCGAAACATGCAAGACGCAATCAATAATGGCATCACATACATTCGAAACGTTGGTGCCGCGTACGATATTGATATGGAAATCCAAAAAATGCAGGAAAAGGGCATGATCGCGGGTCCAAAAGTGATGACATCAGGCCGCGCATTTACCATGACGGGGGGCCATGGCGCCGGGTCCGGTCACGAAGTCGATGGGGTTGACGAGATGATCAAAGGGGTTCGGACGGCTATGAAGAAGGGCGTCGACAACATTAAGCTAATGGTCACCGGGGGCGTTCTAAAAAATGGCGAAACGCCGGATGATATCCAGTTCAACGAAGACGAGGTCCGCGCCGCAGTTGTGGAAGCCCACCATAAAGGCAAAACGGTAGCGGCCCACGTTCAAGGGGCAGAAGGGGTCAAGGAAGCCGCCCGCGTCGGTGTGGATACGGTTGAACACGCCTTTAATATTGATGATGAGACCATCGCCATTTTTAGAGAACACGGAACGACCATTGTACCTACGATGAACGCCATGTACGCGATTTACGAATACGGCGAAAATACGGTGCCAGACTGGGCCCGGCAAAAGGTCATTGTGAACATCGAAAAGCATTTTGCTAGCATCACCAAGGCAGCAGCGGCTGGCATTCCAATCGCCATGGGAACCGATGCCGGCACCCCTTACAACGGATTTGAGAGTGAAAGTGCCTACGAGATACAACTATACGTTGAAAAAGCAGGGATGACCCCGGCTCAGGCCATTGATACAGCAACGATTAACTGCGCGCGGGCCATGCACGTTGAGGCAGAATATGGTGAAATTGCCCCTGGAAAGTACGCTGACTTCATTGCAATGACCGAAGATCCCATCGCGGATATTTCGGTGATCCAACGGGAAAAAGACGTCTACCAAAACGGGGTTAACGTGCATCGGGCGGTGATGACGATTGAAGATCAACAAATGAAGCAGGCCGAAATGCAGGTAGCAGGTCGTTAAAAAACAGGTTAAAATGGCGTCACTAACCCAAGCGTTAGTTGGCGTCATTTTTTGAGTTGATTTTCAGCGATTAATTGAAAACTTCACTCGCCCTAGAGCGTCCTAACGTGGTACTATATAACTGATAATCGATAAGTGTCGGGTCTTGGTCCGAAAAATCGGTTACCAATTCTAGGTCAGATTGGGGGGCTCATAATGATCGAAGGTATTATTGGAACGGTTGTTGGGTTAGTACTCACACCATTGGCATGGCTTGCAAAGCCATTTGCAGTTTTTGATTCAGTATTTGGCTACAACGTTAAGTAATAGTGACTAAATGCGATGAGTCGGGTGATAATCCGGCTCTTTTTTTGTGTCGTAATACCGGGATTATGACAACCAAATGAATTTTCCAATAAATTAGCACTCGAGTTGACCGAGTGCTAAAAACGTGATATAGTATAAAGTGTCGATAGGGGAACAGCCCAACGAAACAAGGTTGTTCATGCTGATCGCGTCTACAATTTAATAGCACCATCAGCAGACACCCGATACGACAGTTGACGGTGTTTTTTTGTTGAGCTGAAGTTTAAGCTAACAAAAAACCCGAATTAAATGACAGGGGGCCTATAATATGGCAAGTTTTAACAATGATTCATTCTTCGGTAACAACATGGATGATTTCTTTAATCAAGTCTTTCGCCAGATGGGCGACGGTAATCGTTCGACAGCTCGCTACATGGTGAACGGCCATGAACTGACGCCTGACGAATTCGCCCAGTACCGTACGACTGGTAAATTACCAGATCGTGAACATGAGATTGAAGTAACTGAAAATGGTGACCACGCCGTTAAAAAGGGTGGTATTTTAGAGAAACTCGGCCGGAACTTAACCCAAGAAGCACGTGATGGGCTATTAGATCCAGTCATTGGCCGGGATAAGGAAGTTCAGGAAACGGCTGAAATTTTGAGCCGTCGCATTAAGAATAACCCGGTTTTAGTTGGTGATGCTGGGGTTGGAAAAACAGCTGTTGTTGAAGGCTTAGCGCAAGCAATTACAGCTGGTAAGGTTCCAGAAGCCGTTAAGAATAAGGAAATTTACGCCATCGACCTCTCCAATTTGGAAGCGGGAACCCAGTACCGTGGGTCGTTTGAAGAAAATATCAAAAACCTCGTCCAAGAAGTTAAGGCGGCGGGCAACGTTATTTTGTTCTTTGATGAAATTCACCAGATCTTGGGGATCGGTTCAACTGGTGGTGAAGATGGCGGTAAAGGACTGGCGGACATCATTAAGCCAGCACTTTCGCGTGGCGACCTGACAGTGATTGGGGCCACGACGCAGGATGAATACCGCAATACGATTATGAAGGATACGGCCCTAGCACGGCGGTTCAATGAAGTCGTAATTAACGAACCAACAGCCGATGATACGTTCAAAATCCTACAAGGCATCAAGGGATTGTACGAAAAGCATCATCACGTCACGTTGCCAGATGATGCGTTACGAGCAGCGGTAGACTATTCCGTTCAGTATATGCCACAACGGACGTTACCTGATAAGGCGATTGACCTTGTTGATATGACGGCGGCTCACTTGGCTGCCCACGTTTCAGGGGATGATGTCGCTAGCTTGAAGGATCAACTTACGGCTGCTAAGAAGGAAAAGGATGCAGCTGTTAAACGTGAAGATTTTGAACAAGCGGCAGTGGCCAAGACCAAGATTGAAAAATTAGAGACGCAGTTGAAGACGACATCTGACGACACTGAGACGGTTGTTGCGACGCCAAACGACGTGGCCAAGTCCGTTGAACGGTTGACTGGCATTCCGGTTTCCAATATGGGAGAAAATGACATTCAACGATTAAAGGGCATTGCTGATCGACTAAAAGGTAAGGTCATTGGGCAAGATGAAGCGGTTGATATGGTGGCAAAAGCCATTCGCCGAAATCGGGCTGGCTTTTCCGAAGGTAATCAGCCAATTGGCAGCTTCTTGTTTGTCGGCCCAACGGGGGTCGGAAAGACTGAATTAGCAAAGCAGTTGGCCCTCGACCTCTTCGGCAACAAGAACGCCATTATTCGGTTGGACATGAGTGAATACAGTGACCGAACAGCGGTTTCAAAATTGATTGGGACTAGCGCTGGATATGTCGGCTATGAAGATAATGGGAACACGTTGACGGAACAAGTTCGGCGAAATCCGTACTCAATTGTCCTATTGGATGAAATTGAAAAGGCAGACCCTCAAGTTTTGACGCTGTTGTTACAAGTCATGGACGACGGTCGCTTAACGGATGGTCAAGGTAACGTGGTCAACTTCAAGAACACTATTATCATTGCCACCTCCAATGCGGGGTTTGGCAACGAAGCCTTAACGGGTGACAAGCCGGCAGAAGCTGATTTGATGACGACTTTAGCCCCGTACTTCCGGCCAGAATTCTTGAATCGGTTTAACGGCATCGTTGAATTTAGTCATTTGACAAAGACCGATTTAAGTCAAATCGTGGATCTGATGTTAGCGGATGTGAACCGGACGTTAGCCAAAAAGGACATTACGTTAACGGTCACAGATGCAGCCAAGGATTACTTGATGGACCAAGGCTATGATGAAGCCATGGGGGCCCGGCCACTACGGCGGGTGATTGAACAGGAAATCCGGGATAAGGTGACTGACTTCTACTTGGATCACCAAGACGTTAAGGCACTCAAAGCGGATTTAGTTGATGACACCATCGTCATTACGGCTGAGCCAATGACGGATGTTAAACAGAATCAGCTTAAAAGGGACTGAGTTATAAGTCTACTTTGACGGGCGGACTAGTGTTAATGACTTAATTGTCCAAGGGTCCAACCTCGCTCGATTGTGTATCAAAATGTAAATAAACCCGATTTCGGCATGCTTGTCGGAATCGGGTTTATTTGCGTTATACTCTGAAATCTCTCGGGGCTTGGCGCCCACTATTTTTATCGAGAGCATCAACCGGCTTTTATTTACACGCCTATACCGGCCAGGATCAGGTGGTGCTAAACGACAATCTTAAAAATCAAAAAAATATAGACGAACTTCCAAAAGTGGCGTATGATAATTTTGTTTCATATTAAATAGTAATTATTACTATTTAGAAAATGGAGGAGATTTTTTTGAATAAGCGAGTTCTGGCGCTATCAACAGCTGCATTGTTAGGTGTTAGCCTGTATACAGGGGAGATAGTTGCTCAAGCAAATTCGGTCAGTTCTACAAAAGTCGAGCAGCAAACGGATACTCATGAGGGATTGATCTTCGCATTACAAAATGGTGCTCCGGCGTCATATGGGAAAGATCTGACAGTTAAGGTTTTTGACGGCTCCCGATTGGTCACGACTAAGCAAATCACCAAAACAGACTCGGACTATCCAAAATTAGAGAATTCCGGCGTGTCTTTATCGACAAAGGACGGCCTAGTGAAGGGGCATTCGTACCAACTGAAACTATTTGCCGGTCAGCAAGAAATGAAAGTTATCGCTGGTCACTTTGAATTTGGAAAAGCGGCTAACATGACTTTTTCAGTTGATGCTCAAGCCTTTTTGACCGGGAAACGAACGTTTAGAATTGTTGACGCCAAAACGGGTAAACCCATTGATGCAAAGGTAACAGCTATTCCAAACTTATCAGAAGGTGTTCAGGATAATCAAAAGATTACAAAGCACACTGACAGTCACGGTCTGATGACGATTTCAACGGAAGACCCGTCATTTATTAGAGGTGTCATCTATCATTTTGATATCGCCGGCTATGAACAGGCCAGCGAATTAAACTTTAATTTGATTGGTGGTGAAAAGGATAGCCAGATTGAGACAATTAAAGTCAACCCAGCAAAAGTTAGCGGTGATACCAATAAGCAATCCCAGTTTAAAGCGCTAACAGCTCAGTTTAGTGCAGATAAGAAAAGGATTGAACTGAGTGGGACGCCTAACGCCGCGGTTAATCTTTATGCCGTTAGCAATGGTAACCACCTGGGTGACGGTGGGTTAAAACTGGACGGGAATGGTCACTTAAACCTCAACTTAAATGATGAGGCAAAGTGGATGGAATTCACGAGTTTTGATTTTACCGCGAAAGGGTCATTTGAAGTTTTTAGCTATAAAGATCCAATAAAGGACACGCCGTTGAAAGAAAGAGTCGCCGTCTTGATGGATGGCGGCACTGCATCTGAGGCAAAAGACGGCTTTTTAATTAATGATATTAAGCCAATTCCCAATCAAGAAATAACGGGTAAGGCCGCTAAAAACGCTGACCTTTCAATTATTTACTTGGGTAATGAAGGGCTACCGCACGACTACAATGTTAAGGCGGACAAAGATGGAAAATGGACGTTGCGGATGGATCATCAAGATGATGATGACGCGGCAACTCTTAAGAATGGCGATTTAATTGTCGTTTCAAATGGCCAAAATTACGTTGAGAAAATCGTTGGCCAAGAGACCCTTAAAAACCCGACTCTTAATCCGGGAAACGTTAATAGTGGTCAATCACAGAGTCGCGATGTCACTTCTAGAAATATTGGCGTGCCAACGGAGGTAGGAAAAGCGAGCGAAAAGCCAGTTTCAAGCGCTGTTAATGTAAGCCCCGATAATAAGCCTCAAACTAAACCGGCCAATCATCAGAAAAATAGTAAGAAGTTGGCCGCACGAGGGTTGACGCTAACTTCCACTAGAAAGATCAAACATCGAAAAATAATCAAAGTCGCTGGTAAACGCCGCTTTTATAAGAACTATCACCTAAGTAAATGGGTGAAAGTTCGGACTAAGAAACACTTTTTAGTCACTCGAGAACTTGTTTTCCAGAAAAAAGGGCGTCAGGTTAAGTACTTCCAGATTAAGGATAAAAATAATAAAAAATACATCGTTTTTGCTGGGTACGCTAAAACGATTGCTGAATAGCCAAAAAGCATCGATCAACTGCTTATTAGCAAAAGGCTAACCCTCAGTACCGCGTTAGTTGACGGGCCTCACCAGCTTTAGAAATGGCCGATTATCCACTCCAAAAAATGTGTGACAACGCTCTGGAGATGCCAGAGAATCAAATTAATAAACCCGATTTCGGCGCACTTGTCGGAATCGGGTTTATTGGTTGATATGGTCGGAATCTGAGGTAAGGCTGAATTCTTGCACAATGGACGCCGATTAGGTCATCGTTTCTTTCTGACGGTTATTGGAGGCCCGAATCAGGCATCCAGCTGCCACTGAAAAGTTCCGCTTTCAGTTCCTCCGCTGACAAGTTGCGTTTGTTATTAAACCCCTTAAACGGCCGAATAGTCTGAAGTGCCGAGTCTTGATATCGCTTGGCTCGTTTTAAGGCATACGCCGCCAACGAGTTATGGGACACGTGGGTCATCAAGCGGGCGCTGAGGGTGTTGAAAGGATTATCGACCCGTTCTTCGAGGTCTTGAATCTCTTCTTGGTACTCGGGACCCAGTTGAATTTGGTTGGCGTAACGTTCCAGCCGTTGAAGCATGGCCCGAGCGGCCGCTTCATATTGACAGTGCGCGTCCGGTTGTTCAATTGCCACGTTTTCGTTCATTTCATCGGCACGAGTCATCACCTTTTCAACTTCCTCTGGATGAAGCGCAGGCGTCATGACGAAGTAACTGGCGAGTAGGCGGATGAATCGCAAGGTGTTGGTCCGAACGCCCACAGAGCTGCTAGGGTCGAGGTCCAACATTCTTAATTCAAGATACTTAACCCCGGTTTTCGGCAAATCACTGAGATTCTGATTTCCCTTAAAGCGAACGGCCCCATGGAATTCATAGTCCGAAATGAGGGTGCCGTCCTTGGCGCCTTGTTCAATTCTGGCAACGTAGCGCTGGACGTTAGTGTAATCGCCCTTAAACTTAGTTCCGAAGCCGTGCGAGCTTTGGCGGATGCTACGAACGGGGTGGTCAGGTGCCTCGCCCTTATTAAAGTAACCGGCCTCCGCAATCGGACTTGCGCCGAATAGATAGGTAATAAGCCAACGGTAACGCAGAAAACCTTGTGCAATGATGGCATAGAGGTAGTTTTCCAATTCAACCCGGTCTGGAAACCGATCCTGCATGTGCTCATAGACCATTTCAAAAACGTGGTCGTCAATGCTTAAGTTAATGTGTGCACCACAGGGCGTACCAGCCGAAAAGCCGTGCCGTTTGACCCATTCTTTTAGGTAGGCCTCTTTTTTTGGCCCCATTTTGGCCAAGGGAATCTGCGACTTATCCTCGGGTAACCTCGGTGGCATGGATAGTGGCCAAAGCAGTTCTCCAGGGGATAAGGCCGCCCGTAACGCATTATTCAAGCTATATAGGTAGTGCATGGCATCCAGTGCATGACTAGCGGCTGGCGTCACCACTTCTGACATGGTCTCTAAGAAGTCGTTGGTAATCCACGGGTTGGTCTGTTCATCGCCCGCAGCAGCTGGGTAGGGTTCGCGACTCAGCTCACCAGTCTCGTCCACCCGCTGCATTTCGATTTCAAGTCCCATATTGAAATCTTGCGTTTTAGCGACAGATTCGTTATCAAAAATGAGTTGGCCAATTTCACTAAACATGAGACCGCCTCCTTTAAATAAATTATAATCGGGTTAAAAATGATTAAGGTGATTTTAACATATGAATTAGTAGAGTCAATTGACGTTCCGAGAGCGACGGCTTGCCTGAAAGTGGGTTAACCGGTATGCTAAGAGTATTAAAACGGTTACATTGGAGGCGTGCTGATGAAAATTATTGTAGTTGGTGGGGTTGCTGGAGGGCCCTCATTTGCCACTCGGTTGCGGCGATTAAGCGAAGATCATGAGATTGTTCTCATTGAGCGGGGGGACAACATTTCCTATGCCAGTTGTGCGCTCCCGTATTATTTGGGTGGGGTCATCAATGACCGGGATTCATTGATTGAACGGACACCGGCGATTTTAAAGCAAAAGAATAACATCGACGTGCGAATCCGACAATCGGTGACGGCGGTGGATCCGGAGGCCCAAACGATTCAGGTGAAACGATTAGATGACGGCAGTACCTATACCGAAACGTACGATCGCTTAGTACTGGCGACTGGCGCAAGCCCGGTTAAGCCGAGACTTGAAGGGCTGTTAGGCGTGACCAATGCTTTCACGTTACGTAGTATGACGGATGCTGACCGAATCAAAACGTTTATGGCTGAAAACCAGCCTAAGAAAGTAGCTATTCTTGGTGCTGGCACGGCCGGTCTGGAGTTAGCTGAAAACATGCAGCGGGCCGGGTTGGAAGTGACTGTCATTGATATGGCTGATCAGGTTTTGTCCCCGTATGATCGCGAAATTGCGGACATTGTTAAGGATGAGGTGGTCGCTCATGGCGTGACGTTATTACTGAATAAGAAGGTTCGAACGTTTGAGGCCAGTGGCTGTATTTTACGGCTGGTTGACGATACGACCATTCTCACTGATATGACCTTACTGATGACGGGGGTCACGCCAAATAGTGAGTTGGCTCAAGCCGCTGGCATTGCGGTCTCCGCTGATGGGCATATTCAAGTGGATGACCACCTTCAAACCTCAGCCAAAAACGTGTATGCCATCGGTGACGTGGTGGAAACGACCAGTTTGATTACGGGCAAGCCAGTGGCCAGTTTGCTGTCTAGTGCAGCTAACCGGCAAGGCCACTTATTAGCTGACATTATCAATGGGGATGACCTGAGGTATGCTGGCTTCATTGGGGTTAGCGTGGCCAAAATTTTTGATCTCACGGTTAGCTCAGTTGGATTTAGTACGCAACAACTTGATGCGATGGGCATCACCGACTATGACAGTGTCTTCGTCACCCCGTTTGATCACGCGTACTTTTATCCAAACGCCAAACGGTTGTCAATCAAGCTCGTGTTTGCGACCGGGACTGGCAAGATCTTAGGCGGTCAATTTGTGGGTGAAGCTGGCGTCGATAAACGAGCTGGTGAACTGTCTGCGGCGATTACCGGTGGACTGACGGTCAACGACTTGCCAAGCTTAGAACTCCCTTATTCACCGCCATACTCAGCGACTCGCGATCCGTTAAATATTGCAGGATACGTCGCTATCAACAAGTTAACTGACTTGATTGAAACGGTGGATAGTCAGGCCTTAACGGATACGGATCGAGCGACCGGCTTCTTTTTAGACGTGCGGGAAGCTGGCAAGCCGGAGGCAGGAACGGTGGCCGCGACTGCTAACATTCCACTGAGTGAGTTGCGCGACCGACTGGCCGAAATTCCGGCAGACCGCACCATCTTTATCACGTATCGCAAGGGGCTTAATCCCTATAATGCGGCCCGGATTTTGGCGGGCAAGGGGTATCAGGTCCGGTTAATTACGGAAACGACTGATTAATGATCGTAACAAAAAGGACTTATTCGACGTGTCAAGCGTCGAATAAGCCCTTTTTGCTGGGGTTATTTAAAACTAACGGCGCGATTGACCGCAGTGAGAACAACCGAACAAGCCACGATTTTGATCAGATCGCCCGGAATGTAAACGAGGTTGCTGAGTAACGCAACGGTGAATGGGGTGTGGTAAAAGATGGTTAACCAGATGGTGCCTGCCAGGTCAGTGACGAACATTCCACCTAGTAGTAGGGCCGACAAACTGGGCACCGTTTTAGTGGCTAGAAGGCGCTGGACCGCAGCGACGCTAATGGGGGTTAACAGCCAACCTAATAGGTAACCGCCGGTCGGGCCAATCATGACTGGCAGCCCACCACGCATCCCACTCAGTAGGGGCAGGCCTAACGCTGTTAACGTTAAAAAAGTGGCAATGACCAACGTCGCTGAGCGGGTATTAAGCAGGCCAGCAATCAGAAAAATCCCAAAATTTTGCAGGACGATTGGAACGGGTAACCCAATAGCGATTGGCGGCGTCATACCAAGGATAATCAACAATGCCAGTAAGGTGGCATTCAGGCTCAATTGTTTAGCATTCATCATAAAACTCCTTAAAAAGGTTTGACATTCAAACTAAATGTGATTATATTAAGGCCATTCGATAAATTGGTTTGATGTTCAAACTAAATTACCACGTCGAATACTTAAAAACAAGTACTCAAGCAAAAGGGAGGTTAAAACAATTGGCAATCTTATCTGCCCAAGAAATTATGGAATTGATTCCTAACCGGTACCCAATCTTATTCATGGATTATGTGGATGAATTGGAACCTGGCGAATCAATTGTGGCAACCAAAAACGTCACCATCAACGAAGAATTCTTCCAGGGCCATTTTCCGGGCAATCCGGTGATGCCAGGGGTGCTCATTATTGAGTCACTGGCACAAGCCGCTTCAATTTTAATTTTAAAGTCCCCTGAATTTGCTGGCAAAACAGCTTACCTGGGCGCTATTAAAGACGCCCGCTTCCATCAAATCGTTCGTCCTGGCGATGTTTTAAAGTTACACGTGGCCTTTACAAAACGACGTAGTAATATGGGAGTGGTGCATACAGAAGCAACCGTTGGCGACAACGTTGCAGCTAAGGCAGACTTGACCTTTATTGTGGCACCAAATACGGCGTCAAATTAAGGAAAATGAACAATGGCTGAAGAAAAAAACAATATTAGTAAAGCGGATTTTCGATTTATGAACGATGCATTGGTGGATGTTTACGACCATATTATGCGAATCGAGGAAGAAACGTTGCGGAAAAGTACCTTTCGGGATATTTCGGTGAAAGAAATTCACCTGATTCATGCGATTACGCTGCATGATCACAAAACGAGTTCCGAGGTTGCAAATGAATTACGGCTAACTAAGGGGACGTTGACAACGAACGTCAAAACCTTGGAGCGTAAAGGGTACGTCAAACGAATCAACGACGAACAAGATCATCGGGTGACCCGACTGACACTAACCAACAAAGGCAAGCTGTTATACCGGGCCCATGACGCCTTTCATCGCCAAATCGTTAAGAGCTTTATTAAGGGAATGGACGGCAATGAAGTAAAGGTCATCAAGCGTGCCTTGATTAACCTGGAAGACTTTTTGAGCGACATCACCCAGTAAGGACAGCAAAATGACATTTAACTTAATAACAACGGCTCGTGCAGTACCGGATCAAATCATCACGAACTCTGATCTAGCCAAAATAATGCCGACCAGTGACGAGTGGATCAAACAGCGAACGGGGATCGAACGTCGCCACCTCGCCTCAACTGAAACAACGGAGAGCTTATGCATCGACGTTGCCCAGCAGTTGGTGCAGGCCAATAGTATAGGGCCCAAACAAATTGATCTCATTGTGGTTGCCACCATGTCACCAACCTACAGCATGCCCAGTGTGGCCGCAACGGTTCAAGGCGCGATTGGTGCTGAAAACGCGGCGACGCTTGACGTCAATGCAGCGTGCACCGGGTTTGTCTACGCCATGGCTGTTGCTCATGATATGGCAGTCGCAAAGGGCTATCAAAACGTCATCGTCATTGGCGGTGAGGTGATGAGTAAGTACCTTAACTGGCAGGATCGCAGTACGGCAGTGTTGTTCGGTGATGGCGCCGCAGGGGTGTTATTAGCGCTGAACGAGGATGGCCAAGACCATTACTTGGGTGACGCGTTTAAAACCTTTGGCGAAAAAGGGCGCAGTCTCATGGCTGATTTTCGGCCGAACAATAGCCCCTTCGCTAAACCGGTAGAAGCCGACTCATACTTGACGATGGACGGTCATCAAATCTACAACTTTGTGATTAAGAAGGCCCCGGTTGTCATTGAAGAGGTCCTTCAAAAGACCGGCCTGACGTTACCCGATATTGATTGGGTGGTTTTCCACCAAGCGAATGCCAGAATCATTCAACAACTCAGCAAAAAATTAGGGTTAACAGCCCAACAGTGCCCCATCAACATTGACGAATACGGAAATGTTGCAGCGGCGAGCGAACCATTGGTCTTAAACGACTTAGTGGCAAGCGGTCAACTAAAACCCGGCGACAAGGTGCTACTGTGTGGCTTTGGTGGCGGGTTGACAATTGGCGCTTCAATATTCGACTACTACAACTAAAACCATTTTGGAGGAATCAATTATTATGTCAAAAGAAGAAATCATCGCAAAAATCATGAACGTATTACAACAAGACGACAGCATGGAAGGTAAAGACATCACGCCTGATATGTCATTCAAGCAAGAAATGAACTTAGACAGTCTTGACGTTTTTGAACTCGTTAACGAAATCGAAGATGAATTTGAAATCGAAATTGACACGGATGAAAGCTTAGACACAGTTAACCAAGTGGCAGACTACGTCCAAAAGCAATTAGCAGCTAAGGAATAATCAATGGCAAAAACGGCTTATTTATTTGCGGGTCAGGGTGCCCAAACACTTGGAATGGGTCAAGACCTATACCGTGAAGAGCCCAGCTATCGCCAAACGGTCACGCAGGCTTCTGACATTCTTGGCATTAACCTCGCTGATCCGGAGGTTGCGGCTGCACCAGAAAACACGCAGGTTGCAATTTTGACGATGAGCTATGGCATCTGGCGGTTGATTGCGCCAACAGCGGCAACGCCTGTTGGACTGGTGGGATTAAGTCTAGGTGAGTATAGTGCGCTGGTTGCTGCTGGCAGTTTGTCATTTGAAGACGGCTTACGGCTCGTGGCAGACCGGTCTCGCTATATGGCGGCGGCTGGTCATGAAACACCGGGGAAAATGGCCGCGGTGTTAACGGACCAGCAAACCATTGTCCAAGAACTGTGCGATAAGATCGATGGGGTCTACATTGCCAACTACAATACGCTTAATCAGCTTGTGGTCGGTGGTACCCCTGAGGCGGTGAAACAGCTCAAACAGGCCTTGAAGGATCATAAAATTCGAGTGGTGCCGCTCAAGGTTGCTGTTAGTTCCCACACGCCATTAATGGCAAGTGCCTCAGAAAAATTGGGCCAACGATTGGAAACGGTGGCGTTTACCGCCCCTAAGTGGCCGGTTTGGAGTAATACAACCGGTCAGCCATTTGCTGTTGAACATTTAGCGGCGACCTTGGTTGACCAGCTAGTTGCGCCCACGCATTTTTATGATGATTTTCGAGGCCTGACGGCGGCAGGTGCGGACCAGTTTGTTGAAATTGGCCCCGGTCACGTTTTAAGTAGCTTTGCTAAGCAGATTGCACCAGCTGCCAAACGGTACCAAATTAATGATATGACAACGTTAAACGCAGTGAGAAGCGAATTAGGATGGTGAGTAAAAATGGCAGATGGAGTTGTGCTGATCACCGGCGGTAATCGCGGAATTGGTCTAGCAATAGCAGAACGGCTAGCGGGTGATGGCGAGAATGTTGTCATCACAACCCGTCACGAGTTACCAGAATCGCAGTTGGCTGCCCTTGATGCGTTGGGCATCCACACGGTTGTGGGAGATGTGACGGATGAAGCTGAGGCCCAGCGGATGGTTAATGACGCAATGAAACACGGCGAATGGTTAAGGGGGTTAATTAATAATGCCGGGATTAACCGGGATAAGTTAATGACTCGGATGAGCACTGAGGACTTTAATGCGGTACTCCAAACGAACCTAGTCGGTGCTTTTAACATGTCAAAACCGGCGTTGAAGCTGATGCAAAAGCAACGCCAGGGTAGCATTATTCACATGGCCAGTGTGGTGGGATTGACTGGAAACGTCGGTCAAGCCAACTATGCGGCCAGCAAAGCCGGGTTGATTGGGCTAATGAAAACCATTGCCAAAGAAGGCGGCCTTCGTCAGGTTCGCAGCAATGCGATTGCTCCTGGGATGGTCGAGACCGACATGACGGATGCACTCAGCGATAAGACGAAAGAAGCCATTCTGGCTGAAATTCCGGCTAAACGATTCGCGAAACCAGCCGAAATTGCCGATGTTTGTGCCTTTTTATTAAATAACGAATACGTCACTGGCCAGGTCATTACAATCGATGGTGGCTTGACCCTTTAGGAGGTCCACATGGAACGAGTAGTTGTAACGGGAATGGGTGCAGTGACACCTCTAGGAAACGATGCCAAAACCTTTTTGAACGGTGTGGCAGATAGTCGGGTTGGCATTGCGCCAATCACCAAGTTCACTGCGGATACTGGCATTACCGTCGCTGGTGAAGTGAAGGACTTTGAGGCGACTAAGCGCTTGTCAGCCAAGACGGCGAAACGGATGGACCTGTTTTCTCAGTATGCTTTATACAGTGCGATTGAAGCGATGGAAAACGCGGGGCTAGAACCCGATAACGTTGTCTCAGAGGACTTTGGTGTCATCTACGGTTCAGGAATTGGTGGCTTGACCACCATTCAAGAACAAGTCATCAAAATGCATGATAAGGGCCCAAAGCGGGTTTCACCGCTTTTTGTCTCCAATTCAATCATTAATATGGCTGCCGGTAATCTGTCGATTTATTTTAAGGCGGAAAACATTAGTGAAGCCGTTGTCACGGCTTGTGCCTCTGCAACGAACGCCATTGGCGACGCCTTTGAACAAATTAAATTGGGCCGTGCTCAGGTCATGATGACCGGGGGCTCAGAAGCGTCTGTCAACGAAATTGGGATTGCCGGCTTTGCTGCCTTGACCGCGTTATCTAAGTCGACAGATCCATTAAAGGCCTCAATGCCGTTTGATGTGAACCGCAACGGTTTCGTCATGGGTGAAGGCGGCGCCACACTGATTCTTGAAAGTTTGACCCATGCCCAAGCTAGAAACGCGCCCATCCTAGCCGAGATTGTCGGTTACGGGCGAACCTCAGACGCCTATCACGTCACTGCCCCTGATCCTTCCGGCAAGGGTGCAAAACGCGCGATGAGTCAGGCGATTTCAGAAGCCGGTATCAAACCAAAAGACGTCGGGTACATCAACGCGCATGGTACGGCCACCAAGGCGAACGATGCGGGTGAAGCGCGCGCTATCGCGGACTTGTTTGGTCAAGATGTCTTGGTCAGCAGCACCAAGGGAATGACCGGCCACTTATTAGGTGCGGCTGGCGCAATTGAAGCCGTTGCCACAATTGGCGCTTTAAATGGTCAGTTACCACAAAACGTGGGGGTCTACGATCAAGATCCAGAAACCCCCGTCACATTGGTGAATGCGGACAATGCGCACCAACAAGTGAATTATGCGTTAAGTAACTCGTTTGGATTCGGCGGCCACAACGCCGTGATTGCCTTTAAACGCTGGGAGGGATAAGCGTGAACGAGCAAGAAATTGAACGTCTCGTTGATAAGTTCGAGCGGTCCTCATTAAACGAAATGCAAATTAGTGACAACAATTTCAAGTTGTTGTTAACCAAGCCTCATCACTCAAATGCAGCTAATTCGGCTGCACCAGTGGCAACTTCGGCACCCGTCCAAACTGCTGAAGCACCCACTGAGGATGGTGCCGTTGTGCCGGCGCCGCTGGTTGGCCTTGTTTACTTAGCGGCTCAACCGGGCAAGCCCGTGTTTAAAAGCGTGGGAGATCAGGTTAAAGCCGGCGATGTTGTCTGCTTGATTGAGGCCATGAAAGTCGTGAACGAAGTGAAGAGCCCGTATGATGGCATTTTGCGTGAGGTTTTAGTTGAGGACGGCAGCCTCGTTGAATACGATCAACCGCTCTTTAGAATCGAGAAGAATTGATATGGATATTAAAGACGTGATTCCGCAGCGCCCACCCTTTTTATTTATTGACGAGATTAAAGCCGTCGAACCAGGAGTGGGAGCAGATACAACGAAACTGGTCACCATTAACGAGTGGTATTTTCGGGGGCAACCCAACGACAAGGTCGCACCCATGTTTATGCTACTAGAAATGATGGCTCAAACCGGCGCACTGGCAATTTTAAGCGACCAAGCTGCTGGCAAAAACGTCTTGTTTGGTGGGGTCAAAGCCGCCGAATACACTGTGGCGGTCCACCCTGGCGACCAGCTAGATTGTCATGTGGCCCTATTAAAACAACGCCACGGCATTGGAATCGGTAGTGGCGAAATTAAGGTCGATGGTCAAGTGGTGTTTTCTGCCACGCTAATTTTTGCCATTGTTGAAACAGAGGAGTGAAACCCATGTTTAAAAAAGTCCTGGTTGCTAACCGTGGTGAAATTGCCGTTCAGGTGATCCGTAACTTACACGAGATGGCGATTGAAGCCGTGGCTGTGTATTCGACCGCTGACCGGGATGCCTACTTCGTAGAACTTGCAGATGAGGCCGTTTGTATCGGGGCGCCTTTGCCGGAACAATCATACCTAGATATGAAAAGCATCGTGACCGTTGCGTGTCTGCTCGGCTGTGATGCTGTCCATCCCGGGTATGGTTTTTTGTCCGAAAATGCTGAATTTGTAGCGTTGTGCCAAGAAGTGGGGCTAACCTTTATTGGTCCTCAATCGGAAACTGTCGCCCTAATGGGTGATAAGGCTAGCGCCCGTGAAGTCATGCAAGCTGCGGGGGTTCCGGTTATTCCTGGCAGCGATGGGACAATTTCAGATCTGAACGCGGCCTTAACCCTTGCCGAAAAAATTGGGTATCCAGTGATGCTGAAATCCGCTGCTGGCGGTGGCGGCAAAGGTATGCGACGCGTCGACGACAAAGCTGCATTAACTGTCGCCTTTGAAGACGTTAAACGTGAATCTCAGCTATCGTTTGGTGAAACTGGCATCTATTTGGAAAAGGTCATCGAACATGCAAAGCACATTGAGATGCAAGTGATTGCCGATGACTTTGGTCACGTGGTGTACTTTCCGGAACGGGACTGTTCACCGCAACGCCACCACCAAAAGTTAGTCGAAGAAAGTCCTAGTTCCTTGATTTCGGCCGAGCGTCGTGCTGAGTTAGGCGCCATTGTGGTAAAGGCCTGCCAAAGCGTGAACTACCGGAATACAGGTACTTTTGAGTTCTTAATGGATCCTGATCAACGGTTTTATTTCATGGAAATGAACACCCGGTTGCAAGTTGAACACACTGTGTCCGAGGAAGTGACTGGCGTTGAGATGATTAAAGCCCAGGTTCTGGTAGCAGCTCACCAACCGCTACCGTTTGACCAAGCAGATGTTCAGGTGACCCAGTTTGCAGTTGAATGCCGGATTAATGCTGAAAACCCAGCGGCCCAGTTCATGCCAGCTGCTGGGGACGTCACTGGCCTGTTCCTACCGGTTGGGACCCACGGCGTTAGAATTGACACTGGCCTGCGTGAAGTGGACACCATTTCACCCTACTATGACTCGATGATTGCTAAGTTGGTCACCAGCGGGTCAAATCGGGCGGCGGCGTTGAAGAAGATGCAACGGTTGCTGACGGAGCTCAAAGTCACCGGATTGACAACTAATCAGGCATTTCTAGTGGATTTGGTTGCCAGTCCTGAATTTGTCGCGGACGAAGTGACCATTGAGTCCGTTGAACAGACGATATTACCGAGGTGGTTAGATGATGCCAGCAAAGTTTAATGGGTTAGATAAATCGACTCTGGCAAAACGGATGGATAAGATTCCGTCAGATTTATACGTGACGTGTCCGTACTGTAAGCAAAGTGTCTACCACCAGAAGTTGGGCCCCTTTCAAGAGTGCCCCCATTGTGGGTATGGCTTTCGGCTGGGAGCGGCCGCACGCTTAAAAATAGTCACTGACAAATTTGAAGCATTCGATGCGGAGCTAGCGGTTGACCCAGCTCTTGTTGATGATCAATACGCTGAAAAATTAACGAAAGCTAAGCAGCATTCTGGCCTGCCAGAAAGCGTTGTAACGGGGATGGCGACCATCGACAGTTTGCAGGTGGCGATTGGCGTGATGGATTCCAACTTCATGATGGGTTCGTTGGGATCGGCGACGGGTGAGAAGTTGACCCGGCTGTTCGAAGAAGCTACAAGGCGACGTTTACCAGTTGTGCTGTATACCGCATCTGGCGGTGCTCGGATGCAAGAGGGCCTGCATTCTTTGATGCAAATGGCCAAAGTCACTCAAGCAGTCACGGCCCATGGTGAAGCAGGGCTGTGTTACTTGGTGGTGTTAACTGATCCCACAACGGGCGGCGTGACCGCCAGTTTTGCGATGGAAGCTGACATTACGCTGGCTGAACCCCATGCGCTCATTGGGTTTACGGGGCGCCGGGTGATTGAATCAACCTTGCATATTAAGCCACCGGCTGATTTTCAACGAGCTGAAACGTTACTGGCTAATGGTTTTGTGGACGATATCGTGGCTCGGTCGGCACAAAAGGCCACCATTGTGTCGTTACTAAAACTGTCCCAAGGAGGCGCCTAGATGAGTGAAAATGCAGCGTACGATATCGTTCAGGCGGCACGGAGTCAGTCAAAAATTGATAGTTACACGTTGATTAATGGGGTATTTAGTGATTTTCATGAGTTGCACGGGGATCGGTTACACGGCGATGATCCGGCCTTGATTGGTGGTGTCGGCCGCTTGAACGGTCGGCCAGTGACCATTTTGGCGACTAATAAGGGCCGTGACATGGCGGAAGGTCAGGCGACTCACTTTGGCGGTGTTAGTCCAGATGGCTACCGTAAGGCGATTCGATTAATGAAACAGTCGACTAAGTTTAACCGCCCCATCGTTGCGTTAATTAACACACCAGGCGCATATCCTGGCGTGGAAGCCGAGTACGGCGGGCAGGGGGAAGCAATTGCTCGAAGCATTCAAACCGGCCTTGGCCAACCAGTACCATATCTGAGCCTCATTTTTGGTGAAGCGGGTAGTGGCGGCGCCTTGGCACTTGCAACGGGTGATGAAGTTTGGATGCTTGAAAAAAGTACTTACTCGGTGGTGTCACCGGAAGGGTACGCGTCGATTCTATGGCGGGATGGGAAACTGGCCGACCAAGCTGCGGCGAAGATGAAGCTCACGCCTAGCGAGCTACTAGCCGCTGGGTTTGTTGACCGGGTCTTGCCCGAGGTGACGACACCCGAGACGTTATCCGCCTTAACGACTCAATTAGATCTTAAAATCACGGCGCTGGCAAAACTGCCTGTTGCCGAGCTGATGGCAGCAAGGCGTCAGCGTTATCGTCAATTTTAACCACTATTAGGAAGGGATGAAGAAATGGACGTTGTGACGGGAAAAACCATCGTCATTATGGGAGTTGCGAATAAGAGTAGTATTGCATGGGGGTGCGCGCAGGCCATCCAGGAAAATGGCGGTCAAGTTATTTTGACCTATCAAAATGAGCGAATTAAGCGCAGTCTTGAACGGTTTGTACCGGAAGAGATGCCAATGATTCAGTGTGATGTGTCTGACGAGGAAACGGTGGTTCAAGCCTTTACAACGATTAAGGACCAATACGGCCACGTCGATGGTTTAATTCACGCGATTGCATATGCCGATAAGGAGAGTTTGGAGAACCCAGTTCTTCAGATTTCTAAAGAAGGGTATAACCTGGCCCAAGACGTCAGCGCATACTCGTTTATTCTAGTATCACGGTTGGCAACCGAAATTTTCCCTGATTTAATAAGCCTTGTCACGTTGACTTACTTTGGCTCAACGCACGTGATTCCCAACTATAACATTATGGGGGTCGCTAAGGCGGCACTTGAAGCCAACGTCCGTTATCTCGCCAAAGAACTTGGTGATCGTCACGTTCGCGTAAATGCTATCTCGGCTGGGGCCGTGAAAACATTAGCTGTGACAGGGGTTAAAAACTCCAGCACCCTGCTGAAAATGTCGCAGGAACGAACGGTTGATGGGGTGTCCGTGACCAAGTCAGAAATCGGCAACGTGGCCACGTTCTTGTTGAGCGATTTATCAACGGCCATTACCGGCGACGTCATTTATGCGGATAAAGGGGTTCACCTCATTTAGGAGGCGTTAATGCGCGATGATTTAAAAGCAACGGTGATTCGAGAAAACCTGCCATCCCAATGGCTGGTTGATCCTCGGGTGACGGTGTTGCCAAGCGTTGATTCCACCAATACTTATGCTAAGCAACGGCTCAATCACCGACCTGAAATCGTAGTGGCAGAGCGTCAAACGGCGGGAAAGGGCCGGTTTCATCACCGGTTCGTGTCCCCCGCTCAGTCTGGCATTTATCTCACGATTGTTTGGCCCCTCAACGACCAAGCAGACGGGGGACTTGAGGCCGCGCGAGCAGCGGTGGCGGTTGTCCAGGCGGTAGCAGCGGTCACGGGTCTTGAGCTCGCTATAAAATGGCCGAATGACTTGGTGTTTCGGCATCAAAAACGCGGTGGTCTCTTAATTGAACAAGTTCAAACCTCAGCTGGTTGGCAGTTGTTAATTGGGATTGGGTTAAATCTTGCAGCGACTGATGTTCCAGCATTACCGGTCAGCTTAACGCTGGCTGATACCCCCAATCAACAATGGACGCGAAACCAGGTGATTGCGGCCATCTACGGTCAGTTGACGGCGTTGTTCCAACAACCGGCCGCGACGTGGTTGGCGGTTTACCGGCAATCTGTCTTATGGGTTGGCGAACGCGTTCAATTTAATGTTAGTGGGCAAGCGATGATCGGAATATTACAGGGGTTTGATCCCCATAACCGGCTCCAAGTTCAGCCCCAAACGGGTCCGCTGTTAGTGCTTGAGGCTGAACGAGTGAGTGAATTGATGCCTCTCGACCAGGATTATCAAAAGCCAAATGAACCTAGTAACGACTTCACTTGAGTTAGAGTGAAGTCGTTTTTGTGTTCGATAAGGATTAATTAAAGTCGGACACTTATGGGACACCGTCGCCAACCCGATCAAATCAGAATAAATGCTTTCATCATATTCTAATTTGATGTAAAGTAATTCTAATCAAAACCACATGAGGAGGGATTGGGATGTTTGATGAAATTGGTCAGATTATTTTTAATCATGAAATTGTTGCCAACGCGAGTGATTTCAACATGGGGATTGAAGTTGAAACGATTCGGGTTGATGCCGCATCGAAGCTGACAACCGAGCCATATCCCAAACTTTTGGGAGATCAACGGCAAAACCACTTTATTAAGACTGATGTGTATCAGATTCAAAGCGAGATTATTACACCAACGGCGCCAAAATCGGCCGATGCGATGCATTATCTGATGGCGCTCAATGACACGTTACGAAATTCACTGGCGCCGAACGAACTACTCTGGCCGTTAAGTATGCCGCCTGCGCTACCAGAGGATAAAAAAACAATCCCGATTGCCAACGTAGCGCCGGACCAGCGGGCCTATTACGAACGCTGGATTGCGACTCGGAGTGATACCGAAGGCATTCCGGTCGGCGTTCACTTGAATGTGAGTATCAGTGACACAGTGCTTAACACCGTCTGGGAGACGCAAAAATCATCCTTTGCGTCTTTTGGTGATTTTATCAATGCGATGTACGCTAAAATCGCCCAGGGTTTCGTTTATTATCGGTGGTTGATCACTTACCTATTTGGCGCTAGCCCGTTGGCTGAGCAGCATTTTTTTAAGCCTGGTGAGGGGCCAACCCATTACGTTCGAAGTTTGCGGTCATCTAACTTTGGACTGAGTGCGGCGATTCAACCAGATTTTACAAGTGTTCGTCATTACGTGAATTCGATTGAAGATAATATTCAAGGTGGCAAATTGTTTAGTGAGGCCGAGTACCACGGGAGCGTGCGGATTAAGTCAGCTACCGGTCATTTGCAGGATATGTTGAAAAATGGTGCGGACTATTTGGAAATCCGGATGCTCGATTTGGATCCGTCGACGGCAGTGGGTGTTCGGACCTCAACCGTCCGATTCTTCCGAATCTTGTTAACCTACTTTATGATGACTGACCCGTTGGCGTCGGCAGATCAGATTAACGGCAAATTAACGCAAGGTATCGCGATGAACGAAGTCGTTGCGATGGAAAATCCCATGCAGCAGACCATTTACCACCACGAAGCGCAAACGTTTATCGACCAACTACAACAGTTTGGCGCCACGATTCAATGGGGGCCAGAGTATCAGGAAGTCCTGGATACCATGCAGGATCGGATTGATAATCCAAGGCAGACGCCCAGTGCGACGTTGTGCGACCACATCGTCGATGAGTCCTTGACGTCTTACGCTTTGATGATGGCTAACCGTTACCAACGCCGGGCTAGGGAGAATCCACGACCGTTTACCGGGTTTCAAAACCATCCCGATATGTCGGTTGAGGAACTTCGTCAGCAGTTATTTGGGGTTAACGGTCGGCCCGAGAAGTTTTCGTCACGACAGAGTAAAGGGTCGTCCTAATTGAAAGAAGCGTCCAACTGAACGTTCAGTTGGACGCTTCTTTTTTTGAAATTCATGCCGCGGTCAAGGCGCCTTGAGGCGCACTCTAAACGTGCTATCCAAGGCTGACCGCTACTACGTAAGCCAAAAGCCCAAAGAATCCAACCCCGGGATTCTCCGGTCTTCTGCCTTACGCTCCGCGGTCAAAACGCCTTGGGGCGCACTCTTTTAAATACCATCCAAAAACCTAAAGAAATTAGAAACCCAGTCTGGGTTGGATTGGATGACGCTTAGCAATGCTGTGAAGACCAGAATTGCAAACGCCACAGCCATGTGACTGCGCTTGTGTTGCACGATGATAGCAATGTATTCTCGCATCACAGCGTTAGGCAGGAAAAAACCTGCCGTCCGAGCGCCAATGCCGCTGGCGGCCAAACCGGCTTGCTTGGCAAAGATGGCTGCCCGGAAGGTGTGGTAGTTGTTCGTCACGAAAATCGTTTTAGGGTGCTCAACACCCGACTCGGCAATGAGTCGTTTAGAGAAAAACATATTTTCGTAAGTATTTTTAGATTGGGTTTCAGCGATGGCCTGATCAGCTGGAATTCCGTGAGCGATTGCGTAGTCTCGCATGGCCTGACCTTCTGGAACCGTTTCGTCGCCCCCTTGCCCGCCTGATAAAATCAGGGTTGCTGGTCGGTTCTTTCGGGCAAGTTGCCGTTGCCAAAAGGTAATGGCACGGTCAATTCGCTGACCTAAAAGTGGGGTCACTGTATCGCCATTCATCAGACCCGCGCCTAAGACCACGATAAAGTCCTTGTTGTGTTTAGGCCAGTAAAGTTGGTACAACACTAAGCATGTCAGGTAATTGTAGAACCAAAAAACGATATAAAGCGTGATGAAGCTTGAGAAAAATGACAGCCAGCTCGCCCAAAATGAGGTCAGGTGAGGTGTGATTAGCCGTTCAATGAACGGAAAAACGAGGATAAAAACGCCGAGGTATAATGTGAGGCTGTTCGCGAGGGAATGGCTCTCGCGGCGCCAGACAATCCACGCATTCCAAAGCAGAAGAAAGGCTTGAAGAACGAACAATAGTGCTAGAGAAAAGACAATGAAAACAAACGGAATCCCGGTGCCATAAATTAGTAGGGTGTTATCCGAGTTCAAAATGCTGCTGGCTAATGTTGCTAAGAACGAGAATAAAAAGAGATTAAATAAAATACCATTATAGAGCTTAGTCCGGTCGTGCCAATAGCTGAGGCCAAAAATAAGGCCAAACACCATCGTAGCGCTCCAAAGAACGGTTAGAAGTAGTGAAATTGTCATGCGTATTTCCCCTTATCCAAAACTACTTCAAATTATAGCTTAATTTAGTCTATTTTAGGAGTATTCCGCTGAAATTACGCCGTTGGCCTCTAAGATTTTATTAAACTCAAGCAAGGGCGCTATTTTCAACATATATTGTGTTATAATTCACATAGTTCGAAAAATTAAGTCAAGCTGGAGGGGTTCATATGAGTCATCGATTAGACGGTAAAGTTGCGATTGTTACTGGCGGTACCCTTGGAATTGGTTGGGCAATTGCCAATAAGTTTGTGGAAGAGGGCGCAAAGGTAGTCATTACTGGCCGCCATGCCGATGTAGGTGAAAAGGCCGCTAAGGAAATTGGTGGTGCAGACGTTGTTCGGTTCATCAAACACGATGCTGCAGATGAAGCCGGTTGGCAAGACTTGTTTGACGAGACGGAAAGGGCATTTGGCCCGGTTTCGACACTGGTGAATAATGCTGGGATCGCTGTGAATAAGAGTGTTGAGAACACGACAACTGACGAGTGGCGTCAATTATTAGCAGTCAACTTGGACGGTGTCTTCTTTGGAACTCGATTGGCCATTCAGCGAATGAAAAATAAGAACCTCGGGGCTTCGATTATTAACATGTCGTCTATCGAAGGCTTTATCGGTGACCCGAACTTAGGCGCTTACAACGCCTCAAAGGGGGCCGTTCGGATTATGTCAAAATCGGCGGCTATTGACTGTGCGCTTAAAGATTACGGCGTCCGTGTTAACACGGTTCACCCGGGGTACATCAAGACGCCACTGGTTGAAAACTTACCGGGTGCTGAAGAGGCCATGTCGCAACGGACTAAGACGCCAATGGGCCACATTGGTGAGCCAAACGATATTGCTTACATTTGCGTCTACCTAGCTTCTGACGAGTCGAAATTTGCGACTGGGTCAGAGTTCGTGGTTGACGGCGGCTACACCGCTCAATAGTTAACTGTTTTGACCGCTCGTCAACCGTGGTATGCTTAGGGTGAGGAGGGGGTAAAATGATAGAAGAACACAACAAAACAGGGGCAACCGTTGCAGGTTGGATTGTCTGGTGGCTTCACAACGTCGGCGTGGTCTCAATCCTTTTGTTTCTAGTTTTTGGCGGCGCTGGGTTCGCTGTCACATCCATGCACGATGCGTCAGTTGATGCCAATTACGGAGCAGCTGTAGGCGTGGTCACCGTGTTTATCGCCATTGTCCTGGCAATCGAAGTAGCCATTCAAGTGCTATGCTTTTTTGCCATTAAAAAGCTAACGACGCCGGCCAACTACGTGTGGCCAATCGTATTAATCGTTGTTGCTTTCTTTGGCAATGCCCTGTACTTCATCCCGGGCATCTGGGGATTAGTGATTAATTCGGGAAGCCATGAAATTAAAAGCAGTGGGTCAAGGGACGACTAAACTGCAGTCGTTTTATGTGATGATGACACACAGTCAAAATAAAACAGCCAGATTTCGTGATATTGCGAATCTGGCTGTTTTAACGTTGAAAGCGCCTTACCATGATCATTTAAGTTGGGCAGGCCTAAGTTACGGTTTTATTTCTTTTAACAATACTATACAATGGATTGGTGACTTGAAACAAAATTAAGAAAGGTGGTTTTCAACTTGGACGGAAACAAACGACCGCGCAAGCACCATCTGGTTGAACATGCGAACGGTCCGTCGCTAGAAGAAATCAATGGGACAGTTGAAGTCCCTAAAGGAAAGGGATTTTGGCGAACCCTTTTCATGTATTCGGGCCCTGGTGCCCTAGTTGCTGTGGGGTATATGGATCCCGGTAACTGGTCAACGTCAATTACTGGTGGGCAGAATTTCCAATACATGCTCATGTCTGTTATCTTGATGTCAAGTTTGATTGCGATGCTTTTGCAATACATGGCAGCTAAACTTGGAATCGTGAGTCAGATGGATTTGGCTCAGGCAATTCGAGCACGGACAAGTCGTGGATTAGGCATTGTTTTATGGATTTTAACTGAGTTAGCGATTATGGCGACTGATATCGCCGAAGTTATTGGGGCTGCGATTGCCCTGTATCTCTTATTCGGTATTCCGCTACTATATGCGGTCTTCATTACAGTGTTAGATGTCTTATTACTCTTGTTATTGACCAAAATTGGGTTCCGAAAGATTGAAGCCTTGGTCGTGGCACTTATCTTAGTGATTTTATTGGTATTTATCTATGAAGTTGCCCTTTCCAACCCTCAGTGGGGTGCTGTTATTAAAGGCTTCATCCCAACGGCTAAGACGTTTGCTGATGGACCGATTGTGGGTGGCATGTCACCAATTAATGGCGCCCTGGGAATCATTGGTGCAACGGTGATGCCACATAATCTGTACTTACACTCAGCGATTTCCCAAACCCGTAAAATTGATCACAGCGACGAGGAAGATGTAGCTCGGACAGTTCGGTTTACGACTTGGGACTCCAACATTCAGTTAACGGCTGCGTTTCTCGTGAACGCCCTACTGTTAATTATGGGGGTCGCTGTTTTCCGAAGCGGCGCTGTCAAAGATCCATCGTTCTTTGGCTTATACCAAGCATTATCCGATTCATCGATGTTGAGTAACGGTTTACTGATTAGCGTGGCGAAGTCTGGTGTGCTATCCGTGCTGTTTGCGGTCGCGTTACTAGCTTCTGGCCAAAACTCCACGATCACAGGAACGCTGACCGGTCAGGTTATCATGGAAGGGTTCGTTCACATGCGGATGCCACTGTGGCTCCGTCGACTAGTGACCCGGTTGATTTCTGTTGTGCCCGTATTAATTTGTGTCTTGATTACTAGCCGGCAACCGGAACTGCAACAGCATGAGGCGTTAAATACCCTGATGAATAATTCGCAAGTCTTCTTGGCTCTGGCATTGCCGTTTTCAATGCTGCCGTTGTTGTTAATGACGAACAGTCGTGAAGAAATGGGGACCCGGTTCAAAAACTCACTTTGGGTAAAGGTTCTAGGGTGGTTCTCAGTAATTGCGTTGACTTTCTTAAACATGAAGGGGCTTCCGAGCTCAATCGAAGGGTTTTACGGCGATGGGGCCACGAAGGCTCAGTTGGCTCAGGCTGACATGATTGCCTACGTGTTAATTGTGGGCATCTTCCTGTTGTTAGCCTGGACAATTTTTGATATGTATCGGGGCGATAAACGGTTAAAAGCAGCGCACGAGGTTCAACGAAACAAGACTGAATAAGTCTCCTGACTGAGATATTGTACAGGTGACTGATAGTATAAAAAGGACTTATCCCCAGGCAACAGTGCCTTTTGGGGATAAGTCCTTTTTGTTACCGTCAATTCCGAATCAGAGATTATGGCTATACCTAAAAGTGGTCACGCTATTTGCCAGTTGGGTCTGTGACCGGGATTTGGCTAGCAAGTTGGCTCAGTGTGACCTCAAGCCATAGTTAGTTATTGCATTCAAATTTCGTTAGCAGACTCGTTTTCTAGATTAACGTCAGCAAGGGCTTCGAGGACCTTTAGGGTGGTGTGTAGTTCGCGGGGGGAGAACTGAGTTAAGGCAGCTGCTAACTGAGCGTCTTCTTCTTGGTGGAGCGTATCATGAGCCTTGGCAACGAAGCGGCCCGTATCGGTGGCTTTTAAATTATAGGCTTTCTTGTTATCGACTAGGGGGACTTTTTCAAGTAACTGGAGCTTGACCAGTCGGGCAACGTATCGGGAAAGCATACCTTGAGAAAATGAGACTTTGTCAGTCAGCGCTTTATAAGCCAGTTCGGACTCTTGGCTAACCAGGCTTAAAATTTCAATCTGAGAGTGATTCAAGTTGGCCTTTTTCAACTGTTGCTGGACGGTTGGCGACAGGTTTTGGTTAGTGGTTAGGCGGTTGGCCAGGATGCGTTGGAAAGTGGCACGTTGGGCCGAAAATGCGCGCATAATGTGACGGAGGCGGGTAAGTGTTGTGTTCACGAGAGTAGACTCCTTTTAGATTAATTACTAGTAATATATTTACAACGGCTGATGATTGATGTACCATGATTTTACATTACAGGTAATACAAAATCAAGAATGAGGAGTTTTTCAAATGAAAGCTGCTGTTATCACCGACTACAATCAACTACCAGTTTACCAAGAGATGAAACGTCCCAGTGTTAATCAAGATGAAGTCTTACTATCCGTTGAGGCGGCCTCAGTTAATCACCTCGTTCGCGCTCGGGCCAGTGGCCGCCACTACAGTGCCAAAGCAGCGTTACCCCTGATTCCTGGTAATGATGGCGTGGGTGTTGACCAAGCAGGTCATCGGTATTATTTCAACGCCAACGGGAGTTTAGCTGAACAAGTGGCGGTTTCAACCCCTTACTTGTTTGAGCTTCCGCAAGGTGGTGACGCGGCAGTCATCGCAGCCGCGGTTAACCCTGCAATGTCATCGTATATGGCACTGAAAGCTCGCTTGGGTGATGACAAAGTTATTGGGAAAACCGTCCTAATTCTCGGGGCAACCGGGAGCGCAGGTCAGTTAGCCGTTCAAATTTCAAAGCAACTCGGTGCTGCCAAAGTTATCGGCGTGGGCCGTAATCCTCAAAGATTAGCCGAATTACCACAACTTGGCGCGGATGCGGTGTATGCGCTAAATGATGAGCGTGAACTAGCGGCAGCAGTCACTGATATTGCGAGTGCTGATATCGTTTTAGATTATCTATGGGGAACGGTGGCTGAACGTTTCTTGCACATGATGTTGCCAAACCGGAAAAACCGGCATCAGCCGCTCTGTTGGCTGGAGATTGGTAGTTTAGCGGGTGCGGATATTAAGTTGCCTGGAGCGGCGTTGAGAAGCACTGCTTTAAGTTTTTTGGGAAGCGGGGTGGGATCGCTTTCGTTAGCAGACTTTCATCAGTATTTGCCAGAATTACTGACTCAGATTGCTGCGGGAAAGCTGATTCTTCCGATTACCCAGTACCCCTTAGACGCAATTGCCACGCATTGGAATGATTCTGGCAATCGACTGGTATTTGTTCCTTAGCCAAAATGGTACAATGAGCTAAAAGGGGGGACCGCCATGCAAAAGAGTCAGTTATCAAACGCTAAAAAGGCCGGTTGGATTGTTTGGTGGATCGAATTTGCCTTCCTAATTCTCGGCGGCATTGTGTGGGGCTACATTGCCGGGCATCCAGCGGTTTTAGGTGCTAAATGGCAGTCGTATCAGGTTGTGGTCAATGTTTTGGTCGGGCTCGTTGCGCTCTGGCACGTCTTTATTCAAGTGTTAGCGTATGTCGCAGTTGACCGGCTATCGAAAAATGACAATTATTTATGGCCCATTATTCTGATTGTGATTGGGTTCATGGGGGACTATTTGTACCTAATTCCGGGGATTTGGGGACTGATTTCGAATGGCAACCACCGCGTTGACCGCGCCCATTTTGCTTCGTAAGCAGATTAAGTTAGTTGAGTGGCCACTGTTCATTAAGAACAGTGGCCTTTTTATGGGTAACGGGTGAACGGCCCTTCCCAAAATGACAATTTAATGATAGATTAAGGTTATAACTATGAGAATGCGGGGTGCTAACATGACACGAAAAATTGGTGTGATTGGAATGGGTAACGTCGGCGCAACGGTGGCGCACTATATCGTTGCTAACGGATTTGCTGATGAATTGGTCTTGATTGATAAGCGTGAAGAAAAGGTTCAAGCAGACGCGCTAGACTTTGAGGATGCGATGGCCAATCTGACCGCCCACACTGACATCACCGTCAACGATTATTCGGCGTTAAAGGATGCGGACGTTATTATTTCAGCAGTTGGTAACATTAAGCTGCAGGATAACGACAATGACGACCGGTTTGCCGAACTTCCCTTTACTCGTGAAGCGGTTCGGGACGTTGCAAGTCAGATTAAAGCGTCCGGTTTCAATGGTAAGATTGTGGTCATTACCAATCCCGTTGATGTCATTACGTCCATTTATCAGCAGGTCACTGGGTTGCCTAAAAAACACGTTATTGGGACTGGCACCCTGTTGGATTCTGCGCGGATGAAGCGGGCTGTTGCCCAACGCCTTCATATCGATCCACGCTCGGTGGACGGATATAGTTTGGGCGAACATGGGAATTCACAGTTTACGGCATGGTCTACGGTCCGTGTTTTGGGAAAGCCCATCACGGAGATTGCTACTGAAAAGCACCTCAATCTCGAGGAGTTAGACGATGAGGCCCGCCGAGGCGGCTACACGGTCTTTTACGGCAAGAAGTATACGAACTACGGCGTTGCCACTGCAGCTGTTCGGCTGGCCAATGTCATCATGTCAGATGCGCAAACGGAGTTGCCAGTTTCAAACTATCGTGAGGAGTTGGGAACGTATCTGTCCTATCCCGCTATTGTGGGCCGCGACGGCATTCAAGAGCAAGTCCAATTAGAACTGACGGATGAAGAACTTGAAAAGCTAAACATTTCAGCCACCACGATTAAGACAAAGTTTGCTGAAAGTCAGGCTTAAACAATCATTATTTCCTCAATGAAAAATGGCCTTGTTGTCCCGGAAATGGGACGGCAAGGCCGTTTTAAGTCGGTGTTAAACCGGTCAACTAGACAGGCAAACGGCACTTTGATAAACTAGATAGGTTGCGTATTTACAGGAAGGGGGAGTTGACATGACACCAAAAGTTAAGCGTGCCATTTTTATTTTAATCTTAAGTGAGTTCTTAGTTTGTTTAGGGATCAGTTTGGTGATTCCCGTTATGCCATTTCTAAGAAACGAATTGCACTTATCGGCGTTTGACATGGGGGTTATGACCTCCCTGTTCGCCTTTGCCCAGTTTATTGCGTCACCCATTATTGGTCGGACGTCCGATAAAATTGGTCGAAAGCCAATCTTGGCTGTGGGCTTGTTCCTATTTATGGTTTCAGAATTTTTATTTGCGGCGACAAACTATCTATGGCTCTTTGATATTTCGCGAATCATTGGTGGCTTGTCAGCTGCCATGGTGGCCCCGACAGCGATGGCCTTTGCGGCTGATATTACGACTAAAAAGCAACGGGCTAAGGTGATTGGCTGGTTGTCGGCAGCGTTTAGTGGCGGCCTTATATTAGGCCCAGGGGTCGGCGGCCTGCTAGCTAAGTTTGACTATAAAGCACCATTTTGGGTGTCAGGGGTTTTGGGGTTAATCAGTATGATTGCCTTGTTAGCCCTGCTGCCCAAAGATGAAGAGGTTGACCTGACCCCAAGTGATGTTGACCAAATGCAACGGGATGTTTCGTCGATGAAGGGGAATTGGTCTGACTTGGTCTCCAAACCAGTCATCTTACTGTTTGCAATGATTTTGATCTCGTCGTTTGGCCTTCAAGGTTTTGAAAGTATTTACAGTCTGTTCGTTAACCAAGTATTCCATTTCAGCCTAGATAACATTGCGTTAGTACTGACATTGAACGGTCTGATTTCGCTGGTGTTCCAGGTGGCCTTATTTGACCGGCTAGTCGTACGCTTTAACGAAACCCGGCTGATTCGGTACTGTTTCTTTCTAGCCTTTGCTGGCACTATCTGGATCATTTTTGCCCACACTAAGTGGGAAGTCATTATTGCCACACTGTTTGCTTTTACAGCCTTTGACCTCTTGCGGCCGGCCATTACAACGTTGCTGACCAAGCTGAGTTCCAAAAATCAGGGTCTCATCAACGGGTTAAACATGTCATTGACCAGCGTCGGAAATGTCATTGGTCCACTGATGTCTGGGATTCTCTTAGATATGAACACCCATTACCCATACGTTGTTGTGGCGGTATTCTTGGGTATTTCGTACCTCATGACCTTCATGATCCGAATTCAATCCAAAACTAATTTGAACGTTGATTAATTGATTGAAACACTACCGTTTGGTGGTGTTTTTTTAAATTGCGATTCTTAGTGGTTTGAGATAGTGGTTATGCTTCGCCCGCGGGTCGGTTGATTGGCTGGAACGTACCGGGCATCGATTTGAGCCCGTCAAAGCCGGTCTCAAATGCGAGCCTTATTGTAAGTCGGTAGTCCACCGACTAACAATAATTTCGGTACTGAGCCATCAACCGACCCACGGGCTTGACGATGGTGTCCGACTTTTTAATAGAATTACGATTTAGGTTGTGGAATGGAGAAACTGCTCGGCACTTTCGGTTGGCTGATGCTATTACTGATGCCAAGAATCAGCCGATGCTTTGACAGTCAGTTGAGCTACCTTCTGCGGCCGTCCTTTGCATTGTCGCAGCACACTGAGCGCCACTCAATTCATTGTCAAATTAGTCTACGAGTCGTGAGGTACTTAAATCCTAGCGATAAGCGGTTGAACGGGACCACAAACACTGCCGTACCGCTGGTTAGGCACTGTCTCTGTGATGACGCAATTCATTGTCAAGTCAGCCCACAAATCATGAGGCACCGAAATCCTAGCCGATAACC
>NZ_AZCX01000011.1 GCF_001433995.1 Secundilactobacillus kimchicus JCM 15530
TAAAACTGTCAATATTCCGGGTGGGGTCATAAACGTCTTCATTTTATACAACCTAAAAATCCGTCTAAATTCGCTGATTTAGACGGATTTTTATTTCTCTATTGCGGGGCTTGAGTCCCGGTTAACCGGATGCCCCAAGAAAAAAGTTCAATGAGCAAGAACTGGACCACTGTCAAAACGACAATAAATTTGACTGGTATGGTTTGAACCGTGGTGGCCAAATGGTGCCACTGACTAAAGAAATCAACAGAATTAAGGCGTAGGTACCGGCCAATAAAGATGGCGTAGCTGGAAATAATAGCCATGACAAGAAAGAAGCCGTGTTGAACTGGAACGGTCATTTTTAAGCTACTAGCGACCAATCGAAGGCTATGAATCCCAATGAGGACGCCAGCAATAGCAGCTAGCACAATCAAGAAATAATTGATAAAGCTTTCGGGTCGATCAAGACTAACGCCGGCCATATACAGGTGAGAAAAATCGGTGAGCATATACATCGTGTTTGGGTAGAAGAGCACCCAGATAAAAAGGAGCGGGGCTTTGATGAACCCAAATTGGTGAGAAGCGGTCTGCATGACGTAGGCAATATCTAAAGGAATTAAGGCCAGGATAAGATTCTTACTGAGAAATGAGACGAACCGCCCGCGGCTGTAGAGGTACCCGGCTAGAAGGATAAAGACTAAATTAATGGCAATGATCAGCAATAACTGGTCTTTGATTTTGGTTAACGGCATATTGTGCCCCCCTGAAATAACTAGTTTACAAAAAAACATACCTCAAAAAGGCCAAGTTTAGGGGGATTTGATTTATATTTTGATTTTCCTTAACAAAACCGCTGTTAACCGGATGCAGTTGCTCGCTAGTCATGCGATTGACTACTGAGCTTGTCCAGTTTTTCAGTTGTGATTTCGTTGTTGTTCCTTAGTCTAAAGGACATCGTGTTAAATTGCAGAATGACTGGGTCGGTATAGGCTAATTCTCGTTGAAACCGGTTGAGTAGTTTTTGAATGTCGTCGCTGAGCTTACCTTCCGAAACAATCCGAAAATGACCCTTTAAACAAATTGAGGAATAATTCCGTTGATTGTAGCTAAAAATAGCAATTCTGTTGTCGTTGGCTATGTTTCGAATCGTTGATTTGCTTTTGTCCGTGTAAAACAAAATTGAATTGATTGATTTGTTCAACGGTAACGGCGTCAGGGCCACTTGACTAGGAAACCCCATTTCGTCCAACGAGGCGACAACAAAAACGGCCGATTTCTGAACTAATTGGTTGGCAATCTCTAAGATATTGTCAGACATGAGACACCTCCGGTTTTTATTTAAGCATGCCAGTTTCGGGTCAGGGGTTCAATGAATCTGCTCAAAGTCTGTGAATTAGAATATCGGGTCTCAAAATCGAAAATTTTTATTTTTGAGTTGACATTCTGGTGTGGATATACTCCATTTAGTTAGCCGGCTAAATAAAAACGAGGAGGTCACCATGGACAATTACGATTTTTTGGATATTCCTGATGCTGAGCGAATTCAGGCGATGAATGCTGCTTTTCCCAGTGCAAATTCTGATAATATTTTGGCGTTTATCGCTTTTCAACATGTTTATCAGCAAGTGGATACAGAATATGCGACGCTTTTGCAAGATTACGGTTTATCGGAATCGCGGTTTTTAATTTTAATGTTTCTTCGGCGCTCTGGTGCCGCAGGGTTGAGTCCATCGGATATCGCAGTCAAACTCAACTCTGCGAAACCAATGGGCAGCAAATTAATCCACGGGATGATTCAAACAGGACTAGTGGCAAAAAAAACTGATGCAAAAGATTTGCGACGGTTTAACGTTCAAATTACGAGCAAGGGAAGCCAACAACTTGATCGCTTTTTACCGGTCAACTTTGATTATTTGAATCATTTATTTCATGGTTTAACGACTGAGGAAAAATTTCAGTTAAATCGCTTATTGGCTAAGTTATTAAGATAGTGAGGGAAAAATAATGGAAAGTAAAAAAATTGAATTATTGGAAACGTATCTCAGTCTCTACATTGACCACTTCACAGTGTTAAAAGCCATCCAAGACCCGAGTTCGTCTGAGATCGTTGTGTTAGACGTCAGAAATGCCCCTAAACAAGTTAAGGGCGACCAAATTCAGGGTGCTTTAGCAATTCCTGCTAAGGAGTTACAGAACCATTTGGCTGACCTGGACAAGAGTAAAACCTACGTTGTTTACGATTGGACTGAGGGGACGACGCTCGGAAAAACAGCCTTATTAATTCTCCTGAGTCACGAGTTTAAAGCCTTTGAACTTGCTGGTGCTCTGGAAGGGTGGAAAGGCATGCAGTTGCCGGTGGAGCCTGCTAAATAAAAAGAGTGAAATTACAACCGTCTCGAAACGAAGAGCCCGGCCAAAGTTAGCAAACAAATCTAACTTTGACCGGGCTCTTTAATTTAGCATTTTTTATCCTGTGGTCGGTCGCTATCAAAACTGGGACCGATTAAGCAAAGTAACTTAAATCACTCGCCGGTGTCGGGTAGGCGTAGATGGGTGATCCCGTCGGTGTGAGTTGGTCAACAAACGTGTTAATCAGTTCATCGGCTACTGAGGATAGACTCGCAATCCCGACCACGTTGTGCGCCGCATCCTTAACAACGAGGGCTTGGGCCGTTGGGTCCTTGATGCGATTATAAGTGTACCAGTGCGTGACGTCCAAGTGCTCAACGGTGTAGACATCTGGCTGAGCAAGCGCAGTGTTCACACTAACACCAACTTGAGCGAGCTTTTCGGTGCCAAAGACAATGGTTGGAATCACGGGATAGTGGATGGGGGCGGTGGTCGACCCTAGAATTGACTGGGCAACATACGCGCCTTCAAAGCCGGCGACCGGTGTTAGTTTTGGTTCCCGTCGCGAGACAACATCGCCGATGGCGTAAACGTTTTCGACGGTTGTCTTCAAATGATCGTTGACCTGAATCCCGTGTTCGTCGGTTAAAACGCCGATATCGCTGAGGTTAAGGCCTGCAAGGTTCGGTATCCTCCCCGTCGCATTAATGACCAGATCGCTTTCAATAGCGCCGTTAGATGTTTGAACCGTGAAGTGACCACTTGATTGTTGGATCTCTGTTGGGGTCGTTTCAAGTTTAACGTCAATTCCAATTGCAGTCATCTGGTTAATCAACGCGTCAACGAGGTCTTGAGGAAAGGCCTTTAGCGGCCGGTCATTGTGGTGAATTAACGTAACCTTGGCGCCTGCGACAGCTGCAATGTTGGCGAGTTCGAAACTAATATATCCGCCGCCAATAAAGGTTATCCGGTTGGGCAGTTGATCGAGGTCTAAGAAGTCGGTGCTAGTTTTCGCCCACTGATGGCCAGAAATGTCTAACGCTCGTGGTGTCTGCCCAGTAGCGATAACAATATTATCCGTGGTGACTTTTTCTCCCGCAATTTGCAGGGTATGGGCATCGATAAAGGTTGGTGCGTCATGAATGGTCGTTATTCCAGCTGACGTCAACCCGCGTTGGGTGCCAACTGGGATTTGGCTGGTATAGGCCCGTTTAAAGGCCATCAGGTCTGGCCAGTTAATCTGAGGTTCACCGCTTAGGCCGAATCCTTGCATGTGATTAGCCAGTAATTTGGTTTCAATGGCACTGTAGAGCATCTTTTTGGGATCGCACCCCCGGTTGGGGCAAGTTCCACCGAAGAGGTCTCGTTCAATGACTAAAACGCGTTGCTTCGCAGCTAATGGATACGCGACGGCAGTCCCAGCCGGACCTGCGCCGATGACGATGGTTTGATAATCAGACATAAAAGATCCCTCCACACATAATCATTGATAGCTTGAGTAACGTTAAAAAGTCTTTAAACCTGGTCTGGCGTTGGTTCGGCAATAACGAGTACGTTCGCGGTTGCATTGCGCACTACAGCAGCTGTTGTGGAGCCAACTAGTAACCGGTCAACGGCATCAGTCCCGGATTTTCCCATGACAATCAAGCTCACTTGATTGTCACCAGGAAAGTCCTGGGCAATGACCTGTTTTGGATTACCGTGACGGACTTCAGTTTCGGCCTTCACGCCTTGATCTTCCGCTATTTTTTGACCTTCGGCGAGAATTTGGCTGGCTTTTTGAGTCAGCTCTTCATAGTAGCCACCGGCCCCTTGAATTCCCGTGACGTTGTAGATCAACCGTTTGTCGTCGATGACCGTTAATAAGGTCAATTTCGATTGAAAAGTTTTGACTAACTTCAAGGCCTCACTCAGTGCTAACTTTGAGTTATGACTACCGTCCAATGGTACCGCAATGTGTTCATACATGATGCCTCAGTCCTTCCGGGTTTAATTACCTCCATTTTGACTGACTCTTGAGGGACTTGCAAGTCAGAGCAAATAAAATTTGGCGTCCGGCTAGAACTAAGGTAATCTGATGGGCACTGATAGCGTTAAACGGGGATTTGTGATATTATCAATTTGCTATGAAAACGAGGGATGAATCTTTGGAAAAACTAGCCTTTTATAAGCGAAATATCGAAAATCCACTCATCAACATTATTAATACTCGCGCTCAAGATAATAATTTTGAGCGTCAGTGGATTCAGCTTCATTTATCAAACCGTGACTTACAATATGCCATTTCCCAATTATCAACCCTGAACCTTAGGGTCTTACAACAACTTGCTGAAATTGAGCCTGCGACATCAGCGCAATTGATTTCGGCGCTAGATCTCACGATTGGCGTTGTGACGAAGCACCTGAATAAGTTAAGTCGGCTTGGCTTTGTGAATCGCAAACACCCGGATGAGAAGACGGAATTATTTCAATTAACACCGGCCGGCAGTCAGGTAGTCGAGACGCAAAACCAGTTATCGGTCCTGTTAGATCAGCAACACGCTAGGCTGGTTGAAAAGTACACGCCAGAAGAACTTGATACGGTGGCCGCTTTCTTGAAAGATTTACAACAGGGTCACTAATTGAGGCCAGTAAAAAAGATGCAATCAACCAGCTTAACAGCACCGGTTGATTGCATCTTTTTTATTGGTCATTTGTTCGGAAAATAATCCATTTTGAAAAAATGTAGTTAATGGCGACGACCACAAACTGGTCAATGATTTTAACAATCAGGGGATTGCCATGCAAAACGGAGACACCAAGGACCATGATACCTTGGTCGACAAGCAAAGACAGCGCCCGGAATCCGAAGAAGGTTAAAATTTCCCACAAGAAGGTGCCAACGGCCATGCTTTTCGAATTAAACACCCATAATTTGTTGGTGACGAAAGCGAAGACGACAGAGGCAAACCAGGCAATGACGTTGGCAATCGTATAGTCCATGTGGTGGTTTAGCCAACCGAAGACCACAATGTTGATTAGGGTGGTCAAGCCACCAAAAAAGAGGTATGAAACGAGCGATTCATACTGGTGATATAGTTTGAGAATTGGTTTCATTTTGATCCTTCCTCGTTGCGGTTAAACTCCGTCAGATAGCATAACAATCCTGGGATGAAATAACAAGCGAAATCAAAAACCCGGCGAACTGACCGGGTTTCGGGCTTACTTTTGTTCTTTAATGATGTATTTAGGTCGGTGTTTACTCTCTAGGTAAATTTTACTAATGTATTGGCCCAAAATTCCCAAACAAAAGAGTTGAATACCACCTAGCAGCAGCATAATCGTGACCATTGACGGCCAGCCCGCAACGGAACCGCCTACCGTCAGCGCACGAACGACAACAAATATGAGACCAAAGATCGCCAGAACAAAACTCAGGCCACCAATCCAAGTGGCAATTTTTAGAGGTGCATCGGAAAAATCGATGATTCCTTCGATTGCGTAGTTAAATAATTGCATAATTGACCAGTGAGTTTCACCGGCGGCACGGGGTTGACTTTCGTATTCCAAGTACGTTGTCTTGTAACCAACCCAGGCAAAAATCCCCTTTGAAAAGCGGTTGTATTCGGGTAATGAGCGTACCGAATCGACCATTTCACGAGTCATTAACCGGTAGTCACGCGCGTTCGGTTCGATATGAACTTGGGAGATAGCATCAATGACTTTGTAAAATTGAGATGACAGAAAAGCTCGAACTCGTCCTTGGCCACGACGTTGCTTTTGGATGGTCCCAACGCAGTCGTAATCTTCGGTTTCAATGAGATTAATCATTTGTGGGAGAAGTTCCGGTGGATCTTGAAGGTCCACGTCCATGACTGCAACAAGATCACCAGTAGCGGCGTCTAATCCAGCTGCTAAGGCCGATTCCTTACCGAAGTTTCGTGAAAATGACAGGTAGTGGACGGTATCTTTGTGTTCGGCTTGCAAGGTTTTCAGAACTTGCAGGGTTTTGTCGCTTGAGCCGTCGTTAACAAATAAGTATTCAGGTTGGTAGCGGTCGCTTGTTTGATTCATTTCACTAAATACTTTGGCAACCGCATCATAAAAGAGCATAATCGATTCTTCCTCGTTATAACAGGGAACAATCAGGCTGATGGTACGCATGGCTAAAACAGTCCTTTCTCACAGCTTAAACTCCATTTTAAGCCATCTATCAAAGATTACAAAGTCTTTTTTAAAACTGAATCCATTTCGGGTGGTGTTATCGTTTGGTATAATGAATGTTAACCTAAATAATAGGAGCCTGAAGGAATGACAAAACCAGTAAAAGTAATGACGATTTTTGGGACCCGTCCTGAAGCAATTAAAATGGCCCCAGTCGTTTTGAAAATGCAACAAAACCCGGCCGATTTTACCCCTGTGACCGTTGTAACGGCGCAGCACCGGGAAATGTTAGATCAGGTTTTAGATATTTTCCACATCACCCCCGACTACGATTTGGATATTATGCAACCGAACCAAACACTGGCCCAAATCACCAGTCGAGTGTTAACCAAACTCGACGCTGTCATCGACGAGGCAAATCCAGATATTATCCTCGTTCACGGGGACACAACGACCACGTTTGCGGCCAGCCTCAGTGCATTCTACCACCAAAAACCAGTGGGTCACGTGGAAGCCGGTCTTCGAACTTGGGACAAGTATTCGCCGTTCCCCGAAGAAATGAATCGCCAAATGACAGATGTTTTAGCCGACTTTTACTTTGCACCAACTGAGTTAAGTCGCGCTAACTTACTCAAAGAAAATCATGCGGCGGATCATGTTTTCGTCACTGGCAATACCGCAATTGACGCGCTCCAACAAACGGTTACTAAGGATTACCACCATGATGTTTTGGCTGGCATTGATGAGTCCCAACGGATTATTTTATTGACGATGCATCGTCGCGAAAACCAAGGGGCGCCAATGGAACGGGTGTTTGAAACAGTTCGAGACGTCATTGCAGCGCATCCGGACACCGCGCTTGTTTACCCAGTGCATTTGAGCCCGGCCGTTCGCAAAGTGGCCAACCGAATCCTTGGTGGCGTTGACCGGGTTCACTTAATTGAACCGTTGGACGTCGTTGACTTTCATAACTTAGCGGCCAGAAGCTACTTAATTATGACGGATTCTGGTGGCGTCCAAGAAGAGGCGCCATCGCTTGGTAAACCCGTTTTAGTCCTGCGAGATGAAACGGAGCGACCAGAAGGCGTCACGGCTGGGACGCTGAAGCTGGTTGGAACGGATCCCCAAAAGGTCCGGCAAGCGCTAGAATCGCTGCTCTCTGATCACCAGACGTATCAGGCGATGGCTGATGCCAAAAACCCGTATGGGGATGGTCATGCTGCAGACTACATTTTGAAAGCCATTTTGGCTCATCGTGATCAACTATGAGGTGAGCATATGCAAAAATTCCAGGAGTTCCTCAGGTCACTTCTTCGACATTATCGACAAGCTAACGTGAGCGATTCGGCAGCGGTTTTGACCTACTACTCGTTACTCTCGATTTTTCCGATTTTACTAATTGCCGGTAACTTGATTTCGTTACTTCGACTAGATACGGATTGGGTCTTAAGTTATATCAAACCCGTTCTACCTGTTCCGGTGTTCGAAACGGTGTCGCCGATTATTCGGTCGTTTCTTGAACAAGGGAGCGGCACGACACTTTCAATTGGGATTTTGGTGACGATTTGGTCCGCCAGCCAGATGGTTGCGGCGTTTCAACGCAGTATCAATCAAGCATATGGGATTGACTCAACCAACGCGCTGGTGAGTCGGTTTCTCTCGTTTTTGATGATCTTAGTTCTTGTTATTTTAATTTTTATTATTAGTTTTGTTTATGGATTGTCGGAAACGGTGATTGATACCGTTGCTCCCTGGCTTCATATTTCGCCTCAGCTCACCCAATTTGTCGGCAGCATGCGATTACCGGTTTCCGCGACCGGACTGTTTTTATTGGCCTGCTTGCTCTATTATGTGGTGCCAATGGTGCGCGTCAAATGGCGGTTTGTCTGGATGGGTGCGTTAGTGACTACGGTGGGGTGGCTACTACTATCCCAAGGGTTTGCTCTATATATCCGGTATTTTGCCCAACGCATTACGAGTTATAAAACGATTGGAACGTTCATCGTCACCATTATCTGGCTGAACCTCTCCGCCTATATTTTAATGCTCGGGGGTGTGGTCAACGCCGCATCTCAGGAATGGCACTTAGGTCCAAGCGAGGAGACGGCCATTGTTAAACAACTTCGTAAAACCCGGCGGAGTATGAAAAAGAAGCCGACCAAAAAACGGTCGGCTTCTAAGTCAAAACATCATTAACCAGCGGCTTCAACTAACTTTTTAGTGAAGGCGTCAAGTGCGGCAATATCATCTTCGTCAGGTTCCAAATTGATCTTGATATCTTGAGCGCCCTGCGTGGCGCCCGCTTGTTTAAATGCGGCGCTAAATGCGTCAACGGCGACGTTATAATCGTCCTCGTAGAATAGATCACCAGAGCCCGCAACACCGTAAATTTTACCCTTTAAGTCCAATCCCTTAAGGTCTTCATAGAAGTCCATTCCTTCATCGGGAAGCTGACCTTCGTCATAGGTGTACGGGCAGACGACACAGATATCAACGTTTTTTAAGTCATCGGCTTCCGTTTGAGAAATTTCGGTTTCCGTCACTTCGACGCCTAACGCTTCAAACTGTTCGGTGATGATGTCGGCGATATCTTCATTGTTACCAGTAATTGTTGCAAAAACAACTTGTGCTTTAGCCATTTAATCAACCTCTATCGTAGTTATTAGTCGAAACTAGTATAGCAAAAAAACAGGAAGTGTGAACGTACCATGTCGGATAAAAATGAAAATGGCGGGACGATTACGAAAATCCAATCCCAAAAGCGGCCTGGCCGTTACAATATTTACATCGACGATCAATACGCATTCGCGGTTGGGGAAGACGTGTTGATTCGGCACCGCTTACTAAAGGGGACAGAACTGGACGCCGGACTTATTCAACAACTCCAACGCGAAGATGATCTCTCCAAAATTTGGCAGCGTGCGTTAGATTACTTGGGGTTTCGCCAACGCACGGAGCAGGAGTTAACAGACTACTTACTAGCCAAGGAATTTGAACTAGAAGATATTGAAACGGTCATTGCTCGGTTGAAGGCGGAACGATTGGTCAATGACGAGCATTACGCCTACAGCTACGTTCGGACCATGCGACAGACTAGCGATAAAGGCCCGGCGGTTATCAGCCGTCAGTTACAGGCCAAAGGGGTTAGCGAGCGCCTGATTCAAGCGGCCCTAAGCGATGAATTTGATGAGTCGGTTCAGCTGACACAAGCGTCCGAGCAGGTGCCTAAAATTAAGCGTCAGTACCATCGAGATATGCCACGAATTCAAGAACAAAAAGTTCGCCAACGCCTGATGGCAAAGGGCTTTTCAAGCGATGTTATTTCACAAGTTCTGGCTGAAACAAGCTTTGAAATGGCCGAAGACGAGCAAGAAGACCTGTTAAATGGCCAGGCGGAAAAACTTTGGCGTCGTCACGCCAGCCGGGAAGCTAGTGACCGTCGGCAAAAAGTGTGGCAGGCACTTTACCGCAAAGGGTTTCCGTCGGATGCCATTAATAAATGGCTGGCCGACCATGAAAATGACGCCGACTAAGGGTTGCTGATTCGAGATATTATGTAGGCAAATAACTAGAAGTTTGTTATAATGTTTTGTGAAATTTTAATTTAATACCCGATACTTGGAAAGTAGGGGTTAACTATGGCGCGCGAAGCTAGAGGACCTAAGGAAGGCGACTTCATTACGATCAAAAGCTATAAGCACGACGGAAGTTTACATCGAACTTGGCGCGATACAATGGTACTCAAAACAAGCGAAAATGCCCTCATCGGTTGCAATGACCATACGTTGGTTATTGAAGACGATGGGCGGCGGTGGATGACTCGCGAACCGGCTCTTGTTTATTTTCATAAACACTATTGGTTTAATGTGGTCGCTATGATCCGCGATAATGGGGTGTCTTACTACTGTAACCTTGCCTCACCTTTTGTGTTAGATCAAGAAGCATTAAAGTATATTGATTATGATCTCGACGTTAAGGTGTTTCCTGACGGCGAGAAACGATTGCTTGACGTTGACGAGTATGAGGTCTTTTCCAAACGTTGGCACTATAGCAAAGACATCGATAAGATATTGAAGGCTAACGTCTTGATTTTGGTGGATTGGATCAACAACCGCAAAGGGCCATTTTCGAAGGAATACGTAGATTTATGGTATTCACGCTATCTCGAACTTTCCCGTCGGCGGTAATGGAGTTTTAGAATTCAAAAGCAGACTATTTCTGATGGTCTGTTTTTTGTTTGCCTTGCCGGTGGAGTATTGTATACTTAGTTTAATTGTTTTGACGGGGGATTTTACTATGTTTGAACGAATTCAAAAATCCAAGCTCATGTTTTGGTCACTAGAACTCTTGATTGTGGCTGTATTGATCTGGGTTTGCACCAAGATCGACTTTCTATTTGCGCCCATCGGCACGTTTTTCTCAACGATTTTTATGCCAGTTCTTTTGGCAGGGGTGCTGTTTTACATGTTAAATCCAATTGTGATGCGACTTGAAAAGGTCAAGTTAGGCAAATTTCGCTTTAACCATACTGGCGCGGTTGCAGTAGTTTTTATTCTGCTGTTGCTGCTGTTTATTGGGGCTTTAGCTTGGCTGATTCCTAAGCTAATTGGTCAAGTTGGAAACCTGGTAACAAACATTCCCAACTTTGTGGATGTGATTAAACGGGTGCTCGGCGAGTGGAACCAGCGATTGAGTCATATCGGTTGGTTGAAGACCGTGGATTATGAATCGTATGCTAATCAGATTCAGTCCGGGTTATCGGATTACGCCAAGACGTTTATGAGCGGGTTAACTTCCAGTGTTGGCACCGTTATTGGCATGGCAACCAGTATTACCGTCGTCGCCATTACGGTCCCGGTGATGTTGTTTTACATGCTGAAAGATGGGCAAAAGTTAAAGCCGGCTATTAAGCGCTTTTTACCTCGTAAGCATGCTGAACAAACCATGGATTTGCTCTCGCAGATGAGTAATACAATCTCAAATTACATTGGCGGTCAATTGATTGAAGTGTTGTTTGTTATGGTCTTCACCTCCATGGGATTCGCCTTAGTTGGGGAAAAGTATGCGTTGTTACTAGGAATTTTCGCCGGGATGTGCAACATCATTCCGTACGTTGGTCCGTATATTGGCGTTTTACCGGCCCTCATCGTGGCCATTGAGAGTGGCTTAATGCAAGTCATCTTGGTGGCGGTTGTCACCGTCGTGGTTCAGCAAATCGATGGGAACTTCATCTTCCCCAACGTTATCGGCCGGAGCCTGAGCATCCACCCGTTAACCATCATCATTATTTTGCTGGTTGCCGGTAATATTGCGGGATTGCTAGGGATGATCCTCGGTGTGCCGTTGTACGCTATCGTGAAGGTGATTGTTGAGTTTATTTATCACGTGTCACACATTTCTGATAAAGCGGCCTCAACGACGCCGGAATCTTAAGCTTTACTAAGGGTGATGGGGAATTCGTTGACCACATATTGGGTTATGATAGGATTTGTGGTAATATAGTCGGGTTAGAAACTGAGACTGAAATTAATGAAATAAGCAGGAGATTTTATGAAAAAAGTTATTACGTACGGGACGTTTGATCTCATTCACAAAGGTCACATTCGATTACTCAAACGGGCTCGGGCATTGGGCGACCACTTGACGGTCTGCGTGTCATCAGATGAGTTTAATGCAATTAAAGGCAAGCGCGCCTACACGTCTTATGAAGACCGAAAGTATATTTTGGAATCCATTCGTTACGTGGACGAAGTAATTCCAGAAACGACTTGGGATCAAAAAATCAAAGACGTTCAGGAAAACGACATCGACATTTTTGTGATGGGCGACGATTGGGAAGGTAAGTTTGACTTCTTAAAGGATTACTGTGAAGTCATTTATTTGCCACGGACTGAGGGCATCTCAACCACTAAGATCAAAGAAGATCTGGGCCTCCAAGCGGGCGCTGATTGGAAAGAATAAGTAGAAGCGATGATGATATCCCCAGAGTAATTCTAGGGATATTTTATTGTGGATAGAAAGGGTTAACGTAATGGGACAAGCAGTCTTTCTGGTAACCTCACTTGCGGGGTTACGAAAAACGACGTTTAGAAATAAGGTCACGGCATTAGTTAGCGAAGGCGAAGACGTGACAGTTTTGTTTGCCATGGTCCGGTTTGATGAGTTTGAACAAGCGCAGCGCCAGCTTGCAATAACGTTTAAGCATCACGAGTTAGGAAACCACCTCCACGTTCAATCGTTAGCTGATTTGGTTAAAACGTCGACAGGGGTAGCGTTGACGCCGGCTGAGACGTTTAATCAAGACTTTTTAGCCTTTGAGCAAAAGACGTTTGATGATGCCGAATTTGGTGGGACGGTTGACCGGTATGTCAAAGACGGCGAAATCTTCGGCGAAGTCATCAAGGATACTGATGGGATCCCACTTAAAATGACGCAATTTGACCACAATGAAATTGTGCAATCAGCCATCTTTGAAAAGGGCCAGTTGATTGGCCTGATGAATTTCGAACAGGGGCATCTTTCCCAGAGTTTATTGCTGAACAGCCAGGGGGAACTGGTTTACCGGTTTATTCGCCACATGCGAACGGTTAACTGGTTATACAGTATGGGCAAGACGTCAAAACTTAATTTTTCAAACCAGGTGCCTGACGAAGATTCACCCAATAATCGGGTCGTTTATCGGGCTAGCGAAAAGAAGCCGTTCTACGAAGTCGTTGATCATGTTTCATATCATCGCTTAGGCGATTTATACGAATTTTACGCAATGGTTTTGCGGTCGTTTGATCAGTCGGGGTGTCAACTTTTCGTTGATTTAGATGATAATCCTGACCTTGTGACCCATATGCCACAACAACTGATTTTTAACTATTAAGGAGTCGTTACCCGTGCGTGCAATACTATCAGGCTTACACCAGAAAAAAAGTAAACAGGAATTGGAACTGGAACTAATTGACGTGCCGTCCTCTTTCGATAATTTGCGGGTAACCTTCTTGGAAACCAATAGTTTGGCGACCATTACGGTACCCGTTGTTAAGGTGATTGACAACAACTTGATTCGAATTCGAATTGATGCTCAGGCGTTGCAGTTTGCTGCGTTTAACCAAAGTGAATTTACGTGGCAGCTATTTTTGGGTTTTGAAGCCAATCATGAACATGTGTTACTGCAGGTTGAAAGTGAATATCTTAGTGATCGGCACCAATTGTCATTAACGAGTTATATTCAATTCAACTCAGATTCAGAAGGGATGGCAACCCTCAGTATTCATACGCAGCAGGCGGAAGATGAGTTTTCAATCAATTCTGTGAACTTGGTTGATGATACGCTCAAGCTGACCGGAAATAGTCTGATTAATAATCAGCCGATTAAGGATCAACAAATTCTTCTTCGTGATGTGAATACTGGCGAAGCGTTGAGCTATCCGACGGAAAAAGGGACATTGCGAGGGCTGTTTAGCGTCTCAATCCCACTCTCGGACCTCCCTGAAAATGCGGATGTCGCCCTTTTTATTCACTATATGGTCGGTACCCAGAAGGTTGAACAACGGCTTATTTTGGCCCGGTCATTAGAGGGGCAAAACGTACAAACGGTTTTAAGCTCTGGCAGAATGGCACTTTTGGAAAAAAGTTTCAACAATGGGTTGATTGTCAAGGAATTTCCGGCGCCAACTGTGGTTGAAAAGTTGGCCGCTGCGCCTAGTAAGCTAGGGGCGATCGTTGAATTTGGTCGGACAATTCAAGATAAGATTAATCTTCAGCGGATGCGGTTACTTTTCAAGTTGGGCCATCGACCAAATGAGGCGACAACAATTGTCTTTGAATCATTTGGTGGCCGACAAGTGTCAGATAGTCCATTTGCAATCTACAAGTTGTTTAAGGAACTCTATCCGGGCTTTAATTTTGTCTGGTCCATTGATCGCTCACTGAAGAAGTTCTGTCGGCAAAACGGGATTCCTTACGTCGTTCGACGGACTTCAAAGTGGGTTCGAACCCTCGAAAAATCGACGTACTGGATTAGTAATGCACGGTTCCCGGCGTGGGTCCGTAAGCCAAAGTACGTCACCTACATCCAAACGTGGCATGGAACACCATTAAAGAAGTTGGGTTTAGACATCGAAAACGTGTCAATGCCTGGGACAACAACCAGCAAGTACCACGCTAACTTTGTGAAAGAAGCCAATCGGTGGGATGCTTTGGTCTCTCCTAACGATTATTCGACTCGAATTTTCCGATCGGCCTTTGGGTTTAATAACCAGATCTTAAAGGTCGGGTATCCGCGTAATGATGAACTGATTAATGCGACACCGGAGGATATTGTGGCCTTAAAGGAACGACTAGGCATTCCGCTGGATAAAAAAGTCGTCTTGTATGCCCCAACTTACCGGGATAATCAGTTTGCGGAGAAGGGAAAATATACCTTTGAGCTACCATTTAGTCTTGACGAGTTCAAGGCACAATTTGGAGAAGATACTGTTCTGATTTTACGGATGCACTACCTGATTGCCAATGCATTGGATATTAGTGACTACACTGACTTTGTGTACGATCTTTCATCCCATCCTGATATTTCAGAACTGTATCTTGTTTCGGATATGCTCATCACGGATTACTCCTCAGTGTTCTTTGACTATGCTTATCTGAAGCGGCCCATTCTGTTTTATCCTTATGATTACCATCTTTACAAAGATGAGTTGCGTGGTTTTTACCTGGACTACGAAAAGGATTTACCGGGGAAAATCGCTAACAATCAAACCGATTTGATGCGGGGAATCGCCCATGATCTTGAGGTTCGTGATATGAGCGGTAATGCGAAATTCATGAAGTTTTACGATCGGTTCTGTGCGATTGATGACGGATTGAGTTCGCTAAAAATCGTGAACTATGTGGTTCACCAAATTGAAAAGAACGTTTAAGCATCTCACAAGAATGAAAGGAGAGCCGCGATGACTAGTTTAGAAGCTGAAGTGGCAAGTCGCCGAACGTTTGCCATTATTTCTCACCCTGATGCTGGGAAAACGACGATTACCGAGCAACTATTGCTGTTCGGTGGAATCGTCCGAGAAGCTGGGACCGTTAAGGCCAGAAAGAGTGGCAACTTTGCGAAGTCTGACTGGATGGAAATCGAACAAAAGCGGGGAATTTCCGTCACGAGTTCCGTGATGCAGTTTGACTATGAAGGCAAGCGAATTAATATTTTGGATACGCCAGGGCATGAGGACTTCTCCGAAGATACGTATCGGACTTTGATGGCGGTTGATTCAGCGGTCATGGTTATTGATTCAGCCAAGGGGATTGAACCTCAGACAAAGAAGCTGTTTCAAATCTGTAAAATGCGGGGCATTCCAATTTTTACCTTTATGAACAAATTGGACCGGGATGGTCGTGACCCACTTGATCTGATTGCCGAACTGGAAGACGTATTGGGCGTGGAAGGGTACCCGATGAACTGGCCAATCGGCATGGGAAAAGAACTAAAGGGATTATACGATCGGTACCACAACCGGGTCGCAGTTTTTCGGCCTGATTCAGAGGAGACGGCCTATCTGCCATTAGATGAAAATGGGGATATCGTTGGCGATAACCCACTGAAGGAAGATTCCTGGTACCAAGATGCTCGTGACAACATGGAATTGATTGCCGATGCGGGAAATCAATTTGACGAACAAAAGATTGCCACTGGTGACCAGACTCCCGTCTTCTTCGGGTCCGCCCTCGCTAACTTCGGGGTCAAAACATTCCTGGAAACCTACCTAACGTTTGCGCCTGAACCAGCACCACATCGGACGGAAAATGACGGGGTTGTCGAACCGACCGATTCGAACTTTTCTGGATTTGTGTTCAAGATTCAAGCGAACATGGACCCTCGGCACCGCGACCGGATTGCCTTTGTTCGGGTGTGCTCTGGTCTCTTCACCCACGGGATGGACGTCACCCTCGGTCGGACCAATAAGACGATGCGTTTATCAAACGTGACTCAGTTTATGGCCGATACGCGAGAAAATGTAGATACTGCCGTTGCTGGCGATATTATTGGCCTATACGACACCGGAAACTATCAGATTGGTGATACCATTTTTACCGGGAAGCAACCGGTAAAATTTGAAAAATTGCCACAGTTCACGCCGGAGTTGTTCGTTTCGGTTCAAGCTAAGAACGTTATGAAGCAAAAATCCTTCCACAAAGGGATTCAACAGTTGGTTCAAGAAGGCGCCATTCAGCTGTATACGTCTTATTCAACCGGCGACTACATTTTAGGTGCCGTGGGGCAACTTCAGTTTGAAGTTTTCCAGTTCCGCATGCAAAATGAGTACAATTCTGAAGTGGTGATGGAACCCATGGGTCACAAAATCGCGCGGTGGATTAACCCGGACCAACTCGATGAAAAAATGTCATCGAGCAGAAACTTATTGGTTAAAGACCGAGGCGGCGAACCGCTTTTCTTGTTCGAAAATCAGTTTGCTGAACGGTGGTTTAAGGATAAGTATCCAGATGTTGAGTTGACTTCAAAACTTTAACGAAATGACCGGATGAAAACCCTCTAGCGGCATTAGAAAATCACGCAAATAATCCCGATCTGACAATTTGCCAGATCGGGATTATTTGTGTTTTGAGGCGAATTTGAGAAGCCGGTTATGCTTCTGCCGTGGCTTTGGCTACTTTTTCTTGAGCGGCCTGAGCTAAAATGTTGAGGTAATTGAACGGTCGATCAAAGTTTGGTTGGAACAACATGTCGACCATGGCTAAATCATCAATTGTATTTTGGTTTTGAATGCAGACCGATAAAAGGTTGGCAGACTGGGAAATATCATAGTCGCTCATTAAGGCACCGCCCAGAATTTGCCGAGTATTAGGATCAAACACCAGTGACATCAAGACTGGGGTGGTCGTCGGCATGAATTCCGGCCGATAGTTGTCTTCTACAATCACTTGTTCGGCGGCTAATCCCTGAGCTTTAGCGGCTTCGTAGGTCAGACCAGTTGAGCAGATTGAGACGCCATAGAGGGCGAGCCCCGAGCTTGATTGGGTGCCCATGTATTTAACGGTTGGTTGCGCGATGTTTTTGCCAACTAAAATGCCTTGTCGGACGGCGTTTGTGGCAAGGGGAATGTAGGCGTTTTTCCCCGTTGGATTGTAGTGGACCGCGGCTGCATCGCCGGCCGCAAAAATATCTGGATCAGAACTTTGCATGTAATCGTTCGTCAAAATTGCCCCGTTCTGGGCCATATCGACTTTTCCCTTGACCAGCTCGGTATTTGGTCGAAAGCCGATGCAAAGAATGGCAAGATCCGCTGTAATGGCGTCTTTGTCGGTGTGGATGGTCACGGCGTCAGTGGTTGTTTCAAAAGATTGAACGCGCTGATTTAGGGCTAATCTCACACCGTGGTTCTGGTAGTTAGCTTCAATTTTGGTGGTGAAAGTTTGATCGAAATACTTTGGCATGACGCGGTCTTCACCATCGATCAACGTGACCTCGTGGCCCTTTAGCGAGTAGGCTTCCGCCAACTCAGCGCCGATGTAACCGGCACCAATAACGGCGATGCGTTTAGCCGTTGGGGCTTCTTTGAAAAGCGTTTGGGCGTGGACCCAATTCTTACAAAGTTTCACCCGGTCACTATCAATTCCAGGGATGGGAGGGATGACCGGCCATGACCCGGTTGTCATCACTAATTTATCGTATAGGACAGTCGTTGTTTCATGGGTGTTAAGGTCTTCAACAACGACGGTGTGGGCCACATTGTCGACGGATTTAACGTCGTGGCGCATTTTAATTGTGGCGCCTAATTCGGCGAGTTCTTGAGGGTTGGAGTAGAAAAGTCCCTGAGGATCTTTTACCTGACCACCTAGATAAAGGGCAATCCCACAAGATAAAAATGAAATAACATCGTTTCGCTCGTAAACCGTGACCTCGGCATCGGGATGTTCAGTTAAAATTTGCTTTGTTGCGAACGTTCCAGCGTGCGTACAACCAATAATGACAACTTTCATATCAAACGGCCTCCTAAAATAGTCCCATTAGTCAAATTGCTAACAATTGTATTTTACACAATGATATTAATTTGTCAATCGTTTCACAAACTAAACTTCGGTTCAAGACTTGGTTTCGCCAAGTATAACGCTTATACTGGATACACATTAAAATGACGAAGGAGACTTTTTCACATGTCAAAACCACTATCTGCCTGTACATCTGTTATCGTGGGTAAGAAAGCGTCTATCGATGGCTCAGTGATGATTGCCAGAAACGATGACACTTTTTTGCCATTAACACCACAAGCGTTTATCATGCATCCAGCCAACAATCACCAGGAGAAAATGTTAACGTCCACTCAAAACGGATTCAAAGCTCAGCTCCCCAAGCAAGCGTTGCGCTACCAGGCAACGCCTAACGTGGAGGTCGATGAGAAGGGCCTGTATGAAGAGAGCGGTATTAACAGCGCTAACGTTGCCATGAGTGCCACCGAGAGTGTTTACGGCAATCCGCAGGCGCTGGCCCATGATCCGTTAGTCGCTGATGGCATGGCTGAAGACACCCTTCAAACAATGGTATTGCCCTATATTAAAAGCGCGAAAGAGGGGGTTGAACGGCTCGGCCAATTGATTAAGCAATATGGTTCACCAGAGGGTAACGGGGTTTTATTTGCGGACCAAAATGAGGCGTGGTACATGGAAATCGTCACGGGTCATCATTGGGTTGCCTCAAGAATTCCTGATGATGCCTACGTCATTATGGCGAATCAAGTCGCACAAGAACAAATTGATTTTAATGATCCTGACCAGTTTATGTGGTCCGATGGCCTCTTGGAATTCGTTGAAACCTACCACCTCAATCCGGACAAAGACGGCTGGAACTTTCGGCATATTTTTGGCACGAGTACTGAAAAGGATCGCCACTATAACACGCCACGGGTTTGGTTTGGGCAACGTTATTTGAATCCCGAAATCGAGCAGGAACCCACTAGTTCTAACCTCCCGTTTATTTGCCGAGCAACCCGGAAGATTAGTGTTGAGGATGTCGAATACATTTTAAGTTCCCACTACAATGAAACGGTCTATGATCCGCTGGGTAATGGTCCAGAAGCAGATAAGACGCGTTTTCGGCCAATATCTATGAACCGGACTCAAAATTCACATGTGTTGCAACTGCGAAACGACGTTGCTCCAGCGCAATCCGCTATTTTTTGGCTGTGCTTTGGGGTGCCTGCCTTTACCCCGTATGTGCCGTTTTTTGCTAATGCCACTGATACTGATCCGAGTTACGCAGTGACGCCGCTTCACGCTGACGACGCCAGCGCTTATTGGATGTATCGGAAACTATCTGTGCTGGTAGAAGCTCACTACAGTCAGTTTGTCGAACAAGACATTGATTACTTAACAGCGGCTAAGGAACAATTCCGGCAGCATCTACAAGTGACTGATGATGGGGCAACTGGACTAACGGATGAAGCGCTGACCGCTTTTCTGACAGAGCGAAACCACCAAATTGTGGCCGACATGCGAGTCGCTACAACGGATTTGATTCATACGTTATTTGAAAAAGGTTTAACGCTTTCAAAACTGACCTTCAATATGGATAAAAACTTGTAACCAGCGGCGTCCAACTACATTTATCTCACCATTACTAATTGTCATTATTAGACTTTATTGGTGAAATTCTTGTAATGGACGCTTTTTTTCTGTAAACTTAACTTAGAAATCTTTTGTGAATTGAAATAAGCTGTTTTGCCATGTCCCTGCAGCGAATTTGAAAGGACTGCTCGTGATGAAGATGACAAACGCCGAAATGACAACCGTAGAGCTCCAACGAGAGTATCAAACGGACGTCCAAACGGGATTAACCGCTACTTTAGTTGCTGAACGCCAGCAAAAAAGTGGCCGAAATGAATTGATTGAGGAAAAGCCACCAACTTTGGTGGCTAAAGTGTGGCGTCATTTATCAGACGTTGCGTCACTTGTATTGTTATTTGCCGTGGTCTTATCCACGTACTTAGCAATCACCACTGGCGGCGGATGGACCAAGCCCATCGTGATTGGGAGCATTCTGGTCATCAACGTTGTGATTGGGATGTATCAAGAAAACAGTGCCGAAAAATCGCTAGCGGCACTAAAGAAGATGAACGTTCATGAAGTGACGGTGATTCGAGACGGTCAGTCACAAGTGATTGATGCCGCTGACTTGGTGGTCGGTGACGTCGTTGTGCTGGAAGGTGGCAATCAGGTTCCAGCGGACGGCCGGTTAGTAAAAGCAACTGACCTGAGAGTCGACGAAGCGGTGTTGACCGGTGAAAGTGAGCCGGTTAAGAAAACGGCTGAGCCGGTTGTTCAGGCAGCCGAGCTGGGTGACCGGGAAAATGAGGTTTTCTCAGGGACTGGCATTGCCCAGGGAACTGGGACGATGGTGGTTACTGCCATTGGAATGGCCACCGAATTGGGGTCAATTGCGGGCATGTTGAACCGAACGAAGAGCCGGATGACGCCACTCCAAAAAAGGTTAAATAAATTATCTTTACGGTTAACAACGGTGGCCATTGCCGGTGGTCTCCTAATCTTTTTCCTGAGTGTTTTCCACCAGGGTGAACCGTTGGCAGATGCGCTGATGATAGGGGTTTCGCTTGCCGTAGCTGCCGTCCCAGAGACGTTGCCCATTATTGTGACGATTTCGCTGTCCCATGGCGTTGGCGTAATGGCTAAGCAAAATGCCATTATGCGACGCGTTGATGCGGTTGAAACCATCGGCGGTGTTAACGTCATTGCGTCGGATAAAACGGGGACGTTAACTCAAAATCAGATGACGGTGACCCGTTACTGGACACCACAGATGCAGCAAGCTGGAGTGGTTAAAGGCCAACAGGATGATCCGGCGGCGACGGCATTGATGCGTTACATGGGATTGGCGACAAATGCCACCAGCGAATCAGTAGACGGTGAACGCGTGGAGGTGGGAGATTCCACCGAGTTGGCCATTGTGAGGTGGCTAGCCAAGTTTGGTCAATCCCGGGCAGAGTGGGAGGCGACTTATCCGCGAATTGCTGAAGACCCATTTAATTCTAATAAAAAAACGATGGCGACGTTACACGAAATGCCAACCGGTCAATTTCTACTCATTGTCAAGGGGGCCATTGACCGGTTACCGGTAACTGTATCACCGACAGAAATAGCTCAAATGTATACGATTCATGATGACTTTGCCCAAAATGCCCTTCGAGTCCTAGCGGTTGGCTACCGAGTTTTTGATAGTCGCCCAACGGCGCCAATTTCTGATATTCAGTCGGACCTGACATTTGCAGGAATCATTGGGATGATTGATCCGCCGCGAGAATCCGCAATTGCGGCGGTTAAGCAGGCTGAAGAAGCTGGTATTAAAACGGTGATGATTACGGGTGATCATCTGCAAACGGCAAAAGCGATTGCCGAGCAAATTGGGATCTTTAAAGCTGGTGACGCGGTTATGACGGGTGCTGAATTACGGCAATTATCCGATACTGAGCTCACCGATCAAATTAGCCAAATTAGCGTCTATGCGCGGGTATCGCCCGAGGATAAAATTCGGATTGTTAATGCTTGGCAGGCCAATGGGGCCACCGTTGCGATGACTGGCGATGGCGTGAATGATGCGCCGGCGTTGAAAGCCGCTGATGTTGGTGTGGCGATGGGAATTACGGGAACGGAAGTTTCAAAAAATGCGAGTGATATGGTCTTAACAGACGATAATTTTGAGACCATCGTTGCCGCCGTTGCAACTGGCCGAACGGTATATCAAAACATTTTAAAAGCGGTCGAATTTTTGATTGGCGTCAATTTCGCTCAATTATTCCTCATGATTTTTGCGGTTTCAATCGGATGGGGCGCGCCACTGATTGCGGAACAACTGCTGTTAATTAACGTTTTAGCCGATGGTATTCCAGGGTTCTACCTGAGCCGTGAGCCAGGTGAACCACTGACAATGAAGCGGCCACCAATTAGTCGAAACAGTAGCATTTTTACCGATGGATTAGGATATCGGGTTGCGCTGAGAGCGACAACGTTTATTGTGCTGACACTCGGGATTTACAGCATTGGTCGGTTTGGATTAACATCGGGGTCAGCACTCGTGGGAACAACCATGCTCTTTGTTGTTTTAGCCATCGGGTCAATGATTGATATTTATCCGATTAAGAGTCGCGGTCGCTTGACGCTTACATCAATTAAAGGTAATCAGGCGTTGAATATCGGCGTCGTGTTAGCGGGTGTTTTGGTACTCGCAGTTGCATTAATCCCGGGATTACAACATCTGTTTGAGCTTGTGGCACTTTCGCCGATCCAGTGGCTAATTGTCGCAGTAGCAGTATTCATCCCAAGTGGCGTTTTAGAACTGGCAAAACGCCACCACTCTCAGGTTGGTCCCAAGCCATTCAGTCGTGAAACCTAAAAAAACGGTGTCCAACTTCCCAGCTTTATTTGCTGGGGTTGGACACCGTTTTGTTAATCGTTATTAGGTTTTGAAGACTTGGTTTCTGAACTAGATGATGCATTGGTTTCAGCGGCTAAAGTAATTTCACCGTTTTCAATCTTTGCGACCAGGTTCTTAACGTCGGCGTGGTCAAGGTAGTAGTCAGCGATGCGGTCTTCAATCTGTTCTTGGATAACCCGCCGTAGTGGCCGAGCGCCCATAGCCGGATCGTAGCCGAGATCAACTAACTTGGCTTCAACTGGTTCCGTTACGTGAACGTGAAGGTCTTGGTTGGCCAACATATCATTGACATCAGAAATCATCAAATCAACGATCTTCATTAAGTTTTCCTTAGTGAGTGGGTTGAATTCAACAATGTCATCAAACCGGTTTAGAAATTCTGGCTTGAAGTAGTTGGTGAGCTTGTCCAAGACGCTATGCGTTGTTCCGGAAGCCTCGGCACCAAATCCAACACTTGCTTCAACATCGCCAGTTCCGGCGTTAGAAGTCATGATGATGATGGTGTCTTTGAATGAGACCGTCCGACCCTGAGAATCAGTCAGACGACCATCGTCCAGAATTTGCAAGAACATGTGCATCACGTCCGGGTGCGCCTTTTCAACTTCATCGAGTAGAATCAAGCTGTAAGGGTTCCGACGAACCTGTTCAGTCAATTGACCAGCTTCTTCGTACCCGACGTAGCCAGGAGGCGACCCAATCAACTTGGACACTGAGTGCGGCTCCATATATTCGGACATGTCAAACCGAATCATAGCATCCTTGGAACCGAAAAGTTCGCGAGCAAGTTGCTTGGCTAATTCAGTTTTTCCGACGCCGGTTGGGCCGACAAACAGGAAGGAGCCAATTGGTCGACCAGTCCCATTAAGGCCGATTCGATTCCGCCGAATAGCTCGCGATACCTTATCAACGGCTTCATCTTGGCCGATGACGTGTTGCTTAAGTTGGTCACTCAAATCACGAAGTTGCTCTTGTTCCTTGTTTTGGAGTTCACCGACAGGAATGCCAGTTTTTTCCTCGACAATTTTTTGCATATCAGCTTCGGTGATTTGTGGCACGCCTTCATCAGAAGCAGGCTGGTCTGTCTTATTCTGCTCAAGCTTGGACACTTGATCGCGATAGTAAGCAGCCTTTTCGTAATCTTCAGCTTTTAAAGCTTCTTGCTTTTGAGCTTCAGCGGCCTGAATCTTATCATCAATAGTCTTAGGATCGACTACGTTGATGGTGAGATTTTTCTTTGAGCCCGCTTCATCCATCAAATCAATTGCCTTATCCGGCAGGAAACGGTCCTGAATGTAGCGGTCCGACAATTTAACGGCTGCTTCAAGTGAAGCGTCCGTGTAGTGGACGTGGTGATAATCTTCATACTTCTTTTGAATGCCCTTTAAAATCTTAACGGCTTCATCGGAAGATGGTTCGTTAACTGTGACTGGCTGAAGCCGTCGAGCTAACGCTTGGTCCTTTTCGATATCACGGTATTCGTTTAAGGTAGTGGCCCCAACAAGTTGGAACTCACCTCTAGCAAGGGCTGGCTTTAAAACGTTACCTGCATCCATGCCACCCTCAGCGTTACCTGCGCCAACAATTTCGTGGATTTCATCGATGAATAAGATGATGTTTGGATCTTGTTGGACTTCTTGCATCAACTGCTGCATCCGTTGCTCAAATTGGCCCCGGATTCCGGTACCTTGAACGAGCGAAACAACATCTAAGCGAATCACTTGTTTGTTGATTAACTTTTGGGGAACATCGCCTTCAACGATTTTTTGGGCGAGGCCTTCCACAACAGCAGTTTTACCAACTCCGGCTTCACCAATCAACACGGGGTTGTTTTTAGTTCGCCGGTTTAAAATTTCGATAACTCTTGCGATTTCTTTATCGCGGCCGATGACGGGGTCGACTTTACCCTGCTTTGCAAGGTCGGTCATGTTCAACCCGTACTGACCTAAAAGTGAGTTTCCACCATTGCCTCGACCGTTGTTGCCACCGTTTCGGGGGCCGCTTGGTTGGGTTGGTGGGACTTGAGATTGAAAACCCTGAGGATTGCCTTGGGCGCCGCCTTGCATTGCCCGGAAGATATCATCGAGGTTTCCAAAGCCAAATGGATCTTGTGCCATATTCGCACCTCCATTGCCTGGATTTGAATTATTGTTAAGCTGTTGGTTTTTGAGTAGTTGATAGCAGTTTTGACATAGGTCAACTTGCTGCCGTTCGCCATTAACGTTGAGGTACAAATGGATCGTTGCCTCACGTTGGTGACAGTTTTGACAGAGCATAACATAACTCCCTTCTACTTAGCGCGTTCATAATTAAGCCAATTCAACTTAACCAATCAAGATGGTGAAATTTGTTTGACCAATCTTGACCATTGATTTAATTATACTCAAATCAACGTTAATGGCAAGCAATTGACTTAGGGCATTTCAAGATAGTTAGCACCGAGCGGTGTCGAGTGCTAATTTCACTTTTAGTTTTATCGCATTCTGATAAAAAGTGCAAGTCATTAAGTCTGAATGGGTGGTTCAAGTTTAAAAATCGGGTACAATAGGTAGGTGACTAAAGGAGGATGCAAGCTTGGAAAAAGATTATTCAGAGTTAATGACGCAACTTAAGAGTGGTGAATTAGACGCAGTGGAAGTCCATCCTGATGAGTTTATGGCTTTTTATGAGGCGTACATGGCCTTTGAGTCCCGGAAACGGATCGTAGGCGCTGCTGAAAAAAATGGCATTATTACGTATCGCTACGACCATGAGCAGGGGTAAGCTCACCACAATGAAAGCGTTTAATGAAATGCTTGTATTTTGCTGAATTAATTGATATTCTTTAATCATAGGGCGGATTCCATCGGTTTCATTATTTTGGTAAATTTTGAAACCCGTGGAAAGCTGCCACTAGTACAGAAAACTTAATGCTCAAAGGGAGATCGTATATTATGGAAAAACAAAACTTTCATGTCACTGCAGAAACTGGGATTCACGCACGTCCCGCAACTTTATTGGTTCAAGCAGCTAGCAAGTACAATGCCGATGTGACGCTTGAATACGACGGGAAGTCAGTTAACTTAAAGTCCATCATGGGTGTTATGTCACTTGGTGTTGGTCAAAACACCGATGTTACGATCACCGCTGATGGCGACGATGAAAAAGACGCAATGGCAGACATTGCTAAAACCATGAAAGAGGAAGGCTTATCTGAATAATGAGCAGTCAGGTATTGAAGGGGATCGCTGCTAGTGACGGTGTTGCGATTGCAAAGGCCTATCTGTTAGTCGATCCTGATTTATCATTCTCTAAAGAGACGATTTCCGATGTTGACGCTGAAATTGCTCGGCTGAGCGCTGCGATGGAAGCATCAAAGCAAGAGCTGAACCTCATTAAGGAAAAGGCAACGGAAAACTTGGGGGCTGAAGAGGCGGAAGTCTTTGAAGCTCACATCACCATTTTGTCTGATCCGGAACTCATTGGAGCAATCGATAAGAAGATTCAGGATGAAAAGATCAACGCTGAGCAGGCGTTAAAAGACATTACCGATCAGTATATTGCCATGTTTGAAGCGATGACCGATAATACCTATATGCAAGAACGAGCAGGTGATATTCGCGACGTGACAAAGCGGGTGATGGCGCACTTATTGGGAGTTGAACTCCCAAGTCCAGCCCTGATTGATCACGAAGTGGTGGTTGTGGCTCATGACCTGACCCCGAGCGATACGGCTCAATTAGATAAGAAGTATGTTAAGGGCTTTATTACGGATATCGGGGGACGAACCTCCCATTCCGCTATTATGTCTAGAACCCTTGAAATTCCCGCTGTTGTTGGTTCTGAAGAGGCGACAACGGCTATTAAACCGGATCAACTGGTCATTGTTGATGGTCTTGACGGTCAGGGAATCGTTGATCCGACAGAAGCTGAAGTGGCCACCTACCAAGCCAAACAGGCGCAATTTTTGACCCAGAAAGCCGAATGGGAAAAATTAAAAACGGAACCATCTGTCACCAAAGATGGTATCGCCCACACCATTGCTGCAAATATCGGAACTCCCGATGATTTACAAGGTGTTTTGGACAACGGTGGTGAAGGGGTCGGTTTGTTCCGTTCTGAATTTTTATATATGAATTCAGCTGACTGGCCAACTGAAGATGAACAATATGAAGCCTACAAGAAAGTTGTCCAAGGAATGGCGGGTAAACCCGTTGTTGTTCGGACGATGGATATCGGTGGGGATAAAAACCTCCCGTATTTACAACTACCGGATGAAATGAACCCATTTATGGGCTATCGGGCAATTCGGATTAGTCTGGACAAAACTGACATCTTCAGAACGCAATTACGGGCGCTGCTGCGAGCTTCTAACTTTGGTGAGCTATGGATCATGTTCCCAATGATTGCCACCATTAATGAATTCCGTTCAGCTAAGAAGATTTATGAAGAAGAACGGCAAGCCATGGTTGATGCTGGTCAACCGGTGGGCGAGATTAAGGTCGGTATGATGTTGGAAATTCCGGCTGCTGCAGTGTTGGCTGACCAATTTGCCAAGGAAGTTGATTTCATGAGTATTGGAACCAACGACTTGATTGGTTATTCAATGGCGGCAGACCGTACCAACGAACGTGTTTCTTACCTTTATCAACCTTACAACCCATCAATTTTACGCTTGATTAAGTATGTCATTGATAGTTGTCACAAAGAGGGTAAATTCGCGGCAATGTGCGGTGAAATGGCCGGTGACCAGATTGCCGTACCGCTACTTGTGGGCATGGGATTAGATGAATTTTCAATGAGTGCAACAAGTATGTTGAAGACTCGGTCTCTGTTCAAACAATTAGATTCAAAAGAAATGGCTAAGTTAGCAGATAAAGCGATCAACGCTAAGACTAACGAAGAAGTGATTCAGTTAGTCAAGGCTGCTGTTCCCTCAGAAGCTTAACAAAGTGTTTAAAACAGCCAAATAAACGATGCCTGGACGACCACTTGATACTTGAAGCGGTCGTCCATTTTTTGTAAGTACCTGATGCGGTCAATTATCGGAGTTAAAGCGGCTTAACTCCGGAATGTCAAGCTCAGGAGAGCAGGAAAAGACTAGATTTGAAGGTTAAAAGTTTAATAATATCGGCTAAGTTTCCAACAAAATTTCGGAAACAGTCCGGATAGCATGATACAATACGTTTGCAATGACTTTACGAAACCAATATAATTGCTGTTATTAACTAAGTCTGTAGAAACGAATTTTTGGGGGGATCGGACGTGAACATTGGTATATTTACGGACACATACTTCCCTCAGGTGAGTGGTGTCGCAACATCCATCAAGACCCTTCGCAACGAATTGGAACAGCACGGCCATCAGGTCTATATCTTTACGACCACTGATCCGCACGTTGAAAAGGACGTTTATGAACGTAATATTTTTAGATTTCCAAGTGTCCCGTTTGTCTCATTTACGGACCGACGGGTTGCTTTTAGGGGGCTGTTCCACGCCTATCAAATTGCTAAAGAATTGAACTTGGATGTTGTCCACACCCAAACAGAATTTTCGATGGGGGTCATCGGAAAGTTTGTGGCTAGGAGTCTTAAGATTCCTTGTTTGCATACGTACCATACGATGTATGAGGATTATTTACACTACGTCGCTAATGGAAAACTACTACGACCGGTCCACGTTAAACAAATGACGTTGGCCTTCTGTGCTCATCTGGATGGAGTTGTGGCACCGAGTCAGCGAGTTTTGGATACGTTGACGGGATACGGTGTTAAAGCGCCCATTCGGATTATTCCGACCGGCGTTAATTTAACTAAATTTGATCAGAAAAGTGACATTGATGTCCGACAAAAGTACGGGATCGATGACGATCAACCGCTCATCCTGTCGCTAAGTCGGTTAGCTTATGAGAAAAACATTGCCGAAGTATTAGACGGGATGCCTAAAGTGTTAGCGGCGCTTCCAAACGCCCAGTTATTGATTGTTGGTGATGGGCCGGCCCGTGAGGACTTGGAAGCCCAGGTGGCCCAGTTAGCACTAGGTGAACATGTCACGTTTACGGGTGAAATCAATAATGACGACGTCTCGGCTTTTTACCACGCCGCGGATCTCTTTTTATCCGCGTCAGATTCAGAGTCTCAGGGACTCACTTACATCGAAGCCCTCGCATCGGGGACTAAAATTGTTGTTAAGGCAGGACCTTACACAAAACAATTGTTACAAACGGATGCATTAGGGGCGATCTTCACCACCTATGATGAGATGGTCGATAAGGTGATTGAGTGCTTGAAATCACCCGAAATTAGTGACCAAGCCCAACTTGCTGAAACGCTGCACGAAGTGTCTTCGGAAGCTTTTGGCGAGCGGGTTATTGATTTTTACCAAGATGCAGAATTAAACTACGAAGAAACCCGAGAAGATTCAGCTGACGTCGGGAATTAATAGGTAACATGGGAGTTGGAAATGCTTAAGATTAATATGTTCTCAGGGGCGGACAAAGTGAAAGGCCAAGGGGTTGGCAGCGTTTATGACGAGTTGTTAAAGCTGCTTAAAACCCGGGCGACTGACACGTTAGACATCACGGTCAACCGGTATTCGAGAGTGGACGTTAGCCACTACCATACCATTAATTTTCCGTTCTTTTTGTCGACGTTTATGACGAATCGTGGTCGCAAGATTGGCTATGTCCACTTTTTGCCAGAGACGCTTGAAGGAAGTTTAAAGCTCCCAAAACTGGTCAAAAGCGTCTTTTACTGGTACGTCATCGCGTTTTATAAGCGGATGGATCACCTTGTGGTGGTTAATCCCTCATTTATTCCCAAATTGGAAGCCTATGGCATCCCAAAAGATAAAATTACTTATATCCCGAACTTTGTCAGCGCCGATACCTTTTATCCGGTGACGCCAGAGAAAAAAAGGGCCTTACGGCAACAGTACGGATTTAAGGATCAGTTCACGGTCCTCGGTTCTGGACAAGTACAGGTTCGTAAAGGGGTTCCAGATTTTATTGAATTGGCAAAACGGCACCCGGAAATGCACTTTGTATGGACGGGCGGATTTTCATTTGGCCGAATGACTGATGGTTATGAGGAACTTAAGAAAGTAGTTGCTAACCCACCTGAAAACCTAAGTTTTCCGGGGATTGTTGACCGCAATCGACTGGTTGATTATTACAACATGACTGACCTTTTCTTGTTACCATCGTATAACGAATTATTTCCCATGTCCGTATTGGAGGCTTTTAGCACGCATACGCCGGTTATGTTGCGAGACTTGACCCTGTATCAGACCATTTTGAGGGGTGACTATCTGGCGGCTGCAGACGTGACGGAGATGGACCACCAACTTACTCGTTTGGCTCAGGATCCAACAGCTATCGAGGGGTTGAAGCAAAAGGCTAAAGACGCCGCTGACTATTACTCAGAGGACCGTTTAGTTGAAGTTTGGAAAGACTTTTACGCCGAACAGGCGCGCGAGGTTTAAAGGCATGTCGAGACGTAATAAAGTCGCACTATTTGTTATCATTCTGCTTGGATTAGGTATTTTTGGCTATTCTCTCAGGGATGTTAAACTTGGTATTTTAATCCATGACTTCGCCCATATCCACATTGGTTGGTTACTGGTCGCCATTGGCTGCATGTTGCTGTATTTTGGGCTAGAAGGCGCTGTGGTTAAGATTTTTGTGGATCGTCGGATGGGTCATTATTCTTGGAAGAGTGCGTTACGAATCCCACTGATTGAGCAGTTATTTAACGGAATCACCCCCATGGCGTCTGGCGGTCAGCCAGCCCAGCTCATTGCAATGCTGCAAAGTGGCATTGATGGGGGGCGGGCCAGTTCGATTTTGCTGATGAAGTTCGTGGTTTATCAGGCCATGATTGTGCTCAACTTCTTGGTGGCGCTGTTGATTGGCTTTCACTACATGGTGGCTAAGATGAGTTACCTGTCGCTCTTTGTTGTTTTTGGCTTTGTCATTCACTTTGGCGTAATCGTTGGGTTATTGTTGGTGATGTTTTGGCCCAAGTTCACTAAGCGCGCTGTTCGGATCATTGCGACGCCGCTTAAGTTTTTTGTTTCCAGTCAATGGCTGACTGAAAATATTGAAAAACTTGATGTTAAAATTGACTTGTTCTATGAAGAAAGTGTGCATATTGTCGGGCAATGGCGATTGATGTTGGGGGTTGCTGCGGTAACTTTCCTTCAGCTCATGGTGTATTACCTGGTCCCGTACTTCATTATGAACGCCCTCGGGTACACACACAGCAACATTGTCATGGTGACCTGTTTGCACATCTTGATCGTGATGGTGATCTCTATTTTTCCAATACCAGGGGGATCTGGTGGTGCAGAGTACAGTTTCACCGTCCTATTCAGTAGTTTTATTACCAATAACAGTAAACTTGTTTTGGCCATGGTCCTGTGGCGGTTGCTCACGTATTATTTCGGCATTTTGCTAGGATTGGGTGCGCTTGCAATCAAACCAGACAAGGTCCAACATCATACAAAGCTTGAAAAAGAAGCATAGCACGGCGCCCGATTATTGGGTGTTACGGCCAAGTCAGACCAGCCAAAGTTTGGTGGACTGGCTTTTTTATTTTCACTCAAAAATCGATTCTTCGCCCGTTGATGAGTTGCGAAAAGGGCGTGGGTTTCGGGGCTGTTTGTGGTACAATTTTAAAAGCAAACATACGTTTAGAAACGGACGTGACTAATTTTGTACGAATATTTAGAAGGTACGATTACCGCTATTAAGCCTGCCTATATCGTGGTTGACGTCGCTGGCGTCGGCTACTTGGTTCGGGTTGGAAACCCGTTTCACTTTTTAGAAGGTCAAGAACACGTTAAAGTGTACGTCCACCAGACTGTTAGTGACACGGCGCAAACCCTTTATGGCTTCGCAGCTTTTGAAGAAAAACAATTATTTGAGAAATTATTGGCGGTCTCTGGAATTGGCGCGAAAAGCGCACTGGCCATTTTGGCTAACGGGGATCAGAAGGCCATTGTGACGGCAATTAATACCGGCGATGTTGGGTTTTTGACGAAGTTTCCGGGCGTTGGGAAGAAAACGGCCCAGCAAATCGTGTTGGACTTACGAGATAAAATAACGGAATTAACGACAGGGATGGCGGTTCAGCCGGCTTTATCTATTCCTGCCACGCAAAATCCCGCATTGGACGATGCATTGGCGGCTCTTGAAGCGTTAGGATACCGAGCAGGTGACGTCAAAAAAACGGCGAAGTACCTGGCAACCCTGTCTGTCAGAACAACGGATGAATACTTAAGTGATGCTTTGAAACGGTTGACGAAGCCTTAATAAAGGACTGGAGGTGGCAATGTGAACGAAGAAGATCGGATTATGGATGGCGAACCGCAAGGCGATGCCGAGGAAAGTATCGAACGCTCACTTCGCCCAAGTCGGCTAGCGGATTATATCGGTCAAGGGTCCTTGAAACGCGAGCTCAGCGTTTATATTCAAGCTGCTAAACAACGTGAAGAAGCACTTGATCACGTTCTGTTATACGGGCCGCCGGGGCTCGGGAAAACGACGCTAGCGATGATTATTGCTAACGAAATGCAGGTTGGCATCAAAACAACGAGTGGCCCCGCGATTGAAAAAACGGGCGATTTGGTGGCACTGCTGAATGAATTAAATCCTGGTGACGTTTTGTTTATTGATGAAATTCACCGGTTACCTAAAATTGTCGAAGAAATGTTGTACTCCGCAATGGAAGATTATTTTGTCGACATCGTCGTCGGGCAGGGACCAACTGCTCATCCCATTCATTTCCCCCTGCCACCCTTTACCTTAATTGGAGCGACGACCCGGGCAGGTGGCCTATCAGCACCATTGCGGGATCGTTTTGGAATTGTTGGCCATATGGCCTATTACACGGTGGCCGACCTAGAAGAGATTGTGGCGCGTAGTGCGGCTATTTTGCACAGCGGGATTCAATCAGAGGGCGCTCACGAAATTGCGCGACGTTCCCGTGGGACGCCGAGAATTGCCAATCGTTTGTTGAAACGTGTGCGCGATTTTGCCCAAGTCTCTGCGGATCACGATGAAATTGATCTGGTGATTGTTCAGCAAGCTTTAGCTATGCTTCATGTTGACGATCAAGGGTTAGATCAAACGGATAATAAGTTTTTAAAAACGATGATTCAGTTTTACGATGGTGGTCCAGTTGGGCTTAACACGATTGCCGCTAATATCGGTGAGGAAACGGACACCGTGGCCGAAATGGTCGAACCGTATCTTTTGCAACAAGGATTCATCAAACGAACGGCCCGCGGGCGGATGGTCACGAATTTAGCCTACGACCACTTAGGTCTCCCCGTGCCAAAACGAAAGGACGAGTAACATGACTTTAACCACTGAAGACTTTGACTACAATTTGCCTCACGAACTAATCGCTCAAACGCCAATTGAAACGCGAGATGCCTCACGGTTGTTAGTTCTAGACCATAAGACTGGCGCAATGCAGGATAAGCATTTTTACGATATCATTGACGAGCTGCATGCGGGGGACGCCGTGGTGATGAATGACTCCCGGGTCATGCCAGCCCGAATTTACGGGACAAAAGACGATACGGGCGGTCATGTTGAAGTCTTACTGCTCCATAATACCCAGGGTGATGTGTGGGAAACCCTGATGAAGCCGGCTAAGCGAATTCGGGTGGGAACTCAGGTTACGTTTGGAGACGGGGCGTTAACGGCCACGGTCATTGAGGATCTAGAGCATGGCGGCAAGATGATTGAGTTTCACTATGACGGAATTTTTATGGAAATTCTCGAAAAGCTTGGTGAGATGCCGTTACCCCCTTACATCAAAGAAAAGCTGGATGATCCAGAGCGGTATCAAACAGTCTATGCCAGACAAGCTGGATCTGCGGCAGCACCAACAGCCGGGTTGCACTGGACCAAGGAACTTTTAGAGCGGGTACAAGCAAAGGACGTTAAACTGGTCTATTTAACCTTGCATGTGGGTCTTGGCACGTTCCGGCCGGTCGACGAAGATAAGATTGAAGATCACAAAATGCACTCGGAATTCTATCAGTTGACCGAAGCAGCAGCTCAAACGTTAAACGAAGTTCGGCAAAGCGGCGGGCGGATTATTGCAACGGGGACCACCTCTATCCGCACGTTGGAGACGATCGGATCGAAGTTTGATGGTGCCATTCAGGCGGACTCAGGATGGACCGACATTTTTATTAAGCCCGGCTATCAATGGCGCGTAGTGGATGCCTTTATTACGAACTTTCACTTGCCGAAGTCAACCTTGGTCATGTTGGTGGCAGCTTTTACTGGTCGCGACACCATCTTAAACGCGTATGAACATGCCATTCAGGAGCGCTACCGGTTCTTTAGTTTCGGTGATGCCATGTTTATTAAGTAAGCGTTAACTTCGTTCTGTCAGCAACCGACCCTTTGGCGAAATCACAAAAGCATGATAGAGTATTGGGTATGAGTTTTTAAAACGGAGGCAATGTTATGGAACCCGCGATCAAATATCGCTTAATTAAAACTGAAAAACACACGGGGGCCCGGTTAGGTGAGTTAATCACCCCCCATGGAACGTTTCCCACTCCGATGTTCATGCCCGTTGGGACCCAAGCAACGGTTAAGGCGATGGCCCCGGAAGAATTGGACGACATGGGTGCGGGCGTCATTTTGGCGAATACGTACCACCTGTGGTTACAACCAGGAGAAGACCTGGTCAAAGAGGCTGGTGGACTACACAAGTTTATGAATTGGCATAAACCAATTTTGACTGATTCCGGAGGCTTTCAAGTCTTTTCTCTGGCTGAAATCCGAAACATTACCGAAGAGGGGGTTCACTTCAAGAACCCACTGAACGGTGATCGGCTCTTCTTGTCACCTGAAAAGGCGATGCAGATTGAAAATGATCTGGGTCCTGATATCATGATGAGTTTAGACGAATGTCCGCCTTTTTTTGAGAGTTATGATTACATTAAAAAGTCGGTTGAACGAACGTCGCGCTGGGCGGAGCGGGGATTAAAGGCCCATCAAAATCCGGACTGGCAAGGGTTGTTTGGCATCGTCCAGGGCGCCGGCTACGAGGATCTCCGGCGGCAATCGGCTGCTGATCTAGTTGGCCTAGATTTCCCTGGCTATTCCATTGGCGGTCTGTCAGTCGGTGAATCGAAGGCTGAAATGAACCACGTTTTGGAATTTACGACCCCGTTGTTGCCGAGCACAAAGCCGCGGTATCTCATGGGGGTTGGCTCGCCGGATGCCTTAATTGATGGCGTCATTCGTGGCGTTGACATGTTTGATTGCGTGTTGCCGACGCGAATCGCTCGAAACGGTACCATGATGACCCATCATGGTCGGTTAAACGTCAAGAATGCGAAGTACGAGCGTGATTTCGGTCCAGTTGATGACAAATGTGAGTGTTATACGTGTCGGAATTACTCGCGGGCCTACATTCGGCATTTATTTAAGGCAGACGAAACTTTTGGGTTGCGGTTAACCAGTTATCATAACCTGTATTTCCTGCTTAATCTGATGAAAGAAATTCGGCAAGCCATCATGGATGATGAGTTGTTAGAGTATCGCGAACAGTTATTTGAGATGTACGGTTATAACCAACCAAACGCAAAGAATTTTTAAATGTTTCAGATTTGATGGACGATATGCTTAAAATTTGATAAATTAGTCTTTAGACGAAAAGGTGGGTGAAAGTATTGAACATTTTAGCAGGCGCTGGTGCAAGTAGTTATTCTGGTATCATTTTGATCGTTGTGATGATTGTTGCAATGTATTTCTTAATGATTCGGCCTCAACGAAAGCAACAGCAAAAACATCAGAGTACGTTAAGCCAGTTACAAAAGGGCGATCACGTGATTACCATTGGCCGGTTACACGGGGTGGTTGACGAAATCAACCGCGAAGCTGGCACTGTAACACTTGACTGTGATGGTATTTACTTGGTCTTTGACCTGAACGCCATCGCAACGGTTAACCAAAAAACTGCCGTGCCGGAAACGGCCAGTGATTCAGCGGCAACGGAAACGCCAAGTGCATCTTCTCAAAGCACTGAGCCAACAACTGAATCAGCTGAACCAGCCGATTCAGCAGCGCCAACTGCTGACGACAACAAAACGGATAAGTAACCGTCATGATCTCCCGGCTGTCGGGAGATTTTTTGTTTGGGATGAGAAGAATAGGGGGGATTCTTTTGACTGATCGGTTCCAAATAAATGAGAGTCGGCAGATTCTGCACATTGATATGGATGCCTTTTATGCGTCAATTGAACAGCGCGACACCCCAACATTCAAGACACTGCCGCTCGTGATTGCTAAGGATCCGCGAAAAACGGGGGGCCGTGGCGTTGTGACCACTGCTAATTATGTGGCGCGCCAGTCTGGCGTTCACTCGGCAATGCCGGCTCAGCAGGCTTTAAAACTGTGCCCGGACGCAATTTTCAAGACGCCAAACTTTCCCCATTATCGTGAAATTTCGGACCAAATTCACGATATTTTTCATCAGTACACAGACATTGTTGAGACGGTTGCTTTCGATGAAGCCTATCTAGATGTGACTCATAACAAACAAAAAATCATGGACCCCGTGATTTTAGCCACGCAACTTCAATCCCAAATTTGGCAAGCCACCCACCTGACTTGTTCAATTGGCGTTTCTTATAGCAAGTTTCTCGCTAAGGAGGCGTCGGATTATCGCAAGCCCGTGGGAATCACTATTATTCACGCGGAGGATGCACATGATTTTTTAATGGATTTGCCCATTGAGCGGTTCCGCGGTGTGGGGTCCAAGACGGTGCCAAAAATGCATGAGCTAAAAATTACAACGGGGGCCGATCTCATTAAGTGGCGCGAAATGGATTTGATTGCTCAGTTTGGTCGATTCGGAGAGGTCTTGTTCCAACGGGTGCGTGGGATTGATGAACGGCCAGTTGAATATCAACGAGACCGTAAGTCAGTTGGGAAAGAACGGACTTACTGGCCGTTTCTGACGACCATGGGTGAGGTGGACAACCAGTTAAACCGGTTGGCTAAGCTGGTGCAACAGGCGATTAAAAAGCAACAGGTTCACGGGCGGACGCTGGTATTAAAGGTGCGGTATGGGGACTTTAAAACCCTGACAAAACGGGTCACTCAGCCAGATTTTATCGAAAATGACGCGGCGGTGTACGCGCAACTTGCAACTGAAATCATGGCTAAAATGCCGGCTATTACTCAAGGCGTCCGGTTATTAGGGATTACGTTGACCGGGTTAGCCCCCATTGATTTTGAAAATATTAAATTACCGTTGTTTGATCGGCCAGATCGCTTTGAATAAGACCACTAGAAACGGTATACTGAATCTCAGGACTCGACTGAAAGGACACATTATGACACTCAGTGAAACGCAACACGATATCATTCGGCTTATTAAGACCCACAAAACCATTATTATTCATCGCCATCAGCGTCCAGATCCGGATGCGATTGGCTCTCAGATGGGATTGGCCGCTATCTTGCGCGCCAGTTTCCCTGGTAAGACGGTTTATTCCGTTGGCAAGCAGTACCCAGGATTTGATTGGTTGGGTAAAACGGATTCAATTGAAGATGACGTTTATAAGGACGCCTTAGTGATTGTGGTGGATACGGCTAACCAACCAAGAGTTGACGATGCTCGATACACAATGGGCAACGCGCTAGTTAAAATTGACCATCATCCTAACGACGATCCGTTTGGCGTTCCGATGTGGGTCGCCCCGGACGCTTCAAGCACATCTGAGTTAATTTACGATTTTTATGCGGCCAATCAGGATAACCTGACCATGACCGATGACGCAGCCCGGCTTTTATATGCGGGGATTGTTGGGGACACTGGCCGGTTTATGTACCCGTCAACGTCGCCACACACGATGGCTGTCGCCGGCGCCTTGATGGCCTTTAATTTCTCGGCGAGTGCGGTTAACCAACAAGAAGACGAGATTTCGTTGCCACTGGCTCGGTTATCGGCGTACGTTTATGAGAATTTGACGGTGTTAGAAAGTGGCGCTGCGTACCTTAAGTTAACCGATGAACTCTTAGAACCGTTCGGCTTAAAAGATGAGTCGACAAGTTCGATTGTCCCGTTGCCAGGCCGGCTCGGCGAAGTCGTTGCTTGGGCGATTTTTGTGGAGTCCAAGGATCACACTTTCCGAATTCGTTTGCGTTCGAAGGGTCCTGAGATCAATGAACTAGCCAAACGGCATGGCGGCGGTGGTCACCCACTGGCAAGCGGTGCTGTGGCTCACGATGATACTGAAATTAAGCAAGTAATCGAAGAACTAGACAACCTCGTGCAACGTAGCAAGGGAGAATAAAATGAGTCAAACTTTTAAGATGTTTAACCTCCAACCATTCTTGGTTGAGGCGGTTTCTGATTTAGGCTTTACAGTCCCCACCCCGGTTCAGGAAAAAATGATTCCGGTTATCAAGGATGGTAAAAGCGTAGTGGGACAATCTCAAACGGGGAGTGGTAAAACCCACGCGTTTCTACTTCCAATTTTTGATGGTATTGATCCAACCAACCATGAAGTTCAAGCCGTCATTACAACACCAAGTCGAGAATTGGCCTACCAAATTTATGAAGCGGCCAAGCAGTTAACCAGCCACAGTTCAGCCGATATCCGGGTTCGAAACTACGTTGGTGGAACGGACAAGCAACGGCAAATCGATAAGTTGCAACATGAACAACCCCAAATTGTGATTGGGACCCCAGGCCGGGTTTTAGATTTAATTCAGTCACAGGCCCTGGATATTCACACGGCTAAGCAATTCGTTGTTGATGAAGCCGACATGACCCTTGATTTAGGATTTCTAGAAGACGTCGATAAAATCGCTAGTCGGATGCCCGAAAAACTTCAAATGATGGTGTTTTCAGCAACCATCCCGGATAAGTTACGACCGTTTCTACGGAAGTATTTACAAAATCCGGTAATTGAAGAAATCCCAGTTAAGTCGGTGATTAGTCCAACCATTGATAATTGGTTAATGTCGACAAAGGGGCGGTCAAAAAACGATTTGATCTACAAGTTATTAACGTTAGGTGAGCCGTACTTAGCGTTGGTTTTTGCCAATACCAAATCGCGCGTGATTGAGATTGCTAACTACTTGAAAGCTCAGGGGTTAAAGGTGGCTGTTATTCACGGTGGCCTTCAATCTCGTGAGCGTAAGCGGGTCATGCGTGAAGTTCAAAACCTCGATTTTCAGTTTGTGGTTGCGACCGACTTGGCGGCCCGGGGAATTGACATTGATGGCGTGTCTCACGTCATTAACGATGGGATTCCAGAGGATCTTGATTACTTTATTCACCGGGTTGGCCGAACGGGTCGTAAGGGAATGTCCGGGACAGCCATCACGCTCTATACGCCAGACGACGAAACTCAAATTGAAGCGTTAGAGGAAATGGGTATCAAGTTCAAGCCTAAAGAGTTGCGAAATGGCGAGATTATCGACATCGCAGATCGCAACCGCCGCCAAAAGCGCGCTGGTCATCGAAAGGTGGAACTTTCGGGGTCGTTAGAAGGCCAGATCAACAAGCGCAAGAAAAAGGTGAAGCCAGGTTATAAGCGTAAGATTCAAGACGCCATTTCAAAAGAACAACGCATGGAACGTCGGATTAAACAGCGTCAGGCGCACCGTGATATGAAGCGGGAGAAAAAAGCCCGCTCCGAACGGTACAAGTAGTGAATTGACAATTGTGACGATTAATTTTATACTTATCGTCGGAAATCAAAGATTTGGGGATATGCGAACTGGTTGGGCATTTCAGAAACGTTTTGGGTGCTGTGAAAAACGATCCCGCCGGTTCGTGCTCCCCCAAATTGCAACTGAATAACCGCGGCTCGGCGTAACTGAGCATTAAGAGGTAAACGATTAACATCGTTGCAAGTAAAGTGGTACCGCGTCTTTTGGGCGTCTTTACTGGCAACGGTGTTTTATTTTGATTAAAGGAGATCAGCCATGAAACAGTTAAGCAGTAGTGAAATTCGTCAAATGTATCTCGATTTTTTCAAAAGTAAAGGGCACACGGTGGAACCCAGCGCGTCATTGATTCCAGTGGATGACCCGTCCCTATTGTGGATTAACTCGGGTGTGGCCACGATGAAAAAGTACTTTAACGGCAGCGTTGTTCCGAAAAATCCGCGGCTCACAAGTTCACAAAAGAGTATCCGAACAAACGATATTGAAAACGTTGGGAAAACAGCTCGGCATCACACGTTATTTGAAATGCTTGGTAACTTTTCAGTAGGGGATTACTTCAAAGAAGACGCTATCAAGTTTGCATGGGAATTGCTGACATCTGACGACTGGTTCGGTTGGGACCCAGATAAGCTCTACATGACTGTCTATCCTAAAGACGCTGACGCCAAGAAGTTTTGGCGTCAAGTTGGGGTCGCGGAAGACCACATCGTTGAAGCTGAAGATAACTTCTGGGACATTGGTGAAGGCCCTTCAGGCCCAGATACCGAAATTTTCTACGATCGTGGTGAAACGTTTAATAACCTGTCAGCCGATGATCCCGAAAACTATCCTGGTGGTGAAAACGAACGCTGGTTGGAGGTTTGGAACATTGTGTTCTCGCAATTCAACCACGAACCGGATGGCTCTTATAAGCCGCTTCCACGCAAAAACATTGATACTGGGATGGGCCTTGAACGGGTTGTTTCAATTTTCCAAAACGCCAAGACGAACTTTGAGACTGATTTGTTCTTGCCAATGATCCACCAAACGGAAGCCTTTAGCGGTCAAAAGTACAATACAGATCCTAAGCTTGACGTGTCCTTTAAGGTGATTGCCGACCATTCACGGGCCATCACGTTTGCAATTGGTGACGGGGCCTTACCTTCAAATGAGGGACGGGGCTACGTGATTCGCCGACTTATCCGCCGAGCGGTTGTTAACGGCCAAAAATTGGGCATTGACGGCGGCTTCTTATATAAATTGGTACCAGTTGTCGGCGAAGCGATGAAGGCCTATTACCCCGAAGTTTTGAAGAATAGTGACTACATCGCTGAAGTGGTCAAGTCTGAAGAAGACCGCTTTAACGAAACACTGACGGATGGTCTAACGTTGTTAAACGAGTTAATTGCGGAGACCAAAAAAGGTCAGCAAAAAGAAATCGACGGGGCTGAAGCGTTCAAACTCTATGATACGTATGGCTTCCCGGTTGAACTGACCCGTGAATATGCGGCCGATGAAGGGATTGCGGTTGACGAAGCAGGATTTGAAGCTGAAATGCAAAAGCAACGTGATCGCGCTCGGAGTGCTCGGAAGGACGAAAACGCGATGGGCGTTCAATCCGACTTACTCATTGGCATTAAAACGCCAAGCGAGTATGTAGGGTATACGCAGCTACACGTTGAGGCTGCGCGGGTGACTGACATCATTGCGAATGGTGAAATTGTCGATCAAGCAAGTGCGGGGTATGCTCAAGTCATTTTTGATAAAACGCCATTTTACGCTGAAATGGGGGGCCAAGTGGCCGACCAAGGAACGGTGAAAACTGCGGATGGTCAGTTAGTGGCCGACGTAACCGACGTGCAACACGCCCCTAATGGTCAAAACCTCCACACATTGAAGTTAGTAGCGCCAATTCAGGTGGGCGATGAATTTGCTTTGGACGTGGATCGCCACTTCCACAGTAAGGTAGAAAAAAACCACACCGCAACCCACTTGCTGGATCAGGCCTTGCGAAACGTCTTTGGGGATCACACCCAACAAGCAGGCTCATTGGTTGAACCTAATTACTTACGGTTCGACTTCACCCACTTTGGTCAAGTGACCGATGAGGATTTAGCTAAGGTTGAAGCCATCGTGAACGAGAAGATTTTCGAAGAAATTCCGGTCACAACCGTCGAGACGGATCCGGAGACTGGGAAAAAGATGGGCGCTATCGCACTTTTCAGTGAAAAGTACGGTGATGTGGTCCGGGTGGTCTCAATCGGGGACTTCTCAATTGAATTTTGTGGTGGGACTCACGTCAAAAACACCAACGAAATCGGGCTTTTCAAGATTAAATCTGAAACTGGGATCGGCGCTGGGACTCGCCGGATTGAAGCCGTAACGGCCGGTGATGCCTATGAATACTTGAATGGCCGCGATAACCTTCTCAAGTCAGTGGCCACGACGTTGAAGGCGCCTCAAGTTGCCGATGTTCCCACTCGGGTAGATCAACTTCAAGCCGTAGTGAAGGACCTGACGAGTAAGGCTGAGTCACTAGAGGCAAAATTGGCCGGTCAACAAGCGGGCCAAATCTTTGAAAACGTCGAGACCATTAATGGCAAGACGCTGATTAGCGGGGTTGTTCAGGTTTCTTCGATGGATCAACTTCGCCAATTGGCAGATACTTGGCGGCAAAAGGGACTATCCGACGTCTTGGTCCTTGGAACCCAAGTTGGCGAAAAGGCAAACCTGTTGGTTGCTGCAAGTGATGAAGCCATGAAGGCTGGCATCAAAGCAGGTGATTTAATTAAGGCAATTGCGCCGAAGGTTAATGGTGGTGGCGGTGGCCGACCAAACCTAGCCCAAGCTGGCGGCAAGAATCCAGCTGGATTAAACGATGCGATGGCGGCTGCAAGTCAATGGCTGGAAAATCAAGCATAATCTGGTACACTGGTAAGTGGTCGGAAATCATCGAATATTACATTTTAGTTACATCGTTTTGCAGTCATTGTTGTTGAATGGGGTTTCAGATAGAATTGAAGCAACAAGAGTGTTGGAGGTGTGGTCATGAGTACGTTAGATAAAACCATGTATTTTGATTTTGGGGATAAGCAGCCCAAAGATGTTCATGATACGTTAGTTACGGTGTATCAAGCGCTTGAAAATAAGGGCTACAACCCGATTAACCAGATTGTGGGGTACCTCCTGTCCGGAGACCCAGCGTACATTCCACGCTTCAATGACGCGCGGAATTTGATTCGGAAGCATGAACGTGACGAGATCATCGAAGAACTTGTTCGGTTTTATTTGGACAAAAACGGGGCGTCAAAAAACTGATGAGATTAATGGGATTTGACGTGGGCTCCCGAACTGTCGGGATTGCCGTAAGTGATTTACTTGGATGGACGGCGCAAGGCGTTGAAATTATTCCAATCAAGGAAGAAGACGGTGAATTTGGCATTGACCGGGTTAAAGAACTGGTCAGTCAGTATGAAGTGACAGGGTTTATCGTTGGGATGCCGAAGAACATGAATAATTCGATGGGTCCCCGTGCTGAGGCTGCAAAGAATTATGGCGACTTATTAACGACGACCTTTGATTTGGCAGTCGACTTTCAAGACGAACGGTTAACCACGGTTGAAGCTGAGCGGATGCTGGTGGAAGAGGCGGATACGTCACGGAAGAAACGTAAAAAGGTGATTGATAAGCTCGCAGCCGCATTAATTTTACAGAACTATCTGGATCGTAAAGGTCCGTTAACAATTGAAAAGTGAGGGACAATACCCATGAGTGAAGACAATCAACAACAAATTACAATCGTGGACGAAGATGGTAACGAAGAGCTTTACAACGTTTTGTTCACGTTTAAATCACCAGACTTTAATAAATCATACATTTTACTGTACCCATCCAGTGCGTCAGAGGACGAAGAGGTTGATATTCAAGCCTTTCGTCTAGCAGATGGTGATGATCCTGCCGACCCACAAGGCGGCGAACTGTTGCCAATCGAAAGTGATGAGGAATGGGATATGGTAGAATCAATGCTGAACACCTTCCTAAGTGGGAACGGAACGGATGCTTCTGACCAAGACTGGGGCGGAGATCCGGAATAAGTCACGAAAACTGTGTCTGAGACACACAAGATTAGCCGTTGGTCCGAGTGGGGTCAGCGGCTAATCTTATTTCGCGCTAAATTTGGAGGTAAGACGCGATGGACAATCAAAAGCGCCGTTTTAAAGCAACGGTTGACGGTAAAACGTACACCATTGTTGGTAACCGCAGTGAATCGCACATGAAGGCGGTCACTGAAATTATGAATGAACAGTTGGCACAGATCAAAAAGCTTGCACCGCAAACTTCAAAGGAAGAAGCGGCCATTTTACTGGCATTTAACGCTATCTCAGATCAGTTAGACGTGGCTGAAAAAGAAGCGCAAGCCAAAAAAACGCCCACTTCCGAGTAAGTTGAGCTATTGCTAGCAAGCGCTCAATATGAGACTGGGGACATGAACGACAAATGAACGAAAAAATATTTTCCACACTGGCCTTTGATCAAATTAAGGCCCAGTTAAAATCACATTTGACCTCGGCCGGGGGTCGAACAGAACTGAATGCGCTAGAACCGAGCGACGATCAAGCGACGGTCCAAGAAGCGATTGATGAAACGAAGGACGGCGCGGATATTTTACGGTTAGCAAACGGGGTACCCATCCCTAAACTAGCTGATATTGGGCCGCACGTTAAACGTTTATCGATCGATGGGACGTTAAGCGGGACTGAATTAGCCGAAGTGAGCCGGGTCTTACAGACGGTTGCTCAAGTTGTGGCTTTTTTTGCCGATTTGGCCGACCGGCCCGTTGCCCTTCGTCGGTTATACGACGTTGTTGGTCAGCTTGTCCATTTACCAGATTTGACCCGACAGCTAAAGGTGGCTGTTGAAGACGATGGCCGATTAACCGACGAAGCTTCACCAGAACTGAAACGGATCCGACACCGCATTGTGACGATTGAAGCCGCAGTTCGTAATCAGATGAATGGTTATACCCGCGGGAAAGAAGCAAAGTATCTCTCGGATACATTAGTGACGATTCGTGATGACCGGTACGTTTTGCCGGTCAGGGCTGAATACAAGTCACACTTTGGTGGGATTGTGCACGATCAAAGTGCCAGCGGGCAAACATTGTATATTGAGCCACAAGCCGTGGTAAGTGAAAACAACCGGTTACGGGAGGCTCAAATTGCAGAGCGACAAGAGGAACGAAAAATTCTGTTGGCGCTATCTGAAGCGCTTCGCCCCTATCAAGCGGAGTTAACCCAAAATTCGGCAATATTAGGCCACTTGGACTTTATTAATGCCAAGGCTGCTTATGCCCATGATTTACAAGCTACAGAGCCAATTGTTTCGGCCGATAATCACGTGGCGTTGCGGCAGGCCAGACATCCTTTGATTGCCAGGGATCGTGTGGTGGCTAACGATATCGAGATTGGTGAGCACTACAAGGCAATCGTTATCACTGGGCCTAACACGGGTGGGAAGACCATCACACTGAAAACCCTGGGGCTTGTTCAGCTAATGGCGCAATCAGGGTTGTTTATACCAGCAAATGAAATGAGTACGGTCGGGTTATTCGATGACGTATTTGCGGATATTGGGGATGAACAGTCCATTGAAGCAAACCTTAGTACGTTTTCGTCGCATATGGAAAACATCAAGCGCATTTTGGAGACGGCGACGCGGAATAGTTTGATTTTAATTGATGAGCTTGGCGCTGGGACCGATCCCCAAGAAGGGGCGGCACTAGCGATCGCAATTTTGGATGAAATTGGGACCATTGGCAGTGATGTTGTGGTGACGACCCACTATCCGGAATTAAAGGCTTACGGTTATAACCGGCCGGAAACCATTAATGCCAGCATGGAATTTGATAACGAGACTTTAAAGCCTACTTATCGATTGTTGATTGGCATCCCGGGTCGTAGTAACGCGTTAGATATTGCGCAACGTTTAGGTCTTAGTTCAACGATTGTCGCCGAGGCGCGGGAATTAACGGATTCTGACAGCCAAGATATTAATCAGATGATTGCTGATTTGACGGCGCAAAAGCGCCAAGCGGAACAAGATGCTCAGCAGGCGGCTAAAGACTTGGCCGAAAGCAATCGGTTGCATGAAGAGTTACAAGCTAATTTTGATCGTTATCTCCGCCAAAAAGAACAGTTAATGACGGAGGCTAAACAACGGGCTAATCGGGTTGTTGATGACGCGGAAAAGCAAGCTAATCAAATTATTAAAGACCTGCGTAAAAAGCAGCTCGAAGTGGGTAAGACAGCGGTTAAGGAAAACGAGTTAATTGAGGCGAAGGGCCAACTGAACGCGCTTCACCAAGAGACGACCTTGAAGAAAAACCGGGTATTAAACCGTGAAAAACGAAAGCACCAACTGAAAAAGGGCGATGAGGTCCTCGTCAAGTCGTATGGCCAACGCGGTGTCATCATGGATAAGCTCGATAAGAATCATTTTGAAGTTCAAATGGGCATTTTGAAGATGAAGATTGAGGCCAACGACCTTGAAAAGGCGGTTGTCGAAGAGGCTAAGGAGCCTAAACAGCGGACGACAGTGCATCGTACCCGGTCAGAAGGGGTTTCACCGACCTTAGATCTGCGTGGTCACCGTTACGAAGCGGCGATGGCAGAAGTTGACCGTTTTATCGACTCGGCACTATTGGCGGGCTATCCCTCTGTCACCATCATCCATGGGAAGGGAACCGGCGCCTTAAGACAGGGTGTTACCCAGTATTTACAGTCGAATTCGCGAGTTAAATCGTTCGGCTTCTCGCCTGCCAATGCGGGTGGTGATGGGTCAACAATCGTAAAACTTTAAGGCTGAAAAACTTGTATTTTGGGTTAATTCTGGTACACTTACTAATTGTAATAAGAAGGAGGGTCATTAAATATGGCAGTAGCAGAAACAACGGATAAGACGTTTGAAAATGACACTGCGAATGGCGTTACATTGACAGATTTTTGGGCAACTTGGTGTGGCCCTTGTCGGATGCAGTCGCCTGTTGTTGAAGCCTTGGCAACAGAAATGGGTGATCAGGTGACGTTTAACAAAATGGACGTGGACGCGAACCCAGATACGCCACAGAAATTTGGGATTATGAGTATCCCTACTCTCCTCGTTAAAAAAGATGGTGAAGTGGTTGATTCCATCGTGGGTTACCACTCAAAGGACCAATTAAAGCAATTGCTTTCCCAATACGTGGAAGCTTAATCGAGTGACGTGTCAGTTTTGAATAGACGTCAAAAAACGACCAGTTCGCATCATGAGCTGGTCGTTTTTTTTCGCCCAAAACTAAAGGGGCCGCTATTCAGTTGGCAAATCAGTTGAATCCGGTTGATCAGGGACAATCAAGGTCATTGGTGTCAGTTCAGCTGGATCGGCAATTGCATCTTGGGGGTCTAAATGAACGCTCAAAGTGATTGCGTCAGTTGCCGTCTTAGGGGTTGCTAATGGCGTTTTTGTTTCGGCAACAACCCCAATCATTTGTTCGACAGTTTGGGCTAAAAAGCCAGCCTCAAGCATAAAGGGCGCCTGTAAGTTATGGGCTAAGCGGCTGGCAACAGGAGCTCCTGAAAGGCTAAATTGCCATTCTTTGGCTGATTGAGTGGTTAACTGGAGTGTCCCAAAAGCGGCCTGTTGGAAAAAGCGGGACAGGTCCTCAATATTGCCAAGTTGGAAGCGTCGAGCCAATTGTTTTCCCTCCCAATACGCGATGTTGTCGACATCATCTCCCAAAATATCGGGTAAGACAACATCTCGAATTAGAGCTTGTCCGAACAGTGGTACCCGATCCGGGTTTTCCAAGTATTGGTCATAAATTTCATTGTTCATCATTATATCGGTCATCCTCATCTATTATTACATTTAGATTACACTGACTCTTAGGCGAAATGCAAGCACTATCCACTTAAGTTAAACTTTCTTCGGAATTCTTGCAAGCGCGTCAAAAATGCACCATAATAGAGTCTTAAGTTAGAGACGAAAGGACCTGTGTTCATGGATAAACGACCAATTGGGTTTATGGATTCAGGCGTTGGGGGACTAACGGCCGTCAAGGAAGCCTTACAGCAGCTCCCAAATGAATCCATGGTTTTTCTGGGCGATCAAGCCAGAATGCCATACGGGCCAAGGCCGCCGCAGGAAGTTCAGCGCTTTTCACTTCAAATTGCGCACTTTTTAGAAATGCAAGATATAAAATTATTGGTCATTGCTTGTAACACGGCAACGGCCGCGGCATTACCAGTGCTACAAGAAACGCTGCCGATTCCGGTAGTTGGCGTCATTAAAGCAGGAAGTGAGCAAGCGGTTCGCCAGAGTCAGACGGGGCACATTGGCGTGATTGCGACTGAGGGGACCATTAACAGTCAAGCCTACAGTCAGGCGATTTCTTCACTAGCACCTCGTGCGCATGTGATTGGTTTGGCCTGTCCTGAGTTTGTCATGGCGGTTGAGCAAAATGCCTATCAAGCCCCGGCAACCAAGGCCCTAGTGGCAGACAAGCTTGCGGTATTTAAGCGCCAACCAGTTGATACGTTGGTGATGGGGTGCACTCATTTTCCGTTACTTCGACCGTTTATCAGTGCGGCGATGGGCCTCGAAGTGGCCTTGATTGACTCGGGGGCTGAAACGGTGGCGACGGTGAAGGCCATTTTGACCGCTAATGACCAGTTAAATGATGGTCAAGAACCGGTGTTTCACCGGTTTTACACGACCGGTCAACCGGCTCAGTTCGAAACAATTGCCAAAGCATGGTTAGGAAGCGCTAATCTGACTGCAACGGCGATTTCGGTGGCACAGTTGGAAAAGTTGGGTTAATGGAGGAAGAAAAATGAGTTCAAGACACATTGTTGTGGCGACCAAAAATCCGGGTAAAGCCCGCGAGTTTCGGGAGCTTTTCGCTAGTAAGAACGTGACCGTTCAGACCTTAGCGGACTTTGACCAGTTACCGACAATTGAAGAAACGGGGACGACGTTTGAGGAAAATGCCACGATAAAAGCCACCGCCATTTCTAAATTAACAAACTTACCAGTTGTTGCGGACGATTCCGGGTTAGTTGTTGCGGCATTAAATGGCGAACCCGGAATTTATTCAGCGCGATATGCGGGTGACCATGACGATCAAGCTAATAACCGTAAGTTGTTAGCTAAGTTATCGGCGGTCCCTGATTCACAGCGACAAGCAGCATTTCACACCACGCTGGTTCTTGTTAAACCAAACGGCAATAAGCTGGTAACGGAAGGGACCGTCGATGGGAAAATATTGACGACCCCACACGGCGAAAACGGGTTTGGTTACGATCCGTTATTTTGGGTGCCGGCGTTTAACAAAACGATGGCTGAGATGACGGATGAAGAAAAAAATAGTATCAGTCATCGTGGTCGGGCCCTCAGGAAAATGTTGGTCCAATTTGATGATTGGTGGGAGAAATAAATGAAATTTTTAGTCATCAGTGATAATCACGGTGATCGCGACATTTTGTCGGCGATTTACAAGGCAAACGCCAAGAACGTCACAGCGATCTTTCATTGTGGTGACTCTGAGCTTAGTGTCTCAGATCCGCTCTTTCAAAATCAATACGTGGTTCAGGGGAATAATGATTACGGACAGAATTTTCCCGTTGAAGTGACGGTGCCGTTTGAGTCGGAAACGGTTTATATGACACACGGGGACCACTATCAAGTGAACTTTGGATTGACGCAACTGAGCTTGCGTGGAAAAGAAGTGGGAGCAAGTTTGGTTTTCTTTGGTCACACCCATCAATTAATGGCGGACTACGTGGACCAAACATTGTATCTCAACCCCGGTAGTATTTCGCTTCCTCGTGGCGAGTTTCGTTTTCTTGGTGGGACCTATGCAATTGTTGATGTGGATCGCCAAACCATTGACGTCCAGTTCTACACACGGGATCAAGAGCCGGTCCCTGAACTTCACCAAAAATTTTCACGATAGGAGCGCCCCATATGATTTCGCAACCGATTAAGACGTTATTGGCCCCAGATATTTCTGATTTATTGATTCCAGCGAGTCGGGTCGCAAACGTCATGACGACCAATGATGGTTATCATGCCTTTTTGGTGCTGACAAAGGTTGGCTATTCAAAGATTGTGGTACTGGATCAACACGAACGTATTCAGGGGTTGCTATCGTTGCAGATGTTAACCGAAAAGATGTTGACGACCGACCGGATTGCACCGGAAAATCTGCTGAAGTTTTCTGTGGCTTCTGTGATGGAGACGGATTTTAAGGTGTTAACACAGCCCATTGACTTGGATAGCGTCCTCCACGATTTAGTCGATGCCGCCTTTCTGCCTGTCGTTTCAAATGATCGGCACTTTGAGGGCATCATCACGAGACGAGAAATTTTGAAACGGTTAAATTACCTAGGCCATCATTTTGACAATTTTTACACTGCTAGTCAGTGTGCGCCACTTAAAAAGTAGGCAATAAAGACTGGTGTTTGACAATTTTTGCTATAAACTGTCTGGACAGCAGTGGGCAGCTCAGCCAAATGATGCAACTAAAGTCAGTTTTTGACCAGTTAACAAAAATAAGCCCGATTCCGATAGTTTGTGGAATCGGGCTTATTTAGGTTGCTTTCTGGAACCTCTCGAGTTTTATTGACCAGGCTTTCTTAATTGGCAGTCGATTCAGGGGGGTAGGGCGTCGGCAACGGAATGTTGGCCTGACTTAACGCCTTCAAGTAGGCAGTGAGTAACTCACGTTGCACGTTAGCTTGTTCCCCTGGTTGAGTAAAGGTGACCACTTGAATCGCTAGTTTACCATTTGTTAAAGGCGTGGTACCAAGCAACGTTGGGGCCTTAGTAATCGCTGGAAGATCCGTTTTAATTGATGTATTGACGGTCTCAATAATCGCGGAAATTTGGTCAATGGGTGAATCCGGAAAAATCGGAATCTCGACCATGGCCCGCATTTCGTGCCGTGACATGTTACTAACGATTGTAATATTGCGGTTAGGAATAAAGTTCAACGTGCCATCATAACTGACAATCTGGGTGGTTCGAATGCCGATGGCGGAAACAGTGCCTTCAATTTGGTTGATTCGGACAGTATCGCCCACATCAATTTGTTTTTCCATTAACATGAAAGCGCCGTTAACGATATCCGAAACGAAGCCTTGTGCGCCTAGCCCCAGTGCTAAACTGAAGATTCCGGCGCCAGCGATAAGGGTCCCGACTGGCACGCCCATAGCAGACAGCAGGGCATAGATCCAGAAAAAGAGGATGGTGTAGTGGAATAAATTCATGATCAAAGTGTAAATGGTGTCAATTCGGTTACCAGAGTCGCCAGCTAGGCGGGTCCTTTTGTAGCGGTTAAAACTATGCTTAATCACCGTTTGCCCAATGGTGCTAATCACAACCAAAGCAATGGTGACGATGGCCAGTTGGCCAATGGTTGATAAGAATTGTTCACTCATTTTTTCCCAGTTAAAATGGCGAAATAAATGTTGAAGGGTCATTTGATTCAGTTGCTGGTTCATGTGTCAACGCTCCTTGTTTCACTCTGTATTCAGTGTAACAAACTATGTTAGCTATGACTATTATGACCTGGATTTCAATGGAAATTTATTGCGTCAATCCCAGCTGAATGCTATTCTAAAAATAACTAGATTAACTGAAGGAGTGATGACATGACGCCAGGACAAATTGCCGGCTTGATTGCTGCGGGAGCCTTTTTGCTACTCGTTATTTTTATCGGGGTCTTTTTAATGAACATGGTGCGATCGCTAGGGGAAGTAACTCGGAGTGTGAAAGTGATGACCGAGGACATTGACGTGATTTCTAAGCAAGCAGAAGACATCTTATCAAATGCCAACGTCTTGCTAGAAGACGTTAATCAAAAGGTCGCTACGATTGATCCCGTGTTCAAAGCGGCCGCCGATCTAGGAACCAGTGTGTCAGACTTGAATGACGCAACTCGAAACTTGACGGGTCGGGTTTCAAGCACCGCGAAAAAGACTGCAGGAGCCGGAATTATGTCCCGCCTGAGTCGAACCGCCTTCAATGCCTATCGGAATCGTAAAACCAAATAACGGAATCGGAAAGGGGTCAGCTCAATGGGTAAGAAACTTGGATTGTTAGTTGGGTTAGTAGCGGGTGCCGCTGCGGCTCACATCGCTTATCACCGGCTGGATGAAACACAAAAAGCACAGTTACGTCACGAGGTTGAAGACAAGGTCGCTGTAGCTAAGGATCGCGCGGTGGATTACGTCTTTTATGCTAGTGATGCATGGGATGATTTTAAGACCGTTTTTGCGGATCAATCTCAAGAAATTTCGGCACGAATTAAGGACGTTGCAGCGTCTTGGAACGATCCCCAAGCGGCAGAAGACGAACTACGTGAAGAACTGTCAAATGTTGCCACGGAAGCAAGCGACGGCAGTGATGATATTGTATTAAGCAGCGAACAGACTTTCGGCGGTGCGGATATTGCGGCAAGTATTGATCCGACGCAAACCGTTGTGATTTATCCGAACGGGACCGTTAAACCGGCTAACTAAGCACCGGTTATTTAACCGATTAATTGATCAATAACAAAACCCCAGTCGTTAAAAAACGGCCGGGGTTTTTAATTTGAACTGGCTATTGTTTGGTTAGTGGCGGTTTAGCCAACGTAGGTTAATTCCTTTGAAGTGTGCGTAAACGGTTCGCAACCCGTGTCAGTGACGACGACGCAATCTTCAATTCGAACCCCGGCAACGTCTGGAATATAAATCCCAGGTTCGATTGAAAAGCACATTCCTGGTTTCAAGACCATGTCGTTACCGGCCATAATGGATGGGAATTCGTGTTCACTCATGCCCATACCATGGCCTAATCGGTGAATGAAGTAGTCCCCATAACCGGCCTTGGAAATAACGTCGCGAGCGATCTTATCAAGTTTAGCGGCGGTTAATCCTGGTTTTACTGCGGCTTGGGCTGTCAGTTGGGCTTCCAGACAAACTTGGTACATATCCAATTCTTTGTCTGTCGGGGTTCCAAGCGCGACTGTCCGGGATGCATCGGAAATGTAGCCGTCCCAAATCGTTCCGAGATCAAATAAAACCAGTTCGTTGGTTTGGAACTTAGTGGCATTGGTCGCGCCGTGCGGCTCGGCGGCATGAGCGCCAGCCTGAACGAGCGTATCAAAACTCATTTGCATGATGCCCTTTTTCATGAGGGCGTACTGTAATTCGGCGACTACTTCTTGCTCAGTCCGGCCCGCTTTAACGGCTTTGAAACTTTGTTCGAACGCAAAGTCAGCCCACTTACCAGCCACTTTTAACTTTTCAATTTCATCGGCTGATTTGATAACGCGCAATTCATTGATGAAGCTGGTAATATCTGCGTTGAAAGCGGCAGCAGGAAAGACCCGTTGTAATTGTTCAAGCCGAGCAACTTGAAGCTGATCCTTTTCAAGGGCGATTTCGCGGGGATTGGCAATCCGGGTGAAAACGTTTTGGGCAATAAGCTGCCATGGGTCTTCATGGTCTAGGTAACCGTAAACAGGGTAGGGGAACCCCGTTTCCTTAATCGCTTGAACTTCCAAAGCCGGTGCGAACATGAAGGGGTCTTGATTATTGAAAACGATGAGGGCTAACACCCGCTCGATGGGGTCGCTGTAAAAGCCGGTTAGGTATTGAATCGTCTTAGGATCGCTGATATAGGTAAAATCAACCTTGTTATCCTGAGTCCATTTTTGAACTTGTTCTAATTTAGACATCAAATCACCTCTTATAAAATTAGCTACATTATAGCATTTAACTTGCTTGAAAAGTTTTTTGGTTTAGAGTATAGTGGTTATGAAAACGTTTTCACGTTGATTTCTGAAAATACTTCTGATATATTTATCAGGTTAGTGAAAATGCATGAAAACATATAAGACCAATAAAGAAAGGGCTATCGCGATGGATAAACAAACAGTGACAATCTATGATGTAGCGCGTGAAGCGGATGTTTCGATGGCAACTGTCTCTCGAGTAGTCAATGGCAATCCAAATGTCAAACCAGCAACTCGAAAGAAAGTTCTCGACGTCATTGAACGCTTGGACTATCGGCCAAACGCCGTGGCACGGGGCCTTGCAAGTAAAAAGACCACCACGGTTGGGGTGATTATTCCCGACGTCACCAATATTTACTTTTCGGCATTAGCACGAGGCATTGATGATATTGCGATGATGTACAAGTACAATATCATTTTAACGAATTCTGACGAGAACGGCCGAAAGGAAGTCCAAGTTCTGAATACGTTGATGGCAAAACAAGTTGACGGGATCGTCTTTATGGGTAACGACATCTCAGAAGAGTTGCGCAAGGAGTTCGATCGCGCCAAAACGCCGATTGTTTTAGCTGGCTGTGTGGATCCAACCGGCCAAATGCCAAGTGTCAACATCGATTACGTGGCTGCGGTGGAAGAGGCGGTTAAAAACCTAATTGACCGTGGCAATCAAAAGGTTGCGTTTATCTCTGGGAGTTTAGACCAGCCAATTAACCGAGAATACAGGTTAAAGGGATATAAGCAGGCCTTGAAAAAGGCTGGTTTGCGTTACGATGAAAAGTTAGTTTTTGAAACTGATTACTCATACAAAGCTGGCCAATTATTACAGCCTGCACTTCAGGCGGCTGGTGCTACGGCAGCCATCGTTGGTGATGACGAATTAGCGGCCGGGGTGATGAATGGCGTTTCAGATGCAGGGTTGAATGTTCCGGATGATTTCGAAATCATCACGAGCAACGACACTAAGCTAACTGAAATGGTGCGCCCTAAGATGTCGTCAATTACGCAGCCACTTTATGATATTGGGGCCGTTTCAATGCGGTTATTGACGAAGTTGATGAATAGTGAACCCGTGGACGAACGGACAGTTCTTCTTCCCTACGGTTTAATGAAGCGCGATTCAACAAATTAGGCACTGAAACCACAGCCTGGCTGTGGTTTTTATTTGACGAGCCACTACCAATGAAAACGGGTCCGTGAAAGATTGAAATGCAGGGATAGACGTGGTAGTATAATAAAGTCTGTACCAACGGATACTATTACTTAAAGAAAAGAGGAGTTACGATGTCAGGACATTCAAAATGGCATAACATCCAAGGACGTAAAAACGCCCAAGATGCTAAACGTGGAAAAATCTTCCAAAAAATCTCACGTGACTTGTATCAAGCCGCTAAAGCAGGTGATCCTGACCCAGCGAACAACCCTCAACTTCGTTTGGTCATGGATAAAGCGCGGGCAGCCAACATGCCTAAAGACAACGTTCAACGCGCAATCGATAAGGCAACCGGTGTCGGTGGTGCCAAATTCGAAGAAATCACTTACGAAGGATACGGCCCAGGCGGGACTGCTGTCATGGTTTCTGCATTGACAGACAACAAGAACCGGACCGCAGCAGCGGTTCGTTCCGCATTTACCCACCATGGTGGTTCACTGGGTGCGGCAGGTTCAGTTTCTTACATGTTTGACCGGAAAGGCTACGTTGTGATTTTACGCGACGGCCTTGATGCCGATGAAGACACGGTATTGATGGACGCCTTAGATGCCGGTGCTGATGACATGACAGCAACTGATACCAGCTTTGAAATTTTCACCGATCCGTCAAGCTTGCCTGCAGTGCGCGATGCACTTCAAGAAAAGGGTTATGACCTGGATACGGCGGAAGTGACGATGTTCCCACAAAATACAACGCCCGTTCCAGAAGACAAAATTTCGCAATATCAAGGGCTCATTGACGAGCTTGAAGATAACGATGATGTGGCCGATGTTTACGAAGCAGCCACGATGCCTGAAGGCGTTGAATAAGTTAATCTAATAACGATTAAGAGCCGTCCTGATTATTCAGGACGGCTTTTTTGTCTAAATTTTGAAAAGACAAGTGATTTGTCGGTGGTCCTGCGTAGGTTAAGGTATGGAGGTGATAAAGTGATTGAAACGTTAGGACAACAATTACTTGAAGGAGCCGTGGCAGCGGGTAGCTCTGATTTATATGTGCTCCCTAAAGGTGAGGGCTACGGAGTTTTTGAACACCAAAATTCCAGGTTTCAGTGGATTCAAGATCTAAGCGCTGAGAAGGGACAACAACTGATTGCGCATTTTAAATACCGTGCAAACATGGCGATTACGGAAGCAAGGCGGCCTCAGTTGGGTTCGATGATGATTGCCGTGAATCAGGTCCAGATCCATTTACGCCTTTCAACAGTCGGTAATTTTAAACAGCTGGAATCAATGGTCATTCGCTTGATTTACCCTTTGGCAACACAGCAGAGTCACTTTTTAGTCCCCGGCCAATTTGAGCACTTACAGCAGTGGTGCCAGTTACGAGGGCTGGTGTTGTTTGCAGGGCCAACCGGGTCAGGCAAAACGTCAACAATTTATCAACTCGCTAAAACGCTGAGCCATTCTCACTCTGTCTTGACGATTGAAGACCCGGTTGAAATCGCTGAGCAGACCTTTCTACAATTGCAGGTCAATCAGGAGGCGCAAATGAGCTACAACGACCTCATCAAAGTGGCGTTACGGCACCGGCCAGATGTTTTGATTTTAGGAGAAATTAGGGATGTCCAAACTGCCCAAGCAGCTATTGATGCGGCCTTAAGCGGTCATTTGGTCTTAAGTACGGTTCACGCGTTAAACGTCCACGGCATTGTCCCGCGGTTATTGCAACTGGGCGTTGATGAACTGGCACTGCATCAGGCGGTCACGGGGGTAGCCTACCAACGATTGATTCCAACCATAACTGGTGCGATGGCTGCTCTGCTTGACATGAAGAGGGGCCCGGTTAATGAAGAATGGCGAGAAGAAACGGGCATGACAACAGAATGGAGGTGCTACCTTGGAAAATGTGTCGAAAACCAACAAATTAGCGAGTCAATCGCCAATCGATTCCAGGAAGGCTAAGCAGTGGCCGATTCGCTTTCAAGCTGAAATATTTAAGTTAATGAGTGATTTACTAACTGTAGGGTTTTCAGTTCACCATGCAGTTCGATTTTGTGAAGTTCTGTTTGCCAAACACCTTGACGACATTCAAAAAATTAACGCCCAATTACGGGAAGGGACGAGCATCAGTCAGGCATTTGCACCGTATGTTGACGATCAAATCGGCATGCAACTGAAGCTAGCGGAACAACATGGCCAACTGAGTGAGAGTCTGGGACACGTTAGTCGATTGTTAGCGGCCAATACGCAGCGACAAGAAAAAATCCGGCGCCTCATGCAATATCCGGTGATTTTAGGGTTTATTTTGGTTGGAATCGTTCTTGCGTTAAACTTTTTGGTCCTGCCACAAATTCAGCAATTGACCGGTGAGCCAACGCCGCAATCAAACTGGTGGTTGTATGCGGCCGGCAGTCTGGTGGTGTTACTAGTGGTGCTCCTTGGTTGGCAGCATTTAAAAAGCCTACCAATCCTACAACGGATCGAACGTCTTGCCAGAGTCCCAATTATCGGTAGTCTAGTTCGAATCTACTATGGTTATTATTTGTTGGCGGCGCTTGCCATCATGGCGGGAGGTGGTTTAGGGACCCAAGAGATGTTAAAAACAGTTGCCCAAGCTAAAAAAACGACCCTTCTCTATCAATTTGGCGCGGTCCTTTCCAAGCGTCTCACGTCGGGCGAGGCAATGACAACTATTTTAAAGCATTATGCGTTTGTTCCAGGAGAATTACGGGTTCTAATTGAAACGGGAAAGCCACAAGCAGAAGTGGTTAAAGAACTCACGGCATTAGCGGATCTGTACTACGACCGTTTGACCGCCCGCTTTGAGATGATGATGACTTGGATTCAACCCATTTCTTTTTTGATCTTGGGGGCGATTATTATTGGCAGTTATGTCAGTTTGTTTTTACCAATGTATTCGATGATTGGAGGAATCGGTTGATGAAAAATAGAAAACCTAGCTTGAGACGTGGATTTACACTAATTGAAATGGCCATTGTTTTATTCATCGTCGCTTTATTGATATTGATAGTCGTGCCCAATCTGTCACATCAAAAAAAACATGCTCAAACGGTTCATACTAGTGCCATGACAACAGTCGTTCAGACGCAATTAGATACTTATTTAGACGCCACCGATAAAAAAACGGCAACGCTAGAGGAATTAGAAAAAACGGGTTATTTGACGGATAAACAGGTCAATATGGCCAAAAAGGAAGGGATTCGAATCAGTGGGAGTCAAGTTAAGGGGACGTAAAGGGTTTACTGTATTAGAAACGTTGGTTGCAATGGTGATCACCGCGGGACTGCTCATCTTGGTATCTTACTCTGTCACGGCCTTTAGGGCCCATAATCCCGTCGCCGAACGGGCCTTTTGGCGGGCATTAGCGGCTGATTGGAAACGGTCCCAGTATGAGGCCCGGTATCGTCACCACAGCACAGTTGTGACGATTTCGCGTGGCGGGGAAGTTCGATTCGTATGTGACGGCCTTGTTCGAACGCTAGAAATGCCCCGAACCCTGACGGTAACAAAGACGACGGTTGTTTCAATGAAGGGGGATGGTTATGTTCAACCCCGGACAATTCAATTTCATTCAACAAGCGGTTGGCAGTATAAGATGATCATTCAGATGGGATGGGGGGTGTATCGGCTTGAGAAAGCAGCGCCATAGACTAGGATTTGTTCTCAGCGATGCCCTGATAGGACTCGTTATTGTTTGCGTTGCATGTTTAGTATATGGTCAAGCGCATTATATGATGCTCCAGCAAACAATTGTTAACCGGCAAGCGGTAGAAGTCCTCCGACAACGGGTTGAAAAACAGTGGCAACGTCAATCATCGTCGCCTAAAAAATCAAAGCGGCAGCAAAAAGAACTAAAAAAAGTGCCCCACCAGTCCAAGTCAACTGGTGCTGTCGCCACTGAAGAGAGGGATCACCATGCGTGAAGGGTTAACAGTAGTCGAGGCAATCTTAGCGTTATTTGTGACGGCCTTGGTGGTTTTAACGATTGCAAGCGGTCTAAAAAGCACCCGTTTTGAAATGACGACTAAAACAGACCAGCAGTTAGGTTGGCATTATTTTTTAAGTGAGGTTCGTGCGCCAAAGTACGCTTTTGTTGTCGAAAAGGTTGAAACTAACTACATTTTGCTAGAGAGTTCCATTCAAAAAAAGACGTTCATATTAAAATTCCGATCGGGCGAACTCGTTTTGACGACCCCTAAGGGCGGCTATATTCCGCTAATGCGTGGATTAAAAACAGGTCAATTTCAAGCTGTTAAAAAGGGCGTTGATTGTGAGGCGATGGCTACCACGGGTCAGCGATTTAAGGCTAATCTTATGTTGGAGGATGAAAATGATAAATAGATCAGGTTTTGTGACGCTGCTGGCAGCCCTTTTTTCGATTGTCTTGATGGCCATTCTCCTTTTTGAAATGCACGGTTTTGGCCAGCAACAAATTGCGTTTAATCGAGTCTGCGATTATTATCAAAAACAGTTAGATCAGGCTTCCCGCTCGGTAAATAATTGATAAGACCGGCCGTTGAGCGCTTGAATTAAGTTGAATAAATAGGTAAGATAGGTGCTGTGAGTAATCCTTTAGTATTGGAGGTTGACGACACTGTCTCTAAAAGAAACGGAAACGTTGTTTAATGTTTTTGATCAATCGAGCCAGCTTTTGAAAGATGCGTTAGCGACGTCTTATTTGGATGCGTTTATTGAATCAGGTGACAACTTGATTGAAAACCATGTCCAAGTTGAAGATGGTAGACCTGATACTGCAACGGTTGAACAGCTAACGACGCTTTATCAACAAGTTGATTTACCAACCTATAATGCCGAAACGGTTCGGCAAGCGGTACAGTTGACGATGTTAAAAGCGATTCAAGAGGATAAAATTCAAGGGAATCATCAGATTACGCCGGATTCAATCGGCATGGTCATGGGCTACTTGTTGATTCGATTGGTTGAAAAACAGCAGAAGCTGGTGCTGTTAGATCCAGCAGTGGGGACGGCCAACCTCTTGACAACTGTGATGAATCAACTGACGGATGCAACAGCACATGATTTGTCGGCCATTGGGTTTGACAATGATGATTCAATGCTTTCTGTGGCGGATATTAACGTCACATTGCAGCATGCAACTGTCGAGTTGAGACATCAAGATGCCATTGGGGACCTTTTGATTTCGCCCGTCGACGCGGTTGTATCTGATTTACCAGTTGGATATTATCCGATCGACGAAAAGGCAACGAAATTTAAGACGGCTGCCAAAGAAGGCCATTCTTACGTGCACCACCTATTAATTGAGCAATCAATGCAAAATTTGAAACCGGGTGGCTTCGCACTTTTACTTGTGCCAAGCCAACTTTTCTCGACGTCTGAGACGAAAGGTCTGTTGGATTTTCTTCAAGGAACGGCCTACCTTCAGGCCTTTTTAACGTTGCCGAAGGATTTATTTGCGGCCAATCAATCAGAAAAAGCCATTTTATTACTGCAGCGACCAGGTGAAACAGCTAAGCAGGCCGATAAAGTGATGATTGGTGAATTTCCGTCATTTAAAGATCAATCGGGTTTTCAAAAATTTTTAGCAGAGGTTGTGAACTGGGAGCTCAATGATTTGCTCGCAGTGAAGTAACTAAAAAGGAGAATGTGACATGGGAAAGACACTGGCGGTTAACGCAGGAAGTTCAACTTTAAAATTCAAGCTCTTTGAAGTACCATCTGAATCAGTGATTACAAGCGGGGTCGTTGAACGAATTGGTTTGAAAGACTCAATTGTGACGATTAAATACGGTGACGGTAAGAAGTACGAAGATACTTTAGACGTTGACAATCACGAGGCAGCCATCCAATTAATGCTTGATAAATTGCTTGACTTGCACATTATCGAAGACTACAAGGAAATCACGGGCGTTGGCCACCGAATCGTTGCGGGTGGTGAAGATTTTACTGATTCCGTCTTGGTTGATGATGATGTCTTAGCTAAAATTGAATCTCTTGCGGAATATGCGCCCTTGCATAATCCGGCTGAAGCCATGGGAATCAGAGCGTTCCGTAAAATTTTACCGGATGTGCCTAACGTGGCGGTGTTTGATACGTCTTTCCATACCTCAATGCCACAGGTCAACTATATGTATGCTGTTCCTTACGAGTATTACGAGAAGTTTGGGGCGCGAAAGTATGGTGCGCACGGGACGAGCCACCGCTACGTGGCTAACCGGGCGGCTGCAATGCTTGGCAAACCGCTAGAAAGTTTGAAGCTCATTACTTTGCACATTGGTGCAGGGGCTTCAATCACCGCTATCAAAGATGGCAAGTCATTTGATACGTCAATGGGCTTTACGCCGTTGGCAGGGATTATGATGGCGACTCGTTCTGGTGATATTGATGCTTCTTTGGTGGCTTTCTTAATGCAGAAGTTGGACATTAAAGACGCCAATGACATGATTGAAATCCTAAATAAGAAGTCTGGGTTAATTGGTGTTTCTGAATACTCAGCAGATATGCGGGATCTTGAAAAAGTCCAGGGACACAATGCAAAGGCGCACCTTGCCCGGGATATGTATATCAATCGGATTGTTCGTTACGTTGGCCAGTACATTGCTGAATTAGGTGGGGTAGATGCGATTGTCTTCACTGCTGGTGTTGGTGAAAACGATATTCCAATTCGGCAAGAAGTTGCCGACAAATTGAGCTACTTTGGCATCGCTGTTGATCCCGAAAAGAATAATATTCGTGGTGTCGAACGTGATTTGTCAACGGATGCGGCAACTGTTAAAACGTTGTTGATTCCAACGGATGAAGAATTAATGATCGTTCGTGACGTTGAACGATTAACCGACTAATCAGGTCAATTGAGAATGTGAAGAGGGTTAAACTGAAGTGGTCCCGAGCAAAAGCGGGAGGCCGTTGCAGGTTAACCTTTTTTATATCTCGAGAGATTAATTATTTTCAAGATAAGATGAACAAATATCACTTGTTTTCGTTAATCCTTGTAAATCCTTGAAAAGGCGCTGTTTTAAGGCCTTTAGCTAATAGCTAGGTTGGCCCGGCTTTCCCGCAAATGCGGAGAGTCCGTGTATAATACCAATCATGAAGGAGTGAAAGGATATGCAAACTGATACATCGGGGTCTAATGATCAATTTTCACGGGGGCTAAAAAGTCGCCACGTCCAATTGATTGCACTGGGTGGTACCATCGGAACGGGGCTATTTTTAGGGGCTGGGGAATCAATTCATTTAACCGGTCCTTCAATTTTACTAGCCTATCTGACGACAGGTATCATCTGCTTCTTAATGATGCGGGCTCTTGGGGAATTACTACTTTCGGACTTAAATGCACATTCCTACATTGACTTTATTAAGCGATACCTTGGCGAAAAGTGGGGGTTCATTGCTGGGTGGACGTATTGGGTCTGCTGGCTGACGATTGCGATGGCCGATTTAACTGCGGCAGGACTGTATATGAAATTTTGGTTTCCACAGCTACCTCAGTGGGTCACAGGAATGGTGATTTTAGCGGTTTTAGTTATGATTAATGCGGTGACGGTCAAAGCGTTTGGCGAGACCGAATTTTGGTTTTCAATTATTAAAGTTGGCGCTATTATTGCCTTGATCATTACCGGTATTGTGTTAGTTGCCGTCCACTTTAAGACACCGGTTGGTCATGCGACAGTGACAAACTTGTTCAAGGGTGGTTTTTTCGCTAACGGTCCCAAAGGGTTTTTCCTGTCATTTCAAATGGTCGTTTTTGGGTTTATTGGGATTGAAATGGTGGGGATGACGGCTTCGGAAACTAGTAATCCAACAACGGTCATTCCCAAAGCAATTAATGAGATTCCGATGCGAGTGATTTTGTTTTATATCGGCTCTCTGCTGGCGTTAATGTGTATCTATCCATGGCACTTTATTTCACCATCTCAAAGTCCGTTTGTTCAGGTCTTTTCAGACATTGGAATCAAAAGCGCCGCGGCAATCATTAACTTTGTGGTCCTGACGGCGGCTGCTTCGGCCTGCAACAGTTCGTTGTTCACGACTGGGCGGATGTTGTTTTCACTAACGTACGGCAAGAAAGGCCGTGTCGCTCGCCGGTTAAGTACGTTATCGCGCGCCCAGGTTCCGGTTCATTCGCTGAATTTTTCTGCTGTCATCATTGCCATTGCTGTGTTGTTGAATATTTTCATTCCCGGCAAGGTTTTTACGTTAATTTCAAGTATTGCAACCACCTGCTTTTTATTTATTTGGGGTTCAATTGTTTTAGCACATTTGAAATACCGGCAGTTAGTTCGGTCTGGGAAGCAGCAGAAGGTTGCCTTTCAACTCAGGTTTGCCCCATATTCAGATTATTTAATTCTACTGTTCTTAGGTATGGTTTTAGTGGTCTTACTTTTCCGGTTTGAGACGCTCGTCGCGTTGACTGGTTCTGTCGTTTGGTTGGCTGGGTTATGGCTGGTCAAAACGGTTCAAGATCGGAAACTTGCTTAGTTTCGTTGCTGCCCATTAATTGGGCAGCTTTTTTTGTGACGGACGAGGGAATAATACCGAGCATTTTTTGAAACATGGTAGAATGAGATTAAGTAAAAAACAGGTAAAGAGGGGTTCGACTTGAAACAATTTTTTACATCAGACACACATTTCTTTCATAAGGACTTATTGGGCATGTCGGACTTTGCTCCCCGGCCGTTTTCGTCGGTTGAAGAAATGAACCAAACGATTATTGACCACTGGAACGAAAAGGTGTCGCCAGAGGACACGGTGTATCATTTAGGTGATATTGCCTTATACTTTGTCCGACCTGAACGCGCATCACAACAAGCCGTCCTTGATGTTTTGAATCAGCTTAATGGGCATTTGGTTTTAATAAAGGGTAATCATGACAATCGCGCACTATTTAAGTTCTTGGCCGCCAACAACCCCATATTTGGAGGTCGACCAAAATTTGAATTTCACGATGTTGGAACCATTGTCAAAGTGAATCATCGGCAGTACTACTTAACGCACTATCCGATGATGATGGGGATCGTCAAGCAAATTATTAATCTCCACGGGCATATTCATCACTATGCGGTAGGTGCGAAGGAAAACATTAACGTCGGTGTTGACACGCCTGAAATCGATTATTTGAAGGAAAAACCAGCTTTCGGTGCGCCTTTTTCTCTGGCTGAAGTGGAGGAAATGGTCCAAGGAAAGTTCGAAGATTTTCAAAAGCGCCACTAGGAGGCAGTTAATTGGACGAGCAATTAGTCATTTTACACACCAACGACATTCATTCCCATCTCGAAAACTGGCCACGGTTGAGGCGGTTTTTAAAAACGCAAAAGCACGCGTACGAACAAGCCGGTGCCACCGTCTTGACGCTAGATATTGGCGACGCCATGGACCGAGTTCATCCGCTGACCGAAGCGACGAATGGTCAGGCCAATATCACTCTTCTAAATCAAGTCGACTATGATGGTGTGACCATTGGGAACAACGAGGGGCTCGGAAATACTAAAGAGCAGTTAGATCACTTATACGACGAGGCCCATTTCGATGTGATTTTAGGAAATTTATTAGATGCTAAAACAGGGAGCTTGCCAGACTGGGCGATTTCTCATAAGTTTGTGAAGACGGCCGCTGGGACGCGAATTTTGCTTCTTGGCCTGACTGCACCGTACTCGATGACCTATCCGTTGGTTGGATTTCAGCCAGTCGAAGTGGAGGTTGCACTGGATCAATTATTAGCGACTTACGCAGGTCAATATGACTGTTTGATTTTACTCTCCCACTTGGGCCTAGACGTTGATCGGCGAATCGCTAACCATTATCCGCAGTTTGACTTAATTGTTGGTGCCCATACTCACCATCTTCTCATTGAGGGGGAGCAGGTCAATCAGACGATGTTGGCGGCGGCTGGTAAGTATGGTCAATATGTCGGCACCGTTGAAATGAACTTGGCAGATCACCATTCGGTGGCGGTGACAGCCCGGGTGACCAAAACTGCCACCTTAGCAGAAAAGGCAGAAGATCGAGCTGAAATTGATCGGTATGAGCAACGGGGAGAGACCCTGTTAGATCGACAACTAGTCGCTGCTTTGCCCCACGCACTAAATGGCAGCTGGGAGTCGAATTCGCCGCTGATGGTCCAAGGGCTGGCCAGCCTTAAAGATGACGCTGGCACGGACGCCGCTATTTTAAACGGGGGCTTATTCTTAACGGATTTACCACGAGGCATCGTCACGCGAAAAGATATTCATGAACTATTACCGCACGCAATGCACGTGATGAAAGTCACGTTAACGGGCGCTGATTTGTACCGTCTCATCCGGGAAATGGAAAAAAATCGTCAGTTTTTAATGCGTTTTCCAATTAAGGGAATGGGGTTTCGCGGCCAACTTTTTGGGGCGCTTTGCTACGACGGTATTTCCTACAACCCACAGAATCGTGTGGTTAGCTGGCACGGAGAGCCGCTGGTGGCTAAACGGCAGTACACGGTTGCGATGCCGGATCATTATTTGTTTATTCCATTTTTTCCGACGATTGAGATTGCTGGTCAAAACACGATTTTATATGATAAGCTTTTACGGACGGTATTTGGCGATTATTTAGCCAAACATGACCCGATTAGAGAGGCGGATAACTTTGGATAAAAAATCATTACAGGACTTAATTGAAGCGGAGCGGACTGGTCGTAATCCAGGGGCAACGGTGGTTTTAGAAGACGAGACGCACCTGAAAATTAACGACCACCCCTACGAATTGGTTATGGACCACAAAGCCGCGTTCAACAAGGCTGAGCTAAGCGACCGCTTTAACTCCTACTACTCCAAGTTTGATTACTTAGTGGGAGATTGGGGTTTTGAACAACTTCGCCTACGTGGCTTTTATGCAAACGATCGTAATGTGCTAACGGAATCGAAGATTGAGGCACTAGAGGATTTTTTGGCTGAAAAGGCCAATCTGGGCTGCGCCTACTTTGTCCTTCACAATTTAGATGTTCGCCAGCAGCCACAAAAGAAGTCGCGGAAACCTGCGGATGGTAATAGTCGGCGGCGTAGAAGTCGTAATCGGCGGTCAACTAACAAATCGACGGCTCACGTTCGTGAAAAGGCAGAGCCAGTTGCCTCCAAACCAGGGAAACAGGACGCCGGAACCGTTAAAACGGTGGGGCATAACCGTCGGCGGCACTTTACGATTCGTGAAAAGAAGGACTGACACGCAAATGGCTAAGAAGTATAAAGGTTATTTTATTGATTTAGATGGCACCGTTTACGCCGGAAAGAAACGGATTCCAGCTGCTAAACGGTTTATTGAGCAGCTCCAAGCTACCCAAACGGCTTTTTTGTTTGTCACGAATAATACGACAAAGCTACCCGCAGATGTCGTCAGAAACTTAGCGGAAAACCATGATATCCATGTGTCAGAAGATAATGTTTATACGGCTGGGTTAGCGACAGCTGACTACGTTGCCGGATTAGCCAAAGACGGCGATCGAACGGTTTACGTTATTGGTGAAATTGGGTTGATTCAGGCCTTTTTGGACCGGGGATTTACGCTGACCGAGCGAAATCCCGCATTTGTGGTAGTAGGACTGGATTCAGACGTGACCTATCATAAATTTGAGTTAGCCACACTGGCAGTTCGAAGTGGTGCTACCTTTGTTGGAACCAACCCGGATTCTAACATTCCCAACGAGCGGGGAATGCTACCAGGCGCGGGCTCATTAGTTGAAATGGTGGCTTATACCACCCAACAACGGCCAATTTACGTTGGGAAACCAGAGCCCATTATCATGGAAAATGCTTTAGCCGAGATTGGTTTGCCAAAAGAGGATGTTGTGATGGTTGGTGACAACTATATGACGGATATTACAGCCGGACAACGCATTGGTATGGATACGTTACTGGTCTATTCGGGCCTTTCAACTCGACAGCAAGTTGCTAAAAAAGCCAAGAAGCCAACTTATGAAATCGACTCGCTAGATGATTGGACGCTTTAAAATGGAGAAATTTAAGACGATGGGGGCGTGGCTGGTTTTATTTTTGGCCATTATCTCGGGAACTATTTTTTTAACTATTAATAGTATTTGGCTGTATTGGTTGAATTTAAAGACGACAACGGTTTTAACGGATGTTGGCTTAAGTCTGTCCCAGATGATGGGAAATTATGGGCACTTGTTAGCTTACCTTGAACTTCCTTGGGTGCGTCAGCTTTTATTACCAGACTTCACGGATTCCGTGAACGGATTAGAGCACTTTAGAGAAGTGAAAGCTTTGTTCTTAGTCAACAACTTTGTTTTCTTAGTCACAATTGGTCCGGCCATTGCATTTTTGCGACGGTTAGTTCAGCGGGGGCAACAGTGGCGGTTGATTCAGCCTTTTTCAATTGGCGCATTAGTGCCGGTTGTTTTGGGCGTGATTATGGCAATTGACTTTAACCGTTTTTTTGTCATTTTTCACACGCTATTATTTCGGAATTCAGATTGGTTATTTGACCCACAACTTGATCCCATTATCTTAGCGTTGCCAGAACCGTTCTTTGCGCAGTGCTTTTGTTTAGCATTTGGCATTTTTGAATTAGTGATGCTTGTTGGAATATGGCGTGGCCGGGTTGCTGTTAAAAAGCTATAAAAAAATGTTGAACGTTTGTTCAACATTTTTTTATTATATTAACGGGTTAATCCACTTGCCGACGACTTTTGATGAGGCCAACGACAGCCGGGATCAGCGATACTAGAATAATGCCGATAACCACCATCGAAAAGTGAGCTTTGACGAAGGCAATGTTTCCAAAGAAAAAGCCGCCGCCACAACAAAGAACGACCCAGGCAATTCCGGCAACAACGTTATACTTTAAAAACGATTGGTAATGGTAGTTTGATGTTGCGGCTACGAATGGCGCAAAAGTTCGGATGATTGGCATGAACCGAGCTAAGAAAATCGCAATCGGTCCGTGCTTTTCAAAGAATTGACGCGCATTGGTTAAATTTTGTTGACTGATAAATCGACCAAAGAATCGATGTTTTGTTAAGGCCATCCCAACCTTTCGGCCAATTAGAAAATTAAGTGAGTCACCGCCGATAGCAGCGAGTAAAAATAAAATCACAAAAAGCCAGATGTTAAGATGATAGTCTGGGTTTGCTGCCAAAGCGGCTGCTGCAAAAAGTAACGAGTCGCCCGGCAAAAACGGGAGGATTACTGCGCCAGTTTCAATGAAAATAATTAAAAATAAGATACCATACGTCCAGCCACCAAATGTGTTGACTAGCGTCACGAGATGATCGTCTACGTGGAGAACAAAGTCGATCAGTTGGGTCATAAAAAAATGCCCACCTTTCCTAAATTCGTAATGTCCTCATTGTATCAAACAATTAACTGGGTGAGGTAGTTGGTTCTTTGAGTTAAACAAAAAGTAAGGTTTAACCGAGAAGTTTGATTTTGAGTTGGTTTTATGGATAATAGAGGGGAAGGACAAGATGGAGGTTATTTAAGGTGAATTTTCCCCAGTTACACTTAGAAGAAGAAAACGGGCCTAAAGTTGTTTTACACACATCAATGGGTGACATCAAGTTGCAGTTGTTTCCGGATCAAGCCCCAAAGGCGGTTGAAAACTTTGTGACGCTTGCTAAGCAAGATTATTACAACGAAAGTATTTTTCACCGGGTAATCAGTGATTTCATGGTTCAGGGTGGTGATCCGACTGGGACTGGAATGGGCGGTCAAAGTATTTGGCAAGAGCCGTTTGAAGATGAGTTTTCGAAGGAACTCTACAATCTGCGTGGTGCTCTTTCGATGGCAAATGCTGGACCAAACACAAATTCAAGTCAATTTTTTATCGTTCAAAACCAACATCTACCAGAACAATTAACACAGCAAATGAAAGAAGCTGGCTTTCCTGATGAAATTGTGACAGCCTATCAAAAGGGTGGGACGCCATGGTTGGACTTTCGGCATACCGTCTTTGGCCAAGTTAGTGATGGTATGACGGTTGTTGACGCAATTGCCGGGGTTAAAACGGCAGCCGGCGATAAACCAGAGGAACCAGTCGTTATTGAATCAGTTGAAGTAATTGAGTAATGGTAAAAACCGCTTGAGCAGAGACGCGTTTATCTGCCCAGGTGGTTTTTACTTTTAAAATTGGTCAGAGTCCGGTAATATTGGTTTGGATAATTTTTAAGTGAAAGGGGTGGCTGATTTGTTTCATATAGGTGAAGTTGTGACTGGAAAGGTCACTGGCATTCAGCCCTATGGTGCATTCGTGGATCTTGGGGACGGCGTTCAAGGGCTCATTCATATTTCAGAATGTCATTTTGGCTATGTCAAGGACATCCATGACTATTTGGATTTAGGCCAATCGATTACAGTGATGGTGCTAGACATTGACGAATTCACTGGGAAGATTTCTTTATCTTTGCGTTGCCTTGAGGAGAACCACGGTTTAGACGGTGAAAGTGCGGATGATGAAGGTGACGTTCGGCATAAACATTATTGGACAAATCGGAATGTCCATGACGGATTTAGTCCAATTCAAAAACGGCGACATGCTTGGGAACAAGAGGCGCTGCGGGAGTTTGTTGGAAAATAGTTCGTTATCTTGAAATTAAGTCTTGACCAAGACGGGTTTTGCTGGTAATATTTTATCTGTTGTTGAGCGGTGGTTAAAACGTTTCGAATATTTATTCAAATTGTTTACGACCTTAAAAGCCAATAACAATCAGCTTCTAACAGGTCATTAACCAGATGGCGATCACATTTAAATTGAGTTTTGAATAAAGATTCAAAAAGATGTTGACATTTGCTAACGAGTTAAGTTATACTGATTGAGTTGATTTGATAAGTAGACCTTTGAAAACTGAACAAAGTTTC
>NZ_AZCX01000012.1 GCF_001433995.1 Secundilactobacillus kimchicus JCM 15530
AAGACCCAGATAAAGTGATTTCTTTAAGCTAGATTGCATGAAAAATTCCTCCAAACATATTTGTATGTAACTCATCAAGCAGAAACAGTATACCTGAAATTACTCTGAATGTTAAGTAAAATCCACTAGGAAATTACAAAATGGTTCTGAACTGGCACCCAAAATAACTCATGCACACCCCATTCAACTTACGACCGAATTATAACGCAGGCTCACAAATAAAATCAAGCAGAAACACCAAAATGTCTCATCCTTGACATGTTTTAACGTAATTGAAATATACGTCAAAACCTGCACCATAGACGGTCCGCCACTGAGTCATTTTCATCATAACGCACTTGATTCGAATATGCTATTAATTAACTTTGTTAAATAGCTGATAGGTTTTTTAAACCCTTTTAAAACCCTAGTTATCGTAAATCAGAGGCCTAAATTATTCTGAAATCAAGCCGAAAAATAAAGATTGATCTGCCGCTAAAAACGGTAAATCAATCTAAGTAGGTGAAACATTCTATGATGACCTTCCAGCTAATTTACGACTCACAAATATAGGAATCATGGGGAATGAGTCCCTGACTACAAAACAAGGGTGTGAGCCGAAGACCTCACTATCAAGTCCCCTTAAATATAGCAAGCCCCCTACCTAATTTCAATTAGTATTACCTGCAATCTGTTCTTAAAATTGACCAGATTATAAAATTCCTAAAACTTCTCAAACTTTGGCACTAAAAAAGCCCCCATAATCGGGGACTCAGGGGAGTAACCACATTTGCGGCGCTTTCGGGCGGTAAGAACCCTAACGCTATCAATGTGTCTGCCAATCAGTAGGACGTTCTTAGCTCAAATGTCCGTGCAACACAACAATCATAGGGGAATGAAAAAACTGGGAGAACGGCAGAAACGAGCGCTTTGTCGAACTGTTGTCGATTTACATTATAGTGTAAACCGTTACCAAAATGCAACGTGTTCGTAATATTCGTGACAAAGCGTCACAAACGTATTATTACCGCCAGATGCCGTGCTGTCCGCTATACGCATCCGTATTCTCCAAATACGTCATTTCATCCGTTGAAATTCGACGTTGTAACTTTTCTGCAATCGGCTTTTCCAACCGACCGTCTTCCACAGCGCTTTGAATCAGATCATACTCGGCATGAAACGCTCGCAGAAACATCTGATAAACGTAATCGGAGTTCACGTCTTCGGCATGGATTCGCCGGTGCCGCGTCCGGTAGTAGCGTTTTACCATGTTCGTTTCAACGGCATTGCCCTGCTGTTCATTTAAAAAGGCCATCACAGCATCAAACCCCGCCTGCTCGATTGGGAGGATATCCTCACCATGTTCTTCAAACTGTTCGCGCCAATAAACTTCTTCCATCGCAATCGGCGCCGTCAAAAACGCCTGTTGAGCCCGCCCTAAATTCCGATACTGGGCCCCCATATGGAAGGTGAAGCGAATTTTGAGCACCACATTCTTCCAAATTTTTTCGTCAGCTGTGAAATTAGTAAACTGCAGAAACCGACCATAGTATTTGAACTCATCATCCGTAATTTGACCGTCATCGCGCATCTTAGAAACGGCTGCCAGTTCAATTTTATGGCTCTGCCCGATCAGCTCCCGCCGGATTCTCATATTCGGGGTAGCATCCAGAATCAGCTGCTGCTGAAGCGATTCAATCACCACCTGGGCCTCCGCTTTATGCGCCGTTTCTTGACTAAGGTCATGAATGGCGGCTTGAATCATCCGTCTGACCCACCGATACCGCGGTTGCCCCGTTTCTTGCGACGGCAATAATAGGGGCACAAAGATGGTGGGCGCAATCAGACTCGTTAAAATAACAACGGCCGCTAAGAAGATCAACATGCCACGTAGCGCAAACGGCTGACCATTCACACGATCCGGCATTGAAAAGGCCAACGATAGCGTAATCGTCCCATTTGCGCCACTCAGGGCCATAATTAAGCTATCCCGCCAGGCATGCTCCGATTTTGTCTGACGCTTAATCATATAACGCGACCAAACCCAACGGAGTGCACCCTTAGCGAGGTAAATTCCAATACCAACAACGATGAGTGTCAACACCGTGACGTTTGATTCATCGGACAAGTGTAAGGCACGGGTCACTTCAGGCAGTGACAGGCCGAGTAAAACAAACACGACCCCACTGAGTGTGCCGGAGGCAATCTCCCAGACGTTGCTAGTCACCAACTGCATTCGCGAACTCGTCAGCTGCAACTTGTCACGTTCTGACCCCTGGACGAGCCCAGCCGCAACAACGGCTAAAATCCCAGATAATTCGAGTTCCTCGGCCAACAAATAGACTAGAAATGGTGATAACAGTTGAATCAGTACCATGATTAACGGCGTATCGTCGTTGTAACGAATCAGCGCTAACCGCACGCTAACAACAATGGTTCCAACAATGCCTCCGAATAACAAGCCCCCTAAAAACTCCCACAGGAAGACCACTAGGGCGGTCCCCATCGAAAATTGGCCAGAAATGTACGCCGTCATCGCCATATCGAAGATAACGATTCCAGCGGCGTCGTTGAACAGAGATTCGTTTTTCAGCGTGCCCGCCTGCTCTTCAGCGATGGGATTCGCCTCGAAGATTGAATTAACCGCTGACGCATCCGTCGGCGAAACAATCGCCAGTAACGCGAAGCTTAACGTCAATGGTAAGAGGGCAAACAAAAAATGGAGCCCCGTCCCGACGATGATGACAGTCATTAGGACCAATCCCACCGCCAGCGACAAAATATTAGAAATCGACCGGCCAATCCAGTCCCTTGAGCTGTTCTGCGCCTCGTTAAACAAAAGCGGTGCAATAATAGCCAGAGCAAACGTGCTTGGATTCAGCTCAAATGACCGGTACATCGGTAACCCAGCCAACAGCAAGCCAAGCGCAATTAAGAAAAACGGCAACGGAATAACGGGAACGTGCCGCGCAATAATGTTAGCAACCACCACGGCTGCGATGATAATGCCAAGTAATAATACCTGTTCCAAAAGGTTCGGCCTCCTCAACTTTTTTTCAACCCTCATTTTACGCTACCCTGCAAAAAATAGCGGTAATTTGTGCTCATCTCACACCAAGCAAAAAGCGGCCCCGAAATTAGGCCGCCACGATTGGCTTACAAAAAGGTATCCGCTCCGGACGCGAAACGGTCTGAAGCAGATCCTTTCTCATTTATTTTAGTCATCTTTTTTCTATATTAAAAGGTTTAAACTCGACCAATTGACGATTCGCCGTAACTCGGCCTAGCTGGCCAGCTTGTAGTGTCTCTTCACCGCATTGGACAAGTAGGTCAAAAATCCAATAAGAATTAGGTACATCAACGCAATCAAGAACCACACCTTGAACCCTTCCATGTTCTTCGCGATGATGATGGTTCCCTCTTGGGTCAGCTCGGCAATCCCGATGGCTGACAGGACCGACGTTCCCTTGAGGGCAATGATGAACTGGTTGATAAAGGATGGCACCATGATGCGAATGGCTTGTGGTAACACAATTTGCCGCATGGCTCCAAAGTACGAAATCCCGCAGGCTCGTGCCGCTTCCATCTGGCCCTTCGGTACGGCATCAATCCCACCACGGACAAAGGACGCGGTATAGGCACTGTTTTCCAGCGTAATGGTCACGACCCCTGCGATAAACAGCGGAATCTTTTCACCAGTCAGGTTGGGAATCCCGATGTAAACGAAAAAGGCTAGCACCATAACGGGAATGCTTTTGAAAACAAAGGCATAGGTCGTCGCGATGGCTTGCAACGCCTTGTTCGGGAAAACGCCCAGAATACCCAGAAACACCCCAATAATGGTGGCGAAAATGATGGAGAGGACCGTGATTTCCACGGTCATGGTGATCCCGCTGATAAACGAGTCCGCGTTTTGACGTAACAAGCCTAGAAATGACCGATCAACTTTCGGCCCATCCGTGACCGTACTATTTTTACCAAGGTAGGTGGTCATAATTCGATCGTAGGTGCCATCCGCCTTGATGGCCTTGAGCCCGGCATTAAATTGCCGCAACAACTTTGCGTGGGTGCCTTTCTTAACCCCAAACGCCACGGGATTCTTGTTGTACGCTTTGCCCACCATGTGCAACTTCATTTTGTTTTTGATGGCCGACTCAACCGTGGCGGTCGAATCCACTGCCGCCACCGTGTTACCGACCAGTACATCGTTAAATTGCGTATTACTATCCTTAAACCGGCGTAGGTTAAACCCGTACTTCTTTTGCACACTTTCCGCGTACGCCTCAGAGGTAGACCCCGCCTTAACTGCGACCGTTTTGCCTTTCAGATCCGACCAACTCTTAATCTTGCTGTTCGTCGGGGCCACCAAGGTTAACCCCACGTCTAGGTACGAATTGGAGAAGTCGATCTTTGCCTGACGTTCAGGCGTCACCATCAAAGCCGCCAAAATGCCATCCGTCTGGTTCCCCTCAAGCGCCGTGATGTTGGCCGTTAGTTCCATTGGCCTAAAAGTATAGGTAAAGTGTTCCTTTTTTGCGATCGCCTTAAAAAGTTCAATTTCTAGTCCGGGGTGCTTACCGGTATAGCCCCCTTTATTATCCTGAATCTGAAATGGCATAAAGGTCGGCCCGGTGCCAATCGTATAATGGTCAGCCGCTTTAGCCTGGTTTGAAAAAAGCAAGATGAAGGAGAGCAAAAAAACAAACGCGAGTGATAGTTTAACCATAATTTTTCTCATTGTTTTCACACCTTTTTGCATTTTTCTCACACTATAGCACGCCGTGTCAAAAAATAAAAGTGCCTAATTTTCTTAATTTAATGGTGTTTAACAGTAAATATACCGAAAGTTCCCGTCTATTGACAGATTAAAAAATAGTTAGTATATTTAGGTCGTTCCATAATATTCATTCAAAAACCTTGTAATTATTCTGTATCTGCCTAAGAAAAGCCTCACAGAACGGAGGAACCCCCATGTCGATGATTGAATTTCATAACGTCGAAAAATACTATGGCGATTATCATGCGCTACGCCAAATTAACCTCACCATTGAAAGCGGCGAAACGGTGGTGTTAATCGGCCCATCCGGTTCGGGAAAATCAACCCTGCTGCGCACCGTTAACGGCCTCGAAAGCATCCAGCAGGGCCAGTTAATCGTCAACGGGCAGGACTTGGCCGACAGCAAAACCGATATGAACCGGATTCGTAAAAACGTCGGCATGGTCTTTCAACACTTTAACCTCTATGCTAATAAAACCATTCTAGAAAACGTCATGTTGGCGCCGCGGATGGTCCTCCACCGACCGGAAGCCGAAAATAAAAAAATCGCAATGGACCTGCTCGATCAAGTGGACTTGGTGAATCAAGCCACTAAGATGCCATCGCAATTGTCAGGTGGTCAACAACAACGCATCGCCATCGCGCGGTCACTGGCGCTCCAACCCAAAGCGCTCCTCTTTGACGAGCCCACCAGCGCGCTAGATCCCGAAATGATCGACGACGTGTTAAACGTCATGAAGACCATCGCCAAGGATTCCGACATGACGTTACTGGTCGTGACCCACGAGATGGGCTTCGCACGAGAAGTTGCCAACCGGGTCATCTTCATGGCGGACGGGCAAGTCTTGGAAGATGATAGTAAGGAACACTTCTTTAATGGCCAGCCCTCAAACGAACGAGCCCGCCAGTTCTTGGGGAAAATCATTACCCACTAACACACTTGGAGGACAAACAAGCCCCACCCCAGTTCGACTTCAACTGGGGTGGGGCTTGTTCTTCATCTATTCTATTGACCCAATTTTTTACTTTAATGCCGGGTCGTTACTGCTTAAACAGCGTCATTAACTTATCGAAATTAATGGTTCCAAGACCACTTGCCTGATTGTACAACTTACCGGGTTGGCCGGTGTAGTAAAGGTTCGTACTATCGACACTATCCAATACGGTAAACGGCGAGTTCGGTTGTTGCGCAAACTTGTAAATCTGCGGGTTCCAGAACCCAACTGGTTGACTGAGTCCACTGTTCATGACGGCGTTGGCGCCCGCCATTTGCGGTGTCGTAAAGCTCGTACCACCGCTAACTTGCCAGAACTTAATTGGATGGGTCAAAACCTGATTACCAACCGGCATCACTTGCACACCACTGGCATACACGGCGTAGCCAGTCGTCTTATCAGCGTTCCCTGAGACGTCCGGCAGGTTTCGCCCCGTCTTCGTTCCCGTAATGACCTTCGGGTTCTTTTGGACCACGTACTTGCCCTTCTGATATTTCAGAAGCGAAATCGCGCGGAACGTGTTCACACCCGGTACGCCCAGTTGATAAGGTGGTGTTGTGTTCAGTTCAGAGAACCCACCACCACCAGCCGCAAAATGACCACCGGCAATATCTTTTGTCCCCATCGAAATCATATCACCCCACGCCGTTTCGTTCGGTTGGTTGACATCCTTCCCCCGGATATTGTACTGGTATGGCAATGTTGTGCCCCCAACTACGGTAATATATGGTGACGTTGAGAACGGGTGATTCTCATAGCTGGCTGGTTCGCCCCAGATGCCGGTGTCGCCACTGGCTGCAAAGACCGAGATTCCCTGAGCAGCCGCCTGCCGGAAGATAATGTTGAAGGCCTGATTAAGTTGCTGCACGGTCTCGCTAGCACCGCTACTAAACAACTTGGCATCTTCCATATCCGAGCTAAAGCTGGTACTCAACTGCTTATCGCGATTAGCGCTGATGGCGTTCGCAAAGGCGTTGTAGTACAGTTGGTCCATCTTTTCCGTCTCGTTTTCCGAAATGGCCGTGTAAACGTCAATCTTCGCGCCCGGCGCCGTTTCACCAGCTTGCTCCACGTCTAGTGACGCTTCGACCTGTCCGTCATTGAAGCCCATCGACTGGTTGTAATCCGCCACGGCCGCTTTTTGGTCATCCGTGTAGTACTTCGTAATCCGGTTCGCGCTTGCCGGTGCCCCAACCATCCGCCAGTACGTCTGAGCGTCCTTGACATTCATATCGGCGGCCAGGGTAATAATGCCAATCCGCTGACCCTGACCGGTTTGGCCGTTTTTAGTCAACTGGTCCAAGTGGTATTGCTTCGCAAACTTCGCTGCCCCGTATTTGTTCGCAAAATCGGTCGAATTCAGCTTAAGATTTGGCTTATCGTTGAATTTCGGATAAACCGCGTGCTTGGCTTTCTTAGCCTTGGCGTCGGTCTTCTTAGCGTACAACCCAATCACGGCCACCGTTTTTTTCGATAGTGTGGCTGGTAGCTTCGTCGTCGTGTGCGTGTTCACCTTGGTCTTGGTCAGCTTCGCCTTAAACGCCTTCACGAGGTTAGCCCGCGTCCCAGTCACTCGCAACACGAGGTTCCCCGGGAACACCTTGGTGGTTAACTTGTAGCGCTTAAAATACTTTTGGAACTGCTTGACTGTACTGGTCGACTGGCCGAACTGGCTGGCCACCCCACTCGGTGTCAGATACTGGTGGTAATGCGCCGTCCCCGGTGTGACCGTCTGGTACACGTAGTCCGTAAAGCCGCCGTCATTTGTCGGTTTCAACACCACGTTGATCGACGTCTTAGCGGCGGCATGGGCCGCCACAGTCGTTGAAGCGCCGCCAAAAAGCAGGCCCGCGCCAACTAGCGTCAGTGTCGCTAGCGTTTTGTTCATTATAATACCCCTCCCCAATTCCTCGTGACCCATCAGCCCCCAAATTTGCTAACCAAAATGGCCAGTAAAACACTGCTGCATCAGCTTTATGGCGTTATTTTGTCATAATGCCAACGTCGGGTCAATTGGAACGTCTCGGGAATTTGAACGGTCGGGGTTGGTGAGGCCCGTGGCGATGGTTCTGGCCGAGGATAATGGGTTTGTATTTGACGAGATATCGACTATACTGACCTCACGGAGGGACGTCCGATGCCAGAAACCACCAAAGTTAGAAAAGTCGGCAATAAATGCGTGTTACCTATTCCGGCGACAATATCAAGTCACGTTGGTGATGTCTTTCAGGTCACCGAACAAGGCGATGGCACACTCGTTTATTTGCCAGTGAAAAGCGCCAATATCTTCGCCTCACTCGCGTGGCAAAAATCACGATTACCAGGGCGACATGACCAAAGTTGACGCTTTGAAGCCTTTACTCCCAAGGGGGCTGGAGCGCTTAGATGACTCGCAATGACCGACTTTCAGCACCCCAAAAGTGCCATTATCGTCATGGATGCCGAAGCTTTTTTGCACACAAAAACCCCTACCAATCGGCAGGGGTTTTCATGACTTTGACGAGTTACGGGGTCCTTTTTCACAAGACCACATTAACACTTATGACGCCAGGTCACAACTAAAGTCTCTCTTCTTTACTGAATCAATTGAATCTTTCCGTGATTTTGTGCGTATATAACCCTATTGGCAATTAAAAAATCCGCGGGGAGGTTCAACTGGCATGACGAAATGGCCGGCATCATTTAAAATTCATTTCCATTTTCACTTTTCAACTATTATGTGATATACTATAACTCGAACAGACGTTTGGCACATTTGAGAGTATGAGGAGGACGCCACGTGGCTGCAAAAGCAGATAATTTAGATAGCAAAATGACCGACAAACAAAAAGCCTTAGAAAAGGCCATGAAAGACATTACCAAGAAGTTCGGGACCGGGGCCATCATGAGTATGGGCGAAAAGCCCAACCAACATGTTGAGGTCACTTCAACCGGGATCTTATCCCTTGACGACGCGCTTGGGGTAGGTGGCTTACCAAAGGGCCGGATTATCGAAATCTACGGACCTGAAAGTTCCGGGAAAACGACCATCGCCTTGCAAGCTGCCGCAGAAGTGCAGAAAAAGGGCGGTACCGTCGCTTATATCGATGCCGAAAACGCGATGGATCCCGTCTACGCGCGGAACTTAGGCGTTGATATCGACTCACTCCTGCTATCCCAACCTGATACTGGTGAAGTTGGGATGGAAATTGCGGACGCCCTGGTTGGGTCATCCGCCGTTGACCTCATCGTCGTCGATTCCGTGGCCGCATTAGTTCCAAAGGCCGAAATCGAAGGCGAAATGGGCGACTCCCACGTGGGGTTACAAGCCCGGTTAATGTCACAAGCCTTGCGGAAGCTCGCTGGCCGGGTGCACCAAAACCAAGTGACCATCATTTTCATTAACCAATTACGTGAAAAGATCGGTGTGATGTTCGGCAACCCCGAAACTACCCCTGGTGGTCGGGCCCTGAAGTTCTACGCTAGTATCCGGATCGAAGTGCGTCGTAGCACCCAGATCAAGGAAGGCGACAAGGTCATCGGGAACGAAACCCACATTAAGATCGTGAAGAACAAGGTTGCGCCGCCGTTCAAGAAGATCAGTACCGTCATGAGTTACGGTCACGGGATCGACAAGTACGGCGACATGCTCAACTTGGCCATCCGAGATGACATCGACATCGTTAAGAAGTCCGGTTCTTGGTACTCCTATAATGATGAGCGACTCGGTCAAGGAGCTAACAACACCGCGCGTTACTTGGAGTCTCACCCTGAATTGGCTGATGAAATCGAAGCCAAAATTCGCGAAAAGATTATGCCGACCGAGACACCAGATGAGGAAACGGACGCGCCAGAGAGCACGGACTTAGACCTCGGTGAATAAGCCACGCATGACATTTCAAAGTTTCACCTAAATAAAGCTCGATCCCGGGGTCGCCGGAATCGAGCTTTTTTGGTGTCTTGCGATGAACTAGTAACGTCCCGCAATAATTAATTTCTTGTTGGCCGTGATGTAGGTCCCGTTGCTCAGGACGTAACGCGTCGTCAAATGATGTGTCACAATCTTAGCGACCTTGAGGTGGGCACCCTTGCGGTAATGCTTCGTAGCGCCCGTCAAGTTAACGTTCTTGTAAGCTTTAACCCCCGTCTTGTTGATGACCGTAATCACCCGTGACTTCGGTAATGACCGGTAATAGACTGGGACCACAAACGTCCGGTTAGCGGTAATGTAACCCTTCCAGCCGTCCGTCTTCTTGGTGTGGTTGACGTCGCGAACAATGTACCGTAGCGCACCAGTTTTAGACCGCGCATAACCCGTCACAACAAACATTGGCCGGTTAACTCGCGTCTGCTTCGCGTAGTATGTCTTGCGCGCCGATTTAGCGAACGTTCTGGAGTTGTACATATAAAGGCCGCGGACAGCGTACACCGCTTGGCCCTTAGCGGCAACCCCTTGTTCAGTGACCGTCACGCCCGTTTGACCCGTTACGGTTGGCACCGTGTGGGGTTGTTCTGGGATCGGCGTTGTCGCTGGTGTGGTTGGTGTTGTGGCCGTCGTTGGTGCCGGCGTTGGCACCGTCACTTTATAGGTGACATGAACGTCAGCGAGGTCCGTGATAAATTGATTGACCAAGTTCACCTTCTTGGGATCCATCTTGTTAGTAATTGACGTGGTGTAGGTGTCCCCCGAATTTGTCACATAGTTTCGAATATAGGCGGCTGCCTGAGCCGTTGCGTCCGCTTTAGCCTGGGCTTGTTCCTCACGAGTGCCTAATGTTGCCGCTTGTTTTTGTAAATCCACTGTTTGGCCATTAGACGTTGCGACAACGTTGCCAATCCCCGTATTTTCGTCATATGAGACAACCACGGTACTGGCATTTTTCCCAGTATTTGTCAGTGTCAAGGTCACAGAATCCAGCTTGCTACCCGCTGGCACCTTATCGGTGATCTGACCCTTAACGTCACTGTCCCGCACGGCGGTGATTAACCCCGAATCCATCACCGTCAAGTCAAACCGCGACGGTGAGCTTTGACTCGCTAACTGGTTGCCGTTTTGGTCCACCACGTTAGTTGACGTCTTTTGGTTGATTGTGACATCTTGAGTCTGTGCTGCTGGTTGCGTCGTCTCAGCCGATGGGTCATCAGCTGCCGACGCCACGTTGGATTGACTCATCACCACCAAACCAAGCGCTGCTGAAGCCACTCCCACAGCCAACCAACGCTTGCTTTCTTTAGCTAATTTTTGTTTGAGTGTTGCCACCTTTACGATCTTCCCTGTCATCATATATACCCCCTATGATCTCACGATTGAGCCTGTCTCAATCTACGATTAGTATATGGCATGTTGTTTTAAAATCCTATATTTCGATAGTGTCCTTCTTTTGATTAAAACGTTAAAAAATGGACACTAGCATTATATAGTCAGTGCTAAAACCGCTAGATATAGGGGAATGATCGCTACTTATAGTGGGTTGTTAGTATCAAGTTTCTAGATCCGATTAATGACTCAGTTTAACAAAAGTGTTTGTTTTAACTAAAAAGTGCGAAGTCATAAGACCTCACACTTTTTAACCGCATCCAATCACTGGATCCGTTCTGAATTGGCTTCCAAGAAACTAGCAATCTTAACCATTTCTTCTTCCGAATCTGGTGCTACCGTAATTTCAAGGACAAAATCGACAATCAACCCTGCCTTGAGATTGACGTTGTAACCGTTAAGCTTCAGAAAAATCATGACGGAGACCCAAGACGTTCGCTTATTGTCGTCGAAAAAGACGTGCTTTTTGGTAATTTTTTGAAAAATATAAGCCGCTTTTAACCATATCGTCGGATAGGCTTCGCGACCAACAAAAAAGTTTCCGCCCAGTGAATCAGCCAAAACGCTGACCAACTGGACGGAAACTTTTACTTCATTTCAAACAAAATTGCTACCTTAAGTTCATCACCGTCAGCTTCTCCCGTGACATAGACAGGATACTGTTATGAACGCCTTGCGTGCCCATTCCGGACGACTTCACACCCAAGAACGGGAAGTTATCAGGGCCCCGTTCCGGCCGGCCGTTGACTTGCACCGTCCCAACTTCAACCGCGTTCGCAATCTCGAGCGCCTTGTCGATATCTTGGGTGAAAACGCTGGCCTGTAAGCCAAAGTTTGACTTGTTTGCAATCGCGATGGCCGCATCAGTCGTCTGAACCCGGATGATTGGCAACACCGGTCCGAACGGTTCAATCCAGGCAACGGCCATGTCTTCAGTCACATTGTCCAACAGCGTTGGCGCTAACAGGTTCCCCTGGCGCTGATTACCAGTGATGAGTGTTGCGCCCTTAGCAAGGGCGTCATCGATCAAGCCCTGAACAAAGTCAGCGGCTTTCTCGTCGATTAACGGGACAACGGTACTATCATCAACTGGCGATCCCACGGCGAGGGCTTCGACTGCTGGTTTGAGCTGTGCCACCAGCTGGTCGGCGACCTTGTCATCGACCAACACCCGCTTCACTGCGGTGCACCGCTGACCGGAATACGAAAAGGCCCCACTCACGATATTTTGCGTCGTCAGGTCCAGATCAGCATCCTCACACACGATGGCAGGATCTTTGCCGCCCAATTCAAGGACCAACGGAATCATGATCGACTTCTGCGACAGATGCTTCCCTGTCTTGGTACTCCCGGTAAAGCTAATCATGTTGATGCCAGGATGTTCGGTGAGGTAGTCCCCAATGACCGAACCACGCCCGGTAATCAAGCTCAGTAAGCCAGCAGGCAAACCCGTTCGATCCAGCGCTTCAATCATTTTGATGCCACTAATGGACCCCTGCGTGGCTGGCTTGAAAACTACCCCGTTACCGGCCATTAACGCCGGTGCAATCTTGGATGCCGCTAAGTTCACTGGGTAGTTAAACGGTGCAATCGCCAGTACAACACCTAACGGGACGCGTTCAATAATCCCCAACTTATCCTTGGAGCCGCCCGGGAAGCCGTCCCCACGAACACTTTCACCGTGCATGTGCAGCGCTTCTTGAACGGTATAGCGAATTAAATCCACGGTCCGAGTGACTTCTTTTTCAGCATCGTTGTAGTTCTTGCCGACTTCGTTCATCACAGCGGTCGCAATCGCTTCTCTGTCCTTTTCCAGCTCACTGGCCCACTGGTTCAGATAGTCCCCGCGTTCCCCAAGGGACAAGTCCGCCCAAACTCGTTGCGCAGCTTTTGAAGCCGCAATACTTTGGTCAACCTCATCCTGAGTCAAGGCTTGCACCCGACCGATCACATCCGCTTTCCAAGGCGATGTAATCGCAATCGTTTCCTGGGACTCGCTGAATCGCCATTCTCCCGCAATGTAGGCGGGATAAACCTTCACTTCTTGATCATTCGCTTTCATCCATCATGCTCCTTTACTGCCGGTTTCCACCGTCAATTATTCAGTCGCCTAAAAAAACATTAAAACAAGTTTATCACCATGCCACCAAAATCTCATCCTTTTTGATGATTATTTTGTGAATCTTTCTTTGTTAGAGCGCCAACAAATTATAATTAATTTCACAAGCAACGGCGCCTTTTTCTCCGATCAACGTCTCCCCCTCCTCGTCAATTTGCTTTTTCCTCAAAAAAATGTTAGGCTGGTAAAATTTTTCCAACGGGAGACTCGATGACAATGAAAATCACCAGAAACGATATGATCCTCGGCTTATTCAACAACATTGCGCTAATCGCACCAATCATTCTTGGACTGATTGCTCACAACATTCAGCTGGGTGTCTTCGGGGCATTCGGCGCCCTGGTTTACAACTACTACGTGCCGCAGGAAAACAAAAAGGGTCTCGTGTACTTTGGCCTAATGGGAACCATCGCGTTTGTCGGCTTTTTCATCGGCCTCCTCATTAACATTATCCCGTGGGTGACCCCCATTTTTATCTGCACCCTAGGCGGCCTGACCCTTTTCATCAACAAGCGGTGGAATATTATCGGGCCCGGCCCATTTTTCATCATGATGATTGGCAGCATGGCTGGCACTCAAGCGTTCGTCAGTTTCCAGAGAATCGAAACCGTTTCGTGGTACCTGTTGATTGGTATATTATCCGCAGCGGCATCCGCGCTAGCAGCTGAGTGTTGCTTGCACGTCTTTCACGGGACGTTTATTCCTGAACAATCTCGGTTTAATAACGATTCATTCTTAGACGTTTTGATGCTTCTCTCGATTGGCTATGCCATCGCTATTTTCCTGGCTTTTTACATCGGCAAGAACCTACAGCTCTTCAACTATTATTGGATCGTCGTGGCCTGCGCGGCCGTCATGAAAGCCGAAAATTCAAAACACGCGTTCACTCGATTTCATCAGTACGTCATCGGCGCTGCGGTGGGCTGTGGGCTCTCATTTGTCTTGATGTCCTTGCCGTTAAATTTGACGACCCACGTCGTAACGATCGTGCTTTTGAACACCTTAATTTACTGGCAAATCAACAAAAATTACCTCGTCGGCAATTTTTTCACTACCCCGCTTGCCCTCCTTCTCTTTAAGTTACTCATTCCCCAATTAAATAACGATGCCATTATCGCCCGGCTAGTTGCCGTGGTTATCGGGACGACGCTCGGCCTACTTTTTATCTTTTTGACCGAAAAAACCCTTCATTACGTCTTCCCACATCGAATGACTAAATTTTCATCCCGCTAAGGATTAACCACAATGTGCTCTTGAGACGGATAATGGTGCCGTATCAGCCACTTCGACCCAATTCGTGAGTAAACCCCCCCCCCGAAGAAGCAAAAAAACGTTGCTGCAGCGATTAAAGGCTGCAGCAACGTTTTTTAGTTTAAGCTATCAATCTAATCTTAGAGTTGGCCGTACTTCTTAGCTGTCCGGATCATGTTTGACACAAACCCGTATTCGTTATCGAACCAGGTAGCGGTCTTCACAACTTGGAACTTGCCGTTTGAAGTAACTTCCGTCAAGGTTGGGTCGAAGACCCCACCGTGGGTGTCGCCGATGATGTCTGATGAAACGATACTATCTTCGTTCCAGCCGAATGATGGGTTGTCATTCGTGTAAGGCTTGATGGCGTCGTTAACTTGGTCAGCCGTCACACCTTCAGTTCCTAATACAGAAACTAATTCGCAAACGGAACCGTCGATGACAGCAACCCGTTGTGCATGACCTTGCAAGTGCCCATCAAGTTCTGGAATAATCAAGCCAATGGCCTTAGCTGCCCCAGTTGAATGAGGAATCGTGTTAGCTGAAGCCGTCCGGTTTGGCCGTAACTTCGACCCCTTAGGACCATCCAAAATCATTTGTGAGCTGGTGAAGGCGTGAATAACCGTCATTGTCCCAACTTCAACCCCGAATTCCTTTTGCAAAGCCGCTGCCATTGGTGCTAAAGCGTTGGTCGTGCAAGAACCGGCTGAAATAATTTGGTCGTTAGCGTCTAACGTGTCGTCGTTAACGTTGTAAACAATGGTCTTCATTTGACCAGCAGGTGCTGAAATCAAGACCTTCTTAACGCCGGCGTCCAAGTGCGCTTGGGACTTGTCAGCTGACGTGTAGAACCCAGTACATTCGAGAACTAATTCAACGTCGTCGTTTTTAACCCAAGGAATGTTCTTTGCGTCACGTTCAGCGTAAACCTTGTATTCCTTGCCGTCGATAACCAATGAATCGTCCGTAGCAGAAACATCGTAAGGAACGGTGCCGTGCGTTGTGTCGTATTTAAATAAGTAAGCAAGCATCGATGGTGTTGTTAAATCGTTAATAGCTGTCACTTCGATGTCTGGATCTTTGAGTTCCAAAATCCGACGAAGTGCTAATCTACCAATTCGACCAAAGCCGTTAATCCCAATCTTTACCATGTGTTAATAGCCTCCCTATTTGCAACTAGTGAATAAACTAATTAAGAACCAATTTGATAATAACAGGTTTCACCTGAAATACAACGAAAACGACTCCACTTCTATAATTACCCAATATCAAGCTAAATGGCGCATAGTTTACCATTCAAACTAGCGAACTCTCACTCACGTTACCGCTTAACTAACCCAATTCAGTACAGGGATACCGACTACTGTCGGTTGAAGTGATTGTACAGTTTTTCAAAGTTAACGGTCCCTAGGCCAGTCGCCTGATTATACAGTTTACCTGGTTGACCCGTGTAATATAAATTATCATTATTCGTCGTATCTTGCAGCGGATTGAACGGTGAATCAGCTGTCTGCGCAAAGGTGTATATTTGCGGGTTCCAAAAACCAGTGACTGACTTTAAGCCACTATTCATCACTGCATTAGCTGCCGCCATTTGAGGAGCGACGTAACTCGTTCCCCCACCAACCATCCAAATCGGATTTGTCTTTTTACCCACTCGTGCCGTGAAGTACGTTGCGTACCCCGTCGCACCAGCGGCATTTCCTGAAACATCAGGCACATTTCGACCACTGCCAGTACCCGAAATAACTTTTGGATCACGGTTCAAAACATACTTGCCCTTCGAGAACGTCAGGTGTTGGATGGCATTAAACGTATTCACGCCCGGGAACCCTAGCTGATACCTCGGAGTTGGGTTAAGGACTGAAAAGCCACCGCCACTCCCCTCGAATACACCCTGTGAGATGTCTTCTTTGGATAAACCGACCACATCGCCCCAAGCCCGCTCCTTAGTAACAGTGACCTGCTTACCGTTCAGTTTCTTGCTAAATGGCAGCTGGGTCCCACCCACTTCGACTTCATAGGCTGAGGTGGGGATGCTAAGGTTGGGTTTCTTGTTCGGTGAATCGTACGGTCCATGATCCCCACTGGCATTGAAGATTGTAATACCTTGTAAGGCGGCCTGCTGGAATAGCGTGTCGAAAGCCTGACTGTACTCCTCTTTGGTTTCACTAAGCGGCAATTCACCGAATCCAAGAACTTCGTTTCCAACCGTGTAGCTTGTTGAAATTTGTTTATCAATATTACGCGAAATAGCCTCTGCAAACGTGTTTAAAAATGAAGCGTCCGTCATGACTGGCGTGTTCGTTGTCCCACTCATCGTACCTAAAAATGTATCAATTTCCGCCTTAGGTGCTAAGGAAGCAGCTTGTTGAACATCCAGTGACGCTTCCATCTGCGCAGGCATCGCTGCAGGTAATTTGAATGCCTGTGTGACCTGCGATTTAGGGACCGCATAATACTTATGGAGGCGCGTTGTATCGGCCGCTAAACCATTTTTCTGTAAATAGGTCGCCACGTCGCCTTTATTGTAATCTGACAACATGACTAGGCCAATCCGCTGACCCTGTCCTTCAAGCCCCTTATCATATAGCGCATTAAGTTGATAATTATCCACAAACTTTTGAGCACCGTACTGTTTTGAAAAATCAGCGCCGTTCAGCTTTAAATTCGGCCGCGTTGTCGCCTTAGTATTTTTGATAACCTTAGCCTTTTTAGCCCCCATTGTCAGACCAACAACTGAGTCCACTTGGCCAGCCAACGTTTTGGGCAACGTCACGTTTACTTTATGCTTACTTGTGACTAACTTGGCTTTAAACGCCTTTAAAACATTACTATACTGACCTGATACTTTTAGCATTAAGTTCCCCGGATACACCGCCGTCGCAAGCTTGTAACGTTTAAAATACGCCTTAAATTGATTAAGCTTCGCCGTCGGCTGGCCGTAGGTGTCGCCCACCTGACTTGTCGACAGGTACTTGTGATAGGCTTGTGATGATGGGTCAACTGTATCATAAACGGCGTCAATCATCGCCTGGCGATTTTGAGGTTCCAATACGACTGATACCGTTGTTTTGCGGCCAGCCGCTTGCGCGGATTGTTCCTGAGTGACAAAAGTCGCAACCCCACCCGTTACTAGCAGTGCTACGGCCACCAAAAATTCTCTCGTCTTTTTCAAATCAAAGTCCCCCCTCGGTTTCATTAATTATTCGTCTAAAATCGTAGCATACCCATTAACGATTCCGAAGAGAAACGGCTTGCAATTCAATTCTTCTTCGACTATTTTGAAGTCTTTATTTACCATATTCTCTAAAAGGTACGGTATGATGGATATTGTGGTAAAAAGCAAGTATCCCGCCCAACAACTGATGGCATAAAAAGCTGATTTTTCATATTCAGGGGGAAATGATTATGATTGAATCTTACAAAAAGTACTGGTTGAACTTTATCAACTTCTCAGGGACCTCTAGTCGTTCCGACTACTGGTGGCCAGCCTTTATTAACGTTATTCTTGGTGGTATTATTATCGCAATTGTCCAATCTATTACAGGCCACCCCATCGTTAATATCTATAATTGGCGAGACGAAGGGATCGCGGTCGTTAATAACGTCGTGGTTTATATCGTTTGGATTGCGGACTGGGCCGTGGCCGTTCGTCGGATGCACGACACTGACCGATCGGGCTGGTGGATCTTAATTCAGCTGATTCCAATTATTGGCTGGATTTGGTTCTTGATTTTACTGCTTTTACCAAGCAAACAAAATCGCTGGAGCTAATTGGCGCTGACACCATCTCATGATTTAGAATAAAAACGCCTGCTTAGAAGGACGAGGGTCCCTCTAAGCGGGCGTTTTTGCCATCTCTAATTATTAAACAGTGCCACAAAGAACAAGACCACGGCGGAAATCACCTGCACAAAATCAAAGAAAAAGTGCGTTGCGATATTTTGCCAAATGTTCTTGGACCAGAAGTAAATCAGCGCAAACCAGGCCCCGGCTGCCATGTAGGGTACCATGGCAACAATATCACCGTGAAAGTTGTTCCAGTGTACCAAACCAAACGCTACTGACGAGACAACAAACATCGCGCATAGCCCGACTTTGTTACGGTTAAACTGAAAAAATAAGGCATGGCGAAAGATGATCTCCTCAGTAAAAGGGGCCAGCAAGGGTGATATAGCTGCTCCAAGGCCTAAAGTTGCCTGTTCCATCGTACTAAAAGCCAATACATTACCAGTTTGAGCCATACCGAAATTCAGTCCCGCTAGCCCCAGGCCACTTCGCACCAAGCCAATGACCACATAGGTCAATGCGGCCCCAGAAATGGCCAACAATAGGTTCCGCCAGATATGCACCCGAAATTTGGGCCAATCCGTTTTTAAAACCCGGCCGTACAAAGCTAGGGCGACTGATAAATTGATCACCGAAATCACAATCATAAAAACCACTTTATTCCACACATTATCTGTCAGTGTCATCAGCCAGGCACCGACCACTAAACTAACAGGCGGAATCAGCGCAGCTCCTACGGTACGGCCCAGGTTCACCCGGTCTAGATTCAACTCTTTCATTTGATACTCCCCCAAATTATTCCGACCCCTCAGTCGTTAAATTTAACAGCCGTACCATAAGCGGCGACCGACTGCATATCATCGCCAATTGAACCAGTATCAAACCGCATCATGACGATTGCATCTGCTCCCATCTCCGCTGCGTTGGCTCGTAACCGATCCATAGCAAGATTACGAGCCTCTACTAACATCTCAGTGTACGCCTTAATCTCGCCACCAACGATGTTTTTTAAACTGGCTCCAATATCTCGAACAACATTTTTAGATTGGGTCGTTAAGCCAAATACTTCTCCAATTATCGTATATTTTTGGCCAGGAATTGTTTCCGTTGTAGTCACCATCATTTCTGCCATTATAAACCCCCACTTTCAAGTTATAGGTAAACGTTTAACCACGCCTAGGATATCATAAAAAATTAATTTAAGGGGCCCTTTAACCGCAAACTGGTATACCCACCGTGCATGGCTCCTTGTCGTAAAGGGTCTTAAATTATTTTCAATCACTTTTTTGAATTTGTTCTAAGCCAAACTGTCCTTCTCAAATCGGGTGTGTGCTAAAACTAGCTTATCTTCTGTGTTATACATACTCATCATCTCAAGCGCAAACGTATATGTTAGTCGGGCGACCCCACACCTGGCTAACAACTCTGAAAACACCGGCAACTCGAAGTGAGCCACGCTATACCTTTCTCGCACGCAATCTAACATATCAAGATTCGTTAGACGACTAACGAGCTGTGGATCAGTGACCTGGGCGTTTTCGGTATGCGTGGCAAATTCCGCGACTGCCGTTCCCTGCTTCACATTGTAATGAAGTCTTAATGCCCCTAAATTCCAATAAAATTCAAACAGTTCATCTGTCCGTTCGAACTTCCGATAAAAATTTTTCATCCCCCGCACTCCTCCAAAAATCACTTGCCATTAATCACCTGATTAGCAGAATATAATATCACTAAAATCATAATATCTTCAAGAATAACGTTTTAACAATAAACAGAATTTTGTTTAAATATTAATTCATTATCTTTTTTATATAATTATAGAATCCCCATAAAGACTTATAAACTGCTAACAAATCCTCTACCCCACATCTTATACCACTGGTCCCCAATGTGTAAATATTAACTTTAAAAATCAAAGACGGCTGGCCGATTATAACTGTTTTGCATGTTCATTCTGATCTAATCAAAATTTTTTAAGGCCGAGCCACAAGTCTACTTTGACCAATATTGCCGCGGATGGACTAGTATCAAAGGCCTAGTTATCAACTATTGTTCAATGATTCAACCGAATCTAATCATGTGACCACTCATATTCCGGTCGTATGATGTAAATAACCTCAGTTCCGACAAGCTTGTCGGAACTGAGGTTATTTATAAGATGCTTTGGCGTCTGCCAAGGTTTATGACACCCTTAATCTTTGTCAATCGTCCTTACTTGGTATCAAATGCCCATTGTGCTGTGTAAAATTTAGAGTTCAACCGATAAGATATCGGTTTTAACTTCTGTGCCATAAATGGTCGAACATCGCGGTCTAGGGCCAGCCACCCGCGCCATCCCATATGAATGGTATCCTGCATAAAATACGGGACAGCCCCTTTTCGGGAGAAATCGGCGACGTGGTTGAACCCCTGACTCGTCAATTGGTGCTTAATCTTAGCCGCCGCTTGTCGGTACCGTGGGACGGATAGCCCCGTGTAGTCGGCCCACTTTTGGTTCACTGGTGGGATCACAAACAACACGTTGGTGTGTAGGCTGGCGAACTCATTAAGAATCAATTGAAAGTCCTTGTATTCAGGTGAGAAGCGGTAGTCAATGTGGGTCTGACTCCCCTTCAATAACTTCATGTGACGGCCCGCAAGCCGTTTCGCATAAAAGTTGTCAGCTAATCCGAACCGGTTATTGGTAGTGTGGGCTTTTCCGTACTTACCCGCCAACTGATCGAGGGCCTTAAAATTGTAAATAGCGGGTAACCCTCGGGCGACCGAATGCATGTGTCGAACTCGATTGGAAACGCCAATTTGATCAAACAGTTGGTCTTCATTGCCAAGGATTTGCTGTCTAACACCTAATTCAAACCGTTGTGAAGTCGTAAGCCCCCGTCCTTTAGCTAATCGTGCCACACTATCACCAATCGTACTGTGGGATTTAACAACTTTCATGGCTAGCAACCGCGAGGCTGCAATCATCGTTGAGCGCGACGGTTTAGCGGCCAATAACCAATTAATGGTCAACAACGGTGAATAATACTGTCGAAACGCATCACGCCGTTGCCCTTCAGCGGTAAACCATTGGGGCGAAATAATGAAAACCGCCCGCTTGTTTTTCAGTTGGTTTTTAACGGATTGAATCTGGAAGTACTGCACCAGGGATTGGGAACCCGCTCGGCCAATTAGAAACGGGCGGTACGACCGGTGATACTTCGCAGCCAAGACGCTCGGATGAAACGCGTCCATCCGGGATAACTCTGACGACCCGAAAAACGGGACGTAATTCTTTGCCATGGCCGCCTGCTTGACGCGTTGCCCTTTCAAGATAGAATCGGCCTGCGACAAACTATCGACCTCAAGCTGGTGTTTGCTAAGCGGCATCGGCCGCCAGGCAACCCCTAAAACGACCACGGCCGCCACAATCGCTAAGGCTAACGCCGATACGGTCGTCGCAAAGTGCGGTCGTTTCATTGGAGAGCCGCCACCTGAGTCATAATTTTGGCTGGGGTGTCCCACTCACTCCGTTCAAATTCAGAAATTGGAATGTTCACGTTTAGCTTTTCTTCCAACTCCATCACGAGTTGCACCGTGGCCATGGAATCCATCAGACCAGAGTTGAAGAGTTCTTGATCGGGCTTATCATTCAATTGTTCACCCGTTAAATCGGCTAAAATTGCGTAGACTTCTTGTTCATTTTTCATCTAAATCCACTCCTTAAATTAACTTATCCAAAATTCCTGAGAAAATCAGGAAACTAAAGCAAATCGTATTAAACGTCAGGAAGATGGCCACGCCCTCAGTCAGCCAAGAATGCTTAATCATACCGGCATGGCGACCCTTAAACCGTAACCAGTAGTCGTTAATGATGATGGCACTGGCGTGAAACAGTCCGTAGGCGATGTAATACCACGTCAGACCGTGCCAGAAGCCCATCACCAAGAAGTTCACGAGGTAAGCGGCCTGTGACACCCGGATCCGGTTTTTAAACCACCGTTTCTTCATCATCAGCAGGCTGACCCGCATGAAAATGAAGTCCCGGAACCAGAAAGACAACGTCATGTGCCAACGGTTCCAGAAATCCTTGATGTTATGGGACCGGAACGGTGCGTTAAAGTTGGCTGGTGTGTGAACGCCCATCAGGTTACTGATGGCGATCGCAAACAAACTATACCCGGCAAAGTCAAAGAACAGGTACATACTCCAAACGTACATGTAAGCCACCAGCATCAAAATCAGGTAGCCAGTGTCGCCAATGTGGTGCGCTCGCATCAATTGTTCAGTGACCTGTGGTAATAACCACGTGCCAAAAATGAAGCCCAGAATAAACTTATAAACCAGACCCTGGAACAGCTTATTGATGGCTTGGCCAACTAATTCAGTATAAGCGGCGCGATCTGGGATGGCATCGTAGTCCGCTTCAAAGCGACGGAACCGGTCAATCGGCCCCGACGAAATGGTCGGGAAGAACAGCAAAAACCGAATCACGCTAACCCCGTTGACCTCTTTTAGCGTCCCGTCCCGAAATTCGATCAGAATCTGAACGGTCTTAAAGGTAATATAACTGATCCCCAAGAAGCCTAGTAAGCTGAGTCGACTCAGACTTGGCATCGTTCCTAGCTTCACGAGGATTAACGGAATCAAACTGACCAGAATTGCCACCGCAAACACCCAGGTGGCATTCTTCTGTCGTCGGTACACATGATAAGCGCCCATCACGGCACATTCAAAAAACACGTACGCCGTCAGCGCCATTAACTGGTGCGCGCCGTCGCCCCCAAAGGTGAGGAGAAGCAACGCTCCGGTCCAAATTGTTTCGTATAACTTTAACCGGCGACCATAATACAGTGCGATGATAATGGGCAACATCGACACAATTAAGCCGATAAAGTAGACCGGCGCACCATAAGGCGCCAGATTTGCGCCCATCATGCTTCGTTAACCTCTTGTGCGATTTGTTTAACTGCAACCTTCCCATTTCCGTTTACTGGCAGTTCATCTCTAAATAAAATGCGGGCTGGTACCATGTATGGCATTAGCGTCGTTGACAAGTCGTGGCGGATTCGCATGGCCACGTCACTGTCCGCCTTTAAAGAAGCGTTCAACACGACAACCGCCACTAATCGCTTAACCCGGTGGTCTTTGCCGTATTCGGGCACGACCACGCCTTTGTCAACCGCTGGTAATTGGCGTAAATGAAAGGCCACTTCTTCCAGCTCGATTCGGTAGCCGTTCAGCTTGATCTGGTGGTCCAAGCGACCTTCATAGTATAAGAGGTCGTGGTCAAAATGGCCAAGGTCACCAGTGGCATACGTCATCGTGTTATCCGCGTTCTTCAAGAACACCTTAGCGGTTTGTTCTGGCGCGTTCAAGTAACCAGCTGCCACGCTAGGGCCCGTGATCATTAGCTCACCACTGGATAGGATCTCATCACCCTGCTCGTCAGTCATCACTTGAGGCCGAACAACAACCGTTGTATCGGGCTTTACGCGACCGATTGGTAACCGCCGATCGTTGGCAATCATCTCATCGGTAATCTCAACGCTCGTGATAGCCACTGTCGCTTCCGTTGGCCCGTAAGTGTTAATCACCTTCGCCTCTGGGAACCGCTTCTTTAGTGCGGCCGCCGTTGCCACCGTCAACTCTTCGCCACAGAAAATAAACGAGCGCAGGGTTGGGTACTTGCTGGCGTTGAAGTTCGGGTCGACCATGCACAGTTCAGCAAACGTCGGCGTCGAGACCCAGTCGTTAACCTCTAACTGTGACAGCATTGCAAAGAGGTCCTTAAAACTCTTGGTGTTCGCCTGTGGCAGCACCTTCAACGTCCCACCACTCACTAACGTGGGATAGGTGGCCATGACGGATAAGTCAAACGAAAACGGCGGCTGAAGCAGTGAATTGGCAGGGCCCAAGAGATCTGAGTCCACCACCCAGTTCACAAAGCTTAACAGGTTAGCGTGAGAAATCGGCACCCCTTTTGGCCGGCCGGTACTCCCCGAGGTAAAGATCACGTAAAAGGCACGGTCTAAGTCGTAGTCAGGCGTGAAGTTAAGTTCAGTCACGTCACTTAAAATTGGCATTAACCGGTGGTAAGCAATGCGCTTCGCCGGTGTCTCAAACGGCAAGTCGGCGACTTCGATAATCAAGGCCGGCTGAGCCGTTTCAATAATTAATCTTGTCCGGTCGGTCGAACTTTCAGTATCAACTGGAATGTACGGATGGCCCGTCTTAGCAAGGGCTAAAAACGAGACCAGCATCTGAAACGACTGACCACCATAAACCAAGACTGGCGCACCAGCTGTCAAGTTGGCGGCATCTAAGGCATTAGCCAGCTTGTTGGATTGGTCCTCCACATCTCGATACGTGTACTGAGCGCCGCGATAATCGTAGGCGATCCGCTCTGGATGAGCTTGCGCCTGCTTGGTAATGGCTTCAACAATATTACTTAACATGTTTCGGTTCACCTTCTAGAATTCGTTATAAATAAATGTTCCGGTTGGAATGCCACCATAGTCGTACAAGTAGAATAGCGCCATGATGATGCAAAAATAAATGGCCGCCAAGACAATGACTTTCCCAGCGGACTTCATGCTGCGTTTCAATTCACCACTCCTCACAATCAAAAAACCGCCTTGCGGCTGGAACTACAACAAGTGTAGGGGCAATCGCAAGACGGTGCTATTCAAAACAAATAAAATAATTCTGAAAAAATTTAAGAATCCGTCGGGAAGTGCATCAAAAACCGACTCCCCGTTGGCTGATTATCAAGAATCTGAATGTCGCCGCGGTTTAACGCGACCAGCTGCTTTACGATGGCTAACCCTAGTCCCGTCCCTTTGACGGTTGAGTTGGCCCCGGTCTGACTACCCCGGTAAAACCGCTCAAAAACGCGGGCCTTGTCCCCATTACTAATGCCGGGACCGACGTCACTGACACTAATTTCCTTATTCGTCACGCGAACCGTAATAATCCCGGTTGGAGGTGAATACTTACCGGCGTTGTTCAAAAGGGCGAGAAAAATCTGCTCCACCGTCGCCGAATTCACCCGGCGTCGGACACTATCATCCGCCACCAGCATGATGTCTTGGGCAATCTGGCGTTGGTAATCACCGACCACCTTAGCCACCAACGGGACAAGGTCGGTCGGCTGCCGGTCAATTGTCAGCTGACTTGCGTGCGAGAGGTTCAGCAGGCTCTCAATCATCCGTTGCATCCGCAACGATTCCCGGTCGATGACCGCGAGTGCATCCGGCACCATCTTCGGATCACGCTTACCGTGGCGCTGAATCAGTTCCACGTGACCCCGGATGCCGGCAATCGGCGTTTTTAATTCATGGGAAACGTTCGACACAAACTGCCGGTCATTTTCCGCTTGCTGATTGATAGAATGCAATAGTTGGTTAAATTCGATACTCAACTCCCGAACTTCCGTTGGTTTTGTCGGGACCGGCAAACTATCGACGGCTTGCGACCAATTATTATCGTTCAGTACTTTCGTATACTGAGTTAGGTTCACCAGGGGACGGTTCAACCGCTTAGCGAGCCCATAAATGAAGCCCGTTCCCAGTAAGAAGAACAGCAGCATCAATCCTGAGATAATTCGCAGCAGGGTTAATAACAAATTCACCGCGTTCGTTAGACTCATCCATAATTGATACTTCGCTGAGACCGTCTGCTTTCCGTCTTGAACCTTTTGCGTGGTGGTCATGTAGTAGTAAAAACCAGCATCTTGACTGAAGTAGAGGTCGCCAAAGATTTTTTTGGCATCATCCGTTTTTTTTACAAAGTCCTTCGTATGCCTGGTGCTGACGGTGTCTTCTTTAGGGGTCTCGGTTGTGACTCGAATAAAGGTCGAACGACTATTAACCGGACTCCCAACCCGCCACCAATACCAATCATCACGGTTAAGAACGTAGGTGTCGCGTAACCCTTTCAAGACATTATGCGCTTGCTGGTGGGTGTTGTGTAGGGCATTGATACCAACCAACGTCGTCACCGACAAACACATCGCGACCATTAGCCCCAGCAGTAACAGGCCATACACCTTTGTAATCTGGGCACTACTTGTTTGTAGCCGACTTGTTAAGCTTGCTCTCATCGATACGGTACCCCACTCCCCGGATAGTTTCAATAAAGTCGGCGGAATCATCGCCCACGGCGTCCTTGAACTTGTTTCTGACAAACCGAATATAAACGTCCACGATGTTGATCTGACCGTCAAAATCCACGCCCCAAACGTGGTCTAATAGCTCATCACGCGTCATCGCCTCACCGTTAGCCGCCACAAGGGTCAACAAGAGTTCGAATTCGCGTTGAGTGAGCTGAACCTTGGTGCTCCCGTACATCACTTGCCGGGTGCGCGTGTCGATCTGCAGGTCCCCGACCGCATAGCTATCATGAACCGTTGGCATACTCTTCCGCCGTAAAATCACCCGGATTCGAGCCAGTAATTCTTCAATATCAAAGGGCTTGGTGATGTAATCATCTGCCCCGGCATCCAGACCGGACACCTTGTCGCCAACGTAATCTCTAGCCGTCATCATAATAATGGGCACCGCCGCCTGGCGACGGACCCGGCGCATGACCTCGAGACCGTCAAGTTTGGGTAGCATCCAGTCTAAAATAATCAGCGAAATATCGGTTACATGAGCCTCATAGGTGGTCACAGCTGCTTCCCCATCTTGGGCAACCAAAACCTGATAGCCTTCGTATTGCAGTTCTTTTTCTAAATAAGTAATGACACTATCTTCGTCATCGACGAGTAAAATTGTATCGTTCATTTTCCAACCTACTCCATTTCTCAGTCCAATTGTCACTCATCTATATTATAGAGGATTTGCCGCTAATTCCTAACACACATCGTTGAACGTTGTACTATATTAAAGAATCTGCCACCGTTTATCTTAAAATTAGCCGGGATTCGGTCAACCCTTAATTCTTTCTTAAGGGTTCTAAGTCTTTATCAAGGCCCTTGACCCCAGGAACCGTTTACCAGGTCACACTTCTATAATGGGCTTAAAGGATGGATTTTCTATGACATTAAAAAAATGGTTTCAAGTTGGGGTGGTCACACTGGGAAGTATCGGCGTCTTAATGAGTGCGCCAAAACACCCCCAAGCTGCGACTTACAACCCCGTTCTCAAGGTTAATAACCACCACTATGACGTCCAGCTCAGCCACCAACCAGGTAAAACCGGCTACGCCCTCTTCTGGTATGGACCGTACAATACGTCGCGGTCAACTAAGACGCGTGATGATAACGGGAGTCGTTACCAGAATCAGTTTGCCCGCGTATTGCAGCGCAAAACCACTAAAACTGGGACATATGCTAAGTTACGCATCAACGCCAAAACAATTGGCTGGATGAACGTTCATGGTTTAAAATCAGTTTCCTTCAGCGACGTCGCCCAAGGCACGTTTGCTCAATCCGGTGTGACCGGCAGCGCCGCGTTGATCTCGGCTGGTGAAACCACGCCAACCGTCGTCAGTAACGGGCTAGCCCTGCAAGCTGACCAAGTTGCCAACACGTCGGATGGGTCAATCAGCTACCCCACCGCGTCGCTACAGAAACTATTCACCGGGGCGATGGTTGAGCAGCTCTTCACTGAAAAAAAGCTGGCGCCAACCACGCGGGTCAGTTCATTTTACCCCGAACTTAAAAATGCTCGCAACATCACCATCGCTCAGTTACTGACAATGACGGCCGGGATAACCGGGCCAGAATGGACGCCAAATAAGCCCGTCTCAGAGACGGCGGCCGTCGCTCACGCGATTCAAACGGCGACAATGACCAACAATCACAACTTTCAGTATTCTGATGTTGGTTACGTGATTTTGGCTGGTATCATCGCCAAGGTCACCCACCAATCGTATGCCCGCAACTTTCAGGACCGAATCTTAACGCCGGCTGGCATGACCCACTCGGAGCTTGTGAATCAGTCGACCCGCGTCCTTGATCAGCCAATGGCCCAGTCGTTTAACCTAGATGGCAGCGCCGTCGCGCCCCTATCATTTGCCCGGCTAACCGCCCTGCCCGGCGCCGGTAATCTCGTGTCGAATCCGGTCGACTACATGGCGGGCGTCTTGGCCCTGCAAAACGGTCAGGTGCTGACCCAAAAGCAATACCGCCACCTTACGTCACTTGGAACCCACTACGCCAGTATCTACGTCTGGCGGCCCGGTGTTCGATTTATCAACGGGGCCTTTTCCGGCCAACAGTACCGCACCGGCTACTATGCGACGCCGGGGAACTACCACGCTGCTGTTGTTTTCGCAAACGGCACAACGCCCAATGGCACGGCCCTCAAGGCCATTACCGAGCAATTGTACCAAGTCGCCAAGTACTATTAACAAGATAAAAACCCCTCCAAACCAGCCGGCTTGGAGGGGTTTTAGTAGCTATTGAGCTGTCTTAGACTGGCCTGAAGCGCCAACGGAAGCCCCACCATACAAGTTATAAGTCGGGTTGTAACCGTCCGAGAAATCAAACCCAGCCGCAACGTTTTGCTTGTTTTGGCGGGTATTAAAGTTATTAAGTGTTACTTTTTTTAGGCCTAATTGGCCGCGCAACAGTGCTGAAACCCGGTTAAGTTCCTTCGTCGAAGTCACTTGGAACGCCTCATCGCCGATGTAGGCTCCGGTCCCCTGCAGCGAACTCTTCTTCAAGTTCTGAATTGCTTCATTATCGTGGGCCGCTAAGCCCACCAAATCATCAAAGGTCAGGTTGGTCCGTAAGTTGTCAGCCACCAAGCTCATCAGTTTCTCGTATTCCGATGGTGACTTGGAAGCTAACACTTTCTTAGCAATGGCCGTGATCACTTGCTGTTGGCGCTTTTGCCGACCGTAATCTCCCTGGGGATCTTCATACCGCATCCGCGCAAATCCCAAGGCGCGCTTTCCGTTTAAGTGGGCCTTACCCTTGGTAAAGGACATGTGAGTGTGGGAATCCGACCACGAGAACGGTACGGTCACATCAATCCCGCCAATTGCATCCACGATTTTTTCTAGGCCACCCATGTTCATGATGGCATAGTAGTTAATCGGGACGTTAATCAGGTTTTCGACCGTTTTGATCGCTCCGCCAGCACCGTCAACGGTGTAGGCCGCGTTGATTTTCTCAACCCCCGCGTTGGAATTTTGCCCCGAGCGCAAGTTCACCATCGTGTCCCGTGGAATGCTGACCATCGTGGTCTTATTCGACTTCGGATTAATGGTGACGACGATCATGGTATCCGTGCGGCCTTTGTCCTTTCGGCCCAAGGCCCCGGTATCGGTGCCCATCAGCAACACGCTAATGGGTTGACCGGCCTTAACGGTTGTCTGGGTCGTTGACCCCACTCCCGAGTAAGATTTTGAGAAGTTGTGTTTTAACTTACCATACGTCTGTGCCGCAAAAACACCACCGCCAATCAGGATTAAAACGATGACGGCCATGATAATCAAGCGAATCCGCGATCCGCGCTTACCATGCTTTTCGGGTTTTTTATGACGATCTGTGCGAGTTGGCAACTCGTCTTTCATCTATCTTTCCTCCAAGCAACTTTACTAAACTTATACCATTCTATCCCAACTACCCCCGTTAAACCTAACTTTTGCTCAAATTTCTATTTTTTCGCAAGAGTCTTTAGAGAACATTTAAATTTTTCTATGCTTAATTGACGATTTCGTCGCTGTCGTTGTTAGTTTTTCGCTTCTCATCAAGCAAAATCAATCAGACACCATGCCAATATAAAAGTCAGTGAAGCACCATAATCGAAAAAGCCGTTCATGATATAAAATGAACGACCTTTGACTACTTATCTTCTTTATTGGCTATTCTAGTGCCGTACACGAACACACCATCATTAACTTCGTGTGATTTACCGCTTTGCTTGTTTGAATTTTGAGTCATAATCCACCATTGCACCGTCTAATTCTTTGCCAACTGTAACCCAGTCTTGACGCATTGCATCCGCATCGGTTTTGATAAACGTTTGCTGCCTTTTCCGTTGTGTCGAACCAATGTCTAAAATTCTGGCTGCGCCCTTCATAAAAGAGCTCAGAACAAATGGACTATTAGCTGCCATGTTATCGCCCTTCCTGTGCTACCATTTTAACTTACTAAGGCCATTGTTTCAACGGGAACAGATTGAAGAAACTGCTACCAAAAAGCTAATCCATCTCTTATCCAATCCAGACTAATTCGTCGTCACAGTCATTGCCGCCGTTAATACCGTGCCCAATCGGTGCATCCCGTCTTGAATCTGCTCCGGTGTCAGGCCGGTGAAGTTCAGGCGCATCCCATTTGAGTGGTTTTTGTAGGCGTAGAAATTCTTCGACGGCACATAGGCAATGTGGGCCTGAGGGGTGCAAATATCATACAGCAGTGCCGTTGTATCAATGGTTTCGGGTAACGTAAGCCAAGTAAAGAACCCACCTTCTGGCGCTGTGGCCGTCACCCCGTCCGGCAACTCGTCCTTGATTGCTTGGACCATTGCCTGTTGGCGCACCGCGTACTCGCTGGTCAGCCCCGCAATGTGGACGTCGAGGTCGTTTTTGGCCATGAATTGATTGATGGCACTTGCCGTGATATTAGGGACTTCTAAGTCGTTGGCTTCCTTGAGCTTGTACAACTGAGTCAAGATTGACTGGTCAGCAACCAACCAACCCGTGCGCAGCGTCGGCATCAGAATTTTTGAAAAGCTCGACAGGAAAATGACGCGGCCTTCGGTATCAAACGACTTGATGGTCGGCAAGGACTCACCAACATACCGCAAATCCCGGTACGGCGTGTCTTCTAGAATCATCACGTTGTACTGGTTGGCCAGTTCCACCAACCGCCGCCGCTTGGCCAGCGACATGGTCACACCACCAGGGTTGTGGAAGTCGGCCACCGTGTAAATTAACTTGATTTCTGGATGCTGCTTCAACAGGTCTTCAAGCTGGTCAACCGCCATCCCGTCGGCTTCAAGCGGGACCTCATAGTAGGTCGGCTCGTACATGTCAAAAGCACTCAGTGCACCCACGTAGGTCGGGGCTTCCACCACGATGGCATCCCCGCGGTTTAACATCAGCTTCGCCACTAGGTCAATTCCCTGCTGACCGCCGGCCGTCAACATCACGTTATCCGCATCGATGTCTTGAATCTGGTGACGCTTCATTGCCCGGTCCGCTAGTCGCTCCCGCAACTCAACCGGGCCTTGAACCGTGTGGTACTGGAATGTATGGGCCCCTTCAGCGGCGATGGCATCCAAGTACGCTTGTTGCATCGCCGCCTTTGGGAATAAGTTTTCCGCTGGCGAACCCGCCGTAAAGGTAATCGCGTCGTCGTATGGCATCTGCGGGAATAATCCCTGCAAGCGAGACGCTACTTCTGATTGTACCCGATTAGCAAATAACTTTTGATCCATCATCCCAACACCTCTTCTTAAGTCTTTTCAGCTATGATATACTGTCTTTTAAAATTAGTAAATCGCAACTTATTCAAGCTTAAATGAATTTATTTCAACAAAGGAGTCAGCACGCATGTTACCATTCGCCTATCAAGTCTTCTCAACCGTCGTGGCCGAAGGCACTTTTTATAAGGCCGCCTTATCGTTAAACGTGACCCCCTCCGCCATCAGCCATTCCGTTAACCAACTCGAGTCCGCCCTTGGCTTCCCAGTTTTCCAACGATCACGCTCAGGGGCCACCCTGACCCCGAACGGCCAGCAGATTTTGCCAATTATTCAAGACATTTTAAATTCCGAATCCCGACTGGAACAAGAAGCTGCCAATATTCAGGGCCTGACTACTGGTGCTATCCGAATCGGGGCCTTCTCATCCGTCTGTATTAACTGGCTCCCCCCCATTATCCGCACGTTTCACAAGTCCTACCCCGACGTCAATATCTCGGTCGCTCAGGGCGGGTTCAACCGCATCGTTCAAGAAGTAAAAAACGGCACCCTCGACATCGGCTTTGTCGCTTTACCCATTAGCGAAAACCTGATCGTTAACGACCTCGTCAAGGATGAAATATACTGTATTGCCCCGCGCGAATTCACCCCGGCTAATGGTCAGACCGTGACGCAAGCGGATATGGCTGACAAGAGCTTCATCCTGCAGCCTGGTGACTATGACCGCGATACCAAGGCGGCTTTGGACCACTACAACATCGCCCCGAACGCCATTCAGTTCTCGATCGATGATCAATCCATCATCGCCATGGTCGAAGCCGGGTTAGGCTTTGGCATCCTGCCGAAGCTGGCTCTTGAAAAAATGACCGGTGACGTGGCCATTTACCCCTTTGACGCCCCCTTTTACCGGTCCCTCGGCCTCGTAACGTCCAGCGTTCAGGCCAAGGCGCCGTCCACCCGCCACATGATTTCGGAGATTCAAGCCTTCGTAACCCAGCAGTATCCGTCCGCCGTTTTAAGGCTGGATTAGATACAAAAAGTCCCAGCTCACGGTAGATTACCAGTGGCTGGGACTTTTTTATTTCAGGAAGTCGTCTTATCAATTCGGAGTATCGTTAGGCGCCATTTCAGCACAGGTCCGTGTCACGTGGAACCGGGGGAGGCTCTTTCACGCCACGTTCGGGCCAGTGAGGGTCCAAATGGTACCAACTATTGACTTGAGAAACTTGTTTGTCAATTGATGACACCTTAATTATAGCTCACTACCCACGAATCAGAATGTGGTTTAAGCCGATTTTTAAAAGTCGGTACACAACGGTCAAAGTGTTTGATTCAATAGGCTAATGGTGCGATTGGTGACGGCCGCGTTCTTGTTGATGGTCACGGTGGTGGGTCTGATTTTGCTGTGCGATTTCTGGATTTGCCTTCACCAGTTCTCCCAGCTCAGCGGCCAACTCTTGTCGCCAGTTCGGATTTTCATGTCGCTGCTGCGCGTACTTTTGACTAATCTCACGTTGCTTTTTCCGAAATTCACGTAAGTCGTGGCTAGACAAGGCCAAGACGTCTTGCTGCGCTTCGTTTGACAAACTAGTCACTTGTTCAAAATCCGCGTAATCTTGGCGGTTAAAGACAAACGAAATCACCGGAAGGGCTAAGTACCAATAGACGGCCCATTCTGGTTGAAAATAGGCCAAGACCAGCACAGCAACACCTGCCGCCCCTTGATAGTTATTATGCGACCCATACACCAGTCGAAAAACTTTACGCATCTGAGCTTTGTCTTTATATTTTTGGCGTAATACCAGGTTCGTCACGATCATCAACAACAAGCTGACGATCATGGTCAGGATACCATAAGCCATCACGGTGTGCCGGTTGGTGTCGGAGGTCATCAATTTTGTAAAAATTGGCACTAAGCATAAAAACGCCATGAAAATGAATTCCCAGATGAAGATTCGCTCCGTAATCGTCTCGGCGGCGTTATACAACATCGAATGCTGGTACCAGACATTGGCAACGAACACAAAGCTAATAAAGAAAATGCCAATCCCTTTCCCAAATTGCAAGTATTCCGTCCAGGAGTCATGCTCTGGTAACGGTAACTCGAGGACCATAATTGTGATCACAATGGCAATGACAGCGTCTGAAAACGCATCAAGTCGCTCTTTCAGTTTATTCATCGTTAACGCTCCTATTATTTCTGATTCACATGCTACTCTTTTTGACAAAAAAAGAAGCCCAATTTAAGGCTTCTAATGAAGGGGTTACTTTTGACCCAGAACCAGAGCATATCCGGACGCTAACCGGGCGTGGGATTGACCAAATTTGGTGTTGTTGGTAAAATCAATGCCTAACTGTTGATTCGACAGGCTATTAAACTTGCTGGAAGTGTAACCCGCTTTGACAAGGTCCTTGTTAATCAACGATAGTTTAGTCGTATCAGACTTGGCATTGTTGGCGAGTAAGTCAGCGGCCAGATCCTTAAAGTCGTCAATGGACTTGTAGGCACTGGTGTCAACTTCAGTATCACTGCGACCAGTCAAGTATTTCGATTTTTCATAAGCACCATACTTAGCCCGGGCAATTTTACTCAATTCCAGACTCACCGGCGTGTTGGGGAACAGCTTTAGCGTGTTTTTGGCTAACTTCATATACGGCGAATGCTTCAAGTAGTTGGTATATTCAGCATCAGTTGAAAATGCGTCCAACATGACATCACCAGAATACGGGTTCACGCCTTTTTTGACGTAGTTCCGGCTAACCATTCCCGAAACGGCCTTGCCAGAGTCAATGCTTGAAATATAGTAGTAAATTCCCGTCCTTCGGCCGGTTGCCGTCTTATATTGAACAGCGGCACGGACATTGAAAGTCCGGTTCGGGTAGTCCTTTAAGTTAAAGTGCGACTTCACTTTTGTATGATTCATGTTCCATAACCAAGCTGATTGATGGCGGGTCTTCGGCTGAACGACGTGGCCCTTGTTACCGACGTACCAGTGTTGTTTGACAATCGTATACTTGCTAGCTGCATCGGCAGGTTGCGTTGCGGCAACCAGTCCTGTTCCAACGACTGCAACAGTTAGTAAAACTGCTTTCATCCATTGTTTCATTTTGACGCCTCCTCTAATCTCTTTAGCCATTATATCGGTTTGCGTCTATCGAATAAACAATTTTAGTGAATTGTCATATTAAGTTTCAGCTTAGTGGCGCTCGTTGACCTAGCGCCAGCAATTTGCTAAGCTCTTCGTGAAAGGTAGCCAAGTGACCAAAATGAACAACTTCGATTGGCGTTATGCTATTTTTAGAAATATTGAACTCAGCATTGTGCTCGTGAGCATGAGCGTTCTATTTTTTTACTGGGACTTTGACCAGTTGACCCTTACCATTCTGCTGATTGAGTTCGCACTCTGGGGCGCTAGTACGCTCTGGTTAAAGCGACCGTTCATGAAAAATCACCCTAGCTACGACCCTAGTAATCGTTCCGTGATTCATCCTCGAATTGCCATTACAGTAACGGTACTAGCCAGTCTGGTCATCATCGGCTATGTTTTCTTCTTCCATTTCGATGACAACTACGACATTCCCGTTTGGGTGATTATTATCAACAGCTTCGTTCACGACGGACTCACGGTTTGTTCAAAATCGGCTTACCGAACACCCCGCGTTTAAAAAATGGTCACTGAAATCAAATTTCAGTGACCATTTTTAGTAAAGAAACGTTACCCACAACGGGATTTAGGGGTATGGGGGTGGGACGAGTAGGGGGTATTTCGGCCCGTTGCGGGTTGTTGTCGATTAACTGATGTGATTGTGACCTGGCAAAGCCGTCACCCTCAGTAAGTGAATTCATGGCCTACTTGACGCGACGGTAGTCTGCATCAAAATATTGACCATTCCGAATATCATTCGGCATTCCTTCATACGGTGCTTCGCTGATCACGTCGTCGTTGTTTTGACCCGCTTCACCCACATAAGTAATCTTGGCGAATTCTGGAACCACCAGCTTCGGGTAGGTGTCGTACTTTTCACGGGATTCTTCCATTAACTCAATGTGCTCATTTTGGAAGGTCACCGTGATTTCTGGATGGTCTTGCACCCACTTTGGGAAGAAAATCGTCCCGTTCAGCTTCTTTTCGTTCGGGACAAAGTCCAAGGCAACGTCCGTTCCCGTTGGTTCCGTCCAAGCAACCTTGTAGATGCCTTCCGTCAACATCACAATGTTGGCTTTCTGGTCCTTCACCCACCGACCGGCAACCATGCCGCCGTGAATGCGGTAGTCAACCGTGTGGTCATTTTTAGCGTACCATTCGTATTCCCAACCGTTATCGTAAGTGTAGATAAAATGGGTGCCTAAGAAGTCATCTAAGGTCTTAAACGTTTTTTCAGTCATTTGAGTTCCTCCTAATATTATGTAATTAATTACATGTTTTAAACAACACAGCTATGGTAAACTCATCTTAACGACAAATCAAGGGGGAATTTAGACTGTGGCACAAAAAAATCGGTTAAAATACATTATTCTTGGACTCCTTATCGACCGCCCTCAAACAGGTTACGACTTAACCAAGTCGTTTGACTCTGACATTGGCGAATTTTGGTCGGCCAATCACAGCCAAATTTACCCGTTATTAAACCGAATGGAAACTGCTGGCCTCCTTCAACACGATCAGGTGCAGGTGGGCGAAAAACTCGTTAAAAAGCGCTACAGCGTCACCGATACCGGTCAACAGGAATTTTTCCGCTGGCTACAAGAACCCTCCCCCCTTGATAACGCCCACGATGAATTTCTATTAAAACTCTACTTCGTTAAGGACCAGCACGCTGACTTATTGCGCGTCATGGTCACCGAACAGTTGGCCCTTCATCAAGCTAAACTCGACAACCTGAACGCCCAACTGGCTGACAAGTTCCCTACCACTCAGCAACAGACGCAAAGCTACGGTCACTATCAGCTCCTCCGCCATGCCATCTTGCGTGAACGGGATTACGTTGCCTGGCTAGGCGAAATTTAAAAGCGCGCCCTGAGCCGATTAATCAGCCTAAGGACGCGCTTTCTCATTACTTCATTTGGCGCCAGTTCGTGATGTGGTCCTGCCAGATGTAGTCAAATTCACCGATGACTTCTTCTGGCAATTTCGAGAAATCCCCAACGATGTTGTAGACCTTCCGCGCCCCCCTTACCGAGAAGTGAGGCGCGCCGGCTTTTGTACGCACTAAACTAACAGGAAATCGCTGCCGACCGGCACTCGGCAAGTAATGGCAAAACGCCAAACCCAGCAAATGTGGGTCAGGCGTTTTTTAGAACCTTATGCTAGTTTTTCATGATAGAGATTGCAACCCCGCTAAGAATTGCTAAAAAACAACAGCGTCAACCTACGCCAAGACTAAGCTGGACTGAGCCAACCGTTAGTTAATCACTGCAGCCTCAATCACCCCAGCGTTCAAGGAATCAAGTACAAGTCAGCGACATTCCCAGAAGTTCGTTACTTCAGTACGTGTCATCCACGTGAGACCAATTTCGTTGAAGCAAAACCGGCTGTTTGTTATGTATAAGGAATCGGAGATGGGCGCTGTTAGGGTGCAGTGACAAGGCTGTTGGCGCTTTAGCGCTTACAGCCTGGGACGCTATTGGAGACCCGTGAAACGGGGCTTCAATGCGAGGTTCGAGACCGCCCCTCAGGCTCGGACTGGTCCCCACAGCACCCTGACAGCGGCCATCGGAGATGGCAACCACCAGCTTTACTCGGTTACGTAGCCGAAACGTGCTCCCCAAGGCAGACCGCGGCCATGTAAGAGCGATTGGTAAAACCTCCACGCCTAGGAGCTTCTACCAATCGCTCTTACATTCTGCGGTCTAACCGCCTTGGCTCGCACTCTACAAAAAAAGAATCCCTCAACATCCCCTAGTAGTTGAGCGATTCTCACGACCCTGTGTTTTGTGTAAAGTTAGTTGTGACCAGTTCAAATCGCAACTGAACTTCCCCCAGTTCGTCATGACCTTGCGGTGTCCTTGTCACTCGGTTAAGCGACCTTTCTGCTTTTGTCATAAAAATAGAACTATCTCCAATTCTGACACAGGTTAGCTGCTTGATGAAAAAAGAGTGAAGTGGAAACCACTTCGCTCTCCACATGTTTGGGGACTTACTGAAATATAACATACAGGGGAAATATTCCAGTACGCAATGAAAAATTGAGCTACAGAATCGTAATTCCATAACCATGTACAATTGTAACCCGAAATTCCGACTAAAGCTATTAAAGTTATTCTTTTTGTTTGAAAAATTTTCAAAAATTCGGCAATAACGGTTCATATAGACCACTTCATTGGCCACACTTGTGAACTGTGAGCTCAATTTCACTCCAGATTGGTTGTCCTTCCCGCATAACTTCCAAGGCATACCGGCCACTTTGATTAACATCACCGGCCCGCACCACCAGCCGTGGCCGGGTTTCCCCCGCTAACGGTTGATCGTTGAAAAACCACTGATACCGCTCATCATAGACGTTGGTGCCGGCGGCCGATAAGCGAACCACGTCGCCGCACTGGACTTGTTGTGGCGGAATTGAACTCAAAATGGCCGGCTTTCTAACGTCAACTTTCAATTCAGTGCTCACCGTCGCATACATCGCCCCACTGGGCCCATGTCTCGCCACCTGACAGCTGAACAAGACACCGTCTAACGCATATGGGACCGCGACTAAGTTCAAGACCGGATGACTCTGGCGGTTCAACAACTTATCCCCCATAAACCACTGAAATTCATCACTGAAGTGTTGTGGTTCAACGACCACCCGAAGCTGGATCGTTTCGCCTTCGCGCCCCTGCTCCCCCGTGATTCGGACGTCTTGAAACATCGGCACTCTCAGCTCATCTGCAATCACTTTGGCCAATTCGGCGTCACTAACCGAAAACGAATAAATCGGCGTTTTTGGCAACTTCGACTCATCGATGGATCGGTTCATCATGGGAATCGCTCCTTTCCTGGCTCTGCTATCCTTAAGACCATTGTAACGAGCAACCCGCCCCCTTGGCTAGAAAAGTGCAAATTTACCGACCGACCCCTTTTAATTGAATCGGCATCCCAAACTGACTAGAATGAAGATGGTAAATGAAAAATTGCACAATGAAGATTGAGGCGATCAAAATGACCACAATTCCTACTAAAATGAAGGCTTGGGAGGTGACGACTCCGGGCCCAATCGAAACGAATCCGGCACCCCTGCACATGGTGACTAAGCCCGTACCGCAACCCGGTCGGGGCGAAGTGCTCGTTCGAATTCTTGCCTGTGGTGTCTGTCACACTGACCTGCACGTTTCCGAAGGCGACTTGCCCGTCCACCATGACCACGTCACACCGGGGCATGAAATCGTCGGTGAAGTCGTCAAACTGGGGCCGGAAGCCAGTCGGTTCAAACTTGGTGACCGAATCGGGGTCCCATGGCTTCGTTGGACCTGCGGGGTCTGCAGCTACTGCCGGTCAGGTCAGGAGAATCTCTGTCCCAACTCACGTTATACCGGCTGGGACCACGATGGCGGCTATGCCGAGTACGTCACCGCTCACGAAGCTTTTGCCTACCGCATCCCGGCACGGTTTGATTCACTGACCGCTGCCCCCCTCCTATGCGCTGGCATTATCGGCTATCGGGCCTATGAACGCGCCAACGTCCCAGAAGGCGGTCGCCTGGGACTATATGGCTTTGGCGGTTCCGCTCATATCACCGCTCAAATTGCATTGGATCAAGGCATGGAAGTCCACGTGCTCACCCGGGGAAAGGACGCTCGTCAATTCGCCCTTGAACTAGGTGCAACGTCCGCCCGTGGCGCCTACGACCTTCCACCCGTACCGCTAGATTCTGCCATCTCATTCGCGCCAGTTGGTGAGATTGTTCCCACTGCTCTGGCTGGCCTCAAACCGGGTGGGACCCTCGCCCTTGCTGGCATTCACGTCAGTGACATTCCGAGTCTAAACTACCAGGACGCCATTTTTCACGAAAAGAATCTGACGAGTGTTGAAAGTAACACCCGTCACGACGGGGAGACCTTCCTGAAACTGGCGGATCGGCTGGATATCCATCCCGAGATTACCGAATACGCCTTTTCAGATGCATTAGCAGCACTTCGGTACGTCAAAAAGGGCGATATTCGTGGCGCTTGTGTTCTTCGAATTGGTGAATCTAACTAGCCAAAAAGGGAATATCCTAAACCGGTCTCGATAACCGGTTCAGGATATTCCCTTTTTTGGTTCTTTTAATTAGCTAATTAGCTTTCAGAAGCGCCGGCCCCGGCATCCGCACTCATATCAGGTGCTGGTGCGGGCGTGCTAGCTGAATCATTATCAACGGACGCACTGGCCCCCGTATCAGAACCGCCAGCACTTGCACTATCATCAACAGAAGCGCTAGCGCCAGCATCCGTCTTGGCATTTGGATCTGGCATCAGTAACTGGCCGCTCTTCTTTAAGTACCACTTCACAACGGGCATCACATCAAAGACTGACTCGTTGACACCTGCGTAATTGCCGTTTTCGTCATGCATGGCCTTGTAATAGTGAATAATGGCCTTATCTGCGGTCCAACCTGGCACTGGCGTCATCACGTAGTCGGTACCAGTCCGAAGGGCATGAATCACCTTTTTAACGCCCCGAACAGCCCGGTCAGGGTGCACCTTTTGGAGTGGATCCCCAGTTTGGCCGGGTTTTCTTGGTGCCAACATCTTGCCCTTGGCTTGGCCACGGTTGTAGTAAATGAACTGGTTGTTGTCATCAGCATACGTCAGTTCAAGCGGCACGGTGTTCAAAAAGTAGTTCAATTGGTTGACCGTCAACAACCCGCGGTCCAACTTCACGTAGGTGTCACCGTCAACGGCGTTGGTTTTCTTAGCCGCTTGTTCTACCCAGTCGTCAGCTTCCATGTCCACGTCTTTAACCGTCGTTTTGACGGGGTGTTGAGCCATTAAGTCCTCTTCTTCAGCAGCCCCATCCGTTTGAACTGGGACGTCGTTCATCGTGTTGATCACTTTAACGAACTTGGTGAACTTCAAGAGCGTCGTTGCTAAAAAGTCGACGGTCTTGCCATCTTTCAGGTTACCGTTAGCGTCAAAGGCTTCTTTGACGTTGGCCAGCAAGAATTCGTTGCCGGGCATCACAACGGCATTCACACCAGGGGCCTCCAGAATTTGTCGTAAATTCAACTGAGCCCGCGATGACCCTTGATCGTAGTACGAAGCCCCCACGATCATCACCGGTTTGTCTTCAAATGGGTGAACCCGGTAAGATAACCATTCGATAACGCTCTTAAGCGCTGCTGTAATGGTGTGGTTATGTTCTGGCGTGGCGATAATCACCCCGTCAGCCGCCTTGATCTTACGGTTCAAATACTGAACGGCCTGCGTTTCGGTCTGGTCGTTGTCTTGGTCGAACATCGGAATGCCTTCAATGGGCAAAATATCAATGTCAACTTGGCTACTAAAGTGGTTCGCCATAAATTGTAATAACTTTTTGTTGTAAGAAACCTCTTCAACGGTGCCTGCAATCCCGACTAATTTCATGTTTATCTACTCCTTTAGGCCTTGATATTGTTGCGATTATCTAGCAATTCTTTGTCCACCTGAGTGGAGTGCCACAACTCTTTGGAAATGTTCACAAATTGCTGAAAATCCGCAAATAGTGCTTCTAGTTGTGCTACTTTTTCAGTATCGTTTAATTTGCCTTCGTCGTCAAAGATTTTTAGTGATTGCCCCACCAAATATTCGGAGCTTGGCATAATGCGGGCGTGAACCTCTGGTGCGTCCATCATTTGCCGCAGGTGTTCTTGGGCCCGCGACGTTCCCAGGGACCCAAACGACGCCCCAATAATCATCACTGGCTTGTCTGCAAACGGATGAATGCCAAACGAGAGCCACTCAATCGCGTTCATTAAAATAGCGGGCACCGCATGATCGTACTCTGGCGTGCTAATAATGACGCCGTCAGCCGCATCGATTTCTTTTGCCATCGCCTGAGCTCGGTCTGGTACGTGCATGTCTTGCGGTTTATCAAACATTGGTAAACCGGTAATTTCCATCAATTCAATGTCGGCCTGGCCGGCAAAATGTTGTTTCATAAACTGCAATAACTTCCGGTTGGTGGCGTCTTTCGTGTTGGTCCCAACCAGTGCAACAAACTTCTTCATTTCTTTGCTCATCTTGTGATCCCCCAACAGTTAAATTTTTAGCCAAAATACGACTTCGGCAAAGTGGTGACTAACCGCCCATCTGCCGTGATGACAATAGCGTCAATGCCTGCCATCGTGGCCACCTTGGCCATAATGCGGTTGCGTGGTTGACCAAACAACCGGGTCGTCCACAGTTCGCCGTCTAACGAACTGTCCGACACGATGGTGAGACTAACCACGTCGGTGTCGACCGGATAACCGGTCCGTGTATCCAAAATATGGTGGTAGGTGTGCCCGTCAGCCGTTAGCTGTCGCTCGTAAATTCCCGACGTCACAACCGACTTATTCTGCAACTTCAGCACCAACTTGAACTGACCTCGCGGCTTAACTGGGTCCTGCAAGCCAACCCGCCAGTCGCCGTCTGCGTGCTTGGCGTTTGGCCCCATGACCACCACGTTACCACCGAGGTTAATGAGGGCCGTTTTAACTCCCTGGGCCCCCAGATAATCGCGAATGAGGTCCGCAAAATACCCCTTAGCGAGCGCCCCTAAATCAATGGCCATCCCTGGCTTCGTTAAGTACACACTGTGAGCCGCATCATCAAGCCGGATGTTGGCTGGGTCAATCAGGGCTAAGGCCGTCTTAATCTCGGCTGGTGTTGGCACCTTAGCGTCGTTAAAGCCAATGCGCCACGTCTGGACTAACGGGCCGATGGCGATGTTTAAATTATCTTCGCGCACCGCGCTAGCCTGCTGGCCAATCTTGATCAGTCGATACAGTTCAGGGTCGACGACGAACGGCTGGACGCCCGCATTATGGGTCACTTGCATCAGTTCAGAATCAGCCGAATTCGCGCTAAATCGGTGTTCATAAGACCGCAAGCGGCGCTCAACCTCATCTAAAATGGGACTCGGCTCTATCGCATCGATTTGAATCGTGATGACAGTCCCCATTAGGTGCAGGACCCTTGAAGCAGTCTGCATAATTGTTCATCCTAACGATTATAGAGTAGGTCTTAGTACGACCTCTTTCGGCCGCCTTAAGTTGCCATTATTATACGCCATTTTGTTTGAAATATCACTAGTTAGTTCTCTCCTTCATATATTTTTATTGTATTTGAACTTTTTAAATTGTTATAAAGCGAGTAACACCAACTCTTTGTAAGCGATAACAAGGCTATGTAAACAGGAATATGGTCATGTGAAAATCTCATATAGACGACTATCCCATTACCATCAAAGCCTCCCCTCCTATTAATCATTTTATTTCACAAACAAAAAGGACACCCCCGTTCATTTTCGGGAATGTCCTTTTTCGGCCGTCATCATTGGGGCCGATTTGTCAGGTTCCAGAGGCTCAGTGCCACCAGAACCAGTGTTGGATTGTTCAACTGAATGGCTGCGACCAATGTCGCCGCTGCCATCAGCAATTGAGTCGTTGAAACTTGCAACCTATCGCCCCCACCGTGAGAAGTTATCGAAATGATCCGGGGGCGGGGATGATTAAGCTTCGAAGACCTTCGTGGTGGTCGTATCAACGTATGACGCACCATCGATGGTGGCATAAAGCGCGACACCGTCTTTGACGAAGAGGCCAGAAGCCGCGATGTCTTCCATCACCTTCTTCACCGTTGACTCGGTCAGACCCGCCTTCGGGTTTGTAATTGAAATCGTGTGTTGCTTGCCATTGATATCTTTAAAACGCAATTGTAAGACTTGCTTGTTCATCGTCAGTTCCTCCTCGAATTAAATTAGATTTCCGCCATTGTAGAAACGTTTGTTGCTTCAACATGATCCAGCGTTAAGCCAGTCAAGGTTGCTAAGCCCTGGGCAAACGTGTCAACGGCGTCTGTGCTGAAGCCTTGAATGACGTTGCCATAGCTCTTCTTAACGGGTTTGTCGCTGATTTCGTCGTGCAAAATAACGGTTAAAGTGGTCTTTTTCCAGAGATTGTTCATGGGGTAAACTCCTTTAGTTTTATTAGTTCGTAAGTTGTTGGCCAACGCCCTACACTCTTACAAACAAGCGAAGATCTAAAAGTGTCAACCATCCTTTTCCGAAATAAGCTGTATTTTTGGGAGAAAGTTCGGTAGAATAGAAAAAGTGATTCATCAATTGTTTTTAGGAGTAGGAGGAACTTAAGTTGGAACGAGTCGTATATCCAGCTGTCTTTGATTCAAGTCTGATGCTGAATCAAGTTCAGGTCACTTTCCCTGATATTCCAGGGGTCAAGGTTATTGGACTAGGCGCTGGCGACGCCATTGACCGCGCTGCCGAGGCAGCCGCAAAGGCACTCATGAATTTAGGAACGTTACCCGTACCGAGTGGCCCCGGTGAGATCGAGCTCGAACCTGGCCAGTACGTCAACATTATCACCATCGATGTTGATAAGTACCGCAATGCGCTAACGGCCACTAAATCACCAGCAAAGAAGAAAGCTGCTACGAAAAAGCCGACCGCAACAAAGTCAGCCACGAAGAAAGCAACTACTCGCAAGAAATCGACAAGTGCCAAGGCTAAGCCGAACACAACTTCGGCAAAGGCAACGGCCACGACCAAGAAGACGGCAACGGCTAAGAAAGCCGCCACGACCGCCAAGGCTAGTGCCAAAAAAGCACCAGCTAAGAAAACCGCTGCTAAGGCGAATGCAGCGAAGAAGACGACCACTAAGCGGGCCGCAACCAAAAAAACTGAATCAAAATAGGGTAAAAGTCGGGGGACTTTCGTAATTTAGAGGACCCCCGACTTTTTATTTTTCTGTCCGTTATCCGGAAATGCAAAAGACTAACCAAATAACCGAAATCGTGCTATGATGTACGCAATCCGGATCACTTCTGTTTGGACTCACTGCGTTGTGTAAAGGAGGAATAATGATGGTTCGCTATATTTTAACGAAACCTGAGGAACACCTCATTCACCGGACGAGCAGCTTACAAACAGCTGCTCAGATTACTAAACGCCCCAAGTGGGTGGTCGAACGCTACGTTAATAGCGATAAGATGTTGGACGGCTGGAAGATTATTGCGCGACACCAAGTCGGCGCCTAATTTCCTATCCAAAACATCGTTCGAGCTCGAAACGGCCTGTTGATCAGGCCGTTTTTTATTTGATCAAATTCGGTTACGCACTACCCCACTGATTACGTTGGCGCTCCAAACAGCCTGGGTCCCGCCATTTTGACCCACCGGTGTTTGGCCACTTGTCTCAACCACAAAAGCCCACCAAATAGAAATAACCAGCCTATAACTCATCCGCGGAACCGCCTATTTTGCAGGACTATTCCACCTTGAAAGTCGGCCGATTTTTTAAAATTTCGAACAACCGTCCCCTCGTGATTTCAAAACATTTTCCGAAGTTTTCGCAGAAATTGACCTCTTTGACTCATTTCGGGTTATAATCTACTTATCAAATTTCGTAGATTCACGGGACAAAGGGAGGGACCTCACATGGACGCCAAAACGATCAAGCTACAAAAAGATGCAGACGGTCACATCGTGCTCCAGCTACCGCAAGAATTTCTTGACCAACTCAAGCTTTCTGATTCCGACGAAGTTGACCTCATTCCAACAGCCTCAGGCTTTGAAGTGCGTAAAGTGGACGACGAAGCCGCTAAAAAATTCTGGGATCCGTTCTCAGAAACACTCAACGAATATGAACGGGCCCTTAAATTCATCAAGAATAATGACGAGCCCGACGATGTTTCTTCAAAATAATCAGGATTTAACGGCAACTCAGGCAAAAACTGTGCTATAATTGTTGTTGCTGTTAATGATGGCGGTATTGGTGAAGTTTGGTTAACACACCGGATTGTGGTTCCGGCACGCGTGGGTTCGAGTCCCACATACCGCCCTACCGAACAACAGGTCATGCGACCATAAACGCCCAACCTTGTAATGAATGAGGTTGGGCGTTTTTTGTCATTTCGTTCATAGGTTCTTTCGGAGTTCTTGAACCGGCACATCATCTTCTTCGAAAACTTTTCCCGTTGCGTGATACCCTAATCGTTCGTAAAACGGCACCGCATCCAACTCACCGTGGATAACGGCCATCGTGAGCCCCTGCTGTCGGGCGTACGCTTCCAGCGCTAACAACGCCTGGGCGCCGTAGCCGTGATAGCGAGCTGTGGCGACCGTTGCTACCCGACCAGGCCGTACCGTCTGGTGATCAATCGCCTCATACCGGGCCGTCGCAACAGGGTGCGCAGTATCTTCGTAAACGACCGCGTAAATGGTCTCATCCGTATCCTTATCGTCAAATTCGGCTTCCCGCGCAATACCCCGTTCGGTCACAAAGACCATTTGACGGATAGCCAAAGCCGCGCCTCGATTCCACTTTTGGCGTCCCACAACAACTTCTACCATAAAGATGTCACCCACCTTCTATTAATTGCCGTCATTATAACATGCAACCGCCCAATTCGACGTGGCCGGTTGACAGCGTCCCAGAATTTTGTTAGGTTAGTATCGTTAAAGAATGATTAGAAAATACATAGAAGAAGGTCTTTTTTATGAGAAAATATGCTATTATCGGTGTCGGCCACGTTGGTGCGACCGTCGCTTATACACTGGTTTGTCAAGGTATTGCTGACGAGCTGATTCTGATTGATAAAAATGAGAAAAAGGCCCGAGCTGAACAACTCGATTTGCAAGACACGCAAGCCCGTCTCGACTCCCATACCACGATTAAGATCAACAACTACGATGACATTACCGATGCTGATATTTTATTCATCACCTCAGGTAACATCCACGCGTTAGATCACGCCAGTGGGAATCGCTGGGCCGAATTCGAATACACCCGTGAAATTGTGCAAGACATCGCCCCTAAAATCAAGGCGTCCGGCTTTAACGGCGTCATCATTGATGTCATGAACCCTTGCGATTGCATTACCTACTACCTGCAACAAGCCACTGGGTTGCCCAAGAATCAGGTCCTCGGAACGGGAACCTTCCTGGACACTGCCCGCATGCAAAAAGTAGTCGGCGAAAACTTCAATGTTGACCCCAAAAACGTGTCCGGCTACACCCTTGGGGAGCACGGGGAATCCCAGTTTGTCGCATGGTCAACCGTCTCGGTAAACGGCTTACCAATCGAACAACTCGCCGATGAACGCCACATCGACCTTGAGGATCTTGAACAGCAAGCCCGTGGCGGCGGTTGGGCCGTTCACTTCGGCAAGGGATACACCAGCTACGCCATCGCAACCTGTGCGGTTAAGCTGAGCCGTGCCGTGCTTGACGACGCCAACCTTGCTTGTCCTTGCTCGTGCTATTCTGACAAGTACAACACGTACGTGGGCCACCCGGCCATCATTGGAAAATCCGGTGTCGTTGAAGAACTCCGCTTGCCAATCACCGCTGAAGAACAAGAAAAGTTAGCCGAATCAGCTGGCTTCATTCGTGAAAAATTCGAAACATTGCCAGCCGTTGCTCAAACGGCAACCGCTTAAATCAAACAAATCCCGTACTCACTTCATTGCGAGTACGGGATTTTTGACGATTAAGGTTAATTTGCGTGCTGCATTCGAATATGCGGTGTTGACTCAAACGCGAATGGCGCGCCCACGCTGGTGAATCCCAGCCGCTTGTAAAAGGATTCCACTTGAACCTGGGCCTCAATCTCAATTGGCAGACCCTTAAAGTCCGAGTTAATGACGGCCAATACGTGCTGGACCAGCTCAATTCCGAGCCCAGTACCACGTGCCTCTGGAGCGACAACGACGCGGCCAAAGCTCACGATGTCGGCCTCACGATAAACCCGAGCGTAGGCTAAGACGGCCCCCTGACTGTCCTGTAAGAAAACATGGCGGGCATGCCAATCAACATCATCAACTTCCTGATAAACGCGATGTTGGGCCACAACAAAAACCCGGGTTCGTAATTTGTAGATCTCAAACAATGTCGCTGCATCCAATTCCTGAAACGATTTAACTTGCCACACTTGCTTCACCTCATTTTAATAACAGTTGCTGTAACGTTTTAATCGCTTGAAGAGCTGCTTTCTTATCTTCAACTGTTAGCGGATCAAATAACTGGGTAATTTGGGCGTTTGAGTCGGCATCAATCTGTTGGGCCAACGCAACGCCAGCTGACGTCAATTGCAATAACTTGCTCCGACCATCCTGAGCAGACGGCACTTTTTTTACAAATTGCTTTGCCTCAAGCTGCCGAATCAAGCGACTCACATATCCTTTGTCAACACTCAAGGCTGCCGCCACATCAATCGGCCGAATCGATTGTTGTTCAAAAATCATGAGCAAAATTCGAGCCTCTGGAAATGGCAGTTCAGTATCAAAAACCCGCCGATCCAAGACTCCCAGCAGCTGAACATATTCCCGGTTAAACTGCCGAATTGTCGTTATTTGGTCCTGCTCCAAACGATCACTTCCTCGTGTTCAAGAATAGACTCAGATTAGAATATATAGTAGCTTTTGTCAACTATATGCCAATAAAAATTGCCCGACGCTGGGGAAGCATCGGACAATCAAATTGGATATTGCCCATGTAGTGACTAGTTACATGGAGAGTGAGTTTTACTCAATGCGATGAGTCTCATATTACTAGGTGAGTAATATAAATGAACTACTGTGAAGAGCGACACCAATCAGCGGCATATGCTCCGCTAACTGACGTTAAAAAACACTTAGGCGACTCTGGGGAGAATCCACCTAAAGAAAGAAGTAGCGTCCGTTATCAACCACTCTTCACGTCGATAACTTCAACCGTTCTTGCGACCCTCTCGAAAGACGGTCTAGATTCTTGTCATACCAAACAGAGGTCGGAATTCCGAGCCCCCACTCATGGCACCCAACTATCCATAGACAAGTATTTAAATTCACCCAGTGAAAAGTATCTGACAAAAGAATAGCATATCCTTTCATCGAATTCAAACACTTTTTAAATTCCGTACAATCTGTTCATTACTTTAATTCATCGCGCTTCTTTCGCCCAATTCCAACGAGGCCAAGTAAGCTGATGATCCCCAATAAAGCCGCTCCCATCAACGTGGTTTGCTGGTTAACGTCATCGCCGGTCTGTGGTAACGTCTTGGCCTTAGTTGTGCCCGCTGGCGTTGATGATTGACCCGCCTTTGTTTTAACCGTTGTCACCGTCACTAATTTTGCGTGCCGCGTCAACTTTTGTTGATCAATGGATTGCTGATGGCGAGGAGATTGCCCCGTTTTACCCGGCGTTTCATGTTTTTTCTCAGTGATTGGTTTTGGTTCAGGCGTTAGGGGTGTCTGCTCCTCCTGCCGTCCCGGTTGCGTTGGATCCTCGGGAGTCGTCGGCGCCGTTGGATCAGTCGGGTTGGTCGGTCCTGTTGGATTTGTTGGTCTCGTTGGATCAGTTGGATCAGTTGGATCGGTTGGACCCGACTTTTCAGTAATGGTCAACTGACCCGGAACCGTCACAATCCGGTAGTTTGGATTGCCACCATCCGCGACGTTCACCCCAATCGTGTACGTGCCAGGGTTCACCTCCCCGCTCACATCCGTCAACGTGTAATTAACCGGTGAACCACTAGTTGGCAGTCCCGTAATGGTGGCCTTTAATTCCCCAGAATATGGTTTGCCATCATACTCCTTGGCCACCTTTGGTCCCGTAATGGTCACGGTAGCTGGGGTAATCGTCACTCGACCCAGACCGTCACCAAAATTAATGCCGCTGTTGCCAATGGCTTTTTGAATGGCCTGCTTGCCATCAGCAGTCAGCTTCACTTGATACGTCCCTACGTTGACGTTCTTCGCGTCGTCGGGATTCACGAATGTGTAATCGGTCCCGTAAGTCAGAGCTACGCTGGTTTTATCATCAACCGTGGCTGTCACGGGCACCTGGCTGGCCGTCGTTTGACCATCGTAAACGTGGGTCCCAGTCGGCGTTTTGATTGCATCGGCAGCGATAACCGTAATCGTGGCATTCTTGGTCTCACCGTGATAAGTGACGGGAACTGTATAAACGCCGGATTTATTAAAAATTGAATCACTAATGGTCCCACTCAATTCATTAACTGTAATTTGATGGCCAAATGAATCACCACTCTGGACCAAAGATAGTAACGTTGGTTTGTTGTCTCCTGTGTGGTAAATCACATTTTGAGTCGTAAACGTCCCAACCTTGATTTCACCAGTTGCAGTAACCGTATTACCACTCTTGGGATCGGCTAACCGATAAGTGACCTTATACGTTTGGCCTGCCTTAAGATTACCAGCCGGTATCGTTTGCTGGGTTGATTCTTCTATGATTGAGGAAATTGTCACGTTACCCTTTAGATTAATTGGACTACCCGTTGCCTGGTTGACATAGGCATCAGCAATCCCAGCATCAATAATCTTCCCATCAGTCAAATTGGAATCTTGATAGATGCCATCAATAGGTGTCGTTGTAAGAACTGGCATGTATCCTGGATTAGCTGGCATCAGATACTTGAAGGTTGCGTGGTCAGCCGTTTCTCTTTTAATGCTTTCGTCATCCTTAATCGCATTTAACTGACCAGTTAAATTCACCTTGCTTTGAACGTCTGGATTTTTAACGTAGTAGGTCAGAACTAGAGCAGAATGAAAGTCATCCGGCTTTGATACACTGACGGTGAAACTCTTATGGTCGCTTGCCATCGCGATTGAATAGGACCCTTTAGCTGTATCCGTCACAACGTCGCCGCCATTATGAATTTCATAAGCAAGATTACCGCTCGCGTCTGTTAAGAATTCGTGATCTGACGTCACGGTATACTGGTAGCTATCCGGCTGATCACTGCTCTTTTCAGGAACTTGAACGACAGCCATGCCGGACATAACAGGTTCTTCAAATATAAAATTATATGTGCCATCACTGGCTTGAGACAGTTGGTTGCGACGATAATTGTCGGTTTTAGGTACCTGATACGGAGCATCAACACTCAGTCCAGACAGGTAAGAACCCAACACTGTAGTTGGATCAGACTTTTCTGCCGGTTGAACCACGTACGTGAGCCCCCCATTAGAAGGGGTCAGCGAAATCGGTGTTTTAGTCCCTGCGTTATAATAATTGACCTTAACATCGTAAGTTTCGCTCGTCGACTGATTTTCAGTTGTCAGCGCTCTTGATTCAATCGTCAATGTGGTATTAGTCAAATCTTTAACGTTATTCTTAGCTGTCAATGTGATTGTTCCGGCCGTCTTGTCCCTGCTTATGTCAAAGTTTGCATTGTTACCATCGTCTGTATTGTCATAATCCCAACCCTTAGGATCAACCGTCAAGACAACTTTGTCGCCCGCATTAAGTGCGACCCCAGTAGCCCCAGTATCAATTTGAAGGGCAATCTGTAATTGCCCCCCCTTTAACTTCACGTTACTTCCATTACTTTCAAACGTGGTCGTCATTTCTTTCACTGGGGTACCGTTAGTCGTCCGGCTTGTTGCTGCATCATCTTCTGATTTAACCTGAGCCGCTGATGCCGCAACCGCCATTTTATAGGCGACCGGTGCGACCCGAGTCGTCCGCTTCTCAGCTAATGATGCTGGTTGAGAAACTCTTGAACTCGCAGGTGCGACCGATTGAGTCCCATCACTGGCACTTTGAGCAGATTCATTACCCGAGGCTGCCACCGCACTGCTAACCTTTGCTGGTGCCGCACTGGCGTCAGTTGCCACACTTAATGGCTGATTGTCACTAGCAGCCGGTGCTGCCGAATTGCCAGTGGCACTACTAGTAGCGCCGGCTGGTTGACTCGACGTGGTCGTCGCAACACTGGAAGCCGCCACCTGTGCCGTATCAGTAACCGCCGTATCAGCCTTGGCCGTTTGCGTCGTGGCGGCCCCAAAAGCCGCTGTAAAGAACAGGGACATCCCCACGATGACCCATGTCTTGCCCCGTTTATACATTTTGTAATGCCGCTTTTCTTCAGCCATTACCATTGTTAACTTTGAATTTTTGCCATTAATCATAGTCCTACCTCCCGAACAACTCCCATGCTTGAAAATGGCCATTGGTCTGGTTCAACCATCATTTTCATTGTGCGCCCAATGGTGCACTACCCCTTCCCCAAAGGGCGATTTGGCACTTAGTCGCACAAACGCATTCAATTAAAGAACCCTTTCTAGTATTCAGCTTGTCTTACCAAGTTCAAGCTAACACTTACTCCCCCATCAATCGTTAATGTATCTCAAAATCACAACCATGGTCATCTGCGCTAACTAAATTCGTTAACAACAGCCCACTAATGTGACTTTTTAACTTAAGGATAAGGTAGCATTTCCGAATTCGTTTTGTAAGTAACTAAACGACGGTGTTGAACTTTGTTAATGAAGATAGCCAATTTGGCTTGTTACATCGCACGACGCCTCCTAATTTAAGACTCAATCAGCCCCCCATAAGCACTGACAATTGGATATGGTTTCCATTGCTAAGTGTAGCCGGAATATGTTGAAAATTAAAAAATAAAAAGACCAGCACTATCGTCATAGTTCTGGCCTTTGGTCATTTAATGGTTATTCTGATTCTTAACTATTCGTACGCCAACGCTTCAATTGGATCCAGCTTAGCTGCCCGTCGAGACGGTGATTGTGCCGCAAATAAGGCAATTAAGATTGAAATCAGGGTTCCAAATAACACGTAAAGCACGTGGATATCAATGATAGCGTAATCCACCGACGTCGCCAGTGAAATGTGGTTAATAATCACCGACGCCACATAGGAGAAGATGGTGGCCCATATGCTCGAGAACAAGCCAAGGAAAAACGCTTCGGAAATGAACAGCGTCCGAATGTTGCGCCGTTGAACACCCAGCGCCCGCAAAATGCCAATTTCCTTCGTTCGTTCCGTCACACTGATATACAGCACCACAATGATCATAATTGCTGAAACCAGCAATGAGATGGCCGAGACACCCGCCAAAACCCAGATTGCCAGTTCCAAGTAGGTGTTCAGCGTATCGACTAAGGCACCGGCCCCCGTAATCTGGTAACGTGAATCCGTTTCCCGCGAACTATCCGGAATCGGGTCCTTAATGGCGTTTATTTTCTTTTGAACCCCCTTCACGAAGGCGAAGCTACTGATGTTAACCGTCGCGAAGTTAGGCTTGACCGTCATATTTTTGGTCTTAAAGAAGTCTTGAATCGTCTTATAGGTCAGAATCACGCCGCTTTCGTCACCCAACACCCCGGAAATCTTGACCTTCTTGTGTAACGAAACCGGCTGATGCTTATTGTTCATCGTTGGGATAAAGAACGTCACCGTTTGACCAATAATTTTCTTAGGGTCCTTGGCATAGTAGTGCTTGGCGAGCGCTATGTTAATGGCCATTTCGCCGTCCTTAGGAAAATGCCCCCACTTGATACTCTTGGGCAAAACCGTGCTGTTGGTACTCTGGAACCGGGAAACATTGACGTTATCGCCCTTATAATGAAACGTGCCGCTCCCGCCGAGATAGCCGGTTTCGACACTTTCAACGTGGTCCAGCTGTTTCAGCCGGTTCACGTCCGCCTTGGTCATTTCCCGACTGTTGGGATCCGTATGCTTCGTATTTTGAGCCACCTGAATCGACATCGGATTGACCTGAGAATAAATCTGGTGGTTAATATAGCCCGTGATACCTTCACCAAGGCCCAACATCATGATCACCGAAAAGATCCCAATGGACGCGCCAAAGACGATTAACACGTTTCGCCTCAGGTTATACTGCATATGTTTGAGCGACATTTTGACCAAGTCCCAGAGACTTAATGCTTTGGTCGACGGTTTAGCCGTCTTATCGCTCGTTCGATACGATGGTTGGACCTGAATCTCATCATCGATCACACCGTTTTCCATATGCACGATCCGCGTGCCGTGATCGGCCACTTCCTGCGAATGGGTGACGGTAATCACCAACTTGTCGTCCTTAGCAATTTCATCAAGCAACGCCAAGATTTCCAGCGTATTTTGCGCGTCTAAGGCGCCCGTTGGCTCATCGGCAATGATGATCTCCGGATCCGGCGCTAATGCCCGAGCGATGGCCACCCGCTGCTTTTGACCACCCGAGAGCTGATTGGGGAACTTGTCCTCGTGACCACTCAGCCCCACGACCTTCAACAGGGTCTTAGCCCGCTCAACTTGTTCCTGCCGACTCAACGTCGTCATTTCCAACGAGACCAATACGTTATCTAATATACTTAAATGACTAATTAAATTAAAACTCTGAAAGACAAATCCAATCGTCTCACGGCGATAGGCGTCCCACTCCTTTTCAGTGTTGTTTCGCAGCGACTTGCCGTCTAACAACACTTCTCCCTCATAGTCATCATCTAAACCACCGATGATGTTCATCAGTGTCGTCTTGCCGCCCCCCGACTCACCAAGAATCGACACAAATTCCCCGCGATTAAACTCGAGGTTGATGCCTTTCAGTACGGGAAAGGTCTCCTTATTGACGTGGTACGCCTTTCGGATATCCCGTAGCTCGAGAAAACTCATCCGTCACCCTCCTAGTCGCATTCAAAAATCCAGTCCAATTAAATATAAATTAATAAATAGGCCAATGCAACAGAATCCCAGAAAAGTTAGGAAAGTGTAATGTTGCGTTACGGGTCTACCTGGCTAGCGACGCGGTTACGCAAGACGCGAACAAAAAAACGACGCTCCTAAGCGAGCGTCGTTCACGAGTTCAATCTGGATTAAACACTACGTTTCTTAAAAATCCAGTAGCCTAAGCCAAGGAAGATGGCAATGTAGACGACGTTCCCACAAAACATTTGCACGTTTGTTAACTTCGTCATGGCATGGTACATATCGTAAGAGCTTAACTGCGATGGGTAAAACAACATCGTTAACGGATTCCACTTAAGCCAAGCCCACTTATGGATCAACATTGTTAAAATCGAGGCTAACGTCTGGGTCACGAAGTAACCGACAATCCCGACCGAAACGGCAACGGCTGAATTTTTGAACAGGTTTGCTAACAGCAACACCAAGCTTAACAATAGCCACAGGGTCAAGAAACTAGCCGCTGTTTGCTGGATCGAGTCCATCAATACCGTGTTGCCATTGGCCACCTTAGCGCCTAAATCAATCTTGTCGGCAAACAAGACGGCTCGTAGTAACATTGAAACAACCCAGGATAAGACAACCCAATAAAGACTATAAATAAATAGGGTGAGCCACTTGCTGACCATAATTTCGCCGCGATAATACTTGCGGTACAGGACTTCTTTAATGGTGCCGTACTGAAACTCCATGGTAATAATAGAAGCCGCCGCCGCAATCAGGAAGAACAGGTACCAAACAACCCCGAAAAACTGTTGGTCGAACACCGCTCTGGGATCAAGCACCTTCGGCGTTGTCTTTGCCCAGATAGCCAGCCCAATTTGGGTCACTAACATGATAATCGTCGTGATCCACGTACTACGCTTTTTAATTAATTTAAATAATTCTTGTCTTACTAGCGTTAACATAAACCACTACTCCTTTACTTGATCTTGATCGTGAGCTAGCAGGTCGAGCAGCGAACTTTCCAAGCTGCCTTCCTCATGCTTAACATCCTTCACGGTCAACCCGGCGTTGTTCAACGTCCCCAAGACGTTAGTCATCGCGTTATCATCGCTATCCGTGAGAACAACCCGGAGGCTAGCGTCATTTGTCAGTTCAAAACCAGCTGCCTGCAAGGCTTGGCGGGCAGCTTGGTCATCTGACGTTTGCAGGTCAATGAAACTGCCGCCGCTTGCTAATAGTTCACTCATCGTCGTCTGGCGGATGATGGAGCCGTGATCAATGATCAGGAGATCTTGGGCAAGCTTTTCAAGTTCGCTGAGAATATGAGAGGAAATCAGGAAAGTCTTGCCATCCTTTGCTTCATCCAAAATCAAATCCCGTAAATCCTTGGTAGCTTGCGGGTCCAACCCGTTCATCGGTTCATCTAAGATTACCAAATCCGGATCGTTCAACAAGGCCATGGCGATCCCCAGCTTTTGTTTCATCCCAAGGGAGTAGCCCTTCGCCTTTTGCTTAATATAACCGTCCATTTTCAACTTGGACACAATGTCTTGCATGTGTTCGAGCCGATTGTCACCATCCGCAAATAATCGCAAATGGTCCCAGCCACTCAAAAACGGGTAGAGCCCCGGATATTCAATCAAGGCCCCCACCTTGCTCAACGCCTGGTGACTCGTGGGTGAAACCACTTGTCCGTTAATTTTGATGTCGCCGGATTGATAGTTGATCAACCCGAGAATCGTTTTCATAATCGTTGATTTCCCCGCACCGTTCGGGCCAACTAGCCCCACGATGTGACCCGTTTCAACTGTCAGTGAAACGTCGTGCAGCACTTTCTTTGACCCGAAACTCTTGTTCAGGTTCGAAATGGTCAAGATTTCGCTCATGAGATGCCTCCATACTTCATAGGTTGGTTTCATTTAATCATACGATAAGGCTCAATGCAAACTGACACCTGTGCAGTAAAGCCGCCTAATACAATGCTCCGACAGGCCACACACCTATTTTGAATCGGTTAAAAATCTTGCAATCGCGAGCACAAAAAAGCGGCGACCTGGCTGTGGTCCCCGCTAGCAGTAAACACCGATTCAATTGACTTAATATAGCGACTACCGATTCACAACGTACTTGGCCGGCTGACCCTGATCGACCAAGGCCACGTTATCGGCCACGATTTTAGCCATCGCATCCCGGGCCTCCACCGTCGCATTCCCAACGTGGGGTGTTAAAATCACGTTCTTCAGCGCCTTGAAACCATCAGCAACGTGGGGTTCGTTTTCATACACGTCTAGTGCAGCCCCCCCAATCTCACCGGCAGTTAAAGCGGCTAACAAGGCGGCCTCGTCAATGATCGGCCCACGACCCACGTTAATGATAGCGGCAGTTGATTTCATCTGTTTGAAGACCGCAGCATCAAACTGGTGGTGGTTTTGAGGCGTCTGAGGCGCGTTAATCGTAATGAAATCACTCGTCTTGACCAATTCATCAAACGGCGCGTAGGTTACCCTCATTGACCGTTCTTCCGGGTCTGATAACTGGTTAGGCTTGTAATATTGAACGTTAAGGCCCAAAGCATTAGCCTTGCGGGCCACGTCACTACCGATATTACCTAAACCAACAATCCCCAACGTTTTTCCCGCAATTTCATGACCCAAGAAGAACAGTGGCGCCCAACCATCGAACCCCGTCGACCGCATCAGTTGGTCACCCTCAACGATCCGGTGACTCAAAGCCAACATCAGCCCAATGGTCACTTCCGCCACAGCATTGGTGGAAACGGCTGGCGTGTTGGTCACCACGATTCCCCTTTGCTTGGCATAGGCCGTATCGATATTGTTGAAGCCCGCCCCAAAGTTCGCAATAATTTTTAGCTTTGGCGCCGCATCAATTACCGCTTGATCAACCGTCGTTGATAACGGGGTAATTAAATAATCAACATCCGCAACAGCTGCGACCAGTTCGTCGTGGCCAATCAAGCCTTCACCCTCATAGGTTGCAACTTCAATGCCACTTTGCTTCAATACGTCAGTTGCCAATTCGGGTAACTTTGCACTTAAAAATACCTTAGTCATTAGAATTCCCTCCTGTTCAATTGATTCCAAGTCCATTATGATATAAAGAAAGCGGATTCACAAGAACGCACTTTTTGGTAACCGACGAAAGGAGCCTTAACTATGACTGATACAGTAAGAAAAGACGTCCAGGACAAACTGGCTCGGGGCCTCTATAATTGCCCCAAAGAACTCACCCTATCGATGTTTAACGGCAAGTGGAAAATCAATATTTTGTATCACCTTGGTCAAGAGGGGCGCTACTACTTTGGCGAATTGCAGCGGTTGTTGCCCAAAGCCTCTCATAAGGAAATTGCCGAGAAGCTCAAGGAACTCGCCAACGACGCCCTGGTGACGCGGACGGTGGAAACCGGTGCCCCGGTCAAGGTCGCCTATGCGCTCACTCCCTTGGGCGAGTCTCTGATGCCCATCATTAACGCCATGTATGACTGGGGCGTCAACCGGCTGGCTCAGCTGCAAAATCAGCCGGTGACCTTTGGTTTAGGCCAAACCAAAAAGTAGCAGTCGGCTCGCTGTCCGACTGCTACTGCTTGATGATTGAATGGGTTTGATTTAGTGGAAAACCTGCCCGATAAAGTGGGCGGCGGCGTCAACATCGTTGGCCACCGTTTGGGCGCCGGCCGTCACAGCGGCGTGAATTGAATTTAAAATCACCATGGGTGTCATCCCCTTCGTTTTAGGATACGTTAATTATCAAACTTGGAGCTTAACGCCGGCTTAAAAGTTATGACAATTCCATCACGATTTTATTAAGGTTGGTCCCACCCAAATTAAGACGCCCACCAGAATTTAACCATTCTAGTGGGCGTCTTAACTATTGCTATTGGGTCGCCACCTGATGAACAATTGGGGCAGTCTTTATGGTCACCTTTTCCGTGTGACCATTTGATTTAATCAGAATTTCCAATTTTTCCTTAGCTTCCAGGACTTCATCAGTTTCAATCGTAAACTTATCGCCTTGAGTGGCAGTGGTGGTCCCTAGGACTTCACCCAAGTCATTTTTAACGACAACAGTCGCCCCAGCCTTGGCTCGACCGGTGATTTTGTGAGTGCTTTCAAGTGGCTGATTAACTTGAATCTTCGTGGCCGCCCGCGCCGTTATAATCTCGCTAAGAACCATATCACCGCCGTATGTCGTCAGCGCAACCGTGATAACGGCTAAAAGTGTTGCTGCAATGATCATTAATTTTTTCATTGGAAGGCCCTCCCTAGTCGTGGTTATCTAACTTGATAATCACTTTACTGGAAGGGCCTTAAACGGGACTTAAAAGCAAAAGAAACCCGAAATTGGGGTTTCTTTACGCCGTCAATCAAGTGGGCGTCACATTAGTCAGCGTCAACTTAACCTTAGGTGTTTCTGCTGTTTCAGTGACTTCAACAGAATAGGTTAAAACATATTCCTTATTGTTACTGCTAGTATCTTTGGCGGTTACTTTGAAACCTGACTTGCCATCCTCTAAGGCTTCCTTGATCTGCTTCTCCGTCATCGTTGACCAAATTTGGACTGAACTGATTTCGTGGTTGTAACCCGCTTTTACCGCGGTTTCAGCAAGCTCTTTTTGCTCTTTGGAGAGGGTCGTGACATTATTTGCAATTGTGAAACTCAACTCCGGCGTCCTCACCGTGCCCCGAATCAACTGAACATTGGCCACGTTGGCATTAGAGAACGATACTTTCACCGTATAGGTCTCGCTACCAACCGTAAAGGTTCTGCCATTTCCAAGGTCGCGTAAAATTCCCGGGGTATTATTGGCAACCGACGCGTCATAGGAATACGGGAGGCCCAGGCTTCCGAGAATTTGACTCTGATAAGCTCGTCGAACGCTACTTACCGTTGATTGGTTTGGTTCGACTGTGGTGAGGTTATTGTAAACCACAGCATCAGTCAGGCTAAACTGGTTTACACCGGTTGTTGGCTTAACATTCAGGACAATGGATTGACCAACCAACACTTTTTGTAACGTTGCCACGTTGCTTGGGTTGGTGACATCATACGTGTAGCCCGACGGAATCGCCCGCATTAAGGCACTATTGACGTTGTGAACATCCGTGCTAAAGGCCGTCGTCACATCGTCATTTTGCTTCGAGCTCGATAACGGATTCGTCCACTGCGTTGTCGCCACCGTGGTGTTGGTTGCCGGATTCTTGAAAGTGACTTGAACCTGCTTATTCACATCATACGCACCCGTCTTTTGCTTCACCGCTTTACTGTAGATCCAACCGTTAATGCTTGGGTGTTGCGCGCTCCTCACATAGTAGAACTTAGACCCTTCTCGCGTCTTAGTCACGGCCCGATCAATCGTTAAGTCGTCGGTCGCATACGAGGCCGTTGAACCAATCACTTTTCCGGCTTTATACTGCGTCCAGCTTGGATACTGCCACGTCACGTTAGTTGTTCCAGGACTCGCAAACTGATAGGTCTTTGTCGCCTCATCACCCGTCAGCGAAGTCGGTCGCGTGGTTTGGGTAGACTGAATGCCACCGCCAAATTCAAGCGCTGAGCGCCCACCGTAGATCCAGCCCCGGTACTTTTGATCAAAACTCACAACTTTATAGTAGATAGAACCACGACTCGTCCGGGCTACCCGGTAGGCGCGGAAGTAATTTCGAGAGTTATCAGAGTTGCCTAAGTAACGCATCGTTGTTGTCGTCGCAATCTTGCGGGCACCTCGTAGCGTCCCTGCTTTATTGTAAAGGGCGTTGCTCCCCGTTGTGATCACGTTTCGTTCCGTCCCATCACTAGTCATCGTCCGGTTATACTGCACCGTCGGATAACTTTTAGCACTGGCATCTTTTGACTGAGAAAGGGTCCCAACCGCAAGTACGGAGAGGGTCGCCATTCCGATAAACAGTGTCCTTCTAAGGCCTTTTTTCATCTGAGATACCTCCATTTGAATGTCGAGTGTTCTTTATCAACACCATAAGCTTAACAAGAACGATCATGCGTTGACCAGAAAGATGCTTAATCATTAAAAAAAAGGATGACCCTATCACAGATCATCCTTGACTTGAATTTAAGTTATTTTTTCGCGTCACTGCTAGTATTGGTCTGATTATTCATGTGCCGCTCGCATCTTAGCCACCGTCGCGGCAATATCGTCACTCTGGGCAATCATCGAAATCACGGCTGACCCCTTCGCGCCCGTTTTCATCACGGCATCAACCTGATCTACCTGAATCCCGCCGATGGCAACAATTGGTCGCGACGTCATCGCCACCAGCGACTTCAACCCTGCCAGGCCAATGACTGGATCTGCATCTGCCTTCGACCCGGTTGGAAAAACAGGACCACTCCCATAGTAGTCAATCCCGGCAATCTGATCGGCCGCCTTAATCTCCGTCGCATTCGAGCAGGATAGGCCGATAAACATGGCCCCGCCCACCGTCTCAACAACGGACTGAATCTGCTGGTCTGATTGTCCAACGTGAATGCCATCAGCCGCCGTTTGTTGCGCGAGCGCAACGTCGTCATCAACGATAAACGGGACCCCCGCGTCGGCACACATGTCCCGAAGTCGTTGGGCTGTTTTCCGTCGCGTCTCCCCCGTTAAGGTTGACTGAGGCCCCTTATCCCGAAATTGATAGGCCGTAATCCCAGCATCTAGCGCCGCTTGAACCACGGCAACCAACGATTTTCCAGGTACATCTTGACTACCACACACAAAGTAAGCTTTTAAGAAGTCGGCATTAAAGACTGTCATGATGTGCCTCCCCGTATGCCCAGTGGTTTAACGGGCCATGCCCGTGGCCCACTTGAATGGTGTTGCGAATCGCGGCCTCGACATAATCCTTCGCCGTGCGAATCGCAGCCTCAACGCTCGCCCCTTTTGCGAGTTCAGCTGTGATGCAAGACGATAACGTATCGCCAGTCCCGTGCGTCCGAATCGTATCCACTCGGGGGGCTGACAACCAAAACTCGGCACCATCCGCTAACAAAACAAAGTCGCTGACCTCGTCTGAACCGTTATGGCCGCCTTTAATGACCACGTTAAGCGCCCCAAGGTCACGGAGCTTGACCGCGCTCGCCCGCATATCAGCTGCCGTTTTGATCGTCATTCCTGTTAGGCGCTCCGCTTCCGGCAAGTTCGGCGTCACAATCGTCGCCAGTGGCAACAGTTCGGTCTTAACCGTTTCAATCGCGTCATCTGCTAGCAACGCAGCGCCACCTTTAGCAATCATCACGGGATCGACAGTCACGGGACCAAAGTCATATTTCCTCAGGTTTTCCACCACAATATGCACGTGTTCTGCATCCGCCAACATCCCCGTTTTACAGGCCTTAATCGCAAAGTCGTCCGCTAAAGAGGCAAATTGCTCGTCAATTAACTGCTTAGGCATGGCCATAAAGTCTTGAACACCCAACGTATTTTGAGCCGTCACGGCCACGATGACCGCAGTTGAAAAAACGTGCCGTTCCTGCATGGTTTTCAGATCGGCCATCACCCCAGCGCCACCACCGGAATCGGTCCCCGCAATCGTCAGGGTTTGCGGAAACGTGTTAATCATTTCCTCTGTCATGCGTCGACCACCTCAAATCGGGCAATTTTTTGAATCTCATCAGTGCTGGTCAGGTGCAAGCCATCCATCAACCGCACCGAAAAGGTTCCCGGCTGTTCAGCCTCAAGTTTATTGGCCACAAGTTCCCCGATTGCCGCAAAAACGAGGCAGGCCGTTTGCGCCGCCTCAAAGTAATCAGTAGTGACAGCGCAAAACGCACCAACCAGGCTACTCAACATATCGCCAGACCCGACGTGTAACTGGAAAAGCGGGGTCCCGTTGAACACCTTAGCCACGTGCTGCCCATCGGTGATAATATCCGTTTCACCACTTAATATCACGACACAATGATGCTTTTGGGCCGCTGCTTGGGCAATCGCAACGAGGTCGCCACTGCCAGACCCAGCGTCAATGCCCTTGGCTTCCCAAGCAATATCCGCAAGGGCCGCAATCTCACCGGCGTTACCCCGAATCACGTCAACTTGGAATTGGGCCATTAATTCTTCAGCCACCTGCTTGCGGTACTGAACGGCGCCGACAGCCACTGGATCAATGATAACTGGCTTATGCAACGCGTTGGCCGTTTGACCCATTTTTAGAATATGGGCCACTTGGGGTTCAGAAAACGCCCCCAGGTTTAAAGCGACGGCCTGACTAATGCCGACCATTTCTTCGGTTTCCGCAATCTCCTCAGACATAATGGGCGATGCGCCAATGGCATTGATACCGTTTGCCACGTCCTGAACGGTCACAAAATTGGAAATATTTAGGACCACTGGGTTTTGTTGGCGAATATCGTCTAATAAACTTAATTCCATGATTTTCCCTCCAATTGATTGTTGACAACCAACCCGGGTAAAGAGCGCAAAAAAAGGCCGCCCCTAAGCACTCGCTTGGTTCGACCTTGTCCGGTTTCCCGGCCGCTGTTGCACACGTTCCTTCGCAAGCATTACCTTACAGGTTCAAAGGGACCGTGAGTGAATCACATCTCAGCCAAAATCGGCGCCCCTCGTGTTGTTTCCCTCATCATACAGGCTCTGCATGGAAACGTCAACAACCCCAGAGCCGCTGTTAAAATAACTAAAAATGGATATAAAAAACTGTTCCTTCATCCAATGAAATGAAAGAACAGCTAGTTGAGATCTCTAACCGGGGGAGGCCAATGAGATCCCTTCGTGTGTCACCACACAATAGGAGTAGGCCCAAAGGTGGGTAAAACCCACCAGTAGACAGGGAAACCGAAAGGCTGGCATGCAGCAATGAACGTCGAGGTATTCGGCCGATCATTGTGTTTTTTTGCCGTAATCCTTCGGTTAGTTTTAGTTTACCGTTCCCGTTCCAATAATGTCTAATACTTATTTTAAATACAATAAATACAAAACATCATAAAAGACACAAGTACAAAATACTGTTCAATCGCTTCTAGACCGTTTTTAATTAAGTCGACCAAAATAATGAAAATTGGATGCTATTTGGCTTAGAGATTTTTATAGAATCGCCCACACAACAAAGAATTGATGATATAATAGCCACAAATTATTCAAATGTGTGTACCCATACAGGAGGGAACTACTTTGGAACTGAAAATTTTACGTCACTTTGTCGTAATCGCTCACGAACGCAGTTTCAGTCAAGCAGCTATCGTTTTGCGAATCAGTCAACCTGCATTGTCTCGACAAATCAAAGCACTCGAAGATGAACTCGGGACTAGGTTACTAGAACGGCACCATCGCGAACTTGTTTTAACTCCCGCTGGCTCGTATCTTTATGATCAAGCCCAAGCCCTACTAAAAGACGCCGGTCGGATTAAAGCGGGCGTTCCACGGAATGGATCGTCTACGGGAGCCCTCCGCATCTCGTGTTCCGAACCCTCGGTTGTTCGTGAAGTTTCTAAAGCGCTATCATCCGTTGTCACCGATTTTCCAAACACATCCGTGACCCTCACTAGCACAAACACGAGCTTAGACCCCCTGCCACTCGGCATTGAAGAAGACAAATACGACTTTTTTATTAGCGCCAATCCACCAGCAAATCACGACTACGACAGTCTACCGCTCAATAATACGGATCAGTGGTACCTCCTCGTTAAAAACGACCATCCATTGGCCCAAAAAGACCGGGTCACCTTAAGAGACGTGATGGACCAGCCCCTTTTACTTCCCGAAAACATTGATACCACCCCACTCAGTGGCTGGTTGACACCGGAAAGCGATAACCTTCAAATCCGTGGTAGCTTTAACCTTGAGTCCACCGCTGCTGCTATGGTGGATGAAGGACTTGGTGTTGCGTTTTACGCAGGTACCTCGTTTGATGGGCCACTTACCACCGTGCCACTACAACCGGCCGTGATCGGCCACCCAACCTTAATTTGGCTTAAAAATCGCAAGCTCAGTCAGCAGGCCCAAAAGTTTCTCGCTTACTTTCAAGCCCAAAAATAGTGCCGTCTGAAAAGACGACACTTTTTTTATGCTTAATTATCCTGCTGCGTTGCTTTCGATTCCTTTCGGCTGGTCTGATACCTTAACGATTGTTTCCCCAGCTGCCGGATTGCGCTGTCCATCATGCGATCAGATAACAACCACCGGCCAAACACTTCAGCCTTAGCTGCGACTCCTGGTACATAGCGGGTTTTTGGTCGCCGTGCCGTTGCTGCTTGAACCACAGCCCTTGAAATCAAGGCGGGATCGGACCCGAAGGCCGCAATGGTTTTCAAGAAAGCGGCCGCTTCTGCAGAGAGTTTTGTATACGGGCCATTCTGAGCGACACTTGCGAGCTGATCACCAGCCGTCGCCGCCCACGCAGAAGTTGTCGCCCCTGGTTCAATCACGACAACATCGATGCCAAAATTCGCAAGTTCTAACCTTAAATTATCTGATAATCCTTCAACCGCATACTTGGACGCACCATACCAGTTGCCCAGTGGTGTGGCTGTTTTTCCGGCAACGGAGCTCACGTTAATGACCCGCCCTGCCCGTTGGCGACGCATCAATGGCAAGACCCGCTTCGTCATTTCACTTAGCCCAAACACGTTGACGTCAAATTGGGCCTTGGCCTTTTCTAGTGGGACCTCTTCTAACGCCCCAAATAAGCCATAACCCGCATTGTTGACCAACACATCAAGGCGGCCTTCATCAACGTCAATCTGGCTAACAGCCGCCGTTATACTGTCAGAATCGGTCACATCCAGATACATCGTGTGAATGCCGATATCATCAAGCGCATTCATCTTAGCCACTCGCCTAGCCCCAGCGTACACGTTAAACCCATGCCGTTTAAGATGCTTAGCGATTTCAAACCCAATTCCTGAACTTGCGCCTGTTACCAGCGCGACTGGTCGTTGTGCCATAGTAGTCCCTCCAATGTTAAATCAGTTGCTTACGTTCATTATAATACTGACGGTACGCTAAATAACAGGCAATGACCGCCGAAATACTCGTCGTCGACAACAACATAAACGTCACCATAATCTGGTACTTGATCGCGTGAACTGGGTCAACACCCGCGAAAATAAGGCCAGACATCATTCCCGGTAGGCTGACAATCCCCACCGTTTTGGCCGAATCCACGGTCGGCTGCATCCCCGTCTTAATACTCGTCCGGACGATACTCATCGACGCATCCTTCAAATCCGCTCCCAGTGCCAACTTCTCCAACACTTGTTGGCGTTGGTCATGAAACGTTTGGTTCATATTCTTATAACACAGGCCAATGGCCACCATCGCATTTGACGCAATCATCCCCGTAATCGGAATCATCTGCGCTGGAATTAGCCTAATGGCCCCCGCTGCCACCAGGACCCCTAGCGTGACCCCGGTACTGACAAAGATTGCTAAAAATGAAATTGGCCACGCTTTAGAAAGACCATTGCTTCGTTTCATTGCATTATAACTAGCATTTACAATGATCACCAGCATTAACGCTAGCGTCACCCACACGATATTCAGTCGAAAAACGGACTTTAATAAGTAACCGACGATGACTAATTGAATAATTGCTCGAATCACGCCGATAATCATATCCTTATCAATACCGAGTTTTTCTCGATACCCAATAAATAAACCAATTAAAACCAAGCCAAACGCCAGTGCTAACGACTGGTTATTTACAGCTAAATTCATGCCAGCTCACCTCCAGAAATAATCCGGCCCGCCTCAACTTGCAAAAGCCGGTTGGCCGCCGTGATTTCCTCTTGGTCGTGGGTGACCATCAAAATGGTGATATGGTCTGTCTCGTTAAACATTTTAATAATGTCATGAACCACATCCTTATTGGCGCTATCTAACCCAGCCGTCACTTCATCTAAAATCAGGGTTTCCGGGTGAAACATCACGTTTCGTAACAAGGCCACACGTTGCCGCTCACCACCCGACAATTGATCCACTGGTTTATCCAAGTAATCGCTCGGTAACTTAACGGCCTCGAGGCCCTCAATTGCCCGCTTCTCATCAAAAGTAACCTTGCGAATGTCGTACGGAAACGCCAGGTTATCGCGGACAGAATCCCCAAATAATGTCGGTTGCTGCATACTGTAAGACACGCGTCTACGATACATCACCGGATCATACTCTGAGACTTGCTTGCCATCATATCGCACTTCGCCACTCGTCTCTGACATTAACGACGCAATCACGCGAACCAACGTACTTTTTCCGCTACCAGACGGCCCGGTGATTGTCACCATTTCGCCTTTATCAACCATCATGTTGACATCTTTTAATATTTCTTGCCCACCCCGGGTCACACCCATATGGTGCAATTCAATCAACGCCATAGCATTTCCTCCAACAACTTAATAGATCAATTGTGCCATATTCTATTTTGTGAAGCCACTGCCGAGCTTATTGTTTTTTGCTGTTACATTGTTGAGCTGGTGAGGCAGTCATATTAGTACAGCACTGATATGTTTGTGTTGCAGAAATCGCGGTGTGGAAATTGTGGTGGCGGCCATGCTGGTTCGGCACTGGGGCTTAT
>NZ_AZCX01000013.1 GCF_001433995.1 Secundilactobacillus kimchicus JCM 15530
CCCCCTGCGAGGGTAGGACGTTGCCACGCGAGATAAGTCTTCGATGAAAATCGGAGGCTTTTTTTAATTTCAAAATGCCGCTGTAGCTCAGAAGGTAGAGCACTTCCATGGTAAGGAAGAGGTCATCGGTTCAAATCCGATCAACGGCTTTTGTCGGTCAATCACTAAAAAATGTCTGAATTTTGCTTGAACTACAAAAAGTAGTTGTGGAAATGGTGAATTTACGATATGATATTAAATATTGATTTAAGTTATGCCGGAGTGGCGGAACTGGCAGACGCGCTGGACTCAAAATCCAGTGTCCGTTGAGGACGTGTGGGTTCGAACCCCACCTCCGGTATCAAAAACCGAAAAGGGTCACCAGAAGTTATCATTTCTGGTGACCCTTTTGCTTTAGAAATAACTCATAGTAGCCAAGTGCACTCAACGCTTGGGCAGTATTGATTCGACCAGTTTTAACCCAGTCAATCACCGTTTCATAGGGGACTAATTCAGCTGTCACAAACTCATCGGTATCAAAGTGGGGAGCTTGCCGCTTTCTTTCGTCAAAATGCAGCAACATTAAAGCGGCCGTTTGATCCATAAAGCCTTCAGAGCTTGTAATGGTTGTCATCAACGTGGCTCGGGTAGCTTCATATCCCGTTTCCTCATGTAATTCCCGGATTGCAGCATGCTCGAGGGTTTCTGCTGGGTTAACTAATCCGGCTGGAAGCGATACTGAATTATGGTTAACCCCAACCCGGTACTCACTAGTTATCACCACTCGTCCTTGGTCAGAAATGGCCAAGATGGTGACGGTGGGGCCAGTTTTAATTAAATCCCGTTCAACTGCCAAACCATCTGGTGTCGTGATGGTGAGTTTTTGAACTGCGAAGACCCGGCCCTGATACACGGTTTTTCGACTGTGAACTTCTCCGGACTGTGATAAGTGCTTAAACATTCGCCAGCCTCCAATTTGCTAATATTGTGAAGATGGTTTCATTCTAGCACGTTTTAAAAGCAAAAAAACAGACTGGCCGAAACCAATCTGTTGTGAGAATGCTGTGATTTAATTAGATAGTTCATGCTCGATTTGCAGGCTTCCAACGGGTAGTTCGCGTTTAGTAATTAGTGGTGAGGCGGCGCCGATGCTCACAATGACCAGGTCGTGCATGGCTCTTGAAGCCATCGTGTAGAGGGTGCCAAGCAATCGATCATCGTTAAAATTAGTTTCTGATACGTTCCAGCAAATCACCGTATCGAACTCTAATCCTTTGGCAAGGTAAACTGGCAGAACCAAGACACCCTTAGGTAGCGACCGGTCAGTGTCTGTTAGCAGTGTCACATCTTGTCTAAGGTGGCGCAGTTTTTGGTAAACATCATGGGCTTGATCTAAATCTTTGGTCAGGATTGCTGCCGTTCCCTGAGTCGCTGTCGCACGCGTCAGCTCCCGGTTGATGGACTTAATGGCGGCGGCTTCGTCAGCACTAATCAGAATTTTAGGCACGTCCCCATCCCGGTTAAAGGCTTCGATATCGTTGCCGTCTGGTAAAAGGGCCTTAGCAAAGGTTGTAATGGGATACGTTGACCGGTAAGATCGATTGAGCTTAAGCAATCTAGGTCGGTGAACGTTAAAGGCAGCTTTAAGCTCATTTAGGAGATCTTCAGGCCGCTGGACACTCCGAAAAAGGGCCTGTTGACTATCACCTAAAAACGTCATGTGGGCTTTTGGGAACGCCTGGTGAAGGTATTGAAGCTGGGCAATGGAATAGTCTTGCATTTCGTCTACAAAGAGGTGTTTCATTGCGAAGTTCTGCCCGCCCCCGGTTAAGAGATCTCGGAGGTAAAGCAACGGGGCAGCATCGACTAACGGACAGTTGTGAAATTCGATGGCGTCATTAAACGCCTGGCGTCGTTCAGCAAAAGTTGAGGACGACACGCTCGCCGGTAGTTTGAGCTGCGCCATAAAGGCACTGTATTGTCGGTAGGGATCCAAAAAATAGTTGTTGTAAATCGCGTCATAAACGGTTCGCAATCGGCGAGTTACGATTTTGCGCGCGATAAAGGCGACCTCGTCATCAAGCTGTTGGAAATCATGTCGTCGTTTGCCACCGAGTAGGTCATGATAAGCTTCGTCAGATAGCTGGTCAATTGTATCACTGACCCATTTGGCTTTAGCTTCTGATGCAATCCGCCGTTTGAGCCGCTTAATCAGCACGTTTTTGGTTCGTAAGAATCGCTCAGCAGGGTGAACATCGGGTAGCTTTTGATAGATGGCTTCAATCTCCTCTCGACTGAAGAAGACCCGGCCGTCAAATAAAATGGCATTGAACTGAAAATCTGCCGGCTTTAACTGTTGGCAGTAGTCATTAATTGCGGCCATATAGGTGGCGGATTCCTGAAAATCGCGGACGGCTTGTTGCTCGGCTGATAAATCAACGGATTGCTCATATCGATCAAACAGGGTCTCAACGTTCAAGCCCTGGAGCCGCTGGCTTAGAAATTCGGCCAGAGTCACTTGGCGCATATTGCGTTCTCCTAAACTGGGCAGAACATCTGAGATATAGTGGCTAAAAAGTTTATTTGGTGAAAAAAGGACAATCTGGTCCGCTTCCAGCTCCTTTCGGCTGTGGTAGAGAAGAAACGCAATCCGTTGCAGAATGGCTGAGGTTTTTCCGGAACCGGCCACACCTTGGACAACAAGGAGGTCACTTCTGGTATCACGAATGATATCGTTTTGTTCGCGTTGGATGGTTGCGACGATGTTTTGCATCGTTTCGTCGTTTTGTTGGCCCAACACGTGTTGGAGCATTTCATCGCCAACCGTTTCGTTGGTATCAAACATACTTTCAATGTGGCCATTTTGAATCAAAAATTGCCGTTTCTTTTTCAGTTCAGTTGTTTGCTGACCAGCCGGCGTTTCATAGCTGACTTCTCCTAGCGTGCCATTATAATAAATAGAAGAAATAGGCGCGCGCCAATCATATACGAGGAAGTTTTCATCGTTATCTGTTAACGAGGCGGTTCCAATATAAAGTTGTTCCGTCTCGGCTTCTCCAGGATCTGAAATATCAATGCGACCAAAGTATGGGGACTGTTGTAACGTTTCGTAAGTTTCAAGTTGGCTTTTAATGATGGATTCATTTTCAATTAACCGTGATGCAAGTGCCCGTTGTTGTTGAAGCTCAGCTGACGTTTCGATTCGGTCATCAACTTCAATGTAGTTTACTGATGTGTTGGCACTATAGTTTTGCTGGACCAGTTTCATTTCAGCGTGGGCCTTGTCGTATTCGGCCGAGACTGATTGGATCTTAGCTTTGATTTGCGAGACCACCCAGTTCACGCGGTCTTGTTCGAGCTTGTATTCTTCTGTGGCCATTCGACCCACCTCCGTTTTTAATGCTTAACAATTCTAGTGGCAAATGCCGCGAAAGTCAATTCCGGTGATTTTTGACAGCAGCCGCGAAAACCTTTAAAATGTAAGCAATCATAAAACTAATAATTCGCTAGTGCGTTAAGCGCCGCCGCAGAGAGATTGGACTTGCTGAAACCAATCATGGTTGCTTGTTTGGAGCTGGCAAAAAAGAATTCCGGGGGCCCCCTTATCGGCAATATGAGTGGTGACTTTGTCACAATTAGGTGGTACCGCGGTTGACGTCCTATTGCATTACGCAATAGGACGTTTTTTGAAAGGATGGAAAAACAATGACAAACAAAAAAATTATTTTAACGGGTGACCGACCAACTGGTCAATTACACATCGGCCACTTTGTTGGTTCGTTGCAAAACCGGGTGAAACTTCAAAACTCAGGTGATTACGAGGCTTACATTATGATCGCTGACCTCCAAGCGCTGACGGATAATGCTCGTGATCCAGAAAAAATCCGGCACAGTTTAACGCAGGTGGCGTTAGATTACCTAGCAGTCGGTATTGACCCAGCAAAGTCCACTATTTTGGTTCAGTCTCAGATTCCGGCTTTGAGCGAGCTGACGATGTTTTACTTGAACCTTGTCACCGTTTCTCGGTTGGAACGAAACCCAACGGTTAAGAGTGAAATCAAGCAAAAGAAATTTGGTCAGAGTGTCCCAGCTGGCTTCTTTACCTACCCAGTTAGTCAAGCAGCTGACATTACAGCGTTCAAGGCCACGACCGTGCCAGTTGGTGAAGATCAGGAACCAATGCTTGAACAAACCCGTGAAATCGTTCGCAGCTTCAATAATATCTACGGTGATGTACTGGTTGAACCTGAGGGATACTTCCCTGAGGAAGGGCTGGGCAGAATTCCTGGATTAGACGGCAATGCCAAGATGAGTAAATCCCTAGGCAATGCCATTTACCTAGCAGATGATGCGGACACTATTCAAAAGAAAGTCATGTCAATGTACACGGACCCAACCCACGTTCATGTGGAAGATCCAGGCCACGTTGAGGGGAACACGGTTTTCACTTATCTTGATATTTTTGATGACGATAAGGCGAAAGTTGCAGAATTGAAAGCAGAATACGAGCATGGCGGACTTGGCGACGTCAAAATTAAACGCTATCTTAACGACGTGTTACAAGCCGTTTTGACCCCAATTCGCGAGCGACGTGAGCACTATGCGGAGGATATGGCAGGCGTTTACAAGATCTTGCAAAACGGGAGCGAAAAGGCGAATGAAGTGGCCAACCAAACACTTAAAGAAGTGCGCGATGCCGTTGGCGTGAACTACTTCGGATAACTGAAAGGTGGCCGGTTTCATGCAAAATTTGGTGATTGTGGACCTCGGTTCAAACTCGGTTAGAATGGTGATTAATGAAATTCGAGATAACGGGACTTATCAGGAAATCGCCCGCTTTAAAGAAGATACCCGGTTGTCAGAGGGAATGGGCGACGAAAAACGGCTGCAAGAACCGGCCATCAAACGAACGTTAACAGCATTAAAGGCGTTTCGACAGCACTATGAAGCACTGCCCAACTTAACCGTTAAGGCCATTACAACGGCTGCTGTTCGGCAAGCAGTGAACCAAGACATCTTTTTGGCGCGAGCGAAACAAGAAGCCGGTTTGGCATTTGAAGTGTTGTCTGGCGATGAAGAAGCCTATTACGACTACCTGGGGGTGGTCAACCGGCTTCACGTTGAAGAAGCGCTGATGTTGGACATCGGCGGTGCCAGTATGGAGTTGGTCGATATTCGGGCGGGGCAAGAAAATAACTTGATCAGTATCCCGTTTGGAGCGGTTAATTTATCAGAACAATTCCATTTAAACGACGACGTTTCGGCAGCCGATTTATTTGAGGCCCAGGTCTTCTTGCGCCGCCGCCTCATGGATATTTGGTGGCTAAAAGAAGCCTTTAATAAACCCTTTGTGCTGTTGGGCGGTGCGAACCGGTCGCTTGCCAGGATGAGCCGGCGACGTCAGCAGATTTTGCACGTGGAACAAATTCACGGCTACCAGTTAACAACTAATGCTGTCTTTAATCTATATGGCGACCTATTACGAAAGAACTTACATGATCGACGTTTGATTTCGGGGTTAGAACCCGATCGGGCAGACATCATTGTCGGGGGGATCTTACCTCTCGTGTTACTATTACAAATGTTAGACACTGACCGGGTGATTTTTTCGGAAAGTGGTGTGCGTGAGGGGCTAATTAACGCATACCTCCACCAGTCTGATTGATGAGGATAATTATGGATAACAAATTTTCACATTTCTACCAACGTTCTGAAGACCAGCGTCGGGCGATAATTGCTGACGCGGCCCACTTGGACGAGACAGAGTTGCAACTTTTAAAATACCGGGCTGAGACGGGGGACGCTAAAGCCCTAATTGAAAATTACGTGACGGCTTATCAGTTGCCAGAAGGGGTGGCCGTGAATTTAACTCTCAATGGTCGAACCGTCGTTGTGCCGATGGTCACTGAAGAACCTTCCGTTATTGCGGCTGCAAGTAACGGGGCAAAGCTGGCTAGTGATGCGGGTGGTGTCACGGCCACCGTCGAATCGCGACTTCTGATGGGCCAAATTGTGTTGCAAAATGTTAGTGTTTTTGCGTCTGTTGATGATTGGGTAGCACTGCATCGACAACAGCTACTTGATGTTGCGGCTGCGGCCCACCCGTCACTGATAGCACGGGGTGGGGGGCCACGCCGCTTGCGGGTCCGGAATCTGGGTGATGGATTTGTTTCCATCGACTTATTCGTGGATGTGCAGGCTGCGATGGGGGCCAACATGATGAATACGATGCTTGAAGCAGTGGCAGGGGTTGTTCAGAGTCAGTTACATCCCAACACGCTCTTTAGTATTTTATCGAACGCAGCGGACCAAAGTTTGGCGACGGCGACCGTTTCGATTCCAGTTAACCACTTGGCAACGTCGCAAATGGCTGGCAAAACGGTTGCTGACCGGATTAGCGCAGCTAGCCAAGTTGCGCAACTTGACCCATATCGGGCTGTGACCCACAATAAGGGCATCATGAATGGGGTGGACGCGGTTGTCCTAGCAATGGGTAACGACTGGCGGGCAATTGAGAGTGCCGCTCACGCTTATGCTGTGACTAACGGGCAGTACCGCGGGCTGAGCCAATGGCAAGTTACTGATGATCAGTTAGTTGGCACGTTGACGTTGCCACTTCCTGTTGGAACAGCGGGCGGTGCGACGCGAGTTTTACCGGTAGCACAGGTCAATCAACGAATGGCTCAAATTAGCGATGTGTCGCAGTTAATGGCCATTGTTGTCGCGGTCGGCCTCGTTCAAAATTTAGCGGCCCTTAAAGCCCTTGTCACAACGGGAATCCAGCAGGGACATATGAAGATGCAACTACGGTCTCTGGCCATGTCAGTGGGCGCAGAAACTCCTGCTGAGATCAGTGCCGTCACGACATCTTTAACCGGAAAAAAAGATCCGAGTGAAGCAGCGGCTAAACGAGCGCTACAAGAATTTCGAATGGAAAAGGATGACTAATACGATGCAAAATATTGAATTAAATGACAGCGTCCAGTCACTCATTAACGCGGTTGACGACCTGTTTGATGGCAAGGTTGAAGTCCAGTTTATTGGCGACTTACAAAGTGGCTATGTGCGGCATGATCAAGCTCAAACGGTACAAGATAAGAAGCAAATCACCGTTCAAATTAGCGACTTAAGCGCGCCCAACTATACGGCTTCTCACGAGCTTCTTCATCTATTGATGACACTGCGGGGCTTTCCACAAGCATACTTTGCGTTATCAAGCGGTAACGATGAATTGAACCAGCAGTTGATGATGATGGGAACTGAACTCTACGACATTGTGGCCCACCAAGTCGTTGTGAGTGAACAACGGCGGCATGGATTGATTACTCCCGAAGTTGAAGCGATGTATCTAAAAGGGGTCCAAGCCACTATCGATCCCGAACCAGAAGCCGGTGACGATCGGATGACGCTGCGATTAATGACCGTTTTGGATGCCTTGATTTTTTATGGTACGGGCAATCAGCAAGCCGTTGATCAACTGCAAGCAGATTATCCAAAAGCCTTCGCTGCCGCTAGCAAGCTGTACACGATGCTAATGGAAAAGCCCGTTAGTTCGCCGTTTACCATGCGGCGAAGCATTGTTAAGTTATTTAAAGGGTTTGACAACCAACTTGAAGCCTGGCAGTTACCTCCGCTTCATAACCAAGAGTTCACAACGATTACAAGCGTTTTGTCAAAACGCCAATTACGGCTGGAGGTACGCCAAATTTTTGAACTCTTCCATTCGGAGATGATTGACCCGGCGACTAAACGGCGGGCCTATGTCGGGATTAACCGGGCGGATGGTCAAAATTCATTTGTCATTGCGGCGCCGGCGCCAAAGGATGATACGCCAGACTTCTTTAAGGCGATTTATAGTTTGAGTGTTGAGGAGCTGTTCCACCAATTGGAAATGCCGTATATATTGCGGGATGGCAGTGCAAACCAAAACGGATAGTTTACTTAGACAACTGAGCGCTACTGGGTGCCCAGAGTAAGTGGAACTTAAGACGGATGGTCGGAAACTTTGCGCAGGTTTGGAAAATTGATTAATGTCGCGGTCGTGAAAAAGGAGACGAGTTTTATGGATGAAAGGGTTCAATCTCAGTTTGATAACGCCAAGCACATTGTCTTTTTAACGGGGGCCGGCGTGTCGACCCCATCGGGAATTCCGGATTATCGGTCCAAACAAGGATTGTATACAACACACAAAAATGCCGAATATTACCTGAGTCATACAGCGCTGGTTAAGGAACCTGACGTTTTTTATCACTATGTTGTTGATAATTTGTATAAGCCAGAAGCATTGCCCAACGTGATTCACGAGAAGCAAGCTACGTTGACCCGGCTTAATCGGGCCACGATTATTACGCAAAATATCGACGGATTGTACCGGAAAGCGGGCGCAACCCACTTGATTGAATTTCACGGATCGCTTTACCGGGTTTATTGCCAAAAATGCGGTCGTGAGGTCGACTGGCGCGATTATCTAAAAAGTCCGACTCACGTGGGTTGCGGCGGCCGGCTACGACCGGACGTTGTGCTCTACGAGGAGGGGCTTAATGAGGCTAATGTGGCTCATGCCGTAAACGCAATGAGTCAGGCCGATTTGGTGGTGATTACGGGAACGTCGATGCGAGTGTATCCGTTTGCGGGCTTGCTGGATTACCGAAACCCACAGGCCACCGTGATCGTCATCAATCAGGAAAAATTGAATTTCACCTTTGAACCGGAAATGATTCAAGCCGATGCGGCAGACTTCTACCGCGACTTAAAGGTGTCATCGGGGGATAATACATGGAAAAAGGACGTCTAGAAGCTTTTACCGATGGGGTAATGGCCATTATCATCACGATTTTAGTATTGGAGATTCCAGAGCCAGAAGGCGCTACTTTTGCAGCGCTGTGGCCACTTCGTGATAAGTTAGTCATGTATTTGCTCAGCTTCTTGGCCATTGCGGTTTACTGGAATAATCATCACCATCTGTTTCAAATTACCGAAAAGATCCAGGGTCCCGTTTTATGGGCCAACAATTTTTTCTTGTTAACGATTAGTTTAATTCCGTTTTCGAGTGCTTGGGCGGGAAACCATGTCATGGCCTTTGCGCCAGAGTTTGTGATGGGCATCGACTTTTTATTCGTTAACCTGAGCTTTTATTTACTCATTCGAACAATTATTGCTGCGCATCCAGAGGATGCCGCAGTCTCGGCAGTCTTGGGCCAGCGGTATTACAAACCGTGGTTTTCGATGCTGGCTAACGTGGTGGGCCTCGTGCTTGGTCTTTTCTGGCCACTCATGATCGCCATCTTTGCGTTTATTAATTTACTGCCGTGGATCTTGCCGGAACGGCGGATTGATCAATTCCTGAACAACCATTAGGAGAAGTTATGTCTGAAGATGAGCTGATTATTGCGTTTAAAAAGTTAATTCGCCATTTACAGTTGATGATTGGGTTACAAGCTATCGCTGATTTTTTAATGATGTATAGCTTTGTGAAGCTCTTTTTAGTGAGTGGTGGGTTTGTGACCCTTTTTGGGCGAACTTTATCGCAAGATAACGCGATGATGGTTGTCATTTTTTTAGGATTGATTGACCTAACCCTCACGTTTATTCAACGAGGTGACTTTAAACAGGGACGTGCCTTGATGGCCGCCGCTAGTGACTTCAGCAACGGTGAGTTACAGGAGTTGATTGATCGTTTTAAACGTTATAAGTGAGGTGGCAAAATGATTACGATTGGGTTAACAACGTGGCGCGAACATCCGGCTCTTGTGGGCGGGACAAAGGCCCAGACGACGCTGAGTGATTATGCCGCCGTCTTGCCAGTGGTTGAAGTTGATACGCCGTTTTACGGAATTCGTGATTCTCAAATGGTGATTAAGTGGCAGCGTGAGGTGCCTAACAATTTTCAATTTGTGATTAAGGCGAATCAGTTGATGACTAAGCACGATTTAGGCCATGATGAAAAGGATGATGCAGCGCGTCAGGCCGCTTTTGTGGCCTACCGGCAGATGATTGAGCCGCTTGTGTCGGCCCATCAATTGAAGGCTATTTTGTTTCAATTTCCACCGTTCTTTCGACGGACGACGGAAAATATTGACTGGCTGTTACAAATTCGTCAGCAACTGCCTAAACTGCCAATTGCGGTGGAATTTCGGCACCCCAGTTGGTATGCTGATACGGTTATAGAATCGGTGATGGCCTACCTTAAAGGGCTGAAAATGACCCACGTGATTGTGGATGAGCCCCACCGGTTAAATGACGGGTTGCCGTTCGTCCCCCAAGTTACAACTCCGCAGCTGGCGATTGTTCGACTTCACGGTCGAAACGAGGACGGGTGGTTCAATCAGGGACCGGACTGGCGAAAAAAGCGGACGTTGTATCGGTACAACGAAGCGGAGTTGCAGGAGTTAGCCACCCAGGTCAGAACGTTAGCCGATAATGCAAAGGAAGTCTGCGTGATTTTCAATAACAACTCCGGTGGCGATGCGGCACCTAATGCACTGGCACTTCGAGACTTGTTGGGCGTGACTTGGGATGGCCTTGGTCCACAGCAGCTAAACCTGTTTTAACGCCGAAGAAAAGCGCGGTAGCGGATGAATTTATGCTATACTGATTTAGACTTTACACATAAAAATTTTAAAAATCACTCATTTGTGAAAGGGGCCAATGTTTCATGGCAACAGAAAAACCAACCTATTACATCACGACACCAATTTACTACCCATCTGGGAAATTGCATATTGGAAACTCGTACACCACCATTGCATGCGATACGGTGGCGCGGTACAAACGCGAGACCGGCTATGATGTTTTCTTTTTAACGGGAACTGACGAGCACGGCTTGAAAATTGAAGAAAAAGCGGACGCTCTCGGGATCGAACCACAAGCTTACGTTGATAAAATGGCCGCTGGTATTAAGCAGCTGTGGCAAACGCTTGAAATTTCTAACGATAAGTTTATTCGGACGACGGACGATGCTCACGAAGCGGCCGTTCAAAAGATCTTTCAAAAGTTACTCGATCAAGGCGACATTTACCTTGGCGAGTACGAAGGTTGGTATTCAGTTGATGATGAAGAATACTTTACCGAGACCCAATTGGCTGAAGTTTTCCGTGATGATGACGGCAACGTCACGGGCGGGAAAGCCCCAAGTGGCCACGAAGTTGAACTGGTGAAGGAAAAGTCGTACTTCTTTAAGATGAGCAAGTACGCTGATTGGTTGTTAGATTACTACCATGCCCATCCAGACTTTATTCAACCTGCTGCGCGGATGAACGAGATGATTAATAACTTTATCAAGCCGGGGTTGGAAGACTTAGCGGTTTCACGGACCACATTTAAGTGGGGGGTGCCAGTAAAATCGGACCCAGAGCACGTCGTTTACGTTTGGATCGATGCCCTGAGCAACTATATTACGGCTCTTGGGTATATGAGCGACGACGAGTCATTGATGCAAAAGTACTGGCCAGCTGATGTTCAGATGGTGGGGAAAGAAATCGTTCGGTTCCATACGATTTACTGGCCAATCATTTTACATGCCCTTGGGTTGCCACTTCCCAAGCAGGTCTTCGGTCACGGTTGGTTGTTAATGAAAGACGGAAAAATGTCGAAGTCGAAGGGAAATGTCATTTATCCCGAGACACTAGTCGACCGTTACGGATTGGATTCGGTTCGGTACTACCTCATGCGGGCGATGCCTTACGGTAACGATGGAACCTTTACGCCTGAGGACTTTGTTGATCGGTTAAACTATGATTTGGCAAATGATTTAGGAAACTTATTGAACCGGACGGTTGCGATGATCAACAAGTACGAGGGTGGTCAAATACCAGCCTTTGTAAGTAACGTGACGGCGTTTGATGCGGACCTCGAAGCAGTGGCGGAGACGACGATTAAGAACTACCACAACTTCATGGACGACCTGCATTTTGCTGACGCTTTGGCCGAGGTCTGGAAGTTAATCTCCCGGACGAACAAGTACATTGACGAAACGCAGCCGTGGGTTCTCGCAAAGGGCGAAAACGATACGGATGCAGATCAATTAGCTGCTGTCATGGTCCACCTGGCAGCCAGTTTGCGAGTGATTGCCTACTTACTTAGTCCGGTCATGACGCATGCGCCAAAGGCTATTTTAAGCCAACTTGGGCTTTCATTTGACGAAACGATTAACCTACTTGACCTGCGAATCGATGAATTACCGGCCAATAGTCAAGTTGTCGAAAAAGGGACGCCAATTTTTCCACGTCGTGATCAAGCCGAAGAAGTTCAATTTATTGCTGACCAAATGACGACTTCTGACAAGAAAAAGGGCCGAGCCGCTATGGAAGAAGCCAAGAAACAAGCGACATCAGGGATTTGGAATCCGGAAGAGACACCGCTTAATCTGACGAAAAATGAGATTCGGTTTGATGCTTTTGAAAAGATTGAGTTGAAGGTTGCGGAAGTTGTCGACGTTCAAAAGGTTGCTGGGGCCGACAAACTCTTGCAATTCCGGTTGGATGCCGGTGATGATGATGATCGTCAGATCTTATCAGGAATTGCCGAATATTACCCAGAACCAAAGGATCTGTTAGGTCAAAAAGTCATTATTGTGGCCAACTTGAAACCCCGAAAAATGAAGGGACAAGTGAGCCAAGGAATGTTACTATCATCCGAGGATGCATCGGGTAAAGTGACGCTAATTACGGTTCCAAGTGAGATTCAAAACGGTTCGTTAGTCGAATAAAATCACCTGAGCCCCGGCGCTATTGAATGGTAGCAGGGGCTCTTTTAAACGAGTTGGAGGTCATGATGAAAATTTACGATTCACATACTCATTTGAACAGTTCCGAATTTATTAACGATGTTCCCAAGTTTATAAAACAGGCGCGCGAGCTGGACGTCGTTGAAATGACCATCGTGGGGTCAAATACTGAGATGAATGCTCAAGCAGTTGCATTAGCGCATCAGTATCCCGAATTGTACGCGGCGGTCGGCTGGCACCCAGAAGATGCGAAATTTTACAACGACGAAACTGAGCGCGTTTTGGTACAACAATTACAAGACGATCGCGTGGTGGCACTTGGTGAAATTGGACTGGATTATCACTGGGATTCATCCCCAAAAGATGTTCAGCGACGGGTGTTTGAGCGGCAGATAGAGGTTGCTAAAGCTGCGGGGAAACCAATTCTCGTGCATAATCGAGATGCTTTTGAGGATACCTATACCATTTTAAAGAATGCCGGGATTCAGTCGGTTGGCGGCGTTATGCACAGTTTTAACGGTGACCCAGAGTGGTTAGCTAAGTTTTTAGACCTTGGGATGATGATTTCCTATAGCGGTGTCGCCAGTTTTAAGAACGCCCATGAGGTTCACGATGCCGTCCGCGCGACCCCATTAGATAAAATGATGGTGGAAACCGACGCGCCTTACCTAACACCAGAGCCCCACCGAGGCGAACAAAATGAACCGGGCTTCACCCGCTACACGGTGGCTGCCATTGCTAAGTTACGGGAAACCAGTGCCGAAGAAATTGCGGCGGCAACCTGGCACAATGCGCACTTGTTCTATAACATTGAGGAGCCTGAATGAAAACCATTAAAGAAGTTATCGTCGTTGAAGGAAAAGACGATACGAAACAAATTGCTAAGGCGGTTAACGCAGATACCATTGAAACTCGTGGGTCTGCCGTCCCGGAAGACACGCTGGCACTTATTGAAGAGGTCGCCGAAAAGCGGGGGATCATTATTTTTACAGACCCCGATTTTTCGGGTGAAAAAATTCGCAAAATTGTGGCTGAAGCCGTTCCGAATGCTAAGCATGCGTTTTTAGAGAAAGCAGATGGCGTGCCAAGCAAAGCTGGTGGTTCCTTGGGTGTTGAACATGCCAGTCCCGAGGCAATTATAGCGGCGCTAAGCCACGTTTATACAGAAGCCACCGACCAGCCTGAGGTGATCTCCCAAGCGGACTTGATTGCCGCTGGTCTTGTGGGAGGGGCCGCTGCTAAAGCTCGCCGAGAAGCACTCGGAGAGTTACTACACATTGGTTATGTGAACGGCAAGCAGTTAAAACGACGATTAAAAATGTTTCAAATTAGTCGTGCCGATTTTCAAGCTGCCGTTGCCAAAATTGACGAGAGAGGTTAAACGATGAGTACACCATTAATTGCAAGTCCGGCGCGGACTCAGGCCATTATTAACCGGTATGGGTTGTCTGCCAAAAAGAGTTTGGGCCAAAATTTTTTGACTGATCCCAATGTTTTGCAACACATTGTGAGCGCAGCAGAATTAAGCGAGCAGGATAATGTGATTGAAATTGGCCCTGGTATTGGCGCCTTAACTGAATTTTTAGCCAAGAACAGTCATCAAGTTTTGGCGTTCGAAATCGATCAAAATTTGATTCCGGTTTTAGATGAAACGTTGTCACAGTACGATAACGTTAAGATTCTTAACCAGGACTTTTTGCAGGTTAACTTGCCTCAAGTTTTAGCGGCCGGACTTGATATGAGCCGCCCGTTAAAATTGGTGGCCAATTTGCCCTACTACATTACGACGCCAATTTTAATGGCCGTTTTACAAAGTGATATTTCATTTAGCGGAATTACCGTGATGATGCAACGTGAAGTGGCCGATCGGTTAGTGGCTGTTCCGGGGACTAAGGCTTACGGATCATTATCAATTGCCGTGCAGTACCGATCAACACCACAGGTGGCCTTTCCAGTACCACGAACTGTTTTCACGCCGCAACCAAACGTGGACTCAGCCATTGTCACCATGACTAAGGCCCCAGTGTTTGAAACGAAGCCCTTTGATGAGGGTGCCTTTTTTAAATTTGTGAAGGGCTGTTTTCTCCATCGGCGAAAAAGTTTTTGGAATAATTTGTTGTCAATGTTTGGAAAAGAGCCTGACGTCAAGGATCGTTTGACAAATGTACTTGAAAAAAATCGGATTTCACCCGCTATTCGGGCTGAGAAGTTAACGATTGATCAGTTCATTGAACTCACTAATAGCCTGCATTCAGAGGGGCTTCTTTAAACTTTTCAATGGGTATTGTTGAACGGGAAGCTTTGTGGTATAATTTGACGTTTATGTGAAACGCTGTTATAATGTTTCACACAAGGGGTGAGGTCATGCCAACAACTTTAGCAACGATTAAGGATAATCTCGATCATCGGATCGGGGAAGAATTGATGGTAGTCGCCCAGGCAGGGCGTAAAAAGACCACGGAGCGGCACGGGGTGTTGAAGGAAACGTATCCGGCTGTTTTCGTTGTTGATTTGGACCAGGATGAAAATTCATTTGAACGCGTTTCATATAGTTATACGGATATTTTGACGAAAAATATCGAAATTGACTTTGAAATGGATAAGGATGAATCATAGGAGTAGGAGATCTGTAGCCACTGATGGGGGTACGGGTCTTTTTTTGTACGGTCATCTCAAAACAATTAACATACCGAATACTGTATACATAAACGCGACAGTTTGTTATTTTGTATCACCTTCGAGTATAATAAACGTAATATCTTTCGGTCAGTCATTTGACCAGTAATGGAGAGGCGACAATAACGAGAATTTAGGTGACAATTATGAAGGTTATTGAAAAGGCAGCCGCAAAAATCAACTTGGGACTCGACACCCCCTTTCGTCACCCGGATGGGATGCCTGAGTGGAATATGGTCATGACTTCAATTGACCTTGCTGATTACGTCGCGGTGACCGATAGACCGGAAACAACAATTGAAGTTCTGTCGAATACGGGCTTTTTGCCAAATGATCACCGCAACTTAGCTTATCAAGCAGCGGTGTTGTTACAGACGACCTATCACGTGAACCGGGGCGCCTTGATTGAAATTGATAAGCATATTCCGGTTGCGGCAGGGTTGGGCGGTGGTTCATCTGATGCAGCCGCTGTTTTGCGCGCGCTCAACCACCTTTGGCATTTAGGATTATCACTGGCCGAACTGGCTCGGCTGGGGTTAAAAGTTGATTCTGATGTGCCGTATTGCGTATACGGGAAAACGGCCCACGTCACCGGACGAGGCGAGAACGTTGCCGTTTTAAACCCGCCGCTCAAGCCGTCATGGTTGGTGTTGGCCAAACCACATGTTAGCGTTTCGACTCCCAATATCCTTCGCCAGATCGATTATGCAACGCTTGCTCATCCTAACATTGATCAGGTTCTGGAGGGCGTTGCGCAGGACGATTTTGCATTATTGGATAAGCACATGGGTAACGCCCTAGAGAAGGTGTCGATGACCCGCTATCCCGAAATTCACCAGATTAAGGAGCGGATGCGGCATTATGGAGCTGATCATGCGGTTATGAGTGGGACGGGGCCAACGGTATTTGCCCTTTTTCGCCAACAAAGTCGCGCTCACCGGGTCTATAACAGTATTCGTGGGTTTTGTTCGGAAGCCTACTTAGTTCGTTCATTATAAGGAGGATGTTCATGACGAAGCAGCACAGGTTAGGGTTGGTCGATGGCATGTTGATTGCTGGCGCCGCGACCGTGGTCGGCGCGACAGCGATTAGCGCTTTAGCCTATCGGGCAGCCACTCATATGAGTCCACAGTTAAAGCAAAAGGGTCAGCAATTGGCCATTAGTGAAAACACCGACGCAGATAACGCGTGGTATTTGAAACAACTCCCAACGGAACGGCGAATTGTGACGGCGGATGGGTTAACGTTACGGGCGTCATACATCGCGCCAAAAATGCCAAGTCATCAGGCGGTAATTTTGGCGCATGGCATCGGCCATTCCCGGGAGCAAATGATTCCGTATGCCCGTCTGTTTCACGACTGGGGGTACCATGTGTTGATGCCGGATGCTCGGGCTCACGGTGATAGCGACGGGCACGTGATCGGCTTTGGCTGGCCGGATCGAAAAGATTATGTGCAGTGGATTGAGAGTCTGGTCAGTGAACTTGGCGATTCGGTCAAAATTGTTTTATTTGGGATTAGTATGGGCGCCGCAACGGTCCTTGCGACGGCGGGTGAGCCAATTCCTGACAACGTGAAAGCCGTAGTGGCGGATTCAGGGTTTGCTTCTGTTTATAAAATGGCACAGCACGTTGTTCACCATGATTATCACCTTCCCGCCTTTCCATTTGTGCCAATTGCCGATCGGATTTCGCAGTTGATGACGGGGACTCGTTTTTTGAAGCAGGATGTCACTCTACAACTGGCCAAGGCGAAGGTGCCAATTTTATTCATTCATGGCCGTCAAGATACCGTGGTTCCATTTGATCAGTTAGAGCTCTTATTGAACGCAGTTGGGGGCTCGGCTGAAGTTTACGTTGAAGATAAGGCCCCCCACGTCAAGGCGTTTGCTCAAAATAATGGGCCGTATCGGGCAAAATTACAGCAATTTTTAAATCAGACGTTAAATGCCGATTGACATTGCGGAAAATTCCGGTAGAATGAGTTAGTAATGATTACGATTTACAAGTAGCCAGTGTGCTACTTTTTTTTCGGAAAAGGGGCGTTTGCAAATTGAGTGAACCAATTTTACAACTGGACAATGTCTCGTTTGCATTTCCAGATAAGACAGTAATTGAGAACCTCTCCTATACGCTCGAGAAGGGGGCCTTTTTGAGTATCGTTGGTGAAAACGGGGTGGGAAAGACCACCTTGATGAAAATGGTCCTACAAGAGCTGAAGCCAAGCAACGGGCGGGTCCGGTTTTTACCGAATCGCAACAGCGTTGAAATTGGTTACGTCCCACAGTTTCGAAATATTGATCCGGAATATCCATTATCAATCCGGGATTTTATTGGGTTAAACTTTGCCGGATTCAGGACCCCTTGGCTAACTAAAAAGGAGCGTCAACGAGTTGGAGAGTTATTAACCGAAACGAAGTTAACCGGGGTGAGTGACCGCCCTTTGGGTCAAGCCTCCGGTGGTGAAAAACAGAAAGCCTACTTAGCGCAAGCCTTGTTGGATAACCCAAACTTATTGATTTTAGATGAATCGACCGCCAGTTTGGATCCGGTCGCTAAGACGGAGTTACTGGATCTGGTTAAAAGCTTGAATCAGCGGTTAGGCTTAACGGTGATTTTTGTCACGCACGATATTCCGCTTGCGCGGCACTATTCAGACCAGTACCTGTTTTTGACTCCTGGTACTTATGAAGCAGGGCCAATTTCGGCATTATCAGACGAAAAGGTGGCGAAGATGAACAATGCTTAGTTATCCATTTATGCAAAACGCCTATATGGCGGGGACGTTAATTGCCATCATTTCAGGAATTATGGGCGTTTTCGTCATTGCCCGGAACATGTCTTTTCTGACCCACACGCTTTCTGAAATTGGGTTTGCCGGCGCCGCTTTTGGTATTTTTATGGGTTGGCAACCGTTGAACGGGATGCTTTTGTTTACCACGATTAGTTCGATTGGTGTTGGCGAGCTTGGCGCGAAGTCGTCCCGCCGTGAAAATGCCATCTCGGCCGTCTCGGCGCTGGCCATTGGCCTTGGTATCCTGTTTTTGTCTCTGGCAGATACTAACGCAAGTTACGCGACCGGTATTTTATTTGGGAGTGTGATTGGCATTAGCCGGGCGAATGTCATCCAGATGATGGCGTTATCTGCTGGCGTGTTACTGACATTAGTGGTGATTTACCGGTTTTTGAAGTTTGATTCCTTTGATCCCATCGGGGCTCGCGTTGAAGGCTTATGGACCCGAACGCTGTCCGTTATTTTTTTGATCTTATTGGCATTTTCAGTTAGTGTTGCCGCTCAGATTGTGGGCTCGTTACTGATTTTTATACTGCTCACGTTACCGGCGGCTGCAGCAAAATACTTTGTGCATACCGTCGGCAAAATGGCCGGATTAGCCGTTATCTTCGCCCTAGTCGGGGTTTGGACCGGATTATATTTAAGCTACGTGACAAACTGGCCAGTTAGTTTCTTTATTGCTGCTATCGAAGCAGGCATTTACTTTATTGCTTTAGCCGTTGACTGGGCAAAAAACTAAAATAGGGCGTTGCGAATTGATCGACGCTTATTAAAACCAGTGGTTCCAAATGGACCACTGGTTTTTGTTTGGTCCAAATGCATTTTGAAAAGTAACGGGTATGTTGTCCTCGAAAAAATTTAGCTAAAAATCAACTGACAATCGCATGAGAATCATCGAAATGTGCTTAAAACCCGAACAATTATGCTAAAATGGAGGTACTAAATCTGATTGTGTATCCCAGGGGGAAGTAGTGTGAAAGTTCGTAGAAGCGATCGGCTGATTGATATGACCCGTTACTTATTGGAGCGGCCGCATCAACTTGTGTCTTTAACTTTTTTTTCAAAGCGGTATGAATCGGCCAAATCTTCGATCAGTGAGGATTTGACCATTTTAAAGCGCACCTTCAAAGCCCGGGGAACCGGGTTACTCGAAACGGTGCCGGGAGCTGCTGGTGGCGCGCGATTGATTCCGTATATGGGTCAGGATGAAGCCGACGCGCTGGTAGCTGACATGGTTACTGAATTATCTCAAGCCGACCGGTACTTACCGGGTGGTTTCGTCTATATGTCTGACCTCCTGGGCCAGCCAACGACCCTCCGACAAATAGGTCGGTTAATGGCGACCGAATACGTTGATACTCCGGTAGATGCCGTTTTAACGATCGCCACGAAAGGCATTCCCATTGCCCAAAGTGTGGCCGAATTTTTGAACGTGCCGTTTGCGATTGTTCGTCACGATTCTCAGATTAGTGAAGGATCGACGGTTAGCGTGAACTTTGTGTCGGAGTCCCGGCAACGAATTGAAAAGATGGCATTAGCTAAACGAAGTCTCGCTGCTGGCTCACGGGTCTTGCTCGTCGATGACTTTATGAAGGGCGGCGGCACGATTGGCGGCATGCGGTCTTTGCTGGCAGAATTTGATGCTGTTTTAGCCGGGGTCTCTGTATTAGCCGAAGGGGCGTTTGAAGGCAATCGGGTCGTACCTGATTACACATCGTTGCTGAAAGTCTCAGCCACGGACAATCAGATTCATGTTGCACCAGGAAATTATACTCAAAAAATTTATACCCCAGAGCGGGTTAATCTAATAAGCGAATAGGAGTTTTCGAGTCATGTCGAAACGGTTTACGATCATTCTTGCGGCCGGTAAAGGAACGCGGATGAAGTCTAAGTTATATAAAGTCCTGCACCAAGTCTGCGGACGGTCAATGGTGGATCACGTCCTAACCCAAGTGGAAAAAACGCACATGGACCGAGTGGTGACGGTGGTTGGCTATGGGGCGGAACAAGTCGAAGAAACCCTGGGCGACCGAACGGAATATGTGTTACAAAAACAACAACTCGGGACGGGACATGCGGTTTTACAAACCGAACCGCTGCTAAAAGACGAAGCGGGCACAACGCTCGTCGTCAGTGGCGATACACCATTGTTTAAGGCGGAAACGTTTGAAAATTTGTTCAAATACCACGAGGCAAAAAAGGCGGTTGCAACGGTCTTGACGTCTAAGGCACCAGATCCGACTGGTTATGGTCGAATTGTCAGAAACGACCTTGGAATTGTCGAAAAAATTGTCGAACAAAAAGATGCGACCCCTGCTGAACAGGAGATCGATGAAATCAACACCGGCGTGTACGTTTTTGATAACCAAGCCCTATTCAAGGCGCTGCACGAAACAAACAACGAAAATGCGCAGGGTGAGTACTACTTGACCGATGTGATTCAAATTCTGAAGGAGCAGGGCGAGATTGTCGCGGCCTATCGGATGACGGACTTTAATGAGTCCATGGGTGTTAACGATCGAGTTGCCTTATCAAAGGCGACCCGTGTCATGCAACGACGGATTAACGAAGCCCACATGCGAAACGGTGTGACCTTGATTAACCCGGACGATACGTACATTGATGTTGACGTTAAGATTGGCAATGACACAATTATCGAACCTGGTGTGCTTTTAAAGGGACGGACGACGATTGGGTCAGATTGCTTAATCGGTGCCCACTCAGAGCTCCACGATACCGTTTTACACGACGGGGTCACCGTGACGTCATCGTTCTTGGAATCCTCCGAGATGCAAGCAGGAAGCGATATTGGTCCGATGAGTCATCTTCGTCCTGATTCAATGATTGGGCCAAAGGTTCACCTGGGCAACTTTGTGGAAGTGAAGAAGAGCACCATTGATGAGGGCACTAAAGTTGGTCATTTGACGTACGTTGGTAACGCCCACTTAGGAAAGCGAATCAACGTGGGGTGTGGGGTCGTCTTTGTGAACTACGACGGTGCCAACAAACATGAGACAACGGTCGGAGACGATGCCTTTATCGGTAGCAACTCTAATTTAGTGGCCCCGTTAAAAGTCGCCGATCACTCGTTTATCGCGGCTGGATCGACCATTACCAATCAGGTTAACCAGTATGATATGGCGATTGCTAGAGCCCGCCAGACTAACAAGCCAGGGTACTTTAAGAAACTGCCGTACCAACCCGAGGAAGATTAAGCCAGTTCTTAAAAAATGAGCTTGCCAGACGATGTTTTGATAGCATAAAATAAACGTAGTGAAATATGCCTTGTGGAGGGTGCCATGTCTGAAAAATACTATGATTCAAAATTAAAGATTTTTGCCCTGAATTCGAACAAGCCGCTAGCCGAAAAGATTGCTGAAGAGGTCGGGGTCGAACTTGGAAAGACCTCGGTTGATCGATTCAGCGATGGCGAAATTCGAATCAATATCGAACAAAGTATTCGTGGAGACCACGTTTACGTGATTCAATCAACCTCAGCGCCCGTTAATGACAATTTGATGGAACTGCTCATTATGGTTGACGCGTTGCGCCGAGCAAGTGCGGAAACCATTAACGTGGTGATTCCTTACTACGGCTATGCGCGTCAGGATAGAAAAGCCCGGTCACGGGAACCAATCACGGCCAAGTTGGTCGCTAATATGCTTGAGCGGGCCGGGGTTAACCGGGTTGTTGCGCTGGATCTGCATGCCGCTCAAATTCAAGGCTTTTTCGATGTCCCAGTGGACCACATGATGGGGGCGCCGTTATTGGCTGATTACTTCATCACTAACCATTTGGATCAAGACGCCGTTGTTGTGTCGCCGGACCATGGTGGTGTCACCCGGGCCCGAGCTTTAGCAGAATTCTTAAAAGCCCCAATTGCCATTATTGACAAGCGGCGGCCTAAAGCTAACGTGGCGGAAGTGATGAACATCATTGGTGACGTTAAGGGTAAGCGTTGTATTATGATTGATGACATGATTGATACGGCCGGGACGATTACACTGGGCGCGCAGGCATTAATTGACGCTGGTGCGACCGAAGTTTACGCCAGTTGTACGCATCCTGTTTTATCAGGACCAGCGATCGATCGAATTCAAAATTCGGTCTTAAAAGAAGTGGTTGTGACGGACTCAATTCAATTGCCTAAGGAAAAGCAAATTGGTAAAATCCGACAAATCTCAGTTGGTCCGCTGATTGGTGACGCTATTAAGCGAATTAACGAAAACAAACCAGTTAGCCCGCTGTTCCACAATCGATTCCACCGTGAAAAAGCTTAAGTGTTCAGTAGTTTAGACCTCCAGAACTGTTATCAAGTCGCGACCTTTGAGGCACTCTCAAAGGTCGCGACTTTTTGGTGTGCACCGCTAATTAAGCGGCGGCGAGTTCTTTGAACGCGCACCATGAGCGGTGTTATAATGAATCAAGTTATTAAATTCACAACTGGAGGTTACAACTATGACGGATCGGTTAAAAGGGAAAGTGGCAATCATCACGGGTGGCGTAGCTGGTATTGGCCTAGGGATTGCAGAATGCTACGTTCGCGAAGGCGCGAAGGTCGTCTTAACAGCCAATCACAATGTGACGGCTGGCGAGCAAGCGGTGGCCCAGTTTGGCGCTGATAATGCCTTGTTCATTCAACAGGATGTTTCTAAGGAGGAAGACTGGCAAAAAGTCATCGCTGGCACTCTCGAAAAGTTTAAAAAATTAGATATTTTGGTTAACAACGCGGGCATTGGTGGTGCTGGTGTGGCGATTGAAGATGAGAGCCTCGCTGATTGGCAGCGAACGGTAGACGTTAATTTAACCGGGAATTTTTTGGGGATGAAAGCGGCTATCAAGGCAATGAAAGACACTAATGAGGCCACGGGTTCCATTATCAATGTTTCTTCCGTCGCAGGGTTGATGGGGTTGCCTCTAGCCCCAGACTATTCGGCAACGAAGGGCGGTACTCGGCTGCTGACCCGGGCAGCCGCAACTTCGTTAGCCCGGCGGGGAATTAATATCCGGGTGAACTCGGTGCACCCGGGATGGATTGATACGGCGATTGTTCCAGAAGCGGCTAAGCCTCAGATTCTTCCGACCATTCCAGCCGGTCACATGGGTGAACCAAAGGACATTGGTGAAATCTGCGTTTACCTCGGCAGTGACGAATCAAAATACGCGATTGGCAGCGAATTTACGGTCGACGGTGGTGTGCGGGCCTAACGGGCTTAGAATTCCCAGTTTGTCTGTGCTATACTAATACGGACATATTGGGAGGATGAATCGTGAAAACAGTAAGGCGATATTGGATACTACTGACGACGCTTAGCGTGGTGATATTGGCTGGCTTACTGGCTTTGATTTGGGTCGATTGGCAGTCAGTTGGTAACGCCTGGTTCATGATTGGATTGGCATTTTTGGTTGGCGCAGCCGGTTTCATTCTCGAAAAGGCCCACCTTCTGGCGGGGTGGCATCGCCGACGCCAGAAGGGGGAAGAGACCCTTGAAACAAAAAAAATCCCAGTGGACCAGGTTGCGAGTGTGAAAAACGGGCCCATCATTGTGAATCAACCCGCTAGGTTTTGTTTAGCCGTCGGGGTGACTTTAATTGGACTTAGCATCCTTGTGACCTTAGTGTTTAAATAGCTTTGAATAAGCGTGACGAACGCTTGAGGCTAGTTGAACCAAGCAACGATCACGGTCAAATAACATCAAAATAAGGGGCGACTTGGAATTCCAAGTCGCCCCTTATTTAATTACTCTAACGATTTTGACGTCCTTGAAGAACGATGATGAGGTCAGCCCTAAAGCGCCCACTCTGAAATCGCGTAAGCCACACCATTCTCCTCATTTGTTTTCGTGATGTGTTGGGCCGCGGCTTTAACGTCAGCGATTGCATTCCCCATGGCGACCCCAACCCCGGCGTATTGGACCATACTTAAATCATTGCCCTGATCCCCAATGGCCATGATTTCCGATTGATGAATGTCCAATAGCCGACCAAGATCCGCAATGGCATTTCCTTTCGACGCTTCCTTATTCATTGCTTCGTAGAAGTAGGGTTCACTTCTGACCAGGTAGAAGCGGGAAGCCAGCTCTGGCGAAAAGGCCTTGATTAACGCGTCAATTTTACTGGGCTCGTCAATAAACATGCCCTTGGAAATTGTGAACTCATCAGTGATTTCATCCGTACTCCGATAACGAATGGGCATCCGCACTAAGAAACTCTCAGCGATGGTGTAAGGACTAATGTCTCGGTTAGCCGTATATAGGTAATCGGAAGTTTCCATATGAAAGTGGATGCCCATTTTACGGGCGTAAGCTTCGAGATCAATGTATTCGTCTAATGTCAAAGTATGGTGTGCCAATATCTTACCCGCCGTCGTTTGGGCCATGGCCCCGTTGAAAGTGACGACGTATTGATCGTCACCGTCAATCCCGAGTTGGTCGAGATAGTCGCGCACCCCCGTTAACGGCCGACCAGTACAGAGCACGATTTTGATACCCTGTTGAAGGGCCTGTTGAACGGTATCAACGGTCTGTTGGGCTAGGGTTTTGTCGTCTTTTACGAGGGTGCCGTCAATGTCAATTGCAATTAGTTTGATTGCCATGGTTAATCTCCTTGTGGTTGAATGAGTTGGTCGTTGTGTAAGTATCGTTGAAATTCATGATAGATTGGGTCGAATAATTCGACTGTTTCACTTTGTTTTGAGAGCATTTCCTTAGGGAAAAAGAACCGCTGATCGCCCGAAAATTTGCCGGTGATGGCATTGACTAAAGCACTGACGGACGACAGTTCCACAAGGTGGCCGTCATCTTGCATCAGTTCAACCTGAGTCAGTGATTTTTTCATTTCAGGATCGTAAGCGTCGTAAGGGAGGTCGTAGCTGTTATTTGTCGCCGTGTAAAAATCGACGTTGAACCCGGCCTTGCCAATCAACTGCCGCAAGTGGGCAATCAGTGGTTCGGTTTGCTCATCGTATTGGACAGATTTCAGTGGTTTTCGGTCCAAAAAGCGGTGTGCCAAGTCGCTTAAAATTGGGTCGTTGGCGGCTCGCCAATGGGCGAAGTACGTCGTCAGTGTTCCGTCGTCGAGAAGCAGATAATCGGCCAGGTCGAATTCGTGTCGGAAAAATGGGAATAGCAGGTAGGGGGCCGCAATTTCGGTTGTTTTGACAGGCCCTTCATAAACTTCACGGGCACGCTCTAGCAGGTGGCTTAAAATCACTTCCATCGCTCTTGAAACGGGGTGAAAGTAAATTTGCTGATACATTTGGAAACGGCTGACAATGTAATCTTCAACAGCGTGCATCCCGTTCATTTCAAACGCAATGCCATCGTGATAAGGGCGCATCACGCGCAAAATTCGGGTTAGGTCAAAGGTCCCGTATTTGGTACCAGTGTGATAAGCATCCCGGAGCAGGTAATCCATTCGATCGGCGTCGATTTGACTAGAAATCATTTGAACGACCTGGGGATTCGGGTAGGTTTTTTCAATAACGGAAGCAACCTGTTGTGGAAATTCTGGACTGACAGCCCGGAGGACGGCATTAACCTCGGTTTCCGGTGAGGTCAAAATGTTAGCCGTAATGGCTTCGTGGTTTGTTTTGAAAATGTGTTCAAACGTGTGAGAATACGGTCCATGTCCAATGTCGTGAAGGAGGGCAGCGCACAGTGCAACGAGGCGTTCGGAATCATCCCAGAGACCATCCCCCGGCGTTTGAGTGGGGTAATTTCTTTGGAAGTTATCGCAGATTCGTCGCGTGATTTCGTAGACGCCTAACGAGTGAGTGAAACGGGTGTGTTCGGCACCGTGAAACACCATGCTGGCAGTCCCAAGCTGTTTGATTCGACGTAGTCGCTGAAATTCCTTAGTGTTGATCAGGTCTAAAATGACCCGGTGTTGAATATAAATATAATTGTGGACGGGATCGCGAAATACTTTTTCACGAGGTAACCGTTCGTTTCGATATGCCAAACCAATGGCCTCCTTGATTACAGCGCGCGCTGACGTTTCACCATGCGCTGAAGTTCGTTTTGGTACTGATGGTTAAAGGATTCAGTTTTGATCATTACTGGTAACGTTTTTGAATCGAGCGTCACGTCGTTGGCCACCAAGGCCTTGAGAATCGCCTTTTTCGCGGTGGCGATGGTTAACGGTTGGGCTAGGAGCGTGTCCAGGTTAGCCATGCTTTCTGGCCAGACGACTGGGAAATCCCACTGATTAGGTTGTCCCGCTAGGCCAATTTGGTAAAAGTCACGGACGAGTGCGCCGCGAAACTGCTGGTCGCCGGTCACACTGATGTAAGCCATGACCACAAGGCCGCCAGGCGTACGGCGTTGTGAAATGCCGGCAAACTTGCGGCCATCAACGCTCAAATCAAAGTCACCCGGGCAATACGAATGGGTAATTTCGTAACTGGCAATGGTCAGCTGCGGAAAGGCGCGACTGATCAGGGATTTCATGATCTCGTACGCGGCGTCTATCGGGAGCCGGGTTTGGGCCTGGGGTAAAAAGAGTGAGACGTTCAAGATGCCACCATCACTAACAACGCACAAACCGCCAGAATTTCGCAAAAAATAATCGTAACCGTTTTTAGTAATTGATTGGAGCGCTGCTGATAAGTCAGGCAAATGCTTATCTTTAAGTCCTAAAATTAGGGTTGGTGGCAACGTCCAAAAGTGTAAAAGGGCTTGTTGGGTTGTCCCAGTCACGGTTAGTAGGCTGTTTGTTAAGCCAAACGAGGCTAATTGATCCTGCCGCGAAAGGGGCGTATCAAGCAGTTGGACTGTGGAGAATGGAAATCTATTATTCAAAGAACTCACCCCTAACATTAATCCACATTTCCTTAATTATAGCGGAAAAACAACGGGACGTCACGAGGGGACAAATAGGCAATTTGATGCGCATTTTACGATAAAAGCGGTATAATAATTTGAGTAATTAGGAATGAAAGGAAGGACTGACATGGAGGATCTGACAACTGGGATTCCTGTTGGCATTCACTTAGAGACGCACACGACCCAGGATGGTGAGACGTCCGACTACTTATTGGATGTCGAAGGCCAAATGATTCAAATCGGTCAAACCATTTATTTGCGTTACCAAGAGCCTCAAAATGGGGATCAACAAGAAGCTGTTCCTGTGACCATTAAATTTCTGGCAGACGGCGACGTTTCGTTGACCCGCAGCGGTGAAAATCGCTTACGCATGCATTTTAGTGCTGGTAAACGTGTGGCGGCCAACTACCGCACACCGTATGGCGTTGTACCGGTTGAAACCGTGACGCCAAGCCTTAAAGTATCATTTCATGACCGACCGTTTGGTGGCCGGCTAGCAGTGGATTATCTCTTGTATGCAGGCGAACAACTACTGGGAAATTATGAGATTCGATTGCAATTTACTGTCTAATCGAGTATAGTGGTTGGTAGACTGTGGAAAGGACGTGCGCCAGTTTGGAACTTAAAGTCTTTGAAGGCCAAAACAAAAAAGAATTATCAATGATTGAGGTTGCTCACGCTATTTTGTCACAACGTGGGGACGCCATGTCCTTCGTTGATTTGGCAAACGCTGTGCAGGAATTCCTCGGCGACTCTGACAAGGAAATCCGTGATCGGTTGTCACAATTCTATACGGATTTAAACATCGACGGTAGCTTTATCTCCTTGGGGGATAACTCATGGGGTCTGCGAACTTGGTACCCGTTTGAATCGATTGACGAAGCAACGATTCACGGCGAAGAAGACGAAGAACACCCACGTCCTAAGAAGCGTAAGAAAGTTAACGCGTTCTTGGCAGATAGTTCTGACGATGACGACGTGATTGACTACGACGATGATGATCCTGAAGACCAAGATCAAGTCGACGTTGATGATGAAGATTACGATGACGATGAAGATGACGATGATACTAAGAGCGATGACAACATCGGAAAGTACTCGGCTGATTTAGCTGACATTGACGACGGCACCGACGTTGATGACGATGAAGATGATGAGATGCCAGATGGTATCGAAGGTCAACTTTCAGAGTTTGATGACGACGATGATGATGATCTCAACGACGACGATGATGACGATCTCAACGACGACGATGATGACGACAATTCTGATGCTAATCCAAAAGTGGATAAGTAAAATCGAACTTGTTTCTTGACGTGCTCCCCAAAAACGGTTATTATATTTTTTGGGCTCCTTGCAACTGCAAGGACAACGTTCGGATTTGAAAGCTCCCTATTCTATAGAATAGGGAGCTCTTTTTATTTTTACTGGCCACCCCGAAATAAAAACTGATGAGGAGCTATCCAATGACCAAATATATTTTTGTGACTGGCGGCGTTGTGTCGTCGCTAGGAAAAGGAATTGTTGCTGCATCTCTAGGACGCTTGTTGAAGAACCGTGGGTTGAACGTAACGATTCAAAAATTTGATCCATACATCAATGTCGACCCTGGGACGATGAACCCTTACCAACACGGTGAGGTCTTTGTGACGAACGACGGTACCGAAACAGACTTGGATCTTGGTCATTACGAACGGTTTATCGATAACGATTTAAACAAGTATTCGAATGTCACGACGGGTAAGATTTATTCCGAAGTGCTCGAAAAAGAACGCCATGGTGACTACCTTGGGGCTACTGTTCAAGTGATTCCTCACATCACTGGGATGATCAAAGAAAAAATCATGCGGGCTGGTAAGACGTCTAACGCGGATATCGTCATCACTGAAATTGGTGGGACGGTTGGTGACATTGAATCTTTGCCATTCTTGGAAGCAATTCGGCAGATGAAGGCTGAAGTTGGCGATGACAATGTGGTCTACATTCACACAACGTTAGTCCCATACCTGCGGGCTGCCGGTGAAATGAAAACTAAACCAACCCAGCACAGCGTTAAGGAACTACGCGGACTGGGAATTCAACCCAACATCTTAGTGCTTCGGACGGAACAGCCCATCACTGATGCAATGCGGCAAAAGATTGCGCTTTTCTGTGATGTTAAGCCAGAAGCTGTCGTTGAATCAATGGATGTTGAAACCATTTACGACATTCCGTTACGACTGCAAGACCAAAAGATGGACCAGTTAGTTCTGGATCATTTACACGTTGAAGCACCACAGGCAGATATGACCGAATGGCGTCAATTAGTTCAAAAGGTGACAAACCTGAAAAAGACCATCAAGATCGCTCTGGTTGGAAAGTATGTCGGCTTACATGACGCCTACATTTCAGTGGCGGAAGCCTTGAAGCATGCTGGTTATCCGGTTGATGCGGATATTGACCTTGAAATGATTGATGCTGAGAAAGTGACCCGTGACAACGTAGCGGATGTCCTAAAAGGGGCCGACGGTGTGATTGTTCCTGGTGGCTTTGGTGATCGTGGCATTGAGGGTATGATTGTTGCAATTCAATTTGCACGGGAAAATGACGTGCCATTCCTTGGGGTGTGCCTTGGGATGCAAATGGCAAGTGTCGAATTTGCCCGCGATGTTTTGGGTTATACCGATGCCAACTCGACGGAAATGAACGGTTCTACGCCGCATAAGATCATTGATTTGATGGCGGATCAAGCCGATATTTCGGATATGGGTGGGACCCAGCGACTGGGCTTGTACCCATGCAAGCTAAAGCCGGGTTCAGTTGCGGCAGCAGCGTACGGAAACGTTGAACAGGTTGATGAACGTCATCGTCACCGTTATGAGTTTAACAATGCTTACCGTCAAGAAATGGAAGATCACGGTTTGGTGTTCTCAGGGACATCACCAGATAACCACTTGGTTGAAGTGATTGAGTTACCAACGAATAAATTCTTCGTGGCTGCCCAATACCACCCTGAGTTTCTCTCCCGGCCAAACCGCCCAGAAGGCTTATTTAAGGCTTTTGTGGCAGCAGCCAACGTACAACATGATGCAACGACCATGACAGCTGGCGAATAACCAACTAGTGATATAGCGGCGACAACAAAGCCTTGGAATGACTTTCACAGTCTCCAAGGCTTTTTTTGTGAGTTGGACCCAGCCAAAGGTGTGACACTAATTATTACATTTTTAGGAAAGCACCGGAAACTATTGTAATTTGGTCCACCTTTATTTATTATTAGTAGAGATTACACTGCAGTTTGATTATTGATAGTAAGGAAAAGTTGTCATGAAAAAGATGATTATCCACGGTGGTCAGCGGTTATCCGGATCCGTCACCATCGGTGGGGCAAAAAATAGTACGGTCGCGTTAATTCCGGCCGCCATTCTGGCCGATACGCCAGTAAAATTTGATATGGTACCAGACATCTTGGATGTTCATAACTTGATGTTGATTCTTCAGTCGATGAACGTTCATTCATTATTTGAAGATGGCGTTTTAAGCATTGATCCAACCGAGATTATCCAGGCCCCAATGCCGAGCCAGGCCATCAAGAGCCTCCGGGCATCCTATTACTTTATGGGGGCCCTTTTGGGGCGCTTTGGGTCGGCTACTGTGACTTTTCCTGGTGGGGACAATATTGGGCCACGGCCAATTGATCAGCATATCAAGGCGTTTAAAGCGCTTGGTGCGGATGTTTTTGAGGAAAAGGGAACTGTTCACATCTCAACTGGTGAAAAAGGCCTAACAGGCGCCCGGATTTTCTTGGACGTTGTATCGGTTGGTGCTACGATGAATACCATTTTGGCGGCGGTCAAAGCGGACGGTTTAACAACGATTGAAAACGCGGCAAAAGAGCCGGAGATCATAGATCTAGCAACCTTCTTGAATAACATGGGGGCCCACATTCGGGGCGCCGGAACCGATGTCATTCGGATTGAAGGCGTCCCCGTTTTGCGGGCGACCAACGTTCATACCATCATTCCTGATCGCATTGAAGCGGGGACGTTTTTGTCACTCGCTGCGGCAGCAGGGGATGGGATTCAAATCAACAATATTATTCCCGAACATCTGGAGTCGTTTACGGCAAAGTTAATTGAAATGGGCGTCCCGTTAGAAATTGGGGAAGATTCGGTTTACGTTCCGAAGGCCTTGGATCTAAAGGCTATCCAAATTAAGACAATGCCATTTCCTGGATTTGCGACGGACTTGCAGCAGCCAATCACACCGTTATTACTTAAAGCTGATGGCAGTAGCGTGATTGTTGATACAATCTATCCGCAACGCATTAAGCACGTGTCGGAACTACAGAAGATGGGTGCGCATATTCGGAGCGAAAACGATATGATTGTGATTGATCATACCGAGATGTTAAGTGGGGCTACCGTTGATGCTGGCGAAATCCGGGCCGGAGCGTCACTCATGATTGCAGCGATGATGGCGTCAGGGACCACAACCATTATTAATGCTGAAAATATTTTGCGTGGCTATGGGAGCATCGTCAAAAAATTGAGTGACTTGAACGCCGAGGTCGCAATTGAAGACGATCATGTGAAGACGATGGTCGAGAAATAGAAAGACGTTGAAAACTGTCAATAAAAATGGTATATTGTTTGAGTTGACGAATTATCAATCTCTGAATCAGCAAATGATGCAGGGCAAAGGAGCGAATTAATTATGAAGCAAGGTATCCATCCAGAATACCACCAAGTTGTATTCCAAGATTCAAGTACTGGTTTCAAGTTCATCTCTGGTTCAACTGCAACCTCAGAAGAAACGGTTGAATGGGAAGATGGCAACACTTACCCATTAATCCGGGTTGAAATTTCTTCAGATTCACACCCATTCTACACTGGTAAGCAAAAGTTTACCCAAGCCGATGGCGCTGTGGACCGTTTCAACAAAAAGTACGGTTTATCACAAGACTAATCAGTATTGGACCCGGTATGCGGGTCTTTTTTTATTGATCAACTAAAAAAGTCAGGTACGTCCCATCGCGGGTGGACCTGACTTTTTTGGTTTATTTTGAATGTTTTTGACGTAGTTGTGAGGTATTATGCCAGACCATCAAAAAATTGATTAAGACGAGGATCGCCGTTGAGATGAACACGCCACGGTAATCAAAGGTGGTGGAAACGACGGATCCCAGCATCGGTCCCAGCACGCTACCAATTGCTTGAAACGATTGGTTGTAGCTGAAAATGCGACCAGTGACCTGCGGTGGGGTATTTTTTGAGAGGATGGTTTGCACTGCCGGTAGCATGGTGGCGTTAGAAATACCAATTAAAAACCGCAGAAACATGAGCTGCCAGACATTCGTTACAAAGGCCATCGGAATATAGACAAGGATGGCAAAAATAAAACCAATCGACAACACTCGCTCCGTTCCAATCCGATCGCCTAATCGACCAAGCCGTGGGGCGGCAAAAAGGGTGGCAACGCCGGGAATGGCCGCGACAATGCCGGCAAAAAAGGTGACAGCGGCGCCGCGTGGCATAATTTCGCGAACGTATAAGGCTAGAATTGGCGAAATTGAGGTGTTCGATGCTTGGATAATCAGCGTGGTCACAAACATGCCAATGATTAGCTTGGGATGACGAATGGCACCGATGACTTCCTTCCCCGATAACATATTTTCCTTTGTTACGGGTTCAAACGTTTCTTCGACAAAGTAGTAACTTAAAATGAAGACGGAAAGTAGTAGGGCTCCGGTAATGAAAAACGTGACCCGGTAACTGAATAATTGGGCGAGCGTGCCACCAAGCATGGGACCAAATAGTGAGCCCCCAACAAATCCGGTGGCCAATGTGCCCAGCGCTTGGCCGCTCTTGTCCTTGGGCACCTGGGTCGCCATTAAGGCGTTGGCGTTACTGATGTAGCCCGAAAAAATGCCCTGAATAAACCGGAGCGCCATGAGTTGCCAGACGTCGGTGACGGCCCCCATGAGGGCCATGACAACGGCCATCCCCAAAGAGGCCCGAATAAGCATGAGTTTCCGGCCTTTTCGGTCAGCGAGGCGACCCCAGATGGGACTGGCGATAGCCGTAACAAGGTAGGTTGCGGAAAACGTGATGCCAGAGTATAGATTCAATTGGTCACGGGTAAAGTCGCCCAGCGTGTCAACGTATAACGATAGAAACGGCATGACCTCGCTGAATGCGAGGCCGGCCATGAACGTCCCAAACCACAGGACAAACAAATTTCGCCGCCAGATTGGCATTCTGGGCTTGGGCTGATCTGAGTCAGAATGAGTCAAAGTGGTATCTTCTTTCTTTGTTTGGTTAAAACGAGTACAATAAAGTTGCTAAAAAATAAGAGTAGCACGTCTTAGCCAGTTCGTCACTACTAATGCGAGGAAGAGTATGTCAAAAAACAATCGAAATCCGGTTAGCCGGTGGCTTATCCGGGCGGGGTTCTTAGTCTTGCTATTAATCTCGTTGGGCCTCATATTTAACCAACAAATTAAAAATTGGCTGGTCAGTTCTTACCAACCTAAAATTACGGCCGCCAGTGTTGCTAAAAATAATCAAAAAAAGGCGTCCTTTGACTTTAAACAGGTCAAATCATTAGATTTCCAAACAGTGGCGCAAGCGCGGTTGAATGCCAGTCAGATTCACGTGATTGGGTCAATTCTAGTACCGAAGGCCAACGTGCATTTGCCCATTGCAAAAGGGGTGGCCAACACAACGTTAGCCTTAGCCGCTGGAACAATGCGACCGGATCAAAAAATGGGCAAGGGGAACTATCCGTTGGCTGGACACCATATGACGCGAAAAGATATTTTATTTTCACCGTTGTATTTCAAATCCAAGGTCGGTGATCGCGTCTATGTGACGGATATGAAATCCGTTTATACGTACCGGCTCTATCAGCGGACCTTTATTGCCGCCACCAGAGTGGATGTTGTCAATCAAACGAAGGCCCCCATTATTACGTTAATTACCTGTGATGCGACGGGGGCCGGCCGGTTAATGTTGCGTGGTCGCTTGGTTGAGCAACAACCCTTTAAAAAAGTTGCCCAGTCCATTCAAAAACAGCTGGCCGGGGGCTTTAATAATCGTTAATTGCCGGACTTAGGGCTTAAAAAGGTGGTCATCCATTAATCAACGGATGACCACCTTTTGGTTTGCCTTAATCGGGCCTGTTTTCAGTAAGCACTGGCAACTAACTAGTTGGCTTGAATTTTATCGAGCCATAGCGGTAACGCTTCGGCAAGTGAGGCGTAGGTCTCATTGAAGCGGTGGGTATACCAAGGATCAGGGATCTCCTGGCCAGCCATGCCTGGAACGATATCAAGGCATAAATGAATTTTAGCAGCGTCAGTCGCCGATGGAGCAAGCCGTTTCAGATTAAAGACGTTTTGATTGTCCATCGTGATAATCCAATCAGCCCATTTGAAATCTGATTCAGTAATGGGCCTTGATCGCATGTCACCGTAATCAAGGTGATGAGCCTTCATTACCGCTTGAGCGCCAGAATGAGGCGGATTACCGGCTTCCTCGGCGCTTGTGGCACACGAGTCAATGGCGATTTGATTGGTCAAACCACGGGTTTTGATGAGGTCTCTGAAGATGGCTTCGGCCATCGGTGACCGGCAAATATTGCCAAGACATACAAATAAAACGTTGGTCATAAGCTCCTCCTTAGTGTGATGACTACCGTCCATATTAGAGAACTGATGGAAAGCCGTCAAGAACCACTTTCGGTGAGAAATTTCAAGGCAAAACAAATTCAGGATTTGAGGGGCAACCGGTAGAAGATGACCCCCCTTTTAGACGGGATTCGTAGTACAATGAAGGTGAAATCTACGGAGAGCGGGACGGGAAATGATTCAAGGCAATTTTATCTACATTAATTGGGAACAGGTGACGAATTTAGTGATCTCGTATGGTATCTCAGATGCTGATTTTGTGAACGGTATTTCGGAGATTCCCACCCGATTGGTCCTGATTAATGACCAAACAGAAGGAAACCAATTCAATAATCACACCCGGTTTCAAACGGTCAACGGTCAGTCTTTTGTGCGCGAATTTTTGCTGAACAGTAGTGTTCAAGATAAGATGTGGCTGGACTACCACGACCCTGAGGACTTAGATTTGATGATGCCAAGTGAGATCGCGGAACTCTTATATATGGCTCATATGAAAACCCATCTTCACATTCCGTTGTACGCCAAATTACAAAATGAATTTACCTATCTATCTGTCTCTCGGTGGTTAACAAAAATTTACTACCGCAATTTGCGCAACTTTTATCACGTGCTAGACGTGTCAATGAAACGTCATCTGCGGGCCATTCATAGTAACCGGTGGGTGGTTTTTAACCGGGGATTAGCGGTCAATGATGTTTCCAATGACGTGTTAAAGCAATTAGCGAGCATTTTTAGTGAAGGGGCAATCATTGCCTTTAATGAATTTCACGAAAGCAGTCGGCGCTATCAGATCCCAGTTCTGGTGCAGCAGCATCCCGAGCATTCCAACTGGTGGCGTGATCAGCAAGACATGTTTGCCACCGCTGACCGGGTAGCCACTCTGAATTATGACGTTGACGACAAGCGGTGGTCCCTCACTATTTTGGACCCGGTCCCGTTTGAAAATGATGCCGAGGATTTATAATTGACCCGGGAATTCCGAAAAGTCGTGTTATAATAAGCGGTGACAATTTTTAATCAGTTAGACATCGATTGGATTAGGGGTTAATTTGCATGAAAATGACGCTTGCAGAAATTGCAACGGCGGTTGGGGCAACAAACGACGTCACAAAATGGGCAGACACGGTGGTTACTAGTGTTGCTTTTGATACTCGAGAACTAGAAAGCGGTGCGCTATTCGTGCCGCTAGCCGGCATGAGAGATGGTCATGAGTTTTTGGCTCAAGCCAGAACTAATGGGGCAGTTGCCGCTTTTTGGAAACGTGATCGATCGGACACACCGACGGATTTTCCGGTGTTAGTTGTCGACGATCCGTTGGTTGCGTTACAAGACTTGAGCCGCCACTATCTTCGAAAAATCAATCCGAAAGTCGTCGCGGTCACTGGTTCAAACGGAAAGACGACCACTAAAGACATGGTGGCCGCCATTTTGGCTTCGCGGTTTAATGTGACGAAAACAAAAGATAATTTTAATAACGAAATCGGGGTTCCAATTACCATTTTAGCCATGGAGAGTAACACGGAGATGTTAGTGGTTGAAATGGGGATGGATCGACCGGGGCAGCTCACTTTTTTGAGTCAGCTGACCGCGCCTGATATTGCGGTCATCACCATGATTGGTGAAGCTCACATCGAATTCTTCGGGACCCGAGATAAGATTGCTGATGCTAAGATGGAAATCATTCAGAGCTTAAAGGCGGATGGGACGTTTATCTACGACGGTGATGAGCCCTTGCTCACGGTCCGTGCTCAGACGGTGGACCAACAACAAGTCACGTTTGGCCAACAAGCCGACAACGATTTGTATGCGCACGAGGTGCAATCAACCAAAACAACAACCAGCTTTAAAACGAACCTGTGGGGCGATTTGACCTTTAAATTGCCGATGCCAGGGGACTATAACGTCGATAACGCCTTGGCTGCGCTTGCAGTTGGTCACGTGCTAGCCATTGCGCCAGAAGCTGCTGCCACCGCCCTTTGGAATATGGATTTGACTAAAAACCGGACTGAATGGGTGACAGGTTCAGCGGGCGAACAGATTTTAAGTGATGTTTATAATTCAAACCCAACTGCCGTTAAGGAAGTCATGAAGGCTTTTTCAACAGCCGCCACAACGGGCCAGCGGGCGGTTGTATTAGGGGATATGTTGGAATTAGGCGTTGCCGCCGATAGCTTGCACGCCGAGCTTGCAGACTGCTTCGACCCCGCCTTGGTGAGTCGCGTTTATCTGGTTGGGGAGCATATGAAGGCCCTCTATGACGCATTAGAAGTGAAATACGATAGCACCGATTTATTCCACTATGCCCAAGACGAGCAATCTGCGCTTATTGCTCAGTTAAAACAAGATATTAAGTCGGGCGACCTTTTGTTGATCAAGGGTAGCCATGGCATTCATTTAGAAAACGTGCTAACAGCACTAACGGCTTAAATGAGAAATGGGCAACTAATCAAACGGATTGGTTGCTTATTTTTGTTGTTTGCGGTATATTATTACAGTTATGTTTTTTTACGGCACAGCTGTAAATGGGGTGTCAACGCAGCAGGAGACGGATTTCTTCGAGTTGATATCCTGGACAATCCATTAGGAGGAAACTTATTTGAAGTTTACAGAACTTGGGTTATCGGATAACCTGCTCAAAGCGATTAAGCGGAGCGGTTATGAAGAAGCAACCCCGATTCAAGCAGAAACAATTCCGTTGGTATTAGAGGGTAAGGACGTGATTGGACAGGCCCAAACTGGGACCGGTAAAACCGCTGCCTTCTCGCTACCAATCCTCGAAATGATCGACAAGAGTGACCCTAACATCCAAGCGTTGGTGATCTCACCAACCCGGGAATTAGCGATTCAAACGCAAGAACAGATGTATCTGTTAGGGCGTGACGAACGGGCCAAAGTTCAAGTTGTTTATGGTGGGGCGGACATTCGCCGTCAAATTAATAACTTGAAGAGCCATCCTCAAGTTTTAGTTGGGACACCAGGCCGGTTACTCGATCATATGAATCGTGGGACCGTTAAACTTGATCACGTGAAGACGTTGGTTTTGGATGAAGCTGACGAAATGCTTAACATGGGTTTCTTAGACGATATTGAATCCATCATCAAAGCATTGCCAGACACCCGGCAAACGTTGTTGTTCTCTGCGACGATGCCACCTGAAATCAAGCGTGTTGGGGTTCAGTTTATGAAGGACCCAACTCACGTGAAAATCAAGGCTAAGGAATTAACCACTGATTTAATTGACCAATACTACGTACGAGCTAAAGACTATGAAAAGTTTGATATTATGACCCGTTTGTTTGACGTTCAATCGCCAGACTTAACGATTGTCTTCACCCGGACAAAACGTCGGGTTGATGAAATCTCACGGGGCCTTGAAGCCCGCGGCTACAATGCTGCTGGGATTCATGGTGACTTGACGCAAAAGCGTCGGAGTCAAATCTTAAATCAATTTAAACACGGTCGTTTGGACATTTTAGTGGCAACGGACGTGGCTGCCCGTGGGATTGACGTGGAAGAAGTTTCTCACGTTTATAATTACGATATTCCACAAGATCCGGACAGTTATGTTCACCGGGTTGGCCGGACAGGCCGGGCCGGGCATCATGGGGTTTCATTAACTTTCGTGACGCCAAATGAAATGGATTACTTGCGTGAAATTGAAAAGTTGACCAAAGTGCGGATGCTGCCATTGAAGCCGCCTTCGGCTGAAGAAGCCTTTGTCGGCCAACTAAGCAACGCTGAAGAAACGGTTCAAAATCTCGTTAAGAAGACGGATACGTCTAAGTACGAAGATATGGCCAACAGCTTGCTGGAAAACTACGAGGCAGTTGACCTGGTCGCTGCCTTGCTCAACGATGTGACCAAGGACGATTCTAGTCAGGTTCCCGTTAAGATTACACCAGAACGGCCACTTCCAAGACGTGGTGGTCGTCACGGTGGTAACAATAACCATCGCGGTAACAACCACGGCGGAAACCGTCGCTACAACAGTAAGAACGGTAGCCGTGATCGTCGCAGCGGTGGTAACCACCGCAGTGATCGGCATTCTGATCACCGTTCATCAGATCATAAATCAGGTAGCAATAAGCGCCAATTTACGATTCGTTCAAAGGGTTAAACACCCGTTGTCAAAAGGCCAACTTGGTAAACACCAGGTTGGCCTTTTTTAGTCTCGTTGGCTGATAATTATTAAAGGGTCGGTAAAATGCACCGAGCCCCCTTGACGCATTGCGGTCAGTCCTCTATTGTAAAAAGGTTGAAGACTAACAGAACGGAGGATCTCATCGTGATTTATGGGATTGGGATCGATATTGAAGAGATTTCACGCGTTGCAGAGGTCAATGCAAGCCAGCGTCAGTTTATTGATAAATTGTTGACCGCTAAGGAAAAAGCCGTTTATGAGAGCCTCCAAGAGACTCGAGCGGCCGCTTTTTTGGCCGGTCGCTGGTCCGTGAAGGAAGCTTATAGTAAGGCGTTGGGAACCGGGATCGGTAAAACGGTCGGATTTCAAGATATTGAAGTATTGGATGATGCGGCTGGAAAACCGGTTTTTACGACCCATCCATTTGATGGTAAAGCGTTCGTGTCCATCTCCCATACTGGTCAGATGGTGGCAGCACAGGTTGTTTTAGAGAGGGGTTAGAAAGATAATGGCAGTTGGAAAAACGCGTCCTAGTCGATTGATCATTGATCGGTCGGCCATTTACCAAAACGTTAAAGAGGCGGTTGACCGGTTGGATGATAGGACCGAATTGTTTATGGTCGTGAAGGCTAACGGGTACGGTCACGGCGCTGTTGAGACGGCTCAGGCCGCCATTAAAGCCGGGGCCACTGGGCTGTGTGTTGCAATCTTAGATGAAGCGCTTGAACTTAGAACCGCTGGATTCACAGTGCCGATTTTAGTGTTAGGAATTACAGCACCTCAGCATGCTGCAATCATGACCGGCCATCAAATTTCGGCAACGGTGGGCGATGTCGAGTGGTTACGACAAGCAAAGGACACACTGGCAAAGGCTGGCGTAGAAGAGCCCCTGCACGTTCATATGGCCCTCGATACGGGGATGGGCCGCATTGGCCTTCAAGATCCCGCTGATTTGGGGGCGGCTGTTACGCTCATGACCGAAGACCCCGCTTTTGATTTTGAAGGGATCTTTACCCACTTTGCGACGGCCGACTCTGCAGATACAGCTTATTTTGAAGAGCAGTTGGCACGCTGGCACGCTTTTATGGCGGTTCTTGAGAAGCGGCCTCGGTATGTCCACGTTTCCAATTCAGCCACTAGTATTTGGCATGCCGTTTGCAACGGTAATATAATTCGTTATGGCGTAGCTGGCTACGGGCTTAATCCTTCAGGGGGCGAATTGACGGTTCCATATCAATTGCATCCCGCAATGAGCTTAACGAGTCAGTTAGTGTATGTAAAGAAGATTGCAGCAGGCCGCTCTATTAGTTATGGCGCCACTTATACTGCAAGCGAAGATGAATGGATTGGGACGTTGCCGATTGGGTATGCAGACGGTTACGAGCGCCGCTTACAGGGATTTCATGTATTAGTTGATGGCCAGTTCTGCGAGATTGTGGGGCGGATCTGCATGGACCAATTAATGATTCGACTCCCACGAGAATATCCAGTCGGAACGAAGGTCACCATGGTCGGAACAGATCAAGGGCAGCGCATTTCTCTTCAGGACGTGGCCACTTACTGTGACACCATTCATTACGAAATTGCTTGTGGCTTTACTGCTCGCTTACCACGGGATTACCGCAATTAATGTGACAAACTGTTATGTTTTATAAAAATATGCTAAAATAATGGCAACATAGGACGTTATTTAGAGGTCAAATTATGAGAAGTTACAATGTGGTGAAACGCACCATTTCAAGAAATCGCAAGCGTCAATTAACCGAAACGTTTGGTGGCATTCAATTCTTAGCTTCCTTGCGGTCACGCTCGAGTCTGGAACTTAGACGAGACGACATTGTCGCTATCGAGTCGTTGATTGCGGGATATCAGGAAATGGGTAGCCTGAACATTTCAATTGTACGCGAGTATGCACCCGTTGAAGAGGAGGCTGCAACTACGTGGCTAAATCAGCTAATCTCGTCTGGCCTATCAATTGATCGGGGGTGATCGTGGATGGCAAAAAGCGACATCAAGCGTGGTGATATTTACTACGCTGATTTATCGCCGGTCGTCGGCTCTGAACAGGGGGGCATGCGACCGGTGTTAATTATTCAAAACAACATTGGGAATCACTACAGTCCAACCGTGATTGTCGCTGCGATTACGGCTCGGATTTCAAAGCCCAAAATGCCAACTCATGTTGGGATAGCAGCGAAGCACGCGGGGATCGAAAAAGATTCGGTTATTTTAACAGAACAAATTCGAACGATTGACAAGCAACGACTTAAAGACCGGGTGGCGCATCTTGATGACACAACAATGCGCAAGGTTGATACAGCGTTACTAGTCAGTATTGGGCTTAACAAGGGGTCAGCCCGAAACGATAATAAGCATAAGAAACACGCCTAGTTACATAAATAAAACACCGATCACGAAACTAAACGTGGTCGGTGTTTTTTCACTAAACTTCGTGGTTTAGATCTTCGATTTCAGGGACTTGGTACCCCTTTCGATGAAGGGCTTTAACGATCCGATCGCGTTTTTCTTCATCGACGTCTGCTGGTAGTGTGAACATAATTCGATGGACAAGTTCGCCCTCTTGAGCATCCAGGCTAATAACGCTGGCGATGTTCGTATACTTCGTGATCACTTTGGCAATGGCGGCTAAGTCACCGCGATCGCCTGGGGAAACAACCGTCAGAACGTATGAACCGACATTGACGTTCCAGGATTGGGATAGCATATCCAAAAGACGAGTATGCGTTAAAATCCCGTAAAATTTATTGTTAGCATCTAAAACGGCAATGAACGGTAAATCTTTGATAGAGAAGAAAACGTTAAAAAAGGCCGCGTTAACGGAAACAAACTTTGTTGCATTTTTTAATAGGGTTGTAACGGGCAATTGCATATCACCACCCCGTGATTTGTGGCGGTAGATGTGCATCTTATAAATGTTGCCCCGAAACATGGTCCCCGTTTCGTCTAAGATGGGAACACACCGGTAGCCAGAGTCTTCTAGCACCTTCAAAGCATCCTCTAAGGTGACGTCCTCGCGCACAGTGACAAGGCGTTCTTTTGGCTTGACTAAGGATTTCAACAGCATGGTGAGTGGTACCTCCTAAAAATTAGAACTCTCTAATAAACTACCAATATCATATCACAAATCTGGTCATTAAGGGGCGTTGGGAGGTATTTTCGCTTAATTCTCTGGGAGTTAGGTGGTAAAATGAACCTAGTCTAGAGGGAAGTAGGAATTGTAATGGGAGAACATACAAAACAAAAGCCGCCTTTGATGCGCCGGTCTAGTTTTTGGATTGGCGCGATTATTTTGGTTGTGCTGATTGGGGCTGCAACGGTTGGCCGGGGCACTATTTCGGGTTGGTTAACGCCCCATACAACAAAGACGGTTAAGCCGAAACCAAAGCCGAAACCGAAACCGGTAAAATTGACGCCCTATGAGAAAAAAGTGGCCGCAAAGTATCAAATACCAGCGCAAGCCACGGCTCTGGCACATGTGGCGCCTGTCACAGCAATCGGTGATTCGGTGATGGTTGACATCATTCCAGAATTAAAGCAGGTATTTCCCCGAGTTCACGTGAATGGTCAAGTTGGCCGTCAGTTTTATGAACTACCGGGGATTGCTAGAACGTTGAAGGCTCAGGGGAGTCTGGCCCAAAACGTCGTGGTTAACCTCGGCACGAACGGACCACCGGAAAAAGCGGATGTTGCAAAGTTTTTGAAGGTTGTGGGTCCCAAACGGCAGGTTTACTGGATCAATACACACGTTCCCACCCAAAAATGGGAGCATCAAACGAACACGTTAATTGATCGAACAGCCAAGGATAACGACAACGTTCACGTTGTTGATTGGCACACCTTAAGTAAGGGCCACACGAAGTGGTTTGCGCCAGACCACATTCACTTGGAAGAGGCCGGCGCCAACGCCTACGTTGGGTTGCTCGCCAAAACAATGGCTGAAGATTAAAATGAATGCGCGATGAAAAGAGCGGTGGACTTGGTACTTATCAGGCCCATCGCTTTTCTGCGTGATCGAACGCGTGCGGCTAGCAAAAAAAGTTCCGAACCTGATTTTATCTCAATCAGGTTCGGAACTTTTTAATCAAGCTAGTAGATGACAACTGGTGTGTTGAGCGCAACAGTCGCGAAAACGTGTTTCATAACGGCTGGCGGGGTATTCACGCAACCGTGAGAACCGTGACTCTTATACCAAGTGCCACCGTATTGGGGTTGCCATGGAGAATCGTGAATGCCGACGCCGGTATTATCAACGGGCATCCAGTAACTCACCTTGGATGCGTACTTAGACCCGTCATCGTTGAGCCCGCGTAACGTTGCATTGCGCTGCTTGCTCCAGACGACGTAAACCCCAGAAGGCGTTGTGCCCTTCGGCGGCTTACCAGTAACGACGGCCGTTGAAATGACTAATTGACCATTTTTGTAAATCCACATGTGTTGTTTGGCCTTGGAGACCTCAACGTAGGTTTTTCCAATATCGGCGCCATTTTTATGGTAACCGGTTCCCTGAATGGTTGGGGTCTGAGTGACGTTTTGGGTCCGCATGGTGGTGAGAACAGCGGGCTTCAGACGCTTAACTGTCGCAGCAACCTTGATGCTCCAGCCGTATAGACCAGCTGGAACAGCGACAGTCCCGCTATTTGTCGTTTTGAAGCGGCGGGTTTTTGAGACGGTGCCGTACTTTTTACTTAAGGCGCTAACGTATTTGGTGACAGCGCCGGTTTTAAGGGCCAATTGGCCATTTTTAGTGGTCAACCAACTTGCGACGCGTTTCGTGCTGACAGGGTGTGCTTTGCCAGCAAGTTTAAAGGTCAGCGTGTGACCCGCGATTTTTTGCGCGTTGGCCTCGGCCCGACTCAAACTGGCACTTTTAGCCGTGACGCTTGGCTTAACATAGGCGTTGCTGAGTTGAAGTTGCTGGGTGTCTGCTTCCAATGCCTGCATTAACGCTTGTTTGGTACTGGTCAGCGTAACGGCTGTGCCGTAAACGGGCTTCGTGACAGTGAACTGGCCGTTGCGATAGGTTAAATGCGCGTTTTTAGAAGTCGTTCGCGGCGCCTGACTTGCAGTGGCCACAATTTGGCGGGCAACATTGTTGAACCGAGCCTGGTTGACATTGGCACTATCGACGCCATGTGTGCTGGCGGTCGCCGTGGTCAAATGCAATGGCCATGCCCAATTATTTTGTTGGGCCATGACGTGTGACAACTCAGTTTGGGTTGGCGTATGCACACCAGCTTGCCGAGAAGTGAATGTCGCAATCTTTTTGTGATTTTCGACCACGGTGTATCGTTCATCAGCTAAGTGACCCTTCAACATCTGAGCGGCTTCGGTTGTCGTTTTACCACCGACATGGACGCCACCAATGACGGTATCGCTTAAAAAATGGCTATTATAATGGGCACTCCGAATGCCGTAAGCCGCAGCCAAGAACAAGACAAGGCCGAGAATTGTTTTTGTTGATCGTTTCATAAGAATCCCCCGATTAGATTAGGTTAACACTGATTAAGATTACAGCATTCTGACGGCTTCTGCAAACTTTTGTTCGGATAAATTAAAATAGCTCACGGCATTTGCCGTGAGCTTTAAAAGTTGAGTCGGTGGTGAGATTAGTCGAGGGCGGCCAAGCCGTCTTTAGTGACTTGCTTAAGCGTTTCAGCTGATTTTGCCATTTGGTCTTTTTCACTGTCTGACAGTGGAATTTCAATGACTCCGGCAAGTCCATCAGCGTTAATAATAGCCGGTGTGCCAATAAAGATGTCGTCCAAACCATATTCACCATTCAAGGCAGCCCCAACTGGTAATACGGCGTTTTCATCACGCAGTATTGCCCGGGTAATCCGCATTAATGCGGTAGCCACACCATAGTAAGTGGCGCCCTTCCGGTTGATGATTTCGTAAGCTTTGTGACGTGTTTCATCTTCGATGGTTGCGAGTTCATCGTCAGAAACCCCTTGTTCCTTAGCAATGGTTAATAGTGGCTTAGAGCCAATTGTTGCTTCGGCATAAGCGGCAAATTCTGAATCCCCGTGTTCGCCAAGAATGTAAGCCTCAACGTTCCGTGGGTCAACGTTAAACTTCTTGCCTAATGCAACGCGAAGCCGTGAGGTGTCCAGAGAAGTTCCTGAACCAATCACTTTTTCCTTAGGGAAGCCACTAAACTTCCAAGTTGCGTAAGTCAAGATGTCAACGGGGTTAGCAGCAACGACAAAGATGCCATCAAAACCGGAGTCCACGATTGGCTTAACGATTGAAGACAAAATCTTTAAGTTTTTGTTCACGAGATCCAGACGGGTCTCACCCGGTTTTTGAGGGGCACCGGCTGTAATCACAACCAAGTCGGCATCCTTTGCATCACTGTAGTCACCTGAACGAACTACTTTAGGGGCGGTGAAAGCTTGCGCATCTTCGAGGTCCAATGCGTCGCCTTCAGTCCGTTCCTTAACAACGTCCACGATCACTAATTCTTCGGCTAAACCTTGTTGCATTAAAGCAAATGCGTAAGCGGAACCAACGGCACCGTCACCCACTAAAACAACTTTTTGGTTAAATTTTGACAAGACAGCCACTCCTTTATAAGTGATATTTGAAACCGCTCTAATTGTATCATGAAAAATTTAATTGTGCCTAGCCGAAAGCCGGATTTAAAGGAAATTCAAATCAAGCTCTAATGATGCATGGCCGGGCGCTTTGTGCTATACTTTTTAGGATTAAGAGTCGTAAAAAATAGTCATGCTGAACGGAGGTTCATACCGTTCAGCTCTTTTGCATGTTTTAAAGAAAATACCGATTAAATTGTTAGTTTGGAGTTTTGATAATAATGAAGATGATTGTTGGATTGGGTAATATTGGCCCACAATATAAAGAAACCCGGCACAATACGGGATTTATGGTCTTAGATTCATTTGCTGCTGAAAACGGGTTCGAGTTTACCACCCGCAAAATGGACGCTAAGCTAGCGAACGGCACAATGAACGGTGAAAAAGTACTGCTTGTTAAACCGACCACGTTTATGAACGAATCTGGCAGAGCGGTTGGCCCGCTGATGGATTTCTATAAGCTTGAAATTGATGATTTGATGGTGATTCAAGACGATATGGACCTGCCACTAGGGCGACTGCGCTTACGAGATAAGGGATCTGCTGGTGGGCATAACGGGATTAAGAGCATCATTGAAGCGTTGGGCGATAGTAATTTTGGGCGCTTAAAGGTGGGCATTGCTCATCCGGCGCGGCAAAGTGTGGTTAAGTACGTTTTAGGAAAGTTTGATACTGATCAGCAAGCAACGTTTAACCAGGTTCGAGATAAGGCCGTTTCGGCCCTCGGTGACTGGGTGGCTGGTGCACAATTTTCGGACTTGATGAATCAGTACAACTAGTTACGACGGCACTAGAAGGGAGAAAAGGGCGATGCAATTAACCGATTTTATAACGCAAACGGCGGCCTACCAAGAGTTGGCTCAGGGACTACGACCAGCCTCACGCCAACTTGTCACTGGGATCGCAGGGTCTGCAAGAACCCTTTTGATCAAGTCACTCCTTGCTGATCAGGCGCTGGCGCAGTCGATTGTTTTTGTGACGGATACCATGTTTCATGCTGACCAGCTCGTTGACGATTTGAGCAACGTCCTAGATAATAATCAATTATACGAATTTCCAGTAGAGGAACTTTTAGCAGCCGAAGTGGCGACGAGTTCACCAGATTTTTTGGCTCAACGGATTCAAGCACTAAGCGCTCTTAGATCCGACCAACCCGTGGTTGTTGTGACCTCGGTATCGGGGATTCGACGTCAGCTGCCAGTTCCCACTGATTTTGATGCTGCGCGTATCCAACTGACAACCGGAATGGACATTGAGTTGGACGACCTAATAGTGAGCCTCCAAAAGATGGGGTACCACCGGCAAAAGTTAGTGGATACGCCGGGAGACTTTGCGGTTCGGGGCGCTATTTTAGATATTTACCCGTTGGATTTAAGCTACCCAGTTCGGGTGGATTTTTTTGATACGGAAATCGACTCCCTTCGATTCTTTGATGCTAGCACGCAGCGGAGCGTTGAAAATATTGAATCGGTGACCATTTTACCGGTGACGGATTTGTTGCTTGATGATGACCAGCGAACGGCAGCGGTTAGCCGACTCAATGCGGCGTTGACCGAACAAAAAGCGGGACTGTCAGAAGCTGATTTTGAACAACTTGAAAATACGGTCACACCGTTACTAGAAGATCTGCAACACGGTGGCGTGAATTCCGAACTGCTGCTCTTTCAGGACTATCTGTTTGATCACCACACGTTATTGGATTATCTCGATGAGAGCGGTCTACTGCTCATTGACGACTACCCGCGTATTCGGGAAGCAAACCACCAATTGGAAGAAGATGAAGCCAACTGGGCGACTGATAAGTTGGCGGTTCATCAGGTTTTTGCCAATCAGGTGTTTGGCTTGGACTTTCTGCGAGTATTAAAGAAAGACCAGCATGCTCAGGCCTTTTTCGCCCTTTTTCAAAAAGGAATGGGTAATATGCGATTCAGCCAGATTGTCAACTTTGTGACCCGGACAATGCAACAGTTCTTTGGCCAGATGCCGCTGTTAAAGCAGGAGGTTAAGCGCTGGCAGACGACGCAACAGACGGTTGTGATGATGGTGGCCAATACCGAACGATTAAATAAGGTGGGCCAAACGCTCACCGATTTCGGCATCACTAGCGTGTTGACCAAGGATGGTAATCTGCAGCCGGGCGCGGTTCAGCTAATTTCTGGTCAACTTCAAGCCGGATTTGAATTACCGGCAGCCAATCTTGTTGTTGTGACGGAAACAGAAATGTTCAAGAAGGTCGCCAAGCATCACAAGCGCCGTCAGACGTTAGCCAATGCTGAACGGTTGAAGAGTTATACCGACTTAAAGCCGGGCGATTATGTGGTCCACGTTAATCACGGGATTGGCCGGTTCGAAGGCATGCAAACGATGGCGGTCGACGGGGTCCATCAGGATTATATGACGATTGCCTACCAGAAGAATGCAAAGCTTTTTATCCCGGTGACCCAGCTCAATCTTATCCAAAAATACGTTTCTTCAGAAGATAAGACGCCTCACGTGAATCGCTTGGGGGGCGCCGACTGGGAGAAAACAAAGAAAAAAGTTGCCGCCAAAATTGAGGATATTGCAGATGATCTGGTGGCGCTTTACGCGGCGCGGGAAGCAGAAAAGGGATTTGCTTTTCCAAAAGACGACGACTATCAAAACGAGTTTGATAACGCGTTTCCGTACACTGAAACACCGGATCAATTGCGGAGTATCGAAGAAATAAAACATGATATGGAGCGTTCCCGGCCAATGGATCGCTTGTTGGTTGGTGACGTTGGCTACGGGAAAACAGAAGTGGCGCTACGGGCAGCCTTTAAAGCAGTGGAGGCCGGCAAACAAGTGGCTTTTCTCGTGCCGACAACTATCTTAGCGCAACAGCACTATGACACAATGGCGACGCGATTTGATGGGTACCCGATCAACGTGGCCATCTTGTCACGGTTCCAAACCACCGCCGAAGTGAAGCAAACTGTTGCGGGGTTAAAGGACGGTAGTGTAGACATTGTGGTGGGGACCCATCGATTGTTGTCGAAGGACATTGCGTTCAATGATTTAGGCCTCTTGCTCGTTGATGAAGAACAACGGTTCGGCGTTAAGCATAAGGAGCGTCTCAAACAATTGAAGTCGCAGGTCGATGTCTTGACGCTGACGGCAACCCCGATACCACGGACATTGCACATGTCAATGCTTGGCGTGCGGGACTTGTCAGTGATTGAAACGCCACCGGCTAACCGGTTTCCGATACAGACTTACGTGATGGAACAAAATGCGGGCGCCATTCAAGATGGCATTCACAGAGAAATGGCCCGTGGCGGTCAGGTCTTTTACCTGCACAACCGAGTAGATGACATCGAAAAAACGGTCGATCAGTTGAAACTATTGGTCCCTGATGCTGAAATTGGGTATATTCACGGTCAGATGACCGAAGCCCAGTTGGAAGGCGTCTTGTATGATTTTGTTCAAGGCACTTACGATGTTTTGGTGACGACAACCATCATTGAGACGGGGATCGACATTGCAAATGTGAACACCATGTTTATTGAGAATGCTGACCGGATGGGGCTGTCACAACTCTATCAACTCCGGGGTCGAATTGGTCGGAGTAACCGAGTAGCTTATGCGTACTTCATGTACCAACCTAATAAGGTGTTGACCGAGGTGAGTGAAAAGCGCCTTGAAGCCATTAAAGACTTTACGGAGTTAGGATCCGGCTTTAAAATTGCGATGCGCGATCTTTCCATTCGCGGGGCTGGTAATCTGTTGGGTAAACAACAACACGGATTTATCGATTCGGTGGGGTATGATCTCTATACCCAGATGCTGACGGATGCCGTGGCAACTAAGCAGGGGAAGAAAGCAAAGCCGAAGACAGATGCAACCGTTGAACTCGGGCTGGAGGCTTATTTACCAGACGATTATATCGCTGATCAGCAACAAAAAATTGAGATGTACAAACGAATCCGTCAAATTGAATCGCATGATGATATGGTTGAAATTCAAGATGATTTAATGGATCGATTTGGCGACTATCCGCAAGAGGTCGCTAACTTGTTAGCTGTGAGTCAGGTAAAAGTGCAGGCGGATACGGCTCTGATTAGCAAAATCCACCGGAATCACGACAAAGTAATCGTGGCCTTTTCGGCTAAGGGAACGGACCGATTCAGTGGGGAAGATGTTTTCAAGGCACTGTCTAAAACGCGCCTTAAAGCCACGGTAGGCGTTGAAAATGACCGACTAGTTGTTCGGTTAGTGATTCAACCGAAGATGACAGCCGAAGATTGGTTGGCTGAAGTGACGTTGTTTGTTAATGGTTTAAGCGACATGGTGACCGAGCTTTCGGTCGAGTAGGTGACTCATGAAAAGACGAAGTATAAGCCATGTGATGCAGGGAGCCGCACTGTTATCCATCGCCTCCCTCATTGCCAAAATTCTAAGTGCAGTCTACCGGGTCCCTTTTCAAAACATGGTCAGCAATACTGGGTTTTACGTTTACCAACAGGTCTACCCGATTTACGGGATTGGGATGACGATTGCCCTCAGTGGGCTACCAATGTTTATTTCAAAACTGGTTGCTGAAACGACCAATCCGGGGGAACAGCGTGCCTTATTGCAGCAGGTGACCTGGTTACTGAGCGGGTTTTCAGTTGGAGCCTTTTTACTACTCCAATTGTTTTCGGCGACAATCGCTCGCGGCATGGGCGACCTTGGATTGACGCCGATTATTCAATCAGTGAGCTGGATGTTTTTGTTTGCTCCAATTCTGTCTGTTAGTCGGGGGTTCTTTCAGGGCCACTTTGATATGGTTCCAACAGCCGTTTCACAGTTAATTGAACAAGTGGTCCGGGTTAGTGTGATATTATCCGTGGCGTTTATTGCGATGAAGTTGCATTGGAACGTCTATCGAATGGGCAGTTGGGCGATGAGTAGTGCTCCCGTCGCTGCGGTGTTTGCAAGTGCTGTCATGATCTATTACTGGCGTCGGAGTGTGGTTAAAAAAGTTGTCTCACAAGCAGCCCCCGTTCAGCAGTTTAGTAACACTGTCATTGCGAAACGGGTGCTAATTGAAGGTGGCGCAATTAGTCTACTGGCGTCAATGATGGTGTTGCTACAGCTGGTGGACTCGTTTTCAGTCATGCGGGGGCTGGTTGATGGGGGCTTACCCGCCATGGCGGCTAAAGCGTTAAAGGGTGTTTTTGACCGGGGCCAGCCGCTCGTTCAGTTGGGGCTAGTGGTTGCATCAGCTTTTGCATCGTCGTTACTGCCCTCGTTGACTGAAGCTTTGGGCCGGGGACGTCAATTGCAGTTTGAACGATTAGCCAAGACAGTGCTGCGCATCAGTCTTGTTATCGCAACTGCTGCGGCCGTTGGCATGATGGCATTGATGCCTCAGATTAATCAAGTCTTATTCGGGGATACGAGCGGTTCGGCCGCACTTGACGTGTATGCCTTAAGTGTCATTTTTGCGACGTTGATTACGATTTTAAATAGTATTTTACAAAGTATGAATCATTACCGAGAGACCGTGATTGCCCTAAGTATCGGTTTGGTTGTTAAAGCTTTTTTGAACCACTACATGGTCGTTCATTTCGGAATTGCCGGCGCCAGTTGGGCGACGGTCCTTGCACTAGCAGCCATGACCACGTTATTATTACAACGGGTTCCAGCGCTCAAGTCCGCTTTGCTTGACCGGCCGTTTATCACGAAATTGATTGTGACGAGCGGTGGCATGCTTTTAGGGGTCCGCCTGGCCGTGACACTTGTTCAAAGTTTAGGGCTGCCCCCCTTTAACTCGGGTCGCCTTGACGCGTTGGTGGTGATTGTCGTTGGTATTCCGGTCGGCGTGGCCCTATTTATTTGGCTAGCTGTGAAAAGTGACTTACTCACACCCCGGGAATGGTTGATGGTGCCATACGTGCCCACCTTATTGAAGCGTCTACACCGGTAGACGAACGGAGGAAATTATGCGATTAGATAAGTTTTTGAAGGTGTCACGAATTATTAAGCGCCGAACGGTTGCTAAAGAAATTGCGGATAAGGGTCGGATTTTAGTTAACGATCGGCAAGCTAAGTCGTCAACGGACGTTCGCGCTAATGATACATTGGTGATTAAGTTCGGTAACAAGACGCTGACGGTTCAGGTCCTGCAGCTATTAGATACCACTAAAAAGCAGGATGCTGAAAACATGTACAAAATCATCAGTGAGGATTATGAACAAGATTTTAGCGAGCGCTAAGACTTGGTCTTTCTAAATATAGAATCAATTAAACCAGCGGTAGATTGGCGTTCGCGCCAAGTCTGACGCTGGTTTTATTAGTGGCCGATGCTTGAAATTGAGGCGGTTCATTTAACAGCTAGATTGGTGGCTAAAAAAATATTACGGTTTGGTGACAAGTTTTTAATGAGTTGTAAAATGTAATGACAGGCTCCAGCCGGATTGCTATACTAAAACCAAGAATAATTTGGAGGGGTTGGCATGGCAAAACCGGGGAAAATTACGCAATTAGACAACGACTATACAAAACGAGTGCGGCAATCACACCAGAAAAAGACCGTGTTAACAGCCCGACGAAAAAAACGGGCGCTGATAATTGGTGGCTTTTTTTTAGTTTTTGTTTTAATTTTTGGCGTTCAAATTGTGCGGACCAAAATGGCGTTGGGCGACACCCGGCAGGCCATTACCCAATCTCAAAAAAACTTAACTGAGGCTAAAGCTGACAATAAAGCACTGACCCAGAAAGTGGCGTTATTAAACGATCGGGATTACTTAGATAAACTGATTCGGGCGAAATATTACTATTCAAAATCAAACGAAACCATTTATAGCTTACCGTCGGATAAAACGACGGATGTGTCGGTCAAATAATCAAGTCCATTTAGAGGTCACGAAGTTAGGCGTCGTTGCGCCTAACTTTTTTGGTAAATCGTGGAGTTTCCGTTGAGTTATAGAGAAAAGTGACGTTAAGATTAAAAATTCGTTGGAGAAATCACTAAGATTTTTTGGAGATGTGCTATACTGTAAGGTACATATTTGAAGGAGGAAATTCTTTTTTATGGCAATCGAGGTTGGGACGAAAGTTCCTGGTAAAGTTTCCGGAATTACAAACTTTGGCGCATTTATTGATTTAGGTGACCACAAAACCGGGTTGGTACACATCAGTCAAGTCTCTGACGGCTTTGTTAAAGACATTCACGATGTGTTAAGCCTTGGTGACGAGGTGACGGTTAAGGTATTGTCCATTGGCGACGACGGTAAAATTGCACTGTCGATTCGTCAGGCTCAAGACAAGCCTGCTCAGACTGAAAAACGACCCCGAACGGAACATCACAATGACCACCGTGGTAGTAATGCTTCTCATTCGCGTGGTAGTAATAATTCACGTGGCAATTCTGGTAGTCATTCGGCCAACCATAAGGAGAGTTTCGACGATCTAATGTCGGGTTTCTTAAAAGAAAGTGAAGACCGATTAGCCACCTTGAAACGAAACACCGAGGGAAAACGCGGCGGCCGTGGCGGTCGACGTAGCTAGAAGTTAAAGGGGAGGGGTCGCGCGGGTTGCGCGGCCCTTTTTAGGTGATTAAAATGACACTTTTACAGCGCTTAACACAAACTGTTTTGACAGCGGGATGGTGGTCGGCGGGGGCGCCGGTTATCGTAGCGGTGTCAACGGGAGTTGATTCAATGATGCTGTTAACGAGCTTGCAACAGCTACCAGACACTGTTCGGCCACGGTTGATTGTGGCCCATGTCAACCACCAGTTACGAGCTCAAAGCACCGAGGAGCAAGCTTTTTTGGCAGCTTATTGTCATCGCCACCACCTGACCCTTGAAACGGGGGTGTGGTCACTGGCTGACCATCCTAAAACGGGAATTGAAGCGGCTGCCCGTGATTTTCGGTACCGATTTTTTGACCAGGTGATGCGTCGCCACCAGGCTAAAGTTCTTGTTACCGCCCACCATGCGGACGATCAAGTAGAGACCATTTTGATGAAACTGATTCGTGGGGGCGATTTGAGTCAACTTTGCGGGATTGATCGTCAGCGACCATTTGGCGACGGTCAGTTGGTCCGTCCCTTTTTGTCAGAACCCAAGCAGACGTTATTAGCGGCGGCTAAAAAAGCGGGACTTAAATGGTATGAGGATGCCACAAATCACGAGCCGACGACGGTTCGAAACGAGCTTCGAACCGAATTAATTCCCGCTCTGGAAAAAATTAATCCGCAGGTTAAGGCGCATATTTTGGATTATCAAAAGCAGTTGGCTGAAACGATGGCAGTTGCTCAAGAAGCGGTTGCTGCTGATTGGCCGCAGATTTTTAACGATCAGGACCAGGGGCGAGTAGCTAATTGGTCTATGCTATCGATGACCAAGCAACGGGCGGTTCTACGAGAGTTACTTATGCGTCATCAATTAGTGGTTAAGAACGATCAACTCACTGAGATGGGCCAGTTATTAAGAAATCGGGATCGGCCACAAGGACAGTTGAGCTTAACTGCAGGCTGGCAATTTGTAAAACGGTACAACTCTTTTTATCTTTCCAAGGGGTTAAAACTTGGTAAAAAGACCGATTTTGACCAACAAAATATGGTAGTATCTAAGCAATGGACTCGGTTAATGAACAGCGCGGTCAGGGTAGTTCTAAAAGTCGATAGTGGTTGGAAGGAATCAGCCCGCGACACAATGACGGTGAGTTTAGCACCTAGTGATTTTCCACTCGTGGTTCGGGCGGGGGTGGCTGACGATCAGATTACGCTTAAAACGGGGGGGCATAAAACCCTTCGGCGGCTCTGGATTGACCGGCACTTACCTGTCGAAACCCGGTCAACAATACCGGTTGTGACCACTGCAAATGGTGAAGTATTATGGGTTTTAGGAGTTCAACGATCAGCGCGACCCATTGAACCGAGTCAATCAATTTTTCAAATCCAATTTAAACAAAAGGGTAAAGGAGAAGCTGATGAATAACGATATCGAGCGCGTTTTGTTTAGCCAAGAAGACATTCAAGAGGCCTGCCGGCGACTCGGCGCGCAGATTTCAAGGGATTATGAAGGGAAAAAGCCCGTGGTTGTTGGCGTTCTGAAAGGTGCCATTTTATTTATGGTGGATCTCATCAAAGAGATGGATATCATGACCGAGGTCGACTTTTTGGACGTTTCTAGTTACCATGGGGGCGTGGCGTCGACCGGTAGCATTACGTTAAACCGGGAAATTGAGACGGATATTAGCGGCCGTCATGTGATTATCGTCGAAGATATCATCGATACGGGCCTAACGTTGCAATACATGCTCAATTATCTCAATGCCCACCACGTCGCTTCTGCTAAAGTTTGTACATTACTTGATAAACCGGAGGGCCGGAAGGTCACGGCAAAGGCCGATTATGTCGGGTTTAACGTGCCTAATGAATTTGTTGTCGGCTACGGGTTGGACTATCAAGAATTCTATCGAAACCTACCCTATGTTGGCGTTTTAAAACCGGATGTTTATAGCGAATAAATAATTGGTCAAACATAGTCAGATGTGATAGACTAAATTTTATCAAGCCGGGATATTCCCGTAGCGGCCCTTGTTGTGGGGGACTGTGAGTAAGGAGGCACTAAATGAACAATCGGAGAAATGGACTTTTTCGCAACAGTCTATTTTATATTGTGCTCTTTTTGTTAATCATGGGGGTTTTCTACTTCTTCCAAGGCAACAATTCGAGTTCACAATCAAAGGAAATTCAATCAAGCGAGTTTGTCTCAGACTTGAAGAACGATAAGATTAAGGACTTTTCAGTTCAGCCAAGTAACGGCGTCTACAAAATTACTGGGTCTTATCGTCAAGCACAGAAGACAACAACGACGAGTGGGTTGATTCCGGGCAATAAGACGACGTCGGAGGTTAAAAACTTCTCGACGATGGTCTTACAGAACAACTCAACTGTCAGCGAGATTACCAAGTTCGCACAGGCGAATGACATTAAGATGAACACCAAAGCAGAGGAATCAAGCGGCTTTTGGTTAAACATTTTAGTCTACGTCTTGCCACTTGTTTTGTTAGTGTTCTTCTTCTACATGATGATGGGTCAAGCTGGCCAAGGTGGCGGTAATGGCCGAGTGATGAACTTTGGTAAATCCAAAGCGAAACCAGCGGATAGCAAGGAAAACAAAATTCGGTTCTCCGATGTTGCTGGTGAGGAAGAAGAAAAACAAGAACTTGTGGAAGTTGTCGAGTTTTTGAAGGATCCTAGGAAGTTTATTTCCTTAGGGGCCCGGATACCGTCGGGGGTTCTGCTTGAGGGGCCTCCAGGAACTGGTAAAACTCTGTTGGCTAAAGCCGTTGCGGGTGAAGCCGGGGTTCCATTCTTCTCAATTTCTGGTTCGGACTTCGTTGAAATGTTTGTCGGGGTTGGTGCTAGCCGGGTTCGTGACCTGTTTGAACAAGCTAAAAAGAACGCCCCTTCAATCATCTTTATTGATGAAATCGATGCAGTTGGTCGCCAACGTGGCGCTGGCATGGGCGGTGGCCACGACGAGCGGGAACAAACTTTGAACCAATTGTTGGTCGAAATGGACGGATTTACGGGGAATGAAGGGGTCATAGTGATGGCCGCTACGAACCGATCTGATGTTTTGGATCCCGCACTGTTACGGGCTGGTCGATTTGACCGAAAGATCTTGGTTGGTCGCCCTGACGTGAATGGCCGTGAAGCCATCTTGAAAGTGCATGCTAAAAACAAGCCATTGGCCAACGATGTTGACCTAAGAGAAATTGCGAAACAGACGCCCGGGTTCGTTGGGGCTGATTTGGAAAACTTGCTAAACGAAGCGGCGTTATTGGCTGCTCGTCGAAACAAGACCCAAGTTGATGCGACCGATTTGGATGAAGCTGAGGACCGGGTCATTGCCGGACCAGCTAAGCGAAATCGTGTTATCAGTAAAACTGAACGGGAAACCGTTGCCTACCACGAAGCCGGTCATACGGTCGTGGGGCTGGTCTTAAATGACGCTCGGGTTGTCCACAAGGTGACAATTGTTCCTCGTGGCCGTGCTGGCGGTTATGCGATTATGTTACCGCGTGAGGACCAAATGCTCATGAGCAAGAAGGACGCTATGGAACAGATCGCTGGTTTAATGGGTGGTCGGACTGCCGAAGAAATCGTCTTCGATTCGGAATCTTCAGGCGCCTCTAATGACTTTGAACAGGCGACTCAGATTGCTCGCGCTATGGTAACCCAGTACGGGATGAGTGACGAGATTGGGACAGTTGCCCTTGAAAGTGCCGGTAGCCAACCGTTTGCAGGCGCTGCTTACGGTCAAGGCCCAGCTTTCTCTGAAGCCACTGCGGCTAAAATTGATGACGAGGTTCGGCGAATTATCAATGAAGCTCACGACACAGCGCGTCAGATTATCTCTGAGCACCGCGATAAACATCAGTTGATTGCAGAAGCACTCTTGAAGTATGAAACACTCGATGAAAAGCAAATTCTAAGTTTGTGGGAAACTGGCGAGATGCCATCCGATGACAAGGAAAATGAATTTCCGAGCGAAAAAGCCGCCACGTTTGAGGAATCAAAGCGTGAGTTGGAACGCCGTGAGGCTGAACGACAACGGCAGATGACCTCAAAAGATGACGATCAGACGCCATCATCAGATGCCTCGGATGAAGCTGAGACACCGGATGATACGGATGACAGTTCGCATTTTGATGATAGTAATCCGTTTGGTCGACCTTAACGACTAAAAAGTGTGAGTGCGAGCTCACACTTTTTTTCTGCCAATAGCCAAGTAGCATCCAGGCTGTTGGCGTCAATTTTTGTGGTATGATGTCAGACGGACTTGAGACGATTTAAATAAAGGAGAAACTTGAATGGCTGATTATTTAATAAAAAGTGTCGTAGACGATGGACAATTTCGAGCATATGCCGTTGATGCGACTGCCTTAGTTGGTGAGGCCCAACAGCGACATGATACCTGGCCGGCTGCTTCTGCGGCTCTCGGGCGGTCACTAGTGGCCACGTTACTTTTATCAGAATCCGTAATGAAGGGTGACGAAAAACTGACGGTTCGTATTAACGGGGGTGGTCCAGTCGGAGGACTTGTTGTGGATGGTAACGCCAAGGGCACGGTGAAGGGATACATTCAAAACCCCCACGTCAACTTACCACTGAATCCCAACCATAAGATTGATGTCGGCAAGGCAGTCGGTCGAGACGGCTTTTTGGCAGTGACCAAGGATTCGGGCATTGGAGAACCGTACACTGGTCAAGTTGCCCTCGCGTCTGGCGAAATTGGCGACGATTTCACCTATTATTTGGCGCAGTCTGAACAAATTCCTTCAGCCGTGGGCGTCTCGGTATTTGTGAATGAAGATAATAGCATTCAGGTGGCTGGTGGTTTTTTGGTTCAAGTGATGCCGGGCGCATCAGATGAGGCGGTTGGCCAACTCGAACAACGGCTAAAAGAAATGCCAATGGTGTCCGAACTCTTATTAGCTGGCCAAAAGCCCGAAGATATGTTAAACCTGCTATTTGGTCACGACCGCGTTAAGGTCTTAGAAAAGGTACCGGTTAAATTTGAATGTGATTGCTCGAAGAAAAAATTTGCCAAGGCCTTAGCTAGCATTCCCGTTTCCCAGTTAACGGAATTGATTGAGCAGGACCATCACGCTGAAACGGTTTGTCGGTTTTGTGGTAACAAGTATCAGTTTAGCGAAGAGGAACTTCGCGGTATTCTAGAAAGTGCAACTGGCGAAGCCTAACATGAGTGGGATTTTTTTCGAGGATGTGCTATTATTACTATCGCAGTTTGTGAAATGAGTCGAACAAAAATTTAGGTTAGGATGAGGTGATCAGATGGAATGGCAAATTGGCGACGTTAAAATTGACAACCAAGTTGTTGTTGCGCCGATGGCAGGGGTAACTAACTCCGCGTTTCGCATGATCTGTAAGGAGTTTGGGGCCGGGTTAGTCGTTTGTGAAATGATTTCTGACCGCGGCATTATGTACCACAATCAAAAAACGCTCGACATGATGTTTGTTGATGCTAGTGAGCATCCAATGAGTATTCAAATTTTTGGTGGCACTAAGGAAACATTAGTTAATGCAGCAAAGTTTGTGGACCAAAATACGGCCGCTGACATCATTGATATCAACATGGGCTGCCCGGTTAATAAAGTTGTCAAGACGGATGCCGGGGCAAAATGGCTCCTTGATCCAAATAAAGTTTACGAAATGGTCTCATACGTTACCGACGCAGTGAAGAAGCCTGTAACCGTTAAAATGCGGATTGGTTGGGATGATCAACACGTTTTTGCGGTAGAAAACGCATTAGCTGCTGAACGGGCAGGGGCATCTGCACTGGCCATGCACGGTCGGACGAGAAAACAAATGTATCAGGGCCAGGCTGACTGGGACATTTTAAAACAAGTCGCCAGTGAACTGACGATTCCGTTTATGGGGAATGGTGACGTTAAAACCCCAGAGGATGCCAAGCGGATGATCGATGACGTTGGCGCAGATGCCGTCATGATTGGTCGGGCTGCTATGGGAAACCCGTGGATGTTAAAGCAAACCCAGCATTATCTTGAAACCGGCGAACTGATTGAGGAACCAACGCCGGTTCAAAAAATTAACACTGCGAAGGAACATTTACACCGACTCGTCGAATTAAAGGGCGAAAATGTTGGTCCCCGAGAGTTCCGTGGCCAGGCTGCGTACTATCTCAAAGGGATCTCTCACTCGGCGCGGGCGAAAGCAGCACTGAATAGTGCTGATACGGAACAGGAAATGATTGATATTTTCGATGGCTTTTTAGATAAGTTATCAGCCCAACCAGTGAGTGGTCGTTAGAATTTATTTTTAAAAGCAAGCGTAATTGAGCTTGCTTTTTTTAGTGAGAGTTGTCATGATTGATTGGTAGAAAAGAATTCAGGAGGGTTTAGAGTGGCTGAGAAGAATGAACGAGAAATGAATGATCAACTCCGTGTTCGCCGCGAGAAGATGCAAGAACTGCGGGATAATGGGATTGATCCGTTTGGACACCGGTTCGAGCGGACCTATCTTGCGCAACAATTGCACGATCAATTTGGTGACGAGGATAAAGACGAATTAAATGACGCTGGCAAGACAGCTGTTATTGCCGGTCGGATGGTCTCCAAGCGTGGCAAGGGGAAGGTTGGCTTTGCTGACATTCAAGACCGAACTGGCCGGATGCAGATTTACGTTCGAAAGGACATTTTAGGCGACGATGTTTACCATATTTTCAAACGTGCCGATATTGGCGATTTTTTGGGAATCGAAGGCGACATCATCAAAACGGATTTGGGCGAATTGACTATCCGGGCGACGAAGCTGACGTTTTTGTCTAAGGCGCTTCGGCCATTACCTGAAAAGTACCATGGCTTACAGAATAAGGAACAGATTTACCGGCAACGGTATCTGGACTTAATTTCTAACCAAGACAGTTTTGACCGCTTTATTAAACGGAGCAAGATTATCTCAGCCATTCGGGCCTATTTAGATGGCAGTGGGTTTACAGAAGTTGAGACACCAGTCCTTCATAACCAAGCAGGGGGCGCTAGTGCCCGGCCATTTATTACCCACCATAATGCGTTAAATATTGATCTGTACTTGCGGATCGCCCTCGAGTTACACCTCAAGCGGCTGATTGTTGGTGGCATGGAACGCGTTTACGAAATTGGGCGGGTATTTCGAAACGAGGGAATGGATACTCGGCATAACCCTGAGTTTACGATGCTTGAAACTTACGTTGCTTACTTTGACTTCCACGATGTAATGGATGAAACGGAAGGCATCTTTAAGGCGGCCGCTGCAGCGGTTAGTGATGACAACCAGATTACCTATCAAGAGCACACCATTGATTTGAACAAGGACTTTGCTCGAATTCATATGGTCGACGCCATCAAACAGTACGCAGGCGTCGATTTTTGGCCAGAAATGTCGGTTGAACAAGCGCGTCAGCTAGCTGATGACAATGGAATTCATTATGAAGATTACTGGCAAGTTGGCCACATCATTAATGCCTTTTTTGAAGATCTCGTTCAACCAAAGCTAGAACAGCCAACCTTTGTGTATGGTCATCCAGTCGAAATTTCTCCGCTGGCAAAGAAAAATCCAGATGACCCTCGGTTTACTGACCGATTTGAACTATACATTTTAGGCAATGAATTTGCGAATGCTTTTACTGAGTTAAACGATCCAATTGATCAACGCGAGCGGTTTGAAGCTCAAGTGAAGGAACGTGAAGAAGGAAATGATGAAGCCGAAGGAATCGATGAAGACTTTATCGAAGCCTTAGAGTATGGTATGCCGCCAACTGGTGGTTTGGGGATTGGGATTGATCGGTTGGTTATGTTCTTAACGAACGCGGAATCAATTCGGGACGTTTTATTGTTCCCAACCATGAGACCGGAAGATTAATTGCTTTAATAACGTGATGATTTTGAAATAAGAAGAAGTCCGTTTGACTCAGTCGAACGGGCTTTTTTGTTTGCCCACTGGGCTAGGGCTTATAGATTTGAAAGACAAATAGTGGATGCTATTCAATAAAATAGCGTGTCTGGGCGGTCAATTCAACGGGATTAGTGATATTTATTCGAAAAGTTTCACTTTACTGTTGACCAGCTAACGTTTTCTTGATATGATATTTCACGTTGCTTAAGACAAAACCAACGGCATGAATGATTATTCAAAAAGGTTCATAAATAGCCGTTGACTTTGCTTGAACGATGTGGTAAATTATAATAGTTGTCAAGAAGACAGCTAATCAGTAGACCTTTGAAAAC
>NZ_AZCX01000014.1 GCF_001433995.1 Secundilactobacillus kimchicus JCM 15530
CTGTGAAACAAGGCGGTCTGACTTGAGTAGCACGTTTCTACTATGTATGAGAGAATCTGATTGAAGAATATCTTAGGTTTAGACGACCATAATAAGGCTAACGAAGCGAGCACAATACTGTGCTCGCTTCGTTGTGTTAAAAGCCACCAAGGCGTAGTAAAATGATGATTGATTATTTTAAAAGGATGGCTAATAAATGTACGCGGTACAAACTAAGCACCGGATTCCAATCAACTTAAAACAGCTGACAACCCTAGCAGCTACGATGACCCCGACGTTTTTCTTTGAGGGTAGCGATGGGCACACGCTACGAATTGGGTTGGGTGCTGTCAGCGAGCATGTGACATTACCTCACCATCAGGCCTATGCCGAAGCTAGGCAGTGGCTGACCGCAGTTAAAGGCGAATTGCCGATTGGAACAGATGTTGCCATTATGGGCGGCTTTCCGTTTGAAAGTGCCGGGTTGCGGTTAGCGGAGATGGCCGAAGCTAGCGTGTTATTTTTACCGCAATTGTCGTTGCTGAAAGTTGGCCCTGATACGTTCGATGTAACAGCGATTGATACTACAGCCGGTGCAGCCCGTTCTCGCCTAGACCAGTTTCTAGCAGCGGTTCAAGCAACTGTGCCCCGAGTGTCTACCAGAGCGGCCTTGCACCAGGCGACCGAGTTAAAGGTTGAGGCGTTTAGGCGTGGTGTTGAGCAGACGGTCCACCGGTTACAGATGCAATCGGACCTGAAAAAAGTGGTCCTATCCAGACGATTACAGGCTACTGCTGAGCAAGCCTTTCTGCCTGAGACCGAGTGGTTACGGATTCGGCGTCAAAATCCAGAGACCTATCATATCCTACTTAAATCCGGGTCCACGGCCTTTTTAAGCAGTACGCCTGAACGATTGCTCAAAATGACTGGCGATCGGTTTGAGACGGCGGCGGTTGCTGGCACAACGCCCCGCGGTGCTACAACTGATCAGGACGTGATGCTCGGTCGCACCCTACTAAGGGATGCCAAGAACCGATGGGAACACGACCTTGTGGTGACCACGATCGATAGTATTTTACGCACGGCTGGCGTCGTTGCGACGCACCGATCCGAACCAATCTTGATGAAAAATCGCACCGTTCAGCACCTTTATACGCCATTTTCTGGCGTGGTGGGTCAGTCGGTTGACGCGTTTGCGGTGGCCGGGGCTTTGCACCCCACGCCGGCACTGGGTGGGCTGCCTACTGCGGCCGCCTTGACCGTCATTGCAGAAGTTGAACAACAACCACGCGGGTTATTCGGCGCTCCGATCGGCTACGTTTCTCTAAATGGTGAGGCTGAATTTGCCGTTGGTATCCGAAGCGCACAGTTACGAGGAGTCAGCGCAACATTGTTCGCGGGAGCTGGTATCGTGGCCGAATCGGTAGCCGAAAACGAGATCCAAGAAACGCGCCTCAAGTTTCGACCGATGATGGAGACGCTGTTTAAAAGAAGTGCGGAGCAAGGCGGTTAGACCGCGGAGCGTAAGGCAGAAGCCCGAAGAATCCCGGGCTTGGATTCTTGGGGATTTTGGCTTAGGCAGTAGCGGTTTGCCTTGAGGAGCACGTTAAAATAAGAAGTGCGGAGCAAGGCGGTTAGACCGCGGAGCGTAAGGCAGAAGCCCGAAGAATCCCGGGCTTGGATTCTTGGGGATTTTGGCTTAGGCAGTAGCGGTTTGCCTTGAGGAGCACGTTAAAATAAGAAGTGCGGAGCAAGGCGGTTAGACCGCGGAGCGTAAGGCAGAAGCCCGAAGAATCCCGGGCTTGGATTCTTGGGGATTTTGGCTTAGGCAGTAGCGGTTTGCCTTGAGGAGCACGTTAAAATAAGAAGTGCGGAGCAAGGCGGTTAGACCGCGGTACAGCCTATTGCAATCGGTCTTGAAGTACCCGCCAAAAGGAGGTCCCATTGAAATCAAATAATAGTTTAACAACCTATGTCCAACGGGTAATTGATGCACTTGTAGCGCAAGGTGTGACCCGTATCGTCATCTCACCTGGATCCAGATCAACGCCCGTCGCCCTGTTGTTAGCACATAATGCGGCACGCTATCACTTGAAACTCTTTGTTGACGTCGACGAACGGTCCGCTGCCTTTTTTGCGCTTGGAATGGCGAAGGTGAGCCACCAACCGGTATTGTTGGTCTGCACTTCCGGAACAGCCGCGGCAAACTACTATCCCGCAGTCATTGAAGCACAATTAACCCACCAGCCTTTAATTGTGTTGACCACTGACCGTCCCCCTGAATTAACAAATATCGGGGCTCCTCAGGCGATTGACCAAGATCGCCTTTATGGGCAATACGTTAAACAGTTTGCTCAGTTGCCCTTACCATCAGCTGATGCCACAACCCTAGACTACGTGGCGTTTAACGTTCAACGACTGGTGTTAGCAAGCGAAACGACACCGCTAGGACCGGTTCACTTAAACCTTCCGCTTCGAAAACCCTTGATGCCAGATCTGGAACCGGTGGCCGGGCCTCCTGTCGTCCGGAAAATTACGAAGCCGGTGGGGGATCGCCAACTCAGTCCAACTCAATTAACCCAATTAGTGGGCCAATTAAGTGGGCGACGCGGGTTATTTATTGCCGGTCCGCAAGAAACAGCCGATGATTGGTCCGGCCTGGTTCAACTAGCTGAAGCGGTAGGATGGCCCATTTTGGCAGATCCTCTGAGCGGGTTACGGCAGACTGATTCAAGTCTGGTTATTTCTGGGTATGAGCAGCTATTCGCGCCGCCAATCACATTAGCAGCGGCCCAGCCCGAATTGGTTATTCGGATTGGCGCCACGCCAGTATCAGCTCATTTGGCAGGCTGGCTCAAAGCGTTTGATGGCCCCGTGACACTTGTTGACGCTGCAGCGACGTTAGCTGACCATACCCTGGCGACGACGGCAGTGATCCGGACCACGGTCGCCACGCTAGTCACTCAACTGACGGGCCGTTTGGCTGGGGCGCCAGCTGTCTACACTCAGGCTTGGCAAACGCTAGAACAAGTGTACCGCCAGCAAGTCAAGCTCGCGTTTCAAACTGACCAGCTAACGGAAGGCCAGGTTGCTTACACCGTAGCCACGCAGGTGCCATCAGCCAATGTGTTTGTTAGCAATTCGATGCCAATTCGCGACGTTGATCAGTTTGGAATTCCCCAGACGCACTCGTTGAATTGGTGGTGTAATCGGGGGGCTAACGGAATTGACGGGGTTGTCTCCAGCGCGTTAGGAATGGCCGCTGTTAGTGACCGAGCGAATTATTTGGTGATTGGCGACCTTGCATTTTTCCATGACATGAATGGGTTGATGATGGCGCAACGGCACCAGTTGGCATTGACGATTATTGTGATTAATAATAACGGTGGCGGGATTTTCTCATTTCTTCCCCAGGCCGCGGCTGAATCGTATTTTGAGCCCCTATTTGGCACGCCGCAGAATTTGAAAGTATCCGCGGTTGCTCAGTTGTACGAGGCCACCTATGAATTAGTGGCCTCCACGGCTGACCTTCAAGCCGCACTCCAGCAATCTACAACGGGATTACGCTTGATTGAAGTTCGAACGGACAGAAATGAGAATGTGGTCGCCCACCGTAAACTGGCGTCAGCCTTGAAGGCGGAAATGGAGGCTCACCTTGAAAATTAAAGTTTCGCAGGGCCGAGTCAACGTGGCTGTCCATCGTCAAACCACAGCCCCTAGTTGGCTGCTACTGCACGGTTTTATGGGCAGCCATCACGATTATGACAGGGTTGCTAAGCGGCTGCCCGGAACGGTGATTGTCCCGGATTTACTGGGCCACGGTGAGACGGAGGCGAGGGCTGGTGTGGGCTTTGATATGACCACTCAGGTTGCGGTTTTACACGAGTTATTACATCAGAACTACTCAGCGTTGTTACCGCTGACCATTGTCGGGTATTCGATGGGTGGTCGCGTTGCAATTGCGTACGCTGCAAGTTATCCAGCCGACGTTTTGCGGCTCGTTGTCGAAAGTGGTCGGCCAGGCCTGGCGACGGAAGCGGAGCGGTTGGCCCGCCGAGCCCATGATGCACAACTTGCTGACCGCTTGCTAACGGCTGGCTTACCGGCTTTCGTGTTAAAGTGGGAGCAGTTGCCGTTGTTTGCAAGTCAACGCCACCTGTCAGCCGTTGTCCAACAGGCTGTTCGGGTAGGCCGATTGCGTCAAAGTCCGAGCAATCTTGCCCGGAGTTTACGAGAGATGGGCACTGGTCAGCAGCCCAATTATTGGCCAGAACTACCTAAAATAACCGTTCCCGTCACGTTGCTAACCGGCGAGTTGGATACTAAGTTTACGGCAATCGCCCGCATGATGTTAGCTCAACTGCCAAAGGCGACCCATAACGTGATCGCCGGTGTTGGGCACAACGTCCACTTGGAAGCCCCTGACCGGTACGTGGCTAGTCTAGTCAGGGAGGCGTCGTATGAGACTGACTGAGTTACGCGTCTTGCCTGTTGCGGTTCCGCTTCGCCAGCCGTTTCGTTCAGCTCATGAACAGCTAAAAATGCGCCAGTTGACTTTGATATATCTGCGGTCAGATGCGGGATTTGAAGCGGTTGGGGAGCTAGAAGCATTTACTGAACCGGGATACAGCCCGGAGTTACAAGAATCCGAACGGCAAGCGTTGCTGGAACAGTTGGTACCGGTGTTAAAGGCCGCGCCAACGGTGCCAGAGTTAACCGCTGAGTCGCTCTGGCCCAACGTTGCGGGTCATCGGATGGCGAAAGCCGCCATCGAACTCCCCCTTTGGTCACTGAAGGCGCAAGAGGCAGGGTTAACCTTAGCTGAGCTCCTTGCCCGCTCGGTGGGAGATACCGTTCAGCCGGCTATCCCAGTCGGCATTAGTCTTGGGGTGGCTGATTTGGCGACGCAGCTTAAACGCATCAAATGGGCAGTGACTGCGGGCTATTCGCGGGTGAAGCTCAAAGTAGCCGGACTTGATGACCTATCAACGGTTAAAGCGGTTCGGCAGGCTTTTCCGAGACTTCAATTGATAGTTGATGGTAACGAAGCATTCCAATTAACTGATGCGGCGGCCTTAGCCACCCTTGCAGCCGCTGAAGTCATCATGATCGAACAGCCATTACGCGCTGGTGACTTTGTTGGCCATGCTAAATTACAAGCTAGCCTGCCATTTGCAATCTGTCTCGATGAGGATATTTTGAGTGTTGAAGATGTTGAACGGGTTGTTCGGCTGGGAAGTGCCCGCAGTCTTAATTTGAAACCAAGCCGGGTCGGTGGTTTCGCCGAGAGCTTAAAAATTCTCAGGCTCGCTAACGCTCATCAGCTAGATTGCTGGGTCGGTGGTATGGTGGAAAGTTCAGTGGGGCGTTACTACGCGCAGTCGTTGGCCCAACTCAGCTTGTTCAAGTTCCCCGGGGACGTTGGGCCAAGCGAGCAATTCTTCACGGCGCCGTTAAGTACCTGGCAGCCACCATTGCGCAACCGTCGTTTACAACTCGGCGACCAGCCGATGCCCAAATTGACGCCTGAAATGGCAGCCCGGTTCCAGCGACAACGCAACTTGTTGGCCTAAATGCTGATAGAACGCTATTTCGAGCTTGTATTTAGCACTCGTTAAATAAGAGTGCTAAATACTTGAAAGTTTGACCAATTCTGACTATTATAATCATTGAAGGTTAGGAAAAACCTAGCCAATAGATTAAATGGTTTGAAAGGGGATTGTTTTTCATGGCTCGTTATTTAGCAAATCGGAATTTTGATGATTTAGATCCAATGAACTTCTTTGGTGGTCTCGAGAACTTCGGTCGCAACTTCTTTAGTGACAACTCGATGAAGACTGATATCAAAGAATCAGATAAGGATTACGAAGTTTCAGCTGAATTGCCAGGGTTCAAGAAGGATGACATTCATCTGGACTACCGTGATGATACCTTGAGAATCAATGGGGTGCACGATCTGCAACGTCAAGACAAAGATGACGATGGTCGAGTGCTACGCCAAGAACGCAGCTTCAGCAATGTATCGCGCAGTTTCTATCTCCCAGGCGTCGATATTGACCAGGTGAAGGCAACCTATGATGGTGGCGTTTTGAAGCTGACGTTGCCTAAGAAGGCCACGACGAAGGATGATAACCATCAGATTTCCATTGACTGATCACCACTGAATTTAACCTAAAAGAGCTGACCCTAGGGTTAGCTCTTTTTTTGATTCATACAAATTAGACATAATGTCTTGAAAGGCTATTATTAGCCAGTTAATCCAGTTATACTAGGGTTACTTGACTGATTCTAGGGGGATTTTTATGAATACAAATGAGAAACAGTCGCGCAACGGGCGGCTGTTAACTGCTGGCCTCGTTTTGCTATCGGCCAGTGCGCTGATGGCAGTTGGGCAGCGTGCTTCTGCTCAAACGGTTGCGCCACCAACGACGATTAGTACGGCGGTTAATTCGATACCAGCGGCAACAACTAATTCGGCCACGAGTGAGGACCGTCCTGATGAGCCGTCTGAAACGGCAGCCGCTGATGGGGCCAGTCCAGACGTCCCAACAGCTAATCTATGGGGGGTCACTACTCAATTAAAGTTAGAACCTGAAACGGTTGCTGATTCAGCTGATGGGAAGACCCAGGCTGCCGTTACTGATTCATCGACGCCAGCTGGGACTGAAGCGACCAACTCCGAGCTAACCAACACAGTTTCAACGGCTGATGCACAGCCGGTTGACCAACTGGCCCCGGCGTCGACGACGACTGCAACGAATGTGCCGACCTCGACAAGCGATACCGCAACAAAACAAGTGGCCACAACGCCGACTACAGCGGCCACCACGACATCACCGGCAACAGCCGCTACTGATACCAGCTCGCAACCTGTTACTCAGCAATCAAAGACTGATATTAATCTGGCCGGCGAGCCATCGACGCCGAACGTTGGTGTCAACCCGACGCTGCCAACGGATTTGACGGTGGCAAACGTTGGAACATCGACGGATACAGCAGTTAATCCGTCAATGAAAAACCCAATTTACAACTTAGTGACGGACGCCACTAGTTTTGGTGCCGCCCTGCTGTTGTATCCGTTAGTAGCCAGCCGGCAGATGACGCAGGTTGTTTCTTGGGTCCGAACACTGCTATCGCCAGGCCGCTACGATATTTCCACAACTTGGAAACCGCTTGCGGATACTTATGATCCCGCTAATACCCAGGCTTTTTATACGGCTGCTCAAGACTGGTACGATAACGATGTTGTTAAAGAGAAGTGGTCGGTGCCGACTGCTGACGGCAAGGGGCAAGTTAGTGGTGTTTACCTGAAAAACGGGGACGCCAAGAAGACGGTGATCTACGGTCAGGGCTGGACAACTGAGCCGCAATGGATGGGCTATGTTTCCAAGGTCTTTTATGACATGGGCTACAACGTGTTAATGACGTACACCCAAGGTCAAAGTGCTAGCTCGGGAGAGTTCATCACCTTTGGCGCTAAAGATGGCGCTGATTGGTCTAACTGGATAAAAAAAGTTAACGAGGTCAATGGATCCACTGGCGACATTGTGTTGTATGGTCAGTCACTTGGCGCGGATGTTGCGCTCCAAGCAGCGGCCCAGCCGAACTTACCAAGTAACGTGAAGGCTGTGATTGCAGATGCTGGGTTTACAACCTTGCCATCGTTGTTCTATTCATTGTATTCAGGCGCTGCAACGACACTAAACGGCCTGACTTCTAAGATTGGATGGCATTTGAACGGTCAGATTCCATTCCTGCCATTTGATAAACTGGTTCAAAATTTGAATCGGATTAACAAATTCTTTACGGGAGTGACGTTGGATGATGCGTCAGGACTGACAGCGGTCAGCCGGTCAACATTACCCACGTTGTTCATTTCGACGACGGATGACAGCTTCATCCCAACGGCCCAGACCCAGGCGCTGTACAACCAGAGTAGTGCGACTTTGAAACGACTCTGGGTTCTGACTAGCGCAGTTGGTGGTCACGCGTCCGCAACAAATGCGGTCACTGATTATCAGGCGCACGTGGCCGCATTCATGAAAGCGGTCGATGCGATGAATAGTGGTCAAACCATTCAACAGGCAACTGATCAAACACTTGCAGCTTAAGCAATTTAAAAAGTACGGACAACTCAAATTTTTGAGTTGTCCGTACTTTTTGATTTAATGCTAAGTTAGTACTGTTTACCAAGTTCATACACCAATTCCGGTTCATTCCCCGTTCGTTGGTTCTTATTCAAGAGGTCAATCATCCCAATTTCGTCCTCGCTCAAGTCAAAGTCTAACTGGTGATTTTCAATGATGCGACTAGTGGTCTTGGACTTGGGGATAACGGCCACGCTCTCGGCCAGTTGCCATTTTAAGACCAATTGAGCAACTGAAACAGTGTGGTGGTCCGCCATTTTTTTGAGCATTGGGTTATTCAACACCACACCACGGCCTAACGGACTCCACGCTTGGGTCACGATATTGTGCGCGGTATCGTAGGCGACCATGGGTTGTTGAGTTAGGAGTGGGTGCCGTTCAATCTGGTTGACGACGGGCATTTCAGTAGCTTGCGTGGCTAAGAGTTCGAGGTGGGCGATGGTGTAGTTGGAGACCCCAATCGACCGAACTTTACCGTCTTTTTTAAGCTGTTCTAGCGCTTGCCAGGTTTCAAAGAAATGCTCGTGAACGGGCCAGTGAACCAGGACGAGGTCCAAATAATCGGTTTTTAACCGTTTCAATGAATCATCAATGCTATCAATGGCGGGTTGGTAACCCTGACTGAGTTCGGCAATCTTAGAGGTAATGAAGACCTGGTTTCTAGGGATTTGAAGCCGAATTAAGCTATCCCCTAGTAAGTCTTCATTTCGGTAGAGTTGCGCCGTATCGAACAGGTGGTACCCCGCTTCAAAAGCCGTTTTAATGGCAGCGTCCATCTGCTCTTGGGACTCAAGTAAGTAGGTGCCAAATCCCAGTAAGGGCAGTTCGTTTCCGTCAGCGAGTTGAACTGATTGATTAAAAGTTTCCATGTTAAAACCTCCATCTCTGCCTTTCAGTATAGCAAAGATGCGCTGATTTCTTGGAATTTATTTAAAGCCAATCTTTGAAGCCCAGAGTCTTTATCGATTTCGGTATAATAGACTTAACAGAACTGCTGGGGAGGCGACAAAATGGCGATGACAAATCCAGAAATCGGGTTAACGCAGCCCGAAGTTGAGAAACGAGTAGCGGCTGGGCTGCGAAACGAACCTGCGGCGCCGCTGACCCGATCGGTTAAGCAGATTTTTTCTGACAATTTACTGACCTGGTTCAACCTGATAAACATCATTTTAGGTGTTTTGGTCTTTTTTACGGGCAGTTATAAAAATATGCTGTTTTTGGGTGTTGCGATCATCAACACCGGAATCGGCATTTTCCAAGAGGTACGCTCAAAGCGACAGGTTGACAAAATGAGCTTGCTGGCCGAAGCAACCTATCACGTATTGCGTGAAAAAACAACGCTTGAAGTGCATCAGGATGCGATTGTGCAAGACGACATCCTGTTGATTGGTCGTGGCGATCAGCTCCCAGTTGATGCTGTTGTCGTGGCGACTAGTGGGATTGAAGTGGATGAATCTCAGATTACGGGTGAAGCCAATCCCATTCAAAAACGGCCAGGCGATTCCCTAACGTCGGGAAGCTTTTTGGTGAGTGGCCGAGCAACGGTTCAGGTCACCCTGGTTGGTGGCGATAGTTTCATTAATGAGCTATCTAATGAAGCCAAGACGGAGACGACTCGTAGTAGCGAGCTGCTAACTATTATTAATCGGATCATTAAGGTGTTGACCATCGTCATAGGACCCCTAGGGGCAATTTTATTTACTGCGCGGTTGCTTCGTGGTGCGGCACTGGACCAGGCCATCTTAAATACGGTAGCTGCTATGGTCGGGATGATCCCTGAAGGCTTAGTATTACTGACATCTGTTTCCCTTGCGGTCTCAGCGATGAACCTGTCTCGTCGTCGGGTCCTTGTCAGAGAACTTCCCGCTATCGAAGGCTTAGCCCGAGTTGATGTGTTGTGTTTGGATAAGACGGGCACAATCACGAGTGGCAAGCTCGTGTTACGCGATATTGTGCCACTGGCTAACCAATCTTTAGATGATTTACGGCAACTAGTTGGCGGGGTAGCTAACGCCATTAATGATGATAACGAAACGGCAACGGCACTGAAGACCGCCCTACCTAACCCGGCGTGGTCAGCGACGGCCGTCATTCCCTTTTCCAGCACCCGAAAATGGAGCGGTGCTGAGGTCAATGGGCACCGCTATGCCATTGGAGCACCCGAGTTCATGATGCCCGCCTTACCAGCACCATTGAAGAAGCAGGTTGAGGCGCTAGCCCACGACGGATTTCGCGTATTGTGCTTGGCTGAAGTGGCGACAATGACTGGTGACGGGTTAAGTGGCGTCCAGCCCTTGGCGTTGATTAAAATTACGGATGAGTTACGGCCAAATGCCGTGACCACTTTTAACTATTTCGCAAACCAAGACGTGAGTCTCAAGGTCATTTCTGGTGATAATCCGACGACGGTTTCTAATATCGCAGGTCAGGCCGGGATTGCCCATGCCGACCGATTTATCGATATGAGTTCGTTGGGCGACACCATCGACTATGACGACTTGGTGGCGCGTTACACGGTCTTTGGTCGCGTAACGCCACCACAAAAGAAGCAGTTGGTGATGGCTTGGCAGCGAGCAGGTCATACAGTGGCAATGACGGGTGACGGGGTTAATGATATCTTAGCGCTCCGTCAAGCTGATTGTGGTATCGCAATGGCTAGTGGAAGTGAAGCCGCCAAGAGCATTGCGGACTTTGTTTTGATTAACTCCAACTTTGATGCCATGTTGAACGTGTTAAATGAGGGGCGTCGCGTGATTAATAACATCGAACGGGTCGCTGCACTGTATTTGATTAAAACGATGTATTCCGTTGCCCTCAGTCTCATCTTTATCTTTATGGTGAGTGGCTATCCGTTTCAACCAATTCAACTCACACCAATTTCAACGCTGACCGTTGGGATTCCGACGTTCTTCTTAGCCCTTGAACCGAATTACCAGCGCATTACTGGTCGGTTTATGAAACAGGTCATGGTCGTCGCGGTTCCGGCTGCCACTTGTATTGTGAGCTATATTTTGCTGATTTTCCTAATAGGTGGCGTTCAGTTCCACCTGTCGTATGCTCAGACGTCCACGTTGAGTGTGATGCTGACTGGGGCGGTCTGCTTAGTGGCACTTTTGATGGTGGCACGGCCGTTGAACCGGCTGAAAATTGGCTTGGTAGGGTTGATGGCCGTCGCCTTCGTGTTGGTTTTCGTCATGTTTAACCACTTATTTTCGCTTGTTTCAGTCTTCGACTGGCAACTGGCGTTCTACTATGTGCCGCTATTGATTTCAGTTTATCCGGTTTACCTGTTAGTCCAAGAAGTCTTAGGGAAGGGGATTTTCAGCAAAATTCGGTGGAAGCGGGACTAGCCATCTTATTTTCATAACTAGCTAAAATTAATTTAGATGCAGTTATCTAGTTTTATACACTAGATATCGTGTATAATAGAGTTACTAGCTAGAAGGAGGAATTAGCATGGCCGATTTTGATCAGTACCACCGATGGGAGAGTCAGATTCGAAAGATTAAGTTGCCGCACTGGGATGAGTTACCGAAGTTCGACCTCTACGTCGATCAGGTTGTCGCATTTGTTAATGACACGCTGGGGCCGTTGGGAGTTGACCTCATGACTCGGCCGATGGTTAATAACTACGTAAAGCAACAGGTTGTGTTATCGCCGGTGCAAAAGAAGTACCAAACGATGCACTTGGTTGACTTGCTACTGATAGGGTTGTTTAAACCATTATTTTCACTCGAGACGATTCGTAGTGGGATTGATCAGATTACGGTCGGCGATTTCCCTAAGCAGGCTTATGATAACTTTATTGATACGTTGAACCGGGCGCTCGCCCACATGGGCCAGGAAGACAAAGAGGTTCAGCCTGAACCGAAAACGCTGAACGAAAAGCTGATGCAGGTAGCGGTTGAGGCGATTATTAGCCGGATTCAATCGGAGCGGCTGTTAACGATGATGCAAAAGCCCGTCCGGAAAGTCAAAAAACTATAGTAGAAACACAGCGCACTAGACGATAATTCTGGTGCGCTTTTTTGGTTCTGAAAATAAACCCGGCGTTTTTGTGAAAATGAACAAGCTAATAGTAAGAACATTCACAAGACGATAAATAAAGCGCTTACATAACAAGTGAATTTTTGTAACCAATGAAAACGCTGTCGCAACAGTGGTTAAACCGTCAGAAAATATATTGAGAAAAATTGAGCAAAACTATTTACATTTCAAAAAAGCGTGTTATTATAATAAATGTGAAATGATTAACAAGGATATTTTCATTACGGAGGTCATACGATGCTTAAAGAAAATACTAACCAACCAAAAGCAAAAAACGTTAAAGATAACGAAACCCCAGAACAAATGATTAACCGGCTTGTTGATAAGGCCCATGACGCCCTTTGTGCCATGGATGATTTTGACCAAGAAAAAGTGGACCACATTGTTCACCAGATGGCAATGGCTGGTCTCGATAACCACATGATGTTAGCTAAGCTGGCTTACGAAGAAACCGGCCGTGGCGTAGTTGAAGACAAAGCAATTAAAAACATGTTTGCCACTGAGGAAATCTGGAACAGCATCAAAGACGATAAGACCGTTGGGATCATTAATGACGATCACGAACGTCAACTGATTACGGTTGCTGAACCACTGGGAATCATCGCTGGTGTCACACCAGTGACGAACCCAACATCAACCACGTTGTTCAAGTCATTGATTGCAGTTAAGACCCGGAACCCGATTATTTTCGCCTTCCACCCTCAAGCTCAAAAGTCATCTGCTGAGGCTGCCCGTGTCGTTCGCGACGCTGCCATCGCAGCTGGCGCTCCTGAAGGTGTAATCCAATGGATTGAAACGCCATCATTGGAAGCCACAACGGCTTTGATGAATAATGACCGCGTTGCCTCAGTATTAGCCACTGGTGGCCCTGGCATGGTCAAGGCTGCCTACTCAACCGGTAAGCCAGCCTTAGGGGTTGGTCCTGGTAACGGCCCAGCTTACATTGAAAAGACGGCTAAGATCAAACGGGCTGTGAACGATATTGTGTTATCTAAGACTTTTGATAACGGGATGGTTTGTGCTTCCGAAAACAGTGCCATCATCGATGCTGATATTTACAACGACGTTAAAAAAGAAATGCAAGCGCGGAAAGTGTTCTTCATTAAGAAGAGCGATCAAAAAGCGTTGGCGGATGCAATGTATGATCCAAAGCGTGGCGGCGTTAAAGGCCCAATCGCTGGGATGAGCGCAATCAACATCGCTAAGTTAGCGGGACTTGATGTGCCAGCTGATACCAAGGTTTTGGCAGCGGAATTAGACGTTGTTGGTCCAGAAAACTGGCTTTCAGCTGAAAAGCTCTGCCCGGTATTGTCTGTTTACAAGTCCAAGGATCACGCGGACGCTTTCCGGATTGCTAACGACTTGTTACACTTCGGTGGCCTCGGTCACACGGCCTCAATCCACACGATGGATGACGAGTTGGCTACTGAATTCGGTATCAAGATGAAGGCCAGCCGGGTATTGGTTAATACCCCATCTGCTGTCGGTGGGATTGGTAACATCTACAACGAAATGGTCCCATCACTTACCTTGGGGACTGGTTCATGGGGTAAAAACTCTGTGTCCCACAACGTCTCATCATTTGACTTACTGAACATCAAGACTATCGCAAAGCGGCGGAATAATATGCAATGGATTAAGCTTCCTCGAGTATACTTTGAAAAGACATCAGTTCGTTACCTCGACTCGATGCCAGGCATCGAACGGGTCTTCATCGTGGCCAGTCCTGCCATGATTTCTCACGGTTACGTTGACAAGGTTTTAGGCGAACTCAAGCGTCGTCCTAACGAAATTGAATACCAACTCTTCTCCGTGACTGAATCTGATCCAACCACGGATACAGTTGAAAAAGGGACCCAACAAATGGTTAACTTCCAACCTGATACGATTATCGCGTTGGGCGGTGGGTCACCAATGGATGCCGCTAAGGGGATGTGGTTGTTCTACGAACATCCAGATGCAAGCTTCTTCGGCGCAAAGCAGAAGTTCTTGGATATCCGGAAGCGGACTTACAAGCTCGACAAGCCAAATAAAGCACAATTCGTTGCCATTCCAACTACTTCAGGGACTGGTTCAGAAGTCACACCATTTGCCGTGATTACTGACTCTAAGACTCATGTGAAGTACCCGTTGGCCGACTACGCCTTGACGCCAGACGTTGCCATCGTGGACTCTCAGTTTGTTGAAACGGTACCAGCTAAGACCGTTGCCTACTCTGGATTGGACACCTTGACTCACGCCATGGAATCGTTTGTCGCAAACATGGCCTCAGACTACACGCGCCCATTATCACTACAAGCCATCAAGTTAGTCTTCGATAACCTGACTGCTTCTTACAACGGTGACATCCAAGCTCGTGAAGAGATGCATAACGCGGCTACTTTAGCCGGAATGGCCTTTGCCAATGCGTTCTTAGGGGTTGACCACTCAATTGCCCACAAACTAGGCGGCGAATTCGGCCTCCCTCATGGCTTAGCAATTGCGATTACCTTGCCACACGTTATTCGCTACAACTTCAAGGAACCAATGAAGTTAACCATGTGGCCTAAGTACGAATACTTCCGGGCTGATGAAGACTATGCTCAAATTGCTCGTTACATTGGGTTGACTGGTAAGAACAATGAAGAGCTAAAGGAAGCCTTGGTTCAAAAAGTGATCGAATTAGCCCACTCAGTTGGCGTAACTTTGAGTTTGAAGGCTAACGGTGTTGATAAGAAGCACTTTGACGAAACCGTTGATCACTTAGCTGAATTAGCTTACGAAGACCAATGCACGACTGCTAATCCAAAGGAACCATTGATTGGTGAATTACGTCAAATCATGATTGATGAATATGACGGTAAGGGCGTTGAAAAGTAACCCGTCCACAGCTCATGTTTCAAAAAATGCACGATGCCGGTTAGACCGTTGAAAGTAACTGAGACAGGCGGAAACTCTAGGTTTTGAGTTTTTGCCTGTTTCGCTTATACGACTTCAGTTCGTATAGCACGACCCATGTCCACTGAACTTAGTGACCAAAATGATGCCAAGCAAGATGACGGGCCCCGTTTTCGTTCTTGTTTGATCCTAGCGCTGGGGAGCAATTAGGAAAGTAATGAGAATGGGGCCCGTATCATTGGGGTAGGCGTCGTGATGAAGTGCGAATGACGCCTTGGAGAAACAAGAACGATGCTTTCATTAAGTGCACCGTTCTTGTTTTTTTGCATTTTTTTCAAAAAGAGGTATGTGTAATGTGACACAAATTCTTGAAGATGTGATATACTGATAACAGATTAGAAAACGGTTACAAATCAAACAGAACGGTGGTTCTGAACATGACGAACAGTATGTACTTATTGACGCCTGAGGATAAAAACTTCATCTCCCATGTCGTTCGCAACTATCAAACGTTTCATCTATGGGTCAGTGGTACTGATCATCCTCAAGACTTTGATTTGAACAAAGCCCGCTTAACATCGGCTGAATATATGCTTTCGACTATGGCGCGAGCCCATGGAATCCAGTTAGAGGCGCCTAAGCAATTGGCCAGAATTCTGGCGAATGGCAGCTTGGCCGCTGAATCGGCCCAATCCATTAATATTTTGGCCGTAGTCAAGGAACTGGCTGACCTCCTGGATGGGTATGCGGCCCAGTTATCATAAAATTTCACATTTATTTCAACAACCTGTCATGGTTTTGTCACACTAAATTTGGTATTATTATGGTAGTCACATGACGAATGTGACTCATTAAGCAGCGCCTCACTTCGGTGGGGCGCTTTTTAGTGGTTTCGTCTACGACCTGGTCGTTCCTCTCGTCTGGTGTCGCACTCTTTAGTACGGTATACTTAACTCAAGTTACGCGAATTGAAAGGGGTACCGCCATGTTTAGTTATTTTGCCTTAATTACGCTGGTTCAACTATCCGGACTATTGATTCCGTTTATCTGGTTCTTGATCAGCGCTACCAACCGTTGGCGTGTCTGGGGAACAGTGGCCGTTGTGGTCCTGTTCATTGCCAGTTTCGTTAATAACTATTTCGTTCTTCCTGATTTAGCCTATCCATCATTGATTGATGGTTGGATTATGTGGCTTATCGGCGGCTTGATTGTGGTAGTGGTCCTGCGCCGGTTTGTCTTTCGGGTCGGGCGTAATGCGCAACCGGTTACTCGGGAGACCGACAACTGGCTGACGCAGTGGTTCACGCGAATTGGGGTGTCGTTTGGCTGGCTCGGTCGGGTTGCTGGCGCTGCCGTTTTAGCCGTTGTGCTATTTGTTATTCTTGGCAGTGTCTCTGCCATCATTACGCAAATGAACCCGAAGCCGGCCGTTCAGTCCATTAAAACGGATATGAATAATACCACTAAAAATGCGCCGATGCCGGTGATTAAAGACAGCGCGGAAACGCCGGTCGTTAATGCGCCACAGACGGTTTCAACAGATATGAATAACTCACTAAACAGCTTTAAGAATTCTAACGTGTACGATTTGAACCACATGCGGGTTCAAATGTATCAGGGCAAAATGGTGTATGTTGCACCCGTAGAGTTCTCAGGAGGCTTTTGGCGCTACATTCACTATAAGCAAGTGCCAGGCTATTTTATGACGAACGCAACCGAAAAGAATGCGGATCCGAAATTTATTAAAAAGCCGATGAAATACACGCCAAGTGCTTATTTCAATAACGATGCTGATCGCCGAATCAGTGCCCATAGTTTAGGCTACACCATGGTCGGTGATACCGCTCAACTGGAAGTCGACGATAAGGGGACCCCTTACTACGTTCGGACGCTGGTAAAGCCGATTTCGTACTTTAACCGGAACTACGACTACACCCACTATAAAGTGGCCGTTCTCAACACGATCACGGGGAAAGTTAATGTGTACTCGCCAAATGACGTCCCAAGTTTTGTCGATATCACGGTGACCCCTGAATTGGTTGCTAAGGAAGTCACGATGTTTGGAAAATACCGTCATGGTTTCTGGAACGCGACCAGCTTCGGTGGGCATACCGATGTGATGAAACCAACGCAAGCCGGAACTGAAGGCGGCGACAAGTTGACCCCTTACGCTTACAAAGGGCGAATTTACTACTTTACTGGCATGACAAGTGTTAACAGTCACCAGAGTTCAATTCTGGGTTACACGTTCGTTGATGCGCGGACCAACACGTTGCATTACTACCGTGAACAAGGAAACGTGATGACGCCTGAGCGGGCAATTTCATACGCGCAACAGGATATTAACCCCCAAAACTACAAGGGGACGCTACCGTTGCTGTACCGGATTAACGGGGATCCAACGTGGGTTGTTTCTATGCTTGACCGGGACAATAACTCCTTTATGAAGTACGTGTACTTGAAAGCGGATGGAAACAACCAGAGTGGCACCTACGCCGTTGGTGACGACGCACAAAGTACGCTAGCTTTGTTTGAACAACGACTCGGGGCGAAAACTGGAATGAGCACCGGAAAAGTCGGTGAGAAGACGATCTCGGGAACTATTCAACGGGTGGCTAAACCTGATGACAAGACGATTTTGTTCATACTGAAAAATGACAGTCACGTCTATGCTTTAGATACGAGCAGTAAGGACTTCAAGCCAACTGAGCAGTTCTTGCAAGCGGGCGATAAGGTGAGTTTCAAGGCTACGGCAACCGCCTCTGACACAGCGGAGGCCAGCGTCAGCCTGTCGACCTTTAAAAATGATTCGTTAAAAGTTAAATAGGTGATAGCTTTTTGGCGTTACAGTGTTGGCCGACACTGTAACGCTATTTTTGTTGGATTGGAGACGAGGGTGGCAGAGAGGGTGCTTAGGTTTTTCCTAGTGCGCTATTCATAATGTGTGACTCAGTTTATGGAGTCTCTGTCTTTGAAACGAAGCCTCGTGTTAGCTTCGTTTCAAAGATAGAGACTGTTATAGTAGTATTAAGAGCTAACGACGATCTGTAGAATGAAAAATAAAATGGGGATATTTGAAATTTTAACAGGTGGTTGGGAATATAAGTTCAATTTTAGGGGGGATTCAAGTGACAATTGGGGAAAAACTAAAAAAATGTCGAGCCAATACTGCGTTTACGCAGGCCGACATAGCTGAAAAATTACATCTATCGAGGAAAACAATTTCTGGCTGGGAAACGGGACGCAACTACCCGGATATCGGGAGTCTCATTAAGCTGAGCGAAATCTATAAAGTTTCGCTAGAAGACTTGGTTCGTGACGAGCGCATGTTGGAACACTTCGATGAACAAAAAAAGTCACGCGGGCGTGAAAGTAGTATATTGAAAATTTCGTATTGGATTAACGTTGTGTTCTTGATGTTAGAAATCATTGAGGTAATGCGGATAAACGGATTTCATTTCACCCTTATTCCCTTGATATTAACGATTAATCTTATTGTATTTTTGAGTCACTTTGACGGGTGGAATAGGTTCAAAAGTACGTTTTACGTTGTTAAGGTCTTGCTTGTGCTCACGGCGGTATTTATAGTGGCTTCTGTTGTTAGTGTATTGAATCCAGATGTCGTGAGCGCTTTAGCAATCCAAGATGCGTCGGCTGTAAGTGGCGTGATGCTTGCTAGGATGGTCTCTGCAATGCTTCTAACAATTAGCATAGTAGTGGTTATTTTCTTCAGAAACCCCCGTGAATAAAGGGGTCTTCGATACGTAGCTTGCTTACGCTTCGATTTTATTTGATGCTTAGCACAAGTGGCGGTTGGATTTTCCGGCAAGCACAAGTAAATCAGGAGGTAATCACTATGTATCGGAAAAAGGTTGAGACTCAATAAATCCGTCTTCTTAGTATGATCAATGACTTATTAGGTCAAAATTTAAACCCTGAAGAGCGCATCATTTTAACAGCTGCTAAGAAAAGACTTGAAAGATCAGCATATTTACCATCAGTTGTAGGGAATCTGAGAGCGGAACTAACGCCGTTGGCCATCAAAAGGGCGCTTTCTAAGGACGTTGGTCACCTATACTTAATGATTAATAATGATGAATTTTCTCATAGAGGATTCGGCGGTGGATTGGCCTTTATATTTGCAGGAATGTTTAGGTAAATGTTGCGTTTCTCTTCAAGGCGCCATGCTCTGGGTGGGAGTAGCAGCTGGAGCAATTTCACTTGCATTCTTTTAAGGTGGGAAAATTTCTATGTGGTTAAAAATTGGCAAAACAATATTAGTTGACACGTTGATGATGACCCTATTCTTGGTCGTGATAATGCTATTGTTCAAAGGGCCAATCGATTACGTTGTGATAGGTCAATATAAGATTAAATCGTACGTTGTGACGCTATTACAGGTGATCCCGGGGACGCTAATATTTTTTACGTTACTTGAACTTGGATCCACCTGGTGGCAAAAAAGAAACAAAAAATAACTTCTTCGAACGGGTTGCAAAGCATGTCACGTATTTTCACTTATGCTAATTAGTAGCCTGTAAATACATGTGGGCAAAGTGCTCGTATTGCAGTAACCGAATTCTTTGTCAGGGGGGCGAAACGGCTTGAAAACTAAGCAACATCAGCTTAAATTTCAAATGATTCTTTGCGCAATTTGCCTATGTACTAACTATTTCCAGCATACTTGTTAGGTACGTGTCGATAGATTGGTCAGCTGTTACTGGGTGTGTCGCAATAATAATTGGTGTTATCTGGTGGCTTCAACCGAATCACAGAGATGCCTATGCATACTTGATGATAGCTGCATCTGCGTTTGGCGTTTACTTTTTGGGAATGCTGTCTTCTACACCTATTGAGGAACTTCGGCGGCCATTGTCAGCTTTCGGAATGTTGATATTCGCAGTCTTGATGTCATTATTGTTATACCAAGTCAATGAACTTGATAAATAAAGCGCCCATCCGTAGCATCATCATAAATCTGAACAGTGTTATACACGGCGCAAGAAAGCCAGACCCCGATGAAAGGTCTGGCTTAAGGTGCCAAATGCCACCATTTGTTGATGACAGCGGATGAGTGAAGTGAATCGTGATTTAAAACGGCAGTCGCATAATGACGGCCTACTTTAACTTCGAAGCTGAAATAACGCGCCAGGTTGTGGGAATGACAAAGTTGTACTTGCGGCTAGCCACTTGGCCTTCCTCGTTTGTTAGGTTAAATAGCCAACGGTACAGGGCGTTATTAAACCGCCATTTTTTGGTGGTGAGCGTGACTTGACTACGGCTGCCACGATCGATCGTCGTGGTTGTGTGCGCTACGGGGGTGCGCTTAACGGCATTATTACTCGACCGGTAGACCACAATTTTTTCGGTGCCGTTACCGAGGGGTTGTTCAGCAATTGTTGCGGGACCACTTGCTGTCAGTGACTTGAGCCGAACGGTTGTGGTGCTGGCCTGTTGGTGCATGCCCACGTGGCTCAGGTCGTTACTCATCGTTAAGCCAATGAGTGCAATGAGGGCAAAGCCGACAATGATGACACCAAGGTTGCGTCCCGTCCCAGCTGGGGTAAAAATAGCAATCCCTGAGAAGACAAGCACGAGAATAACAAGAATCAGGATAATCATGCGGCTTCGTCCTCCTTTACATGGTATGGCCGATCTTTCAAGAAAAAGGCGAGGCCAAAACCGATAAGCGCAAACAGCGTCGCAGCTGCAAAGGCCATTCGATATCCGAAAATGTTTGCATTAAGTGCCTGAAGACCGTATTTAACCGGTTCAGCGACTTTTAAACTCGCACTTGGGAGGTTGGAAGCCGTCACGTTGGACATAATGGAAATCATGACGGCTGTTCCCATCGACGAGACAACTTGACGCATGGTGTTATTGACCGAAGTCCCATCGCCCAGTAACCGGAGTGGTAACGCGTTAATTCCGGTTGTGGTCACGGGCATGTTGACCATGGTGACCCCAAACATCCGAATGGCATACATGATGGTGATGAATAAAATCGGTGTTTTATCCGTAATGGTTAGGAAAAACATCGAACCAATGAGGAGTAAAAACATCCCGGTAATCGCCAATCGTTTGCCGCCAAGTTGATCGAAGATGCGCCCCGTAAAGGGACTCATGATTCCCATCATCACAGCGCCGGGAAGTAAAATAAGGCCAGATTGAAAGGCCGAATCACCCCGAACCGTTTGAATATACAGGGGTAGGATCATTTCGAAGCCAATCATGGACATGTTGACAATGGCAACTAAGATTGCCGACAACGTAAAGGCTGGCGACTTAAAGACCTTGAGTTGCAAGATGGGGTTACTGATCCTTAACTGGCGCACCGCAAAGAAGATGGCAATGATCAGGCCAGCAATGAGCGGTCCGTAAACGATGGGTGCGCCCCAGCTGTTATCCCCAACACTTGAAAAGGCAAATAACATCCCGCCAAAACCGGTGGTTGAGAGCAAAACAGACAGCCAGTCAACCTTAACAAAGTGCGTTTTGAGCACCTTACGCAGCGTGAACTGACCGACAATGAAGACTGTTCCGGTAATGGGCAAAATAACCAGGAACAAGGCGCGCCATGTGTGGTCTTGTAGGATCCAACCGGACAGGGTCGGACCAATGGCAGGGGCTAGCCCAATAACCAGCCCGGCCGTTCCCATGGCCGTGCCCCGCTTAGCAGGTGGGAAAATAGCGGCCATAATGGTTTGAAAGACGGGCGCCGAGATACCAACGGCTGTTGCTTGGACTAATCGACCAACCAACAAGACGGCAAAGGTAGGGGCAAAAAAACAGATTAACGTGCCGGTGAAGAAGGTCCCCATTGCGGTGAGGTACAGCCGCTTGGTGCTGAACCGTTGTAATAAAAAGGCCGCAATGGGAATCGTGATACCCATTACTAGCATGAAGCCGGTTGTTAGCCACTGAACGGTGTTAGCAGAGATGTTGAAGTCTCGCATCAGCGTCGGAAAGGCAGTGGTGAGGATGGTTGACGTCAGGAAGTTACCAAAAGTTCCGACTAGTAGGGTGAGTACCATCACCAGTCGGTTGTAAGGCTTACCGTTAGCGTCAATGGTTTGAGCTGAGTCAAGTTGATCAGCCATGTCGATCACTTCTTTTCTAATGAATTCACAGTAAACTAGTATAGCATTTTAACGGGTCCGACGCGACGCCAATGGTTGACAATATCAACGAATGGCACCTAAAAAAAGCGCTCATGTCTGCAATGACGCAGGCGTGAGCGCTTGATAACGTGATTAAGATTACTTGTCAGCGGCTTCGGCTGTTTGGATCTCGGCCAACGTCGGGATGGAAGGATGAGCGCCCAACCGTTGAACCGTGATTGAAGAAGCCCGGTTAGCGAACCGGATTGCGGCTGCCATGTTACTAAAGTCGGGGTTGAGTTGGGAACTTAAGGCGCCGATAAACGTGTCACCAGCGGCAGTTGTATCCACAGCTTTCACCCGGAAAGCATCAACGAAACCGTAGTTGTCATCATTGACGTGGTAGAAGGCCCCTTTGGCCCCCACCGTGATGATGACGCACTTGGCCCCCGAAGCGTGAAGCTTATTAGCGGCTTCAATCATGGAAGCTTCGTCAGTGACTTCAACACCAGTCAACGTTTGAGCTTCCGTTTCGTTAGGTGAAATAATGTCGCTAACGGCTAACAGCTCTGCAGAAATTTTTTCTGGCGCTGGGGCCGTGTTGAGAATGGTCATGACATTGTGCTTCTTAGCCAGCTTAAAAGCAGCTTCGGCTGTTTCAACGGGCGTTTCGAATTGGGTGATAATGAAGTCACTGTTGGCAATGGTGTCTTCAGCAGCTTTAACATCATCAACGGTCAGTTGTTGGTTAGCACCACCGTAAACTAAGATGGAGTTTTGACCATTATCGTCCAGTAAGATGAAGGCTTGGCCAGTCTTGGCATCCTTCGTTACCGAAATTTGATCAACGTTGACGTTTGAATCCGTCAGCGAATTGATCATAAACCGGCCGTTTTCGTCGTCGCCAACTTTACCGATAAAAGCGGTCTCGGCGCCAGCTCGACCGGCGGCAATGCCTTGGTTGGCGCCCTTGCCGCCACCGGCAAAGGTTTGGTCGTGCATGGATAGCGTTTCCCCTGGCTTAGGCAGGCGTGGGATAGTAAGAATGGTGTCGACGTTTAAGCTCCCAATAACAGTTACGCGATTGGTCATAATGAAAGTCCCTCGTTTCGATAAGGTTATAATTTTAAGTTAAGTAAAACGTTTTACGTATTCAACACAAAGTAATATAACAGAAAATGTAAGCCATTTCAAGCGATGATGTGAAAGAAGTTCAATTTGATCGGTTTCCCGGACGCACTGCAATGGTTAGCTGACGGTATTTAAGTGGGGTAATCCAGGGGTTAAAATGTCGAGAATTTTTTTAGTCTGTTCCACCGTTAGCTGACCAGGCGCTGAGCTGTGGCGAACCGTCGCAAACGTCATAACACTACCAAAGGTTGCGCCCGTAACCCGGGTAACGGCACCTAGGTCGCCCATGGCCATGGAGATAATCGGCTGTGTCAGCTGATCTGCGACGGCGTGCGTTGCGGTCATTAAGTTGAGCACGTCGTCGTTTGATTGAGGCATGACCGCTAATTTAACGAAGCTACCGTGACAGGTCGCCATGGCGGTCAATAAATCAGTCATCTTAGGTAACGTTGGTGTTTGGTCAAAGTAGTGTTGACTGATGATAGTGGCGACGTTGTTGGCCGTTGCCAGCGCAATTAGATGCGTTATCGTGCTCTTGGCTCGGTGCCATTCTAAGTCAATTGCGGCGATCGAACTATTAGCGATGAGTTGGGTGTAGAGGGTCTGATAATCACTGTCTGAAATTTGCCGCTTGCCACCTTGAGTTCGGTCGCGCAAGGTGACAATAAGGGGCAATTCACCGAGAAGGGTCACGAGCCGGTTAGCCGTCGCACAGATGGCTTCGGTATCCTCTAGGTTGTTGAGGTAGTCTAAGCGCCATTCGACAACGTCAGCGGCAGTTGAAACAATTTCGCCGGCCTGGGCAATGACGGTGGTGACGTCACTACCAGTGATGGGAACGCAGATCTTGGGCGTGCCAGTTCCGAGCGATAAATGTTTAAGGTTGGTCGGTTTCATGATCAGGGTTATCTCCTTTTGTCTAATCTTTTTATCATTATTGAACGATAGCATGTTGTGTTCAAGAATACAAGTGCGTGGCCTTCAACCCGAAATTCGCGATTTCAGCAAATATGTGGTAAAACAAAGCATTGAAGAACTTTCATGGACTTTTAATCTTAATCGGGTATTCTATTTCAACAACGATATTTGGAAAGGTGACTCAACTTGGAAACGACCGAACAATTAGCTTTAATTCAGGATTATACCGTTCAACAACTATCGGGGGATAAATCCGGCCATGGGTTGGACCATATTCACCGGGTTGTGACGAACGTGAAAATGTTACTGGCAGACGAACCCTCAGCCAGTTATTTGATAACCCTTACCGCTGCGTATTTACACGACGTTATCGATGATAAATTAGTGTCAGACGTTGAGGCCGCACGGCAAGGTGTGATTGAATTACTGACGCAAGCAGCCTTTTCGCAACCCCAGATCAACACGGTGATGTTGATTATTGATAATATGTCATTTAGCAAGAGTCTGACGACAGATCGTCAGCCACTTCCCATTGAAGGCCTGATTGTTCAGGATGCGGACCGGCTGGATGCCATTGGTGCCATTGGTATCGCGCGGGCTATTTACTACGGTGGCAAGCACGGCGAAAAAATTTATGATCCCACTGTTAAGCCACGGACGTCCATGACGAAGGCGGAATACCGGAATCTAGCGAACGAAACCATTATCAACCACTTTTACGAAAAGCTGTTTAAGCTGGCCGACCAGATGAATACGCCGGCGGCTAAGCGCATTGCGCAGGCTCGCCAAAAGGTGATGAGTCAGTTTGTCAACGACTTTAAGTCCGAATGGAACGGGATGGCTTAACGTTCAACTAGGTCGGTGAAGGACCCATGGACCAGCTTCGCCATGGCCGTGGCTTCAATGCGAACGGAACGGCCTATTTGACCGGAGGAAACGACGATTTTACCCTGTTCTTGGGCAATATTGTCGATGTAAATCGGGTATTTGAGCTTTTCCCAGATCCCAATGGGGGTGTTCGCACCATGTTCGTAGCCGGTGGTTTTAACCAGTTCTTTGAGGGGAACCATGCTGACCTTCTTGTTACCGGATGCCTTAGCTAACTTCTTTTCATCGAGGTGTTCGTCGACGGGAACAACGCCCACAACGGGACCGGTGGTTTTCCCGGTCAATACGAGCGTTTTATAGATTAAATGGTCGTCAGTTTCGGTTTGCGTGAGGTCCAATGTGGCAACGTCCCCATCCTCGTAGGTGGGAAAGACGAGCTGCTCGTACGGGACGTTATTTTTATCAAGGATTTGTTCAACGAGCGTCTTGTGCAAACGGGACGCTTTTTTCTTTTTTGACATGGTAGCCATCTCTTTCTTCTATGATTTGGACCAGTCCACGATAGACTTTGAATAGGACCAATTTTTTAAATAGTTCGTTTCTTTATATGCCTATGGGCGAAAATCTGTTATACTCATTTTGACTATAAAAGTTGGTTGGTTGCAAGGAGATATCATGAAAGACCTAGTTTATCGAAGAGTGCTGCATGATTTGAAGGCGCGCATCCATGACAATCAGTTTCCAAACAAACGACTACCAGATGAGCGAAGCCTGAGTGAAGCATACAACGTTAGCCGCAGTTCAATCAAGCGGGCCCTCGAGGTATTAGCGAACCAGGGCATTATTTTTAAAAAACGTGGGTCGGGCACCTTCATCAACCCACTCTATATGAAAAACCAGACGATTTTCCACTACGAGGGAACAAATCTGGGGATTACGGATAGTTTTAAGAGCGACGGCCAAACGCCCAACATTAAGTTGTTAGACTTTCAAGTTGTTCCGGCAACAGCCGAATTACAACAAGATTTATTTTTGGAATCCGGAGATTTTGTCTACGAGATCAAGCGATTGCGGCTTTTTGACGATCAGCCGTTTATGATTGAACACGGCTATATTCCGATTAAGATTGCGCCGGAACTCTCACAGAAGGTCGTTTCGGGATCGATTTTCAACTATTTGGAAGACGAGCAAAACAAAGTGGTGACTAAGTCGTTTATGACCATGCGAGCTGCTCCGTCTACCAGTGATGATCAGAAGCTATTAGGCCTGTCTGCGGTCGAACCGATTGCCATCATGGAAGGCATCTTCTTCTTGGATGACGGAACGCCGTTTGAAGTGTCAAACATGCGGTTGCGCTATGACTATTTTAACTACAATACGTTTGTAACGCTAGATGAAGAGTAACGATTGTGAAAAAAGATGACGGTGGTCATCTTTTTTTGTGTAAAATTGGCGAACGAGTGCGTGGACGATAAGCGGTTAAACTGCCATAATTTAGTTAGAACTATTTTAGCTAAAAAGACCGCTTTTATAATTGGACCGTATCAATTTTATTAAAGGTTGACTTTTTGGCTAAACGTTCTATTATGGGGGTGTAAACTCGATGGGTTAAACCACCGAGCGGCGCTTCAAGATGCAGTTGTTAGGCGTAGTTGTTGTCTTATATCAATCAAAGGAGTGTTACTCTAATGGCAGTAGATTACGATTCCAAACAATATTTAGCAGGTGTTGACACGTATTGGCGAGCCGCCAACTACTTATCAGTTGGGCAGTTATTCCTGCGCGACAATCCGTTGCTAAATCGCGACTTGACCGCTTCAGACGTTAAGATCAAGCCAATTGGGCATTGGGGAACGATCGTTTCTCAAAACTTTATTTACGCTCACCTCAACCGGGTGATTAAAAAGTATAACCTGAATATGTTTTACATTGAAGGTTCTGGTCATGGTGGTCAAGTGATGGTGTCTAATTCCTATCTTGACGGGAGTTACTCAGAGATTTATCCAAATGTCAGCCAGGACGAAGCGGGTCTCAAGAAGTTGTTTAAGCAATTTTCATTCCCTGGTGGGGTGGCTTCTCACGCTGCACCAGAAACGCCAGGTTCAATCCACGAAGGTGGTGAACTTGGTTATTCACTTTCTCACGGGACAGGGGCGATTTTAGATAACCCTGACGTCATTGCCGCCGTTGAAATTGGTGATGGGGAAGCTGAAACGGGTCCCTTGGCCGCTTCCTGGTTCTCAGACAAGTTCATTAACCCCATTAAAGACGGAGCTGTTTTGCCAATCATCAATATGAACGGGTTCAAGATCTCAAACCCAACTATTCTTTCCCGAATGTCAGATGAAGAACTGACGAATTACTTCACCGGGATGGGCTGGGACCCACTGTTTGTGGAAGTGGCTAACCCTGACGATCACGCCCCAGTTCACGTTGATATGGCCAAGACAATGGACAAAGCCATTGAAAAAATTCAAGCAATTCAAAAAAACGCTCGGGAAAACAACGACGAGACGTTGCCACACTGGCCAATGATTATTTTCCGGTCACCAAAAGGTTGGACGGGTCCTAAGGAGGACTTCAGTGGCAACCCAGTCGAAGGGTCATTCCGAGCTCACCAAGTGCCACTACCAATTTCGGCAAGCAGTATGGAACATGCTGATAAACTGGTTAGTTGGATGAAATCTTACAAACCAGAAGACTTCTTCAATCCGGATGGTACGATTAAGCAGGAAGTTCGCGACTTTGCGCCTACGGGTGATCAACGGATGGCGGTTAATCCAATTACTAATGGTGGGATTAAGCCAGAACCGCTGAAGTTGCCGGACTATAAACAATTTGCGTTGAAGATTGAACAACCTGGTGCGACTGAAGGTCAAGATATGATCGTCTGGGCCGACTGGGTTGCTGAAGTGATGCGGTTGAATCCGTCTAGTTTCCGGGCCTTTGGACCTGATGAAACCAAGTCTAACCGCTTGTACGCAGCTCTGGATCAAGGCAAACGGCAGTGGATGGAAGATATTCACGAACCCTATGATGAAAACATGGCCCACGAAGGTCGAATCTTGGATTCTCAGCTTTCCGAACACCAAGCTGAAGGATGGCTTGAAGGATATGTTTTGACAGGCCGCCACGGGTTCTTTGCCACCTATGAATCATTTGGACGGGTGGTTGATTCCATGCTGACACAGCATATGAAGTGGTTACGTAAGGCGTCAGAACAATCATGGCGTCATGATTACCCATCATTGAACTTCATTGATACGTCGACCGTCTTCCAGCAGGACCACAACGGCTACACCCACCAAGATCCTGGGATGTTGACCCATATGGCTGAAAAGAAGCCAGAGTTGATTCGCGAATACCTGCCAGGTGATGCAAACACGTTGCTGGCTGTTTCTGACGTGGCCTTTAGAAGCCGTGAAAAGATCAACTTACTGGTCACTTCTAAGCATCCACGACCACAATGGTTCTCCATAGATGAAGCAACCAACTTGGTTCACAACGGTTTAGGTTACATTGATTGGGCATCAACTGATCAAGGTCAAGAACCCGACATTGTCTTCGCTGCTGCGGGTAGCGAACCAACTTGGGAAGTCTTTGCGGCCGTTTCACTGTTGCACGATGAATTCCCAGAGATGAAGATTCGGACGATCAACGTGGTTGATATCTTGAAGTTACGCTCACCTAAGGATGACCCTCGTGGCTTAAGCGACAAGACCTTTGACCGTTACTTCACCACGGATAAGCCAGTAATCTTCGCCTTCCACGGGTATGAAGACTTGATCAAAGACATCTTCTTCGATCGTCATAACCACAACTTGCACGTGCACGGTTACCGTGAAAACGGTGATATTACCACGCCATTTGATATGCGGGTTCTTAACGAACTTGACCGGTATCACTTGGCCCAAGATGCTGTTTTGAGCATTCCAGAATACGCCGTTAAGGGTGCCTACTTCGCATCTCGAATGGATGCTAAGTTGGCCCAGCACACGGCTTACATCCGTGAAAATGGGACGGATATGCCGGAAGTGAACGATTGGAAATGGCAACCGCTGAAGTAATGAGGTTGCCGGGTTAGTAAGCGATTTAAAAGTTGCCACACCTGACGATGAAGTGCCATCCAAAAGTTAGCCAAACGCTAACTATTATGAGGCGCTTCAACGACAGGGGTGGCAATTTTTTAGTTATTTTATTAGTTAGCGTTGACATTAGCTAACTAACGGGTTACGATACCTGTTGTTAGTTAGATACAAATAAGACTAACTAACCTAAAGAAGGCGAACTAATGATGCAATATAGAGAGAGTCACTTCGAACCATTTGATGATTTTACAGCGACGTCGGCCGGTGAAGCACTGTTAACGTCGTTTAACCACGTCTTGCACCAAGCAAGTCGACCGCAAGACAAGCTGGATTGGTTGATGCTTCGAACGGGTGATGACGAAGGATTAGGGGAACTTGTTGAGATTCCGACCAACCATGATGCAATGGTGTGTTCAAGTTTTCAGAACCATGATGACCGAATCTGGACGATGCCCTACGATCAACCAGGAATGCTAATGATCGTTGACACAGCAGCCGGAACAGGTACGGATTTGATAGAGAGCCTATTAACGGTGTGCGAAGCGGTTGACGAAACCGACGACGTAGACTGGGTCATGTTACAACGCGATCAGCAGATTTGGCTGCTGGTTTTTGCCACGGCCATTAGCCCACTCAAACGGCAATTTAGAGAGCTGATGATTGCTAACGACGATTGCGAATTGGAGGCAGTGGTGAGTGTCAATGTTGTTGCTTCAGGCTTTCAAATGGATTAAACGGGTATAGTTAGTTTTATTTGACAAAAGCTAACTAATAAAGTATCATATTGTTAGTTAAAGAGTTCCAGTCCTAACTAAATAAAAATAAAAGAGGTTATCAAAATGGCATACGATTCTCAAGAGTTACTCCGACAATTTGGTCGACTCATGCGGACGTTCAAGCAACAGGGCTTTTCAGCAATGTCGAATCGTTCGCGCCAATTTTGGGCCAAACAACCGGAACGTGGCGCCTTTCGCGTCTTACATTTACTTCACAAACAAGATCAACTAACAAATTCACAGATTGTCGAGGCGTTAGATATTCGGCCAAGTTCTGTGAGTGTGATGGTTAAGAAGCTCGAAGATGACGGGTTAGTTGAGCGGCACGAGTCTCCTGACGACAAGCGGGTGAGCTTGATTTCTCTGACGGAGAAGGGCCAAGCGCTCATTACTAGTTCTCACGACTTCAAAAACGAATTTGCAGATTCGTTATTTGACGGGCTTGACGCGGCTGAACAAGAACAACTTGGGACGCTACTTGCTAAGTTGACGGACAGCCTGCAGGATAAGTTCAAGAAGTGGGACGACGGCGCCGAACGGCCAGAATTTTTTGACAACATGCCGGAACAATTCTACCGGGGGCATGGCTTTGGCCCGTGGGGTGGACATGGCCACCACGGTCATCATGGTCACCGCCCAGATTTCAGAGGTTTTGGTGGTTTTGGTTCCGATAGCGACAAGCCAAGTAAAGATTAACTTTTAATGGAAGACCCCGAGCGTCCAAATTGGTCGTTCGGGGTCTTTTTGGTATGATGAAATCAAGTTTTGAACGGAAATGGGGGTTTCATTAATGTTAAATTACCGTGAACAAGCCAGTTGGCCGAACGCCTTTGGTCAACAGCAATCGCCCATTCGGCTTTCATCAACGCTTGGGGCCAACGAAGGACCGAGCTTGCCGATCATGGTGAAACGCAGCCCGTTACTGACCACGGTCACCAATGACCAGACGACCATTAAGGTGATAGGAAACGGCACAACGCAGTTCTTTAACCGCCCAAGTGCCTTTCAACAAGTTCATTTTCACGTTCCAGCGGAGCACGTGGTTGACGGACATCAGGCTGCAATGGAAATTCACCTTGTGCATGAGACTGGTATTGGTCAAAAGACGGTGGTGGCCCTGTTCGCTGAACTGGGGGCCAACAACCAGCCACTACAGCGCCTCATCGACGCCTTCGACGCGGCTGCGGCCGTTCCAGTTAACCTGCCCCTAACGGACTGGTTACCCCAGACGCCACGCGGGTTTCACTATTTGGGCTCACTGACGACGCCACCGCTGAGCGAAGGCGTTGAATGGTTCGTGATCACAAATGTGGCCGTTACGCTGAGCCAGGACCAGTTAGATTGGTGGCAGGCGCACTTTCCGGCCAATAACCGGGCCTTGCAGCCGTTGAATGAGCGGATCGTTGAACGTTACGGAGTAAAGTAATCGGGGGTCGGGGCAGTCACCGTGATGGTTTTGAAGTCAAATGGCAGTGGGAGTACGACTTGATAACTATGCAGTAGTAAGTGGTGCGCATCATCGTGAGCGTATAGGGGGTCACCGATAATGGGGTGATCGATGGCGGCTAAGTGGACCCGGATTTGGTGCGTTCGCCCCGTTTCGAGTTGGACGGCAACCAAGGTCGCGTCAGCGGTTTCCTTAAGGACTCGGTAGTGGGTCACGGCTGCTTGGGCTTGAGGACCATTGACTAGCCGCTTCCGTTTATCCTCTGGATCACGCCCAATTGGCAGTGAGATGCGGCCATGCTCAGCTAGTCCAGTGCCGTGGACCCAAGCGCGGTAAGTACGACTGACTTCTTTTTTCTTAATTGCGGCGACTAACGGGGGAATGACAGCTGGGTTTTTGCCGACAATCAACGCCCCAGAGGTCGCCTGATCGAGCCGATGGACCATGAATGCTTGCTGATGGCGGGGGGCCAAGTAAGCCGCCACATGATTGAGCGTGCTGCCCAGTTCACCGGGTTGGTTCGGATGCGTTTTACTGCCGGCCGTTTTATTGACCACCAGCAAGTTGTCGTCCTCATAACAGATTCTGACAGTGGCAGCACTATCGGGAGTTATCCGGCTTTCGGGTAATCGAAAATCGGCCCTGACAAACGTCAAAGCGACCGTGTCACCGGCTTTAACCGTGAAGTTAACGGGAAGGTACTGGTCATTAACCAGGACCCGCTGCCCCCGTTTAAGGCTGTAAATCAGATGTTTGGGCAGCTGCCAATCCGTGGCTAACAGTTGTCGTAGGGGCTTTGTTACAAAATCAGCCGGTAACGTTTTGGTAAGGGACCACTCAGTAAACATGTTAAAACCTCCAATCGAGTAGCTGGCCGAATAGTAAAAGCGGCGGTGCCAGATGATTAAGTCATCCAGGAACCGTCGCTTTTTGAATCAGTAAGAGTCAGCCAAGGGGCGGACTCAGATTGAGTTAAATCATTATGATTTGCCTAACTTCGCAAGGGCAGCGGGTTTAACGATCAAAACATCGCAACTGGCTGAGCGGCTCACGTAATTGGTCACTGAACCGACCATTAACCGTTCAACGGCCGTTAATCCAGTTGAACCGATAACGATTAATTGAGTCCCATGATCAGCCGGAAATTCCCGAGCAATAACGGGTTTTGGATTGCCGAAACGAACGTGGATATCGACGGATTTAACGCCGGCATCAATGGCTCGTTGCTTCAATTCATTCAGCCGTGATTGAACATCTTCTGATAACTTGTAAATGACGTCGCCACTAACGGCGCCACCGTAAGTGTCACTAAATTGATTGACTTCAAGCACGTTAAGGATGTCCAAGTGAGTATCGTTTAACTTAGCGACTTCAATCGCCTTGTCGAGAACCGGTTGGGTAGCCTTGGACCCGTCAACGGGTGCGAGAATGTTTTGGTATTGTTGGTTCATATGCGCCACTTCCTCACAATTCATTTATCTTTATTAGATGAAACGTTTGTAAGCACCCCGTGGTTTTCAAAAAGACGTTAACCACTTGTACTTCCACTACTAGTTTACCATAAACCAGGAAAATGCTTTAGGAAAATGCGAAAGTTAACCCGGGGATTTTTGAGAAAATGTGAATATTGACACAAATATGGGGGCTTTGACCGCTTTCAGAGTGGCTAGCAACAACTTGAAATAAAGCGGTTTCTTTTTGGCCTGAAAGGTGCCAAAATGTAAGTAAATTTTGCTAAGAAGGAAGTGCCGCCATGTATTATCACAATATGGAATCACGAGATATCGGAGTCAACTTAGCAACGGAACAGTATCTGATGAACGCCAAAAATTTTGATGAGCCATTGCTGTTGTTTTATTATCAGGATCCCTGCATCATTGTGGGCCGGAATCAAAATACACTGGAGGAAATCAATCAGGACTATGTCACCGACCACCACATTGCGGTCACTCGCCGGCTATCCGGTGGCGGGGCGGTCTTTGATGATTTGGGGAACTTGTCGTTCAGCTTTGTGGTGGATCGAAATGACGACCGGTTTGGTGACTTTAAGGCCTTTACAGCACCAATTGTGACGGCTTTAAAGGACATGGGCGCGACCGGGGTAACCGTTTCGGGTCGAAATGACATTTTGGTCGATGGTAAGAAGTTTTCTGGTAACGCCATGTACGTGAAGGATGACAAAATGTTCTCTCACGGGACGCTGATGCTTGATGTCGACCAATCCGTTGTCGCCCATGCTCTGAACGTGCCAGCTGATAAGATGGCGTCTAAGGGAATCAAGTCGGTTCGGTCGCGAGTGACGAATCTCAAGCCGTACTTAGACTCGCAATACCAGTCGTTAACCGTGCCGGAATTTCGCGATCTTTTGATTAAAAAGGTCTTTGGGGTCAGCGACTTGGCGGCTATTCAGGATAAACAGTATCGACTAACAGAGAAGGATCGGATGGCCATTCAAGACCTCGTTGATCAGTATTATCACAATTGGGACTGGGTTTATGGCAAGTCACCGGAGTTCACGGTGAAAAGACGGCAACATTTCCCATTTGGCACCATCGATGCCCGGTTACTTGTTAAAAACGGCCGGTTGACGCACGTGACTTTTTTCGGGGATTTTTTTGGTGAAAAGGACGCGAACGATTTGGCTGAGCGGTTAGTGGGAACCCGCTACGAGGCCCTTAGCCTTGAAAAAGTGTTGAAAACGGTGAACGTGAACGATTATTTTTCGGGAATGGATCAGGCGCGGCTTGTGCAATTTTTATTATAAGGCTATTAAACGGGACTTTTTCTTTCACGACCCCCTGTAACCGTTTTCAGAAATGTGATAGACTGATAGTGGTTATTGGAAGATAGATTGGTTATGACATTTGAAGGGAGTTTGGACCATGCGCTACGTCTCAATGAAAGCTCATGATATTGGCCGTAACTTAGCCACAGAACAGTATTTGATGAACAATAAGGATTTCGGGGAACCGTTACTTTTGTTTTACTACGAAACGCCGTGCATCATTGTTGGTCGAAATCAAAATACGCTAGAAGAGATCAACCAAAAATACGTAGATGAACATCACATCACGGTCACTCGTCGGTTATCGGGTGGCGGTGCGGTTTACCAAGACCTTGGCAACCTGTGCTTTAGCTTTGTGTTGGACTCTGATTCTGAAGAATTTGGGGACTTTAAGTCCTTCGTTCAACCTATCGTCGACGCGCTGCACCAAATGGGCGCCAAGTCAGTGGAAGTATCCGGCCGGAATGACATCTTGGTTGATGGCAAGAAGTTCTCAGGTAATGCAATGTATACCAAGAACGGCAAGACTTTCTCCCACGGGACGCTAATGCTGGATGTGGATCAAGACGTGATTGCCAACGCCTTAAACGTTCCGGAAGATAAGATCAAGTCAAAAGGCATCAAGTCGGTTCGCTCTCGAGTAGCTAACCTCAAGCCATACTTGGCACCAGAATACCAAAACATTACGGTACCTGAGTTCCGTGATATTTTACTGAAGGAGTTATTTCACGTTGATAGCCTTGACGAAATCAAGGATAAGGAATACGTGGTCACGCCTGATGAACAAACAGAAATTGATAAAATTTACGAGGATTATTACAACAACTGGGACTGGGTTTACGGCAACTCGCCCGAGTTTACCGTCAAGAAACGGCAACATTTTGATGCCGGCACGATCGACGCGCGGTTCCTAGTGGATCAGGGTAAGATCAAGTCAGTCACGTTTTATGGCGACTTCTTCGGACCAAAGGACGCAACGGAAATCGCGGACTTGCTGCAAGGCGTTCGTTACGATAAAAAAAGCGTTACAGAAGCCCTAGCAGAGGTGGATACAAATCAGTACTTTATGGGAATTCCTAAGGAGCAGTTGGTGGCGTTGTGGACGGAGTAAAAGAGTGCGGAACAAGACGGGTTGATTGCGGAGTGTAAGGCGCTTTATCGGAAAATCCCGGGTTTGGATTTTTTGATAAAGTGCCTTACACAGTAGCAATCAGTCTTGTGGAGCACGTTTCGGCTAGATAGCAGAGAACCACACGGAGAATCCAGGGTTTGGATTCTCTGGGCTTTCGGCTTACACAGTAGCAATCAGTCTTGTGGAGCACGTTTCGGCTAGATAGCAGAGAACCAAACTATTCTAGTCTAGCTCACCCGTTTTTCCTCAATAAAATAAACGCGTAGTGTGGGCCATCACACTGCGCGTTTATTTTATTCAGATGAGGCAATCAAAAGCATCCCCCAATTTTACCCAACCACCTCAGAACTCCTGCACGCTATCTCAGGGTATGCTACAATTTGACTAGCGCTTGAGCAAAGGATGTTTTGCATGTTAAAAAAACAATTAATGATGTGGGGAATCGTTTCCTGGGGATTATTCACGGCTGTCAATTTGGCCATGTCACTACCCCTCGTCCGGTTATCTCACGGTCAGTCAACGATGCTTGATTTCTGGAAAGTGACCGCGATTTCACTGGTCTTGTATTTGCTACCCTTGATTTGGGGAGCGGCTGGGCATAATTCCGGGTTTTACATTCTGGGATTGGTCATCGCGGTTTATACGATTGCGACAGCCAACGTGATTATTGCGATGGTAACGGGCAGTTCGGCTACAATGCTCATCAAAACGGCAATGATCGTAGGAGCTGTGGTCGTTATCGGAGTGAACCTGTACTGGCTGATTTTAGGTTTTCGCTATCGGAAAACACTGGATGAAAAGCGTGACGATGCCCTGTATCATAAGCTTAATGAGCGTCATAATGATAAACAAAAAGAGGTCAAATAATGGAAATTTCAGTTGAAACGTTAACCGAAACGCTCGAAGAGGGGAATTACAACGTCAAGGAATTCACGACGAGTTTGGCAGATGTGGCTAAAAAGGGGAGTGCGGCAGTTCTCCAGCCACTAGTTGATAATATGGCAACTGCAATTCAAAACACCCAATTAGCGCAAGCCAATCTGTTATTTAGTGATGCTGATATAACGGTCCGTCTGGAAAATAACGTCATCAACCTCCCGTACCAAAATATCAATCCCATGAAAAAGATGCTGGCTCCGGAAGCGACGATGGCTGTCAATGTGTACAGCATTATCGAATCACCAGATGTGAATGTATCATCGCTGCGAATTGATAAAGTCGCTTCAGCAGATGATTTCGTGAAACACGTCGACGAAATGGCAGCAGGTGTGGCCACTTGGTTGGATGATAAACTGACGATCATTAAAAATCATGAGGATAACGCCGAAGAAGCAAAACAACCTAAAAAATCGTAATTCACATTCCAGCGTTTTCGTGTTATGATGCTTTTATGCGATGAGTCGAGAAATCACGCTGCTTACTGGCAGTCCGCACAAGCGGCTTGGTGAAACTTTCGAACAGCGGGTACGTGTTCCCACCGCATTGTGGGGTACCTTGGCTTAAAGGAAATGTGGATTTCTGAGAGCCCTTAGGCTGGGAAAAGAGGTCAGTACGTTGAGTACTGGCCTCTTTTTTTTGGTGCATTTGGTGGGACAACCGGATCTGATTGCCATAGCGCTGCAACGATGGCCCGGAAAGCGGGATGAGTCTGATGGATCTGATGGTGGTTGAGCCCAGGGAGGATGGTCGTTGTCACCCGAGCGCCAGAACCAGCGAATAGTGGCTTGACCGCCACCGCCTCACCAATTTTTGTTTCGCCATCTCCCGCGCGATGTTGCAACTTACCGATGAGGTTAAATATTTCAAGCTGTGGTTGGCGACCAAGCAGGTCACGCCGTTTCAAAAGGTCCGCATATTGTGGGGCGCGGAACCGGGGTAAGCCGGTCAGCGGCAACTCTGTGTTGTCCGCGCCCTCGTTGACTGGCACGCCAAGCAAGACGAGCTTTTTTAGAATCGGCAATGTTTGGTTGGCTTCCGAAAATAAAACGTTTAACATGGCATTACCGCCCCACGAATGGGCGACTAAGTGATACTCGGTTAGGCCTTCGTGGACTTGGAGGAATCGTAAAATGGTTGCTAACTCCTTTCCATGGGTCCGGTAGCCAGCTAAGCTATTCGCAAAAATAACCTGAATCAGTGGATTATTCGCGATTCTTGAGAGGTGGCCCGAGGTGTGAATTTTGCCAGTTGGCCCCACGATAATTGTCATGACTTTTGTGGCTGCGTTGTGGTTTTGAAAAGCGGCAATCATGGAATTGTAGGAACGACCACTACCCAACCAGCCGGGAACAAAAAGGGTGGGTACCGCTGTATAGTTCAGATCGGAACGCCGACTGGTTAAGGGCTGGGGGCGAACTGATACTTGATTGAGCCGGTAGAAGGCCGCACCAGCTGAGACTGTGATCCCGAGGGCGGCTAAGGCCCAGGTCCAATGAGGTTGCAAGTGAACACCTCCGTGTAATAACGATTACCAACATTATACGCGCTAAAAGACTGAATCGGGGCAATGTTTGTTTCGCTAAAGCATAAGACCGATTCTTTGTCGTCACAGGCATTCACTGGCATAATATAAGTACAACATGGGGGGATTAATGTGAAAACTGTCTGGCAAAAGTTAAGTCAATGGTTTGACCGTTACGCGACGGTCTTGAAACTACTATTCGTTGTTTCGGTACTGATTTTTGTTGTGCGTGAGGTTGGCCGAATTTTGCGAGAGGTGAACGGTCAACAAATCCGTCAAAGTCTGGCTTCGCAAAGTCCGCAGTCACTTGTTTTGATGTTGGTGTTAGGATTCGTATCAGTTCTGCCGATGTTAGGGTATGATTTTGCCATCACGGAATTGCTGCCAGGGAAGTTTACCAAGCGCTACATCGTCAAAAGTGGCTGGGTCGTCAATACATATACGAACATCGCTGGGTTCGGTGGGTTATTAGGGGGAAGCCTCAGAGCCCTGTTTTATGCCAAGGAAGCCTCCAAAAAACAGATTTTAACGGCGATTTCGAAGATTGCCTTATTCCTGCTATCGGGGCTATCGGTGGCGAGTGCGGTTTCGCTAGTCTTGATTTTTGGCTTACATCAAGGGGCCGTTTACGGTCGTTATTGGGTGTGGCTAGCTGCCGGGGCGCTTTACTTTCCGGTCGTATTTATCATGACTCGGACCACAAAGGGTGAATTTTTTGCGGACTTGACGCTGCCTCGCCAAGGGCGCTTACTGTTGAGTTCGACTTTGGAATGGGCAGGCTGCGCAGGCTTTTTCCTGGTTATCGGGCATCTATTGGGACAATCCTCGATGTTGGCCGTTTACCCCATGTTTGTCGTCGCGTCCCTGTTTGGGGTTATTTCAATGGTTCCTGGTGGCCTAGGGTCCTTTGACGTCGCCATGATTCTGGGCTTACAAATGGTTGGCGTTAACGCCAGCGTTGCGGTGGTCTGGCTGGGTCTCTACCGGGTGTTTTACTACGTCTTGCCGTTTTTGGTGGGCACGTTTATCTTGGTCCACGACATGGGTCATCAACTAAACGAACGGTTTAACGGCTTACTTAAAAATGCCATTTCCCGCGGGGCCCAGCTCTTTTTGACGGGCTTTATGTACTTTTCCGGCATTATGTTACTCCTGTTTTCAGTATTGCCAGACGTGGTCCTTAGTAACCGACTGTACTTGCGATTAGTGCCGTACATGGTGATCTATCTCAGTCAGTTAGCCAACATCGTGATTGGGTTCTTGCTGATTGGGCTGGCTCGGGGAGTCAGTGCGCGCGTCAAGCGGGCCTTTTGGCCGACGGTTGTGGTGTTGGTAGTCTCGATTGCCAATACGCTGAAAGCTGAGAACTTCCCGGTGGCGGTTGCGATTTTCTTAGGGATTGTCTTAGTGAGTCTCTGGTTGTCGCGGCACCAGTTCTACCGGGAACGGTTAACTTTTTCGTGGGGTGGTAATCTGGCGATATTTGTCATTTTCGCTGGGACGTTTGCTGTGTACAGCTTATCTGGGTTGTACATGGCCAATATTTGGCACCCGCACTTCCGGTTAGCGCAGCACCTCTTGTTCCCATCGGCCCGGATCTGGTTCGCTGGCTTTCTTGGTGTCTTTTTGTCGGGGCTGGTACTCATTTTGGTCTTTCGCTACCTCGGTGCAAAAAAGCCGCCGTTTTTAACCGCGCCGTTTGACGCCGACCGCATTTGGGCTGTTATTCGCCAATTCGGCGGCAATGAAATTAGCCATTTGGCATTTTTACGGGATAAACAGGTGTACTTCTACCAAGAGGATGGCACGGACAAAGTCTTCTTCTTGTTCCGCCAAAAGGCTAACAAGTTGATCGTGATGGGCGAGCCAGTCGGGGAGGCCGCCAGTTTTTCAAAGGCCATTAATGCGTTCATGACGGACGCCGACCGGTACGGCTTCTCGCTGGTCTTTTATCAAGTGGATGAAACCTTGACAATTCAGCTGCATAACATGGGGTTTGACTTCATTATGGCTGGGGAGGAAGGGCTTGTTGACCTCTCTGACTTCACTTTAGCCGGAAAGCGGCATCGTGGTGAGCGGGCGTTAGTCAATAAGTTTGAACGTGAAAATGGCACGTTTGAAATTATTCAGCCGCCGTTTGATCAGCCAACCCTTGACAGTCTTCATAAAATTTCTGACGAGTGGTTAGGTGATCAAGTTGAAAAGGGCTTTTCGCTGGGGTATTTTGATGCTTATTACCTCAATCAGGCGCCGATTGCCGTGGCACGGAACGCAGATGGTGACATTGTGGCGTTCGCCAATATCATGCCAACTGGCAATCACGATACCACGTCAATTGACTTAATGCGCTACGGAAAAGATGCGCCGTCTGGAGTCATGGATGTGTTGTTTGTTAACCTATTTTTAGAGTCGCAAAAGCAGGGCTTTTCGTATTTCAACCTTGGCATGACACCGTTGTCTAACGTGGGGGATTCTCGGTTTAGCTTCTTCGAAGAACGCGTGGCTCACCTGATTTACGAATACGGCAATAGTCTGTACGCCTTCCAAGGGTTGCGGGCCTACAAGGAAAAGTATGTCGATAAGTGGGTCCCGAAGTTTATTGCTTACCGGAAACGGACGTCCGTTATTTTCACGATGTTGCAGATTTTTACCATCGTCAACAAACGGTCAGGATCGGCGATTAGAGAGACACCGGCCTTCTTGCCACACCGTTTTAAAGGACGGAGTAAGAGTTGACAGTTTTAAAAATGAGTGTATTATGAGATTAATCTCATAAATTGGCGTTGACGAGAAGAGTAAGTCAGGGAACCTGTTAAGAGAGCCGTCCACGGTGAGAAGCGGCCAGGCAAAGCGACTGAAGATGATCTCAGAGCTAGAATTGGGGTGTCATGATGATGCTACCAATTCCGTGGGCAATCGATATCTTGCGGAGTCTCTCATTTTTAATGACGGACTTGCCAAGACTTGAATTGCGAGATTTAAGTAAATATCAGGTGGTAACGCGTTGCCTTCGTCCCGATCAGTGGGGCGAAGGCTTTTTGTTTTGGAGGAGGAATTCGGATGGACTTAAAACAAGCACATATTGAAACGATTTTAGCGCAGGCGGGGAATCGAACGGATGACGTTAAAACGGGGGCGGTGTCGACCCCAATTTATCTAACAACCGCATACCGTCACGCCGGGCTGGGGCAATCTACCGGGTACGATTATTCCCGGGAAACTAACCCGACCCGTGACGTCTTACAACAAACGCTAGCACAGCTTGAAGATGGGGCTGGCGCATTTGCCCTAAGTTCGGGCATGGCGGCGATTCAACTCGCCTTTTCAACGTTTAAAACCGGTGACACTATTGTGGTTTCTGATGATCTTTACGGTGGCTCGTTTCGGTTCTTTGACTTCCTTCACGAGAACTATGGGCTCAACTTTGAGTTGTGGGACGGTCAGGATAACGATCGGCTGACCCAGCTGGTCGCCGCTCCGGCCACCAAAGGCATTTGGCTTGAGACCCCGTCCAATCCAACGATGAAGTTGATTGATATCCAAAAAACGGCGTCGATTGCGCATGAGCATCACGTTAAGGTTCTGGTGGATAATACGTTTTATACCCCGTTGTTACAACGCCCGTTGCACGATGGGGCCGACATTGTTGTCCACTCTGCGACCAAGTACCTGGCGGGGCATAATGACGTTTTAGCCGGGGTGGTAGTCTGTAAAACTCAGGCAGATTTAGCCGCGTTGGATCGCAACCTTACGACCACCGGAGCGGTCCTTGACCCGTTTGACTGTTGGTTGTTACTGCGGAGTCTTAAGACGTTACCGTTGCGGTTAGCCCAACACGAACGATCGGCCAAGGCGATTGCGCAAAACTTGCGTGACAATCCAGCTGTTGACCAGGTGCTTTACCCTGGCCACGGCGGAATGATCAGTTTTTACCTCCATGATGAGTCGTGGGTAGATGATGTTTTGCAACACTTAGGCATCATTTCATTTGCCGAATCACTGGGGGGTGCGGAGAGCCTGCTGACGGTCCCGGCTATCCAGACCCATGCCGACCTGACCGAAGAAGAGCGTCAAGCAAAGCACATTACTAAAAACCTCCTCCGATTGTCCGTGGGACTCGAAAATACCGATGACTTAATTGCCGACTTAACCCAGGCGATTCAAGCGGCGCAACACAGCATTGCAGCAGGAAAGGATGATTAATATGAGCGACCAACACTATTCAGATTCAACGCAGGTGATTAAAACGACGACGAAACCCGACCCGACAACGGGGGCCATTAATCCACCAATTCAACTCAGTTCAACGTTTGCCCAACCCGGCTTGGATGACTTTGGTCCGTATGATTATTCCCGTTCTGGCAACCCCACCCGTGACGTTGTGGAAGAAAGTATTGCGGCGTTAGAGCACGGCGATCGGGGCTTTGCTTTTGCCACCGGAATGGCCGCTATTTCGGCCGCCTTTTTAACCCTTCATCAGGGTGATCATGTGGTAGTGACAAACGACGTCTATGGTGGGACATTTCGGCTGGTGACCGAACTGTTGCCCAACTACGGGATCGACTATACGTTTGCGGACTGTAGTGACCCAGTGGCGTTAGAAGCAGCGATTCAAGAGAACACCAAAGTGGTCTACATCGAGACGCCGTCGAACCCAACGTTAGCGGTGACGGATATTGCGCAAGCTGTCAAGATTGCACATGCCCACGATGCCCTCGTTTTTGCCGATAACACGTTTATGACCCCCATTTTTCAAAAACCGTTAGACCTCGGGGTTGACCTGGTCCTTCATTCGGGGACTAAATTTCTGGCCGGCCATTCAGACATTTTAGCGGGCCTCATCGTGACGAAGACCCCGGAGCTAGGCGAAGCAGTGTACTTTGTTCAAAACGCCATGGGCGCGACACTGGGCGTCAGTGATTGCTGGTTACTGTTGCGGGGGATTAAGACCCTTAGCGTGCGAGTCAAAGCCGAAGCCCGAAATGCCCAGGCGATTGCAGAATGGTTCCAAACGCAACCGCTAGTTAAAGCCGTTCACTACCCAGGATTGGCGACGGATCCCGGTCACGCCATTCAAGCAAAGCAAGCGACGTCGGGTGGCGCCGTATTATCCTTTGATGTGGGGAGTGAAGCTAACGTTGCTGAATTAGTAAACCACCTGAAGATTCCAGTATTTTCCGTATCGCTGGGCGCCGTGGAAACGATTCTGTCCTACCCACCCAAGATGTCGCATGCCGAGCTCTCTGCGGCGGAACGTCACGCTCGCGGCATCTCAGACGGCCTATTACGGCTGTCGGTTGGGGTTGAAGACGTGGCCGATCTAAAAGCGGACTTTGCCCAGGCTTTTGCTCAAATCAGTCATCAACAAACCGTCAAATAACCCAGGACAATCCCCGAAATAGCCTCGTTTGTTCGAGTCACTCGTGGTAGAATGTAACGTATTAAGACACATTTAACTAAATGTGCAATTTCTGAATTGGAGCGATAGTATGACTCACGTTCTTCTGTTAGGGGCTACTGGTTCACTTGGTACGGTGGTACGTCAGTATTTTAAAGACAACACCCAAGATGAGTTAACGATGATGGTTCGCCATCCGTTAATGCTACAACGGGTGGATGCCAACCGTGAAACCGCAGTGACTGGAGATGCGTTGAACCGCGATGACTTGGCGCAGGTGATGACCGATGTTGACGTCGTGATTGCCTGCTTATCCGGGCGGTTACCGGATATGGCGCGAAACATTGTTGATGCCCAGATTTCGGCTGGCATCACCCGCTTGATTTTTGTGACGGCAATGGGGATTTATAACGAAATTCCGGAAACGGTTGGGTTGACTGGAAACTTAGAGATTAACCCAATGCTCATCCCATACCGGGAAGCGGCGGACATCATTGAAGCGTCCCCGCTGAATTATACGATCATTCGGCCTGGTTGGTTTGATAATCAAGATGATCTGAACTACCAAACGACTAAAAAAGGCGACCCGGTTGCCGGCCATGATGTGTCACGCAAAAGTGTCGCTGATCTCATGGTCAAATTGGCGCACGACAGCCAGCTTGGGCACCGAGAAAGTCTGGGAATTAACCGAATTGGTTCGTAACGACCGCTTGTTAGTGTGTCCATTTTCAAGTCGTTGAAGGTCCGTCCGCAGCTAGGGGCGGACTTTTTGTTTTGATAAGCAAAGAATGGTATTCTGACGTCAAAAGCACAGGTTTAATTTCACTTCATCTAGGGGCTTTTGAACGGGAGATGACGACAAAGATGTTAGTTCGATACAAAGATCAACCAGTTAGTGTCTGGGAAATTAGTCGGACGAGTGAGCGGCCCGACTGGGTTGAGACTGCTTTGGCTAAAAAGGAGATTTTTTGGTTAGATAACCGGGTTCGAATTCTCATGAGCAGCTTAAATCCGCCGTATCAAAAAAAGCATCGACTGGGGTCTGGCGGGACCGTTGGTGGCGGTGTCGATGCTCTTGGTGTCTACGCTTATGGGGACGTTGGGGATTTTCTGGATGCGACGAATCAACGGGTTGTTTCCCGAAAGAAATTCTTGGCCATTTATCAAATTGTGGAAGATGAATAGTCGTGACTAGCTATTGAGACCGCCTAACTAACTGTTCGTTGGTTAGACGGTGATTGGCCAGTTTTGACTGGAATGACGCAAATAAACATCGTGAAAACGTGCGTCCATTTCCCGTTTAGGGTATGCTTACTCTATAGGAAAAACGAGGGGGATGGGCGCAATGAAACTGAAGCGATTAATGGCGTTGTCACTATGTTTGCTGGTTGGCGGCGTCGCGACGTGGGATGGCGGGTCATCGGCGCAGGCGGCAAGCACGACCTGGCAGTGGGTCAAGACTAAGAAGTATCCGGATGTGGCCTATCATCTGAAGGACGCAACGAAAAGCGCGACAATGTGGGATTTGAAACACAATAAAAAAATTCATAACTTGAAGAATTATCCGAAGACGACCTGGTACTTGTCCCAGAGTGTTAAATTACAGATGGGCAAGAAAAGTGGCATCTATTACCTCGTCAAAAACAATACGAATAAGGTGGCGGGGCTCGTCTACCGGGATTACCTGAAAAAAGGGGTCAATCCGGATGATAAGTTGGCGAACGATCCTGCTGTGAAGGCTTATGGTGGCAATCTCGCTGGCATTAAGTCGTTCCGGGAAGAAAAAACGTTACAGGTCGATATTTTGGCCCTATTTCCCGGCACAATCTTGAATGATGCGTTAAGTGCGGATGCTAAAACGGATTTGAATGCCGCGCCAGAGCTAGGGCGGAAGTATTCGGCGACGAATAAAAATGCCAAGGCGATTGGGATTTTTTCACCTTATAACTGGATCAAGACGACGGCTAAAACGGATTACTCGAAGCTGGTTGCAGACGCGTTGACTGCTCAGGGTTACACGGCCGCTAAACGGCGGAATTATAAAGGTTACCAGATTGGCATCTACGCGACCCCTCACGGTTATGTGACGGGTTATAAAAATTGGGTCAGCGGCTATGGTTCTTGGGGAATCTATTTGGTGCCGACCGCGGACTAGGAGTGAATCAAGATGGAATTAACGCTGATTATTGACGGGCAACAAGCTCGATTAACATTACCGGAGCACCAAGGCCAATTGGTGTTGGGCACTGGTAAGCCAGCGACAACCACGGCCCCGCACACGACGTTATGGCTTAAAGCGGGCCGCCTCATTGGCATTGACACGTTACCAGCGGGCAAGCAGGCTGACCGGTTCATTCAGATTCAACCGGGTTGGGATGTCGAAGTTGGGTACCTTGCTCAACGGTTCAGTGACGTCGCGGTTGACCGCGGGAGCGTCAAGGTGCCCTTTCTAACGGGGACGGTGCCCGGCCACTTGGTTCCGGCCATTGATGCGTTTGTTGACCAAATAATGGTGGTGTTACAGGCGCTGGGCTTTGACCAATTATTTGCCAAGCCGGTTAAAAAGGGGCCAGCCAAGGCTCAACACCGGTGGCGAAAAGAACTGGCGGACGTTGCCTTTCAAGTTGCCTATGACGACAGTGAGGCAACGGTTTACTGGCAAAAGCGCAACGAAATGCGCATTGAAAAAGGGGCAACGCTGCGGGCAACGGCTCGCAAGAATAAGGATGGCAGTACTGGTCTGGGCGAGCGGATGGGTGAACGAATTCGTCTGGAGCATGCAGCCGCAATCGATGGAACGACGACCACTGAAGACGTGGTTTTAAAGAGTGTGAACGAAGTTGGGTTATTCTTGTACTTTGGTGGCACGAACGGTTGGCTACAGTTAAAAAATAATGATGGTGTGACCCTTGATGCGTTATCAGTCGTCGAGTAGATCGATTAAATAACCCTGCAAACCCCTTTTGGCGTTTTGGCAGGGTTGTTTAGTTTTTTTGTCACTATAAGCGGAAAAAGGTGGCGGCATTCAAGTCCGTTCTCTGCTACACTATAGAAAAACGGAGGTGGGAAAATGGCTCAAATTTGGTACCAAACTCATGATTTTGGTGATGGCGAACAGATCGTGGCAGCCACGGATGACGGGATTGTCTTCATCGGTGCGCCAGAGGCTGGGACCGCCGAGTTAACGCACTTTTTTAAAACAGCAACCGTTCGCCAAGAGGCAACGGTATTGATTGAGCAGGCCGTTCAGCAGTTGCGTGAGTACCGGGCTGGTCAGCGGCAACATTTTGATGTCGCAACGATGGTGCTGGCTGCTACGCCGTTCCAACGCCAGGTTTGGCGGACGCTGACCCACATTCCGTACGGCCAGACGGTCAGCTATCAACAATTAGCCGCCAAGATGAACCGCCCTAGCGCCGTTCGTGCAGTGGCCAGTGCGGTCGCTAAGAATCCGCTCATGGAAATCGTCGCCTGTCACCGGGTGATTCTAAGTACTGGTCAAACGGGGCAGTACCGGGGTGGCGCCACGATGAAGGCGCGGTTGTTGGCGATGGAGAAAAAAGCGTAAATTGGGGGAAGACAGATGGTCACGATTCGAGACATTGCGGAGCGAGCAGCCGTATCAGTTTCAACTGCGTCCCGGGCTTTAAACAATAATCCGCGAATCAGTCGGGAAACGCGACTGAGAATCCAGTCGATTGCGACTGAGATGGGGTACCAGCCAAATTATAATGCGAAAACCTTGACGAACGGTGAGGCTAACGCAGTTGGTGTGATTTTCCCGCCTGGTGACATGAGTACAGCGGCAAACCCCTTTTTCGTGGATTTGTTGATGGGCATTAACACACAACTTCGCCTGCGGAATGCGGTTTTATCCGTTGCGATTGCCAATACGACTGAAGAACTGACTAAAAATGTCTTGGCACTGATTTCGCAAAGTCTCATTCACCACTTTATCCTCCTTTACTCTAAGGCGAATGATCCAGTGGTTGAACTGCTGAAAAGCCAAGGTGTTCAGTATGTTTTGGTGGGCGACCCAACCCAAGATAATGAGCGCTATGTCAATAATAATAACCGCTTGGCCGGCGCCAAAGCGCTAGAATACTTGAATCGACACTTCAATAGTCGGCATGTTTTGTTTGTCGAATCTGAAATGGAACAAGGATTTGAGAAACAACGCCGCTTAGGATTCGAATCGGCGGCGCAGCAACTGGGCGTTAAACGTGAATTATTAAAGTTACCCGATAAGGCAATGCAGCATCTTGATCAAGCAGTCGCTCAATATCTGGATAATCGCCGAGATATTGACGGGATTATGACGACTGATGATCTCATTGGGATGATGGTCTATCAGCTCACGCGGCAGCAGTTAAATCGGCAGGTGCCCCTCATTAGTTTTAACAAAAGCCAGTCAAACATACTGATAGGTGATCAAGTGAGGTTTGTCGAACTTTATCCCCAACACATGGGTGAGGCCGCTGTGCGAGTGCTATTTTCCGAGACCAAGCAGTTTGAGATGCTACCCTTTACGATTGAAAAGGTTTGATAGGCGTGACGATGATTGGCTCCGACCGACTTGGATGGTTAGGGCTTTTTTATTTTAAAAAAATTAGTGCAAACGGTTGCAATTTGGTGCAAGCGGTTGCATAATAAACAATTGAAAACGTTTTCTTTATTGTTATTTCAATTATTCCCATCCCTAAGGAGGGTGAAAATATGTCTGAGTCAAAAAACGAAACCGTCCAATCGGGTACGTCAAAAAAAGATTTATTACCAACGCTGCCGATTGCGACCATCTTTTTAATCAACTTTGGGTTTCTAGGGGTCCAGATGGCCTTTCAGCTACAAAGTACTAATATGGGGCGGATTTTTCAAACAATTGGGGCCGACCCCACTAAGTTAGGCTTCTTCTTTATATTGCCGCCACTGGCTGGCATGATTGTTCAACCGCTAGTGGGCTATTTCTCGGATCGAACGTGGATGCCACGACTAGGTCGCCGGATTCCCTATCTTCTCATTGGGGCGATTGTTGCCATGATTGTCATGTGTTTACTCCCTAATGCTGGTAGTTTTGGCTTTGGATTTGGGTCATTGGCCGCCTTATGGTTTGGGGCAATCACCATTTTATTTATGGATGTTTCCTCAAACGTTGCGATGCAGCCGTTTAAAATGATGGTTGGTGATATGGTCAATGAAAAGCAAAAGGGGTTTGGCTACGCCATCCAGAGCTTTGCTTCAAACGCAGGGGCGTTACTGGCTAGTCTATTTCCGTTTTTGCTCACCGCAATCGGTATTGCTAATACGGCAACAAAGGGGAAAGTCCCAGATTCAGTGGTCTTTTCATTTTATGCCGGAGCAGTCATTTTGTTACTCTGCTGCTTATTGACGGTTTTTCGGGTAAAGGAATATGACCCCAAAACCTATGCTGAATACCACGGGATTGACGAAACGTCTGCTAAGGCAAACAAGAAGAGCATTTGGGGCACCTTGAAAGCCGCACCGAAGATTTTTTGGACGGTTTCGATTGTTCAATTCTTCTGCTGGATGGGATTCCAGTACCTATGGACTTATGCAAACGGGGCCATTGCCGATAATGTTTGGGGCGTCACGAACCCAACGAGTGCCGGTTATCAAGCCGCTGGTAATTGGTATGGTGTCATGTCGGCGGTTCAGTCGATTGCAGCTGTTATTTGGGCCTTAATTCTGTCGCGGGTGGGGAACAACCATCATAAAGCGGCTTATGCGTTTAGTTTGATTTGCGGGGCCCTTGGGTTTGGTTCGATTTACTTTGTTCATGACAAATACGCTTTGATTATTTCGTTCAGTTTGGTGGGAATTGCTTGGGCGGCGATGAACGCCTTTCCGTTTACTTTCTTGACGAATGCCATTGACGATTCAGCTAATATGGGCACCTATCTCGGGCTGTTTAATAGCTCAATTTGTTTACCTCAAATTGTCGCTTCCCTAGCCAGCTTTGCCATTTTCCCAATGTTAGGGTCACACATGCCAGTGATGCTCCTGCTTTCGGGTATTTTCTTAGCTGTTGGTGCGTTGAGCGTCGGCATCGTAAAAGAGGTCTGGGCACGTAAGTCTGAAGCTTAATCTTTAGGAGGATCAGAATGAAACGAATTTTTGAAATTAATCCCTGGCACATTGTGACCCATGAGTTGTCGTCGGAAAATAAGCGACTTCAGGAATCAATGACGAGTTTGGGAAACGGCAACATGGGAATGCGTGGTTTCTTTGAAGAAGGGTACTCAGGCGACAGCCTCTCCGGTATTTACCTGGGAGGGGTATGGTATCCAGACAAGACCCGGGTTGGCTGGTGGAAAAACGGGTACCCAGACTACTTTGGCAAGGTCATCAACGCCGTGAATTTCATTAAATTAGGCGTCTTAATTGATGACGAGCCTGTAGATCTGGCAGTTGATCAGATTTCTGACTTTGAACTCGACTTGGATATGAAAACGGCGCGGTTAACCCGCCGGTTTACAGTGAATAAAGGTGATAAACAGGTTGCGTTTACCTTCGACCGCTTCATTAGCGTTGCGCAAAAAGAGTTGGCAGTGATCCAAGTTCACGCCAAGAACGTGGGGCAACAGCCAGTGACGGTGACTTTCAAGTCGGCGTTGGACGCTGATGTGGAAAACGAAGACGCCAATTACGATGAACGGTTCTGGGACGTCTTGGCGAAACGCGTTGACCAGAAGTCCGGGTCCATTGTGGCCGTGACTAAGGAAAATGCATTCGGCACGCCGCGGTTCACCGTGGGTATTAAGATGACGAATGAAAGCCGATTGGCCGCTCAAGGTGGTAGTGAGCCAACGGAAAAAGAGGTTCAAAATACCTTTAGTGGTGTGATGAACCCCGGGGACGAAGCGACGCTCACGAAGCGGGTGGTTGTGGTCACGTCTCGGGATTATAATAGCCAGCCGGAACTTGAAACCGCGATGAGCCAACTTAGTGATCAAGTAACCAACCAGTCATTTGATGCGTTGCTGACGGCTCATGCGGACGTCTGGGCTGTGCGTTGGGCAAAATCCGATGTTCAAATCGAAGGCGACGATGGGGCGCAACAAGGGATTCGCTTTAACCTCTTTCAGCTCTTTTCGACCTATTATGGCGAGGATAGCCGATTAAACATCGGGCCAAAAGGGTTCACTGGTGAAAAATATGGCGGGGCGACGTATTGGGATACCGAAGCATTTGCGATTCCGGTCTACCTCGGGATTACGGATCCGCAGGTCAGTCGTAATCTGTTGATGTATCGTTATCAGCAACTAGACGGCGCCTATCACAATGCGCAACAACAAGGCCTTAAAGGGGCCCTGTTCCCAATGGTGACCTTTAATGGCATTGAGTGTCATAACGAATGGGAGATTACCTTCGAAGAGATTCACCGGAATGGTGATATTGCGTTTGCCATTTTTAACTACACGCGCTACACGGGTGATACGAGTTATGTGTTGAATGAAGGTAGTAAAGTCCTGACGGAGATTTCTCGTTTTTGGGCGGATCGGGTCCACTTCAGTGAACGGCACCAACAGTACATGATTCATGGTGTGACCGGTCCGGATGAGTATGAAAACAACGTTGATAACAACTGGTACACAAACTACCTGGCGCAGTGGACACTTAAATATACGTTGGAAATTTTGGCACAAGTTTCGGCCGGCGTTGCGGAGAAGCTCAACGTTTCAGATGACGAAAAAAATCACTGGCAAGATATTGTCGATCGGATGTACTTGCCACACGACGAAAAATTGGGGATTTTCGTTCAACACGATGGCTTTTTGGACAAGGATATTCAACCGGTTTCTTCTTTACCAAAAGACCAGTTACCGTTGAATCAAAACTGGTCATGGGATAAAATTTTGCGGTCACCTTATATTAAGCAAGGCGACGTTTTGCAAGGCGTTTGGGACTTTATTGACGACTTCACGCCAGAGCAGAAGAAGGCTAACTTTGATTTCTATGAGCCGTTAACGGTTCACGAGTCAAGCTTGTCGGCTTCGATTCATGCTATTTTGGCAGCTGATCTACACTATGAAGATAAGGCGGTTGAGATGTATGAACGCACAGCTCGTCTTGATTTAGACAACTATAACAATGACACGGATGACGGGCTACACATCACGTCAATGACGGGAAGCTGGCTGGCGATTGCGCAAGGGTTTGCCGGAATGCGGATTCGTGACGACCAACTGCACTTTGCACCGTTTTTACCGAAGAAGTGGACCAGTTATCAGTTTAGAATTGTGTTCCGAGGACGGTCAATTAATGTGAAGGTTGATCAATCCGGGACCAGTTTAACGTTATTGGCGGGCGAACCGCTGACAGTGGACCTTAATGGCCAAAAGGTGCAACTTTAACGACTGTCTGATGACTTGACGCGTTCTCTAAATCGTACCAAAAACAATGATTAATTAATCTTCAAGCCAAAAAACACCGATTCGGTTTTCGAATCGGCGTTTTTAATCGGCCATAATTAAAGCTAAACGGCAGGATTCTTCGCAACGCCACTCACGGCCGCCTTCATCTGGCGCGTGTAATCGCGCAACTTGGCGGGAGCCTGGGTGCCGTATTCGGCCACGATATTGACGCAGGCGCTACCAACGATGGCGCCATCCGCAATGTTGGCCATCTCGGCGGCTTGTTCTGGGGTGTGAATCCCAAAGCCGATTGCGGCGGGGACATCTGTTACTGCTCGAATTTGGGCGATGAGGCCGGTCAGATCGTTGTTAAACTGGCTTCGTTCTCCGGTTACGCCAAGTGAGCTGACCACGTAGATGAAGCCGGTTGCGGCACCCGCAATTTTAGCGATTCGATCCCCAGAAGTCGGAGTGATGAGTGGAATGATGTCGACGTTGTAGCGTTCGGCAATCGGAGCCAGTTCGTCGCGTTCTTCAAACGGCAAGTCGGGAATCACTAAACCGCGGATGTCGAGTTCCGCACAACGCTGGCAAAATGCGTCGTAACCGTACTGAAAGACGATGTTGACGTAGGTTAAAAAGGCAATTGGCACGGCAGTTTGCTTGCGTGCTTCAACGACCATATCAAAGACCCGGTCCATCGGCAGATCAGGGTCATCCTTTAAAGCCCGCAGGTCAGCGGCTTGAATGACGGGGCCGTCAGCCACGGGATCTGAGAAGGGCACCCCAAGTTCCACAATATCGGCCCCGCCTTCGGCTAGCGCGACGATGTTTTGGACCGTAGTGTCAAAGTTTGGGTCGTTAGCAGTAACAAATGGAATAAAGGCTTTTTGATTGGTAAAAACTGGTTTTAATTGACTATTCATCGATGGCCACTCCCTTGTATTTGGCGATTGAGGCCACGTCTTTGTCTCCACGACCGGAAAGGGTGCAGACAATGATTTGGTCCTTGCGCATGGTTGGTGCGATTTTTTGAACGTAGGCGACAGCGTGGCAGCTTTCGATGGCAGCCACGATGCCTTCGGTTTTAGCGATGTATTCAAAGGCGGCAACGGCCTCATCATCGGTGACACCGACGTATTGGGCACGGCCGGTTGCGGCTAAGTGGGCGTGTTCTGGCCCCACGCCAGGGTAATCCAGACCGGCCGAAATGGAGTAAACCGGGTTGATTTGGCCGGTTTCGTTTTGCAGGAACATGGACTTCATACCGTGGAAGATCCCGTCAGAACCCCGTTCAACCGTTGCTGCAGTGAGGTTAGTATCCACGCCTTTACCCGCAGCCTCAGCACCGACTAATTGGACGCTGGGGTCGTCGATGTAGTTGGCGAAACTGCCGATGGCGTTGCTACCACCACCCACACAGGCAACGACCATGTCTGGTAACTGACCGGTTTGGTCCTGCAACTGCGCCTTGGATTCCTGGCTAATGATACTTTGGAAATCGCGGACCATCAACGGGTATGGGTGTGGACCGGTAGCGGATCCCATCAGGTAAAAGGTATCATCGACCCGGGTCGTCCAGTCTTGCAACGCCGCGTTAATGGCATCTTTGAGGACCATTGACCCGCTGGTGACGGGGTGCACCTTGGCGCCCAATAATTCCATCCGGTAGACGTTTAACTTTTGGCGGTCGGTGTCCTCCTTACCCATGAAGACCTCACATTCCATTCCAAAGTAGGCGGCAATGGTGGCCGTGGCGACGCCGTGTTGCCCAGCGCCAGTTTCAGCAATTAAGCGAGTCTTACCCATATGCTTCGCCAGCAAGGCTTGACCGATAACGTTGTTAATCTTGTGGGCCCCCGTATGGTTGAGGTCTTCGCGCTTCAGGTAAATCTGGGCGCCGCCGAGGTCTTCTGTCATGCGTTTAGCATAGTACAGCAGTGATGGCCGGTTCGCATAATCGACTAAGAGATCATGTAATTCGGTTTTGAAGGTCGGGTCGTTTTTAAAATGCTCGTAGGCTTTCGCCATGTTATCGAGTTCGTTCATGAGGGTCTCAGGAATATATTGACCGCCGTATTCGCCGTAGCGACCGGTGGTATTAGGGTTCAATGCTAAGTTTAATTCAGTCATAGATGAGGGGTCCTTTCAGTTGATAGCGTGTGCGATTTTGATGATTTCTTGAATCTTAGCCGGGTCTTTTTGGCCCGCTGTTTCAACGCCAGAGCTCACGTCAACCACGTCTGGGTGAACGATTGAAACGGCGTCGATAATGTTTGTGCTGGTTAAACCGCCTGCCAAGATCAATGGGTGAGCGGCTTTTGGAAGCCGGTGCCAGTCGAGTGGAATACCGGATCCAGCGCCGCTATCAAGCATGGTGTAATCCGCCTGGGTTGGCGTCACCGGCGCGTCAGGTTGATAAACCTGAAAAACCTGAGCACCACCGGCTTGTAGCGCTTGGACGGTGGTTTCTGGTTCGTTGCCGTGAAGTTGGACGATTTGAATGGCGCCGGCTTGCACCGCGGCCATCATTTCGGCCAGGGGCGCATTCACGAATACTCCCACGGTAGGAATGGCTGGGTCAATGAGACTGCGAAAAGTGAGGGCCGTTTTTAAGTCGATTTGCCGGCGACTTTTGGCAAAAACGAATCCCGCAAAATCCGGTTTAAAGGTGTTCACGGCCTCGGTATCAACCGACCGCATCAGACCACAGATTTTAATTTGCGTCATTGGACGGTCACTCCCAGTAAGTCGGCAATTTTTTGGCGCTTGTCAGAGGCGCGCATCAGGGTCTCGCCAATCAGGACGCCGTTAACGTTAGCCGCCTCCAACGCAGCGACATCTTGGCGATCGTGGATCCCGCTTTCGGCGATGAACGCCACGTTAGCGGGGACCAATGGTCGTAACTTGAGGCTGTTGCTCAGCGAAACGGTAAAGGTTTTGAGGTCGCGGTTGTTCACACCAATCATTTTTGCGCCAGCAGCCAAGGCCGTTTTAATTTCGGCTTCGTCGTGGGCCTCAACCAGAGCGGCGAGGCCAAGCTCGTGAGCCAATGCCAGGTAGCTGCTAAGCTGTTGAGGCGTTAGGATGGCAACGATTAATAAGACGATGCTGGCCCCGGCAGCCTTGGCTTGATACAACATGTAGTCGTCAATCACGAAGTCTTTCCGCAAAACGGGAGTGGTGACCGTGTGAGCGATTGCGTCGAGGTAGGCGATGTCCCCCTTGAAATAATCGGGTTCCGTTAAAACTGAGATGGCGGTGACCCCGGCAGTTGCGTAGGCAGCTGCGATGTCAACGTAGGGAAAGTCAGTCGCAATCTGGCCCTTGGAAGGGGAGGCTTGTTTGACCTCACCAATCAGGTGCATTCCCGGTGCCGTAAACTGGTCGTAGACGAGCTGTGGCGACTTAGTAGCGGCCTGAGCCGCACGTTGTTTCATTGCCTCCAGGCTGACTTGTTGTTTTTCAACTTGTAGTCGGCGGCGAGTGGCCGCCACGAGATCATCTAGAATCATGCGACCGTGGCCTCCTTGGTTAATTCAATAAATTGGTCTAACTTCTGAGCGGCTTTTCCGCTGTCGATGGTAGCAGCAGCTAAGTCGATAGCTTCTTGCATGGTCATTTCCGGATGGGCAGTGTACAGTGCCAACCCAGCGTTGAGGAGGACCACATCTCGCTTAGCGCCCAACTGACCGTTTAAAATATCACGGGTGATTGTGGCGTTTTCGGCGGGGGTGCCGCCGACTACATCGGCCTTTTGAGCCCGCTTTAGGCCAAATTGTTCAGGTGTGATGGTCATTTCAGTTAAGTGGCCATCCCGCACTTCGATCACGTGGGTCGGCGCTGAGATGGACACTTCGTCCAGCCCGTCAGTCCCGTGAACGACCAAGGCGTTTTTAACGCCGAGTTCGGTCAACACGTGGGCCATTGGTTCGAGCAGGCTATCATCATATACGCCCAGTAGTTGCATGCCTGCGTGAGCCGGGTTCGCTAGCGGTCCCAAGATGTTAAACAGGGTCCGAATTCCTAGTGTCTTTCGTACCGGGGCAACGTAGCGCATCGCTTGGTGGTACTCTTGGGCAAATAAGAAGCAGATGCCGATCTTGTTGAGAATGGCTTCGCTTTGTTCAGGGGTGACGTTGATGTTGACGCCCAAGGCTTCAAGAACGTCAGCGGCGCCGCTCTTTGAGGAAGCCGCCCGGTTACCGTGTTTGGCGACGGGGGTGCCAGCGGCAGCGACAACCAATGAGCTTGTGGTTGAAATGTTGAACGTGTTGGCGTGGTCGCCGCCTGTTCCGACAATTTCAAGGACGGGTTCGCCAGCCTTAAACGTTAGGGCGTGGTCGCGCATTGAGTCGGCTGCGCCGGCAATTTCAGCGACGGTTTCGTGTTTAACGGTGAGGGCGGTCAATAAGCTTGAAATTTGAATATCACTAGCCTTGCCCTCCATAATTTCGTTCATTACGTCGTTCATTTCGGCGAAGGTTAAGTCAGTCCGGTTTGCGACTTTGGTAATTGCGGTTGCGATTGTCATTTGAGTCATAGTTGATTCCTCCAGTTAGTTGAGTTGGGTGAGTGATCGGCTGATAGGTGATTAACTGGAATTGCCATCGTTTGATTGTCATG
>NZ_AZCX01000015.1 GCF_001433995.1 Secundilactobacillus kimchicus JCM 15530
TAGGCATTAAAAAATCAAAATTTTCCTTCATTAGTAAACACTCCTCACTATTCCTTAAACCGCTTTCAATATACCATTCACTTGAGTTTGTGTAAATACTTCACAATTTTAATAAGCAGTAACATCCTGTTAAATGCTTGCTAAATCAAGTATTTAACGTGGCTCAAAAAACTCTAAAAGCTTCTGTTCATCCGATTTTCCCTAGATATCGGTGCCACGAATTTTAAATCCTGGCTTCCTAGCGCCAAAATCAACAGGGACATTTTAGACTGACTTGTGAAAACGATTATTTGCAAACGTAAATCCATGCATTTCTTGCTGCCATCGGCTAGAATTAGGTGTTGGAGTAAATTAAAAAGCCAGCCTGATCGACTGACTTTCTTCAATAATTATGATAAATTAGTAGGTCACTTGATCAAGCTTACCATTAATCACTTTTTTACCCAGAACCTCCGCTAGTTTTTCTAAGGCCGCTTCCCGGGTCGTGATTTGATCCATGTCCCAAATGATCGCATCAATCTCGCCACCCGCAAAGTCAAACTTTTCGGTATAAATGTAGCGTTTGGCGTCAGCATCTAAGAAGTACCGGTCAACTTTTTTCCCAAAGCCGACGGCCCATTCTAAGTCCTGCATTTCAGAAATTTCCTTGCGGGAGACATACCCCTGCTTGGCAATCAGGTCGGCAGCTTTCTTCACTAATGCGTCTGGAAAATCAAACGTTTTCTCCACTGCTTTAGGTTCTGCACTTTTTGTTGCCATTCTTAAGATCTCCTAATTAATGGAATTGAATACAACTTAATAGTAGCACTAATGGTCTGAAAAGTTAAAATTGTCGTCAGGACTTAAAAAAGAAGCTTGCAAGCTGTATAATTTGAGGTAGACTTCTTATACTAGGATTTTTTTAGGATTTAATGAAATGAAATGAGGAATGAATTTTTGGATAGTGGTCAGATAATAATTAATCTAATCGTTATTTTAATCACGTTCTTCTTTGCGGCATTTTTCGTTGCCTGTGAGTTTGCCCTCGTGCAAGCCAGGCCCAGTGCCCTTGAAGAATTAATTGAAAATGGGGAAGGCTCTCAAAAGCGCCTCAAGCGTTCGCTTCACATGGTCAAAAATTTGAACGAATACCTGTCAACGACTCAGGTTGGGGTGTCCCTGGCTGGGATCATCCTTGGGTGGTTAGGAGAATCAACAATCTCGGCCATCTTAATGGACGTCATGAACGTGACCCATACCAATCCGGGTGGGGCAGCCGCTCACGCGATTGGTGCCGTTGTTGGTGTGATTTTACTAACGTACTTAGAAGTGGTGTTTACCGAAATTGTTCCAAAGAACATTTCAATTGACATGCCCGTCAAAGTACTGCGTTACATCACATCTCCGCTGCACTACTGTCACGTCTTGTTCTATCCGTTTGTTTGGTTACTCAACGTTTCAGCCAACGGTGTCGTCCGGATGTTAGGCCTGCCAGTAGCTAATGAAAGTGATGAGGTCTTCTCCCAAGCCGAAATTTTATCCCTTTCAAAAAATGCCGTCGAAGGCGGTGAATTGGAAAAAGACGATTACGTGTACATGCAACGCGCCTTTGAACTTAATGATAAAGTCGCCAAAGATATCATGATTGACCGAACAGCCTTAATTGTGATTGATATCGAAACGACAGTTAAAGAGGCCATTAAGGTCTACCTCCAAGAAAAGTTTAGCCGCCTACCAGTTGTGGCGGACGGCGATAAGGATAAGATACTAGGTTACGTTTACAACTACGATCTCATCCGCCAACAACAAGTGAACCCGGACATCCGGGTTGATAAGTTATTGCGCAACATCTCCACGACCCCTGAATCAACACCCATCACTCAGGTCTTGCAACAAATGATCCGTAAGCGGACCCCAATCGTGGTCGTCGTGGATGAATACGGCGGAACGTCTGGAATTATCACCGACAAGGATATTTACGAAGAACTGTTCGGGACCGTTCGCGATGAAATTGATCCAACGGTTAATGAAGACATCTTTAAGCAACCGAACGGCACCTATCAAGTCAGTGGTAAAATGACAACTTACGACTTCGAACGCTACTTTGACGTTGATATCAAGGAATTTGAAAAAGGCGAAACGGTCACGATTGCCGGATCAATTTTGGATAACCATCCTGATCTCCGTCAGGGCGAAGTGATCAAGATCGAAAACTTCGACTTTAAGGTCTTAGATTACGAAAATTCATTTGTTAACTGGTTCGAAGTGACTGTCCACGAACCAGTAGTCGAAACTGACGAGGACGAAGACGATAAATCACGTCGCGATCGCCATAAACGTGACGACGATAATCATTAACAACTTATCTCAAAAAGGGTCTACTCGACAGCGGTTACCGCCGTTGAGTAGACCCTTTTTTGTCACCCTGTTATGAGAGATCCAAGCCCTCAGGTTTTAGGACGAATTCTTGCAACCGGTCACCAAACCGAATGACGGCATCATTCTTTCCGTGGCGTAACTGCCACATCAAGAACATGATGACGTTACTGGCATACAACTCACTCAAGTAATCCATCGGTAAGTTAGTCCGATCTGCCAAGCGAATTTTAGCAAAGTAGTCAGCGGCCGTTTTCTTCAAAATCTGCTTAAAATTCCGCTCTAAATCTGCCGTCTCCGTGTGTAGGTTAAATAGTAACAACAGGTTTTGCCGGTACTGGGTCAATGCGACAATCAAGACCCGCACGGTATTGGACCCGATCTCCGGCGTTTGGATACTGAACCGCTGCTGGACGATATCTTGAAAAATGGTGGAGTAATCCCGCACGAGCGATTCCAGCAGATCGTATTTATCGTAATAGTGACTATAGAACGTGGAACGACCAACCTTTGCCCTTTGGCTGATGTCTTGGACCGTCAATTCGTTGAATGGTTTGGTCTTCAATAACTCGAAAAAGGCTTGTTCAATCTGAGTTCGCGTTCGCCGAATTCGTAAGTCTTCGTGATCTGCCACGTTGTCACACTCCCCTTAAAAACAATTCCAAATTGTCACTATTTTAGCGTACAATGGTAATGCTACACGAGCTTTGCAATCAAAATTAATTCAAAATTAAAGCAATTCCAACTATAATAAAAAGACTGATTCAATCTATCGGAGGTCTCAAAAATGGAAAATATGCGCATTTTATTTATTTCAATCGAAGGCAACACCCGGTACTTCGTTAATAAGCTGACAGCCTACGCCGCCGGTCAGCATGACAAGAACAAGGGATTACCCACCATCAGTGCCACAGAAATCTCTGAACAAACTGATTTTACAGATGAGGTTGACCCTTACTTCTGCTTTGTTCCCACTTACCTCGACGGTGGAAACGGTATTGATAGTGGGGTAAAGGAACTCATGACCAACGTCATGGGCGAATACATTGCCTTTCACAACAACGCCCGCAAGTTGATGGGCGTTGTCGGCAGCGGTAACCGGAACTTCAACGAGCAGTATTGTCTGACCGCTAAGCGCTACGGTAAGCTTTACGATGCCCCGTTTGTCGCCGATTTCGAACTCCGAGGAACAGCAGCCGACGAGATTCGGGTGTATCGGCAGTTAGTCGAAGCCATGCAGCTCTATGAGGCTAAGTGATCCGGATACCCAGAAATCACAAGTTGATTGTTTCTGAATTCTGCTAAATACACGTCTTTGATTGATGAGACCCCCTGCCGGCGTAGGTTTTCCTCCAGCCAAGGGAGGTCTTTTTCCATCAGTTCCAACACATCAAGGTCGACGGTGCCATCCGTGATGACCGGAAATTTCACGTTTGTATCCCCGTAGTTAACAACGGTCAATTGACCACTCGGTTCCAGAATCGCCCGCTTGACAGCACTCGCATCAACCACCCCTGCCATGCGTAACTTCAGCGTCACGTCCTTTGCAGATAGGTTTGCTCGTAGACAGTTTTCAACCAGTATCTCACCATTACGAATAATTACCACTGGTTCACCGTTCAAGAACTTTTGAATAAATTGGACGTGGATGGTCAAGTACCGCATCACCAAAATAAGTAGCGACCAGAGTAGTAGGATAATCACGAACTTAATCAGCGTGATGTCTGGGTTATATAAGACCCCACCCACGATGCCCCCAAGGACGTAGTTTTGAATCTGGTCCATGGGAGACGTTGGGGCTAAATTTCCCTTTCCCATGAGATTAATGAGCACGGTAATGAATAAAAAGCCCACGATTAATTTGATAAAGACGTCACTGTATCCTAGCATTACGATTCCCCCACAACGTTCATTTTATTTCGATTGAGTTGGACCTGAATCTTCTCGGTAATGAATCCGGATTGGTCGCTATTAAAGATCACCCGGTAATACTGGCCGCTCTTAATATCACGGACCAGCATCCCGTCCGTCGCCGTCGTTGAGTCCGATTGCAAATGACTGGCCTTGACGTGGTTTTGACTCGCCACTTCACGTAGGACGCCAACCACGGCCGTACTCTGATTTTTAGAATCCTTCAAAAACGAGTAATCCTGGTATTGAAACCCAATCATCAGCAGACTCCCGATTAGGAAAATAACCGCTAGATCTCGGTATTTCACCGACGATCGGTGCCGGTAGTACAGAAATAACACGACCACAGCTGCAATAAGTAGCACGCTGAGGCCCGCAATCCGGAGATAAGTCCCCGAGTAGTTTTGATTACTGAGGTACTTATAAGTATAAAATGTCATCTTGCTCCCTCTTCTCCCACACATCATTGAAAGGATGAATTATTTTGGATAACTCTATTTTGCCACAACTTTTCAATCACCGCAGTATTCGCCAATTCACAACTGAGCCGTTGACGGCTGACGAGGTCACGACCCTCGTCAAAGCTGCCCAGCACGCACCAACCAGCACCTTTTCTCAACAATACAGCCTTTTAAGCATTACCGATCCAACGCTTAAGCATGCAATCGGTGACATCACTGGCCACCATTGGTTAGAAAGCGCTGGTCACTACTTCATTGTGATTGCAGATCAGTATCGAAATCGCCAACTTGCTCAGCAAGCTGGCGTCGATCCGGCCATTCTTCACAGTACCGACAAGTTTTTAGCAAGTGTCTTTGATGCGGCCATTGCGACCGAAAACATTGTTATTGCTGGCGAAAGCATGGGATTAGGCAGCACTATCATGGGAAGTATCCTAAACGACGCTGGCCGCCTAATTGAGCTATTGCACCTGCCCGAACTGACTTTTCCACTTTTAGGCATTGCCATTGGGCATCCCGAGCACACGCCCGACTTAAAGCCGCGATTACCCGAACCACTGGTTCACTTCACCAATCAGTATCAGCTTCCAGAGAACTTCGATAATCAGCTGATCGACTACGATGCACAACTCGCCGCTTACTACCAAAACCGGGATAGCCACCGCCGAACCGAAACATTTAGCCACCACATCACTGCGGAATTGTCACGAGATCCAAAAGTCCGCGCGGAACTGGCCACGTTGATTGGCCAGCAGGGATTTAAATTGGCTTAAGGAGTGGCTGACATTAAAATCAAAAAGCGACAGGTCTAATAAGTCTACTTTAACAAGTATTTTCTTGGGTGGACTAGTACCAAAGCTCATGTTTCAGTCGTATTGTCCAAAAAAAACCGATTCCGACAAGCTTGTCGGAATCGGTTTTTGGGGGGGGATGTCCTGAAACCTCCCGAGTTTTATCACAAGCTCATTTCAATTCACCGTCTACGATGCTTCACGACCGTAAAGAAATGCAAAATAGCGGCCAACAAGACGTAGAAGATGAAGACAAACGACGCATAGTGAAGCCAGAATCCGGTTGTCGGCGTTAAATGGAAGACCACTTGAATGCCCATGGTCAATAAAGCCATCAGAGCAACCATAAAAAAGAGCTGAATATAGCGTTTCATTGTCGAATCATCCTTTTTGATCTTAGTATTAAGCCGATTGCCCCACTTTTGACATTCGCGGGCCTTGGCTTCCGGTAGCGCCTCAAGCCCCCAGGTATTAGTCAACACCAACTCGTGAATCTTAATGACCCCAGCAGCAGACATGACCTTGTCAATCGTTCGAAAGGCTTGATCAGTCACCCCAGTGACCCAGTTTTCAATCGGGCTAGCGTAACAGTTCGTCAGGCTAAGATAGTGCTTATCCTTAAACCGATCCGGGTGTGTGCCACCCTCGTGGTCAAACCGGACTAGCCGTTGACGCATACAGTCAAAAAAGTTCTTCATTTCGCCTGATAACGCGCCCCAATACGTCGGTGCCGCAATGACCCAAATATCGCTGGCCAGCATTTTAGCTTCCAACTCATCGAGCACCGGATCGCGCTGGTCACGGGTATCCGGCTTAAAGTTGTAATCTTCTAAGTAAATCGTTTCCGTTTCATTTGGTGCTTTCACGCCGCCTAGCACCGCATCCAACATCATGGCCGTTGCGCCATCGTTTCGGTGGGCGCCAAGTATGCCGAGGATTTTCATGCTGAAGTCCTCCCACTCTTTAAGTAATGTCCTATTGTCCATGCTACCATAAGTACCATGGCAATGGTAATCGTTAAAAAGAGTGACTGGTAACTGAAGTAATCAATCATGAGACCTCCAAACAACGGTCCCACGGCCCGGCCGAGCGAGATAGAGATGTTGTAAAGCCCCTGAAACTCACCCTTGGGTGCATCTAACGATAAACTGTCGACCCAAGCAGGGAGGCCCGGGAACCCGATCATTTCGCCAATGGTCAGCACGATCATAATGACCACAAAGGTCCAGTACTGACTGGCAAATGTCAGGAGGAAAAAGGAGCTCGCGAATAATAGCGTCCCGCCTGCAATCTGCCCTGGCAATGACCGATGGGCAAACAGTCGGTTCATGATGGGCTGACCAATCACAATCATGAGTCCGTTCAACGTCCAGAGTAGGCTGTAGTCGTGAAAGGCAATGTGCAGATTCGTCATATGAACGGATAGCACACTTTCCCACAGCGAATAGCTCGCGTAAATGGTGAAGACCATCCCACACAAAATCCAGATCTGATGCAGGTTAGGCTTTGCCAGATGGTATTTCTGCCGATCACTACGCTTCACAACTGGCAGGTCAATGCGAAATTCCGTGACCATAATGAGGAACAGCGCCACGTAACACGCCGTCGTCACAACAAACACGACCGTGATGCCAAGGGCTAACAGATACCCCACCAAAAGGGTTCCAATCACCACGCCGACATTTAAGGCAATGTATAGCGCATTGAACACCTGACGGGTCGTATGGTGCTTAATGGTCGCACCAAACGAATTACTAACGGTAAGGCTAATCCCGTCGCCAAACCCAACAACGACCAGGAGAATCCCAAACATCGGCCAACCATGGCTAAAAATAAGGGCAATCATCGCTGTCAGCGAGAGGCCCGCGCCCAACAACCCCGTCTTATAAGGGGACCAGTGGTCAAAGAGCCGACCACCAACGTAGTTCCCCACCATCATCATCAATGACATGATGAGCAAGGTCATTCCAGCGGTGGTTAGTGATTTATGAAGCATTTTATTCATGTAAATCGTGGTCAGTGGCCACATAAAAGCGGCCCCGGCGTTCAGCAGTAAGGTCGCTAAAAACAACATGGGGAGCCGGATTTCATGACGGACTTTAATCATGAGCCGCCTCACCGGTCACACCACCACTGATGACTAGCTTGCCAACCATGTGACCGGCTGAAACAGTCGCATGAGCCTCGGTTAGTGTTGACGCGCTAATCCCTGCGTCAATGGTGGTTGTTAAGGTACTAACGAGCACGCCTGCGTCGAATAGCCGAGCCGCTTGCGCCAAGATCTCCCCCTGAGTCTCAACGCGGTACCCAGCATCCGACTTAGCGAACATGTATTCGAAGTCGAAACTAGCTGCCTTATTCTTAATCTGATACATCGGTAATTCAACAGGCCGTCCCACAATGCTGCCGATGTGGCCAAACGGCCGAATGAGTGCGGCTGCAACATCAAAATACAGGTCTGGCGCTAACAATAACGCCACCCCATCAACGGTGGTGAAGCCCAGATCGTGCACCTGTTGAATAAGATCATCGTGATAATCCAGCACGTGATCGACCCCGTGATTTTTGAGCCAATCAAAGTTCTTGGGACTACTCGTCGCTAACACGGTCAGACCCGCCCAGTGAGCAAGCTGTGTCAGGATTGAGCCCACACCACCAGCCCCATTCACAACCAGTAACGTGGCCCCAGAATTGGCATTGGCCGCCGCGGTAAAGCCCATTTTTTCGAACAGTAATTCGTAAGCCGTCAACGTGGTCAGTGGCATCGCTGCCGCAGCAGCATCCGTTAACCGTTCTGGTGCCAGGCTAACCAGTCGCTCATCAACCAGTTGCTTTTCTTGGTTACTCCCCGCAACTTGGGTACTACCGGCGTAGTAGACCCGGTCACCAACCTTAAACTTAGTGACGTCGGGCCCCACTTCCGCAACAACGCCCACTGCGTCATAACCGAGAATTTTAGGGGCCGTTAATCCTTCCTTTAGTTTCGTATCAACCGGGTTAACCGAAACGGCACTCACTTCAACGAGAATCCCGTGGTCCGTCACGGCCGGCTGTTGAATCAAGACGTCTTCAAACGTCTTAGCATCAGTCGCTTGGACTGCTTTAATTTCGACCATTTTGATCCCCTCCATTTTCTTTGACACTTTGATTGTATCGTAGTTTGCTAGTAAGTGGGAACCATTGGTTTGAAGATTGACTGTTCCTTATTTAACCGTTCAGAACATAATAAACCCGGAATGTTCGCCATGAACATTCCGGGTTTATCGTTGGAACTGATTGCTTGACCAGTCCCGATTGATTCAATTACTTGTTAAGTGTAAAAACGTAGTGGCCAGCCGGCGCCTTGCCAAAGCTCATCTTCACTGCTTGGTTCTTGCTGTTAACTAGGATAAACTTGTTAGCAGCCGTGTAGCGAATATAGAAGGTCGTCTTTGCACCACCCTTTGCCCGAACATTGATTGCCCAAAACGTTGGTGTCTTAGCATCAACGCTGTAAGCGGCGTTCGTCAGTGGCGCCGCCGTCTTCTTACCAAGGTAAACCCGTTGGTTCAAGCCCGTTGACTGCCGGAATGAAACGGCCATCTTGTAACCCTTGTAGGTGTTAGACGTCCATAGGCCCGTTGGGGTTGCTGGCGCCTTAAAATTTGCCGTCTTTTGTGTCCCGTTTGAAGGGGTCGTCGCACCCTTGTTGCTTGAAGTCGTGCTCGTTGTTGTGTTGGTTGCTTGGACCGTCATAATTCGGTAAAAGTAAGCCTTCGTTGAACTGTTACGAGCATAAACGTACAACTTAGTGCCCGCTTTTTGCTTAGCTGGTAACGTCACTTTGAAAGCACCAGTCTTGGCAGATGCCTGAGCATTAGCCAACGTCTTCTTACTAACGGACCGAACAATAATGCGAACGCCTTTAGTCGCCTTCCCCGTCACAATGGTGCTTGATGCGGAAATCGGGTTCACACTTAAGCTAGGGCTAGTGGCAGCCGACGCAACCTGACCAGCTCCGAAAAGGCCTAGAGCAAGCCCTAAACCTGCTACAAATCCAAATAGTTTTTTCATGAAAGTCGCTCCTTTATTTTGAGTACAAGGATGAGTATAACCGGTGCTTGTCGTAAAACCAACCTTTTTAGACAATCCTTAGCCATTTTTAATCCTGCTTAAGGATTGCTTGAGCGGGGCAGTAACCGTCACTCCTTAGCCCTTGAAAAGCGAGTCCGATTTTTGGCTGAGACCACCAGAAAATCACCAAAAAGGCACTTCACCCAACCACTTATCTTCATAAGTTGCTCGGTGAAGTGCCTTTAATTCGGTTTCGGCGGTTCCTCGGTCAGCATCAGTCGATAACGCCGCCCATTTGCTTCAAAGGGTTGCGATAAACGCTGATCTTGATCGAAGTAAACCTCAATTTTTTGGTAAACCTTACCCTTCTTATCCAGTAAGTCCAGGTGGACGCCGTACTGATTCAGTTCAAATGGGTTGCGGTTGACCACGTATCCCATACTGGTGCCATCGCGATACCGCTGCTTGATGTAGCGGTTAAGCTGCAAGGGCAGCGAAATAATTTCCACGTCTCATCATCCCCAGTTCACTAACCATGGTTAGTTGCGTGAATGGCTGTTAGAACGGCGTCGACAACCTCTTCCGGGGTTAAATCATCCGTCGCAATTTCAACATCACTCACTTCATGATACCGACTATCCCGTTCACCTTTCAAGTCCACCAGTCCGCCGAGCCCTAACTTTTTAACTAGCGGACGAACATTATCCCCACTAAGACGGCTCAGGATAGTGGCTGGCGCGACGTCTAACAAGATGACTGGCACGTTACTGGCTTGCAACAGCGCCATGTTGGCCGCCTGGATTGGGGTACCACCCCCCGTTGATAAAATACCGTCGTCAGCCAAGGCGTCCTTTAACACTTGGTGTTCCATCGCTCGGAAGGCTTGCTCACCATCGTCATCGAAAATTTGCTGAACGGGTTTGCCCGCCCGTTCCACAATCATATCATCTAAGTCCCGGTGCGCTGTTTGCAGCTCATCAGCCAATAGCTGACCCACCGTGGTTTTGCCGCTCCCCATAAACCCAACTAAAATTGCTCGCATGAGCTCACTTCCTTTTCTGAATTAATTCAACGTTTGACGGGCCCGTTGCGCCTGATCAAAAAATGCGTGAATGGCCGCTTGGTCCCCTGATTCAATCGCCTGCCGCAGCGTCGCAAGTTGTGCTTCAAAGGCGGTTAGTTCACCTAAAATGGCCTCGCGATTGCTGGTCATAATCGCCGTCCACATGGTCGGATCGGCCGCTGAAATCCGCGTGGTATCCCGAAAGCCACCAGCAGTACCGGCATGCCAGTTGGGTTCTCCGGCCAACTGCTGCTGCGCTGTATTCATCAACGTAGCCGCCACAACGTGTGGTAAATGACTGGTCGTGCTCACGAGTTGATCGTGGCGGTCAGCCGATAGTTCAATGTAGTGAAACTGGGCGGGCGCCAATAAGCCCTTAAGTATGTCGAGCTGCGCCTCTGTCGCCGTTCCCGGGACTAAAAAGTAACTGGCGTGCATAAAGAGCTGAATAGCGCCCGCTGCACTCCCAGTTTTGTGGGATCCTGCCATCGGATGGCCGCCCAAGAAGGCCACGTGGCGATCCATCAACGGCTGAGCAGCCGCCAGCACCGCGGCTTTGGTACTACCGACATCAGTCACTAGGACCCCCGGTTTTAAGTTCAGTCGCGCTAACGTTGCGAGTTGCGTTGTAATCACCGAGACCGGACCGGCCAGGATAATCACGTCAGCTTGAACCGCGCCAGTTTCAAAGTCGATTCGGTGATGCATCAACTGGTGGTCCAGCATAAACTGACTGGTATCCGAGTCTGGATCACTTCCCAACACCGTTGCGTCCGGCTTGCTTTTCCGAATCATCCGGGCAAGCGAACTGCCAATTAAGCCTAATCCGCTAATCAACACTGTCGTCATGGCTGACCCACTTCCTTAGGGAGTAACGTCGCTAAGTCGGCGAAAAAGTTGGGGTAAGAGATCCCGACACTTTCCTCGCCAGCTAACCGCAACGGCGTTGCCACTAGCAGCGACGCAATCGCCAGCACCATCCCAATCCGGTGATCGTTATGGGCGTCAAGATTGGCATCCGTGACGTGCCACGGCTGGCGGCCGTCAATCACAAAACCATCTGGTCGTTCTTCAATGGCAATCCCCAGTTTCTTAAATTCAGTCACCACCGCGCTGATTCGGTCGGTCTCCTTGACCCGGAGTTCCGAGGCCCCAATAATGGTCGAAATCCCATCAGCCTTAGCAGCTAACAATGCGACAAGTGGCAGCTCATCAATCACGGCAGGAATCGCCGTTTCACCGATTTCAATCGGCTTTAACTGGGCGGTTTCAATCGTCAAGTCCGCGACTGGTTCACCTTTGCTGGACCGCGGTACGACGGTCACTTGGCCGCCCATCCGCTGCAAAATATCTAACAAGCCCGTTCGCGTAGGGTTCATCCCAACGTTTTCCAGGGTTACTTTTGACCCGGGAACCAGGCTAGCGGCGACCATGAAAAACGCAGCCGATGACATATCCCCAGGAACGGTCATGGTTTGACCATGCAGGGTCGGATGAGGTTGCACCGTAATGGTGATGCCATCGCTAGCAGTTTGAACATCGGCGCCAAATGCATTGAGCAGGCGTTCCGTATGATCCCGAGTGGGTAACTGTTCCACGATAGTACTTGGTCCATCCGCCTGTAGCGCTGCTAGAATTAACGCACTCTTCACTTGCGCACTCGCCACTTGGAGGCGGCCGTTAAACGCGGTCAGTTGACGACCATGAACCGTGACTGGTAAATGCCCGTCGCTAGTTTCAATTTCAGCGTGCATGGCACCTAACGGGTCACTCACCCGGCGCATAGGGCGCTTTGAGAGGCTGGCATCACCAACCAACGTGCTGTCAAAGGTCTGACCAGCTAATAACCCCATGATCAAGCGGGTGGTCGTGCCAGAGTTGCCCATGTCTAACGGCGTTGAACTACCTGACAGCCCATTAAGCCCCACGCCTTCAATCGTCACCGTGTCCCCACTCCGAGAGATGGGGACGCCGAGTTGCTGAAACGCCGCTAACGTTGAGAGACAGTCAGCCGATGTTAAAAAATGGTGCAACACCGTTTGTCCCTGACTAATTGCGCCAAACATGATGCCCCGGTGGGAGATACTTTTGTCCCCCGGTACCGTTAAATGGCCTTGGAGCCCCGCCTGTGGTTTTGAATTAAGTGTCTTCATAGCCGTCTCTCCTTGCTTAGTATTGGTTAAATTCGTCGCGGTAAGCGGCCAATTGGGCTTTCAACCGAGTCATATTGCTGCCATCAAAAGTATCCGTAATCGCCTTTGCTAACTCAATGGCAACAACACTTTCAATAACGATTGAGGCTGGCACAATGGCTGTTGTATCCGAACGTTCGACGCTGGCTTTTTTAACTTCATGGGTGGTCACATCAACGCTTTGAAGTGGCTTGTATAAGGTTGGAATCGGCTTCATAGCAGCCTTGATAATCACCGGCATTCCGTTCGTCATTCCACCCTCAAAGCCACCAAGATGGTCCGAGTCCCGCGAAAACCCGGCGTCTTGTTGCCAGTCGATCTCATCCATGACCTGACTACCTAAGCTCGTGGCGGCCGTGAACCCGTCGCCAATCTCCACGCCCTTCATGGCGTTAACACCCATGACGGCGGCCGCTAACTTTGCGTCCAGCTTCGTGTCCCAACTGATGTAGCTTCCCAGACCGGCTGGGACGTTGGTCGCAACGACCCGGATAATGCCGCCGAGGGTATCCCCGTCTTTTTTGGTTTGGTCGATCAACGCGTGGATGTCGCCCACTTTGTCGTTTTCAACGACTCGTAAGTCGTTTTTTGTGATTGCCGCTTCAATCTGGTCGACATCAACTGGATTTGTGGTGTCCGCCGCAACCGGTCCAATTTGCTGAACGTAACCGACTAACTGAATGCCCAATTGTGCTAATAGCTGCTTCGCCACTGCCCCGATGGCGACTCGAATGGCCGTTTCTCGGGCCGATGACCGTTCCAACACATTTCGTAGGTCGCGGTGCCCGTACTTCATACCACCAACAAGGTCGGCGTGGCCCGGCCGTGGTCGCTCAACCTTTCGCAGGGTATTTTCAGCTGATTCTTCGGCGGTTGGGTCCATAATTTTAGACCAGTGCGCGTGATCGCGATTGTTCACCACTAAAGCAATCGGTGAACCCAGAGTCATCTGATGCCGAACGCCACCCACGATTGTGACTTGGTCATGTTCGATTTGTTGGCGGTTTCCGCGGCCGTAGCCGCCTTGTCGGGCAGCTAACTGGGCGTTAATGGCCTCGATATCAAGTTTTAAGCCGGCCGGAATGCCTTCGATGATTCCCGTTAGTTGTGGTCCGTGTGATTCTCCTGCAGTTAAGTAGTTCATGTTAAGCATCCTTTCCGTTACTCGTTTGAAGTGCACCGCGGCCATCCTGACTGAGGTCAGCGTCGGTCCGGGCATTAGATAAATCATGTTGGTAGTCACGTGAGGCACTCATGACAGTCTTGTAAATTTCTTGCATGTACGGTTTTGTTCGCTGGTTCGGATCAAAGTGGGCCACCCGTTCGAGTACCCGCTCTTCTCGACTTGCATCTAGTACGGGCAAGTGGGCTTCTTGTTTGGCTTCATTAACTGCTGTCACAGCATCAAACCGCTTGGCCAGCAACCGAACAATCAGCCGGTCCAGGTGATTAATGCGTTGACGAGCAGCTGTTAACGACGTTTGTTTCCCCAGAGCCCACCAGACAATCAGCACCATGACCAACCCGATAATACCGACCAGGATGTCTGACCCAAGGGCGCTAGCAATGCTTTGCTTCGACAGCCAACCCGTGAAAATCGGCACGGTAAAGGTCGCAATACTGCCGAAAGTGAAGTAAGTTCCCGTAACCAGTCCTTTGTGAGCGGGATAGAGTCGCAAGAATAAGTTTAAAGCAACTTGCATCATCCCCCCTGCCGCCGTAAACCCAAAGATAAAGGCCGCAGCAGCCGTTAACCATTCCTGATGGGTGTTCAACATGACAACCAGTGCTAACAACGAGACGGCATTGGCAACGACCAACAAGCGCGTTTCTGAAACTTGCCGCCGCAACAGGATGAAAATAACGATAACCCCCGTGATTGAGCCAATGCTGTAGAGTGACAGCAACCCGTGAGCAACAATCCCGCTGTAACCCAGTTCATTTGTCGCAAACAAAGTGATCCACTGAGTGAACAAAATCATAATGGCCATGGTTGTGTACCCATAGATTGAAAGGGCAACGGTCGCCAACCAACGTTGGTTTTTAGGGAGTTGTGTGGCGGTCACAACGTCTTGCTGATCCGTTCGATTTCGCTCAGGGAAGGTGACCCGTGTCACTAATCCCAAGTTAATCACCAAAATGGTCGCCGCTAACATGAATGACCAACCATACCACCAACTCCGAGCTTCAAGCAGCGTCACCAGTAGCGGTAAGATGAACTCACCCAGTGACATGAAGGCTTTAATGAAGACGTTTGAAGCACTTTCCTTTCCACCCATTTCCATGAACGTGGGGTAAGTTCCCGAATCAAGGGCGGAATTAGCAATTCCGGCTAAAATAGCTAACCCATAGGCCGCCGTAATGTTAGTCACAAGTGGCATTCCCAAGAAGAAGACCAGATAAGTTAAAATCCCAACGTAAATCAAAAACTTGCGGCCAAACCGGTCTGACAGGTACCCAAACGTAAAGTAAGCCAGCAAGCGGCCAATTCCAATCCCCGATACCACGTAGGAAACGGTCGCAATAGGCACATTCCAAAAGTGACCTAGTGCCTGCATATTTTGAGTCAAGATAATCAGGCCAATTCCGTGGACGAGGTAGTTCAGGTAAAGGCTGATGGCTAAAGCTTTCTTGTTGGTAGTTGTCATGATGGTCACTCCGTTCATTTTATGTAGGAAAAAGAAAAAACCAGCTAGAGCGCACTCTAGCTGGTTGGTTTTATCCCGTAAGAGACTTTTATTCACCAGCTAGATCTCACGTCTAGCTGGCACACAACAAAACATACGGCATGCTGGCTTTAGACGCGAACGCGTAATCCTTGCGCCCGCATCATCGTTGCGGACGCTATCTAAAGAAATAATAGCCGTAATAAAAGCCGTTAGCGTTTTGCCAAGTTGTTGTCATGTTGAAGTCCCTCCCATAAATGTTATTTTTATTAAAACATACTACCAAAATCACGTCAACCCTAATTTAATTTTAATTTTCTTCAGGGGTCCAGTATCCCGCCTGGATTCGGTCAAACAACGTGACCAGTTGCTTAGTCTCTAAGACATCGTGAACCCTCAAGATTCGTCCACCTTGCTTCATCATCAAGGCCTCGTTCACCAGGGTCATTGGGAGCCGTTCGGTCTTTTTTAAGTCCAGTAATTTGGCTAGATATCCCTTATTAGAGATTGCAATCATGAGTGGCCGATTAAAGTCGTTAAACCAGGCCATGTTTCGCATCATTGGGTAGTCCAGCTGTGAATCAGCCACGTTCGAAAACCCAATGCCAGGATCCAACGCAATCCGCCGTTCGTCAACTCCCGCTGCTTTAAGTTTTTGGAGGTTGTCTTTGAAGAATTGCCGCATTTCCGCTGTCAGCCGGGAAAAATTGTGCTGCCGCATGTTCAACATCGTCAACACGCCAACCGTGCTTTGACCCATCATGGTTAATTTAATCGGATCGTCATCAAAACTATTGATGTCGTTCATGATATCAACGTCCGCATCAAGAGCCGCCGCCATAACTGCTGGTTTATAGGTATCAATGGCCACTAAAACGTCGCCAAACCGTTGCTTAATGGCTTTAATGTACGGAATTGTGCGTTGAATCTCGACTTCTGGTGAGACCTCTTCATACCCCGGCCGCGTTGATTGGCCGTTGACTTCAATCACGTCAGCGCCTGCTGCCAGCATGGCGTCGACGTGGCTGAGAACCGCGTCTTCGGTCGTATAACGGCCGCCGTCGTAAAAGGAATCTGGTGTGATGTTCATAATGGCGTAAATTAACCCGTGGTTCGTCAGATCAAGACGACGGGACCCCACTTGCCAGATCAATTGGTGCCGGGCCAAAATTGCCGCCAGATCGGTGGCACCATCAGCATCTTGGAACCAATCGGAAAAGTGGTCCCGCAACTGACTAATAGCGGGTGACGGTAATAAGACCGTCAGTGGCGTTTGAGTCACAAAAATAGCATCCAGCTGGGCCAACCGCAAATGCAGGCGGTCAGCTTCGGTGGTGCTGACATCTAGGAAGCATAATGCCAATAGCTGTTGCTGACTCATAAGCTGGCGAAACGCGGATTGTAGCCCTGATTGCTCGCCAATTGTCGTGGTCACATCGGTAATTTGCATGGTTAATCACCCTCCTGAGTTAAACTTGCAACTAACTGCTTGGCAGCCCGACCACGATGCGTTAACGGAATTCGCGTTTTATCCGACAATTCCGCCAGGGTCGGTCCGCCCAACGCTAACGTGAAGATTCTGTCAAACCCAGTGGATTGATCACCAACTGGGGCTGGGGCAATATAGCCTGATACCGTGCCAGTAGCGGTCGTTAACCGGCCATGAGGTGTCACGGCGACCAGGGTACACCACATCGTAGCACGGCGGTCTGACTGACCAGCTAAAGCGGCCAAAATAGCCTGATTATCACTAAGATTCGACTGTGCATGCAGCGTCCGCTTGGTCGTCACCCCCAAAGCAGATTGTCCAAGCGCCGCTAGTGTCAAACCACTATCATCAGCAATCACACCAGTATCTGGGACCAAGGCCGCCAGATACTTGACCTTTGCTGTCGCGTTGTCTTGGTAGCTCGTCACGCCTTCTTCTGGGAATGCGACGGGCGCCATCAGCGTCTGATACGAGGCCGCTGACAACCCGTAGTAGGCCAACGCTAGTTGCAAGTCAGCCGTTTTATATAAATTATTAGAGGCAATGAGCCAGTTAGTCATCATGATCAGCTGCCCCGGTTGCCAGTTCAGCCACCTCACGAGCCACGTAAAAGGACCCGCTGACAACCACGAGGCCGTCCGGTCCAGCTAACTGACGACCATGCTCGAGTGCTTCAGCCATACTCGTCGCTGCCGCCACTCGGGCACCAGGCGTCTGCGCCAGGATACACTTCGCCAAGGTCACCGCCGACATTGCCCGTTGCGGGTTATCCGGGGTGACTGTAATGATGGCCTTTGCTGCTGGCGTCACAATGGCGACCATATCGGCGACCGCCTTGTCTGCCAAGACACCTAGGATCCAAATAATCGGTTTATCAGCCGCCAGCATCGACACGCTCTGAACAAGGGCCGTCATCCCGTCCGGATTATGGGCCACATCCAATAGGGTCAACGGTCGCTGCCCAATGGGTGTCAGCCGATCTGGTAGCTGAATTTGTTGAAGTCCCGTCCGCACCGCAGCGTCTGAGATGGCGGCTTTTTTCTGGCGTAACACCGACAAAACTGCTAGCGCCAATCGTAAATTTTGAAGTTGAAACACACCGATGACGTTCAACCGCAGATTAGGCCAGGACTGGTCATCTCCAGTGACGTTAACGGTCATTTCATCATCTGAAATCGCCTGAACCGTGATGTCGGCCTGGGCTAAGATGAGGGGCACCGCCTGTTTAGTGGCCTCTTTTTGCAGGACCCTTAACGCATCTGGCGCCTGATCTCCCAACGTTACCACGGTTGTCCCGGGTTTAATAATCTTGGATTTTTGGATCGCAATTTTTTCAATGGTGTCCCCTAAAATCTGCATATGGTCCAACGCCACTTTATTAAAAACGGTCAACTGGGGGGCACTGATTGCATTTGTCGCATCCGTTTTCCCACCTAATCCCGCTTCCAAAATCATATAGTCCACGCGCTGATTACGAAACCAAACAATGCTAATGAGGAACTGCCACTCAAAGATGGAAATGGCATTCACACTGAGCCCCATGTTTTGGACCACTGGCAAGATTTCCGTATAAGTATCAATAAAGTCCGCTTCCGAAATCCACTGATTATTGATCTGAATTTGTTCTCGATCATCTAAAATGGCAGGGCTACTAAAGCGCCCGACCTTAAATCCAGCCGCTTGTAAAACCGCCGCAAGCATGGCCCCCGTTGATCCCTTCCCGTTAGTTCCAGCGATGTGAATAACGTGGGCGTGTTGTTCGGGATGACTTAAAGCAGCCACCAGACGGCGCAATAACGGCACCCGATTAACGTTGCCGACGAGCCGGTCCTGATTAAACTGGCCGATCAGTGCTTGGTACATTTCGTGAATGGTTTGCTTGGTTGGCATATTTATCACCCAATCGTTCGTTGTAAAAACTCACTTTTCAAGGCATTATTCGTTTTAAATTCACCGGTGTAATAGCTGGTCTCAGTGTGGGAACCCGTCTTTTCAACGCCGCGCATTTCCATGCACATATGCCGCGCTGAGACCGCAACTGCAACGCCTTTGGGGTCCAAAATCCGCGTCAATTCGGCGGCAATGTTAACGGTCATTCGCTCTTGAACGTTTGGCCGCTTGGCGCAGTAGTCAATTAACCGGGGAATCTTACTTAACCCCATGACTTGCTTGTGGTTAGGAATATAGGCCACATGAACGACCCCGAAAAACGGTAGTAGGTGATGTTCACACATTGAGTAAAACGAGATGTCTTTGATCAGCACCATTTCAGTGGTTTCCTCAACCGGAAATAGTTTGTAGTTATCAAAGGCTGGTGCGTTCAACGAGGAAAACACTTCCTGATACATTCTAGCCACTCGAGCCGGGGTTTCTTGCAGGCCATCACGAGTCGGATCTTCACCCACGGCTTCTAAAATCATCTTGACCGCCGTTTCAATTTTTGCTTGGTTTTCTTCATTAATCATAGTGTAGGGTCACTTCTCCTAGCTTTTTGATCCAGCTCTCGTCGCCGCCAGTTGCTAAGAACCGGTCGACAAGGTTGCTAATATCCGGATCGTCAATCGCAATATCTTTAATCGGTCGCAATACAAAATTGCGTTCACTAGCCCGCGGATGGGGAATCTCCAGGTCGCGCGTATGAATCGTTTGAAGTCCCCAATAAATAATGTCTAAATCAATTGTCCGGGGTCCCCAATGCTCATGCCGAATACGGTGGAGACCTCTTTCAATTTCATGAAGAACTGTTAACAGCGCCTCGGGGTCTAGGTCGGTCGTAATGGCAACCGCAATATTATAGAAATTTTCCTGATCCAGTAGCCCCCAAGGTTGCGTTTCGTACACGGGGGACACACGAACGACCGTGATGTGTTCGTTCGCGTTTAATTCACGCAGCGCGTCGTTAAGCCGAGCCGCGCGATCACCAATATTTGAGCCAATACTAAGATAAATTCGTTCAGCCATTTTGTCCTCCTGAAACTTCGATTTCGACATCGTCAAAAATTCCCGGCATCGGGACACTATACTTGCGGATCTTCAGCGTCACGCGTTCTGCCGGAAACTGATTTAACAGGGCCTTCAATAATTCGTTGGCCAGCGACTCAATTAACTTATAGGAATGCTCGTGCACGAAACGGTCAATCACATCACGCACATCCGCATAACTGATGGTTGTACTCAATTCATCATCATGCACCCGGGTTTCAATCGGATAATCCAAAAAAACGTCAATTGCGAGTTGCTGACCGTTTCGCCGCTCCTCTGGCAAGACACCATTAAAGGTATGGAACCGTAAATTATGAATGCGAATAACTCCCACGCTGTCGTCCCCTTCGTTATTTCTAATATAGTCTATCACGTCTCACAGCTACCGTCAGATACGCGGTCTAGCGGCGCGGCACCGTCAGGGCATCGTAGAGAAGGTCAACGTCTTGCGTTAACGTCTCAGCCACCGCATCATAGCGTTTTTCGGCCTTGGCAACGGGATCTCCGTCGCGAACGGCTTGCGCATAGTCCATCGCTAACCGACTGACATCAGCAGCGTCCAAGATGGCTTGCGTCGCACTAGCGGCGTTGATTCCCCGATAATGCCGCAGTTCGTTAAAGGCCTTGTCCCGCTCTTCTTTCAGCCCTTCTGTTCGCAGCTGGCGGTCGCTCGCCACGTCTTGACCGGGCTTTGCATCATGGACAATTGAATCGGCAACGGCCCGAGTCGCTTGTAGGTTGGCCAATAACAGATCACGAACGACCTGACCGCTAACGTCTCGCTTTTGAATCGTTACTTCCCCATCAGCCGGTGTGTGTGGCTCACGGTGCGGTGACTGAGCGTTGCTACATCCAGCCAACAGGCCAGACGTCAGTATTGCGACCATTATCAGTATCCGTTTCATGACGAACCTCCAAGCGCGATAAGTTTTAAAACTCTATAGCACCAATCATACCAAAAATTCCATCCTTTGACGTCCTAGTCTGGCCGGTTTTTCTATTTTAGTGCACTGGGGGTGCATTTCTGTCAAAAGTTGTTACACTAGAAAGAGCCGAACCAAATTGGAAAGGAAGCGTCGAAATGAATAATCCAAACTTCAAATACCCTGATACTGCGGCCTACAACTTCATCATGCAGTACCTCGAACAAAAGCAGATTCACATTGCTGATATCGCTTCAATCACCTACAATATCCAAAAACAGTACCTGCCACAGCTAACAGAGGAAGAAGCCGTCTCTGCGGTGGTTGACGTGCTGCATAAGCGGGAAGTCATGAACAACGCCATGGTCGGGATTGCGCTGGATCAAGCGGCCTCAGCCAACCAACTCCCAGAACCTCTCCAGGCCATCGTAGAAAATGACGCGGGCGTCTTTGGCGTCGACGAACTGTTAGCCGAAGGTGGGATTTCCGGAATATACGGCAAGATTGCCACCACAAACTTCGGTTATTTAGATAAGGAAAAACACGGCATCTTAAAGCGCCTGGACACCGTAAAGGGCAAGGGCGTCAATACGTTCTTGGACGATATTATAGCGGCGGTGGCAGCGGCGGCGGGAGCGAAGATAGCGCATAAGTACGCATAGAGTGTGGAGCAAGGCGGTTAAACCGCAGAATGTAAGGGGGATAGGTAGAAACTCTGGGCTTTGAGTTTTTGCCTATTCCCCTTACATGGCCGCGGTTTGCCTTGCGGAACACGTTTAGAGTGTGGAACAGCACGGTTAACTCCCGGAGTATAAGGGCGATAGCCGGAAGCTCCCGGACCTGGAGGTTTTGGCTATCGTGCTTATACAGGAGGGAGTTGCGCTGTGGAGCACGTTTAGAGTGCGGAACAAGACGGGTTGATTGCGGAGGGTAAGCGGGGAACTCGGAAAATCCCGGGCTTGGATTTTTTGAGTTTTTCGCTTACCTAGTAGCAATCAGTCTTGTGGAGCACTTTTAGAGTGTGGAACAGCACGTTTATAGTGCAGACAATATTCTCCGCCAAAGCCCTAAAAACATCTCAAATCAAAGGAACCCATCACATGTCAAACCATCCAAAAAATTCCCACTACGTCAATGTAGTGGGAACTCGTTCACGCGACCACTTAAGGTTTCAACGTGGGTTAAAGCTGGGCCGCTTCGCAAAGTGGCATTAGATCCTTGAGGTCGTCAACAGATGACCCATTTTCCATGAAGCAATTAACCATATCTAGCCAATAAAGGTCTTTGTCTGAGAAACCGGCGCTTGCATCCTTTGTTGGGAGCAAGCCAGCGGCTGTATACGTCGCAATTTTTTCTGCCAGCACACCAGACTTGGCTGCTAATTGTTCCAGAGTCATAGCCCTACCTGTCCTTTCCTAAATTCAAGAACAGTTTACTCTGATTTTAGTGAAAAGCAACCCTTTTAATGGCGGGCTCATGCCCTCCCAATGAATCACCCATTAACCACGTTATTTAAAGGATCTGATTATTTGAAAAAACACAGCAAATGGCTTATTTTAGGCATTGTATTACTAGGTGCCAGCATGCGAATGCCTATCACCATGATTTCACCCTTATTAGACCAAATTGCTCACGGATTTAACCTGCAATCTGGTGTGTTAGGTGGAATTACAACAATTCCGTTACTCTGTTTTGCCATTGTTTCGCCCCTAGCACCACGGCTCGCCGCAAAGTACAGCAATGAAGTCGTGATGTTTGGCGCAATGATCATTTTAGCGATTGCTAACTTTCTTCGCGTCTTCACCCCAAGCGCGCTCTTTATCGGGACGCTGTTCATTGGCATTGCAATTGCCATGCTAAACGTCCTGCTACCCGCCACGATTGCAGAAAAATATCCGCAACGAATTGGGCCGGTCACCAGTATTTACACCTTTTCAATGACCCTATTTTCCGCCATTACTGCGGGGCTGAGTGCCCCTGTGGCCGGTAAAATTGGCTGGCCATCCACGCTTCAAAGTGTGTCCGTCATTGTGGTGATTGGCCTTCTCGTATGGCTACCCAATCTGCGGTACCGAGAAACTGAAACGGTGGAAGAGGCCCAGATGACTCGCTCCGTATGGCGGGTATCAGGGGCTTGGTTTTTGACCATTTATATGGGGATTCAATCCCTAATTTTCTACACCACGGTGACGTGGTTGCCGACCATCTTAATTAATCACGGTCTGACCCCCAATATGGCCAGCTTGATGTTGGGACTATCTCAACTCGCCTCACTGCCAGCCGCTTACTTTGTTCCAATCTGGGCCGCTAAACGACCACGTCAGACTGGCTTGATTACGACGATCGCCGTCTTTTACGTCATTAGCTTACTGCTACTCATGTTGCCAACAACCTCGTTAGTGGTGGTCGTCGCCGTGGCACTGCTGCTTGGGATTACAGGTAATGCCACATTTACGTTGGCTATTGCGATGTTTAGTCTCAAAACATCCACCCCACGTGAAACGGCTGCGATTTCTGGAATGGCCCAATCAGGGGGCTATTTGTTGGCTGCCGTAGGCCCACTTGGCTTTGGTCTCATTCACGACCTCACCCACAGTTGGGTCATCCCACTATTGGTTTTAATTATTTTACTTGGCATTATGGCCGTTGCCGGACTGGCCGTCGACCGTAAGAAAACCGTTTTCGATTAATTTTCTTTCAAAAACGTTTTATTTTATGAAAGCAGTTTTCATAAGCGTTTATCAACCTATTTTTAGGTTACCTTAACAAATGACCCGACAAATTTTCGTATACCCCCTTTTTTTAGTGGGGATTTGTTATATAATGATTTGTGGATAAGTGGTCTAGACGAAGCAACCATTAACTTCGGCGGATCACAAAAGTCGATTTGTTGTGGCGACCTACTACTATTAAGGAGTGAATCTGATTGGCTACAGAACGAACTTCACTATTTATTTTCTTCGGGGGCACTGGGGATCTCGCTTACCGGAAACTTTACCCATCAATGTTTAACTTATATAAGCGCGGTACGCTGCGCGAGCACTTCGCGGTTATCGGGACTTCTCGTAACAAAATGACCGATGAAGAATTTCAAGATGCTGTTCGCAAGTCATTGGGCACAGCTAAGAGCGACAAGGATGCTGAAAAATTCATTTCACACTTTGCCTACGAAGCTCATGACGTTACCGACAAAGCCCACTACAAGGTTTTGAAGGATCGGGCGGACGAACTCGATAAGAAGTTCAAGCTGGAAGGCAATCGGATTTTCTACCTTTCTCTTTCACCGAACTTCTTCGGGACCGTTGCTGGCTTCTTGAAGACTGAAGGTTTGACTGATTCACAAGGCTTTAACCGTTTAGTGATCGAAAAGCCATTTGGACGGGACTACGATTCAGCTGCTCAGTTAAATGACGCGTTAAGCACAGCCTTCAACGAAGACCAAGTTTTCCGAATCGACCATTACTTAGGTAAGGAAATGATTCAAAACATCGAAGCACTCCGCTTCGGTAACACCATTGTTGAATCGCTTTGGAACAACCGTTACATTGACAACATTCAGGTAACCCTTTCAGAAAAATTAGGGGTTGAAGAACGGGCCTCCTACTATGATAACTCGGGTGCTTTGCGAGATATGGTTCAAAACCACATTATGCAAATCGTCAGCTTGTTAGCCATGGAACAACCCGTGGCCTTCACAGATGTTGATATCCGGGCTGAAAAAGTGAAAGCATTACGGTCATTGCGCGTTTACAACGTTGCAGATGCTTCAACTAACTTTGTTCGCGGCCAATACGGCGCTGGTAACAAGCAACGGGCTTACCGTGATGAAGACAACGTCCCACACGATTCTAACAACGAAACATTCGTTGCTGGAAAGTTGTTATTTGACAACTACCGTTGGTCAGGCACGCCATTCTACATCCGGACGGGTAAGGAATTAGCCGACAAGTTCACTCGCGTGGACGTCGTCTTCAAGAAACCACTCGTTGACATCTTTGCTTTCCCTCAAAACGCTAACGCGCCATTGGAAGCCAACGTTTTAACGATGTTCATCGAACCAAAGGCCGGGTTCTCACTCCGCCTGAATGCTAAGACCAGTGGTCAAGGGTTCCAGACCGCCCCAATCAACATGGACTACTTTGTTGATGCGGCTGGCGAAAAGGCCACTCCAGAACCATACGAACGCTTGATTCACGACGTGATGAAGGGTGACGGTACCAACTTCTCAAGTTGGCCAGAAGTCTCATACGCATGGAAGTTTGTTGACCAAATCCGCAAAGTTTGGGATCTCCAACAACCAGCGTTCCCGAACTACACACCAGGTTCAATGGGACCTGCAGCCGCAGACGAGCTGATTCAACGCGATCACCGCGAATGGGTCTACCGGCTTAATCAATAATTCAACAATCGTTAAATAAAAGCATTCCAGACCACGTGGTCCGGAATGCTTTTTTGGGTCTGTCTGAGTTAAATGACAATAACCGGATACAACCGCTGCCCTACTTCGCCTTAATCATTGCATCCACAATTAGCTTCATCTGACCATAGACTGCATCCGGATCAAAGTAGTACATCTTATTAAACGGCAGTTGAACGACATGGTTGGCCTTCACTGCCGCCAGTTTTCGCCAATACGGGTCCCGCTTTAAATCAGATAGTGCTGACTTATCTTGAGAGGTGCCAGTTGTTTGTGAAAAGAATAGCCAATCCGCCGCGTATTTGTTGACGGATTCGAGAGAAATTTGCTTATACCCCGCGCCTTGATCAAGCGTCTCGAAGGCTGCCGGGAGACTGAAACCTAATCCCGTGGTCAGCGCCTGACCGCCGCGACCCCATTTTGCGCCGTCAACGAACAGCTTGCCATTTTGCAGATCAAATAGCCCAACACTAGTTTTCTTGGGGTCGATACCAGCCTTAGTCAGACGCGATGCTTGTGTCTTAGCCTGCTGATCAAAGCGTTTAATCCAATCCGTTGCTTGCGCTTTGCGGTTGATTAAATTGCCAAACTTCGTGGCGGTCTGTTTAATATCGCCTGTGGAACCATACGCAACATAGACCACTGGGGCGATCTTCTTGAGCGCCTTCACGTCAGCCTCGTTGCTGGTAACAATCAGATCCGGTTTTAATTTCAAAACCGCTTCCTGCTTCAAAGTTAGGCCCAGATCCTTAATCCCAGCCCTCGTCTTTTTTGACAGATAGGGACTCTGTAAATCCGTCGATGTTGCCCCAACGACATGCCCACCAAGTGAAAGAACATCACCGGTATACACGTTAGTAACGATCCGCTTTGGATGAACGGGAACCTTCACACTGCCACCACTGGTCGTCACCGTTCGCGTCGCCGTTGTCGAAGTTGTCTTGGCACTATGACTGCCACACGCTGCAAGGGTAACCGTTAAAACCGCCATCCCTGCCAACATCAGCAGCCGTTTCATAGTCTTTGTTCGTTTCATTAGTGTGTCCCCCTGTTTAAAGTTGTTCGTTGACTAAATAGTTGAAAAATAAAGTACGGCATCGTAATCATCGCGACCACTAGTCCCACCGGCAAACTCATTTTGCCCAACACGTTGGTTGCAATAAATTCGGCGATCACCATAATGAGCATTCCCATGATCCAACTAAGCGGCACTAACCAGCGCATCCGCAAACCGACGAATCGCTTCGCAATATTGGGCGCCATTAATCCCACAAAGCTAATAGCACCACCTACTGAAACGGCAATGGTTGTCAAGCCAATCGCAAGTGCCATTAATACCCGCTGGGCCATTTTGACGTTCACGCCGATACCTTCCGCCATCCCTGGACCGAGTGTTAATCCCGTCAGAAGTGGAATTGTCAGGCCGGTAGCCAATCCCAACCCGACTGCCAACCAAAAGTGCCAGGTCAAAAAAGTCAGATTTGTGTTCCAAAAACTCCCACTCAGCCAAATTAACGCTTGCGAAAAGTCAAACTGGTTAAGTTGAAGCTCAATTAATAAAATAAATCCGTTCATCACAGCAGTGAGCGCCACTCCGCCCAGCAAAATCCGAATGGCATTTTGCTGGCGGTTGACCAACATCACCAGCGTACAGCTGACCAGTGCACCGACCAACACGGCAAGCGACAACTGACCAGAGGTGTAATGGGTGCCAATCATTCCGGCCACTACCATAAGGGTGACAGCCCCCAAACTTGCGCCAGCGTTGATGCCCAAGATGCTGCTATCAGCTAGTGCGTTTTGCGTCAGCGTCTGCAGCAACAGACCTGCTAGCGCTAACGTACTGCCAGTAATTAAAGCGGCCAATAACCTGGGAAACCGAAGTTGCCAAATCACGAAATTGGCCTGAAAGTCGCTTGATTGACCAAGAAGAACCCGGATCGTCGTGGCCGGAGATAAGGATATATCACCGACAGACAAAACGGCGATCATCGCCGCTACTAGCAACCCCGCAACCCCAATTAATTCAAACCAATGCCAATGTCGTGTCATAATCGGATCACCTTCTGTCCGAAGGCGACGAGTCCAAAGAGCGCAATGCCACCGATAATCGCACTAAGAGCAGCAAGGGGCAACTCGGTCCCGGCAACGAAACCTTTAACGCAAAAATCAGCCAGCGTCATAAACCCGGCCCCTGTCAGTAGCGTCGGGCCAAGATTTTGTTTGAATGATCCCGGAATAATGGCGTTCACCAGTTGGGGTACACCCAGACCAACAAACCCAATGTTCCCCGCCACAGCAACGCTACTTGCCGCCGCAACCATAATCACGATGGTGGTTAACCCCCACAAAACCGGCAGTGAAGCACCCAGGCCCTTAAACGTTTCATGGTCAAGAGCCATCAGCGTGAACGAGGCCCGATTCAACCACGTTAGCCCAACCACAATGACCGTGGCAACCGCCAACAGACTCACTTGACCATAATCAACACCCGAAAACCCGCCAATCAAAAGGTTTCGAAACGCTTGAGTGGTATTAGTCACGACGCTAATGGCATATGTAAGACAACTAATAAATCCTGAAAAAACCGTGCCACCCAGCAACAGCCGTAAGGGATCCACACCCGTCCCGGCAACCGCCAGGAGGAGAACGATCACGTAGGCTAAACCAGCACCAATAAGCGCCAATAAGGCAGCGTGGCCGACGGTGAGTGCGACCCCACTCACACCACCAATCACGAGTGCCAGCGTCGCTCCGGCATTAATACCTAGGATGGACGGGTCCGCAATCGGATTATGGGAAACCGTCTGTAACAGCAAGCCACCAACGGCCAACAATGCACCCACCATCAGCGCACATAGCGTTCTTGGGAATCGCATTCCCAGTAAGACAGCTTGACTCGTTCCCGGTGAGATAACGCTCAGTGGCGAGAACCAGTGAGCCCCACCAAATAGATCCAAGCCAATCGCAACTAATAAAAGCCCGGTCACCAACAGGTTGAACCGCCCCCGCCGCGTCATTGGGCCACCGCAGCCATTGGCTGACAATTTGTCAGTTGGGGCCGTTGCGTGTTGGCGTTGAGTTCGATATCGGCCGAGACGTGAAAAGCAGTGGCCAATAACTCGTGCGTCAGCACCGCTTTGGGGGTTCCCACTGCGTTAACTCGTCCCTGAGTCATGCAAACCAACTGATCACAGTACGTTGCGGCTTGATTCAAATCGTGTAACACCACAATAATGGTTTTTTTGTGGACTTGGTTCAACTGACGAAGTAAGGCCAAGGTCTCTAGCTGATTGGGGAGATCAAGGTAGGTGGTGGGTTCGTCGAGCATCATTATGGGGCTATTTTGCGCCAGCGTCATGGCGATAAAGGCCCGCTGTCGTTGGCCCCCAGATAACTCACTGACCAAGGTGTCTTTGAATGCCGTCAGATGAACCGTTGAAATTGCTTCCGTTACCGAGATCTGATCCCGCCGTCTTAACCAGCCGAGCCCCTTACTGTGACAGTAGCGACCATAGCTAACAAGTTCGGCGACTGTAATTCCTTCAGGCGCAACGGGATGTTGCGTAAGACACGCAATTTCAGCTGCGCGTTGCTTGTGATTAAACGTTGACAGCGGTCGATCTTTTAACAATACCCGACCCGCTAACGGGGCTCGAAACCCGTTCATCACGTTTAATAACGTCGATTTACCGCTCCCGTTAGGACCAATTAACCCGGTGATGACCCCCGCTTCGATCGTTAACGTTTGATCATTAATAATGGTAGTTCGACCATATCCCGCCGATAAATGTTGCACAGCCATAATCGTGCTCATCCGACTTCCTCCTTCCATGAATCAATTCTTGTTCAATAGTATAGCGCAAAAAATGAAAGGATAGTGAGGAAATTATGCCTTTATACGGTAAATCAGGGTATCACCTTATACACTAATGGCATAATTTTGAACGATTCTAATCATTTCTCTGATGATAATGAGTCATCCAGCGTCACGATGCTTGCTAACCGGGCCAAGTCCACGTTACCACCCGAAACAAGCGCTACCACTTTTTTATTTTTCAACCAGAAATCATCAATTTTATGCGCTTCAAGGGCAGCGGTGGGCAGTGCGCCCGCACCCTCCGTAACAATCTTCGTACGCTTCAACAAATCCTTCATGGCGTGGGCAATCTCACGTTCAGTGACCAAAACGACTTCGTCCACCAACCGACGACAGATTTCAAAGGTCATGTCACCAGGAGTGGCCACATCCGTGCCGTCCGCCAGGGTAAAGTCAGCATGCTGGGTGACAATATGATCAGCCATGATTGACGCGGCCATACCATGAACGTTTTGAGACTGCACGCCCACCACGTGGATGCTCGGGTTATAGGACTTTAACGCCGTGGCGACACCAGAAATCAGACCCCCGCCACCAATTGGGACAATGACTGTGTCAACATCCCACATATCCTCTAAAATTTCGAGGCCAATTGTGCCTTGTCCTGCAATGACGTCCCGGTCATTAAAGGGTTCAATGACGGTTTTCCCGTCCTGTGCAGCGCACTCAAGCATCCAAGCATGAGCCGCATCAAAAGCGGCGCCGTGAATCACAACTTGAGCCCCATAGCTCGCGGTAGCCACCCGCTTTAGCTCTGGCGTTTCTTCAGGCATAACCACCGATGTCTCAATTCCAAGTAACTGACCAGTCAGGGCCACTCCCTGGGCGTGATTACCCGCCGATGCAGCGATGACGCCACGCTGTTTTTCACTAATTGTCAGGTGGTTGAGCTTGTTATTGGCCCCACGGAATTTAAAAGAACCGGTCAGTTGCGTATTTTCTAATTTAAGGAACACGTCACCACCCGTCACGTTTCGGCTCAAAAACATCGACTGAATCAGTGGCGTCTTACGCGCAGTCGAGCGCAGGATCGTACGGGCCTCTTGGATATCATACATGTTGACTAAATTATAAGTTGCAGCGACGACACCATTAACGTTGGTATTGATCATGACAGTCACTCCTTCAAATAAAGATTCATTTTAGACCATAAAAAAACGCCCACAAACTCCAATGAGTTCATAGGGCGTTTCCGCGGTACCACCTATTGCTTGCTTTTAATAAAGCCTCAAGTCTACGTCACTTTTTCATGAGATAAACCGGCGCAATAATGGGCGCACCCATTGGAAACTATGACCGTTTCCACCACTCCAAGACGATATTCGAGTATGACGCCACCCCACCCTTTCACCAGCCGGTGGTCGCTTTTTGATGGCGTCAGAATCTACTGTTCTTTTCAACGTGTTGAGATTAAAGTTTTATTTGTTTTATTATCAAAAAACAATAATACTTTTGTCTTATAAAGTCAATTTCTTTTTAACACCTGCGAATAGGCTGAATGATGGTTTGTGAAACACTCGCTATGGAGTGGAACAAATTTCCAAAACTCAGGTCTTTCGACTTCACAAACTTATTGTGAAATGTTACACTTAGCGTGTGTTTTGAAATCACTTTTTAAATAAAGGAAGGTTTGTAATGGCTGATAAAACTGCAAATATTGGTGTTGTCGGAATGGCTGTTATGGGTAAGAACTTAGCCCTTAACATTGAAAGCCGCGGATTCACAGTTGGAATTTACAACCGGAGTTCCGCTAAGACAGAACAAGTAATGAAGGACCACGCTGAAAAGAAGCTGGTACCTAGTTACACGATTGAAGATTTTGTTAACTCATTGGAAACACCTCGCCGGATTTTATTGATGGTTAAAGCCGGTGCACCAACTGATGCTGTGATTGAAGAGTTATTGCCACTCCTCGACAGAGGCGACGTCCTCATCGATGGTGGGAACACGAACTTCCATGATACGATGGCCCGGAATGCTAAGCTCGATGAATCAGGAATCAACTTCATTGGGATGGGGGTTTCTGGTGGTGAACTTGGTGCCCTTCAAGGCCCTTCACTGATGCCAGGTGGCCAAAAAGAAGCCTACGATTTGGTTGAACCAATCTTGACTCAAATCGCGGCTAAGGCCCCTCAAGATGGCAAGCCATGTGTCACTTACATCGGCCCTAACGGTGCCGGTCACTACGTTAAGATGGTCCACAACGGAATCGAATATGGTGACGAAGAATTAATTGATGAAAGTTACAACATTATGCGTAACGTTCTCGGGATTTCAGTCGACGAAATGGCTGACATCTTCAAGGATTGGAACGATGGTGAATTAGACAGTTACTTAATTGAAATCACTGCTGATATTTTGACTCGGAAAGACGACCTTGGCGACGACAAGACGAAGCCAATCGTTGACATGATTCTGGACCGTGGGAACAACAAAGGAACTGGTAAGTGGAGTTCAGAAGATGCTTTGAACGTCCAAGTCCCACAATCCGTCATTACTGAAGCTGTTTACGCCCGTTATATCTCAATGATGAAGAACGAACGGGTAGCCGCTTCTAAAGTCCTGAGTGGGCCAAAGGTTGACCTCTCATTCGATGACAAGCCAGCAATGGTTGAAAAAATCCGCCAAGCCCTCTTCTTTAGTAAGATCATGAGTTATGCGCAAGGATTCGAACAACTTCGGTTCGCTTCAGAAGCTAACAACTGGGACTTGAAGTACGGCGAACTCGCCCAAATTTGGCGTGCCGGTTGCATTATTCGGGCCCGATTCTTGCAAAACATCACCGATGCTTACGACAAGAAGCCAGACCTGACAAACTTGTTGCTTGATGATTACTTCAAAGACATCGCTGCTCGCTACCAAGAAGCTACTCGTGAAGTGGTTGCCTTGGCCGTTAAGGCTGGTGTCCCAGTACCATCATTCAGCGCTGCTATCACTTACTACGATTCATATCGTTCAGAAGTCTTACCAGCAAACTTGCTGCAAGCCCAACGTGACTACTTCGGTGCTCACACTTACGAACGAGTTGACCGCGAAGGTAACTTCCACTATCCATGGTATGAAGAACAATAATTTTAGCGATTTTAAAAGCGTTGAAAGCCGCGGCTTTCAACGCTTTTTATTTTCATTTTACTTCACCGTAAACCAATCAACGACTCGCTTGAAAGGCGTCTCCTGCAAAATAGTGAGAACTCCATATCCAATTAAAAACCCAACCATGTTGGTTAACACATCGTTAATATCTACCCAGCGAGCCAATCCAAACAACCAATCAATCATGAACTGAATCATCTCAATGCCCAGTCCAATCAGCACGCTTGCCAGAAAGATGCGGCTGTTTCGCCAGTTTGTCACCAACGCTGCATACACTCCCATGGGGATCATCATCACGACGTTCAAATAAAAATCTAAGGACAACCCGCTAAACGGAAACGGATTTGTCGGAACCGGACCAACCCAGACCGGGTTCGTCGTCGGAACTTCACCAAACGCGTATGACGTGGGGGTAAGTGTCAGATACCCGACAACAACCAGATAGACGCCCAACGTCACAATGGTGATTAACTCACCCGACTGGCGCTTTTTTCCGGTTGCCAGCCCTATTCCAATTAAAACAACCATGACCCATGCCAGATATGGGATCCACTTTGTTAACTCCATCATTTTAATGACTCCCCAACACCGTTCGTTTTTTCGATAATATGGCGCTCCAAATAGTTTACCACACAAAAACATCTACCCGAACAGTCATAGTGACCTTTCAGGTAGATGCTGAATTGATTAATTTAACCGCCTTGTTACGCACTTTGTTCTAATCCGGCTCTTCAAGGCTGACCGCTACTGCGTAAGCCAAAAGCCCAAAGAATCCAAGCCCGGGATTCTCCAGTCTTCTGCCTTACGCTCCGCGGTCTAACCGCCTTGTTCCGCACTTTGTTTTAATCCGGCTCCTCAAGGCTGACCGCTACTGCGTAAGCCAAAAGCCCAAAGAATCCAAGCCCGGGATTCTCCGGTCTTCTGCCTTACGCTCCGCGGTCTAACCGCCTTGTTCCGCACTTTGTTTTTTTACTGTAACGTTTGGCCGCCATGGGATCGACCCAGTATTGCGGCATTTAACGTCATTTTTAGCCATTGTGGCGTTTGTTGCTCATACGCCTGATTAATCACATTAACCGTCTCTGGCGTTGGCTCAGCCACGCGAATTGGTCCAAACGTAGGAACTGATTGCATCACAACTAAGCGGGTCTCGATTGGTTCAATCAACAATTGTTTTGCCATTGGGATCACCCTCCAGTTCAAACTGCTGGCTGTCTTCGACTATCTTAAGTCTATCAGATCCCTACCAGGACGTCACTTAAAATGCGTTTAGCGGATGGCCGCTTCGATTGGCGTGTCTCCCGCCTTCATCGGAATGGTTCGCTTAATGGTTGCCGGTTCATGAAGAACCGCTACTGCTGCTGCAGCAACGTCTGCCCGAGCAATTCGACCGCCTTCAAGGTCGTCAGTTGAAATTTGACCAGTTGGCTCATCAAAAGTCAGCGCACCCGGTTCAAGAATCGTATAGTCTAGCGTTGTCCGATGACGTAGCCACTCGTCTGCGTAAAACTTAGCGACGTAGTAGGGCCGAATCTGATCCCCCCACCGATTACGGTCTTCGGCATGCATGGCGCTCACCATGACGTAACGCTTAACACCCGCAATCTCTGCGGCCTGCATACTCTTAACAGCACCGTCGAGGTCGATTAGAAGGGTCATATCATCCCCTGTTTTGCCACCAGATCCAGCAGTGAAAACAACGGCGTCAAAGCCATCCAGCAAAACGCCCATTTCTTCTGGCCGACCCAAGAGGTCAAACTCGGCAGTTTCAATTCCCATATCAGAAAATTCGTGCGCCTGCTCTGGCTTACGAATTCCAGCGACCACTTCATCGCCCTTTTCCTTCAATTGTTGAACCAATAACCGTCCCACATTTCCATGGGCACCGATGACAAACACTTTCATGTCTAACGCCTCCATTACGCTTGATAATCGTTATTTAGCTTAGCTTTTTCCTTAACACCGTGCCACTTAAACAGCACCGAAATACCCCACGAGCGAAACGCCCGAAAATCAGGTTGATGCGCTTTATAAAACGCAAAAACACGCTGGATAACTGCCTTGTCCCGAATCCGCCCTAAGCTAATCATTAACAACCAACCGACAATGTTTAGATTATAACTCATTAACGCCTTTTTTAAGTGTTCAAAGTTCAATCGATCCTGATGCGTCAAAAGTTGGTCCATGACAGCTTCTTGGACCTCAATCCGATCGCTAACCAACCGGTCGCAATGCTTCAAAAAAGCCCCGTTAAACGATGACTTCAAATGAAAAACATAGTGGTATCCCACCGAGTTTACATACAGAAAATGGTCAGCCTTCAACACGGCCCGAACACAGAAATCTAGATCCTCAAACAGGGTATCCTTGAACGTCATTTTTTCAATAAGCGACCGCTTAAATAATTTGTTCCATAGATAGCCAGCTGATGATCGCTTCCCATTTAGTTCAAGCACCGTATTCAGCGCGGCCTCGCGGGAAATTTCACCACTTGCTTTACCAATTGAGACCCGCCGCATTTGCGCCTTGTAGTCGAAAAAAACAATATCGGCCTGCTGATTTTTAATCGTTGGTAAAATGACCGACCGAAACTCAGGTTCCAGCCGATCATCGCTATCCATAAAATACACGTAGTCCCCACATGCTTCTTGCAATCCTAGATAGCGTGAATCCGACTGTCCCTTGTTCTTATCTTTTAACTTCAAAGTCACGTTATCGGCCTCACCAAATGCCGTTGTCAGCACTTCCCCTGTGCCGTCCGTTGACGCGTCGTCAACGATGATGATTTCAACGTTTTGCGTGGCCAAAAAAGGGGCCAAATCACGCTTTAAATTAGCTACATAGCGTTTACTATTATAGGTTGGAATAATGACTGTCAAGTCCATCGCATTACCGCTCTTTCTACTCATCCAATTAGAATTAATCTTTATAACTTTAACACAAAAGCAGCCATCGACGCGACCCCAGGTATTTCCAAAACAATATTGGGCCTTTAAGCTTCGTTTAAGCTAGTCCATGTATTCTAGTCATTGTCATCAACTTCTTGATGATGACGACAACATGGACAACGGAAGATTCGGTTTACTAGGCAAACCCGTCTCTTTCCACTAATCAATCTTCCCCTAGATTGATTGGACTAAATCTACTTTTCAACCCCCAAACAAAAGCGACCGCTACCACGGTCGCTTTTCTGTTATAGACCTGACGCTAACTGGTCATGTTGGGCTTCGTACCAACTCTCCCAAGTGCCGTCGCTTAGTGCCCCATTGCTCATAAATCCTTGGTTTAAAGCACTAATAATTCGACTGACTAGCGAACGATCGTGTGCAACTAACTGGTCCACCAACTCTTCAGGCTGCCGACTCTGATTTAATACAACATCATGGTTGACCTGTTCCATTTCGTATTGAACCGGATAGGCGCTCAAGATTTCGAGGCTGTTGGTCCGGAAACGATTCAAGTAAAACTGCAGAAACGACTGAACCGCTCGTCGTTGAGCCTCCTCATCAAGTTGATCGAACAACATTGCTTGCTGCATCACCATTGACCACTCCTTTAACTTGTACAACACTACAGACATCTGTCTTAAGTATAGTGCAAAAACCGCCAAGTGATAAGTCATTCAATGTAAAAACTCATGAGCACGGGGCTTGCCAAAGCGGTTTTAGGCAGTTATACTAATAGTTGTAGATGATAGAAGCCGTTAGGTGAGGCTCCTATACGGAAAACGCTACTGCTCAGAAACGTCGAAAAACGCCAATGAGTCAGCTGTCCGGGTTAAAAGAAGGCCCAGTCTAATGTAGCTGTTACTAAACTAACTACGCCGTATAGTGCTAAAGCTCAACGATTGGCTAACCAACCCATGAAGGGTTCTTAAAGTGCAGTTAATGCGCTCAGCCAGTTGTTCGGGCTGAGCGTTTTTTGCACCTAACGCACGACATTGAATGGAGGTGAGACTATGACAACCGAAACCTATGATCCTGGAGCGTCGTCTTATTACGCGAGCCAGGGAAAGCGAGCTGCCAAGTCTCACCCGGTACTAGCTCAAGTGAGCGTGTGATTTTACCGAGTGGCATCACTAGCACTTGCTTTCCCTAACCCCACCAATAAGATTGGTGACTAAAATGACTGATGGCTACCTCAAGGCTGTATATTGGTTTGCGAGTGACGTTGTAATCACTCATAAGCAAACCGCCTGAAAGAAATCGTTAGCTAGAGCAACGCCATCATCCGATTGAACTGGGAAACAAGGGTTAGTAGTGCCATCTCGGTACACCACGTTGCAAAAACGACCGTGACAGGTCGGCGGCGTGACCAATGTGCTTCACCGCTTAGGGAACTTTGCGGGGAGGTGTGCGATCACTAACTTCAGCAATTACTCCATTGCGTAAGGAACCTCATTTTAGCATCTTAAAGACGACTTCAATTTAACCTTTTACTATGACGCTGACGATTGTCTGGAACGGTTTGCACAGCCACAGCTTGATGGGAATCAACCTAAAGCTGTGACGGACCAATGATGATGATCACGGCACCAAAAACCCGCTAGTCGATGGACTAGCGGGTTTTTATTTGATTATTTTTGATTGAACGATGCCGCAAAGGCGGCCGCTTTATCAGCGTCAAATTCCTTTTCGGACTTCCCAATAATCACGGCTGCTAAGGAATTACCAACCACGTTAACCGCCGTTCGACCCATATCGACCAACCGGTCAATTCCAGCGATAAAGGTTAACCCAGCAACGGGCACGCCAATTGTCGAAATAGTTGCTAACAAAACGACAAAGGATGCCCCAGGCACACCAGCCATCCCCTTGCTCGTAATCATCAGCACCACCAGCAACGTAATTTGCTGCCCGATGCTCAGATTAATGTGATAGGCCTGGGCTAAGAACAACGCAGCTAGCGATTGATAAATCGCTGAACCATCAAGATTAAACGTGTAACCGGTTGGAATGACAAAGGATACAATACCTTGACTCACCCCAAAACGGTCCATTTTATCAATGATTTTAGGCAAGGCCGCCTCTGAACTTGCCGTAGAAAACGCTAAGATAGCCTCTTCTTTGATAACCTTCAACAACGTGAAGATGTTCAAGCCAAAAGCCCGAGCCACAAGTCCCATTACAACCACAACAAAGACAATCATTGTCGCGTAAGCCAATAGAATGAAATATCCTAGTGGGGCTAAGGCCGAAATGCCCATTTGAGCAACCGTGACCCCAATCAAGGCACACACCCCAATAGGCGCAACGTGCATCACCCAGTTAGTCACTTTAAACATCACTTCAGAAACCGCTTGTAAGACATCAATGATCACTTGACCTGGCTTACCAATAGCCGCCGTTCCTAAACCGAAAAAGACGGAAAAGAAAATAACCGGCATCATATCGCCTTCACCAAGCGACTTGAAAATATTAGTTGGAATAATGCCCATTAGAGTCGCCCAGATTCCACTACTTTCCTTTGCCGACTTGGCAGTGGCAACGTACTGACTAATATCTTGTGAGTGCAGCGCGTGGATGTCGATAAAATCACCCGGTCGAAAAATATTAGCGACAATTAACCCGAGAATAATGGCGACTGTTGTCATTAATTCAAAGTAAATTAGTGTTTTACCACCAATTCGTCCTAATTTTTTCAAGTCCCCCATATTCGCAATTCCGACCGTTAAACACGAAACCACGATTGGTAGAACAATCATTTGGATTAGACTGATAAACATGGTCCCGATATTTTGCATGCTTGTTATGGCCACTTTATTGCCGTAAAACACAACGCCTAAAATGATTCCCAAAACAAGCCCAATCAGGATCTGCCAGCCTAACGTTAACCGATATCCTCGATAGTGCTTCATCCTCTATTATCCCTCGCATTCTATGTACGATTAAAACCGTCCTTATTATTTTATCATATTCTAACTTGTCCGGTTAGCAAATTAACGAGTAAAACAAAAAGTCGCCGGTCAATGACCAGCGACTTTCTTTTTGCGTGGCAACGTCCTACCCTCGCAGGGGGCG
>NZ_AZCX01000016.1 GCF_001433995.1 Secundilactobacillus kimchicus JCM 15530
AAGACCCAGATAAAGTGATTTCTTTAAGCTATGTTGTTCGAATGGTTCCCCCCTTCCTAGCTGTGGGTTTGACTTTTCGTTTGCCACCGCTGGCGGTGGCAAACGCGCGAAATTTTATTTTTGCAGGTGACACAAGCGGCGACTTTCTACATTTCGGACATTCTAAAACAATTGTTTGATTTATTTGTGAAATTCGTATACTCTTATACTGATAGAAGTCATACAAGGAGGCGTTATCAGTGGGGAAATCAAGGAAAGTAGCCCGTCTATTGGCGGATTGTTCGGAGAAAAAACACCGGGTTAAACTTATAAATACCAAACATGGGTGGATTACGTTAGGGGTAACCGTTGCTGTTTTAGGGATTAGTGGTCTGAGTGCGGAGGCAGCCACTTCTGAGGCGGCCGAAAAGACCGGTGAAACAGCAGTCATGGCGAATCCAACTAGTGAACAGGTAGCAACACTCAAATTGCCAGTCACTAAATCCAATGATAGTGTGGTTACAGAAGAAACGGCGCCAGTGCAGTCGCCTTCAAACACGACACCAGAGCAACCTGTCACTGGGCAAGTTGGTGAAAGCAGCCAATCCGAAAATTCGTTGATTGATAATGATCAAACTACGGAAACAACTACAACGACGTCAAATAACGCTAGTGCAGGCAATGAAACGACCGAAAAAAGTACAACCAGAAAGAAAATCACAGTTGACGGTTTAGACGCATCCTCAGCCAAAGTGAAGGACCTCGCGACCAATAAGGAAGTTGATCCGAGCGCAACAACGGATAAATGGGGGGCTTACCAAGCGAGTTACAACTGGAAAATTGACGATGATGTTCACGTGAACGCTGGTGATACGGCGACTATTAATTTACCGGACAATTTCCAGCCGGACGCTGATGCCCAATTTGACATCAAGTCAGAGGATGGCACGCAAACTGCCGGTTCAGTGGCAGTAACTGCTGGAAGTCGAACGGCAACGATGACGTTCACGGATTATTTTGCGCAAAATACCACTGGCCGTGAAGGGACGTTGGATTTATTAGGGCGAGGAACGGAGATTATCAAGGTCCCGTTGCTTAGTTGGGAGAAACAGCTATGGCCTTTAACTTTGGATGTTTATCAGGGGCGTGCTGATCGTAATGAATTGTATGATCTTGTTAACCAATATAAGGATTCGGTTTTACAAGTGGAAGGACGCATAACCGAACAAGATCCAGTGACAAAGCAACCAACTAAAGCTGTTTGGACACTGAAAGTTAACATGAGTGGTTTGCCGGCTTACGGAGCTATAACAAGCCTTCTAGGAACAGCTCAAAAAATTTCAACGAACTCAGTGGGCACACCGACAATTGATGATGTTTCTGTGAAGGTCGGTGAATATGATGAAGATGGGAACTTCACAGCATTTGAGATGGCAGATTCAGCAGAGCAAGATCCGTACAATAATGAGGAACGTTTTAATAATATTCTAAAAGAAAAATTCGGGGCTGATTCACAATTCAGTCGAGTATCGGAAACTGAATTTTTGATGAACACTGACGGACTTTCTTATTATATTCCTGATGAATCTAGAGGATGGGAGAACCACACAGGTGTTCAGGTTAGTTTCAGTGTTGATTTGACAACCACCTCATCCATGCAAAATTGGGTAAACGGGGCCGGCGTGCAACCTACAGGAAGTTATGAATATAGTGGGACGTTTGTGGTACTAGGTCCCAGATATGACACTGGCATCATCCCCTGGGGTGGCCAAGCCACTTTCAAAGTTTCAAAACCCACAAGCCATGAGGGTGTGCCAACGCCACCGGTAACGACACCAACTGATACACCGACAACCCCGACAACCCCACCGACTGATACACCGGTGACGCCGGAAACCACAACACCAACTGATACGCCGACTGCAACACCAGTGCCGACGACTAATCCGGAACCGGAAACGGAACAGGAAACTGCTAAGAAAAAGCAGACAGTTTTAGTCTTAGATAACGGAGTTGCCCCTAGTCGGAATCAGACAAAGCGAGCCGCGGCTGACGTTGCTCAACCTGGATCGACACGACCCGCTCAACAAAAAGCGGTTAGTGCACCAAAATCTGAGGTCGTGACGCTACCGCAAACGGGTGAGTCTGATCAAAAGTCAACCAGTTTTATTGGTACGGTCTTACTGACAGCGCTGAGCGTACTTGGTTTTGGTTGGGCTAAGCGCCGAAAGCAAGCACGGTAATTGTCAGCAATCAACTAGATGGGACCCGCTCATCTGAACGGGAATGTTGCCCGAATTAATGATAGGTTAGCAACCGTTGCTGTGGTGATTTTAGATTCCAAAAGTGGTTTTGGAACGTCATTATTTAGGGATGTTTGTTTGAAATTGGTTTGAAACAATGATATTCTAAGAGTGTAAAAAAGAGCCGGTGCGCAAACACCGACTCCAGCAAGCCGTTTCAAGAACGGTGGCTAGCATCAGGACAATATAAGAATCGCCCGCAACCTGCCAAAGTTACGAGGGCGATTTTTATTTACGGTCGTTTCGGTCAACGATTATCATTAATGTCGCGAATACAATCATCAACGATAATGCCTGAAAAACAGACAAGAACATTGTATTCCTTTACGAGTTTCGTAAATCATTGGCATCATCTACTTTCGTGGTTGATGCCACCGCCCTTGAATTAATTCGCTAAAAAGCGCCTCAATTCCAGAAAATTGAGGCGCTTCTTTGTATAAAAATAATCGTAATCGAGTACTACTTAGTTAACGGGTTCGTTTGACCAGGTGTCGTCTGAACCAATGATGGCTTAGCGACAGCTACCGTACTTGATGGGTCGTAGTTGTAGTAAACAGTTACAGGGTTGCCAAATGTTCCGCTTACAGCATCTGAAGCAGTGTAGCTGAATTGGTTCCAAGTCATTGTTGGCTTGCCGGTACTATCAAGTGAGAAGACAGGGTAGACAGGTGACTTGAGTGTTTTCAAGCTGCTCTTGCCGTTCACATAATTCAATACTTGAGCTGAAGTGAAACTAGCGCCTCTAGTTCCTGAGAACAGGTCGGTAATCGCCATGTCGTTAACTGGGGCGAATTGAAGTTGTGCCGTTGTGAGGAAGAATTCGTTCAAAGATTTGATCTTATCTTGAGTATTGGCACCCGCTTGTAACGCGGTTGCTAGCGCGGTATCATCCAGCTTTGCTAGGTCAGCTGCTGAATATTCATAAGTGCCGAATGCAGTTTGCTTTGAGTTCACGACTGGCGTCACTGAATTAGTCAGCTTTTCTGCGGCGTTGCCACCAATCCGGCCATAAGGTGTAATCGTACTGTAAACCACATTCCCGTTCGCAAAGCTCAATGACACAGCATCGCCAAACTTAGCTTGGGCCAGTGCGGCAATTTGAGCATCACTCAACGCGTTATTGGTCAAGGCATACCCGGTCCCGACCAAAGCGTTGTTGATTTGAGTTTGGATGGCTGACGTGTCAGCGGTACTCAACTTCCAGCTGTAAACGCCGTTGGTGGCAGTTAATGCGCCAAGCGTGTTGCCCTTGGTGGCGTTGTTAACGGTGTAATCGATGGACTTGATGACCGTCCCACTTTGGTTCACTAAGTTGATGCGAACGGCGTTGTTGGCGATTGGTGTTGCAGCATTTTCCACATCGCTGGCCTTTACCCAGGCACCGGCAGCTGAGCCGTCAGCAATTTGGTAATAAAGATCGCCAGATTTCACGTTCGTTGTTGAGGCGTTAACCGTGAACTTGGTGCCGTTAGCCATCGTCAACTTTGAAGCGCCGACCCGGTATTGTGTCCAGGCAGGTGACGCCCAGAGCTTTTGGCCGTTGTACGTAAATGACTTGTTGATGGTTGCGGGCGTTGAAGTGGTTGCGAACTGTTGCAAGCCACCGCCAAAACTAGAAGTGGACGTGCCACCGTAGATCCAACCGCGAACAGATTTGTCGAATGAGACCACTTTGTAGTAGACCGATCCTCGGTCGGTTGTGGCAACAGCGTAGGCGCGGAAGTTAAAGCTCCCTACTTTGTCAGAAGACTGAGCTGATTGAAGGGCAGCTGCAGACTTGATAGTCCGGGCGCCTTGCATCGTTGCAGCCTTAGTTGCGATCGCGTTGTTACCAGTCACGATGACGTTACGAGTGTTGGCATCAGTTTTCAATGATTGCATTGACGCAACTTTTGCGTACGTCTTAGCTGACGCTTGAGTCGAAGCGACGGCTCCGGCTGCTAAAAATGAAACCGCAGCAAGGCTAAGATAAAGCGATTTTTTCAAGTTTGTTTGCATGAATGTTTCCCCCAAATAATCAAATAGTATGTAGTTCTTTTAAACTGGCAACAGTATACCGAAAACCAATTGGGAAGCAAAGCAAGTCGAATCGGGACTGTTGATTTTGCTGACGAGCGTTTCCCCGTGTAGTAAACTGTTAGTAGGTTTTACTTATATGCTCATTTGGAGGGGTTAGAATGAAGAAAAAGATGAATCTAGCAATAGTTGCTTTAACAATTGGGGTATTGAGCAGCTTTGGGAGCGTGTCCGCTAGCGCTAAGGCAAAAGTTAATTATTATCGAAACGTAAAGGATGCCAATTATGTGGTGCTTCATAAAAAAACACCTGCTTACACGACGGCAACCCTAAAATACCGACGCGGCACGTTGAAATTTTGGCAAGATGTTCGGGTGACCCATATCGCTAATGTGACGAAGGCCAATGGGCACCGTGCGTTTTACTATCGCATCCGTACTAAGTCGGGAAAGACTGGCTGGGTCTGGCGTGGTTGGTTAGGCAAAGTGATTAGTACACCGACTGCAACTACCAGAGAAGGCAAAATGGGTAGCAATTCATCGACGACTCAAAAAACGGTCAAGCATTTCTCTAATGCTGAATACCGGCAGGCTTTCTTGACCGGGTTGAACGCAGAACGAACGAAGCGTGGCATTGCGCCGTTAACTGAGGACAGCCAACTGGACCAATTAGCCGATGTCCGAGCGCCAGAGCTTATCGACAACTTCTCGCACTATGATGCTAGTGACAATGTCTTGTTTGAGAAGCACGCTCAGGAACTTGGAATCACCACGGCCGTTGCGGAAAACATCGCCTACATGGGAGATAGTGACGGTGGGAAAGCGGGGAGTGACGAAATCGTTGGCGGAAATTCGGCCGCCTACTATGCCAAGTCCAACCTACACGAGTTCATCTATAACGATGCCGATTCTAACTGGGGTCACCGGGATGCGTTACTGAATCCGCAGTATACCATTATTGGAATCAGTTCAGCTTATGTCGTCGGTCAAGATGGTGACGCGAAACAGTATGGCGTCAATAATCTGGGATAACTTCCAAGTTCTAAATTCGAGTTCGAACAATCTTTAGGGGTCGTTTTCCGGGAACTGCCCCTTTTGTGTGGAGTGAAATTTTTGGCTCGCAAAAACGCGCCGTGGATGAACTGCCATCTACGGCGCGTTTGGTCTGATAATCTTTTGGCACTTTAACTAGTGAGTGTTTCGACGGGCACTACTGTCATCCACGTAAGATGGTGATAGTTTCATAACGGTTTAGGGTTAATCTGGATCACGAAATTGGAGCTTAACATTTCTGATTCCGGCAGTTTGATCCTGTTCAGGTGTCACTGGTTGATTGAACTCGTGAAACCGAGCTTGTTTGTCGGGCACCAGTTTAATCATCTGATTTAACAACTGGCTATCACGGCCAGCATCATCTGACACATAGTATTGCATGAGATCAATTATGAATTCAGCTCGGTCTAAGTCAAGAGTAGGGAGAATCAAATAATCACCAGTCTCAAGTGACCCATTGGCCGCGTTAGCTGCTATCAGTGCGGTGCGTTTATTGCCATCTTGAAAAGGTTGTAGTTTTGCCAGTTCGGCAAACACGAACCAGGGCCGGCAGCATTGCGCAAATGCCCGGGCCGGTTAGGGTCTTCATCAGATTGGCTGTTGAATTGCTGATTAACGGCACTAATGCCATCAACGCTAAACCCGAATTTCTGGATAGCTTGTTAACTTAATTCTAGCAAATTCGGCTGCAAAGATGTTACCCAAGTGCTGTTAAGACGAGCATCAAACTGATTTAACGGTGTAAACTTTTGTGTTGTCGTTTTAAGCCGACAAAAGGTAACAGGAGAGACAGTATTCTGATTAACCCAAATAGGAGTTTCGGGTCAAAAATTCTGTATTTCAGAACTCGTTAGAGCTTTAATTATTGGTTTTTATGAGAAGTTTGGAAAAGCGTTGATGAAGTTATGACAATCCTTTGCTTGGGTTCATTGGATGTGGTACCGTATTGATGCGGAGGTGTTGAGATGGCAAGGTATAATAAACCAATTCAAGAAATCACCAAAGGATTTCACGATTTTTCTAGTGAGGACGAAAAGCGACTTTTGAATCAGTTTGCTCGTATGGGTTTTCCTATTTCAGATGAAGATCATGTTGAGCAGCCCGCTAGTGAAGAACAAGATAGGGAATCCACCTCTCCTCGGAATAGCTTTACCACTGAACGCGATTTATCCTGAACTTTGCGAATAAAGAACCTTGCCGATTAGGCCCACTTACCGTTCTTGAACAATTTTCAATTGATAATCTGGTGAAGAAACACGAAAGTATCTGTTAACAAACGGTTCCGCCATATTGTTTCCATATGTAAGGGCAATGACTTCCATGATACCTATCCTTGATAGGGGGGATTGTCACTGTATTGACGGCGTTTAATTGTACGGGTGGCTTTTGGATGTAACCTCTAAAATAAATCAGGCTATCCCTAGCCATCTGGAAATGCTTCGTGTTATACTGATGTTGAAAAAACCATTACATGATGACACCAAAGCCCTCGACAGGTGCGACTGTCGAGGGCTTTATTGGTGGGTTAGATGTTGCCTAAGTAAAACTACTTGTGGTGTCTGTGCTCTAATTAATCAGCAAACCAAGCACTAATTAGCGCAACCGCAAGTGGTGCCAAAAAACCATTGAGCATGATGACACCCCCTAACTGTTACACAGTATAGGTAGGCAACGCTAATTATTATAGCATGGCTGGCCCGGTGATAATGAGAGATCCTTCACGAAAATAAAAATTGGTCAGTACCGATATGAATGAGCTAATTGATGATCCAAAGCCTATCAAGGTCGAATCTATTCACTTTAAAAAAGAAAAAGGCCATATCCCTAACTGCCCAGAAATGATTCGTGTTACACTTAACTTGCCAAAAAACCATTTAGCATGGTAACACCAAAGCCCTCGACAGGCACAACTGTCGAGGGCTTTATTTAGTACTGAGCCAAGCCGCCCCCCAACTAATCAAGCTAGAAGGCAGCCCCGGCCCACCAAAAAAACAGCCACGCGGCTGTTTTTTTAACCATCAATTAATTCTCAGTTGTGCAACTTTCGCTGCAGCTTGTCGCCGATGCCGTCCACTTTCTTGGCGGCTAATACGGTGCCGCCAATCAGGACGCCGCCCACGATGAGGGTGGAAGCGACCATGAATTTGAGTACGTTTTTCAAAGCGTCCATAGAATCCCTCCTTAGCTCCTGCTAGTTCGGCCGAAGATGAGTGAGACAATGAGGACTAGGACAACCGCTCCGATGATGGAAGGCACTAGCGCCATGCCAGCTAACGATGGGCCCCAGGTGCCCAGTAGTCCCTGCCCGATCCATGCGCCGACTAAGCCGGCAACGATGTTTGCAATCCAGCCCATGGCTGCGCCACGGTTAGTGATTGCGCCTGCAATTGCGCCGATGATGGCGCCGACGATTAATGACCAAATGAGTCCCATAGTGAATTCCTCCTTTAGTTAACGCGACTAGGTTCATCGTCAGGTGTTACCTTATCCACGCCGTCACTCAGCGCTTCTTTTGATTTTTTTGCGCCCTTGCTGACCGCATCCTTCGTCTTATCTGTAGCATCACTAACGCGATCTTGAAGAGAAATCGAATCCTTTTCATGCTGCTCCTTCGTCTTGACGTCGACAACGTTCACGTTCACCTCGATCACTTCTAAGTCGGTCATGTCCTTGACTTCGCGCACGATGACGTCTTTGATCTGGTCGTAGAGCTTGGAAATGTCGATGCCGTATTCGGCGACGATGTCGAGGTCGACCGCCACTTGCTTCTTGCCAACTTCAACGTCAATCCCGGAGGTCACGTCGTTGGTGTTGACCAGTTTTTCGGCAACGTTTGCGAAAAAGCCGCCGTCGACAGTTAGCAGGCCCTTAACTTCGGAGAGGGCGATACCGACAATTTTTTGAACAACCTTGTCTTCAAAAGTTAAATCACCTTTAACACCGGGCTTTGCGTCTGGTGTTGACTTCGAGTTTAAGTTTGGTTTTGCGTTAGGGTTACCGTTTTGCATGTTGAGTTCCTCCTTTAAGGTGGGTTACTTGAACAAGTTCGACAGAATACCAGTTTTCTTAATATAGAGACCAGCCGCGATGCCGAGGGCAACGAAGATTAAGATCACGAGGGTCTTAAAGAACCCAATGGTGATGATAAGGGCCGCCAGCAGCAGGCCCACGAGTCCGCCAACCAGCGGCCAGCAGTAGGTCTTGAGAAGTTCGGTCACGTTATCACCTCCTACACAACTCGAGGTTGGTTCGAATTAGACTTAGCAGCATTAAAATTAACGAGCCGGATCGCAATCCGTTTTTCTTTGGCAATCCCAAGGCAGGTGCGTAAATCAGACTCAAGCTGGTTCAAGAAGTCAGCGGTATGTTGCTTGGCATTCACCGAATTCATTAAGTCCCCAGAGATGTTGAGCTTGATTTTATTTCGTGATAGCTTGGCAGATACCTTAGGATTACCGATATAGGGTTCCTGGCGCAGAGCTGAGAGGGTAAAGTTCTCGATGGCCTTCTTACTGACCGTGACCTGCCCGTCGGCTTTTTGATGCAAATACAACGAGCGTGGCCGTGGCCAGAGGAGGACGACAAGGAAGAGAATGACTAACAAGATTGCTAAGGCAACCCCGCCCCAGAAGAGATACATCGGCCCGTACTGCATGAGCCAGTCAAACCGAAGTGACATGGGAGTAGCAGTCCCGAGCGTCGCTGTCCAGTTTTGCCAGATAAGGGCAACGGCGAGAGGGGCTGCCAAGATGATACCAACCACTATTAGAATCTTAAATATGAGTCGCAAGTTATCACCACCTTTCTTCTTAAACCCATCGTAGCAAAAAACAAATGGCGACCACAAGAAATGTACTCAGTTTTTTTATTGATTGAATTAGGTAAACGTTAACCCAAAAGACGTCGGTCATTGTCATTGCTGGGATAGGCGGTGATAGCAAGAGGCGTTTTTATTGGTTTTGTGGGCCATGTGGCGTATAGCTCATTGTGAGGACGTCAGAAGAGTCATGGATGGACTAAGATGAAGAAATAAAGATCAACCGGCCATCGGTAAAGGAGAGGTTCAGCAATGGAGAAGACTAAGATCGGCGAAACGACAACTCACAAAACTGGCGATTCAATCAGTATCGACTTACCTAAAGCCGCTGGATTTTCTGGCGACGAACCAGTGATCATCGAACAAGTCGATGAAGACACCCTCCTGATTCGGCGCCAGTCTGCAGACGACACCGTGGACGATAATCCGTGGCACAATGGGACCTATGAGGGCGTTGATTTTCGTCAGCAATTAGAGCAAATCGGGTTTAACATTGGGACCGAACCAAGAGTCGGGCGGTAACTATTACGAGGTTTTAAGTCAGCCTCCTAGCGTCTGATTCACGAGGTTCTGACCAAGTTTTGGTAACAGTCATCCTAATGACGGATGGCTGTTATCCTAATTTGTCAGAAGTTTTGGCTTCCCAAGGACTACTATGTTCCGAGTCGTTAGTTGCAGATGGCTACTCACGATATTAATGGGACTAAGCCTTTGATAGTCCAGTCGACCTACGAGCTGAGTTCTATCAAACCGACAAGGAGGAAGACGACAAATGAGTAAAGACCTGCACGAATTCACTGTGGAGCATACCGGTGATCTCGACGCCTACTTTGCGGAAATGATGAAAGCCTCTTCGTACCGTGAAGCCTACAATGAAGAAAAAAACAAAATGGCAAGTGCGATGGCGCTGCTTGAAGCGCGCGAAGAAGCTGGTTTATCCCAGCAGAAGCTGGCGGACAAGTCCGGTGTTCCTAAGACGACAATCGTGCGTATTGAAAATGGTCACAACACGTCCATTGACACGTTAACTAAACTTGCCAATGCGCTGGGGCGCCCACTCAACTTGACGATTGGGCCGGCAAATATGGCATAGAGTCGGGCAGGAACTATTGCGAGGTTTTTACAAAGTTCTGGTAACAGTCATCCTAATCACGGATGGCTGTTTTTTGCCCCAAAAAGCGATCCAGCCTCCGACAGGTCGCTTTAGTTTAGCCAGCGTATTGTTTAAATTGGTCAAATATTAACCTCGGAATATTCGGTTATTATGGTTGTTGGAACAGTCGGAAATAATAGGACTCATTGTAATTGATTTTGTGTGTCAATTGTCGTACAATTTCTTGTGAGGTGATAACATGACTAAGGTTGTGAATGATCAACGTGTCGAGACACGTATTGATAGTAAAACTAAACAATTAGCTGAAGAACAGTTAAAACGTCGCGGATTGACACTATCTCAATTTGTCAGAAGCGTTGTCACTACAGTTGCCTATGAGGGGCTTCCCAAGGATTATTATGTTCCGAGTCGTGAGCTGCGGGACTCTATTCAAGAAGTGATTGATAACCTCAATGGGACTAAGCCATTGCAGGGATATGACAACCCAGACGATCTACAAAAGGCGCTAGATGAATAAGCGTCAAGTATATTTTACCGGGCGCTTTAAACGTGAGTACAAGAGGGTGAAGAGAGATTCAAGGTGGAATCCGGTATTTAATGAGAGACTACCTTTTGACGATAAGCGCTCACCCTGGCAGTATGTTATAGCGTGTTTAATTTATGGGAAAGAAATTCCGGATTATTTTTATGCTCATCAATTGAAGGGATTCAAGAAGGAAATACAAGAAATAAAGCGTTCTCTAAGGCAACCAAATGCCACTGTTAGAATTCTTGAATTACATTTTGACGGATACAATGGGGATCATTTGATGATCTATTCAGTAAATGACAATGTGGTCCATATGTTGGCAATTGGTACTCATAGCAACTTATTCAAATAGACAGTCATCCAAATCATGGATGGCTTTTTTGCGCAACGAAAAAAGCAACCCATCCTCCGACAGGTCGCTCAACACCACCGTTAACGCGTGGTAGTTTTCTTATTCTGAATTCCAAAGTTAATCGTTCCAGACAGGCTAATAAAGAACTTGCCCAATTCAGTGACAGTTGCGTCTGGATTCCCACCACCGTGACCGCTTGGGGTCAAAATGGCGTTAATCTCGGGATCGAAAACGACTGGCGAGGATTGGTCCTTTTTAGCCTTTTCCTTGAAGACGTGTGTTTTGTGCCGAGACTTGCTGGCAGCTGATTTATCGGCCACTGCATGCGACGGCGGAGTCGACCGCCCACTTGCGGATGCTTGCGGTGTTTTCGCAGGTACGGGTGGGGTGGTCGGCTTTTCTTCCCGTTTCAGCAAGGTAACTCGAAAAGTGGTCGGCCCATCGCCAAAGTAAGCCGCGTTGATCCGGGTTGTGTCATCGCTAGTGATGTAGTAGCCCTGTTCCTGAAGTGGCAGGATTTGTTGGTAGGTATCGAAGACGATCCGGTCGCCGCGCTTACCAGTCAGTAACTCGGTAGCTAACGTGTGACCGGTGCGGCCATCAAGGTAGAGTACCGTGACGGCCGCTGATTGATCAATTGTTGGGCCAACCACAAGCCCCTTATTTGCGGGCTGTTGAGCCGATGCCACGGGCCTTGTTGAGGTTGCTGATGATTTAGGCACGCTCTTACTAGTCGGTCGGGCTTTCGCCGTCGTCTTTTTGTTTATCCGACGGTGGTGTCGCGACTGGACCTTCGATACCGGCTTCGTGGCGCGTTGATGAATCAGAGGCCAAAGCGCCCGCGGTAAAATGGGCGCTGTCGAAACATCCTGAGGCGTCTGAACCGTGATCAAGGAAGTCGGCGTCTGGTCAACCGAGACGACCTTTAAGGTAACCGCTGTTTGATTCCCCGTTAACGTATAGTGCGAACCAATCGGATTATCTTCCAACTTGTAGCCATCAGGTACTGATTCGCTCAGGTCGACCTGATCACCAACACGGCCAGTTATGTTTTTAGTCCCTACGACAGTCCCGTCACCATTAACGTACTTAACTGTCACAATGGCGGGTTGGCGCTGGACACTAATGGTGAGTGTGTTGGTCGTTTGCCCTAACGTGTAGCTGACCGTAGCATCCTGACCGTTCCCAAGAACGTAGCCGCTGGGGGCCGTCGCTGAGTAAGTCCCCGTGTCACCGACGTGGCCACTGACAGTGTCGGTTGTGACGACGTTGCCATTCTCGTCGATATAATCAACTTTCAAAACGGCTGGCGTCTTAGTTGGGGTGACGGCCTTTTTCTGTAGCTTAATCGTCATGGTGTTCGTCCCGCTACTAAGCGTATAAGCTGTCTCAGCGCTCTGACCGGCTGCTAATTCATAGCCACTTGGAACCTTAGCGGTGTAGTGACCACTGTCACCAACGTTACCGCTAATGGTATCCGTTTTAACGGTGTGACCCGCTTCATCAACGTAGGTCACGACTAAGTTGGTCTCAGTAGTGGTAGCGCCGTGAAGCGTCAGGGTGCCAGTCGCTTGAGTGTCAGCGGTGTAGTAAAAGCCACCGTCGGATAAGGCTGTTTGATTGAGTTGGTCAAGTTTTTTCTGAACCTTGTTAGCGCCCGTGCTGTTTAAGCGGTACGAGTAGTCGTGAGCGTCGGTCCCGTCATCAGACACGGTAATGTCGGAATTCGTTAAAGCAACGGTGTCGATCGACTGGCCGTTTGCGTCAACCAGCGTGGCGGTCTGACTACCAAAATGACTGCTGGCGGTTTGCCCATCAGCGTCGGCACTGATGGTTGGCAACTTCACGGAAGCGCTGGCGGCCATCGTCTTAACCGCAACGCTAGTTAAGGTTGAGGTTTCAGTTGAGCCGTTATTGATCGTGATCTTCAGTGATGACTGATCCGTTTGATTTGCTTCGAAGCTGGCTTGAATAACAGTACTTGGAAGAATCATTGCATCATAAGATTGACCGTCAATTGTGACCTTCTGAAAGCGACCACTATCAATAATAGATCCATCAGTCCGGTTAGTGACACTATAAGTCGCGCCGCTCAAATCTTCATCGGTTTTGTAGATAGTGATGAGCTGGCTCGAATTGCTGTAAACGATGCTTGATCTAGTTGTACCGGCATGGATGACGGTCACGTTCGAGACGAACGTCCCAACAAATTGGTTTCCATTAATTTGTTCCATGCTCGAATCGCGAGATTCAAACGCATAGTCACCAGTCCCCACATGGATTTGTGAGGTGTCGAACTGACTCGAGGTAGTCTCCGAAGTCGTCTGAGTTGTTGTGCTGGCCTGAACGGTTGGTACATCACCGAAGTGAGTTGATAAAAACAGGGTGGAAGCCATCAGAAGTCCGACGGCGGTGCCAACCTTATACATAGGTGTTGAAATGTGGGGTGGTGTTGGTTTTTCCACTGGGGTCACGTGGAACGCCTCCTTTCTAAAATAGATAAGTTAGTCTGACCAGTCATAATCAGGAAATAGATGCTGGAGTCGAGTTTGCTTGATGTTAAGAATAATGTCGGCTAAGCCAGACCAGTCTTGAGCGGTCGGTGGATCCAACCAGATCACTTGAGGGACAGTGACTAACATCGAGTGAAAGTCAGAGATGTAGATGTCCGTCTGGTCGGTTAGTTGACGTTGAATCACGATGTGGGCGTGGTTGAAGGCTTGCAGGGACTGGATCACGTAGTTGGTATAGAGCGGGCCTTCTGAAAAGTCAACGCAAACAAATATGCGATCTTTGGTATTCGACGTTGGAATACTGTTAATCATGCAAAACATGTAGGAGAAGTAAAGGTTCACAATCATGTGGTCGCTCAAATCAAAGGAAACCAAATTCTTCACAGCACTGAGAAAGTCTCGAATAATCAGGTCAAACGTTGGATAGAGGTCCTTAAAAAAGGACACTTGATCTGAACTGATAAACGTTGTGGGTTCAACGTAAAACGTCGTAAATTGCAGGTTAACGGCCAGTAGCTGTTCGTACAGTCCCGTACTAGCAAGATCCGTATCTTCTGTCAGCACCGCTTTTTCCGTCAGTTGAGTCAAAAATTCGGTTGACAGCGTTGTCGCAATTGGAAAGTTTTGCTCAACGTAAGTGACGTCATCTAACCCTAGGAAGCCTTGAGTGAGCAAGAAGCTAAAGACGTAGTCGATCTCGGCGGTGCTGGGGGTTAAGTCGGGGCCTAGGCCCTGGGTTAAAACGGCCGCGACGGCTTGATAAGTGCCATCTCGGAGCGGCTCAGTTAGCGTCGCTGTTTCAATCAAGCTGTGGTTACGCTGTCGAAGGATCCAAATCTTCAACAACGTTTCTAACTTAACACTTTGAGTCGGACTTAATTCAGCCGGAAACAGTTTTTGAAGCTGACTGCACAGTTGATCGCTTAATTCATTCAGCGCCGGAAGCGGCCGCTCAATGCCGGTGAACGTGGTGTAATACAACTGAAAGAGGCGGAGTCGCATGATGAACTCATGCTCTTGGTTGACGCCAGAGATTGAGTCGAAGTTGTTTGCCGCTAACGTCTTTTTGAGCTTGCGGTCGTTCTTATAAAACGTGGATTCAGTCTGAAAATGTTCGGTCGCGTAAACGTTTGCCTTAATGTCGGAATTATCATAAAAGGCACGATATTCAAAGGCTGGAAATAAATTGGATCGATTCAGGTAAAGTAGGGCGATTTTCTGTGTGATGAAGGTCGTAATGTTATGGCCCGTCCAGATACCCTTGGTGACTTCGTCAATAAAACTGGGCCGTTCCTCAGAAACAGTTGCTAGGTCGGCATTCATGGTGACAAGGTACTTATTCAGTTGATAATTCGTAAGTCCCAGCTGCTCACTGATGATAGCCCGTTGAAGCTGATGGGTGGGCTCTTGACTCAATAAGCGTAGGATGCTCACGCAAGCATTATCTCCCATGTTGAACATGAAATCATAATACAAACTGTCTCCCTCCAATGTCAGAAAGTACTCAAACTATCTATGATTACATATAATAATACGCCAAAGTAAAACAGATTCACAGATATCCACAAATTTTTGACTGTCCGGTTTTTAAAAAATCGGACAAAATTACGACAGTGTAATTTTCTTTAGTTTTGACCGTTCAGAACTTAAGATATATTCGTAAGAGGATCTAACGTTAATCGAGTTGCCGAAACCTTCTTGGTCGGGGGAATGACCAAGAATTATAGGGCACTTCGAGCCTGTAGGAGCGTGATTGGTAATCAACGATACCGATCGCGTCTAAAACGGTGAATTGATTAACGGTTAAGGTACCGCTTAAACCTCAAGATGACTTGAGGAAGTAGATTTCAGGGAACCGTAAGGAGGAGTATGCATGTCAAAACGCATTAAAAAAGCCCACAACAAATTAGTTGCGGACTCAATGGATAAGAAGGAGCATTATAAGCTCTATAAATCCGGGAAACGGTGGCTCATTGCAGGGGTAATGGTCGCTTCGTTTGCCGGATCGTTCTTTGGCATAGATCAAGTCAAAGATGCACAAGCTGCGACAACGGATGCAAGCAGTACGGAACAAGCGACAACGAGTCAGCAGATTCAGCAGCCTTCGGTGACACTGAATCAGACACCGACAACGTCAGCTGCCCCAGCTTCAAGTGCACCGGCATCTGCTGCTTCAGTGGATAGTAAATCAACTCAGTCAAGTGCACCTGCTTCTTCGACAAACACACAGTCTAGTAGTTCATCTGAAGCTGCTCAACCAGCAGTTGATGAAGCGTCGCAAGCAAGTAGCACTGCGTCAGAGGCTACCCAACCTGCAACAGACAAGACATCTCAGGCTAGCAGCTCAGCATCAGAAACTGCTCAACCAGTAACTGATGAAGCCTCACAGTCCAGCAGCTCAGCATCAGAAGCAGCTCAATCTACTACAAATGAAACAAAAGCTATTAAATTAACTGAAGAAAATACCAAAGAAGTAACGACAGTTGCTCCCACAACGGAATCAGCAACTAAGGATTTGGATCTATCTGGAGCCAATATCACAGTAAAAGACAACCAACTTACTGTGGATATTGAAACTGCTTATACACCAACTGAGATGGAGGCAGTGTCACTTTATGCTAAAGAGCATGATCTGAACGTTAATGTAACGTATAACGGTAGCCCAGTAACTATTGAATATAAGGTTGTAGATCCTATACTCCCCGCATCCGAACACGGTATGACTTATAGTGACCTTGGAGATGGTAACTTTGAAGAAACTGCCGATGATCCAAGTGATCTAACAAACGTAACGAGTTGGTTTCAATTAAGTTCACCAGCTGGGGGAGAAAAAGCCACTGATGACTTAAATCAACCTAATTCTGGAATTTTTCTAAGTCACGTTGAATACGATGCAAGAACCAGTGCTTTAACAAAAATATATCCGGACACAAAAATAGTGGTTTTAACTCTTCAGGGGGAGCCGTTTGTCCGTTTTTATCTTGGCGAGAAAATGATTGTGCAAGCCAATAACAACGCATTTCAGCAGGATGACAAGGGTAATTTGCTTCCAGGCACTGATACCCCATTTGTACCACTCACTAACGCTACACCGTTAGCGACCATTAAAGCTGATGCACGTCTTGCGGCTAACGCAGAAGTATACGGCGATGTTTTGACCGATGATGAAACAACATCGCTTATTCGAGCTCTTGCATATGCTAAGCAGAATTCTCTTGACGGAAAAAAACAAGCGAACGGTCTTCCGGCAGGTGTGTATGCAACTACGTTTGGATTTACAGATACGAATCCAAAGCTACAAAACCCAATTGAGTACAAAGTTCAACAAGATAAGATACCTTCAAATAGTGTCGAGTTTGCGGCTAGTGCAAAGATTCAAATCAAGTACGTTGATTCTGATGGGAATCCAACCGATAAAGATGGGAATCCTATTAAAGATAGTGATGACACCTCAGATATTGCATATGAAACCAGCGTAGCAGTAAACGGTGGTGGATTAAACAACGCTGATAAAGACAACATCATTAAGTTAGATACACTTGCTGCAACACCTGCTGACTTCTTAGATGATAGTAATGATACTTTGGCGAAGGCTTTGATTGATACCAATGATGTTAATTCTTCAATTGCTTCATCAATTAAAGCTGCGCAAACGAAATTAGAAACTGCAAAAACCGATAGTGCCGATAATCCGGGTGATAAGGATAAGGCTGATGCTGTAACGTCTGCTCAAGCAGACCTTGATAATCTGCAAAGTCTTCAAGAGATGTTAACTGACGATCCAAGTACTCTGAAACTTGTGAGTGCACAACCTGAAGATGAGGCCAATAAAAAAACAGGTTTTTACAACGTTAATAAGGATGAAGGAACTGCCCAAATTGCGTTAGATTACAAGACTGTCCAAACACAGACGGAAGTCCCAACGTTGGTTTACACCGTTAAAGTAACTAAAAATGGCCAAGCACAGGTCACCTACGTTGATGACGACAACAAACAAGCTGACGTCACCAAGACCATCACTGGTGCAGATCCTCAAGAATTAGCAGGAAGCACTGGGGATGAGGTCAAATATACGGTCGCTACGGCTGATCAATTAAAGACTGCCGGTTACGTCATTGTTGACGAAAAAACATACCAACCAGGCGCTGAAAACTCGGTTACGTTAACCGATGATGACAAGGATAACGTAGCGATTCATGTGAAGCATCTCATCACTAATGAAACGCCAAGTGAGGATAGTTTACAGACAACTCGGCAGATTGTTTTCGATAAGACCGGGTTGAGTGAGTCAGATGAAAACGACACATTGACTGACAAGACGCAAACTGTTTACTGGGCTGCAACTACCGATGAAGCAACTCAGATCGTAACGGGATACACCCCATACACGAAGGATGCTAGTGGTAACTTTGTTAAAGCGGATGGCTACCCAGCTTATAGCTTTAAAACACCAACAGCGCACACTGCTTCGGCGGTTGACGCTAGTGGTGACGTGGTCGATGTCACGACTGGTTCGGTGCCATTAGGTGCAGTTGAAGCGGTCACGAATGCTAGCGATACGACGAAGTCAGCCACTAAGCCAACGAATGCCGAGAAGATCACCGTGAAGTTCATCAACGGTGGTAAGACCGTGACACCGGATAACAATCCGGACAACTTGGACCTGACAAAGACCGTCACTGAAACGATCACCTATGGGCCAGAAGCAACAGACACCACGACCGATGATAGTAACAGTGTGACTTTCTATCGGACAGCCTTGGTCGATGGCACAAAGAAGGCCACCGACGATGGTTATGTTCTGAGTTATGGTGCTTGGACTACTGATGAGACCGGTGATACGGCGAAGGGTTCAGCTGAGGGGCATTTTGCTGCCTTAACTAATGACCAATTACGGACACCAGATCATTACACCGCAACGGTGGCAACCAAGATTGGAACGACTGCCACGGGTGCCAATGACGATATTACGGTTCATGCGACCGATGGTAATGTCACTCGGAATGTCACTTACACCAAGGATGCGCCAAAGGTTTACACGCCAACGGATAATCCTAATGGCCTTTATTTGACCAAGACGGTGACTGAAAAGATCGTCTATCAAGACGACAAAGGTCAGGAAATCGATACGCCAGATAACAACGTTCAATCAATCGATTTCTACCGGACGGCCACTGAAACGGGCGACAAGGATACGCCATACACTTATTCAGACTGGACAACTAGTCCGAGTGGTGTGTCAGAGAAGAACGATGATGGTTCTGATGACACTAAGGCCACAATCGATAAGATCCCAACGTATATCTTGAACTCCCAAAAGGGTTACGTGTACGACAAAGGGACCACATCGGTTGATGGTGGTGAAGCCACGGACGGTGTCGGTGACGTTGAAGTGTCAGGGAATGTCAAAGAAGTTGTCCGGACTTTGGTGTACACGAAGGATGATTCGACAGCTACCACAGATGGTAAGGATGTGACGGTTACCCGGACGATCCACTATGTGGACGACCAAGGAAACAAGGTTGCGGATGACCTAGTTCAAACGATTACGTTAGGGACCAAGGTCTTGGTTGATGATCCTGATACGATCGTGTCATACACGGTTAAGGCTTCTGACGAAGACGGTAACGGGACAGATGACGAAACGATTCAAAAGATCTTTACGTCAGTTGATTCACCTGACAAAGAAGGCTACACCGCTGATAACATCAAAGTGGACGACCAAAACGTGCCATTAGACTTGGATGGTCAACCACAAAACCTTGAAACGACGGTTAACTACACAAAGGCACCAGATAGTGCGCAAGTACATGAGATTACGACTGACGGGACAGGCGATGAGGCTGGGACCCATACTGTGATCTTCTATACTGGTGACGAAGTGGATGATGTATCTAAGATTCCAGCTGGTAATACGATTGGTACGGTCACTTTAAAGGATGGCGATCAAGGCCCTCAAGGTGAACCGGGACAAACGCCAAGTGTGAAGGAAGAAAACGGTAAGATTATCTTCTTCATTCCTGGAAAAGATGGGTCAGATGATACGAAAATTGGTGAAATTGATGCCCCAGCAGATGGTGACACCATTAGCAGCGAACGAGTAGATAAGAACGATAAAGATGGCGTCAGTGGCATTAAGGTCACAGTTAAGCATGGTGACGGTTCAGATGATACGGTGACGTATCTGTATGATGGTCAAGACGGTGCAACACCAACCTTGAAGGAAATCAAGGACAAGGATGGCAACGTTACCGGATACACGATCGTGATTGATGGTAAGGACGCTGGTACGATCAGTAATGGTAAGGACGGCGCAACGCCAGAGTTGACCCCAACCAAGGACGCTGATGGTAACGTCACCGGATACACGATTACGATTGATGGGAAACCAGCCGGCACGATTACCAATGGTAAAGATGGTAAGGATGGGATTACCCCAACGGTTACGGCAGTGCCAAGTAAGGATGGCAAGA
>NZ_AZCX01000017.1 GCF_001433995.1 Secundilactobacillus kimchicus JCM 15530
CTGTGAAACAAGGCGGTCTGACTTGAGTAGCGCGTTTCAGCCTGTGAAAGCCCACGGGTTGATCGCGGAGTGTCAGGTAAAGGGCTAAATAATTCTGGGTTTAGGATTGTTTATTTCTCAGTCCATGCCACCATTTCACAAACTAACGCCATAACGAACTACGAAGGTACCATAAGCAATCTACGTGACATGGACGAGAAAGACCGGTCAACACTGAAGTGACCGGTCTTTCTTTTATACATAGGTTTTACTTTCTAACAATTAACGAAAGGACACTGAATGATGTTTCGGGAAATTCTTTTCAGCATTGTCGTTTATTTTTCCAGCGCGATTGATCTTATTACGGTCTTAATCCTACTCTATACCCAAAATCACCATCGATCTTGGGTTAAAGTCTATTTGGGTCAGCTCATCGGTTCCTTGGTGTTACTGTTAATCAGTCTCCTATTCGCGTTTATTCTTCACAGCGCCCCTTCGCCACATCTTATTGGCCTTTTGGGTCTAATCCCACTGGTATTTGGTTACCTTAGCCTAAAAAGCCATCAATCTGAGGCGACGTGGCTGAACTCAATGCTCACGCCAAAGTTCTCAAACCATCTAATGATCAGTGTCGCTGTTTTAACTATCGGTTCAACAGGGAGCGATAATATCGGAATCTTTACGGCCTATTTTTCAAACATCGCATCTAAATGGCTACCCGTTGTTATCTTGACTTTTATTGTTTGTATGTTTGCCATCGGCATCATTGGATACTGCCTATCTTTCTTCCCCGGCTTGGCAACTCTCTTTACTAAATATGGCACCTTAATTATGGGTGTAACTTACATCATTATGGGAATCGTTATTTTGGTTAAAAATCACACCATTTCGTACTTCCTACATCTTTTGGTAACTTGTATCAAACTTTAAAAAAGACATCGAATTGAATTTTAATTCGGTGTCTTCTTTGAATCTCGATAATCATTTTTTAAAGACTGGGTTACCATTTCGATACGTCACATCTTGAATACCGGCTGTATAATTCGCAAATCTGGCAGCTGCAAAGAAATAATCTGACAATCGATTTATAAACACTAAAGTATTGGGATTAATCTCAGATTGCTTTTGCAACGTTACAATTTGTCTTTCAGCCCTTCGGGTTACTGTCCGGGCAACATGTAAAGCAGCTGATTGAGGCGTTCCACCTGGGAGAATAAACCGATCAATTGCCGGTGCTGCTTCAACATAGCGGTCGATGGCGTCTTCCAACCACTGCGTCTGTTTTTTGCAAATAGCATCCGTAAAGAAATAGTCGTGCTTCTTATCGTCACTCAGCGTTGCGAGATCACGCCCAATATCAAACAAAAGTTGCTGAATTTCTTCCAGTTCTGAATCCAGCGTTGCTAATTGAGAACCCAGAACTGACCGCGTATAGCCAATCCACGAATTTAATTCATCCACTGTTCCGTATGCTTCAACACGGTTATCATCTTTTGAGACCATCGATGATCCAATTAACTGAGTGTTACCTTTATCACCATGTCGCGTGTAGATTTTCATATCATCACTCCTCCCAAGCTATTCTATCATTCAAAAATGATCTTTTTTTGTCAGTATCTAGCTCAAAAGTGCCAAGAGAATACTATTCTCTCAGCACGATGACTTACTTCACAAAATTGACATACCGACTTCTGACCCAGCCAGATACATAGTGGTTATGAACGTAGTAGAAGACTGCCTTCTTACCCGTTCTAGTCCTAACCATCATACGTCGAGTCACATACTTCGCACCGCGATAGTTTTTAGTGTAATGCGCAGCGTAAGACAACCGACTATTTCGATAAATATAACTTCCAGCCTTTAATTTACCAATTCGGGTTTTAATCTTTTGATTCTTAATGACTTTGACAGGCGTCTTCTTGCCTAGCTTCAGATTCTTTTTAGCACTAGGTTTTGAATTGTTTTTTTGCGTTTTTGAAACCACCGTCCGAGTGACCACTGTCGTTGTTGTTGCTGGCGAAGATGGCGTTGTCTGGGAGTTGGCCTGAGGAACCACAATCACAATCGGATTTGATTCCCCACCTTTATTAGAATTATCCTCTGGTGGTGTTACAGGCGTTACACTAGCTTTTTTAAAGTTAAATATCGAACCTTTGTTGTTTTTAAAGTAATCGTACTGATCTAATGCGTAAACGGCTTGCTCCGTCGACATTGCTATGGCACCATCTTGATCCATTTGCCATTTGAACTCGCCCGTACTTTTCTGATAACCAACCAAGGCCGCGATAGGCGAAACACCTCCCGAGGTCAATCCCACTCCGACATCCGCACCACAAGCTGCCAATCCTGTAATTAGCATGGCATCACTACTAGAATTTGCCACTTTAGAAAAGGAACTTGTGGGATCAATAAAATCACCCGTAGCGGGATCGTAGCAGTTCTTCTTAACGCCATCAATGGCCTTATCTATCGCTGTTTGCACGTTAGGTAACGTCTTATTCATGGCTAAGGCCTGTAAAACCATTCCTGTCGAATCAGTTGAATTCCAAACGCCCTTTGAGTTTTGTTGACTTAGCAAATCGCTAACTAAAGCAGCTTTTGTTTTGTCACTAGCCTCTCCATAATCATTCGTACTCAACGCAATAATGGCATATATCTCTGGAAACAGTGAAACTTTGCTCGTCGTATTCATCTCGTCCGTCAACTTTTTAATCAGGTTTTGACCTTGAAAATTCGTGGGATCGTCGCCAATCAAAGCAACCCCAATAATCGCTTTTTCCAACTCTGTCCCTGATAAGTCTGTGCTGGCCGATTTTATTAATATTTCTTTAGTCACACTTTTCTGGTATTGAGATAATCCAATCGGACTTGTTTTCAACGCCAGGGCTTGCCAAACGTCACCAACATCGGAACCGTTAATGTTGTTGGCACCCTTATTCAAAGCCGCCAAGTAATCTACTGTTTTAACACTTGTGGCACTACTATTACTAGCGCTCGGGGTTTCAGTCGCAACTGCCGCAGTTGATCCTAATCCGAGAACAACTAACATCGAAAAAATAAAGTAAAATAGTTTCTTTTTCATGACAAGATGTTCCTCCAAAAATTTAGTTCAGCGCACTGATAAAGCGGTTTCAAAATAATCGATCCCGGGCCCGAGTCCTACCACTCTCACTTCTGAATTTAACAGAATCGCCCCAACGATACAATCGCTCAGGCAAGATTAGACAACTATGTACATGATTAACCCTTAAAAATTTTAGAAAAAGATTGAATTCCATGACTTTTATTTCTAATAGTCTTATTGCGCACTCTCTCGTTATATTCGCCAACTCTGACTACATACAATAACGGTTGGATTAAAAAAGTTCGGATCTTGTCGATAAGATCCGAACTTCCATTAATGATGGTTCTTAAAACTGGCGTTCACCGCCCAAGTACACCGCTTTGTCCCGTTGTTGAACCGCCTTAACATCGGCCAGCGGATCCGCGGAAAGCACCTGAAAATCAGCCTGCTTGCCAACCTCTAGTGTCCCGTACCGATCCGCAACGCCGCACAACTCAGCAGCGTTGAGACTGGAACATGTATAGGCTTCAAACGGCGTCATGCCAACTTTTGTTAGCAATTCAAATTCCTCTGGGGTGCGATCGAAGCCGTTAAAAGGGGTCCCGGCATCTGTCCCGCACGTAAATTTCACACCAATTTCGTATGCTTTTCGCAAATTAACGTAGGTATCCTCTAAAGCATCAGCTGCTTTTTTCACTTCCCAATCGGGTAAAACGCCCTGACCAAATTCCGGAATGGCCCACTCCGCAACGAGGGTCGGTGTCAGGTAAATGTCTTGTTCCACCATCTGTCGCGCTTCGCTTTCGGTCACGTAAAATCCATGTTCGATAGAGTCTACCCCGGCATCAATTGCATTTTGAATCCCGGGATTCCCCTCCGCATGAGCAGCTGCCTTGAACCCTTTGTGGTGTGCTTCTAGCACACCTGCGTGCATCTCATCAACGCTTAGCTGTGGGTCATCCATAAAGTCACCAGGCGACATCACGCCCCCTGTTGCCATCATTTTAATAACCTCTGCCCCGACTTTAAGGGCTTGCCGGACACCCTTGCGCATTTCATCAGGCGAATCGACCCGGTTGCCACCATTGGCGTGGTCACCGTGACCTCCCGTCATGACGAAGGCCTTTCCCGACGGCTGAAAATGCGGAATTTGGGTCATAACACCAGTCCGCATCATCTTTTTCAGCTTTAAATCAACATCAAAACTGGTACCAAGTCCGCGAGCAAAAGTGACGCCTGATTGCAGTAATTCTCGCAGATTTTGATAAGCAAAAACGGCCGATTCCGCCTCGCTGGAACCAAAAATACCATCGAAAGCCCGCGGGTCACCCGCGATATGCGTATGAACGTTAAGAAATCCTGGCATGACGTATTGGTCGTGCATGTCAACTAACTCGTCACTCTCGGCTGGCGGTACACCGCCACCGATTGCCACTAGCTGGCCCGAGGTTAAATCAACTGCTAACCACGCCCCTTCTCGAATTCCATTCTGGCGGCCATCAAATAAACTCACGTTAAAAAATGTTCTCGTTGCCATTTAATCCATCTCCACTATTTCCAATAAGCGTATTGGTATTGTGCTTCATTGAGTAGTGAATAGTTTAGCCCACCCACTTTACTGCTGACCAACTTAGATTCAGCTGGTTGATATAACGGAACAAACCCTTTGACCTTCATCAGATACTTGTCAGCCTTGGCCAGAGTATCGTACCGAGTTTGGCCAGTCTGACCGGCTTGCGTTGTCATCAGCTTGTTGAACGTCGGATCACTCCAGTTGGTGAAGTTAACCGTATTGCCCTTTTGAGCCAGACTCAAGAAATCAGCTGAATCCAACCAGTTAGTTGTCCATCCGGTCAAATTCAAATCAAATTGACCAGCAAAATCGCGGGCTACGTGCTGTGCGTGAGGGATCGACGTCAATGTCACTTTGGCACCCTTTAATTCCTTTTCAATCGTTGATTGGAGGTACTGGCCCACATTTTTATCTTCATCCGTGTCATCCGTCAGTAAATTAAACGTCGCGGTTTTTTTACCGGTTTCCTTCAAATACTTCGCCCAGTATTGCTTAGCCTTCGTCACATCAGTTGGCAAGAGATTACCGACCGATGTCGCCATATCCTTACCGGTTGCTGGATCTTGTTGATCACCCCGGATAACCGCACTTAGAGCGGGCTTAGACCCATCTTGGAGAACTTGACTCGTCAGTTGCTGACGATCCGTAACGTACGACAACGCTTGTCGCAGGTTTTCACTGTTGGTTTTAGCTTTTTTGTTGTTGAAATACAAGTATTGCAATCGCCCTAACAAGTGGGTTTTGAGATTCTTGTTGTTGGAATTCTGACGGACGTATTGACCATTCACCGTTGTTTCCTGAACGTCGCCGCTATTAAACATGTTCACAGCCGTATTTTGGTCCTTGGTCACCGTGACTTTGACCGTCTGGATCTTCACGTTTTTCTTGTTCCAATAGTTGTTATTTTTAACGTAGTTCCAACTATTGTTCGTCCCCGTCCAATCAGCAACCTTATACGGCCCGTTATAAACCGCTTTGTCCGCACTGGTCCCATACTTAGCGCCATACTTGTTAACCGCTTTTTCGTTTAACGGGAGGTACTTTGAAGCCGCAATATCGTTGAACCACGGCATTTGCTTAGCAAGCGTCACTTGCAGTTTATATTTTCCTAATGCTTTGACACCAAGCTTTGAAGGTGCCATTTTACCTGCTTGAATGGCATCAAAATTCTTAAAGTTGGCGTAGTAGCTAGCAAACTGCGCCTTAGTCTTTGGATCGACTGTCCGCTGGAACGAATAAACAAAGTCCTGGGCTGTCACTGGATCACCATTTGACCACTTCGCATCTTGACGCAGATTAAACGTATAAGTTAACCCATGGTTGGTCGGCTTAACTACCTTAGTCGCCACGCCTGGCTTTAGCTTATTATTTGCATCATATGTATAAAGACCCTCGTACGATTGGAGCAACATGCTAGCACTATTGACGTCGGTGGCCTTGTTAGGATCAATAGTCATCGGTTCATCTTGCAACGTCACATGCAACGTTTTATCCCCACTCTTGCCGCTATTGCTCCCACAAGCTGCCAACGCTAAACTCAGCGCAACCGCTCCGAGACCAACTAATACTCTATTTTTATTCATATCCAACCCCTCCTATGACTCAATTGATTAAAAAAGCCCTCTAAAATGATTGCTCATCTTAAAGGGCGCATTGACTTGCACGGTACCACCTTTATTCGCATTAAAATGCCTCAAAATCCAGATAACGGTGGTCGCCGAGATAACCTACTTCATTCAGCCATCTGCTCAAAAGTGATCCTCAACTAACTATTGACGTCTGCTTACACCATCCAGACTCGCTAGAGACAATTTGTTAATTACGGTCTTCCTCAACGCTTTCTCATTTTCTCATCAATTGTTAATGTTATTAGTATACCAAATCCGTTTCGATTGTCAAACGCTAGGGTTCATCGTGCGTAGCGCGTTAGTAATAGTCCTAAAAAATAAGTTCCCTTTGCATAATCAGCTAATCGGATATTTTCATTCGGCGAATGGGGATGGCTTCCGGCGTAGTGGGTGCCGACCATCACAATGGGAACGTTTAAACTATCAACAAACTGTTTAGCTGGGCCACCACCAGCCATATTAGGCACCAATTTAGTATGCGCTTTACCATACACTTCCTGTGCTATCGTCATATTTAGCTGAACAAAAGGTGAATCGAGATCTGTTCGAAAGGCCCGTTCACCAAGCAAAAACTCAACATTGACGTCTTCAAATCCATTTCGATCAAGTTGGTTTCTAATCAGTTTTACAATGTCTTCTGGTTCTTGATCAGGGACTAATCGACAGTCTAACTTTGCATGGGCCTCCTTTGGGATAATGGTTTTGACGCCGTTACCTTCATAGCCTGCACTCAGCCCATTAATGCTCATCGTTGTCCCATTAATCAATTCGGACTTCGGGTCAGCATAAACAAACGGCCGGCGCAACCCATAGTTGCGCTTAACCTCAGCATCGTTAAAGGTTAATCGGGCAACCGCTTTTTGACCTGTCTCACCCAGTGATTCGATGGTGTCATAGAATCCGGCCACCCGTACCCGGTTATCAGCCCCGCGGAGGGATGCTAGTGCTTGAACTAAGCGCCACGCTGCATTATCTGCGTAGCTTGCCAGAGATGAATGAAGATCAACCGCCGCTGTTTGAACGTGCAAATCGAAACTAACGATTCCCTTTAGACCGCACGTGACTTGAAAGTTTTCTTCCTCGTCCTTACCGCCGCCTTCCCAAATACAAACATCGGCTGCTAGGTCAGTCGCATGCGCAATAACGGATTGATCCACGTGTGGGCTGCCTATCTCTTCTTCACCTTCCACGAAAAATTTTAAATTAACAGGTAGGCCACCATGTTCTTGAAAATACTTAATTAACGTCAACCGCGACATCAGCTCGCCCTTATCATCACAAGTTCCTCGAGCAAACAATTTACCATCACGCACTGTTGGTTCAAAGGGGTCCGTTTGCCATTCTGCTACAGGCTCTGGCGGTTGAACATCGTAGTGGTTATAAAACAAAACCGTTCTATCAACTTGACCCTCAAATTCTGCAAATACGATAGGGTTACCACCTTGGTCATGCCATTTTTCAACCCGCTTAGCCCCCAGTTTTGAAAACTGATTGATTAACCAGTCAGCGGTTTCCGTAATTCCTTGATTTTGAGCCGAAATGCTCGGTAATTTTAAATACTGGTAGAGACTTGGTAAGGTCGCCAAGGCATACTGTTCCACTTCTGTTTGATTCATTACGCCAACTCCTATTCTGACATCGTCAATTCGTAAAATAAGTCCCTTGATTCAGCTTAGCCAATAAGGCTTGGGCTACCGCAACATGCAATTTTGCCGCATAGATTAACCCCGCTGGATCCGCGATAAAGTCCGAATGATGCAAGTTTGCGTTACCCTTGCTTCCAATGAAGGCATAGCACCCAGGCACTAATTCCTCAAAACTCGCAAAATCATCGTCTGCATTGGTAGTTGGCGCTGGCACCACGGTCATGAACTGGCGCGCTTGATCCGCCACCAGCTGCGTCACTGTAGCATTATTATCAACTGGTGACGGGCCTTGATCCCATTCAATTTCAGCGGTTGTCCCATATGCGGCAGCCGTTTGTTCAACTAGCTGATAGAACCGCTCCTTAGCCAGTTGGCGACTCTCCTTAGAAAAAGCCCGGATAGTCCCCTTGAAGAAAGCCTCATCCGGAATCACGTTGTTCGCAAAGCCCCCCGTTATCTGACCGACTGTTAAAACCAACTGATCGACCGGATCAATGTTTCGGCTGACCACCGTCTGTAACGCCATCACGATAGCTGCTGTGGCAACCAGGGGATCTTTTCCGGTGTGTGGCATCGCCGCATGCGACCCAACCCCTTTGACCGTCACTTGAAAATTATCATTAGAAGCCATTAACTTCCCTGACTTTAAAGCCACTGTCCCCACTGGTACCCATGGCATATTGTGCATGCCAAAGATGGCCGACACACCATCCATAACATGGGCGGCTATGAGTTCACGAGCACCAGTATGCCGTTCTTCTCCGGGTTCAAATATCAACCGAATCGTCCCATGAAGTTGACCTCTTTCGGCTGCTAACACTTCAGCAGCCCCTAACAGTGCGGCAGTGTGAAAATCATGCCCGCAGGCATGCGCCACACCATCAATTTCCGATTTATAATCCAAGGTTGTTTCTTCTTGGAGGGGTAACGCATCAATATCAGCTCGCAATGCGATAGTTGGACCTGAAAATGATCCCGTAATTTCGGCCACAACCCCTGTTTTCAATTCATAGTCCTTGATAGGAATTCCCAGAGCTGTTAAGTGTGCTTCAATCTGCTGGGTCGTCCAAACTTCTTGGTCAGCTAATTCCGGGTGCCGATGCAAGCTTTTAAAGAGCGTTGTCATTTTAGCTGATAAAGATGAATCTGTTGCTGAATCATTCATTGTCGCGTTCACTTCCCTCTCCTGTTTGATGTAACTTATTTATTTAAACCATTGAAAGCTTAAATTCAACCTTGAACTCTCCCTAGACCGGACCTATACTAAGTAAAGCTTGTTCTCATTATATTTTAATACATTACTCATTTTAACCTTAGTGTCAATAGTCTATCGAGTTCAGCATGTTATTAATTGCCCTCATGATACATAAACCGGTTTCTTGTTACTTAAACTACCGTGGTAGGCTCACTGCTGCTATAAATCTATGCTTCTCAATAGAACCGCAATACGACTTAACGAAAGGAAGTCATGGTTGTGACGCCAACTAATTCAATTGCTTTACTCACCAAACTCGTTCAACTCGACACGGTCGGCGGCAACGAACTGCAAACCGCAAACTTTCTGGATGATTATTTGACTGCTCATCATATCCACCATCAACTTCTTGAAGTCGAACCAAACCGATTCAACGTTGTCGCCGATATCGGACCAGATCACGGTCCCATCGTTGTTTTGGAAGGTCATCAAGACGTAGTTGCGCTAGGTGACCTGCGAAAGTGGCATCACCTACCACTTGGTGCTGAACAGGTTAAACATCGACTCTATGGCCGCGGCGCCAGTGATATGAAAAGTGGTTTAGCAGCCGCTATTATTACAATGATTGACCTAGCTCATGATCCGAGCTTCACTGGCCATGTCCGTTTGCTGGCAACTATCGGTGAAGAATCTAGCCCTATCAATCACATGCAGGGTGCCCAATATTTTGCCCAACACGGCTACATGAAGAACGTGACGGCCATGATTGTGGCAGAACCCAGTAGTGTTCCAATCAACTGGCTGACTCAATCGCCAATTAAAAATCCGTTACGCTTTTCTAAAACCGTTCTACCAGCCTTAGTAGCAGCCAATCATTCAACTGAACAATTCGTCTTGAATTTTGCTCATAAAGGCTCTATTACCTTTGCGGTGACGGCCAAGGGCCTATCAGCTCACAGCTCAACCCCCGAGTTAGGCATTAACGCCATCGACGCGTTGATTGCTTACTCCCAAAACCAACGCACCTTTTTTGACTCGTTAACGGCCAAAAACCCTGTGCTGGGGAAGACGGTCGCTGTTACCACTAAATTCAGCGGTGGCCAACAGCTTAACTCGGTCCCTGATGAGGCCACGTTATATGAGAAAGTTCGAACTATCCCAGAGGTGCCTAACAGCTGGATTCTAGATCGACTTAATGCCCTGATTGCTGATCAAAACCGCAACCAATCGGCGCATCTCACCCTGCAAGTTCTAGGTGATAAACGGCCTGTGGAAAGTGACCCTCAGGACCGATTCATTCAGCTACTTCAAGGTATCGCGCAACAGGAACTTCACCAGACTATTCCCACCGGTGGTTCAGCCGCTGGTACCGACGCTTCTGAACTAACTAAAGCGAACCCAGACACAACCGTCGTCGTTTTCGGCCCGGGAAACATGACCGCCCATCAGGTGGACGAATATGTGGATCTTGATATTTTCGAAGCATTTGTCACTATATACGAGCGGGTGCTAACAACGTATTTTGAATGATAAATTCAATCCGAAAAAAAGGCCATCAACCGTTTTAAAGTTGATGGCCTCTTGCAATTCAAGATTAACTCGTTAGTTCGTCGTAATATCCTGCCCAAAATACTTCACCGACAGTTTCTTCAACGTCCCATCTTTGCGAAGGTCATTGATAGCCGTATTGAACTTAGCCCGGAGCTTCGGTGATTTTTTATTGAACATCGCTGAAATTTCGGCTGGTTTCTGTTCTGAGCTTGGCAAGATCCGGTATTTCAATCCCTTAATTGAGTTGTCCTTCTTATAGGTCAACAGTGCTGGTTCCGCATTTAGGGTGCCATCTGCGCGGCCCTGCTTCACAAGGTCTAAGGAAGTTGAAAACTGGCCCGATGGTAAAATCGTGGCCCCATTCTGCTTGGCAATCACTTCGTTGTCAGTCCCAGTGCCTTCCGCAAACTTCTTACCCTTTATATCCTTGAGTGACTTAATGTTATTGTCAGATGACCGGGTAATCAAGGCGTACTTTGAGAAAACATACGGCGTCGAGAAGGCATATTGTTTACGCCGTTCTGGGGTTTGCGTCAGGTTATTAATAATCACATCAAACTTGCCACTCCCAAGACCGGCCACGAGCCCGTCCCACTTAGTTGGGACAAAGTTGGCTTTCAAGTTTAACTTTTTAGCCACAGCACGGCCTAAATCCACTTCAAAACCGGTTAATTTCCCATTTTGACGGTATGAAAACGGCGGATAGGTGCCTTCGAGACCAACGGTTAGTTGCTTGCTATTCTGGAGCTCCGACTGATAAGTGTTCTTGCTGCTTGAATTACTACTGCCGCACGCCGCCAAGACGACAACTAATGCGACGGTTGCTAAGCTGAGTAAGACGCTTCTGATTCCCTTCAAAGTTAACCCCTCCAAACGTGGTTTCCGGATTCTATTCTGGCCAAACACTCTTCGCAGTATCAATGACCAGCTTTAATTTGGCCCATTGATCGTCTTCAGTCAAGTGATTACCCTCCTCAGTTGAGGCAAAACCACACTGTGGTGACAGACAAAGGCTAGCCAACGGCACGTATTGGCTGGCAAGTGCAATTCGTTTTTTTAGTAATTCAGGTGCTTCTAAATCAGGTTTCTTAGTCGTGACCAACCCCAAGACGATGCGTTGGTTACGACCGTTTGCAGCAATCTTAGCAAGTGGTTCAAAGCCACCTGATCGCTCGTCATCATATTCCAAAAAGTACCCATCAATGTGTAACTGAGCCAAGTAATCAGCCACCGGATCGTAGGCCCCTGCACCGGCCCAGTTAGAATCATAATTACCACGACAAACGTGCATCGTGATGGTCAAGTCATCTGGCTTATTGTCCACGATTGCGTTAATCGCTTTAACGGCCGCCTCACACAATGGCTTCAAGTCTGGATTAATTACTTTATCAGAGAAGCTAGCCCACATCCCCCATGACGTATCGTCGAGTTGTAAATAACGGCAACCGAGGTCGTAGAATCGCTGCACCGTGTTTTGATAGGCGGTAATTTCATCCGCTAGAAAGGCTTCAAAATCATGGTTGTAATACTTGTCGTAAATTTCAGCATCTTCATTTGGGAACAAGACTGATGGGCTAGGAATCGTCTGCTTAGGCGTGATGCCATCCGGCACGATACTTTGGAGATACTTAAAGCCGTCAAAGAACGGGTGATCCGGATTAAATGTCACTTTTTCAGTGATTTCAATCCCACCCTTACGCGTTTCCTGACCATTGAAGATAAAACCGTGATCAGGTTCAAAAAAATGGGCGCCCTTCAATCCAGCCAAGAAGTCCAAGTGCCACCAGCTTCGGTTAAATTCACCATCGGTGACGTCCTTTAACCCTAAAGCAACTTGCTTATCAACAATTCTCTTAATTTCCTCGTGTTGCACTTGCAATAGATCATCTTTCGAAATTTTATGAGCAGAAAAATCGGCATTTGCTTGTTTTAACCGATCTGGTCGCAAGAAGCTCCCAACGATATCGAACCGGTTTGGAAACTTAGTCTGAGTCTGAATAGTCATGATAATTCCTCCCAAAATTTTGAAAATAAAAAAGTCCCTGGATATAATCCAAGGACGATTCGCTCGCGGTGCCACCTTAATTTCTAGTCAGCTCACGCCAAACTAGCTCAGAGAGTACTAAACATCAATACTCCGGTCAGATAATGACGACCACGCAATGCCACTTCGCAAATCAGCTCAGCGCCATATTACTCCGAGACCATCTTCACCTACGCCGCACTACTCATTCACACCAACCACGAGCTCTCTTAAAGGCATTGTCCAGTTACTCATCTCATCATCGTAACTTTTTTATTAATGTATTTCTCATTCCAATGCCATAATAGTACGAGTTATTGGGGGCGATGTCAAGTTGCTTACAAAAAAACGACGATACTAAGTTGCACCGCCGTTTGAAAATCCGTTATATATCAGTTTTATAATTATTTGGTCTTGGTAACAGATGTGGTTACCGCCGTATAAGCATCATTAAAGGCATTAGCATGACTCGAACTAACGCTAATTCCGGCTACCAAGCTACCTAAAATAGTAATGCTCGTCAATGCTGTCGCAATGATAGCAGCACTATGATTACCACTCTTCTTAACACTACTTTTAGTAAATGAAACTGATTGATTTGATGCAAATGTATTTTCCATGTGTATAAGCCTCCTAGTTAAACTCGCTTCTCTGATCGCTCAACTAGTATACTAGCACCTCATGAAAATAAATCAACGTTTTTCAAAAATAAAATCGTTTTCATGAAAAAGAATCAATTTGTTTCATTTCTCACATTTGCCACAGACTCCCGTATAACAAGGCTTGGACGTAAAGTTTCAGTTCTATTAGTCACATTTTTAGCGGAAAGAAGGTTAGTGAGTGCTACTATTCCCTTACGTACCAACGCATGCGTTGGCTTTTTTATCGTTGTTAACCGTGGCACAAGGTATTTTGAATATTCCGTATCATCAAATCCCAAAATCGAGATATCATCTGGTACCCTAAATCCCAGGTCCTCACAGGCCCTTATTGCACCAACTGCCATGTCATCGTTAGTGACAAAAACGCAACTGGGTACGGCGCTTCCAGACAATAACTCCTTCATTTTATCGTACCCACTCTTAGGTAAATAATCTCCCACCTTGACCCATTGATCATTGAACTGTAATCCAGCTTTATTAAGGCTATCAACGTAGCCACGCCACCGTTCTTTAGTTGAACTAAACTTCGGATGACCCTCCAATATCCCAATACGTTCATGCCCCATCCGAGCCGCATATTGGATTAATAATTGTGCACCAAGGTAATCATCGGTTGCATAGTTGACAATGTCTTCACGGCTTAACTGACGATTTAAAACAACCATTGGAATGTGTTGGTCGCGAACTTGATCAATAAAAACGTCGTCGGACTCAGCCTGACTGATAATCACGACGCCATCATACCTTCCTACCGGCAATGCGTTACCTTTGTAATTGCCAATACTATCTACAGATACGATGTATCCTGTCGGCAAAGCCTCGCGCGCTTGATTTAAAACGTCTACTAAAAAACTGGGAGAGGTTCCGGACTCCATTTCAGAGAAAAACACACCAATCAGAAAAGTCTTACGATTGACTAAACCTCGTGCGCTTATATTAGGCGTGTAGCCAATTTCCTTTGCAATTGCTCTAATCTTTTCTCGTGTTTCCTCTTTAACCAGGTTACTCCCGTTTAACGCACGAGAAACCGTAGTATGAGACACTTTAGCAAGCTTTGCAATCGTCATTATTGTTGCATTTTCCAAAACAGGCACTTACCCCCGATATCAGTTCTCTTATGATCCATACACAACATTATATTACTCTCAACAATGATAGTGGTGTTTTTAACTAAAAAGGTTTGTCCCTACAATTATGTTTCTCTGTTTTATAATGGCCAGTTTCTTGAAGAATATCATTAGTATAAACCAAAACAGTCCACCTAAGGACTAAAATCCCTAAGTAGACTGTTATCTAAATTTGCACGCTATTCAGAATTCACTAATCAAAGAAGCCAAAGTAATTCTCAGCATTATTGAATGAAATATCTTGAATAATTTTACCCAGTAGTTTCTCATCATCGGGTACTCTGCCGGTCTCAGCAAGGTGACCATAAAAGTTACACAAGACCCTACGGAAATATTCGTGACGGGGATAAGATAAGAAACTACGTGAATCCGTCAGCATTCCGACAAAATTTGGTAACAAACTTTGTTGTGCGAATACTCGTAACTGTTCGTTCATGCCTTCAGCGGTATCATTGAACCACCAGCCGGCTCCCAATTGTAATCGTTGTTTGCCACGTTCTTGGAAACAACCCATCATAGTGGCTAATTGCATCCAGTCATTCGGATTCAACGAATAGAAAATCGACTTTGGAATATCATTTGTATCCTGCATCTTCGTGTACAGTTTCTGAATGTTAGCCACGATATCAGGCTGTGTCCCAATAGCATCATATCCAGTATCAGGTCCAATTTTTTTGAACATTGGTCGGTTCAAATCCCGAATCGAGTTGATGTGAAACTGCATTGTCCAATTAAACTTGTTGTTCAACGTCATCAAGTGCTCTAACAGCATTGTCAGATATTGATCAATCTCGCGTGGCGACAAATCCTCATTTGAACGCCCTTTCTTAACAATTTCATTGAGTTCTTCTGTAGTAGCCTCAACAAAATGATAAGTAAGCAACGAATGATCCGACAAACGACCACCCATTTCATTGAAGAATTCAAACCGTTGTTCTAAGGCCTTGATAATATCATCAAAGGAATTAATTCCGACACCCGAAACATCGCTAAGTTCATTAAGGTAGTCATTGAACCCATCTCTGTCAATTTGAATCAGCTTATCTGGGCGCATCGCAGGTAGTGTTTTAAAACCATTATTGGCCTCATCTTCTTTTAACAGCTTATGATAATGAAGGTCAGATGCTGGGTCGTCAGTCGTGCAGACAGCCTTAACATTCATGTTTTTGATCAAATTACGGGGCTTAAAAGCATCCGTTTGTAAAAGTTCGTTTGCTTTTTCCCAAATTTTTGGTGCCGTTTCCTTACTAAAGACGTCATCAATGTGGAAAAATCGCTTAAGTTCCAAGTGTGTCCATTCATACAAAGGATTGCCTAAAGAATGTTCAATCGTATCTGCCCATGCTAGAAACTTTTCGTATTCATCACCATCACCAGTGATGAGCTCCTCAGGCACACCATTTGCCCGCATTAACCGCCACTTGTAGTGATCACCATATGTTCCTTCATTTAACCAAATACGAGTGATATTCGGATAATTTTTGTTCTCATAAATTTCTTCAGGATTTAAATGACAGTGAAAATCAATAATTGGCATGTTTTTTGCGTAATCATTGAAAAGCTGCTTACCCATTTCGTTTTCTAATAAAAAATCTTTATCAAGTAATGCCATGATAATCCTCCTAAAAATTTATACTAGAACTTCTTTGAAATATCTTCTTTAGGTTCGTATTTTTCAAGCGCCTCAGCACGAGTCTTAACAACCCCTTGTAACAGATCCAAATGTTCGGCAATATGAATGTTTAAATAAGCGTCGTACAAATCTTGATTCTTAAGAAGCGTGTTCCAGAACTTGTCACGATATACATAGTGGAAGTTGTGCTTTAAGTTCATGATTGACCCATACATCGTGTGAAGGACCTGCCGAGCATCGTCATTGTCGAGAAGATCCATCACGTTACTCTTGTTCATATCAGCTGGTTTGGGCGCAGTTCCATTAGTCTGGGCGTTGAATACATAGAAATCTTTGACATCATCCAAGTTATCGTAAGCAAACTTATACAGTTCAAGCATGAAGTCAGGATCTTTATGAGCAATAACGCGAAGCGCTTCCAACCAGTTAGTACCAGCTGTTTTAACGTGCCAGCCGTGTTTTTTAGAAAGTCGTCCAATAATTTCGTAAACAGATAACTTATCTGAGCCAGAGTGAATGCTTAATTTGTAACCAAAGTGCTCTGCAATGGATTCATGAACCACGTATTCTCGTTCAAAACGTTCAGTATCGCCAATATAATCAATTGCTTTTTGAAATTCGCCATAAAAACGAGGTGCCATCGTTACAGGAGTCACACCTTGTTTGTTCAGTTCGCTAGCGAAGAAAAAGTGATTTTCAGGGGTCGTTTGATATGGTGTTTCATCCATCGAAATTTCAAAGTCCAAATTATATGGCACAACAAACTTAGTATAGATACCTTCGGCAAACAGAATGGCATCGTAGAAGGTCAAGACAGATTCTTCGAGATCTTTCTTTGTAAAGTGGACGGTTACACCATCAGCAACTTCAAAATCTTTATCCAAATATGCATCGTTAAAGTACTTGATTTGATCTGGATCTAACGAGTTAAATCGTTTGTCAAGTTCGGATTCATCCAAATTAACAACATCATTATGGATTTCTTCTGTACAATCCAAAGTAATCATTGAGCATCCAATTTTAACGGCATAATCGACTTCGTAAGGCGTCTTGACGTGATCACCATCGGCACCCCATCCGTAAGTGAAACCTTCTTCAAACACGGCCCATGAGGCAGATTGGAAAACATCGGTATTGGTCCGGTGCATCAACATCAACTCACGGATTGATTGTTGTGCAAGAACTGGCATAATACCACGCCCTTTAAATAACCGTAAATGGGCATTCGAAGCATTGCCTAACCGATCACCGAGACCAAACGTGTATTTATAATTGCGCCGTGATGCTGGTCGAATCCATTGGAAGCGAGTGGCTAAAGCATTGTTATTGGTTTCGTTAAGTTCGCCAACAATTAAGGTTGAGTCATCATCCTTTAATACTTCTGTTGCATCAAAATCCTTAGCTGTTAGCCGATTTTCATAAACTACTAGGTGCTTTTCGGTAATGCCTTCACTGTTTTTTTGATGGGTAACAAAGTATACGTTTCGTCGATCAACTTGAATAGAAGGTGCGTAGACTTCCTTATCCGTTAACTTTGAATAGTCACCATCTTCAATTGACAGAATTTCTTTAACATCCTTCAACAACTTTTGTAAATCCATTATTAATTCCTCCTAAAATTTAAATCTGATTACAATACTGACTATTCGCCAATCTTACCGTTTTCCCAACGACCATGATCCAAATCGTTAACAATCTTTCCAAAACGATCATCATCCAATTTGTAGAAAACACCAACAACAACCGCAGCGAGTGCCAAGCAAACACCTGGATACAAGGTCATCGCAGCTTTGATACCTCTCAACGCACCTTCGTGCTGTTGGGCGTTAGCAACATAACCCGTTAAGGCTAAGATTCCGGCACTGACAAGAGCAGCAAGGGACTGGGCAATCTTTCTTGAGAAATTAAAAGCCGCGTACGTAATAGCTTCTTTTCTAACTCCAGACCGCCATTCACCATAGTCGATAGCGTTTGAAACCATCGCCCACGTGATCCCATTTGGGATAGCCAAGGCAGTGTAACCAATTGTAACCAACACAATAAATACGATAACGTTCGACGGTAAAAAGAAGTTAGCAATATTAGCAATTGCTCCGACTACGAAGCTAACCATCGCCGTTGGCTTTTGACCAAACCGCTTTGTTAAGAACGGAATCATGAAAACCCCTAAGATTGAGCATCCCATCATAATTGCGTTAATAATCGGTTGGAGGCCAATATTACCCAAGTTATATTCGGCGTAGAACACCATCATCTGATTATTCGTATTCATCGCAGATATTGTAAACAGTGTCATCAAAATCAAAGCACCCAGTGGCCCATTTTTGAAAATCACTCGGAAATAGTCTTTAAAACCTTCCTTGTGGGCATTGTTACGATTAACCTTGACATTCTCACGTGTGCCGAAGTAGCAGACAGCAAACATCGCAACCCCAATGATGGCAAAAATTGCGCTAGCCAAGAAATAACCATGAGCCTGCTTCCCTGTGGCACCGGCAAACATTGTCATTAATGGGATAAATGCGACCCCTGCAATAAACTGTGCTCCAACGGACCCAATCTGACGAGTTGTTGCCATAAAGCTTCTATCTTGCGAGTTTCTGGACATGACAGATGCTAGCGATCCGTATGGGTCATTAGTAAATGAGTAAACCAGCCCCCAAATCATATAGACGGCATACGCATAAATAATCTTCTGTGTCATTGATAAACCCATCGGCATGGTGAAGGTGACCACGGTCATAATTCCAAGAATAATGGCGGAAATCATCATAATAGGGCGGAATTTCCCTTGTTTGCCTATCCGTTTTCGATTATCAATAACAGATCCCGCAATTGGATCCATGAATGCATCAAAAATTTTGGTGAAGGCGAAAATACCTGCCACTGGCCCAGCACCAATTCCGACAGCATCAATCCAAAATTTTGTCAGGTAGGCTTGACCAAGGTCGAACATAAACCCATTACCAAAGTCGCCAAAACCATAGGCAATTTTTTCACGGGCTGGAATTTGTTTAGAGGAGTCGTTAAGTACTTCAGGTTTTTCAACCTTCGCTTCTCCATGCGTTGTCGCTTCGCTCATCAATTTAACCTCCTAAGTTATAAAAAAGTGGTTTCCTATTTATGCACTTCAAAATCCTTAAAGAAAGCGCTTCCCTCTGGACAACTAATATACTAGCACAAAATATTGAACACGTGAACATTTTTTTGAAATCGTTTTTCTCCATTTTCCAGCTCTCATTGTGAAATATCATGCAATTATGACCGTCATCTACTATCACACCAGCATTCTGTTATTGAGCAATTTGATCCCTTTTATTGGTTAAAAAAATAGTGCGTTTTTTGGGTATGTATTTCTAAATAAAAATCTCACCGATTCATTCGTCTTACCGAAAAATCATTTTAATTGTTAACGTGAACATTTAATTCTTATACTTTTAACCTAAGACTCCGTTTTTTCGGTTATTTTCTTTATCTATCCTTTCATTACGCTATTCATTGGTAATTTGATCTTAGCTGAACAAGTTGACATCCATTTGATTTGCAGATAAAATTATACTCGTCAAATATATCAGTTTTAGAGAATGAGATATTTTTAGGAGGACATTTCTGATGAAACTAGGTTTAATC
>NZ_AZCX01000018.1 GCF_001433995.1 Secundilactobacillus kimchicus JCM 15530
GACGGTAACCCCCACGCCCATATTTTATTGACGACCAGGAGCCTTAAAGCCAATGGCGACTGGGCACCGAAGCAAAAAAGTACGTATTTGCGGGATTCGAGCGGCGCTAAAATACCGCAAATCGAGGCGAAAACGGGGCAACAAAAAATTGGGGCGCGGGGACGAAAAATGTGGCAACGAACGACCGTGGCCTATAATGACTGGAACGAGCGGGATAACGCCGAAAAATGGCGGGCGGATTGGGCGGCCAGCTGTAATCGTTACTTAACGGCGGACCAGCAGATCGATCACCGGAGTTATGACCGTCAGGGTAGTGAACAGATGCCGACGATTCACGAGGGCCATACGGCCCAACAAATGGGGGACCGTTCAGAGCGCGTACAACTCAATCAGCAAATCAAGGCGGCCAATCACCAGTTAGCCGAGTTGCAGGCAAAACTAAAGCAAATTCAACGAATGATTGCACAATTGGTACAACGATTACAGGAGGCTATCAATGAGCGCGTTAGACGGATTGGACTTAACCCAACTGATGCAACGGCTGGAGCAATTAAATCAGCAGAACCAACAGTTACAGAATCAAATACAGACGCTCAAATCCAGCAACGCCAAGCTGAACAACGAGAATCAGCAATTAAACGACAAAATCGTGACCATGAACGGGGCCGATCAAATTATGCGGCAAAACCGCGCATTGAGCGCTCAAATCAAAGTGACCAACGCTCAGGCCCAAGCCGCTAAACAAGAAGCTCAGCAACAACTAACGCAAGCTCAAACCATGCAGACCCAGGTACAAGCGAAAGAAGCGCAATTAGACACGGTCATTCAACGCCAAGTGGCCGCGGAGACACGGCACACGAAGCGGGAAGTGACTGAACGGTATCAGAAAAAGACGTTAAAGACCCAGGCCTTATTATTTTTACCGACCGTTTATGCCGTTGTGTTAACGGTGATTGAGCTTTTTAAGGTCCCTAGTTTGTTGTCGGACAGTCAGCAGTTTTTTCGGCAGCTCGGGTGGTTGATCACCCAGCCGGCCGGTTGGCTTTCCCAATGGCTTAGACCGGCTTGGGTGCGGGGATTAGCAGGGGGCTTATTGGGCCTGGTGATGATTGGCCTGTTGTTGGCGGCGTTAGGTATTGTGGCTTACGGTGTCAGTCGAGTTAACTGGCACTTTCTAGATACAGTGATGTTACTGGGGATCTTAATTGGGATCATGTTGTTTGGAGAAACCATTAAGGCGCTATGGCCGGTTAACCTGGTATGGTTGTTGGTATTAGGGATGGCGAGTTACGTGGGGATTCGGGCAGTTATGACAAAGTAAACCAGCCTTTGGATATCCAAAGGCTGGTTTACTTTGTCATGAAGCGTTCTAAGATATTATTAACACATAGCAAACAATTCAATTTCTCAGCCCACAGCAAGGGATTGTTGAGCGTTGCTTAATTAAAATAACGGTTTGAAATGGTGATTAAGGTATCAATGATTAGATTCCATATAAGAAGCCAAATAAGCGAACTAACCGAGAAACCAAATACGACCAAGAAGTTTAGAGATATCACAAAAACAAGGGCCCGGGATACCCACGGACTTTTTACCCACGGATATTTTTTTACTAGCTTAGGGGCGATATATCGATTGAGCAGTATGAGTAAAATTCCTAGTATGACAAATTCCATTTTTAATGCCCGTTCCAAACTTTGATTTTGTAAATCAAGGAATAGTTAACATCCATATAGATTTTACTGTGGCGATGTAGTGATTCCATATGGCGTAAATCACTAGCCATATTACCAAAGTAAGCAGCAGTTAGTCCAGAGACAACAGTGAATGGAATATTAGCAGTAGCTCCACCGAATATTACCCCAAGACCTGCTGATTTTGAGGCTTTATCAAGATTGTAAGCAAAATTTTCAATAGCTGCATGGGATCTAAAAATATGGCGTTCACCCCACCAATAGGAACGGGTTTCGTGACTTGGGCGAGAGCGCGAAGCCCGGAGGACGCTTGCCATGGTGTCAGGATTGATGGTTAAGTTGTCAGGATTGATAGTTAAGCCATTAGTGGAAATGTATCGATTTGTGGTTTGAATTTGAGTTTGGGCAGCTTGAAAAATTTGGGGGGAAGTTACCTTTTGCGCACTTTTTTGTAGCACATACTGGTTATTTTCTACCGAAACGTAAGGATCTAGCGTTTCCAACTGTTCCGGAGTAGCTATGGATTGAGAGGTTTCTGCAGTGGTGGAAGCGTCTGACATAATGGTGGTATTCCCGTTAGAAGTAGAGGTAGTATTTGGAATTGTATCAGCATTTGCTTCAATGATACCAGCTGATGCAACAAGTACGCCCCCCACCATCATAGTACTAGCTAAAACAATCCCTTTTTGAAACCAGAATTTTGTATTCGACATAAAAATAATATATCCTCCTATGAATTAGATCCTAGATTGTCCTGATCAATTTAATGCTAATGCATATGCATAAGTTGTTAACCGTAGTGGCGATCACCTTCCAATCATTAGAGTGCTAATCGATAAATTGTACTTTTCCGCTGAAACTTTTGTAACTTAGCCAGTTCTCCTTTGCGGACGAGTAAAAATTTTTGCTTTTAAGTGCGGTATCGATAGCCTTATCAATATATCTTAGGAGGACGTTAATAAGGAGAACGCAGTCGTTTACATGACACGATGTAAACGACTGCGTTCTCCTTATTTTAATTGGCTCAATCATAAACTAGTTTCAAATAACAAAGGGGGTACATGCATGGTTAAGCGACTAGGATGGTTTTTAGTAGGGATTGGCTGTGTCGGCGTGGGCGTCGGCGGATTCTGGTGGGCGATTTTAGGGTCGCTAGCGGATCATCAAGGGCTGCTTTGGGGAAGTAGCAGCGCGCTTTTTTTAATTTTAGGTATCGGGGCCGTTTATAAGGCCTTAAAAGTTTAAAGGACACCTCAACAAGGCTTCTGTTGAGGTGTCCTTTTTATAGGTAAACCAGTAGGTACCCCATGTAAACAACCGCGTTCTTATGGGCCACAGCGATTATCGATAGCCTCCAATTAGGAGGTTATCGACATGAAAAAAACGATTTTAAGTACGTTAACAATCATCACTTGGTTGGGTTTGGGGTCTTCGGCACAGGCAGCAACTTTACATGTGCATCACAGTAGTTTTGGTTCCTGGAAATTAGATTGTGATGTTGTTACTAGTAGTCACCAGTTAAAACAGCTTAAAAATGTAACTATCAAAACTGTACTGGGTTCAGCATCTAATCAGCACGTACAACGCGAAAATGCCCGTACAGTCCACGTTAAATTTACCCGCCATATTGCGGCTTTAGCTTATCATGAAGACGTCAAAATTCGTTTAAATAAGGGGCAATTATACGTGACCACTAGTTGATACGATAAATCTCGGTGTGGGTTGGCTCTAACCAGTTATCCATGACAAAGATTGCCGTCCCCCATAAGCTAATGAGAATCACAAGCAAACTGACCAAATAAATGGTTCTGTAGAGGGAATTGTATTTGGTGTTGCGCCACATCACATATATCGGTAGTAAGACTCCAACTGGGGGGACAATGGCCGAAACTAAGGCTAATACAAGCAATAAGAGGCCTTCATTACGATTTTGGTAAAGTTGACGATCAACTTGTTTCAACTTCTTTTGTTTGTCAGCAATTTCTTGATCATTAGCGGCAATTTTCTCCCGGAGCTCCGTATTGTTTTGAATCAGGTGATCGATTGAAGTTTTGTAGAGGTCGCTTAACAAGATTAAATTATCAATATCGGGGTAAGTATGACCATTTTCCCATTTGGAGATTGATTGACGCGAAATATGAAGAATTGTGGCCACTTCGTTTTGCGAAAGATGTTGTTCTTGACGGGCTTGTTTCAGTTGAGGTGCAATGGATTCCATGGGTAGTTCCTTTCAGGGTTTAAAGGTATTGATAATCCCAGACTACTAAATCAGACGGTACAATTTCAACTATCTTTTTAGAGACGATTAAAATAGATTGAGGTGGCAAGCGGCTATTTTGCATAAATTGCATGATTATTTAAAAAAATCATCTATTGTACGGAGCTTCATTGGGTAGTGCTACGTTTTTAGTACAGCAGCTACTTGATTATTTAGGGAGGTGGAAATCGAATTATGGAACAGAATTTATTATATCCATGCTAATAGTCCTGTTACTTCCTTTTCCCGACGATGAGAACTAAGAACTAAACTCGAAACTATCAATTCTGGTTCACAGTTAAATGGCCAGTGAACGTTCTAGTACATGACGGTGCCCTCCCATTATTGGTCGCCGGTGATAGTGTAAGGGGGCTATTTTTAGAGTTGGAGATATCAATAAAAAATTGGGAAATTGTTTTAGTTAGTCTGTGTGTAGGGCTTGGATCCTCAGCCATGTATGTCGTTAATGCGCCATTTTTTTCTAGCACGTCATTCGTTATCGTGAGTCTAGTGATTTTAGGTGGGATTAACTATTTTGCAATTTCGGAGATTTTAAAGGCTATACAACAGAGGACCCTAAAACGATTGCTGTGGCGTAAAATGCCGCCATTTCAAGAACTAACTCTGGGTATCTTTGCCACCTTACTGGCAAGCTATTCTATTCCCACCATTAGTCCAAAAAATTTACCGATTTTTGGCAGCATACTTTGGTACGCGTGCGACTTGGTCTGCTATATTTCTATACTGTTAACGTTGCTAATACTGTTGAGACGTAGGTCCACTAAACAGATCTAAATTTGTAAATCATACTACGACTAGAAGTCGTTAAAATGTAGAGCTATTGGCCAAACTGGGATTGGTCATCACTCATATAAGGCATACGGGAACCAGGGGAAAGCTAGTCGCACACCCCTTCTCTTCAATTTAGTTAGCTAGGAGATTAACAATGGAGCAGACAAAAAGAGAAAAAATCTCTGAAATTCTGAAAAAGCTTTATGGCGTTCAGAGTGAAAACGATAATGATGATGTTTATGTTATCGTAGATGAATTTAGCAAAGTTGTGGAACTCGTTAATTTTATGGGGAGCATAGGGGCTCATTTTCAATTTTCTGCCGTCACTGATGAAAATGGGAGTGTAGTTGACTATCATTTCATCATGGAGGACTATGACGCCTTTTGATGGTCATGAAATTTATGTTTGTTGAACATGACACCTAGACCAATATTTTAGTTAACATAATGTCGATTCTCATAAGTAACGTTAAAACGCCCCGGTCACCGGGGCGTTTTTGACGAGTTTGTGAATTGAAATTGGTCTAGGTGCCAAAGCCTGATTTAACGGACAAAGGTAGTTCAAAAAGTTAGTGAAAAACGCCTAATTAAGCACCTAGACCAATTACTTACTAAATAAGCAAGATTTAAAAAGTGAGTGTACCAGAATTCTCCAAATAGCTTTCGTAATTATCTATAAACGACTAATATGTCACAAATTTTGCCCAAGAAGTAATCCAATCACCTTTAGATGTTTGGAATCTAAACTTGTTGTAGTAGCTCTTGACGCGCTTAATTTTGATAACCTGATTTTTTCGATATGATCGAACTTTTTTGGTTAATCTATAATTTGAGTAACCATTTAAACGTTTAATTTTAACTCTAACGGTTTTAAATTTTTTGGTGTAATAGCCTTTATATATATACTTTTTACTGTTACTTTTTCGTTGATAATAATAATTGTTCACTGTAGTCACAGACGAATTGGGTGTTTGTGCAGTCGGTTGAGAGACATTTGAATTGACTGTAGAGTTAGTAGAATTTTGCTGAGCAGGGCTAACCTCTCGCTCTAAATTTTTGATAATTGCTGTGGCTAACTCTTTTGCTTCGGGAGAAGATTGGAGATTAGCTAAATTTTTTAAAGTGGTATCGAAAAAAGTTAAACCACTTTGCATTGCAGATGTTGCACCATTTGACGTTAATTTAATAGCTTCTTCTACCAGTTTTTGGGCATCATTAATCGTATTTTGTCCAGTCTGTGAAATACCGCCATTAATGTTATGCCAAGAATCACTAGCTACTTGTTTGACGGCGTCACCAATAGCTTTTTTGATTAAATACGGTGTTTCTCCGATAGATCTTATCTCGTTGGACCATCCCGTTGCTACACTGGCAATACCATCTCCTATTCCATTGGCTGCGGTAGAAACGCTATTTCCAATACCAGTAGCTCCAGTAGTAACTCCCCCAGCAACACCATTTGCTCCGTTAACTACGGCTCCAGCGACTCCGTTAGCTGCGTCCATAATAGGTTTTGTAACTTCCTTTAAAATATCTTGTATGGGCCCAGAAATAGCATTAACAATCGCTTCAATTAATTTTCCGGGATCAATAATGTTTCCTAAACTGCCTATAATATCGCCAACAGCGTCAGCTTTTGCTACGGTGGTTGACGCGTGTGCAACGCTAGCCGCCTGCGATGTGATACCAGATGTACCTAAAGTTAAAAGTAAGCTAGAAAATAACAATATAGATTTTTTCGATTTTCTCAAAACCCTATCCCCTTCCAAAATATGTTGATAACTATATTAAAAATACCATAAGAATCACGTTTTTAATATGACGGATTTACAATCTATGAGTGACATTAGTGCTTTTTAAACGGCCATACCAGTTCTCGAAAAAAAACAATGATTTTTCAAAAGCAATCACAAAATTAAGCGTCGTGGATTACTAATCAAATGGCTACCACGGCAAACACTCAGGTACTTTACGTTCTGCTGTAGCCTTCATGCTGGGTACAATTAAAACTATAAAAATCAAACTCAAGACATATTTGTAATGAAACGTATGATATACTTGCTTTACCAAAGCAGATGCTGTTGGCATTACTAATTTCTCCAATATTTTCCATCCCCTTAAAAGCGTGCCTCCCACATGAGCACGCTTTTACTTTGTCTTAATTTAAAATCGTGGTTTGGGAATCTGCCTCGACTGTTGCCCGGCGGAACGTCCATAACGGCTCGAAAACGGTTGTCACTAAAGTTCCTCTTAGAACTGCTTGGAGATTTTTTCCTAAAAATCAAAAATCCGTGAAAAATTTTGAGCTTTTCACGGATTTTTAAATTAAACACTGCCATATCAGCGTTTTTACGTAATGTTGAGTGCCAATGATATCTAAATATCATTGGTGAGCAGTGCTACAATCAAATATGCATAACCATTGCACAGTTTGCACCTATGACGTGTTATCCTAACTACGTGAAGCGTACCTCCTCAGAGGTGCGCTTTTTTATTTTCACGACTCCTTAGCTTACAAATGGCGTGAGTTAATAAATAAATAAATAAATTAATTGTGGTCGAACTAGGTATTAACGCTTAAGCAGTACCCCAGATCCAGGGTCTCAGTAATTAGGACAGCACCTAAAACTCCTCTTTTGGGGGCATTTTTTAAAATTTTTGTGAATGAGAATTAGGCTAGGTACAAAAAGCGATTTAATCCCATAGCAAAATGGGAGACTAACTAAATGGCCACCATTTGTGTTTAGGCTTAGCCGATGTAGTGGGCTCGTCGGGTGATTTATCGGGAGATTCAGTCGCGCCAAGGGCTTCATGGTGAACCAATTTTTGTTCCGCCATAAGCTGTAACTGTTGGGACTGATCGAGTAACTGCTGCATTAATTTTAGTTGCTCGTCTTTAGCTTTGAGTTGTTGATCCTTAACAGTTAACTGCTGTTTTAGAATATCGATTGTGTCCATGTTGTCGTTACCAGTGTTACCAGCAACGTTACCACCACTTAGTTGCTGGTCGTTACCACCCTCAAAATGTTGTTTTAACAAGGAATATCCAGGGTCGGTGACAACTAAGGTTTGCACCCCGTTCCTGGTAACGGTTTGCACGTAGTTTGCTCTGAATTTTGGATCTAGTTTTTTTCGAATAGCCTGTTTTGATACCGAAAATTCTTCGGCAAGTTCTTTAATCGTTTTAGACATTGGGTTCAAATCCTTTTCGAAGCTCGGCTAGTAATTCTTGTTTAGCCTGTTCGCGAATTTCATTGTCGTGTTCGGCTTGTCTTTCCGCCAACACTTGTTTCTCAGTAGTCCCCAATGACAACCCCTTTACCTTATCAATGGCGCGCCACTTTTCAGATTCAGTTAATTCAACATTGTGCTCAATGTTGAAGAGTTGGTCTTTCAAACGTTGTTGCTCACTCACCCGGACATCTTCAGCGTCTTTCCGTTCCGGCTTCCACGCAAAAGTATAACCGATAACAGGTTTACCTCGACCCTTACCGTATTTCTTGCGAATAGTTAACCCGCGGAACAGGGGAGTGAGTTCCTCTTTGATTGGCCGAAGGACTCTAGATTCAACATTTGCTGGCTTGTTTAGATAACTTTGTGGAATATCTAATAATTCAAAAAAATCTTTTTTTGAAAAATAAGCATAACCTGTAGTTCGAAACTGTTTAAGCAAACGGAACATAGTTTTAGCATAACTACTCTTAAGATCCCGAAATTCGGTTAGAGCGTAACGCACCCAACTTTCAAGATTATTCAGCAATTTCAATGCTTTAGGATAAATTTGAATATCAACGTAAGGTGTTTCCGCCGATCCTCTAATTTCAAATTGAGTGAACATTACAAACATTTCTCTGTCCAAACCATCTTTGCTTCGAGATCCAAATCTAAGATTTAGTATTTTTTGGTATGTACTCTGGATATCATCGATGAACCGATTGTTCGCGGTTGGTTTGTACGCGCTTAAATCTTTTAACTGATCAAAGGTAAATCTAACGGTTTTCCCTCCTTGATCGCGCATTCGAGAAACGATTGAAAAAAAAAGGTTCATCTCTATAGGAGTAAATCTTCGCAAAGGAACTGTGTTTAATTCTGGATCATATTTGACTAACTCATTGCTCATACTAGCACCTCTTTAATAATATACTACATTTATCTAATACAGAAGTAAATGATCGTAGTTGATAAACAGACAAAATGTAGTCGATAAACAGACAAAATGTAGTCGATAAAGTTTTGTACTCGTTGGGAGAGTAAGGCTGGGTTGGCGTCTAAAAGAGGTTTTAAAAGAGGTTTTAAAAGAGTTTAGAAAAGAGGCTGGTTTTTAGGCTGCGGTTACACCATGAACAATAAAAATCCAGTTTAGATAATTTTTGGTTTCGATTATTTGTTATCTGGCTCATGAACGCTGACTTAAGAGTTATATCAGGTATATTTCTATTGCGAAGAGTAGCAGCATTAATGGCCTATCAACGTGACCTTGGAGGATCGGCATGAACAGTTCAACAATAACTTATTTTGTTACTCACCTTACCACTTCAATTCTTGTCCTATTTTCATTGCTGGAATACCACTCAATCACAACTCCATTTTTCTTAGGGGCCGTTTTGGTAGAATTAATCGGCCGCTCGGCAGGCTATTGGCTAAAGAAAAATTCAAAATAATTACTAAAGCTTGGCAGTAAATCCCTGAAAAGCTACCTTTCAGCTACACACTCATGTGCTAAACTACTAAAGTTGCCTTACCAACCGCAATAGTAAAAAAACGACAGCGGATTGGAGGTGTGATTATGTTTGATTCTATCTTTGCCCCGCTTCTAGTTGGCGTTTTTCTAACGCTGTTCAGTTATTGGCTGAATAACCGAGACCAGAAGTAAAACAATTTAAGGCAACATCAGCTCACCCGCCGTTGAGCGCAAAAAAGGCCCCGACTATCGCAAGTAGTCGGGGCCTTGGTGTAATTACATTTGTGCTATCTTTGCGACACCAGTATAACAACTCTTGCCGGGTAAAGTAAACCAACAAGAATGTTACGATACCAGATACACGTCCAACCAAACATTTAGCACACTAATTAAAGCTAAATGTGTACATTACTGAACCAAAATCATAATGAAACAGTAAGCAAATACAAGATAAACCGTTGTATTTACTGAATTATCTGACTATACTTAAACGTGTTATAGGAGATTGAAAAATCACTTATATTACCCCAAGTAGTTTTTATTGTTTAGCGGACTTCCCCCGAGGCCCGCTTTTTGTTTGGTCAAAATTAAATTTGGCCCCTTAAAAGTTCAAAAACACTTCTTTAAACTAATTTTAGAGAACATTCGACTAATTCTGCCGACAGCCCCCTAAAATCGCGCTAAGGGGTGTTTTTTGGCTGATTTTGGTTATCCTGGGTGTCATATTCAGCTGTAAAACCATCAAACACGGACGTCCCATTGGCGTACGTCACCTGTTTGGTATAGGCGATGAGGGCTTGATAACGTTGTTGATCCGGGGTTTGGTAGTGTTCAGCCAGCCATTTAGGGGTCTCGGTGGGGAGAATCTGCTCGGCAGTTGGCCCTTGAAGTTTTTCCAGTTCCGCGCCTTTTTCGATTAAGCGTTTAGTGCGGGCCTTCCGTTCGGCGGTGGCCAGACGGGCCCGGAGTTGTTTTTGTTGGGCCTTATTTTGTTGTTCTTTGGTTTGTAAGTTTTGCAGTCGTTTTTGCAGTTTATCGATCGCCGTAAGATCACTCATGAAGCGTCATTCCTTTCACCGTCAGTTTTAAAAAGAGCTTACCACATTTGAAAAAATAGGGTGGTATAATACGAGTAACCAGGACCTAGCCCCCCTGCTAAGGGCGCACTTATATGTACACTACGTATACATATTGTTCGCTTCGCTCATGTGCTCGCGCCGCTGGGGCTACCGCCGGTTGCCTGGCCGGCAGGACAGACCCGCAAACCAGGCTCAGCTTAGAGTAAAATTTTCGGCTGTAATGGCCGCCAATTTGACCTATTTTGCACACCCAAAACCAGACCGGAGGGATAAAATGGCAATTTTTCATTTAACATTAAAAACCGTGAGTCGCAGTAAAGGCCAATCCGTGGTGGCCGCGGCGGCCTACCGGGCCGGCGAACGCCTCAAAGACCAAGAAACCGGCGAAGTGAAGGACTTTGCCCGCAAGCATGGCGTGGCGTATCGTGAAATTCAACTACCGCCAAACGCGCCTCAGCGCTACCAAGATCGCGCCACGCTGTGGAATGCAGTTCAGGCCCAAGAGACGCGGCGTAATGCGCAACTGGCCCGGGAGGTAGAAGTCGCCTTACCCCAAGAGCTGGCGCGCGCGACACAGATTAGGTTGGTACAGGATTACGTTGATCGCAATTTTGTGCAGGCTGGCATGTGTGCCGATTGGGCATTACATGATAAGGG
>NZ_AZCX01000019.1 GCF_001433995.1 Secundilactobacillus kimchicus JCM 15530
GCGTGGCAACGTCCTACCCTCGCAGGGGGCGATCCCCCAACTACTATCGGCGTGCTGAAGCTTAACTACTGTGTTCGGCATGGGAACAGGTGTATCCTTCAGGCTATCGCCACCACACTATTGAGAACTGGTGCTCTCAAAACTAGATAATATCTTCTTTCACCGTGAACACCACTTCGTGGTTAAGTCCTCGACCGATTAGTACTAGTCCGCTCCATTCATCACTGAACTTCCACTTCTAGCCTATCTACCTGATCATCTCTCAGGGGTCTTACTTCCATAAAGGAATGGGAAATCTCATCTTGAGGCGAGTTTCACACTTAGATGCTTTCAGCGTTTATCTCATCCACACATAGCTACTCAGCAATGCACCTGGCGGTACAACTGATACACCAGCGGTGTGTCCATTCCGGTCCTCTCGTACTAGGAACAGCTCCTCTCAAATTTCCTACGCCCGCGACGGATAGGGACCGAACTGTCTCACGACGTTCTGAACCCAGCTCGCGTACCGCTTTAATGGGCGAACAGCCCAACCCTTGGGACCGACTACAGCCCCAGGATGCGATGAGCCGACATCGAGGTGCCAAACCTCCCCGTCGATGTGGACTCTTGGGGGAGATAAGCCTGTTATCCCCAGGGTAGCTTTTATCCGTTGAGCGATGGCCCTTCCATACGGTACCACCGGATCACTAAGCCCGACTTTCGTCCCTGCTCGACCTGTCTGTCTCGCAGTCAAGCTCCCTTCTGCCTTTACACTCTACGAATGATTTCCAACCATTCTGAGGGAACCTTTGGGCGCCTCCGTTACTTTTTAGGAGGCGACCGCCCCAGTCAAACTACCCACCTGACACTGTCTCCCACCACGCTAAGTGGTGCGGGTTAGAGTGTTCACACAACAAGGGTCGTATCCCACCAGCGCCTCCGCCGAAACTAGCGTTCCGGCCTCTACGGCTCCGACCTATCCTGTACAAATTGTGTCAACACCCAATATCAAGCTATAGTAAAGCTCCATGGGGTCTTTCCGTCCTGTCGCGGGTAACCTGCATCTTCACAGGTATTATAATTTCACCGAGTCTCTCGTTGAGACAGTGCCCAGATCGTTACGCCTTTCGTGCGGGTCGGAACTTACCCGACAAGGAATTTCGCTACCTTAGGACCGTTATAGTTACGGCCGCCGTTTACTGGGGCTTCATTTCTGGGCTTCGCCGAAGCTAACTCATCCACTTAACCTTCCAGCACCGGGCAGGCGTCAGCCCCTATACGTCATCTTACGATTTTGCAGAAACCTGTGTTTTTGATAAACAGTCGCCTGGGCCTCTTCACTGCGGCTGCACTGACGTGCAGCACCCCTTCTCCCGAAGTTACGGGGTCATTTTGCCGAGTTCCTTAACGAGAGTTCACTCGCTCACCTTAGGATCCTCTCCTCGACTACCTGTGTCGGTTTGCGGTACGGGTAGTAAAACACTCACTAGAAGCTTTTCTCGGCAGTGTGACGTCGGCCACTTCCCTACTTAATTCGGTCCTCATCACAGCTTGTCTACTCGGTCGAAAGCATTTAACTGACAACCAGACTTACTGCTTGAACGCACATATCCATCAGTGCGCACGGCTTAGCCTCCTGCGTCCCTCCATCGCTCAAACATGTTTTACTAGTACAGGAATATCAACCTGTTGGCCATCGTCTACGCCTCTCGGCCTCGACTTAGGTCCCGACTAACCCTGGGAGGACGAGCCTTCCCCAGGAAACCTTAGTCATTCGGTGGATCAGATTCTCACTGATCTTTCGCTACTCATACCGGCATTCTCACTTCTAAGCGCTCCACTAGTCCTTACGATCTAGCTTCATTGCCCTTAGAACGCTCTCCTATCACGCGACCTAACGGTCGCATCCACAATTTCGGTGGTATCCTTAGCCCCGGTACATTTTCGGTGCAAAATCACTCGGCTAGTGAGCTATTACGCACTCTTTAAATGGTGGCTGCTTCTGAGCCAACATCCTAGCTGTCTATGCAACTTCACCGCCTTTTCCACTTAGGATACACTTAGGGACCTTAATTGGTGGTCTGGGCTGTTCCCCTTTCGACGATGGATCTTATCACTCACCGTCTGACTCCCGGATATAAATCAGTGGCATTCGGAGTTTATCTGAATTCAGTAACCCATGACGGGCCCCTAGTCCAAACAGTGGCTCTACCTCCACGATTCTCTTTCCGAGGCTAGCCCTAAAGCTATTTCGGAGAGAACCAGCTATCTCCAAGTTCGTTTGGAATTTCACCGCTACCCACACCTCATCCCAGCACTTTTCAACGTACACGGGTTCGGGCCTCCAGTGCGTTTTACCGCACCTTCACCCTGGACATGGGTAGGTCACCTGGTTTCGGGTCTACATCAACATACTGAAACGCCCGTTTCAGACTCGCTTTCGCTACGGCTCCGTCTTTTCAACTTAACCTTGCATGTTAACGTAACTCGCCGGTTCATTCTACAAAAGGCACGCTGTCACCCATTAACGGGCTCCAACTAATTGTAGGCACATGGTTTCAGGAACTATTTCACTCCCCTTCCGGGGTGCTTTTCACCTTTCCCTCACGGTACTGGTTCACTATCGGTCACTAGGGAGTATTTAGCCTTGGGAGATGGTCCTCCCGGATTCCGACCAGGTTTCACGTGTCTGGCCGTACTCAGGATCCTGAACTGAGGGCAATTGGTTTCGTTTACCGGGCTATCACCGTCTTTGGCCAAGCTTCCCAACTTGTTCAACTACCAACTGCTTTGGTAACTCAAATGTTCAGTCCTACAACCCCGAAAAGCAAGCTTCTCGGTTTGGGCTGTTCCCCGTTCGCTCGCCGCTACTGAGGGAATCGATTTTTCTTTCTCTTCCTGCGGGTACTGAGATGTTTCAGTTCCCCGCGTCTGCCTTCTAACAGCTATGTATTCACTGCTAGATAATCATCGATGAAAATGATTGGGTTGCCCCATTCGGAAATCTCCGGATCAAAGTTTACGTACAACTCCCCGAAGCATATCGGTGTTAGTCCCGTCCTTCATCGGCTCCTAGTGCCAAGGCATCCACCATGCGCCCTTCATAACTTAACCTCGTCACTTCGTGACTGGTTAATTGAGTAATATGCGAAGTAAATAAACTTTACTAATAAAAAACTCAAAATACGCGGTGTTCTCGGCTTAATTAATTGAAATTAATTAATGAAGAAATATTGATATTATCTAGTTTTCAAAGAACCAATTCTTGAGAGTAGACCTCTCAAAACTAAACAAAGTNCCTTGACTCGTTATGAGTCAATGGAGAATAGCGGGATCGAACCGCTGACCCCCTGCTTGCAAAGCAGGTGCTCTCCCATCTGAGCTAATTCCCCATAACAAAACCTAACGGTTTGTTGAGTGGGCCTAAATGGACTCGAACCATCGACCTCACGCTTATCAGGCGTGCGCTCTAACCAGCTGAGCTATAGGCCCAAAAGCGTTTGCGATGTGTTGAGAGTAGACCTCTCAAAACTAAACAAAGTTTCGTTCCTGTGCAGGTTTCCGTATTATTCCTTAGAAAGGAGNTTTCGTTCCTGTGCAGGTTTCCGTATTATTCCTTAGAAAGGAGGTGATCCAGCCGCAGGTTCTCCTACGGCTACCTTGTTACGACTTCACCCTAATCATCTGCCCCACCTTAGACGGCAGGCTCCCGAAGGTTACCGAACCGGCTTTGGGTGTTGCAAACTCTCATGGTGTGACGGGCGGTGTGTACAAGGCCCGGGAACGTATTCACCGCGGCATGCTGATCCGCGATTACTAGCGATTCCGACTTCGTGTAGGCGAGTTGCAGCCTACAGTCCGAACTGAGAATGGCTTTAAGAGATTAGCTTACCCTCGCGAGTTTGCGACTCGTTGTACCATCCATTGTAGCACGTGTGTAGCCCAGGTCATAAGGGGCATGATGACTTGACGTCATCCCCACCTTCCTCCGGTTTGTCACCGGCAGTCTCGCCAGAGTGCCCAACTAAATGCTGGCAACTGACAATAAGGGTTGCGCTCGTTGCGGGACTTAACCCAACATCTCACGACACGAGCTGACGACAGCCATGCACCACCTGTCATTGCGTCCCCGAAGGGAACGCCTAATCTCTTAGGTTAGCGCAAGATGTCAAGACCTGGTAAGGTTCTTCGCGTAGCTTCGAATTAAACCACATGCTCCACCGCTTGTGCGGGCCCCCGTCAATTCCTTTGAGTTTCAACCTTGCGGTCGTACTCCCCAGGCGGAGTGCTTAATGCGTTAGCTGCAGCACTGAAGGGCGGAAACCCTCCAACACTTAGCACTCATCGTTTACGGCATGGACTACCAGGGTATCTAATCCTGTTCGCTACCCATGCTTTCGAGCCTCAGCGTCAGTTACAGACCAGACAGCCGCCTTCGCCACTGGTGTTCTTCCATATATCTACGCATTTCACCGCTACACATGGAGTTCCACTGTCCTCTTCTGCACTCAAGTCTCCCAGTTTCCGATGCACTTCTCCGGTTAAGCCGAAGGCTTTCACATCAGACTTAAGAAACCGCCTGCGCTCGCTTTACGCCCAATAAATCCGGACAACGCTTGCCACCTACGTATTACCGCGGCTGCTGGCACGTAGTTAGCCGTGGCTTTCTGGTTGAATACCGTCACTGTGTGAACAGTTACTCTCACACACGTTCTTCTTCAACAACAGAGTTTTACGACCCTAAAGCCTTCTTCACTCACGCGGCGTTGCTCCATCAGACTTTCGTCCATTGTGGAAGATTCCCTACTGCTGCCTCCCGTAGGAGTTTGGGCCGTGTCTCAGTCCCAATGTGGCCGATTACCCTCTCAGGTCGGCTACGTATCATTGCCTTGGTGAACCATTACTCCACCAACTAGCTAATACGCCGCGGGTCCATCCAGAAGTGATAGCCGAAACCATCTTTCAAACAAAAACCATGCGGTTTTTGTTGTTATGCGGTATTAGCACCTGTTTCCAAGTGTTATCCCCCGCTTCTGGGCAGGTTACCCACGTGTTACTCACCAGTTCGCCACTCATCCGATGTTGACTATCAG
>NZ_AZCX01000002.1 GCF_001433995.1 Secundilactobacillus kimchicus JCM 15530
CAGCATTGGCACTTGGCTTACCACTGTTGTTATTGACCTTACCACTGTGGTTCTTGCCAGCACTGCTGACGTTACCACTCTGGTTCCCAATTGCGCTTTGGGCATTACCATTGTTACTGGGTACTGGCCTTGGCATGATTCTTAAGGGTCTTGCTGACTTGCTTAAGTTCGCACTTGGTTCACTGTTTGGCTGGTTATTCCCACTGTTGGTACTCGGTGCCTTGGCACTTGGGTTGCCGCTGTTGCTATTGACCTTGCCACTCTGGATCTTACCTGCAATCTTAACTGCGCCATTCTGGTTGCCAATCCTTCTTGGATTGTTACCATTCTTAGCTGGTGCAATCTTAGCAGCTCTTGCTAAGGGTCTCTTGGATCTATTGAAGTTCGGTCTCGGCGCTATCTTAGGCTGGCTCTTTGCTCCAATTATTCTGGGTGCCCTGGCACTTGGCTTACCACTATTGTTATTGACCTTGCCATTGTGGCTATTGCCAGCATTGCTGACATTACCACTCTGGTTGCCACTCTTGCTTGCAGCACTGCCACTGTTGTTAGGCAACTTGTTGGGGGCATTCGCTAAGGGCTTAGCCGATCTTCTTAAGACCCTCGCTAAATTCCTGTTAGGCGCATTGCTCGGGACCTTATTTGCACCAATTATTCTGGGTGCCTTAACACTTGGTTTGCCACTCATACTACTGACACTCCCACTGTGGATTCTGCCAGCATTGCTGACATTGCCACTCTGGTTACCATTGTTGCTTGCAGCATTACCATTCTTACTTGGTAATCTGTTAGGTGCATTCTTCGGAAATGGATTAGGTCATCTGTTATTTACGGCAGCCTTGTTCTTGCTTGGCTTACCATTGTTTGGCCTTTTACACTTCTTGAGTAAATTGCTGAAGGGGATCTTCCTGTACCCATTGTTGGCACTCTTAGGGACGCTTCTCGGTGGTCCACTTTACTGGCTATTAATGCCACTCTTCATCTTGTTGCACTTGTTGCGCAAGGGCTTGAAGGACTTGTTGATTGGGGCATTATTATTCCCACTCGGCTTGTTGCTCGGTGGACTTCCATTCTTGCTGAGCTTGTCATTGCTGATTGGTGGGTTCTTACTCGCCAAGGCAATTGCGGATGCTTTAGCACTTGGTTTAGCTGGCCTCTTGACTGGTTTGCCATTCTTGTTAGCCTTGCCATTGGCCTTCTTGGGTCACTTACTTGGCTTGCTTGCTCTTGGCCGCTTACTGTTCACTGGTGCCTTGTTCTTACTTGGTTTACCACTGTATGGTTTGCTTCACGCTATTAGCAAGTTCTTGAAGGGTCTCTTCCTCTATCCATTGCTTGCATTGTTAGGGACGTTACTCTTCGGACCATTGTACTGGCTAGCAATGCCACTCTTGATCCTCTTGCACCTTCTTCGGAAGGCCATCACAGACGGATTGAAGTTCCTATTGTTCTTGCCACTCGGTCTGTTACTCGGTGGTTTACCATTCTTGTTATCACTACCATTCTTAATTGGTGGGTTCCTGTTAACAAAGGCACTCGCTGACTTGATTGGTTTGTTGCCAGCAGCATTGCTTGCAGCACTGCCATTCCTACTTGGTTTGCCATTAGCATTCCTAGGTAACTTCTTATTAAACAACTTGCTGGGCCACTTACTGTTCACGGCAGCCTTGTTCTTACTCGGCTTACCACTGTTCGGCTTGTTGCACTTCTTGAGTAAGTTGTTGAAGGGCATCTTCGTTTACCCATTATTGGCATTACTTGGTACGCTTCTCGGCGGCCCACTCTACTGGTTATTAATGCCACTCTTCATCTTGTTGCACTTGTTGCGCAAGGGGTTGAAGGACATGCTCATTGGGGCATTATTGTTCCCACTTGGCTTGTTGTTCGGTGGATTGCCATTCTTGCTAAGCTTGCCATTGCTCATCGGTGGGTTCTTACTCGCCAAGGCGATCGCGGATGCTTTAGCCTTCGGTTTAGCTGGTCTCTTGACTGGTTTACCATTCCTGTTAGCACTGCCACTGGCCTTCTTGGGTCACACCTTGTTACTCGGGTTGTTGTTGAAGCTTGGGTTATTAGGGAAGAGCCTGCTTGATTTGATCGGCTTCTTAGCCGCAAATGGATTGGGCGCGCTACTTGGTTTCGCCTTGTTGCCATTGTTGGCACTTGCCTTACCATTACTTCTAGCTGGTTTGCCACTCCTGTTATTAGCACTGCCACTGCTATTACTTGGCTTACCACTATTAGGCCTTGCATTACCGTTGTTAGCATTACTTGGTTTGCCATTAGCCTTGTTAGCATTACCAGTATTGGCCGGGTTAAAACTTGGCTTACTTGGTGGGGTACTCGCTTGGTTGGCCGTTCAATTTGGCAAGTTCTTATTGTCATTGTTACCAGGTTTCATCCTTGGAACGCGCTTATTGTCGTTACTTGGACTGGGACTGTTAGCCTTGCCACTGATCTTGTTGCTCGGTTTGCCACTGTTCTTCTTGGCACTGCCACTCTTACTGTTGGCCTTACCACTCTTGATCGGTCTTGGTTTATTAGCTTCACCATTGCTATCGCTTCTTGGGTTACTTGCATTGCCAATCTTGCTTGGCTTAGCATTGGGCGGCGTCTTCGGATTGCTAGCTCACTTGTTAGGCGACTTGATTAAGTTCTTACTTGGTTTACCAGTTGGGTTCTTACTTGGTTTTGCTTTGTTACCATTACTTGGCTTTGGTTTGCTACTCTTACCACTGTTATTACCGTTGTTGCTGTTAGGTTTGCCAATCACTTTGATTGGTGGCTTACTGGCACTTCCGTTCATTCTGTTAGCACTGCCACTGTTGGGAATTCTTGGTCAATTAGCCTTGCCGTTCGTTTTAGGCTCAGTCCTAGGCGGCTTAGCAGGCTTGATTGCATACCTGTTGACTAAGTTGGTTAAAGGGCTGATCAAATTGGCGTTGGCAGCAGCTGTGCTGTTACCATTGCTCGGCTTGCTAGCCTTACCAGTTCTGCTTGGATTACCATTCATTGCAGGATTAGTTCTCGGTGGACTGTTACTTGGCAGCTTGCTACTACCACTTCTGTTAGGTAAGTTCTTACTTGACGGGTTGAAGGGGATTAGCAGATTATTAATCGGTGGATTATTGCTTGGTGCTTTGTTGCTAGGCTTGCCACTATTGCTTCTTGGCTTGGCCGGCTTGATTGGCTTACCATTAGTCCTTGGTAAAGCCTTAATCGATGGGTTGAAGTTCCTGGGTAAATTACTCTTGGGTGGTTTGCTGTTAGGGCTTGCACTATTGGCCTTGCCACTGATTCTTCTGGGGTTGGCGACACTCCTTGCCGTACCTGTACTGCTTGGATTGGGCTTACTTCTGTTACCACTAATGCTTGGTAAGTTGTTCTTAGATGGGCTTAAGTTAGGCTTGTTGCTTGGCTTACCAATCATTCTTGGCTTGTTATTCTTGCTAGCCTTACCACTGCTACTTGGTTTACCATTCTTGGCCGGTCTTGCTCTGGGTGCATTGCCATTCCTTTTGGGATTACCATTGTTACTCTTAGCCTTGCCGTTGCTGCTTGGCTTACCATTTATTGCAGGAGCCTTGCTTGGATTGTTGCCACTCGGCTTACTCTCACTCTTAGCCTTGCCGCTTCTCTTAGGGAAGATGTTCTTAGACGGGTTGAAGTTGGGCGTTAAACTGATGTTGCCACTCCTCGCATTGCTAGCCTTGCCACTATTAATGGGGTTACCATTTGTAGCTGGTCTTGCCCTTGGTGCATTGCCACTCCTTCTAGGACTGCCATTGTTGGCCTTGGCTTTACCGTTACTCCTTGGATTACCACTATTAGCTGGATTGTTGTTATTACCACTATTACTGGGTAAGTTGTTCTTAGATGGTCTGAAGTTAGGCCTTCTGATGGGCTTGCCAGTCGTTCTTGGCTTATTGTTCCTGTTAGGCTTACCAGTATTACTTGGCTTGCCATTCCTGACTGGTCTTGCTTTTGGTGCATTACCGCTTCTTGGTCTTGGATTATTAGCTCGGCCAATTCAGATTGCGATTGCCTTGCAATTTGGCTTGCCGCTCTTGGGTGGTCTTGTGCTTGGCGCTTTACCACTACTAGCAGGATTGCTGTTATTGCCACTATTACTGGGTAAGTTGTTCTTAGATGGTCTGAAGTTAGGTCTTCTGATAGGCTTGCCAGTCATTCTTGGCTTACTGTTCCTGTTAGCCTTACCACTATTGATTGGGTTGCCATTCGTCGCTGGCCTGGCATTGGGTGCGTTGCCAATCCTTCTTGGGTTGCCATTGTTGCTCCTTGCTTTGCCACTCATCCTTGGCTTACCATTCATTCTGGGGCTGGCTCTTGGCGCGTTGCCATTGCTGTTAGGGCTACCGATCTTATTAGGTCTCTTAGGACTGCCAATCTTATTAGGTCTACTAGGTTTACCGTTGCTCCTCTTAGCACTGCCACTGCTCTTGGGCTTGCCACTGTTGTTACTTGGTTTGCCGCTGTTGGCCTTGCCATCACTGGCACTGCCGCAACTGTTAGGCTTACCACTGTTGTTACTTGGTTTGCCGCTGTTGGCCTTGCCATTACTGGCACTGCCGCAACTGTTAGGCTTACCATTGTTGTTACTTGGTTTGCCACTGTTGGCTTTACCATTCTTGGCCTTACCACTGTTGTTAGGCTTACCATTGTTGTTGCCACTATTGCCGTTGTTATTGCTAGGATTACCGTTACTTGGATTTGCCCTTGGCCGTCAAAAGCCACAGCAACCCGATGACAGTATTACGCCAGCAGAACCAACTCCAATTGTGCCAACGACTCCGGTTAAGCCAGAACGACCGGAAACGCCTGTTCAACCAAGTAACTTCTATCCGTTTGCCGTATATGGCTTGAAGAATATGTACCTGTACAGCGATCCAACGTTTAGTAAGAAGAATCGAGTTGCTTCTTACCGCGCTAAACCTCGTGTTTACCGTCCAATGTGGGTAGTTGTTGGGACTGCACGTTCTAAAGCAGGTCGGCTACGCTTTAAGGTTAAAGACGTGAACCACTTGTCTGCAACCAACGGCAAGACCGGCTACATTACAGCTCGGAAAGACTTTGTTGTGCCGGTATATTACCAGCAGGTTCATCAGACGGTCACGGTGATTAATCCTCGGGGTGTTAATGCTTATACCCGCAAGAATTTATCCGGGAAAGTCACGAACTACAAACAAGGCACAATTTTACATGTTAAGGGGATTGTTCGCCATCACTTGACGACCCGTTACGAACTAACGAACGGCAAGTTTATCACGACGAACAAAAAGTATGTGATTTATGGCAAACGGACCTTTGTTAAGGCCGTCCGGGCCAAAACTGCTTTGAATCGCTATAACAATGTAAATCTCACAAAGCGTAATAAGCACTACGCAAAGAAGCTTCATAAGTTATTCAAAGTTTACCGTTGGGATTATTCTCACGGTAACAGCAACAGGGTCCATGGGACCAAACGTTACCGGATTTCAGGTGGTTTCATCACCGCTAATCCACGGTACGTGTCTGTTGTTCGTTAGAACTGAGAACTAAAATTTGGAACCCTTTGCTAGTGTGAAAATCGCACTATGAGATCATCTATGACTGAGGAGTCTACCCGTAAAATTGCCACTTTTACGGATAGGCTTTTCGGCCATTCTGATGGGGGCCTTGCAAGGGGTAATTATCGGGGGATAATATAAATGCTTGAAACGAGAGAAACAGAAAAAAAGCTGTTCGATGCTTTTGTTTCAATGGTGCTGACTGAACAGTTGCCGATTAAAAAGGTAACGGTGACGCGGATTACCGCAAAGGCTGGCGTCAACCGACGGACATTCTATACCCATTTTGAAGATGTGTATGATTTGCACCGCCAGCTGCAAAATTGGTTGGTAGCTGAATTTGATACTCGGGTTGACCATTTGGTTGAACGGGGCGTCTTCGCTGCTAAGCCAATGATTTCGGATATTTTGGACTGCTTGGTGGTTAATCGCGACTACGCGTTAGCGATTGCGCAACTCGACCCAGAATATTTGCCAACCCACGTCGCCAATTTCATTGGCAAAGCGATTTTGGCAAGTTCGAAACTTTTGACGTTTGCTGATCAGAAGGGGATATCTGACAGCGAAATCAAGTATCAAGCTTATTTTCTGAGCGATGCGACTAGCTGGATCAGTTATCGTTGGCTAAAAAACGATATGGATATGTCTAAGGACATGTTGGTGGAGATGATTTATCGCCACGTTTTGGTCAGCGTGAGTCAGGTCTTGGACACAAATGTGACCGATTTGATTGATTAGGTGATATCGCAAAGAAGCGGCGTTCCGGAGTTTTCCGGAACGCCGCTTTTTGCGGGTGTGGTTGCTTAATGGGTCAGCAACCACACCCTTAAAGTCAGAAGATAGGATTCAATGATCGGTAAGCTAGTGGGTACTTTTAATTCCGATTCAACAACGTCAATGCACTGTTGGGACCAGTGGTGAATGGCGCTTTCGGTTGAGATCAAGGCGAGTTGGTCAGGCGTGAAGAGTCGGTCCAGTGATGCGCGCTTGACTCGGCCGTACTGATAACGCATATTAAGTGTCCACAAGTAATTGTATACTGCCTGCCAAGTGTCAATGTTAACGGTTTCCAGTTCACTTAACTGGTCAACTTGGGCGGCTAACTTGGTTTCCATGGTTGGGGCATCCAAAACGTAACGCGTTTGCCGGTCGCTCGTTTTTAGGTGGCCAAGTAACTCTTGAATGGCGCGAAAGACGTTGGCTTCCCGGCCATAAATGGCGACTCGTTGGTCAACGGAAGGATCCACCACGAGGTCAAAAGAATGAAGGAAGGTCGCCATCCAATTGAGATCGTGGTGCAAAACATCAGCGGGTTCGCCAAAAAACGTTTCAAGGTCAGTAAACGCCACGTGTCGTGGGGTATGAATAAGTAACCAGAGGGTGAATTTTAACTGACGCTGAGTTGGGGTGGATTCAATGACTTTAGGCATAGTAATAGCTCCCTTCATGAATACAGTATGAGTTGTAAGCGATTTCTTACTGTGTTAATCTAATCATCGCAGTTTATGATTATGGTGTCAAATTGAAAGCGACATGAAAATAAAATGAATGATAATTTAAGTTTGACATTTTATTTTAATTACCGTACAATTCAGAAAAACCCGAAAAAGGAGGAAACCACCACGTTTAATTCAGTTCAATGTGCTATGTGTATGTGTCTGACTTGCCAGCGAACTGACGGTGGTTTCTTTTAGATTGGAAAATTTTTAAGGCCAGCTCTGTGTGGGTGGCGAAGTTCCCAATCTCGAAGTGCCTAACTGTCAGTGATGACAGTTAGGCACTTTTTTTGTGGCGGTAGCGTTGGAGGTGATGAGATGGTTAGTGGTTGTTGGATGAATCGTCAAAAAAATTTCAAAAAAATAAAAACTAGGGGACGAAAAAAATGAAAATAACCGGTCGGAAATTTGGAGCAGTCTTATTAGCCATTGGGGTGGTACTGGTATTAACCGCCTGCGGCCAAACAAAAAAGTCGCAAGACAAGCAAACCCTAAACCTAAGCGCAACAGCGCCCTTGCCGACTATAGATATCTCAAAATCAACGGGTTATGGTCAAACCGGAAACGTGTTTGAAAGTTTCTTTCGGTTGGGTGCAAACGGACAAACTGAACCAGGACTGGCCAAGTCGGCCACCGTTTCAAAGAACGGCTTAACATGGACGTTTAAGTTGCGCGATGCGAAATGGAGTAATGGTGATCGAATTATCGCCCAGGACTTTGTTTATTCGTGGCGTCGGACCATTAATCCAGCTACGAAATCGCAGTATGCCTATTTATTTAACGGCATCAAGAACGCTTCAAAAATTAATGCTGGCAAAGCGAGCCCCAACACGCTGGGGATTAAGGCTTTAAATAGCCGGACTGTTGTGGTCTCGCTAGACAAACCGATGACTTACTTTAAAGTCCTCATGGCTTATCCGTTATTTGCCCCGCAAAATCAGCGGGTCATTAAAAAGTATGGTAAAAAGTATGCGACAAAATCCGAATACATGGTCTATTCGGGCCCATTTAAAATTCAACACTGGAACGGGACCGGTAATAAGTGGCAGTTTGTCAAAAATCCGAATTACTGGGATGCCAAGGTTGTAAAGCTTAAGAAAGTGAACTTTACAGTCGTTGCGGATCCTGGAACGGGATTGGATTTGTATCAGCGTGATAAGTTAGACTTAACGCCGCTAGCTAATCAGCAAGTTAAGAATTACAAAAACGATAAGGCGTTCAAGGAATATCCTTACTCGTATGTCAGTTTTTTAAAGTACAATTTACGTGACAGTAACGCAACACTCCGGAAGGCGCTTAACAATCGTAATATTCGCTTAGCCTTGTCGCTGGCGCTGAATCGGCAAGCCTTAACAGAAAAGGTGTTAGGCGATGGTTCAGAAACACCAACTGGGTTTGTGGCCAGTGGATTGGCGACAGACCCAAAAACAGGAGTCGACTTCTCTAAGCAACAGGCGGTTAAGAACACAGTTAATTACAATGTTAAGTTGGCAAAAGCGGACTGGCAGAGGGGCATGCGCCAAATTGGGGCCAAAAATTTACACTTTACCTTGCTGGCTGGAGCTGATCAGACGGTAACGAGCCCGTTGACCCAGTATCTGAAAGGCCAGTGGGAGAAGGAATTACCCGGTTTAACCGTTGATATTAAGACGATGGCGACTCAACAGATTGCCTATCAAAGTGCCGCAAAGGGTGACTTCGATGTGCTGATTTCTGGTTGGGGTGCCGATTTCAATGACCCAATTTCATTTTTACAAATCCCGATGAGCGGCACCTCCTATAACTTCGGTCACTATCGCAATGAGGCGTATGACCGGCTAGTCAACCGAGCGGTAAATGCGGATGCTAACAATCCTGAGAAACGTTGGCAAGACTTGGTTTCAGCGGCTAAGATCTTCAATGCTGATCAGGGGATGACCCCGCTATACCAACAGGTGACGGCTTATCTGCAACGCAGTGATGTTCACGGCATCGTCCACAATACGGCGGGGACTCAATGGAGTTATAAAACAGCTTACATCAAGTGAGGGTGACTAATTGACATTAAAAAATGGCGGTGGGCTCAAAGCCTGCCGCCATTTTTTGTTATTTCTCGTGATGAGTGATTAGAGGACGTGGGTTGGTGTGGGGTTCACTGTGAGGGCCCGAACTGTATCCTGAGCAGTGAACAATGGTGTTTGGTGGCTCAAAGCAGTGGTAATAAGCTGTTGAGCCGTTGCGTGTTCATCATCCGAGGCAAGGGCGAAAACGACGTCGTTAGGCCACTCTTGGTCGGCTTGGAACGTGATAGGGGAATAGCCAGATTCACTTAAATGTGCCATTAGAGCTGTGTTTTGGGTATCTAACGGTGAAACCACGACGGTCCCAACCTGCGAGCTATCATAGTGATAACTATCAAATAATGCTTGGTGAAGGGCCTCAGTAAAGGTGGCACCGCGACCGAGATCTTCGCCCGTTGATTTCATCTCGGGACTCAGAGCCGTTGGGGCGCCTGGCAACTTGGCAAATGAGAAGACTGGGGCCTTAACATACACGTCAGCGGGTTCGGCGCCCAGTCCCGGAGTCAAGCCCAAGGCTTCAAGGGATTGGCCGAGAATTAAGTGGGTGGCGAGTTGCGCAAGGTGCTGGTGCGTAATTTTACTCATGAACGGCACTGTCCGAGAGGCCCGAGGGTTGACGTCGATGACGTAGACTTTATCTGCAATGATAAACTGGATGTTCATCATGCCGATGCAGTTGACAGCCAGGCCAATAGCTGTAGCAATCCGAACAATTTCGGCTTTTTGGTCAGCTGACAGGTGTTGTGGTGGAAACATCGCGATAGAATCACCTGAGTGCACCCCGGCACCTTCTAGATGTTCCATAATACCGGGAATATAAACTTGGTGGCCGTCGCTTAAGATGTCAACTTCACATTCAATGCCCGAGATATCCTTATCGACCAAAATGGGTTGGCCGTGGCTATTTTTTAAAGCGGGAATCAGGTAGTCATCTAGTTCGGCTGCAGTGTGGACAACGGCCATTCCTTTGCCACCCAGCACAAAGCTTGGCCGGACAAGGACCGGGAAACCAAGCTGAGTAGCGATTGCATGAGCTTCAGGTAAGCTCATGGCCGTATCACCTGCCGGATGGTCAATGTGGTGAGTGGTCAAGAGCGCCTCAAAGTCGTGCCGGTTTTCGGTCAATTCAATGCCATGCATTGAGGTACCGAGAATCTTAACCCCCCGATCGACGAGGGCTTGGGTGAGGTTGATAGCAGTTTGCCCGCCAAACTGAACGATGACCCCAAGCGGCCTTTCGAGGTTAATGATGTTCATCACGCTATTGATGGTTAGAGGCTCGAAGTACAATTTATCCGAAATCGAAAAATCAGTTGAGACGGTTTCGGGGTTGTTGTTGATAATGATGGCGTTGTATCCCGCCGCTTGAATGGCTTTGACCGAATGCACGGTTGTGTAGTCGAATTCAACGCCTTGCCCAATTCGGATGGGTCCAGCACCAATGACGACGATGCTGTGACCAAGCGGTTGACTTTCATTTTCGCTTCCAATAGTGCTATAGAAATAAGGTGTGCTACTCTCAAACTCGGCGGCGCAAGTATCCACCATTTTATAAACCAGATGTTGATCAGCCATCGCATGAAGCCGGTCGAGTTCATGATCCGTCACCTGACGAACCGATTGAATCATCATGTCACTAAAGCCGATTTCCTCAGCCGTTTGGACCAGATTAGCCGTCAGCATTTCAGTCATGAGCTGTTTTTGCACGGTCATGATCCGCTCGAGTTTGGCCAGAAAGAATGCATCAATCTGGGTTGCAGCCTGGAGTTGGGCGAGCGTAGCCCCCTTAGCGATGGCTCCGAAAAGCTGGAACAGCCGGATGTCAGTTGGGGTTTTAATGCTGGTCAACAGCGTTTCAAGATCAGTTGTGGCGAGATTCTCGGGGACCAGTTTGTTTTGTAAATCAGTATTGAGTTCTAGTGATTGGACCGCCTTTAAGAGCGCTGCTTCGATGTTGGTCCCAATGGCCATGACTTCGCCGGTGGCTTTCATTTGGGTGCCAAGGGTCCGGTCCGCATGGGTGAACTTATCAAAAGCAAAGCGCGGAATCTTAGCAACCACGTAGTCAAGGGTGGGTTCGAACATGGCGTAGGTGGTTTTGGTAATGGGATTCATAATTTCGTCAAGGTTTAGCCCCACCGCAATCTTGGCGGCAATTTTGGCAATGGGGTAGCCGGTAGCCTTAGAGGCCAGGGCTGAGGAACGACTGACCCGGGGATTCACTTCAATGACGTAGTAGGCTTCACTGGTGGGATCCTGGGCAAGTTGGACGTTACAGCCCCCCTCGATGGCTAACGCGTTAACAATGGTGAGTGACGCGTCTCTTAGGCGTTGATATTCCTTGTCAGTCAATGTTTGGGTGGGTGCAAAAACAATTGAGTCGCCGGTGTGGACACCGACGGGATCGAAGTTCTCCATACCGGTCACGATGATTGACGACCCCTTATGATCCCGCATGACTTCAAATTCGATTTCTTTATAGCCCGCGATGCTTTTTTCAATCAGGCATTCGGTTTCTGGAGACATCGTTAATCCCCGAGCCAGGATGGTCGTCATTTCGGCTTCATTATGGGCAATCCCGCCACCAGTTCCGCCAAGGGTGTAGGCGGGGCGAACGATGACAGGGTAGCCGATGGTTTTGGCAAAGGCCAGTCCAGCATCGAGGTCGTAAACGGTTTTAGAGGCGGGGATCGGTTGCTTCAACTCGTCCATCAACGCTTTGAAAGCCTCCCGGTCCTCTGCTTGGTTAATCGTTTGCAGGTTAGTACCTAGTAAGGCCACATTTAAGCGGTCGAGCACACCGGCTTGACTGAGTTGAACGGCTAGATTAAGGCCGGTCTGGCCACCCAATGTCGGTAGCAGCGCGTCGGGACGTTCCTTTTCAAGAATGGCGGTCACACTTGGGACGGTCAGCGGTTCTAAGTAAACCTTATCGGCAATCTCAGAATCAGTCATAATCGTAGCTGGATTCGAGTTGATGAGGACAACTTCGTAGCCTTCATCTTTCAGGCTTAAGCAGGCTTGACTGCCCGCATAGTCAAATTCAGCAGCTTGGCCAATCACGATTGGGCCGGAGCCGATGATCACAATTTTATTAATATCAGTTCTTTTTGGCATTATTTAATCCCCCCGTTTGCGTGCATGAGTTCAACAAATTGGTTAAACAATCGTCGCGCTTCATGGGGGCCTGGAGCGGCCTCAGGGTGATATTGGACGGAAAAGACCGGCCGGTTAGGATATTCTAAGGCTTCGCAGGTGTTATCGTTGATTTCAATTCCCGTGACTTCAAGGGGCGTATTATCAACGGAATCAATGTCGACCGCGTACCCGTGATTTTGGGAGGTCATGATGACTTCGCCAGTTTTTAGGTTCTTAACGGGGTGGTTGATTCCCCGGTGGCCGAACGGCATCTTATAGGTATGCGCGCCGTTAGCGAGGGCCAATAACTGGTGGCCGAGACAGATTCCGAAGAGTGGGTACTGGTTTTGGAGCTGGCTGATGACAGGCAGAAAAGCCGAGAAGTCTTCAGGATTACCAGGCCCGTTTGATAGTAAAATTCCGTCTGGGTGGAGCGCTTCAATATCTTGGAATGTGGCTTCGGGTGTCACCACAGTTACGCTGACGTTAAACGCCTGAAGGGACTTGATGATGTTGGTTTTGACGCCAAAATCAACAAGGACAACGTGCGTCGCTTGAGCACCGTCGGCTGGGCTGTAGGTGGCTGATTTTACAACGTCAGCGACCGTTTGACTACCGTTGAGCTGACTTTTAGACAGCGGCTGATTTGTCAGACTGGCCGCCATGGTACCGTGTTCCCGGATAACCTTCGTTAACTTTCTGGTATCGACACCGATAATGGCCGGGACACCAGCTTTTTCAAGAAATTGAGAAACTGTCATAACACTTTGATAGTGATAGACCGTCTCCGCAAATTCTTGAGCCACCACGGCTGCTGCAGCAACGCTTGGTGATTGATTGGCACCAAGGGAGATGCCGTAGTTACCGATTAGCGGGTACGTAAAAGTAATCATTTGGTTTGTATAGGAAGGATCCGTCAGGGTTTCTTGGTAGCCGGTCATACTCGTCGTAAAGACCAACTCACCGTGAATTTCCTTAGTGAGATTCCCAGCGGCTGTTCCAATGAACACATCGCCATTTTCTAACGTTAGGTATTTTTTCATATTGAATGCTGCCTCCTCAATGTCGCCTCTCTGGACGTGGTTAATTGCTTTTTTGAATAAGATAAGAGAAACATTAGAAAATGTCAACTCTTTTTATTCATAAAAAGTGGATATTCTGGGTTAATATAAGTAAATCACCCCACAATTCAATATAATATACATTTTGATGAAACTCATAATGAGAAATGAGAGATCCATCACACTTCTAAGTAGTGTACTGTAACCACACTATCTACGCAAGGGAACCGTCGAATTATTTTTAGTTGGCATGACGACTTGATTGTCAGTTATTCAGAGATTTGAATATACATAAAAAAATTTGAGTTTTTTTGGTTTCTGATAGAAGCGAGCCAATAAGCCCGATCGTAGATAAAAAAAGACTTTGACCAGCAAAGTGCTGACCAAAGTCAAACCAACAGGTATTCACGATAATGATTATGAATGAACCGTCTTTAAATGAGCTGTGACGAACTTTTTGACGTCGCTATCGGCCATTGTCATAAATGGTTTCATTTGTTCTTCCGTTTTGAGGGTATCGTGTCCATTGTGAGCCATTAAGTAATCCCAAACGGCGTCGCGAATTGGCATTTCGTCCTTACTCCAATCAAAGACCACGTTCATATTTTCATCAATCAACAGTGTTTTTTCGACTGTCATGATAATCCCTCCTCTTACAATTCTAATTATAATCAGATTGGCTCAAATGGTAAGTATTTTGCCGTCATAATGGCAACTTTAACAAATGATCGAAAAGGTGCTATGATGAACTTGTTGGACTAGCTTCTAACAAAATTCACATCAAAAAGGGAGCGGAATCATATGGCAAAATTAAGTAAAGAGCAACGTAAAGCTATGATTCAAAAAGCGGAGGAAGAGCGCGCAAAGCACCCAAAGCCAAAGAATGCGAAATCCGGTTTCGAAACCATCGATGAAGAAGCCGAAAAGTTAGAGAGCGAACGCTAATTTCAACGGTTGCTTTTTGATCTCAAACATCCGACTTTCGGGGCAGTCCAATGGGCTGTCTTTTTTTATACCCAAAGTTAAGTATTATCCGTGAGTTTAACGGGAGATATGAGTAGGTGCGGGGTTATTAGGATCCGTTCCAATAAGCCGAATAGTTTGTCAATTTTTACGCCAATTTTACAGACGTTTACCTGGCCTTTACAGGGGTTTTACGTTCGCTTTGTATAGTGAACTTGTACAAAAAGTAGAGGAGGAGTTGGAGTTGTTCAAACGTGGGATGAAAGCAGCAACGTTAGTCACGTTGCTGATGGGCAGCAGTTTGATCATGGCAGCGTGTTCCAATGGGAGTGCGACTGGGAACGCTGATAACAAGACGTTAACGGTTGTTTTTTTACCGGGGGATTCTGCAAAGGAAGTCACGGGCGCTCGCCAAGCCTTTTCAAAAGAGATCAGTAAAGCAACTGGAAAGAAGGTTAACATTTTAACGACGACGGACTATAACGTTGCGATTCAATCGATTGCGTCTGGAAAAGCCCAAATTGCCTTGCTGGGACCAGATGCTTATGTTGAGGCGAATGCTCAGAATCGGCAGGTTCAACCATTGGTCACGGCCACGGGTGCTTCGGGGACGTTAAAGGATGCGCAATATCACAGTTACATCATGGTCCCTAAAAATAAGGCTAGTCACTATAAAGTTCAGGGTAAGTATCGCTTGAAAAAAGTGGCGGGTCAGACAATGTCGTTTGTCTCGGCGACCTCGACTTCGGGTTTTGCGGTGCCAGCTGGGGCGATCAAAACAGCGCTTGGCGTTAAACAATCGAGTCAGTTGCAACAAAGCGGTGGGGTGTTTAAAAAGGTTCTGTATGGGGGTTCTCATCAAGGCTCGGCCCTTAACCTGTTTAACGGGGATGCGGATGTAGCGGCCTTTGATGACATTGACATGACACCATACGGCGAACTTATTGGGAATCCTAACAAGGCAGGGGTGATTTATAAAGTTAAAAAGGATGCTCCAGCGCCCTTTACAAAAGTGGCAGGTGCGCAGAGTCAGGCCATTGCGGCGTATCCGGTTCAAAATGAACCACTTGTTGCCAATCGAAGTCAGGTTTCTGAAACGGATGCAGCCAAAATCATTCAGCGGTTAACGTCAAAGCAAGCGACCAATAATCCGAACTTTTTTGCGCCAATAAATTCGAAAACACATGGGATTTTTACCAAGAAGGGAAAAATGCACTTTATAAAGGTCACCGATCGCTGGTATGAACCGACCCATAAAATTATTGGTAAATAGGAAAGGAAGCTGATCATGATTCAAGTGACCAATTTAACCAAGTACTACTCAGCTGATAAGGCGTCGTTGGCGGATGTCTCAGTGACTTTTCAACCAGGTGAAGTTACCGCGATCATTGGACCTTCTGGAGCGGGGAAGACCACGCTTTTAAGAAGCTTAAACCAATTGATTCGAGACGATTTGGGCACTATTTTGTTCAATGACCAAGACGTCCGACAACTTAATCGCCGCGGTCTTAAGCAGGTTCGACGAAAAATCGGGATGGTTTTTCAAAACTATAATCTGATTGAACCCCTAACGGCCATTGAGAATGTCCTTCATGGTCGACTAGGAGAAAAGGGTACTTTGGCTGGGATGTTATCGTTATATTCTCAAGATGAAAAAGACCAGGCTCTGGGGTTGCTGAGTGAAGTTGGGCTAGGCGACTTTTGTTATCAGCGCTGTCACGATTTAAGTGGTGGTCAAAAGCAACGGGTGGGCATTGCCCGAGCGTTAATGCAAGCGCCAGACGTTTTACTCTGTGACGAACCTATTGCGTCGTTAGATCCCAAGTCAGCCATGGTTGTGATGGATATTTTGAGCCGGTTGGCGCGCACTAAGAAAATGACCGTGATTGTTAATTTGCACCAAGTGGATGTTGCGAGGACATATGCAGACCATATCGTGGGCATTAATCAGGGACGCGTCGCTTTTGATGCACCGGTTAGCGCGCTTGATGATTGGGCGGTCACCCAGATTTATCGGTAGTTCACTTTACCAGAAAGGACACATTTATGGACCAACAAACAACCAAACAATGGGCCTTTTTCCGTCGAAAGCACACGCGATTGTTCTTAGTTTTATTAAGCGCCCTGATGCTTTACATGGGGACGGCCAGCTTGATGAACTTTCAGACCCGTTCATTGTTAGGCATTGGAAGTGGTTTTGCCTGGATGGCGACTAATTTCGTTCCTAATCAAGCGTCGTTAAGTCTCTTACCAGCCATCTTATATCAGCTATGGCGAACGTTTTTAATTGGGATCAGCGCGGCAACGTGTGCAGGTGTGGTGGCCTTTTTACTAGCCTTGATGGGTGCCCGAAATATTGGGTGTCGCGTTACATTAGTTCGGGTTGTAATCCGTGGTTTTGCGTCGGTTTTGCGGAACGTTCCAATCGTCGCTTGGGCTATGATTTTATTATTTTCTTTCAAACAAAATGATTTAACCGGATTTTTAGCTCTGTTTGTCATGAACCTTGGCTTTTTGATTCGAGCATTTATTGAAACAATTGAGGATTTTGATGGCGACAAGGTCCTCGCATTGAAGGCAACTGGTGCCACTTACGGCCAAATTGTTGTTCAAGCAGTTCTGCCAGAAGTCAGTGTTCCCATCGTCGAGTGGCTCTTGTACATGATTGAAAATAATATCCGGGACGCCACCCTAGTGGGGTTGCTGACAGGAACCGGGATCGGATTTTTGTTTGACCTGTACTACAAGGGATTGCAGTACGGTGCAGCAGGCTTGGTGGTGTTGGTCATAGCCATATTAGTGATTGGAATCGAGTTAAGTGCTAGTAAAATTGGGAGGGTGATCGCATGATCGAACAGTCAAATAAACCGGTGAGTCTCCGACCAACCGTTGCAGCTAGTCTGCACCGTCGAACCGGAATACACGATCGTCGAAAAATTACGATTTCCCTGCTTCTAACGAGTCTTTTAATCCTCACCGGGTACACTTTGACGACGCTTGCGCCCGCCCACTTTAGATGGGGGGCAGCTGTGGCGAGCTTTGTCGATAACGTTCGGGTCATGATGATTAGTCCTTCATTGGGCAATGATACATGGTCACAATTGATGGCGGCCATGGGTGAAACCGTCGGATTAGCCATTTTAACGACGCTGATTGGGGCGGGTGGCGGTTTTGTCATGGCGTTACTGTCTGCCGATAATCTGGCCCCGAAGGCCGTTGCAAGCGTTGTTAAGGCAATACTGGCCTGGATTCGTGCCGTTCCCACGATTTTGTGGGTATTGATTTATAGCGTTTCACTGGGATTAGGACCAAATGCGGCAGTGATTGGCATTAGCTTTCACAGTGTTGCTTATCTTGGAAAGGTCTATGCGAACAGCTTAGAAGCAATACCGGCAGCGAGTATCGAGGCTCTTAAGGCTAGCGGTGCCGGGCTATTCCCAATTTTATGTCAGGCGGTATTGCCCGTAGCAGCAGCCCGGCTATTGAGCTGGACGTTCATTCGTTTTGAAATCAACTTTGCTGATGCAGTGGTCGTCGGGGCTGCAGCGGGCGCCGGCGGCATTGGTTATCAGCTGTTTACGGCCAGCAACTTCTACTTTGATTTTCATGAGGTTGGGCTTCTCATTTATTTGATTCTTGGCTTTGCAATCATTGCAGAGTTGGTGGCAGTTAAGCTTCGTGCTAAGTTCATGGATTAAAACCAGTGGAGGAATAAGTATGAAAATTAAAGCAGTAGTGTGTGATTGGGCTGGAACGACAATTGATTATGGAAGCCGTGCACCGATTATTGGGTTTCAACAAGCATTCGCTAAATTTGGGGTGACGTTGGACCCGGCACTTATTCGACAGGATCTGGGCTTAGATAAGCGAGCACACGTTCAAAAGATGTTAGAGGATGCAGCGATATGGCAACCGATAAGCCAGCAGTTGGCCAGCACATCACAACAATTTGTAACGGATACTGTATACAAAGAATTTCAAGAAACTATCAATCAGGCGTTGGTTGAAACCGCAATCCTTAAACCGGGTGTTTCGACCTTACTAGCGTACCTTACCGAAAAGCATATTGCGGTTGCAACTACGTCGGGATACACTCAAGCGATGATTGAAAAGCTACTGCCAACCGTTGCTTCTCAAGGCTATCATCCCCGCGTTAATATTACGTCGGAACTAACAGGTGGTATTGGTCGCCCACATTCGGCCATGCTCGATCTGGCGATAAAAAGGTTAGGGTTAACTGATTCAAGTGGTGTCATTAAAGTGGGTGATACGATTAACGACATTAAAGAGGGCGTGGCGGCTGGTGCGATTTCAGTCGGGGTTGTTGAAGGCAGTAATTTGATTGGGATGAGTGAGACGGAATTCACCGCTTTACCACAATCTGAACAGACTCAATTAAAAGTTGCTGCGCGGGCGCAGTTCTACGCCTCTGGTGCAAATTACGTGGTGACAACAATTGCCGATGTCATTCCCTTGATTGAACAGCTTGAACAGCAGGCAGCCCGTTCAAATGCCCCGTTGTTATTAACTCCCGGACCATTGACGACAAGTGAGAGTGTGAAGGCCGTCATGATGGTTGATCACGGAACTTGGGATGATGAGTATAAAAAAATGACGCAGCATATTCGTCGGCAATTGCTCGAACTCGCAAGTGCAGAGGCATCAGACTTTTCGGCCGTTTTGCTGCAAGGGAGTGGTACGTACGGGGTCGAGGCAACACTTGAGACGATTCCAAAGGATTCTAGCGCCACTTTATTAATCGCAATTAATGGGGCCTATGGGCAACGAATGAGTGAAATTGCTGACCGAATAGGGGTGAAACACTTAGATTTGATCTTTGACGAAACAGAACCCGTTGATCTGGATAAAGTGTCCGATTTTGTAACCGTTCATCCTGAGATCACCCATTTTGCGGTCGTTCACGGCGAAACGACCACCGGTATTTTGAATCCCATTGAAACGCTCATCCCAGCAATGGTAGATCGCAACATTGTCACAATTGTGGACGCCATGTCGACCTTTGGTGGGATACCCATTAACGTCAACCAGTTAAATGTGGATTACTTGATCAGTAGTTCGAATAAGTGTGTCCAGGGTGTCCCAGGGTTTTCGTTTGTTATTGCAAATGTCCACCAATTAACGCAAACCGCTGGGAATGCCCGTTCGCTCTCACTTGATTTATATGACCAGTGGCGGTGTTTTGAAGACCATGATGGGAAGTGGCGATTCACGTCGCCGACCCATGTTGTGTACGCTTTTGAACAAGCCCTATTGGAGTTGAAGCAAGAGGGCGGGGTGGCAAAACGGTATCAGCGGTACAGCGAAAACGAAGCCCGCTTGCGTCAGCGGATGGTCGCGGCGGGATTTACGCCGATTTTAACACCAACCGTTCAGTCGCCGGTGATTACATCCTTTAAGTACCCTTCTGAGTCGTTTCGTTTTAGAGATTTTTATCTGTATCTCAAAGAACGGGGATTCATCATATATCCGGGTAAAGTATCTAAAATGAACAGTTTTCGAATTGGGAATATTGGCGAAATTTACCCAACGGATATCGATCGGTTAGTCGATTTAATTCAAGCGTACGTTAGTGAACCGGTTCAGAGTTAACCACGGAGGCGGGCCGTTATGACAATTTCGGTTAAAGCACAGATTCAATCACTCTTACAGTTACCGACGACTAATCGGCTATTTTTAATCGTTTCACCCCGGCTTGATTTAACGGTTCTTCAACCCCTAATTCAACGGTTTTCAGGGCATCAGTTAGCGCTTTTTCAATCGTTTTCTCAGCCACCGACCGCTGCTGATACCCTTAAGGCTTGGCATCAGTACCGTGTCAGCAAGGCGACGGTCATTGCCGCAGTGGGCGGGATGGATGCGATTAGTCTGGCCAATAATCTTAGGGTTGTTGCTAATATGAATGATCAGGTTTTCTTCTTGTTTCCCAACATCATTGCCGAGATTATGAAACATTTAGTCGTTAATAACCCAGTGGGCAGACACTAACCATTGAACAAGCACTGAAAAAGGCTCAGAACACAATGCTGAGGAATACCTCAGCGTCATGGTCTGGGCCTTTTTCGTGGCCGGTTAACTGACTTGGACTTCCACCAGCCAATTTTCTTTTGGCTGGTGTTGATTGACCAGTTCCGGCTGGCTAATTAGAGTCGAGTTCCGGTTGATAATTTGACCGGTTACCGGTGATTTTAAGGTTTCAACAGCCTTTTCACCCTCTAACTCAACTAAGTCATCGCCTGTCGTAATTGCCGTCTCATCGGTTGAAAAATCCAAGAAGGAAATGGTCCCAATATCGTCGGTAGCCATGGCGCTGATCCCAACGCGGACGAGACCGGGTTTGATGACTTGATACCAGACACCATCTTTTTCTTGCGGGTCAAACGCGGTCTGCTTATGGAACAAACCAGTAAACCACTGTGAAAATCTATGCCAAAAAGTGGGGGATGTGTCCTGCATGTCAATGCCTCCTTAATCGTTAATCACTGTCCTTAGTATAACGGTTACATTGGCGAAAGAAAAGGATTGTAACGTAGGTAGCCGAACGTTGCAAAATCGCTTACAATAGACTAAAAGGGTTCGGAGGTAGGGTGACATGTTTTTAATTGATACGAGTCGCGATGGCAAGCCGGTCTATGACCCAATCGTGAACCAATCGCTAGATAATTATTTGATTAACGACAAGAAAATTTCGGGTCACGGCTTTATGATGTATATTAACCGACCGTCAGTGATTATTGGGGTTAATCAAAATGCTTTTGCGGAGGTCAATATGACGTATCTCCGTGAGCATGGCGTTGAGTTAGTGCGGCGGACCTCCGGTGGTGGAGCCGTCTACCATGACATGGGCAATCTAGTCTTCGAAAACATCGTGGTGGGTGATCCAGGAGATCGGAGCCAATGGGCAGACTATGAGGGGTTTGCCAACCCCGTTTTAACGGCGCTACACGAAATGGGGGCCACAGCAGCCACGTTGCGCCCACATAGTGATCTGGTCATTAATCAGCATAAGTTTACGGGGATGACGATGGTCAAATCGGGTGACGCATATGCAGCTGGCGGGACACTGATGTACGATATGAATATTGAAGCGGCAAGCCAAGCGTTACACCCCAGTGAACAGCGAATTGTTGGGAAGTGGGTTGATTCTAACCGGAGCGAGATTGAAAATTTGCGTGGCTATTTAGCGCCCGAATACCAACAATTAGACAGCGACGGGTTTCGTGAAGCCTTTTTGAAGCACCTTTTTCATGTCGACCGGCTAGCTGATATTGAAACGGTTCGGCTAACGGATGAGGACTGGGCAATTATTGACCAACGATTGGCCGATAAATATCAAACAGTTGACTGGAATTATGGGCAAAATCCTGGGTTTAACCGCTACCGGGAAATTGATGTCGCCGCGGGCCGGCTTGGGGTTAACCTCATGGTCAGCGACGACGTCATTACTCGGGCGGTCGTGTACTCGGATTTTGGGTCTGAAAAGATTGCCGCAAAACTCGAGAAAGCACTGACTGGCACCAGATTGACAGCTGATGATTTACGGGAAGCTCTGGGTAAGCGGTGGCTCAAAAAGGTCTTAGATGATTCTGACCGATCAGCGTTTATGACAGCCCTTCTAATTCCAAAACAGTAGGTGAAGAATTATCGCAAAAACTAAAACAAAGTATGACGTCACCCAATACATTGGCGTTCCCGTCGAACAGGATGCAACCGGTCGATACGTGATTAAAAATGCTGAGGAAATTCAGCTTCATTCTTGGCGAACAGGTAAACACACCAAGGGCCGGTATACGAAGCTAGGACAGGTCTTTTTAACGGAAAACAACCTCACAGTGGCAGTGGTTGCAACGGCCCCTGTGGCGTTTAAAGATCGTCATGACTTTACACCGTTACAACGATTTACCAGCGAATTTATCGAAGAAAACGTGCTAGCAGTGGCTCAACAACAGTTAGGCCACTCATAAATCAGGCCCCATTCCTTGAACGAATCACCAAGGAATGGGGCCTGATTTATGCATAAACTTAAGTTAAATGGGTCTTTATTCTTTAACGGCAATTGCTGATACACTGGGCAGGCCCGCTACGAAGGCTTCGTAAGCGGCCTCTTCATGAGTTGTTGCTACCGTAGCCGTTGCCTCAGTGACGTTGGCCTGGTGCAATTGGGCGTCATCAACCGTAATTAAATGGGTTTCGGTCGCATTGCCAATCAGCTCGATTGTATCGCGAGCTTTTGAATGATGAACCACTGTTTTAACCATACCGCCGGGATTGTAGATCGTCATTTGACGACCAAAATGGCCGAGTTGTGGGTGGGTCATCGCAAAGGCAAGACTTGTCGCAGACATTCCAGTCCCACACGCATTCGTGAAGCCAACGCCACGTTCAAACGTGCGAACAAAGAGTTGGTCGGGACCAAGAATCTGAGCAAAACTAACATTGACCCCGTCCGGGAAATACCGGTTCGGCCGGTTTAACCGGGCGCCAAGGTCGCCCAGTAACGGTCCGTTCATGGTGGTAGTGTCCACAAAACTAATGAGGTGGGGGTTTGGAACGGCAATAGCTGTGAAGGTTAGTCCGTCAGCAAAGGCCCGGACTGGCGCATCAATGAGGGTCTCGCCGCCGAGATGATCAAACGGAAAGGCGGTTTGATTAAATCGGACAGGTGAAATCTCAACGCTGAAGGCGGGGACGTCTGTGGCCAGGTCACTTTGCCGACTGACTTGCAGGTCAGCCGTAAGCGTCTCAACCTTAAACTGGTTACTGTGGTACTTTTCGGCTAAGTAGCGAGATACCGTTCGTAACCCATTACCACACATGGAGGCTTCGGAACCGTCGGCGTTGATCACCCGCATCTGACCTAAAACGTTGTCGTGGTTGGATGCGTTAACGACAAGAATCCCGTCAGCACCGTTCAAAAGCCCCGTTTTAGGGTGAGTCATTTGTTGTGCTAAAGCCACTAGCTCTGGGTCAGTAAGTGGCTGTTCAAGGGTGGTTTGATCCAGTAAGAAAAACCGGTTTTGGGAACCGTGAACTTTGTGTAATACGACCATGAATGAATCCTCCTCAGTTAATGGGCAGCTGTGACTGCCTGGTCTGTGAAAAAACGGCTGTAAATATCCTTAACCGCGGCGTCGGCGTCGGCTCGTTTTGTGCCTAGCATAATGGAAATTCGCGAGGCTCCTTGATTGATCATGTGAACGCCAATGTGGTTATCGGCCAGTGGGGCAATGATGTTTTCAATCACGCCGACCTGGTTGCGCATCCCTTCACCGACAACCATCAAAATTGCATAGTCATCAATCCATTCGAGGGTGTCAGGATGGAGGGTCTCTTGAATATCATGGCACATTGCCTGAATGGTGGCCGCGTCTAATTGTTGTTTATCAAAGATAATGGTGAGGTCATCAATTCCGGATGGCATGTGTTCATATGAAACGTTGTATTTATATAAAATTTGTAATAGTTTCAAGGTAAAGCCGACTTCTTTGTTGAGCAAGTAGCGGTGCAGATAAAGGGCTTCAAATCGGTTAGAACTTGCCACCCCAGTAATCGTATGAGCAGGGGAGAAATCTTTCTCCGGCACGATGAACGTGCCTGGTAGGTCAGGCCGGTTTGTATTTTTTACGTTAATTGGTACCTGTCCTTCAATGGCCGGAATAATGGCTTCATCATGGAAAACGGAAAACCCGGCGTACGATAATTCTCGCATCTCACGGTAGGTCATTTTATTGATAGCCAAGGGGTGTGCGACAATGTTGGGGTTAACTGCGTAGATGGCGTTAACGTCCGTAAAGTTCTCGTACATGTCAGCGCTTAAGCCGCGGGCCAAAATGGCCCCTGTAATATCAGAACCGCCACGGGAAAATGTGGCGATGTCGCCGGCTTCCGTAAAACCGAAAAACCCGGGAAAGATGAGTCGCTTGGTTCCCACCGTCATCGTTGCTAAATGCTGGTAGGTTGCTGGTAGGACCGTTGCGTTGTTTGGATCTGCGCTGACTAGTAATCCAGCATCCTTGGGGTCAACAAAGGTGGCGGGGATATTCAAGTGGTTCAAGACGGCAGCCATTAGCCGTGCGTTTAACCGTTCCCCATGAGCTTTAAAAGCGGCCATGAGATAGTCGTTATTCGGATACGATTGTGTCGGCAGTTGTTGAATGGCCGTTTCGATGGGAGCCATGGCTGGGGCTTCAAGCTTAAAATAATCGGCAATGGCTTGGTATCGACCAATCAATTGACGCACAATGGCGGTTGAGTCACCGTGGTTCATCGTTAATTTTGCATATTTAATCAAAAGGTCGGTGACTTTGGTGTCGGTTTTATCGCGTTTACCGGGTGCTGAGGTGACGACGACTTGCCGGTCGGCATCACTCTTGATGATATCAATGACTTTTTGAAATTGCGGCCCGTCCGCTAGGGAACTACCGCCAAACTTAACGACTTTCACGATTTGACACTCCTTTGAGTGGCCAATTATGAGATTGGTCACTAATAATTAAATTGCATTCTAACATTTTAATTTTTGAGTGCAACCGTTAAATAGCTTAAAATCAGCCTAATTCTGAGCCCCTTTATAGTAATAAAGAAATTTTGATGAGTTAATTATTAAAAAGCCCTTGACACTCTCACGGATTAATAATAAGCTGTTTGTAAATCGAAGAGGTTGCAACCAACATGAGTCAGTTAGCTGAGTTCCCATTGCGAACGAGGAAGTTAACCAAAAGGGGCGGTTGCCGAAGCGCTGGCGAGGATGGTCGTCAGTTCGCTGGGACGTGGTTTAAGAGACCGCGGACTGTCGCGAAGGCTACCTTCGCGGGGCGCTATCGACAAAATTGAGACCGAATTATGAAGATGAACATTTATCTTTGGGATCCTTTTGTTTGTGCGCAAACAAAGGGTCCCATTTTTTTATCCCTTCGAAAAACTTGAAATCTCTGGAGGTCACTTATGAGTGAACAATTATCAATCAACCAACAAAACGCAGCCGGTCAGTTAACGATCGGCGGAGTCGCTGCAAGTCAGTTAGCTGAGGAATTTCAGACCCCGCTCGTGGCGTACGATGTGACTAAGATTCGGGATCAAATCAGACGATTTAAATCAGTTTTTGAAGATAACGGCGTGTCATACGCGGTCAGTTATGCCAGCAAGGCATTCGCAGCAATTGCGATGTACCAGGTAGTTGACCAAGAGGGTGGCCACATTGATGTCGTTTCGGCAGGTGAACTATACACCGCCATGCAAGCGGGCTTTCCAATGGCAAACGTTAGCTTTCATGGAAACAACAAATCCCGAGAAGAACTGGAATTAGCAGTGGCCCAACACGTTGGTGTCATCGTATTAGATAACTTCCACGAAATTGAGTTGTTAGATGCTGTGTTAGCTGAGGCGAACACAGCAGTTCGGGTGATGCTTCGCATTACCCCGGGGATTTCGGCCCACACTCACGAGTATGACCAGACCGGTCAGGAGGACAGCAAGTTTGGGTTTGACCTCAATTCCGGTCAGGCGGCCCGCGCCCTCCAAACCGTGCTGAAGAACCCACGGATGAACATGATTGGGATTCACGCGCACATTGGGTCTCAGATTTTTGAACTGAACGGCTTTCAAATGGCGGCTGAAAAACTGGTCCAAGTTGCCAGTGATTGGCGTGACCAGTATGGTTATCAGCCAAGCGTTATCAACGTTGGTGGTGGCTTTGGAATCCGCTATACTCAAGCTGATGATCCCATTGCACCAGAAGCGTTTGTGGATGCCATTATCAAAACGATTAAACAGAGCGCTAGCGATCATGGGCTTGACCTACCGGCAATTTGGATTGAACCAGGCCGTTCAATTGTTGGCCCTGCCGGGTACAACCTCTACACAATTGGCTCCCGAAAAGATGTACCAGGGTTAACCTCATACTTAACGGTCGATGGTGGAATGGGTGACAACATTCGCCCAGCACTGTATCAAGCGGGATATGAAGCAGTTTTGGCTGACAACCCGATGGGGGAACCAGTTGAAACGGTTCATGTCGCCGGTAAGTATTGTGAATCAGGTGATATCTTGATTGACCAACAACCACTTCCTGAAAGTCAGCCTGGCGACGTCTTAGTGATGCTGGACACTGGCGCTTACGGCTACTCGATGGCATCAAATTATAATCGGAATCCACGGCCGGCCGTTGTGTTTGTCGAAAAAGGGCAGGCCCAGTTGGTCATCAAACGTGAAACACTCGCTGATTTGACGCGGTTAGATCAGCCGTATCGTCCTTCAACAGACTAAAACTTCCTATTATATGAAAAGGAGATTTCACTCAATGGCACAGTTAAACGCGCAAGAGATTATTGATTTTATTGGTAACGCCCCTAAGAAAACCCCCGTGAAGGTCTACCTCAAGGGCCAACTTGGAGAGCTAAAGGTCCCAGCAACGGTGAAGGCGTTTATTGAAACAACAACGGGCGTGGTGTTTGGTGACTGGGCCGATGTTGAACCATTTTTAGCAGCAAATGATGTGGTGATTACTGATTACGAGGTCGAAAATGTGACCCGTAATTCGGCGGTGCCGTTACTGGATCTTAAGCCGATCAATGCCCGTATTGAACCTGGCGCCATTATTCGTGATCAAGTTTTGATTGGCGATAATGCTGTCATTATGATGGGGGCGCTGATTAACATCGGTGCTGAAATTGGCGAGGGCTCCATGATTGACATGGGGGCCGTTCTTGGCGGCCGAGCCATCGTTGGAAAACACAGTCACATCGGTGCCGGGACCGTGTTAGCCGGGGTCGTGGAACCTGCGTCAGCCCAACCGGTTCGCGTTGGTGACAACGTGATGATTGGCGCTAATGCTGTTGTTCTTGAAGGCGTCCAGATTGGTGACGATGCAGTGGTGGCCGCTGGGGCGGTTGTTACCCAAGACGTAGCCCCTCATACGGTGGTTGCTGGGGTACCGGCACGCTACATAAAAGATGTGGATGGCAAGACAGAATCAAAGACGGGACTAGAAGACGATTTAAGAAAGTTGTGATGAAAATGGCTGTACTAACAGAGGATCGGTTAATTCAAATTCGGCGCGACCTGCATGCAATTCCAGAGTTGGCGCTAGCGGAAAAACGCACGCATGCGTACTTAAAACGGATTATTGACGGCTTAGACCAGCGGTTTATCACCGTTAAAACGATCCCCGAATTACCGACGGCTCTGTTGGTCCGCGTGGCTGGACGGCAACCAAAACGCACGATTGGGTATCGAACGGATATTGATGCGCTACCAGTGAGTGAACAGACTGGATTGCCGTTTGCCTCAAAAAATCCGGGAGTCATGCACGCTTGTGGGCATGATATTCACATGACGGTGGCATTAGGAATCCTCAGTTATTTCAGTGAGCATCAGCCTGAAGATAACCTAGTTTTCTTTTTTCAACCGGCTGAAGAGAGCCGCAACGGCGGTAAGTTAGCCTATGAGTTGGGCGTGTTTCAAGGCAAATGGCGACCGGATGAATTTTATGGTCTCCACGACAATCCGGACTTACCAGCTGGTGCGATTGGCGTTCGGATGGGGACCTTATTTGCGGGGACAACTGAAGTCAACATTGATTTGGTTGGAAAGGGTGGTCATGCGGCTTACCCCCAAGATGCCAATGATATGGTGGTGGCCGCTGCGCAATTGATAGGTCAAGTTCAGACCATCGTGTCTCGCAGTATTGATCCGATTGAAGGGGGCGTTATCACCCTAGGCAAGTTGGAAGCCGGCACAATTCGAAACGTTATTGCCGGTTCAGCGCATATTGAAGGGACTATTCGCGGCCTGACCCAGGCAATGATTGAACGCATTGATGGGCGGCTAAAAGACGTCGGAGAAGGAATCGCCCGGTCGTATAACGCAGAGGTTACAGTGACTCTGAATCAAGGTGGCTATCTCCCGGTTGAAAATAATCCCGCGCTGACCAAGAACCTGATTCGGTACATGAAGGGCGCGCCAGACGTGACGTACATTGAAACCAAACCGGCTATGACGGGGGAAGACTTTGGTTACCTCCTATCAAAAATTCCTGGGACGATGTTTTGGCTAGGGGTTGAAGATAAGTCGCAACTTCACTCGGCGACCTTGAACCCTGATGAACGGGCAATCCAAAGTGGCGTCAACGCGATTACTGGTTTTTTAACTGACAGAATGACTCAGAACTAAGAAAGAGGTTGAGACTTATGACAAGTTTTGAAAATGCAGATTTAATGACGGCAATCGTGACCCCATTTGATGCTCAGGATCACATTAATTATGAAAGTTTAGCTCAATTGACGGACCACCTGATTGAGACGGGTTCTCGGGGGTTCATTATCGGCGGGACAACTGGGGAGACGCCTACTCTTACCCACGACGAAAAGATCGAGCTCTACACCCGGTTTGCCGCCATCGTTGCCGGCCGGGTCCCCGTGGTCGCTGGTACAGGGAGCAACAATACCCGCGAGACGGCTGAATTTAATGCCAAAGTGAGTCACATTGATGGTATCGATATGGGACTGGTCGTTGTGCCATACTATAATAAGCCCAATCAACGAGGATTAGTCGCCCACTTTACCGCCGTGGCCGAACAATCTGAAATGCCAATTATCATGTATAATATTCCGGGTCGAACCGGGGTGACGATGGCAAATGATACCATCGTCGAACTTGCTCAGAACCCAATGATTGCTGGGGTTAAGCAGTGTACTTCAATTGAAGATATCGAATACTTGGTCGAACACACACCTAATGACTTCATGGTGTATAGCGGCGAAGATGCTCAGGCTCTTGCAGCCCGGACAGTCGGTGGCGCGGGTGTAATCTCCGTGGCAGCTCACGTTTATGGCGCTCAAATTCGGGCCATGTATGATGCCTTATACGCGGGCGATTTTGCAACGGCGGGCCAACTGCAACGACGGCTAACGCCTAAGATGCAAGCGCTCTTCATGTTTCCATCGCCGTCGCCAGTTAAGGCGGTCTTAAACGCTCAGGGCTATCAGACCGGCGATTGTCGGTTACCCATCCTGGCGTTAAACGACGCTGAAAAGCAGCAATTAGCCGACCGGTTGGGGCTGGCAAGCGATGCCTTGATTCACCAAGTTGCCGTAGAGTTAGGAGTTTAATCATGACAAAAGTATTAGTAGCTGGATTTACCGGGGCCATGGGTCAACAAGCAGTTGCTCTGGTCAATCAGACCGACGGCTTCGAACTAACCGCCGTTTTCGCACCAGGCGTGACGTCAACTGATCCGTCAGCATACGGATTACCCGCCACTGTCACCGTTTTTGACCAGTTATCGAGCATTACGACGGATGCTGAGATCTGGGTTGATTTTACCTTACCGGAGGCGGTTTATCCCAACACGCGATTTGCGATTGACCATGGTATCTCGCCCGTTATCGGGACAACCGGCCTCACTGATGAGCAGGTTGCTGACCTTCAGCAACGGGCAGCTAGCCAGCACCTCGGTGGGTTAATTGCGCCAAACTTTGGGTTGTCTGCCGTTCTCTTGATGAAGTTTGCCCAAGAAGCAGCGGCCTATTTTCCAGACGTTGAAATCATTGAAATGCACCATGACAATAAAAAAGACGCGCCATCCGGGACTGCGCTAAATACGGCCAAGTTAATTGATGCGGTTCGTCCAGCACATCAACAAGGAAATCCAGACGAGCACGAAACCTTAGCACATGTTCGCGGTGGTGACTACCATGGCATCAAAATTCACGCGGTTCGGCTACCGGGATATGTCGCGCATGAACAAGTTTTGTTCGGCGGGGCTGGTGAGGCCCTCACAATTCGTCAAGATTCATTTGACCGGAGCTCCTTCATGAAAGGCGTCAAAGTGGCCTTGCAGAAAGTTCGCCACCTCAACGAATTAGTTGTGGGGCTCGAAAAAGTGCTCTAATTGTTTTATAATGTTAGAATCAAAAGGAGTGAAGGCCATGCCAGAACTGGCAAATGAACTAACCAACCGCGTCAACTCGCGGTTAAACCAAGTTGGACCCTCCGGTATTCGGGAGTTTGACCAACGGATATCGGCAATTCCTGGGATCGTCAAATTAACGATTGGTGAGCCGGATCTCAATACCCCGGAGCACGTTAAACAGGCTGCAATCGCAAGTATTGCCGAAAATGATTCGCACTACTCGGCCCAAAAAGGCACCCTCGCGTTGCGTCAAGCAATCAGTGGGTTTCTTAAACGGAGCCAGGGGTTAACCTACGATCCTGATACGGAAATTATTGCGACGGTGGGCGCAACTGAGGCATTGACCGCGACCACGTTGACCATGTTAAACCCTGGGGATAAGGTCATTGTACCAACCCCAACCTTTGCGTTGTATTTTCCAATTATTACCATTACCGGGGCAACCCCTGTCATGGTCGATACGTCACAGGACGACTTTGTCTTGACGCCAGAAAAATTGGAACAGACGTTGCAAGCAGAAGGCGACGCTGTTAAGGCCGTTTTGTTGAACTATCCAAGTAATCCGACCGGGAAAGAATACCCGCAGGATGTTATCACAGGGTTAGCAACAGTGATTGCCAACCACGGGCTGTTTGTCATTTCAGACGAGATTTATAGTGAATTAACCTATGGTGTTGACCATTTTTCGATTGCCAAATTAATTCCAGAACGGACCGTTTTGATTAACGGGTTGTCCAAGTCCCACGCCATGACCGGGTACCGGATGGGATACGTTGTTGGCCCTAAAGCCTTCATCGCAAACGTGACGAAAATGCATGCGTTTATGGTCACGTCACCGTCTAACCCGGCACAAGCAGCTGCAGCGGAAGCGTTGAACAATGGTGATCAGGACCCGATTGAGGCGAAGGCCATTTACCAACGTCGGCGCGACTTTATCACGACGGCGTTAGCTGATATGGGGGTCTCGACCGTTTCGCCGGAGGGCGCGTTTTACATCTTCGCCAAGATCCCTGACCAGTTCGGGACGGATGATGTGGCTTTTGCTGAGAGACTAGCTAATGAAGCAAAGGTTGGCGGGACACCTGGTAGTGCTTTTGGTGCTGGCGGAGAGGGCTATATTCGGTTCTCGTATGCGGCATCCGACGCAGCACTAGCAGTAGCCATGACCCGAATGAAAGATTTTTTGACGGCGACGGCAGAAGTTCAGTAAATTTGATGGGAGCGTTATAAAATGAGTAAGGATTTAACGGTTGCAATTTTAGGGGCTACGGGAGCCGTCGGGACACGGCTAATTCAACAGTTGGCCGATTCCACAATTCCGGTCGGTCAGATTAAGTTACTGGCTTCAAGCCGCTCAGCGGGGGAAACCCGTCAATTTCGAGGCCAGGACGTGGTTGTTGAAGAAGCGACCAATGATTCTTTCGACGGCGTTGATTTAGTTTTGGCGTCGGCTGGTGGTGGAGTTTCAAAGAAGTTCCTGCCAGAGGCTGTTAAGCGTGGGGCCGTTTGTGTGGACAACACTAGTGCCTTTCGGATGGATCCGGAAGTCCCACTTGTGGTGCCGGAAGTTAACGAGCAAGCGCTGTATCAACACAAGGGCATTATTGCAAATCCCAACTGCTCAACGATTCAGATGGTTGTGGCGTTGGAACCGATTCGAGCCGCATACGGGTTGAACCGCGTGATTGTGTCCACCTACCAAGCCGCTTCGGGGGCTGGCCAGTCGGCCTGGAATGAACTAGACCGAGAAGCACAAGAACACTTGGATGGTCAGGAAATGCACGCCGAGATCCTGCCAACGAAGGGCGATAAGAAGCACTACCCACTAGCATTTAACTTACTGCCACAAATTGATGTTTTTGAAGATGATGGTTACACCCACGAAGAGTGGAAGATGATTCACGAAACTAAGAAGATTATGCTCGGTGACATGGATGCGCCCGACATCAAGGTGACGGCTACCTGCGTTCGGGTTCCCGTTGCTGTGGGTCATGGTGAATCAGTTTACTTTGAAGTTGCTGATGATAGCGCCACGACTCCTGAGCTACAACAGAAACTAGCAGATGCGCCAGGCGTGACGCTGCAAGACGATCCCGATCACCAGATTTATCCGCAACCGATTTTGGCTGAGGGGAGTCGGGAAACCTTTGTGGGTCGGGTTCGTCCAGATCAAGAAAATAAAGGGGCTTTTAACATGTGGGTCGTTTCTGACAACCTGTTAAAGGGCGCTGCGTGGAACACGGTCCAGATCGCTGAACGCTTAGTTGCGGATGATTTAGTTCGGGTGCCATAAGAAACTGCGGTAATGAGTGACAATCGATTTCTCAAATCAAAATTAAAAAATTGACGCTAGCTAACCACCATTAGCAATAGCAAAAAAGCGTTCCGATTGACTTATGTTCAGTCGGAACGCTTTTTGTGAGCTTAAAAATGAGGCTATTTGACCAAGTAGGCACTCTTATAATCGGTGGGTACGCCACTCACGTTATAAACGACCCCGTTGAGACGGGGGTTCGTTAAGTATGAATTTGCTTGCTGGTACAAAGGGACAACCGGTTGATCCTTCATTAACAAGTTTTCAGCGCGAACCATTTGTTGCCAGCGGGTCTCTGGATTATCTGTTCGGTATTCGGTAACTTCAGAAACCAGCTTGTCGTAGTATTCGTTGTGCCAGTGCCCAAAATTGTACTGGCTATTGGTTGTCATAATTTGGAAGAAGGCTAACGGGTCAGGATAGTCGGCCCCCCCAACCAGTTAGCAGTAATTGATAATGGCCACTTAGACCTACGTTGGCGGTATTGTCTGACTGGTACGAGACCACCTTGACCGTCAGACCCGGCAGTGTGTCCTGCAACTGCTTTTGAAGATTTTGGGCAGCGGCTAAACTAGTGGGATCGTTGGGGGTAGTCAGATTGATCGTCACGTCTTTTTTCCCCAATATTTTTTTGGCTTGAAGCCATTCTTGTCGGGCTTTCGGACGATTGTCTCGGACGAACCCCGGGTATTTATTTTGATCCGCAAAGTCAGCGTTTGTCCGGTTATTGTTGGTCAGTCCTGCTGGCACGAAGCCGCGGGGCGCGAGTGAAGCGGTCTTAATGCCGTGATCAATTAAGTCGTTACGGTTGATGGCATGGGTAATTGCGAGCCGAGCAGCCCGAATGTGAATCAGTTTTCTGATCGTTTTGTCAGCTGTGTTAAAATTGTACGAGATAAATCGCATGAGTGCGAATGGCCGAACCACGTAATCAGTGTCGCCTTCGTTCTTAGGAATTTGATCACCGATGAGCTGAATCTCGGCGACTTTTCCAGCCCGAAACTGCGCTAAATTCTGCTGAGGCGATTTTGAACAAGTAAACGTCAGCGAGTGTAGATAGACGTGCCGACGATCCCAGTAATAAGGGTTCGGTTCTAGGGTCCGACTGTTCGCATTATGGTGCCACTTGACGAGCTTAAACGGCCCGCTGTACAGTTGATGAGCAGCACTTTGTCCGTATTGCTTGCCATACGTGGCGACCATTCCTTGATGCTGAGGCGCAAATAGGGGGTAGGCCAAGAGTCGCGTAAAGTAGTAAATCGGGTGGTCCAAGGTGATTTTTAGCGTCTTTTTAGCCGTTGCTTTGACCCCTAACTGATTGGCTGGTAATCGTTTCTCCCGAATGGCGGCCGCATTTTTAATGCCGTCAAACATGTTTGCGTTGACGGAGTGGGTGCTTGGGGTGACGGTTCGTCGCCATGAATAGACGAAATCCTGAGCGTTAATCGGCTCACCATTGCTCCATCGCGCATTAGGTCGGAGTTTAAAGACGTATTGTGTGCCCGCGTGAGAGACCTTATATGATTCGGCAAGGCCAAGTGCCACATGGCCGTTTTTACCCAATCGGAAGAGTCCCTCAGTCGAACTGGTCAGCATTCTAAAGCTAGCCACTTTTGAAATATCGACAGTGCTCAAGCGGGTATTTTCAATAATATGCACATTTTGGTTGTGAACCATCAGCCCCTTATTATCGGTGTTTGACTGCGATGTTTTAGGGGCTTGGCAACCGGTCAGGGCAAGGGTCATTAGCCCAAGGGCGCCGATTTTTAACCGAGTTAATTTCATGAGCGACAACCTTTCATGAAAACGTTAATTTTAATTGATGATAAGAAACAAGTAACAGCTTGTCAAGTCGAGCGACGAGCTGATTGGGAAACGAGGAGTCCAAATGAACGATGAAAAATACTTAACAGCTGGCCAGTTTGCCGAGATGCTTCACATTGACCGGCACCTACTGGACACCTACGATAAACGCGGATTATTTCAACCTGAGTACCGGGAAAATAACGGCCATAAGTGGTACTCACTTGGTCAAATTAATGACTGGCAACTGTGTTTTAGCTTAAATCAACTGAGCAAAGCGTCGCCGGCATCCCGGCCGACTGACTACCAAAGTGCTCTGCGGCAACAACAACGGTTGTTAGAGGCCCAAATTAATCAGTTGGTTCTGGCTCAAGAGCGGGTCTCAGAGAGCCTGACGCGGCTTGAAACAGCCGCTCAGGTGGTTCTCGGCCGAATCACAGAAGTTGACCGCACAATCGCCCCCTTACTCGTCACACCACGCCCCAAAACCAGTGATGACCTGGCCGCGTTAGTGGTGAAGCATGTTAACCGGTACGTTTTGGCTGGGACCATGCCATCGCCAATCGTGGTTGGGCAGCGCGTCCGGCGTGGGGAGGCGACGGTCAATGCGGTGTATACCCCGTTGACTGAGGGAACTAGCCACGAGGCGGATGTGACGTTACCGGCTGGCCGTTACCTGTTGAGTTATCGAGCTGGCGATCAGCCGGCTGAGACCGCATTTCAAAGCATGCATGACTATGCTCACGACCACCGACTAATTCTGGGCGACAGCTTCTACCAGACCCCGGTCCAAACGACGGTGGGTGAGTCGCCGTTAGCCCCCAAGATCGTTAAAATATTAATCAAAGTTCGGAGTTGACGAGATGATTGAATGGTCGCCATCAAAAATTAAGGCGTTTCAAGAAACCCTATTAGCTTGGTACGACAAGGAAAAGCGGGACTTACCTTGGCGTCGTGATCACGCGCCATACCATGTGTGGATTTCAGAAATTATGCTACAGCAAACACAGGTTCAAACGGTCATTCCGTACTACGAACGGTTTATGGCGCAGTTTCCAACGGTTGAAGCCCTGGCTAACGCTAAGGAAAGCGACCTAATGAAAGCTTGGGAGGGGCTCGGCTATTATTCACGAGCCCGGAACTTACAGCGGGCGGCCCAACAGTTGGTTACTGATCACCACGGTGTTTGGCCGACGACTGCTGAAGGTCTTCGAGAACTGGCAGGCATCGGTCCCTATACGGCGGGGGCGATTGCCTCGATTGCTTTTGGTCAGCCCGTTCCTGCAGTTGATGGGAACGCCTTTCGGGTATTTTCGCGCTTATTAGAAATCGACGATGATATTGCGAAGCCCAAAACGCGGTCCGTATTTGAAGCCGCCATTCAGCGCATGATGCCAGCGGACCGACCGGGTGACTTTAATCAAGCGATTATGGATCTTGGCTCAAGCTATATGACGGCTAAGAACCCGGATTCAGCCCACTCCCCGGTCAAGGCGTTTAACCAAGCTTATTTGGATGGCATTGAAGACCAGTTTCCCGTTAAGACCAAAAAGCCTCGCCCAGTTCCGGTAGACTTGTTAGCGTTAGTGATTCGTCGGGGGGACCAACTCTTGCTGCTTAAGCGCCCAAATTCGGGGCTACTCGCGGGGTTTTGGACCTTCCCCATGGTGGATGTCGCTGAATTACAGGCCGCTTCCGAACGGGACCTAGTGCTGGAATCGGACCTCAGTCGGGCCCTTCAAAAGTGGGCGATGGACGAGTTCAAATTAGCATTGACGGCGATCGGATTTACGGGTGGGCAGCAGGTCACTCATACTTTTACCCACCGAAAGTGGCGCATTTCACTGGTTGTGGCAGACCTAGCAGTCGATGCCGATTTAAGTTACTTTCCCGGGCAATGGCTAACGCCAAAGGCAGTGGCAAAAACGGCTTTTCCGAAGGTTCAAACAAAACTTTTTGACCAAGCGCGAGCCTTAAAACTCATGGAATAGGATTAAAAAAGACGGGCTGCCCCGTCTTTTTTCGATGAATGATATACCGGTTTAATCGACTGATTGTTGGTTGTGCAGTCGTCTACGAGTGCGCCACTGGGTCCAGGCAAAACCAATGAGTCCAATGAGACTCGCTAGGATACCAGCGGTTAAACCAGGCACTTTATAGGCCAGTTTAACGGTGGCATGGCCTTTTGGCAATTGAACGCCCATCATGCCGTTTATGAGCTTGGTGGGCTGGACTGGCCGATGGTTAACGGTGAGCTGCCAGCCTTCGTCAGCCGGAATGCTCATGTATAACAAGCGAGCGGATGATGTTTGAGCTGAAATCGTGAGGGCGTTATACCGGGTCTGTTTGACCGTTACCGGTTGGGCAGCCAGACGGTCAGCAACCCGGTTGACCGCCGCGATATCAAGTGTTGCGAATTGGTAGTTGCGGCGTTGATCCTGCGGGTGGCCGGTGATGGCGACGGTGACTTTATCCCCAGCCTTGAACGTGCCAAGTGGATTAACGGCCGGACTAAAATCATCGGCGACGTTTCGGTTCTTGACGTGGCCATTCACGGTCAGATTGGTGTATTGAACCTGAGTCCCGTTGGCTGGATAGAAAAACAGTGGGCCAGAATGGCGAACGGTAAAGGTGAATCGATAGTCACTTAGGCCGTCATGCCGGTCTTTCTTGGTTGAAACTAGGTGGGAAACGTCAGTCAGATAGGTACTGCCCCGAGGCGAAAGCGCCTGCATAATTGTCTCAAGGTTGGTGAAGGCTTGCTTGGGTTGGAGTTGAACCCGATTGACAGCCTTAGGCACAAAGTACGCTGTTCCAGCAAAGGATGTCGGTTGGGTGACTGCGACGGTGTTGTCCGTTAAGAAGTCCAGTCGATGGGCCACCCCAAATAGCAGGTCAGTGACTGGTGTGGTTCCCGGAGAACCGATTCGCCGAGCATTTCGACTAAATAAGCCGAGGTCCCTAAGCATTTGCCGGGTCTGATCATTTAACGTTGAACTGTAGGAGGTCAATCCGTTATAGCCAAATAAAACGGGGTCGTTATAACTGTTCAATTTGTCGATTCGCACCCCGTTAAGTAGTGAAGCAGTGGTGTCAATTCGTGAAAAATCCGCACTATTTTGATACGGGGCAAGCATCGCTTTTTCGGTCTGGTACCGAGTGGCGTAGAGGCTGGCAGAGCCGTATCCGGCATTGGTCATATTAACCAGATAGTTGCCCCCCAGTTCAACGCCGACTACCAAGGTCAAAGCCGCTGCTTGAACCCGCCGATTCCTGAGGTGAAAGATGGCTAACCAAGTGAGGCCAATTGCCACAACGCTCATGAGTAATGAGGTGTAGGGTTGCTGGTTGCTCAGATAGTAGTAAGGCAAACCTGGATCGTGAAAAATCCCGAAAATGAGGTTTGGAATGGTCCAATCAGCTAGGTACCCCACGCCAATAAGACCAGTTGGAATCCAAAGGGCCAGTTGTCGTTGCCGGCGGGTAAACGATTGAGCTGGTCGTGTTCGCCACGTTTCGTAGCCTAATACGATACACATAAACGAGAAAAAGTAGACTTGCCGGAACGGGAACCCCTGAGGTTGTTGAAAGGCGTGCCAAACGGTATTAAGAGTTGTGAGTAGCATTCCCAGTCCAAGAAGTGTTAAGAACCAAGCACTGCGTCGTTTAGCTTGATGCTGAATTTGCTGGGAAAGGAAGTAACCCACTAAAAGGATTAAGACAAAGCTTCCCACGAAGACGGAGGGCGCGTGGAACTTCCGGTCTAAGAAAGTATTGGCGCCCATTCCGAGTTGGGCGAGGACCTCTGGCCCAAAGGATGGAAACGGCAACCAGCTTACCCAATTGAGGGAAGCCTTGCCCGTTTTCATCATTCCCAAAAGAGTGGGCAACAATAACCAAAAGCTCATCAGGCCGCTAAAGATAGAAACTAATAAGAAGTGGCCAATTTGTCGTAAGTGGCGACTGATAAACCGGCGCCAGCCTTCTTGCGGTTGACGGTCGGCAACCAATAAGTAGCCAAAGTATAAAACAACAAAAAGACAGGTCATGTAGCCCAGATAGTAGTTGGTCACCAAGGTCAACCACAGGGTGATCACATACAGGTCGGCCCGCTTATAGGTGACGAACCGTTGGACCCCAAGCATTACTAAAGGCAGCAGTATCAAGGCATCCAGCCACATGATGGTGTAATAATAACCGGCGACGAAGCCGCAAAGCGCAAAGGCGGTCGAAAACAAGACGCTCGCCAGGCGGTTTTCTCGGTAAGTGAATTTGAAATAAATGGAGGCAGTTAAGCCAATTGTTGCAATCTTGAGCATCAGTATCACGCTTAGCGCCAGTGGGACTTGATTGGCCGGGAAAGCTAGGAGTAACAAGTTGAACGGACTCATCAAGTAGTAAGCTAAGAGCGGGATGGTATTATCCCCAAGTGATAGGGCGAAGGAATAAGTGGGTAAATGGCCCGCCAATAAGTCAGCCCGAAAGCGACTGAAAAATGGCACATACTGGGCACCACCGTCACTGAACATCAAGACGTTATTGCCAAACGGGGCAATGTGGTTAATGGCAAATACGATGCCTGTAATCAATAACGGTAGTCCGAAGGCCAGCAATAGTAGTAGCCAAGTCGGAATCCGGTGTGGCGTGTGATGCGTTGAATGCATGTCAATTTCTCCTCAAAAACGATAGTTGATTAAAATAAGCTACGTTATCATTTTACACGGTTTTACCAGTTATTTTCGAAGTTTTAATAGAAACTGGTCATTGCGATGAGGACAGCCTTGAATTTCGTGTATAATGACAGCAATGATAAATTGATTAGAGAAGGGGTCAGACGGCATGGATAATCTATTCGATGTATTAAAGATGGTGAACGTTAACCACCGGGGGTTTGCCAGCAAACAAGTAGTCATTACGGACCTGGCAGGCAAGCCCAACGGATTGTTGACTGACCTATTTCGGGACACGGTGAGCAACATTCACTTGTTTTTGGACATGGCGCAACTGGAGTCCGCTGATGATGTTTTGACGGCCTTGGCGGACCACACGCCACTTCCAGATGATGTATTAGACGAATACGCTAAGATATTAAAAGAACCACTTTTAAAAATTAACTTTGCTCCCCAAAAGGGCCAAATTGAGTTAGTCGTCCGCGGCTAAATGAGCTTTTGTCACCCTTTTTTTAGTTGTCTGTGGTATTAATTAAGCTACAAATAGGACACGCGACAAAGGAGTGCGGTTATGGCAAACTTTCAACTAACTGGAATTCATCACGTCACGGCGATGACGAGTTCGGCACCAAAAATATATGATTTTATGACGCGAATTTTAGGGTTACGACTGGTTAAAAAAACGGTCAATCAAGATGCGATTGATACGTACCATCTATACTTTACGGATGATCAGGGATTACCAGGGACGGATCTGACGTTCTTCGATACCAAGGATGTTTCATGGAATGTCGCTGGCCACCATATGATTTCCCGGATTTCATTACGGGTCCCAGACGATGCGGCCATTGAATTTTGGCAGCAGCGGTTTAGTGATCTGGAGGTGACTTACGGGTTACCTGATCGCCACTTTGGGGCATTGACGCTGCCCTTTGAGGACTTTGATCACCAACAGTACCAACTGATTTCAGATGAACATAATCACGGTCTGGCGGGGGCCTACAATAAACTGGGGACGCTGGATGAGGCAGTGGCAATTCGGGGCTTGGGTCCAGTCTATGTGACGATGGATGATCTGGGCGCGATTGAACCGGTACTAACCACCTTAATGGGGTTCGAGCGGGTTGCCAGTTCAAACAACGAAACGTTATTTGAACTGGCTAATAATGGTCACGGCGCGCAATTGGTCGTAGTGGCGGACCCGGCGGCTAACCTAGGCTCATATGGTTGGGGCGGCGTGCACCACGTGGCCTTTAGAACCCCCAATCACGACACGTTGATGGCTTGGATTGAAAAGATTCAACAGACGGACTTACCAGACAGTGGTTACCGAAATCGCTACTACTTTGAATCCGAATACTTCCGGCCGGTCCCACGGGTCTTGTTTGAGTTAGCTACCGACGAACCCGGATTTTTTGAAGACGAAACGTACTTGGATGCGGGCAAGAAACTTGAACTGCCACCATTCTTGGAAGCGCAGCGGGCAGCCATTGAACGGTCGTTGACGCCGTTTGACACGGCCGACTAACGTAGAGGAGGCGCAAATTTGACGCAGTTTGAGCTAAAGTCGTTTGACGACTTAACCAATCGGGAATTATTTTGGATTTACCATTTACGAGTGGCAGTTTTTGTCGTTGAGCAGACCTGTTATTATCAGGAAGTAGATACGGATGATTTGGTGGCGAAGCACGTTTTTGCTAAGGATCCGAATGGTCGAGTGATCGCGTACGCGCGGATTATTCCCGAGCCTGATCAATCAGCCGTTCGGATTGGCCGCGTTGTGGTTGACCCGGATCATCGGCAAGATGGCCTGGGCCGCTCACTCGTCAGTGAGGTGCTTCGCCAAGTTACCCTTGAGTTTCCATGGGCGCAGCAAGTATTGGCGCAGGCTCAAGCCTATCTTCAGACGTTTTATGAGCGGTACGGTTTTCGGGCCACCAGCGACATTTACCTTGAGGATGGGATTCCTCATTTGGATATGGTTCTAAATGTTGCGGAGATTAAGGGATAATTGTTGCACTTTTTGAGATTAGCTGGTATTCTATGGTTAATGTATTTATGCTTCGGGATTAAGGTACAACGTTCTAATAAGAATGGCTCCTTTATTCAAAAGTTTCAAATGCAAAATATAATAGCGCTAAGCGCACGGAGGTTTCATTCTTATGGAACAAGGTACTGTTAAATGGTTCAACGCTGACAAGGGTTACGGTTTTATCACTTTGGAAAACGGCTCAGACGTTTTCGTTCACTTCTCAGCAATCAACGCTGACGGCTTCAAGACTCTTGAAGAAGGTCAAAAGGTTACTTTGGACGTCGAAGACGGCGACCGTGGCCCACAAGCTGCTAACGTTACACCAGCTTAATGTTAAATTAAGTGAAAGTCGGTCACTTCAGTGGCCGGCTTTTTTATTTTCAAAATTTAAAATGGTGAAGGTGAGAGTGTGAACAATTACGTTAAAAACCCAGTCATGATTGTTATCGTTGTGGTGACCATTGGATTATTTATTCTTAGTGGTCTGGGCCGGCTTAATCAAGGGTACGCGTTAATGGGGGCCGCCGCTTTCCTATTTGGCCGGGCCATACTGGGGTATTTGAGTCTGCGAAAACTGGACCTGAGCGTTTTTTACTGGGGAATTCTCGGCTTGATCTTTCTAATTTGGGGAATTGTTTCAATCTTATAAACTACGGGAGGTGGTAACGTGAAAACTTTGATTTTAGTGGCCCATCCACGGATTGAGGATTCATACAGTCAGCAGTTTTTAAAGCACGGCGCGTTAGCTGAAGCTGCCACCTGGCACGTGTTGGATGACCACCAGCCGTATGATATTGACCACGAACAGGCGCTATTGCGGGCTCATGATCGGATAATCTTTCAATTTCCCCTGTACTGGTATAGTGCACCGGCTAGCCTAAAGGCCTGGCAAGACGCGGTTTTAACGCGCCAGTTCGCTTATCCTAGCTTGGGTGGAGCCCTCGTGGGTAAGGACCTTGGGTTGGCGATCAGCCTGGGGCTCCCCGAAAAAAATTACGCAGTTGGTCGTCCCGAACAGTTTTCGTTGGATCAGTTAACGGCACCTTTTCAAGCGGTGGCCAATAAAGTCGGCATGCGGTTTTTACCAACCTTTATTATTGATCGGTTTGGGAGCCAGACAGCACCGCAAAAACAGCACCTACTGACGCGTTATCGCCGATTGATTAGTCAGCCCACGCTCGGACACTTAGCTAATGACGTCGATTGGACTGTGTCGCGATTGCAGGTCTTGCAATCGCAACTGCCTGCCGATCAAGCTCAGCGCCTTGGATTTGTCATTGAGGCCTTAGAAACCGGTCAGCAGGACCTCAGTGATCTCACGACAACGCTGGCCATGATTCGTGATGCGGAGGATCAATGATGGAAAATACGACGTGGTTAATTGACGTTCTCAAAGAGTTACAATCCCAACAGCCGAAGTTTGTCGATCAGGCGCTCTTAGCGGATACAGCCGTGGTTGTGACAGCGCTTGACCAGCGGTTAACCGAGTTAAACGGCGAGTTGGATGGCCGCACTTGGAATCCGGCTAATTGGTAGGCCGTTGACTTTGGTGGGCGAATTCGATATACTTTGGCCATTAACTAAGAGAGGGACCGGTGTGTGAACCAATGAAATAAGTAACCTATTGACGCAATTGTTAGAGAGAACAGTCGTTAGTTGTTAGACGATGTTTCTTTAGCTGGGCGATAGGTTACAGACGCTACCGGACCATAAAACGGGATAAGTCTGCCGCCTATCAACGATAGGGGGCTTTTTTCGTGTGAATTTAAAGTTAACTTCCAACGAATTTACTAAAAGGAGTGACTTTAATGTCAGAATTTCAAGTTCAACCACTGGTCCAAACAATTGGGGCGCGTCCGCTCTTTAAAACACCACTGTTAACAATGAATCATCGCGATCGAATTGGCCTGGTTGGTCGGAATGGTAGCGGTAAAAGTACGTTTCTCACCCTGCTCGCTAACGGCGCGATTCAGCCTCAAGTCAGGGCCAGGCTGGTGCCACAATTGCAACCTAAGGCGGCCCTTAGTGGCGGTGAGCAGGTCAAAAAGGCCCTAGGAGCGGCACTGGCGACGCACCCTGACGTGTTGTTGCTGGATGAGCCCACCGCTAATCTGGATATTGACACCATTCACTGGCTGACCCAACAACTGAGTCGATTTCGAGGAGCTGTTGTGGTGGTTTCACATGACCGTGATTTTCTTGATTGCGTCGCCACAACAATTTGGGCGTTAAACAATGAAACCATCGTTTCATATCCGGGCAACTATCAAGGGTATATAGCGCAACGCCAGACTGAGCAACAACGGGATGAGAAGCAGTATCAGCAATACCGAGATGAAAAGCGACGACTCAAAAAAGTTGCTGAGGTTCAGCGTCAACGGGCTGAGCATGCCACCGTTGTTCCTAAAAATAAACGTGGCACGTCAGAGGTTCACGGCTCAAAACCCTACTTTGAAAAAATGAGTAAAAAGGGCTTCCAAGTGGCCAAAGCCACTGAGTCACGTTTGGCCCAACTGAATCACGTGGGCCGACCTAAGGCCGAAAAACCCATTAAGATGCAGGTTCCGGATGCGCCAAAATTGGCTGGGAACACGCTTTTAACCGTTCACGACTTAACGGTTAAAGCTGGCAGTCGGCCCTTAATCAAGGCCGTCTCATTCAAGGTAAAAGCGGGCCAGCACCTTGCTATTACAGGACCTAACCGGGCGGGGAAGACAACGTTAATTGAGACGCTTTTAACTGCAAATGTCCCCGAGATTAAGTGGTCGGCGTTAGCCAAGTTCGGTTACTTTCACCAGAATTTAGCTGATTTGAACCCGGCTGTGACCTTGATTGAAACGGTTAGTGCCACAGCTGTTCAGAGTCAGGAAGTCATCCGGTTGGTGCTGGCAAGGCTAGGCTTTCCGGCTGCTACTTGGTCAAAACCCATCAGTGTGCTGAGTGGTGGGGAACGCGTCAAGGTGGCCCTAGCTAGGCTGCTAGTCAGCGATATTAACGGCTTAATTTTAGATGAACCCACCAACTTTTTAGATGTTGAGACGGTTACGGCGCTCGCCGATATGTTGCGCGACTACGGTGGGACGTTAATTGTCATCTCCCACGACCGTTGGTTTGTACGACAGGTGACCGACACGATTTACCGGATTGGAAATCACCGGTTGGTGTTGCCGGCCAATCAGGTGGCTGAAAAAGCCCCGGATCGAACGGCGACCCTTATGCAGCTTCAACTTCGGCAGGCTCAGTTGTTAGATCAGTTGAGCACTAACTCAGCATCTCAAGAAATTGAGGATGCCTACTTGGCGGTTTCAAAGCAGATTAACGAGTTAAAGTAACAGGTTTTAGATTAATTTGACGTCATGAACGAGCAAACGCCTTGGTGCCGAAAAGTACCAAGGCGTTTTAAATCCTGATGTTTTAAATAAGATTGCAAGAACCATGTCATCGCACTTGCTAACCGCAAGTGTCACGGTGGTCATGTTCTTCAAAATGCCTAAGAATCAAGGGGTCTTCAATTCGTAGCTTGCTTAATTGGGCACTTTCCTAGAGGATAATGAGTGGTATACAACGAACATTTTGAACTAATTGGTGAGGTGTTGAAGCATGCATTTTAATTATCGATTTTATAAAAGCTTTGATTTCTGGGTCGGTATTATTCTGACGATAACAAATCGAGATATTTTCTGGCGGGTTGATCTATCAAATCCGTTTTGGTATATCAACGTTATCCTGTTTATTAGTGGGGTATACGGTCTGATAGCTGGGTTAATTATTAAGCAGGACCGAAAAAAAGAAAATCAAACCGTTAAGCATTCTTAATGTGGCAATTTTGGGTGGGCTTGTTGTGCTTCCCAGTGGCAATCTCAGTGAGCGATGATAATATGTCTTGCTTCCCCGAATGGTTTAATTTCGGGATGCTGGTTCTTCGGATCGTGATGGGGTTCTACATGATTGGGTACTCGATGTTTAGCCAACGTCGGTAATGCCGATTACAAAAAGTGCTAGGTAGTTGCAATCGCAACTACCTAGCACTTTTTGAATGGTGATTGTTAGAATTAAAATTACCGGTTCATCTCGTCTTGGGCGGCCCAATGGTTGATGGGGCCAAATTTATGACCCACCTCAATCGGGTTGCCGATTGCGATATTAACGTATTTTTTCGCTGTTCGAATTGCGGCCTCAACACTTGTGCCCTTGGCAATTTCAGCTGTGATGCAAGCGGATAACGAATCCCCAGTTCCATTAACGCGGTCGGTGTGGTGGTAAGGCTCGCTAAGCCAAAACCCGGTACCGGATTCAAGTAAGACGTAGTCGCGAACCTCGGATTGATCAGCGTCTTGGTGGTAACCCTTAGCCACGACATTTTTGGCCCCCATCAGTTGGAGCTTTCGGGCGGCTTTGACCATGTCATCCTCTGATTCAAGGGTCATTTCTGCCAGCTTTTGGGTTTCGTAAAAGTTCGGGGTTATGACGGTGGCGAGGGGAATTAGGTCAGTTCGTAGTGTTTCAAAGGCGCTTTCTTCCAGCAACATGTTCCCGTGCTTGGTCATAATGACGGGGTCCACGACGAGCGGGCCAAAGTCAAATTGAGTGACGTTTTTCGCCACCGTTTTGATTAGTGTCGAATCGGCTAACATCCCTGTCTTAGCTGCCCGAACCTCAAAATCGTCGGCAACGTCGGCAAATTCTTGGTCAATGAAGTCTGTGGGTAACGAAACGCTGGCGTGAATGCCATACGAATTTCCGGCCACTGCGGTCGTCATGACGGACATGCCGTAAACACCCCGCGTAAAAAAAGTATGTAGATCTGCTTGCATGCCTGCTGAGCCATCACTATCGGAGCCCGCAATGGTCATAGCTTGTGGATATTCATTTGCCATCAAATTCCTCCTTTACCGGTTGGGTCTACTTTATCACAAAAAACGTTAAATGGGCGCACTAGAACTGTTATGGATTGGCATCAAGGTTAAATTGTTCGACATCGTTAGTTTCGCCAACCACCGCGACAAGGTCGTTTTCGCGGAGAATATCGCTGGGCGCTGGCGAGGTATTGACCTTACCATTGCGGGTAATGGCAATCACGTTGACGTGGTATTTATTTCGAAGTTGAAGTTGATCGATACTTTTGCCGATAAAATCGGGACTGTCAACCTTGACCTCGGCCAGTGTCACCTGAGCGTTTAACACCAGATAGTTCACGATATTGGGTTGCAGTTGGTGAAAGACGATTCGACGAGCCATGTCCCGTTCTGGCTGAACAATTTGATCAGCCCCAATTTTCTCTAAGACGCGCGCGTGACTGGCATTCTCAGCCTTACAGATGACGTCTTTTGCGCCGAGCTCCTTGGCAAGTAAAGTCGCCATGATGCTTGCTTGAATGTTGGACCCGATTGAAATAAAGACGTGATCGAAGCTGCCAATGGCCAGTTCTTTCATGGTTTCTTCCTCCTGAGCATCTGCAATCACGGCTCGGGTCACCATGTGGGAATAGGTGTTGACCGTTTCTTCGTCAATATCGATGGCCAGGACTTCCTGCTTGGCTTCTACCAGCGATTCGCAGATGGCACTTCCAAACTGGCCGAGACCGATGACGGCATAGTTTTCGCGTTTTTGTAGTTTAACCAATGAGCACACTCTCCTCTGGGTAGCGGTAGCCTTTTTGCTTGTGATCCGCGTTTAAAATTGAAAACATGACGGTGAAGATGCCGACCCGACCAATGAACATGAGGGCCATGATGAGGACCTTGCCAAGAAGCGTGAGGTGCGGCGTTAGGCCTAGAGAAATACCAGATGTTCCAAAGGCGGCAAAAGCCTCAAAAGTGACGTATTCGATTCCCGACGTTTTGGGGATAGGCTGTGTGGCTGCCAAAATTAGGATGGCAATGGCCAAGATGGTAATGGCCACAAAAATTAACGTTAATGCTCGTAAGACATTTTCCTGGGTAAATCGACGATGGTTGAGCTCCGTGTCTTTGCGGCCACGCAACGTGGCGATACTCTGGAGCGCCAGTAGCCCAATTGTGGTGGTTTTAACACCACCGGCTGTAGAGCCTGGCGTCCCCCCAACGAACATCAAGAACATGGTAATGGCTATCCCGGCAATTGAGAGGTGACTATAAGGAATGGTGACTAATCCCGCGGTTCGTGGGGTGATGGCCATAAAAATGGTGTTCATGAATCGGTTAGAGGCCGACAGTTGATGGCTCAATTGCCCAAGATTATTTTCCGAGAAAAAGTAGATGATAGCTGAAATGATGGTGATAATGCCACCAGTGCCCATCGCTAGCTTGGTGTGAAGGCTGAGACGGTGACGTTTGCGGTATAGCAACAGGTCCTGCCAAACCAGAAAGCCAAATGATCCGGCGATGATCAGAGCGGCCATCACACTGAGAAGGTAAGGGTCGTTAGCAAACGATTCAAGACTGTTCCCGAATAAATCGAATCCGGCGTTACAAAAGGCGCTAACCGCGTGAAATAAGCTAAACCATAGCCCACGAACTAACCCGTATCGGGGATAAAAATCCGCAAAGAGCAAAGCCGTTCCGGTAAGCTGGATAATCATGGCAAGAACGATGATGAGACGAATCAGGGACAGTTGCGATAAGTTTTCGAGGTTTAAGGATTCTTGGGCCAGCAGTCGCGTGGAGAGCCGTAATCGACGGCGCATGAAGAAAAATAAGATAACGGTAAAGGTCATGAATCCGAGACCACCGATCTCCATGAGAACTAAAATAACGAGTTGTCCAAACAAGGACCAATGGAGGGCTGTGTTGACGAGGGTCAAGCCAGTTACACATGTCGCGCTGGTGGCTGTAAATAAGGCGGTCATAGCGGACGTTGAATGGCCCGATTGCGTGGAAAGGGGCAACGTTAACAAAACTGTTCCGATTAAAATAATAATCAAAAATCCAAGAGTCAGGGCTTTTGGAAGCGATAAGTGACGCTTATTTAGATTAATCACGCGCGTTCTCCATTCTGATTGATATATTTAGTATACGGCATGTCGAAAACGCCTTCAATGGTTCTGGTGCGCAGTGGTATAATGTACCGAATAAGAACTGGGAGGGTTTAACGTGTTAATTAAATCTGTCACCATTGAAAATCAAGAACAACCAAAGGACGTCCGGATTGAGGAAGGGCAATTTAAAGCGATTGCCGATCATTTGGAACCGTCTGGCAATGAAAAGGTCGTTGATGGTCATCACAAGCTGTTGCTGCCACCCTTTGTTGATCCTCACGTCCACTTAGATGCAACGTTGACAGCCGGTGATCCGGAATGGAATCAGTCTGGGACGTTATTTGACGGGATTCGAATCTGGTCAGCCCGAAAGCAGAAGCTGACGATTGAAGATGTGAAACAACGAGCCACGCAAGCACTGAAGAAGCAGGCGAGTCATGGTACCCAGTTTGTTCGCTCCCACGTTGATGTTACGGATCCTAATTTGACGGCGCTTAAAGCCCTCCTGGAAGTCCGCGAAGAAGTGAAAGACTTCATCGAATTGCAGCTTGTCGCCTTTCCACAGGAAGGCATCCTGTCATTTCCAAATGGTAAGGCGCTCATGACTAAGGCGGCTGAGATGGGGGTCGACGCCTTGGGTGGGATTCCCCACTTCGAATTTAACCGTGAGTACGGCGTTGAATCGCTACATTTTGTGGAGGATCTTGCCGAAAAATACCATAAACTGATTGATGTTCACTGTGATGAGATTGACGATCCGGCAGCGCGCGGACTTGAAACGTTGGCAACCATTGCTTACGAGTCGGGAATGCGGGATGCTGTGACGGCGAGTCACACGACGGCTTTAGGCTCATATAACGACGCCTACGCTTATAAGTTGTTCCGGTTACTTAAAATGTCAGGCATCAACATGATTGCGAACCCGTTAGTCAACACCTTTCTTGGTGGCCGGTTTGACACGTATCCCAAGCGGCGTGGCATGACCCGGGTTAAGGAATTAGCGGCGGATCAGATCAACGTGGCCTTTGGTGAAGATGATATTAAGGACCCGTGGTACCCGATGGGGGACGGTAACATGCTTGACCCACTTCATTTGGGCTTGCACGTGGCGCAAACGATGGGCTACGACCAAATTAGGTCATCATACCGCTTTGTGACAACTAACGGTGCCAAAGCAATGCACATTTTGGATCACTACGGTATTGAAGAAGGAAAACCAGCTAATTGCATCCTGATGAATCGTAAAAACTTCTACGATGCGTTAAATGAACGGGCAGAAGTGTTGCTATCAATTCATAATGGGCGGGTGGTTGTCGAGACCCAGCCCCAACAAGTCTCAACTTTTTTTGACTAAGTACCGCAAAAAAACCAGCCAATTTTAATGGGTCCTGTCAACTTGACGGGAGCCATTAAGATTGGCTGGCTTTACTTAATTAGTGCTTTTTTGTGGGTACCTTTTTCTTGGCGTGCGCTTTGTGCAGATCGCGAAGTTCATTTTTTAACTCGTCAATCTGGTCTTGGTTGTGATCCATCCAGTCTTTAAAAGACATCGAGGAGTCGGAATCACCAGGCTTTAACCCGGTCGCCAACCAGAACAACGCTTGACTGAGACTTGAAAAATTATGCATCCAAAGGGTTTGACCGTTTTCTGAATCAAAGGCAACATAGGACTTATACTGCCGTTTGAGGAAAATGTGTTTGCGAATTTTGAACGCTTCACGCTTCCGAGTGAGACGATAGTCAGGTAAAATATACTGGCCGGTTGTCGCTAGTTTTGGAATGAATTCGTCTTTTTGGCTTTTGGATTCCTTGAGAAGGGCGCGGGCTTCGTCAAGGGTAATTAAATTTGCGCGGACTTCTGACATCTGAGATCCCCCTATGCGATTGTGGTAACTGAGTCGATACTAACGATGATTGCTCTACCAATAACTTTAGCATATTATAGTTTAAATGAGAATGATTTACGTTTACATATTTGTTTCTTAATAAGATTTTACTAACTAAAGGAGCGGTTGAATTGGCTGGTAAGAAAAAAGTATACGCCGTTAAAGCTGGACGCAAGACAGGACTATTTACGACGTGGGACGAGACAAAGGCCCAGGTAGACGGGTTTCCGGGTGCTAAATACAAGGGATTTACGACTCGAGAAGAGGCAATGGCCTACCTAAAAGAAGCGGCGGCTCAACCGCTGAGCAAGCAACCGGCAGCGGCCCGGTCAGCCGACCGGCACGCTGCCGGTGATGTGATTATTGGGTATTCAGATGGTGGATCGCGAAACACCGGGAACGTTAAAAACGGGCATGTTCGGCAAGGTGACAAAGCGGCCTGGGCGTACCGTCTCGAACTAGCCGGGCGGGTTGTCGCCGATACCGGTGGTGAGTGGGGGGCAACCAACAACCGCATGGAAATCATGGCCCTCATAAAAGCCCTCCAAAAACTCAAAGCACTCGGTCAGACCAAAGCAGAAATTGCCATGGTCTTGGACTCCAAGTATGTCCTAGACGCTGTTACCAAGGGCTGGTTAAAGAGTTGGAAACGCCGCGGGTGGCAACGGTCAGCTGGTGAGCTGAAAAACGCCGAATTGTGGCGAACGCTAGACCAGCTGTTACCCCAGTTCCCGAATTTGACCTTTAGCTGGACAAAGGGGCACGCAGACAATGCAGGAAACGTCTTTGTTGACGAATTATTGAATCAAACCATGGACCATATGGGGACTGGCGGGGCCCAATCAGCGCCGACTGCTAAGCCAACCCCAAGCACCAAAATCAGTGCAACCAAGCCAACGCCACCAAAAAAAGCGCCAACGACGAAGCCTACTCAGGCCGAGCCGATGACGCCAGACGTTCAGAAGTCGGTTGGTGATATTGAAAAAGCACTGTCTCAACTGGATCTATTCAAAGACATTGACTAGCCCTATTTCCGGTCACGATTCACTGCCTTTCGGAATCGTTGATCCACTTCCTTGCTCCAGAACCCGCCGGATAGTTCGGTCGGTTCGTTAACCATGACGAAGGCGTTTGGAGCCAGCTCGCGAATGAGGGTCATCAAGCGGTGGTCGGCCCGGCGCGGCGCCAAGATACTCATGATGAGTCGCGACCCGTTCCGGCCGTAGCCCCAGGTTTCGGTGACTCCGTAACCTTGATTTCGGATATCTTCAGGCAATTGCTTATTGCGCTGATAGTCGGGACTATCATTGTCGATTTCGACCGTGACTTGAAAGTTGACGTAACCCAGCGCGATACGATCTTCAATTAAGATTCCCAAGTAGATCCCAATCCCGAAGCCGATGGTGTAGGCGGCCACATTAACGGGTGAGTTGATGTTTTGCAACGCAATGGCTAAGGCAATCACGTAGACGAGTTCTTCGACCACGGCGAGTAGGGGGGCCCACAGGCGCTGTCGGCGAACCACCAGCATAGTTCGGAAGGTGTTTAAGGTAATATAAAGTGCATTTAATAGAAAAATCGTTATCGCAAGTTTCAAAGTCAACGCCCCTTTCATTTAACGTTTAGTTTATCACTTTGACGAACGGATAAAAGTAACTCGCTCTGTGGTAGAATGACGTTGAAAGGGGTTTTAACCTAGAATGAAAACAGAACGGCAAAAAATGACGGCGGGCGAGCCGTATAATCAGTTTGACCCAGAGTTGATTGAACGGCGCGTCTTAATGCGCAAAAAATTGGCGGTAATTAACGCCGAGCCAGATAACACGAAACGCAATGAGGGCTACAAGGCGCTGATTGAAGACACGGGTGCGGATTTCTTTGTGGAAGCTGATTTTAAGTTTGATTATGGATTTAACATTCACATTGGCGATCACTTTTATGGCAATTATGACATGACGTTCTTGGATACGTGTCCAATTACAATTGGGAGTCACTGTTATTTCGGCCCCAACGTTGGGCTGTACACGCCCGTTCATCCGCTGGACTACAAGCAACGCGATGCGGATGTTGAACTGGGAGCGCCCATTACTATTGGAGATTCGTGCTGGTTTGGGGGCCGGGTCACTGTATTACCTGGCGTGACCCTCGGCAACCACGTTGTGGTCGGCGCCGGGTCCGTGGTGACCAAATCATTTGGTGACGATGTTGTCATCGCGGGCAATCCAGCCCGAATTATTAAACATCTATAAAAATAGGGTTTTGCTTATTATCCATCTCGATTTTACTTATTTAAGAAAACGTGTATAATGAAATTCGTAAATTCAACCAAGAGTCTTTGGAGAATGGCAATTTGTTGCAGAAACGCTGTTGCAGGTGGTCTTTAAGATCTGAACAGCGTTTTTTTGTATATTGAGTTGTGCTTGGCTGAAAATACCCACCGGCTTAGGGGCTAATTTGTCCACAAGTTGGGTATAAGAGAGTATTAGAGGAGGATTATTATTTTAAGAAGCAAGTTTATCAACAAGTGGGTGTATATTCCTACCGTTGGTCTGTTCTTGTTGGCAACTGTTGCGTTGATGATTGGTGGGCAAGGTCTACGAGGGCCACTGACCGATTTTCTTCATGTGATTGATCTCAAGATGGGCTGGTTGTTTCTCGGAATTTACATTATCAACTTTGTCTTCTTAATTGGTCTGGCCATCAGTAAGTTCGGTAAGATTAAAATCGGGCATCCGGACGATGAGCCAGTCTATAGTGGATTTAAGTGGGGCGCTATGGTGTTCGCTACGGCAATCGATGCAAGTATTATGATGTTATCGATTACCGACCCGTTACAGGTCATTCAAACACCGCCGTTTCACCTTAAACCGTTTTCCCATGGGGCCTACATTGCTGGGACCATGTTGGGGCAGTTTAACTGGGGACCGATGGCTTGGATGATGTTTGCGCCAGCCGCAATCTTAATCGGCTACCTGATGTACCGGCGCAACCGGCCGATTCAAAAGCTTAGTGACGGGCTTGACATCTTGGCTGGTGACAATTCGGTCAAGAAACTGTTGCGCGGGCTAGTGAACTTTCTGGTGGTCGTTGGCATCATTGGTGGCGTTGGTAGTTCAATCGGGATGGAAGTGCCGATTACGGCTAGAGCATTCTCAAGTGCCACTGGCATTAAGTTTGGTTTACCGCTTGAAAGTGCCTTATTCGTCGTGTTGTTTGGCCTTTTTGCCTTCACGGTATTTAAGGGATTAAATGGTGGAATTGACCGGTTGAGTATGGCGCACATTTGGCTGGCCATTGGCTTTTTGGTATTGATTCTACTGGCCGGGCCAACCCGTTACTTAATTGGTAATGAAGTGCAGAGTTTGGGTCAGTTGGTCACGCACTTTATTCCGCTAGCAACGGATGTCACACCAAGTACGACTCAGCAAAACACGTTGTTTTATTGGGGCTGGTGGTTGTCTTACATGCCTGTCATGGGGCTGTTTATTGCGAAAATTTCGCGGGGTCGGACAATTCGCCAATTACTTGGTGGCATGATGCTGTACGGTTTCACGGGATGTGCTTTGTTTTACGCAGTCATGGGTGGTTACGCTTTGTGGTTGCAAGAAAACGGCGTCTTCAACTTAGTTCATATTCTCAATACGCAAGGTCAAGCTGCGGTTATTGCAACGGTCATTGGGACGCTGCCAATGAAGCAATTGATGACGTTGGCTTACTGTCTTTCATGCTTTATTTTCTTAGCGACGACGATTTCTGGATCCGCCTATATCCTGTCGTCGTTCACCAGTACGCCGCTGAAGAATCGTGAACCCAGCCGGTTTAACCGGATGACCTGGGTTGTTGTTTTTATGATTTTTGCCTTTTCACTCGTTCTCGTTGGTGGCTTTCAGGTCATTCAAACCATCTCAGTTATTGCCGGATTACCATTGATTGGTGTCTGCGCGATTGTTTTGGTTTCGATATACCGGTTGGTCAAGCGCGATTCCGAATTGGTCTTTGTTCCCAATCCACATCCGGTTCGACCGCAACCAACAGTGGAGCGTCGAGCCGCAATTCGTGGCCGGTTAATTTTACCGCCAACGCGCATTAGCGAAGCGACTCAGAATAATTAATGATCTTAAAAATCAAACTTGATGAATCGTTAACTGATGTTAATAACTAGGGTGCCCTGAGTTTTTCAGGGCCCCTTTTTTCTTGGCTTTGAATGGCTTATTTGCGGCTAGCAGCAATTAGGATCGACTGAAGCCGCCATATTTTGAAGCATTTTCGGTGGGTTTCCATAACAGAAATGCGTATAATGTGACAATAAAGAGGAGGACGTTTTCATGACACAAAAAGTGATCGTTCCAGCGAACAGTATCGCATTGACGGATGACTATTTACGAAAACAGGGTTATGACGTGATTGAAGTCGCTGATCCGACACCGGATGCCATTTTGAGTGCAGCTCCAGATGTCGCGGGAATTGTGATGCTTGTAGCACCATTTCCCAATACGCTATATGATCAATTGCCCAATTTAAGAGTGCTCGCTCGCTACGGTGTTGGCTATGACAACATCGACGCTGATTTTGCGGCCACCAAAGGCGTTTGGGTCACGAATACGCCCGGCGCTAACGCGGTTAGTGTGGCTGAATCAGCCGTGACCGATATGTTAATTATGGCTAAGCACGCCGTTCAGGTGACGGAAGCCATGCGTCAGGGTGAAAATGCCACGTTTGGTGGCGGTGTGATGGGGCGTGAATTATCAGGCGCTACCGTCGGCATTGTAGGCTACGGCAACATCGGCCAAATGGTTGCCAAGATGTTGCGGGGCTTCGGTGGTAGAACGTTGATTTATAATCGGACGCAAAAACCAACCGAAGACGGCACGTATGTTGACTGGGAGACGTTATTTCGCGAATCAGATTTTATTACGGTTCACTTGGCAGCGGTTCCCGAGACGGAAAAATTAATTGGCGCAAAAGAATTTGCGATGATGAAGTCGTCTGCGATTTTGGTTAACCTGGCGCGAGGCAGTATTCTTGACGAGCCCGCATTGATTCAAGCGCTGTCTAATCACGCCATTGGCGGCGCAGCACTCGATGTCTTCACTCAAGAACCGTTACCCGCGACTAGTCCGTTATTTGGTCTCGATAACGTTTACCTGACCCCGCACACTGCAGCCAATACCCTTGAAGCGCACCAGAATATGGCGATGGGGGCTTCCAAAATGGTGGCAGATGTCCTATCAGGTCACACACCAAAATGGGCGGTTAATAAGCCGGTTTAAAGGAGTCTCATGGCTTGATTTGGTCAAGGAAAGCGGTTACACTTGCGTTAAATATGCAAGGAGGTCCAAGCCAATGACAGTTGAAGGTTCTTTGTATCATGCTGAAGCGGTAAATGAAAAGGGATTAAGTGGCGTTAGCTTTATTCGTGGTAATGAGCAGTTAGCATTAGGGGTTTCAAGTTCGCTGGTGAAGGGGGCCGGAACAAATGCTGAACAGTTGATTGGGTTAACGGTCAGCACTTGTTTTAACGGCACCCTTGAGTTGGTTGAGCGGAGCCATAATTTACCCCACAAGAGTGTGGTCCACACCGGGGTTGACATGGTGAAGGACGGCGAAGGCTATGCGTTTATTTTACGCATCCAGATCTTGATGGAAGGGGTTGCTCACGATCAGGCTGAGGCGCTGGTCGAAGAAGCCAAGGACCGCTGCCCCGTTGCGAAATTGATCAAGGCAAACAGTAATGTGACCTTTACGGTTGTTGACCAATTTGAGTTTTAATCTCAGTGTGAGATAATAAAAGCCAAGGCATAAGTGCCTTGGCTTTTATTAGGCTTGAAACAACTTTTGGTGTTTGAGTCGGGGAAAGAGGAGCCGGTCGCTAATGCCGATAAAGGTCCCTTGGAATAGCAGAGAGACCAAGGTGCCAACGTTCACAGCCCAAATGGCCTGGCTGATAAAAAAGCAACTCACAATTAAGATAATGGGCGGCAAGTAGGCGACAAACTGAGCGATGATCGGATTGCCGTGAAGGTAGCGAAAACGTAGAATCTGCATGAGGTCGTCATTGGGATGAAGCACGATGTTAATGCGCTGATAAATTGAGATTCCAGCGCCAATCATCATGACACCGACCACGTCAATGATAACCGCTAGCCAAGTCGGCAGAGATTGGATTCCAGTCACCACCAAGAGCCGGGTTAGCCCGCCTACTAGGTAGCTGAAGGGGATCATGAAGATGAGGTTACCAATCATCCGGTGCCAGTCAATACTTCGTAGGAGCAAGGCATTGGCTAAAATAACCGCAATTCCTTCGAATAGGAGCATGTTGCCGAGTGAAACTGAAAATAGGTGGCCCAGGTTGACCGCTGAGGCTGTCCAAAGGGCGCTCCCAAGGTTAAGCGACACGGTCAGTGCGTTGCCAAGTGAATTGATGAGAATTGAGATACAAAGCAGGATAATCTGACCCAGCCCAGTTGGGCGATCGTCAGGATAGTACATGTCGTCTGTCAGCTCCTTTAGTTCCAATTAACAATTATTATCATTGTAGCAAATTTTGGCGTTAAGCATGGAGGAAATCACGATTATGACAGTATTTGAACCCTTAGTTTTTAACCGCATCTTATTGACGATTGACGAGGACGATAGCGCCTCAACCAAACGAGCCTTTCGATATGCAGTGACACTTGCTCAAAGCGCAAACGTTGAGTTGGGCATTTGTTCGGTCATCGAAAATCACGATATTAACATTTATGATTCCATGATGCCGGCTAAACTCGACGAAAAACGTGAACAGTTGCAGACAGTTGTGGATGGTTATGTGAGCCAAGCCCAGGTGGCGGGGGCTAAGAATGTGACGGGCTTCATTGCTGAAGGCGGCGATGTTGATGATGTTATCTTAGAACAGGCTTTACCTGACTTTCATCCTGATTTGATTGTCTGTGGCGCCGATACAGAATTTACGGCGCATCGGGTGGCAGGTGCGGTCAGTCTTAGATTGGCCAAGAAGGCACCGATATCCGTAATTGTTGTTCGGTAAATTAGACTCGGATGAATTAAAAAAGCTGTTAGGCGTTGGCCTAACAGCTTTTTTGTTATCGGTATCAGTAGCGAATGTTTAATAATGGTGCGTGCTTAACGTCTTCAATTGTTTGAGTTCCGGCTAATTGCATAATGATCTTCAATTCGTCGTTCAAGTGGTTGAAGACGGAAGCCACGCCTTGAGCACCACCCAAAGCCAAGCCGTAAATGGCTGGTCGTCCGATGGCGACTAAGTCGGCTCCGGAAGCCAACGCCTTAAAGACGTCAGAACCCCGCCGAACGCCGGAGTCAAAAATCACCGGAACCCGACCGTGAACCGCCTTGGCTACGTCTTCTAAGACGTCAAAGCTAGCCGGGCCACCATTCAACTGACGACCACCGTGGTTAGAAACGTAAACCCCGGCAGCACCGGCTCCGACAGCATACAGGGCATCTTCAGCTGATTCGATCCCCTTCACGATGACCGGGAGATCGGTGTATTCAATAATTCGACGAACGTCGTCTGGGCCGATTTTTTGAGCCGCAGCCGCGTAAATTTCGCCGATTCCCTTACCTGCGCCATCACCTTCGCTAAACTTCGTCAGGTTGGCCATTGGGATTGGAAATTGGAAATGGTTAACGATATCCTCTTCACGATAGCCATCGACAGTTGCATCAACCGTTAAAATAATCGCTTTAACGCCAGCTCTTTTAGCTTCGTCTAGGAGTGATTCGTTGAACGTCCAGTCCTTACTCATATAGAGTTGGAAAAACTGTGGGGCGCCATCGCCAGCTGCTGCCGTATCAGCGATTGACGTTGAAGAATAAGTACTCTGAGCCATGAGGCCGCCCACGCTAGCAACGCCCTTAGCCGTATCAACTTCACCCTTCACGTGAGCGAGGCCTTGAGCTGCAGCTGGTGCCATCATAATTGGGGTTTTGAGATTCAATCCAAAGACCGATGTATCAGTTAATGGATTTTCAATGTTGCTGAGGGCCTTCGGAACAATCTGCTTGTGGGTAAATGCCGACCGGTTTGCGTGCAGTGTCCATTCGTCTTCAGAACCGCCGACAATGTAGCCAAAACCACCCTTTGGGATAATTTCCTTAGCTTGGGCCTCTAGTGACGGTAAGTTTAAAATGTCTAGTTCTTTTTCGTTTTCGCTTTGTTCGTAACCATTAATAATTGCCATAATATGGCGCCTCCAATAAAGTTCGTTTTGAATTAACAAATACACTCTACATCACTTACTAAAAGTAAGTCAACGGAAACGTCTTATTTTGGGCGTTTTTTTTAAAGGCCGGTGAGGTATTCTTGCAGTACGACGGCCTGGTTATGCGTCTCGTCCTTGGCCCCATATAGGAGAATGACGTCGCCATCCTTAGCGTGATCCGCCACAAGTTGCTCGAAAGCGGCTCTGTCGGGGTTAGCCTTAATTTCAGCTAGGTAGCGTGTTTTAAAGGCCGGAAATTTTTCAGGTTCGTGGTTAAACCATTGCCGAAGTTCTTTTGTTGGGGCGATGGTTTTGAACCAGTCGTCCAAAGCGGCCTTTTCCTTTGAAATACCACGGGGCCAGACCCGGTCGACCAGAATTCGGTACCCGGACAGATCGGCGGGCTTCGTGTAAATTCGTTCAATTTTAATTGCCATTTGCGTTTCCCCCTTTTCATGATTAATATTACAGTTAGAACGTTAAATTGTTAAGGAGGAAAGTTGATGACCGCATTAGCTGATTTTTTTAGTGGCCGCCCCACGCCAGAAATTGCCCAAGCAGTGCTTGGAAAGCAGCTGATTTATGAAGGGCCAAGTGGCCCGGTAGGTGGCTTGATTGTGGAAGCAGAGGCTTACCTGGGACCAAAAGATTCTGCCGCCCACGCTTATGGGGGTCACCGTAGTCCTGCTAACGAGGCTTTGTATGATGAGCCAGGCACAATCTACATTTATTCGCGGCACGGTCAGTACCTCTTTGATATTGCGGTTCAGGAAAAGGATAATCCTCAGGGCGTGTTAATCCGCGGGTTAGAGCCAACCATTGGGGTTGCACAGATGGCGGCAATGCGAGGCAAAACAGGCCCGGAAATTTCGAACGGCCCTGGGAAGTTGATGGCGGCTTTTGGCATTCATGATAAAGCCTTAAACCGCCAGCTCTTAAACGCTGGCCCGTTACAGTTGAAACTCGTGGGTGGGCGAGTACCTGCTAGAATCGCAACGACTGCCCGCATCGGGGTGAGCCAGCGAGGAAATTCAACGGATGCGCCATACCGGTTTTACGTGGCAGGCAATCCGTATGTTTCAAAGATGTTGAAGCGAGACGTTGACCAGAAAAACCATGGTTGGCAAGCCTAAACTAAAAGCCACCGGTATCTTGAGCGCTGAACGGCTCATCCGGTGGCTTTGAGGGTTAAGGTTTATAGGGCCGGGCACCGATGTGTAATGCGGCGGCACCAAGGTCGAACGTGCGATAATGAACGGCTTTGAATCCGGCGGCACTGAACATGTCTGCCAGCTTTTCAGCAGAAACAAACTCAGCCGTCGTTTTCTGTAAATAGGCGTACTCTTTTTCCTTGTTAACTGCTAGTTTAGCCATTTTAGGCACCAGGTTGAAGTAGGCCTGCCAACCGAGTTTAACAACCGGTTGGGTGGGTTGTGAGGTCTCCAGGCAAGCGGCTAAAGCGCCTGGCACAATCACGCGGTATAATTCGCGAAGCACTTGATTGGCATCAGGAACGTTTCGAAGGCCAAAGCCGATTGTTGCGACGTCAAATGTGCGATCATCATACGGTAAGTGCATTGCGTCGCCCTGAACAAGGGTAACACGGTCTTGAAATCCAGCTGAAATGACCTTTTTCCGAGCGATTTCGAGCATTTTTTCACTGAAATCTAGACCAACTACGTGGCCTGCAGGTCCTACGGCTTCAGCAAGGGCGATGGTCCAGTCACCGGTGCCGCAGCAAACGTCAATGGCAAATGCACCGCGCTTGACGTGGAGCTGTTTCATGGCCACTTTTCGCCAATGTTTATGGGTACCAAGACTGATCAGTGAGTTCATTTTGTCGTAGTTATCGGCGATTTGATTGAACATGGTCGAGACTTTCTCTTCAGGTGTGTGATTAGTAAGTGCCATTGTCGTACTCCTTTTAAACTGATTGCTTGTATTATACCCCTTTCTAAAAGTGGGGTGAAACCAAGTAGTCTGAAGGTATCAAACATATTAATATTTGAAGACAATTAAACAACATGGTTGAAAGCTTGAAAAACTTCCGGTAATCTATACTTGAAAGTTAAAACTTTCAAATCATTCGGGGGAGTGATCAAGATGGATAAAAAACATGTCGCCATTAGCCGGGCTATCGTTTTGTCTGGTCTACGGACCATGGCTTGGTGGTTTTTCGCTAGTGCGTTGATTTTGTTAGCTGTTAGTTATCAACATCTTGGCCAATCATGGCTTAGCGCTGCTGTTATGGCTTTGGCTGTCGCAGTAGTTGCAGCGGTATTTCGGTTTGTCATCGGGATGAACCGAAACCGAGCAGGGGAGCGGCAAGAACGTTAGATACATATAAAAGGCCCGAATACGGCAATCTGATGCGTTGACAATCAGATCGTGGTATTCGGGCCTTTTATGGTTGTTTACAGATACTTAGCATCCATTTCAGAATCTTGAGACGTTAAAATTTTGGGACCGTCTTTTGTGATGACTAACGTATGTTCATATTGAGCGGATGGCGTACCATCGGCTGAAACGTAGTATTCCCAGGTATCACCAGGCACTTGTTTAGAAGAGATTCGCCAAGTGCCAAGGTTAACCATGGGTTCAATCGTGATGGTCATCCCTTCGCGCAAGCGCAATCCTTTGCCTTGTTCACCGTAGTGAGGTACGTTAGGCTGTTCGTGCATGGTTGGCTGAATGCCATGACCAATCAGTTCGCGCACATCTCCCATGTGATTTTCAGTTTCAACATACTGCTGAATCGCGTAACCAATGTCGCCAATGCGGTTCCCCACAACGGCCTGATCAATCCCTAAATACAGGGCCTTTAAGGTCACGTCCATCAGGTGTTGCTTCTCTTCAGAGATGTCTCCAACGGCGTAGGTCCAGCATGAGTCACTCATGAAGCCATCTAGGTTCACCACCATGTCAACCGCAACAATGTCACCACTCTTTAAGAGTAAGTCCTTGCGTGGAATGGCGTGAGCGACTTCTTCGTTCACACTGACACAGGTGGCGTATTTGTACCCTTCAAAGCCAATTTGTTCGGCAATAGCGCCATGGTCTTCAATGTAATGACGGGCGAATTTTTCAATATCCCACGAACTAATACCGGGTTTAATGATCTCTTTTAATCCGTTATGAACGCCGGCTAACACAGCGCCTGATTCGCGCATTTTTTCAATTTCTCTTGGTGATTTTAATGTGATCAAGGTAATGGCTCCTTTTTTGACGTGCGCACCAAAGCAACCCTCCAATAGATAACCACTAATTGAGTTGGGTTAATGATTGAGTGCTAATGACTTTGGGCCACACTGCTATCCGTGAATGCACCCTCTAATTTACACCTTTTTAGCCTAAGATGCGAGGCAACCGGGTTCGTAGTGGCTAAGATAGACTGGTGATTTGACCGTCATGGACAGCCTGCATGATTTTCTTGGCTTCGTCCAACCGGGATTCAACCAAGTACGTCATCGTCACGTTTTGGTCTTTTTGGGCCTGTTCGTACTGGTCCGTTAGGAAGTTAATTTGGTCGTTTAAATATGAGATGAGATCCATTGGCTTGGCCTGCTTTCTTAAAATTCAATAGTTTAAGTATAGGCCAATTCGACCTAAATCGCATCCTTTGCGGTGATTAATTATCATCACGATTACCACCGAATAGCAAAACAAGGCGGAGCAACTGAAGAAAAGTTGCAAGAGCGGCTGCCACATAGGTCAAAGCAGCTGCAGTTAATACGCGACGCACCATTGGGACTTCGGCTGCGGTTAACAAGCCGCCGTCTGACAGGATGTTGATGGCTCGTCGCGACGCATTGAATTCGACGGGGAGCGTCACAAGTTGAAACAGGAGGGCAAATGAAAATAGAAAGATGCCAATGTGAATCAACGTTTGATTAAAGCTAAGAATCACGCCGAGAATAATCAGCGGGAGTGAGGCGGACGATCCGATGTTGGCCAATGGGACAATGGCGGTTCGCAGACGCATCGGCCAGTAGTTCTTGGCGTCTTGAACGGCATGGCCGCATTCGTGCGCGGCCACCCCAATGGCTGCGACGGATTGAGACTGGGCGGTGGCTTGTGACAGACTTAAAACCTTCGTCTGGCCGTTATAGTTATCGGTTAAATTGCCGGCAATTTCTTGAACGGCTACGTCGGTGATCCCGGATTGCTGGAGGATATACTGAGCAGCTTGCGTTCCGGTTACCCCACTCTGAGAGCGGTAGCGGTTGTATTTTGAGAACGTGGAATTCACGTACCCCGATGCAGCCATTGAGATCACTAAACCAATGATCACGAGGAAGTAAGTCGGGTCAAACAGGGCAAAAATGGGTGAAGTCAAGTTATCGTCTCCTTTTTTCTAAATTGTAACAAATCACCAATCAATTCGTCACGTAATGGACCAGCAAGGTGTCATTTTAGAGGGAAAATTAAGAAATTCGCGATTTTACAAAGGTCGCTGCAGGCGCTATGATAAATGGGTAGTTGATAATTATTCTAATTTATATCAGAGGGGCGACGAGTTGTGAGTGAACCAGCAGTTTTGAAGGGCAGTCAGCGGCGGTGGTTCGTCTTCACGCTGTTAATGGGGACGTTTACCATGTCCATCAGTCAATCGGCGTTGTCGACGGCCTATCCAACACTAATGAGGTATTTTCAGATTCCAGCCTCAACGGTCCAGTGGTTAACCACCGGGTTTATGTTAATTATGTGTGTCATGATGCCGGTCAGTCCGTGGCTGCTTAGCAACATTGGCTTTAAGTCGCTATTTTTAGCCGTCTTAGCGATTTTTGACTTGGGAACCCTATTAATTATTGTGGCCCCTACTTTTTGGTTGGTTCTGTTGGGGCGGGCAATGGAAGCCGTTGGCGTCGGTATTCTGTTTCCGTCTTACCAAACCGTTTTGTTAAGCATCACGCCGCGGACTGAGCGTGGTAGTGTGATGGGGGTTGCTGGATTAGTCATGGGTTCAGCGTTAGCTGTCGGGCCAATTATTTCGGGCCTGGTTTTACGCGTTACCACTTGGCAGGGGCTGTTTGTGACCTTTTTGCTGATTATTACGGCGGTGCTGTTGGTCGGTTTTGGGACCATTAAAAACGTGCTACCCAGTTCACAATCGGCCCTTGATTGGCTTTCGGTCGTGAGCTTAGTCGGCTTTATCGGGATTTTATACGTGGTCAATTTGATTGGACAGCCAGCCGTTAATTGGGGCACGGCAGCTGTGCTTTTGGCCGTTAGCCTTGTAGCGGTCGTTGGTTTTGCAGTGCGGCAGTTCCGCCTGACGACGCCGCTTTTGGACTTGCGGGTGTTCGCTGTTCGGCAGTTCAATGTGGGGGCTTGGTTGACCAGTTTTTCCTATATTGCGCTCATTGTTGTCACAATTATTTGGCCCCTTTATTACCAAGAAGCGCTGGGGGTGAGTCCGTTCATCTCGGGGATGGCGTTAGTGCCAGGCGCAGTGGCGTTGAGTTTATTAAACCCTGTGACGGGACGGTTAGCTGACCGCTTGGGCTTTAAAACCGTCCTACTTATCGGTATGTTGATGATTTTGCTTGGCTGGGGCATGGTTGCCTTGATACCGGGGCGGCTGCCGCTCTGGGCCATGATGGGCGTTGCGATGTTGATTGAGGGCGGTAATGCCTTTGTGATGATGCCGGCGGTAACCCTTGGAGCAGATGCGCTACCTGACCACTTGGTTGCGCATGGCACAGCCGTTATCACGACAATGCGACAGTTACTCGGTTCTACCGGGGTTGCTGTGGCGACGTTAGTCCTAGCAGCTGGCGGTTTTCGGCTAGTTTTTTGGTCCTTTTTCGTCCTTGAACTCGTCGGATTGGGATTAGCCCTAACGTTAAAGGAGCGTCGTCAGGAAAAACCGAATAATTAGAGAGTGCATATTATCGGTATTAATTTTCAAACACCGATTAAAGTCAATGGTGCCTTACTATAGCGGGAGCGAGCGCTCTTTTATTGTTTCTCTTTTTTTAATAAATTTATTTTTATCTAATTTTTCGGTTTTACCCGGTTGTTAAATGGGCTACAATGCTAATATGGTGGTTAACGGAATTGGAAGGAGCCTGTTTTATGACGGAGTCAAAAAATGTTGAAACGTCAGCACTTTACATGAACCCAAACCGGTCCGTGGCGGTGTTGAACTACAGTAACAAGTATATTTCTGATATTTTCACCCTGATGAATAGTCCAGAGTTACGTGAGGTCGTTCGACTGTTTTTAGCTGAACGCGGCCACGAAGCCAATGGCAACAGCTTTGAAGATACAAATGCAGAAACATACCTTGAAACCATTAAATCGGTTTTACTCGATCGCGGTGATGCTTATGAGCACTTTACGCGTGAAGAAATGTTGCAAAGCATTGAAGACCTCTATTCATTTTACCGGTCATACTTGCGAATTGCGGTGTTGAACATGCACCGGTCTGATGTGATGGCCAATAACTTTATGGAAATCGATAATCAGTTCAATGATTTGGTTATTCGGTTATACCGGACCGTTGAAGAAAAACTGCAGGGCTTTTCCAACAAGACTTACCGGCAAGTGAGTGCGGGCTCATCAGCCTGCATTTTGACCCAATCGCAAGACTGGCCAATGCCGAAGGGTTACGAGGCACTGAAACCTATCCGGTTCATCGATACGTTGATGTTGCGACCACCAATGATGATGACAACGCCCAGCAACAAGCGGGAAGGGACGTTTAGTGCGGTTCCCGATAACCCGATTGCAAAATTTCATGGTGATCGGGATGAATGGTACTGCTTCCCAGCAAAAATTGGCGAAAGTTTAGCTTACATTTATTTCCACCGGGACTATTTTGTGAGCGGAATTTCTCTAGCCAATTTGTTTGAAGTTGCGAGTGCTAAAGACGTTGCGGGTCACAAACCGGATGAAATCTTGCTGTTTGGCCTGGCCGAGACCGAGGGCGATGTTTCTCATTATTACCACGATGAAGAAAACGACATCTGGGTCGGGGAAGTGCCATACAATGACAAGACAACTTACTTCGGTTATATGAAAAAGATGTGCTTGACGCTTCATAACTTGCACATGATTTATGAAAACCGGTTGCCCATTCACGGTTCAATGGTTCGAATTAAATTCTCAAATGGTAAAAAGAAAAACGTGGTCTTCTTTGGCGATTCAGGTGCCGGGAAGTCAGAATCGCTCGAAGCGTTACAAGAAATCGCCGATGATAAAATCATCAGTCTTGAGACTATCTTTGATGATATGGGCAGTTTTACCTTTGATAATCAGGGTAACATGTATGCACAGGGAACTGAAATTGGGGCCTTTGTCCGGCTCGATGATTTGAGCTCTGCCGTGGCCTTTAATAACATGGACCGCGGTGTGTATCTGAACCCTGACCGGAAAAACGCTCGGGTCATTATCCCGGCCGATTCATATAGTCGGGTGGTCAAGCATCATAAAGTCGATATGTGGGTCTATGCTAACAACTACGACAAAGAAATCGGCATTCACCGATTCGATAACAAAGAAGCCGCCAAGGAAACCTTTATTACAGGTAAGCGGTTTGCGCTTGGCACGACCGATGAAGTTGGCATGAGCACCACGTTCTTTGCCAACCCATTCGGCCCAGTTCAAGAGGAAGCTAAGACCCGTCCAATCATTGATAAGGCCTTTGACTACTTCTTTGACAACGATATCTATGTGGGTGAAATCTATACCCACTTAGGCACCGACAAATCGTCCGAAAGTCTGAACGAGTCGGCTCGTGAGCTGTTAGAAGTCTTAATGAATTCATAGCGTCAATCAAAACCGCCTTAAGCGTCTCGTGCTTAGAGCGGTTTTTGTGTTGTAGCGGTGGTGGCCATGCTGGTTCGGCGCTGGGGCTTATTTCCAGTAGTGGCGCAATGGAGAAGCTAACCGCGGGCTTCGACCGAAGTGGATCTCCTCCATCACGCGTGTTTCTAAGCGGTGCCCGCTAAGAAACACCGACACTACAGGAAACCGCCCCAGCGCCGAACCAGCATTACATAGTGTTTGTGGCTCCACTCAACCGGTTATCGGCTAGGATTTCGGTGCCTCATGACTTGTGGGCCGACTTGACAATGAATCGCATCATCACAGAGGCAGTGCCAAACCAGCGTTACGGCAGTGTTTGTGGCCTCGTTCAACCGTTTCTAGGATTCCAGTACCTCATGACTCGTGGACTAATTTGACAATGAATTGGATGGCGCTCGGTGTGCTGTGACAATGCAAAGGACGGCCGCAGAAGGTAGCTCAACTGATTGTCAAACCACTGGCTGAGTCTCGGCACCAGTAACAGCATCAGCCAATCAACCGACCCACGGGCGAAGCATAACCACTACTCTGAACCACTATTTTCAACAAGCTTTGCAACCCACTTAACTCGGCATTGAAATTCAAATGAACAAATCGAGTTAATTTTCTAAAGAAACAAAGAAAAAAACGATTCTTTAGCTTAATTTCAGGCAGACCCAGTATAATGAAAGGGTAACCAATTATGATTTTAGTAAAACTTTTACTACAACGGGGTTCTGCGTTATACTGAACCTGTTAATAATTGAGACTTAAGGAGCTGACAAGAAATGACCTGGCAAGACACTTATCAATTGTGGAAAAATAACCAAAATTTAGACCCAAAGATTGCAGCGGAACTGCGTGACTTGGAAACGGACCAAGACGCCCTAGAGGCGGCCTTTGCGCAACCAATGTCGTTTGGGACTGCCGGAATGCGGGGATTAATTGGTCCGGGGATTGGCCGGATGAACTTGTACACGGTTGGCGCAGCAACTGAGGGGTTAGCCAGTTTTATGGATACCCTGGATGAGGCGACTAAGCGGCGCGGAGTTGCCATTAGTTTTGATTCTCGTTACCAATCACGCGAGTTTGCCCACCATGCAGCTGAAGTGCTGGGTGCCCACAACATTCCAAGCTTTGTATTCGATGATATTCGGCCAACACCGGAGCTTTCGTTTGCGGTACGCCATTTAAATACGTATGCCGGGATTATGATTACAGCCAGTCATAACCCAAAGCAGTACAACGGGTTCAAAATTTATGGTCCAGATGGTGGGCAAATGCCACCAGTAGAATCGGACAAAATTACGGCCTACGTTCGAGCAGTCAAGGACATGTTCGCTGTGGTGACGGTTCCCGAAACTAAATTACGTGACCAAAATCTCGTGACCATTATTGGGGAAGACGTTGACGAAGCTTATCTAAGTCAGGTTAAGTCGGTCGCCATTGATACCGACCTCATTGATGAAATTGGTTCCGATATGACGTTGATTTACACACCTCTTCACGGAACAGGACGAGTTATCGGGTATCGCGCACTTAAGGAGGCCGGGTACGCCCACTTTACGATGGTGGCGAAACAAGCTGTTGCTGATCCTGAATTTCCGACGGTTGAACACCCGAACCCTGAGTTCCCGGAAGCCTTTGATATGGCGGTGAAAATGGGTAAGGATCAGGGGGCTGACCTTTTGATTGCGACTGATCCGGATGCTGACCGGTTAGGGGCTGCTGTTCGGATGCCAAACGGCGATTATCAGTTGATGACGGGTAACCAGATTGCCTCGGTTCTGCTGAATTACATTTTGAAGGCGAAGCAAGCGGCGAACGATTTACCAAAGGATGGGTTGGTCGTAAAATCGATTGTTTCGACGGAATTGGCGACTAAGATTGCTGCCCACTACGGGGTCACAATGAAAAACGTGCTGACCGGATTTAAGTACATTGCCGAACAGATTAAGTTAGCAGAAGAACACCATGATCATACCTTCCTATTTGGTTTTGAAGAGAGTTTCGGTTATTTGATCAAGCCGTTTGTTCGGGATAAGGACGCGATTCAGTCCACGATTTTACTAGCTGAAGTTGCCGCTTACTATAAGAAACAGGGAATGACGCTTTACGATGGGATTCAGGCGCTATACCAAGAATATGGTTACTTCGCTGAAAAGACGACTGCCAAGACCTTTGATGGATTAGATGGTGCGACACAGATGGCTAATATCATGAAATCGTTGCGGGAGAAACGGCCAGCGGCATTTGCGGGAACGCCGGTTGAGACCGTCGACGACTATCAGACACAAACAGCAACGCACGCTGATGGAACAACTGATTCAATCAGTCTTCCTGTTTCGAACGTGTTGAAATACTGGTTGGCAGATGGGACTTGGATCGCGGTCCGCCCATCGGGAACAGAACCGAAAATTAAATTTTACATTGGCACAAATGGTGAGACTCAAAACGCTGCTGATGCTCATTTAACGGATTACGAGCAAGCTTTAACGGCCTGGGTGAATCAGTTAAACGGGTAAAAAATAAGAAACCGCTTTCAGTTGACAATTACTACCGTTCGGCGTAAATTAAAAGCAGTAAAACTTTTAGTAAAAATAACGGAGGCGCAATCTAATGGACACTCAAGGGTTAAAACAATCATTCAACGATGCATTTGGCTACACGGCTGAACGGGTCTACTTCTCCCCAGGTCGGATCAACTTGATTGGTGAACATACTGATTACAATGGCGGGAACGTTTTTCCCTGTGCCATTAGCATGGGGACTTACGGCGCATATGCCAACCGTGAGGACGACACCATTCGGGTCCAATCGGCGAACATTCCAGATGCCGGCCTGATTGAGTTTAAGACGACCGATATTGCATTTGACCAGTCTGTGAGCTGGGATAAATTTGTTCGGGGCGTCATGTTTGAGTTGGGTAAGCTCGGTCACACGGTTGACCATGGGTTTGACTTGTTTGTCCATGGGGACTTACCTGATGCGTCAGGGTTATCAAGTTCCGCCTCTATCGAGTTGCTGATTGGCAATATTTTGAACGAAGAATTTAACTTTGGTCTCGATCAACTGAGCTTGGTTAAAAATGGTCAGGCCGTTGAAAACGACTACCTTGGCTTGAACACGGGGATTATGGACCAATTCGCAATCGGAATGGGTAAAAAAGACCACGCTGTGTTGCTGGATACCAATACCTTGAAATACGAGTACGTTCCGGTTGAACTTGGGGATAACGTGGTTGTGATCATGAATACCAACAAGCGACGTGAGTTGGTGGATTCAAAGTATAACGAACGGCGTAGTGAATGTGAGACTGCCCTGGCTCGAATCCAAGCAGGGGGCGAAGGTTTTAGTACGCTAGGTGATATGACTCAGGAGGACTTTGATAAGGACACGTATTTGATTGATGACGATACGTTGATCCGACGAGCCCGGCACGCAGTCATTGAAAACCAACGGACATTGCGGGCAAAAAAGGCGCTGACAGCCGGGGATTTAACGGAATTCGGAAAGCTGGTTAACGCGTCTGGTGTGTCGCTTCGTTATGATTATGAGGTGACTGGTGCTGAACTTGATTGTTTGGTTCAAACCGCGCTGAAACAGCCTGGCGTCTTAGGGGCTCGGATGACGGGAGCCGGCTTTGGTGGCTGTGCCATCGCCATTGTGAACCAGGCCAATGTCGCCAGTTTCACTAAGGCCGTAGGTGATGTTTATAAACAAGAAATTGGCTATGACGCCAGCTTCTATGTGGCTAACATTGCTGACGGTCCACGGGTTTTAGAGGGATAGTTTTGAGAAAAAATTAGGAGGGTATCTTACATGACAGTAGTTGTATTAGGAGGAGCCGGTTATATCGGTTCTCATGCCGTCGATCAATTGGTTCAAAAGGGCTATGATGTTGCAGTAATCGATAACTTGATTACTGGCCACCGAAATGCCGTTAACCCGAAAGCACGGTTTTACCAAGGGGATATCCGGGATCGCGCCTTTTTAGACGAAGTCTTTGGTCAAGAACAAGATATCGAAGGAATTATTCATTTTGCTGCCTTTTCGGTAGTTCCAGAATCAATGGCTAATCCGCTTAAATACTTTGATAACAACACGGGTGGCATGATTACCCTGTTAAAGGCGATGAAGGATCACGATATCAAGAGAATCGTATTCAGTTCAACCGCTGCAACGTATGGTGAACCTAAGCAGGTGCCAATTAAGGAAACGGATCCGCAAGTTCCAACTAACGCCTATGGTGAAAGTAAGTTAGCCATGGAAAAAATTATGCATTGGTCAGACGTTGCGTACGGCATCAAATTTGTGGCCCTTCGGTACTTTAACGTCGCTGGTGCAAAAGCCGATGGTTCAATTGGGGAAGACCATTCTCCTGAGACTCACTTGGTTCCGATTATTTTGCAAGTGGCAGCAGGCGAACGCGATGGTCTCAAAATTTTTGGCACGGATTATCCAACTAAAGATGGGACCAACGTCCGCGACTATGTTCACGTGGTCGACTTAGCGGATGCCCATATTTTAGCCTTAGAATACCTGAAGGCAGGCCATGATAGTGACGCCTTCAATTTGGGGTCATCTAACGGTTTTTCTAACCGGGAAATTTTAGCCGCTGCAAGAGAAGTTACGGGTCAACCAATTCCAGCAGAGGACGCGCCACGTCGGGCGGGTGATCCAAGTACCTTGATTGCGGCAAGTGATAAGGCACGATCAATTTTACACTGGGAACCAAAGTATGATGATGTTAAGGAAATTATCAAAACGGCGTGGAACTGGAAACAATCCCATCCACACGGTTACGGTGATCGGGGGCAATAAGATGACGGATACAGTAAAGGCGTTTGTGAACGTGATTATCAACAGCGGGACCTACGAACCACTAGATCGGATCTATGTGACCAACAAAGTGTTGGGGTTTGTCGGTGACCAGCCAGCTGTTGAACCCGTTTCACTGGATATCTTAGATTTGTTAAGTGCGTTAATTTCAACGGCGATTGAAAACGGCAAAATCGAAGATACGCCTAGTGACCGCGATATTTTGGAGGCCCAACTCACTGATTTGATGACCCCGACACCAGCGACGGTCAACGCTTCTTTTTGGAATCGTTACGCGGATGATCCTAAGGTAGCCACTGACTACTTTTACAAACTCAGTCGGGAAAATAACTACATTAAGACGCGGGCCATCGCTAAGAATGTGAGTTTTAAGACCCCAACAGATTATGGTGATTTAGAAATTACGATTAACCTGTCGAAACCGGAAAAAGATCCAAAGGCGATTGCAGCGGCTCGAAATCAAACGAGTCATACGTATCCACTTAGCCAGTTGGCGATTGAAAACGAAGGTTACCGCGGTCGGCTTGGATTCCCAGCTCGGAGTAACCATCGGATTATTCGACTCACACTGGGTGGCGAAACCTGGGGATTTCAGTATTCGCCTTATGCGTACTTTAACGAGCACGCCATTTTCTTAGCGGCCGCCCACAAGCCAATGGTCATTAACCAGCATACGTTCACTAATTTATTGAGTATCGTGCGGTTGTTGCCACACTACTTTGTTGGAAGTAACGCTGATTTACCAATCGTTGGCGGCTCTATGCTGGCTCAGGACCATTATCAAGGAGGCCGGCACGAATTTCCGATGATGAAGGCCCCGGTTGAACGCGTCGTAACATTACCAGGATTTGCCGACGTATCAGCAGGAATCGTGAAATGGCCAATGTCAACGATTCGACTGAAGGCGGCCAATCAAGAATCATTGATTAATGCGGCCAACCAGATTGCTGAAAGTTGGCAGCATTACAGTGATGAAAGTGTGGACGTTCGGGCGTATACTGGTGAGGTTCGGCACCACACCGTGACGCCGATTGCTTACCGTCAAAGTGACCAGTACGTCTTAGACATTGTGTTGCGAGACAATCAAACGTCGGCGGAATTTCCGGACGGCATTTTCCATCCGCATCCTGATGTTCAGCACATTAAAAAAGAAAATATCGGGTTGATTGAAGTGATGGGACGGGCAATTTTACCAGCTCGACTCAAAACCGAGATGCAGGAAGTGAAAAAGTATTTGTTAGGTCAGACCAATGAAATGGCCGATTATCACCGTGAGTGGGCGGATGCACTGAAGGCTACGACGCCAATTACGGCTGATAACGTTGATGATGTGATCAACCAGGCATTGGGTGACGTGTTTGCCCGCGTGCTGACGGATGCTGGTGTCTTCAAGCGAGATGCACAAGGTCAGCACGCCTTTGATCGGTTTATTGACCAACTTTAAGTGAAACTGAGGTGTTCAGGGATGAAGACAACTTTAAAAGACATTGCCGAACGAGCGGGGGTTTCTCTGTCGACGGTGTCGCGGGTGCTCAATTATGACACCACCCTTTCCGTGAGTGATACCACCCGTCAAAAAATTTTCGAAGTTGCCGAAGCCCTAAACTACTCTAAGTTTAAGCGCCCGGCAGCGGGCCCGGGTGGGCGACGGATTGCGGTTGTTCAGTGGTATTCCGAGAATAAGGAAATGGATGATTTGTATTACATGGCCATCCGAATGGGAATTGAAAAACGAAGCCAGGAATTACAAATCCAAACAACGCCGGTCTTTCAAAATCAGGTCTCAGAAATTACGCCAGATATGGATGGCATTATTGCCGTCGGAAAATACAGTGACGCTCAGGTTGCGGAGCTCGGTAAGTTAACCGACAATCTGGTGTTTGTGGACTGGAACGAACTTGATAAGGGTTACGACAGTGTTGTCACTGAATTCAAACGGCCGGTTGCTGAGGTGGTTAACGAACTCAATGGTGATCGCGAACCCGTTGGGATTATTTCCGGATCTGAACTCACGACCGACAAAAAAATGCGGATTCCAGATCCAAGATTGCGGGCCTTTAAAGCCGCTATGGGGGATCAATTTGATGACCGATTGGCCTTCGAAGGGGATTACACCAACCAGTCGGGTTATGATGAGATGATGAAGGCCGTAACAACTTTGGGAGACCAGCTTCCCCGGGCCTTTTTTATCAGCAACGACCCCATGGCGATTGGCGCATTAAAAGCCTTGGGGGAGGCCGGAATTGCGGTGCCACAACGGGTGAAACTGATTAGCTTCAACGACACTTCGGTGGCCAAGTACGTCTATCCTGAATTAAGCGCAGTCCACGTGTATACAGATCAGATGGGCGTTACAGCGGTTGATATGATGAAGAGCCGCTTAGATGGTGGCCGGATCGCCCCAATGAAGGTTAAGGTTGGGACGAAGTTGGTGAAGCGGGCAAGTAGTTAAACAGATGATGAACGTTTAGTTCTTGGCGAATCAACCTAAAAAAGCCGACTTTGAAGTCGGCTTTTTTAGGTTGATTTTTTAATTAGCTACCAGATTTTCACCCGGTCGGTTTCTGCTTTAAACATGCCGTCGCCATCATGGATATCAAAGGTTTGAAAGAAATCCTCGAGGTTTTGGACCTGAACGTTAGCCCGGAGTTTTGCTGGGGCGTGGACGTCGATTGAAAGGAGGAGCTGTTCGCGTTCTGTCGTGGCTTTTTGCCGCCAAATTGTTGCCCAATTAATGAAAAAGGCGCGTAGGTCAACGTCCGGTTCGCCTTTGGCCGCCTCTAAGGCGCAACTCAAACCGCCGGCGTCAGCGATATTTTCTGAGACCGTTAGCTTACCATTCACCTTTTGACCAGCAAATGGAAGACCATCAAACTCTTTGACCATATCGTCAGCCAAAGCCTGGAAGTGCTTGTTATCGTCGGCGGTCCACCAGTTATTCAGGGTGCCGTATTCGTCAAATAACGACCCGTTGTTGTCGAAAGCGTGAGAGATTTCGTGGGCAATCACCGCACCAATGCCGCCAAAGTTTTGGCTTGAGGTTTGGTCCAAACTGTAGAATGGGGCCTGTAAAATGGCTGCTGGGAACACGATGATGTTGTGGAACGGATGAAAATAGGCGTTGACTGTGTTAGCACTCATTTCCCATTTTGTCCGATCGACAGGTTGATTCCATTTGGCAAACGAATCTGCGGTCGCAATCCGATCAAAGGCCAAGACGTTGCTTAAAAGTGTGCCACCTTGGGCCGCTGAAGTCACCTTAAACTTCGAAAAAAGTGGGTCGATTTTGTCGGGATAACCAACTTGAATGCCCAACTTATCAAGTTTGAGGACCGCTTTATCGCGGGTAGCCTGACTTAGCCAGTCATTGTTGGCAAGCCGCTTTTTATAAACGTTGACCATTTTAACCACCATGTCATGGACGTCATTTTTCGCTGCTTCGCCGAAGTATTGGCGACCGTAATAGTCACCAACGACTTGATCAAAGGTGTTGATGGCGAGGTAATAGGCTGCCTTTTTTTGGCTTCGCGGTTCTTTTTGGCCCGACAATGCCCGACCGAACAAACCACCGGTTACCCGAAAGTCCTCAGTCAAATAAGCCGAAAGGGCATTCACCGTTTTAACAATCATCCAACTCTTCATCAAGTCGAAGTGGTCAGGCGTGAGAATGGTGTTGAGCGCTTCAAAATAAGCGGGTTCTTGCGTAATAATTTTTTCTGGCGTTGCGCCGACTAGCGTGATGATCGCTTGTTTCAGATCTAGCTGGTTAGTGCTGTCTGCGATTTCTTGAAGGGATCGCGGATTATACATTTTACTGTAGTCTGCGGACTCTTCAGCCGACTTAACGTGGGGCGCAATCAACTGGTCAAACTGTTTAGCTTGATCAACAATTTCCTTGGCTGAGTCAGCTGGGTAGTTTGCCAATTGAAGGAGTCGTTCACTCATGTCTGTGAAAATGGGCATCAGTTGGGCGGCCGCTTGGTTACCCTCGCTGTAGTAGGTTTTATCTGGCAAGAATAGGCGTGGGCCACTTGCAAATAATGCGTAAATCTTAGAGTTTTTCATGTCCGAGTCAATGTCTAACGAAAAGGGCGTTGGTAGGCCACTTAGTATCCAATCAGCCAATTGATCGGACAGATCGGCATAGGATTTTAGACCCTCAATCCGTTGTAAAATTGGTTGAAGAGGGCTGGCGCCATCTTTTTCGCGTTTGTCAAAGTTTGAGACCAGTGTGTAGAAGTTCTTAAATTCGGCCATTTCAGGATTTTGTGGGGCCATCTTACCTGCTAATAGGTCGGCAAAGTCACTCATTAATGTTTCTTCGATGTTATCTGCCAAGTCCATAAAACCACCGGTACTTGAATGGTCTGATGGAATGGTCGCCTGGGCGATCCAATCGCCGTTGACCGCTTCGTACAAATCGGTTTTAATTGCGGCGTTATCAATGTGTTCGGCCATTAAAATCCCTCCAAATAAACTAGAATAATGCCATTATACACCGTGTTTAGGTCCTGTTAAAAAAGAAAACCCGGACTATGGCGTTCTGCCCTAGTTCGAGTCGTCGTTATTATTCTATTTTAAGTAACCGCGCCAGATCCAGCCGCCATGTTGGCCATCAGTGCTCTTGACGTGATAGTAAATAATGTAGTCATGAGTGGCTTTGCGGTATAGTTTTTCGTGTTTATCCGTCACCCAGGTCACATCGGGTAAGTCACTGTTGTACCCGTAGCGTGTGCCGAGGTGGGCAGAGTACCGGGCGCCCTTAGTGGTTGTATAAGTGTGGTGGCCCATGTTACCCCGCCAGACTAACTTCACGCTGTATAATCGGCTCTTGGAATACTGACTCCCGACCTGCTTGGGAGCTGGTAACTTCACCATTGTGGGGTCTTCTTGCCCCGATTGTGGCGTCGTCGTTGGTGTTGTTGACGTTGTTTGATTTGTTGGGGTCGTGCTAGTTGTCGCACCACCTAAATAATAGCTGTTATTCAACTGACTCACATCAAGGTTTTGATGTTCGCCGTTGAAGACGTAATCACTAGCCCACTGCCATGCGTTGGCACTAGTATAGTTTTCGCCAGTGGGATTGGCCGGCCAATTGGCGATCCAGCCCTTGTTGGCGTCATTGGTATCAATATGGTTGCCTACCCAACTCGACATGGTGTAAAGGTCGGTTTTATTATAACCAGCTTGGTTTAATACGCTATCAAACGTCGCTAGGTTAGCGTTGTTAGCGGTTTTGGAAAGGCCAGCTAACTCGGATGATTCAAAGTCGACGACCATCACAATATTGGTGCTACTGGTGACGGACTTGACTGCGTTGATAAAAGCCTGGGCCTCGGCCGTGGCTTCGCTGGCAGAGGTGAAGTGAGCGAAGTGGTAGAAGTTGACAGATAAACCCGCGTTTTGAGCGTATTGGACTTGTTGGCTCAGATAAGGATTGACATAGCTTGTCCCCTCGGTTGCTTTGACTGTAACGGCTTTGACACCTTGCTGAGCCAGGTTATCGAAGTCGCTCTGGCCCAAATTTCCCTGATAACTTGCCAGATCTACCATGTCAGTCCGCGGTAGTGTCGATGACGGTGTTAAGCTCGCATGAGCTGGACGGGTTGATAACATCAAACCAACGGCAAGACCCGACAACATCAGGCCAGTTAAACGTGTTGTTTTCTTCATTTTTAATTGCTCCCCTAAAGTTGATTCGTCTCGTGAGATGACTACGTTTAGGGTACCATCTTTGACCGGTGTGATAAATGGTGCGGGGACGATTCCGACAAACTGTAATATTTCTGTGTTGATTTTGCAACCTTAATGGGACCCAGCCCCTTCCGAGTGCCAGAAATTCACTGACAATTAACAGTTGCGAGACCGTTTTGAAATCAGTTGATTAATTTGTTGAACCTGTGCTTTGATAGACTGACTGAAAATGATCCAGAAGAAGACGTAAATCAAGACGAAAATGAGGGTGTAAAGCAACAGCCAAAGTGAGTTAACTGGAAACCAACCCGCCCAAATAGCTAGCGGCGTGAAAAGTAAGTAGCTGATTAGAAAGTGAACAATGGTCTGCTTGAGACTACTCCAAAATTCAATCTCGAATATCAGCGCCGTACCAGAGAATAGGAGCCCAATAGTGGCCCAAATGAAGGTCGATGCCCAAATGGCTTGTAAGTGAGTAGCAAAGTGAGACACAAACTGTGGGGCGGATGGTAAGAAGTTAGCGGCCTTAAACACCGTTGAAAAGGTGAGTGCCGTCAAAAAACCGATGCCAATACCACTAAAGGCACCAAAGGTGAGTTGCAGTAAGCGCCGTTTAAAGTTTTTCATTTTAGAAGCTCCTTTCGAAGTTTGGTCATGAAGCGTCGAGAAATGTATGAGTGTTTGCCCGTTGTGAAGTTCACCTGATACACACCGGATGGGCTAGCACTTAAGTTGGCTAAAAAGTTTAAATTAATAATTTCTGAACTCGATATTTGAATAAAGTCGTCCTTTTCCAAGAGCTTGGCCAGTTCGTAAATCCGATATTTGACCCTATAAGTTGCCTCAATCGTCTCGCAGACAACATGTTTTTCAGCCGTTTGAAACCGGATGATTTGATAAAGCGGGATTGGGACGGTCTTAGCCCCAGATTGACCCACAATCAGCCGTTTTGAAATCAGTCGCTCAATGTTGCGACCAAGCTGGAGGAGATCAGCCGATTCGGTCTTGGTGTTAATTGAAATAAACGGAATCGAAAATCGGGGCGATATGTTGAACTTAACATGCATGACGGCTCACCACCTTTCAAAGCTAACTATAAAGTAAGTGACTGCCGAAAAGCGACCCAATCCCGATAATTGGTCAAATTTAGGTGGTCGGTGGTCGACTAAGCCATCAAAAAAAGACCTGCTCGGTTCATGAGCAGGTCTTTGTAGCGTTACTTTGTCATTAAATCATCAATTGAGTTAATGTTTTTCATATAAGTTGGGACAGCCAGACCGGTTTTAGCGCCCTTTAAGTTAATGCGAACATCAACAAACTGGCCCTTATACTGCTTGGCATAGATGCCTGAAGTAGTGGGGAGCCAGGCGGAGACGGAAGCATCAGCTGCGTTGGTTGCAATTGACGCCCACATCGGCTGGGCTTCCATTGGTTGAATCGTCGTTTCATACCCCTTGGTATCTAGTAATTGCTTAACCACGTTGGTTGAAGCAATTTCTGAATCCCATGCAACATAGGTCATTTTGACGGCTTTGCCGTGACCATCTGGCACACCGGCTAGCCATTGTTTGACCTGGTCGGGATGCTGTTTGATGTAGGTCTTGGCAGCCTTGGCTGGATCAACCCCATTGTTGACCTGCAGCATCACACTTGAACTTTCAGCCGGTGTCCAGTTGAAATTCTGGAGTAATTTATAGGCACCTGGATTGTCTTTTTTTAGACCAACCCGGGCAATGGTGTGAATGCTTTCGGCTTTCCCATAGACGTTTTTCGGATCCTTCAGAAACTTTAAAGGATACTTCGTAAACATCCAGTGCGGTTGCCAGCCGGTCACAACGATAGGTTGATGGTACTTAATTGCCTTGTCCAAGGTACTCGTCATCGCTGCTGTTGAGCTGGTCTGAAGTTGCCAGTTGTGGGCCTTTAAACCGTATGCCGACAAGGCCTTTTGCGTACTGGCCATGATTCCAGCCCCAGCATCGATCCCGGTGATCGTATAGTTGATTTGAGGGCCAAGCTTTTTAGCAGGGTCGTAGGCTGCAGGTTTACTATTGCAAGCTGCCAGCACAACCGTTAATGCGAGGATGGACAGGCCGCTTAACACTTGTTTTAGTCGTTTCACGGAATCCCTCCTTAGCTGTGTTGTTGACCCTTATTCAGGGCTTGGGTAATGCGGTCCAAGATGATGGCCAAAATAACAATCGCAATTCCGGCAGTGAATCCGGAACCGGCGTCGTTTCGACCGACGGCAAAGTAGACTTGAGTTCCCAAACCGAGCGCCCCAATCATTGAGGCAATGACGACCATGGATAGGGACAGCATCATGCTTTGATTGACCCCAGCCATTAACGTGGATTTAGCAAGTGGTAGCTGAACTTTGATCAGCTTTTGCCAGCTTGTTGAGCCGTAAGAATCGGCGGCTTCAATTAAGTCCGCTGGTACTTGGCGAATCCCTAGATTGGTCATCCGAACGGTCGGTGGCATGGCGAAAATGACGGACGCCAGGACGCCGGGAACCATACCGATTCCGAAGAACGCAACAGCCGGAATTAGATAAACGAAGGCTGGCATGGTCTGCATGAGATCCAATACTGGCTTCATGATCAATTCCACAATGTCACTTTTAGCCATCCAGATTCCCAGCGGAATCCCGATAACTAAGGCAATTAGACTTGACGTGAGCACCAGTGTCAACGTTTGGGTCATATCACGCCAGTAACCAAGGTTCCAGATTAGCAGTAACCCGAGTAATTCAAATGTCAGCAAGGACCACTTCTTGCCCCTTCGCGTTGCCCAGAAGGTGAGGGCGAGAATCAGGACAATGAATAGCCACTGGGGAATTAGGTCGAAGACCCATTGAAAAGCGTTAACGATCGCACCAATGAAGTTTGTAATGGCGTTAAAGAAACCAGTAAACTGTGTCAGCCATTTAACCAGTGCGTTAATCCAGTCGGCTAACGGCAATTGGCCCATTAAAATTGGCATTATTCAGTCACCTCATTTCCTGCAATGGCGCCTAATACGGCACCTCGAACAATGATACCAACCAAGTGTTTTTGATCGTCCAGCACGGCGAATGGAACTGGCGTGCTAGAAATTTGATCCATCAAATCACGAACTGGCGTGTCCGGTGACGTGATTGGAACTTCCCGTTTTGTGACAACCGATGATAGGTCCCGATTCCCTTGTTGAATAAGGGCTGCCACGTCATCGGCATCCGCAAAGCCGACGAACCGACGCTCGTTATCAACGACGTAAATGGAAGAAATATCGTTATCCCGCATCCGCCGTAGCGCAATCCGAGGACCGTCCTTATCAATGTTGACGGTGTTTGGCCGAATCATGACGTTGGCAACGGTCAGGACCTTTGTCCGGTCAACGTCTTCAATGAAGCGTTCAACGTAGTCATCGGCGGGATTGGTCAAGATGTCTTCTGGCGTCCCGGTTTGAACGATCACCCCGTCTTTCATGATCATAATCCGATCACCAATTCTGAGCGCTTCGTTTAAATCGTGACTGATAAAGATAATGGTTTTGTGCATCTTTTCTTGTAATTCCAGCAGCTCGTCTTGCATGTCCTTTCGGTTCAAAGGATCTAAGGCTGAAAATGCTTCGTCCATTAGGAGCACCTCAGCATCATTGGCCAGGGCCCGAGCCAGTCCGACCCGTTGCTGCATCCCACCAGATAACTGTTGCGGATACTGGTCATCGTAACCATGCAACCCAACTAACTCTAAGGAATCATGAGCCTTTTTGTCACGGGTGTCTTGGTCAACGCCCTGAACTTCAAGGCCATATCCAACGTTTTGGAGAATGGTTCGATTCGGGAAAAGGGCAAAGTTTTGGAACACCATGCTCATCTTTTTGCGGCGAACCTCACGGAGTCCGTTTTTATCGAGTGTCATGAGGTCTTCGCCGTCAATGGCAATTTCGCCTTCGGTGGGTTCAATCAACCGGTTAATCATTCGGATCAACGTTGATTTCCCGCTACCTGAAAGTCCCATGATCACGAAGATTTCGCCATCTTGAACCGAGAAATTTGCCCGGCTGACCCCAACGGTCGCACCGGTTTCTTCGAGAATCTCGGCTTTACTCTTACCTTCACTCAAAAGTTGTTGTGCGCGTGGAATTCGACGCCCAAAAATTTTGGTTAGGTTTTTCACTTCGACTTTTGCTGTCATGTAATACCCCCTTTGGTATATCGTTACCGCCGTTTTTCTGACGCAAATAAGTTGTCGATATTGTTTGTTTTAAAAACAATAGATACAAGTATAACAAAAGATGACCGGGGTAAGTCAAATGATTGCCTTGACTTTTGGCCAGGACGGTAACGGTTTACGTGGTGGTTTAATAGGCTTTTGAGCGGACAAAAAAAGTCGTATTGAAAGTGACTTCAAGACGACTTTGATTAAGATTCGGCAGCTGTTTGCCACCATTTTTCGCTCAATACTTTAACGGTTTCGAGGTCGGCCAAGCTAAATTGCTCAATATCACCTTCGTGAGTTAAGTAGAAGTGACCGTCACTAAAGTAGGTATTCACCATTCCAGTCACTTGGGTTTGCCGTTTAAGCTTTAATTCGATCACCCAATTATGATGATAGGCATCCTTAATCGTGGCTAATAAGTTTGTGGTTTCCATGCATATTCCTCCCCCGAAATCGACTGACTGAATTCCATTATAGGAACTGAAAAAGTGATATTCAATCTTGACTTTTGGGGCACCTAGGCAATCCCAACAGGGGCGTGGGTTTAATAATGTTGCTCATTTTTAACCCGTTGGGTACAATGAACCTAAGGAGTCGAAATGCCCGTCACATCAACGTTTATCCTATCTTGGTTAACTGTTAGTGCGGTGGGCACCACGTAAAATGAAGTGAGGGATGATCCTATGACGGTATTTCGAAACGGTAAAATTTTCACGGCGGAAACGCAAACGACGACGGTGTCGGCCATGCAAATTATTGATGGGCAAGTCGTTTGGACGGGAACCGCTGAAAAGGCGCCTGATGATTCTGAGGTGGTGGACTTGGCAGGCAAAACGGTCTTGCCAGGACTCTTAGATATTCATACTCACCCTAAGTACATTGCTGACGCTTTGCACGGGGTTGCTTGTACGCCACCCGATGTGATGAGTATTCAAGACATGCAGGCGGCTTTGCGCTTATCACCGGCGTATGGGCAGGGCGCTAATGTTTGGATTGAAGGCTGGGGTTTTGATGAAAGTAAGTTGGCAGAGCACCGGACCCCAACAGTCACCGATTTGGACGAGGTTTCAACAACCCAACCCATTTTTATTTACCGTTCTGATTGCCATTCTTCGGTCGGCAATTCCAAGGCGCTCGCTCTAGCGGGAATCACCGCGGGAACGCCGGATCCAGTTGGCGGTGAAATCGGGCACTTTAAATCCGGTGAGCCCAATGGGTACATGAAAGAAGTGGCGGCAACCCAACTGTTAATTCAAGCAAAATCCGCTCAAAATTTTGAGACGGACGTGACCAACATGACTCAAACCTCGAGGCACTACCTAGAAAACGGACTGGTGGCAATTGGCGAATTAATGGGACGCAAATTACCTTACGATACCCTTCAGTTATATGAGGCGGCTTATCAAAAGGGCTTTCAACCGCGGACGGCCATCTACTATGTTTGGAACGAACTTAAGGGTCTGAGCGAACCGTTACAACACCCGAACCATCGCGACCTGACGATTGCGGGGGTCAAGGTTTTCATGGATGGCAGTATTTCTGGCGAGACCGCGTGGAATAAGGTCCCATACCCTAGCGGCAAGACCGGCGTCTCACTGACTTCTACGGACGAATTATTGGCAGCGGCGACGTTTGCTCGTGAGCATCAGATGCAATTAGCTGTTCATGCGATGGGGGATGCTGCGATTCAACGGGTGTTAGACGCAACCGCGTCGCTGACTCCCTGGCTAGGGGTGGTACCATCGGTTCGAATTGAGCACGCCACGCTGTTAAGTGACGCTATGTTGGCCGAGATTAAAGCAGCTCCCATGAACTATGGGTTAGTCACCCAGCCGATTTTCTTGTTTGCTGAAGATGAGTCCTATCGCCAGTTTTTGAGTGACGAGCAGTTTAAAACCGCTTATCGAATTAAGTCAATGAATCAAGCCGCTTTGACGGCGCTAAGTTCGGATGCACCATGTACGCCGTGGGCAAAGCCGGATGATCCGTTTATTGCGATGCAAGCGGCTGTGACCCGAACGGCTGCCAATGGTGACGTGGTGAACGCGAACGAGGCCATTTCGGTGACTCAAGCGGTGCTGGGGTATACGGCTTGGGCCGCTCAGGTTGCAGGGTTGGCGGATAGTGGTCAACTTAAACCAGGTTATCGTGGTGATTTTGTCGTGTTGTCACAAGACGTTTTGACGGTTGCTCCCGACCAGATTGGCCAAACCAACGTGACTCAGACGTGGTTGGGCGGCCAGTTAGTGTACGAGCGTTAGCGCACCATTTGTGGTAGCATAATGATAAGTTAATGAGATGGAGGTGGCAGCGGATGTTTGAAAAAATTCTCGTTCCGTTGGATGGTAGTGAAAATGCGTTTGAAGCACTTCGGGCGGCGTTTGATGTTGCTAAGCATTATCAATCAGAACTCGTGGCAGTTGTGGTGGCTAGTGACCAGAGTTACTCCCAATATGGGGCGGTCTTTGGTGGTGACATCATGGAGCATTTAAAACAACAGTCAGAGTTGACGCTGAAAAAGGCCAGTGACGAGGCTGAAAGGGCGGGTGTCAAACTGGCGACTAACTTTGAGATTGGGGTTCCAAAACAAGCAATTTCAGTGAGTCTACCCGAAACCTATCATACTGGGCTAACCGTTATCGGAAAAACTGGGGTTCACGGATTAAGCCGGGCGGTTCTTGGTTCCACCACCGGATACGTTGTCAGACACTCGACGACTCCCGTCTTAGTCGTTTAGTTACCGGATAACCAATAAGTGACAAACGCGCGTAGCCGGGAACGGTTACGCCTTTTTTGATGGTGAAACCGGTGCTAGATGTGACCGCTTAACGGTTAGTCTGCTTGGTCAGGCTTTCCGACCGGGTTCTGGCAAAAGTTGCGGTAAACTATGATTAAAAGGACTAAGGAACGGGGGGGTTATATGATCCGGACATTACTTAAATCGGTGCGCGAGTACCGGAAACAGACCATCACAACGCCAATCTTAGTTGTGATTGAGGCTGCGATTGAAACGTTAATTCCGTTTTTAATGGCGATGATTATTGATCGGGGGATCAATGCCGGAAACATGACAATTGTGATTCGAGTGGGTGTTTTGCTCTTAATTATGGCAGTTTTATCATTAATGATGGGGGCGGGGGCCAGCTGGATCTCAAGTATTGCGGCGGCAGGATTCGCTAAAAATCTGCGGCAGGATTTGTTTTATCATATCCAAACATTTTCTTTTCAAAATCTGGACCAGTTTCCAACATCAAGTTTGGTAACCCGGTTGACCACTGATATTACAAACCTTCAAACCGCATTTCAGATGGCTATTCGAATTGCCTTTCGGGCGCCGTCCATGCTTATTTTTTCAATTATTATGGCGTTTACGGTCAGCTCGGAAATGGCGAGTCTCTTCGTCGTTGCCATTCCAATTTTAGCAATCGGTCTCTGGCTGATTGTGCGCTACTCGCGGCCATTGTTTCGCCAGGTATTTCAACGCTATGATCAGTTGAACCGGGTCGTGCGTGAAAACTTACGGGGCATTCGGGTCGTTAAAACGTACGGGCAACAGGCAGCTGAAATTAGTAAGTTTAAGGCGGCTTCAGGTAGTATTTTTAAGACCTTCTCAAAGGCTCAACGGATAGTGGCCTTGAACATGCCCGTGATGCAATTTGTGATCAACACAACGATGTTGCTCCTTTCCTGGTATGGCGCGCATCTGATCGTAGGCAATCAGCTTCAAGTCGGCCAACTCGTTAGTTTGTTCTCATACAGCATGTCGATCCTGTTCAGTTTAAACATGTTATCCATGATTTTTTCACAGTTGTCCGTCGCTCAAGCGTCGGCCGAACGGGTGATTGCAGTGATGCAAACAAAGCCGTCAATCACTGATGACGACCAGGCGTTGACCACCGTCACTAATGGAGAGGTCGTTTTTGAACATGTTTCGATGCAGTATCCGGGGACTCATACGCCACAGTTAAAAGATGTGAATCTTCGCATCAAATCGGGCAGTATGGTTGGCATTATTGGCGAGACTGGATCGGCCAAAAGTACGTTAGTTGAACTCATCCCACGTTTGTATGATGTCAGTGAAGGGCGTGTTCTCGTGGCAGGCCACGATGTTCGAGACTATGACCTCAAGGCACTTCGGGATAACGTGGCGATGGTGCTGCAAAACACCATGCTGTTTTCCGGAACGATTGCGGAGAACTTGCGGTGGGGGAATGCTGACGCGACCGATGAGCAGCTTCAAACAGCGGCTAAAATGGCGCAAGCTGATGAGTTTGTCCAATCATTGCCGCAGAAATATGACACCTACATTGAACAAAACGGTCAAAACATCTCGGGAGGCCAACGTCAGCGGCTCACAATTGCCAGGGCACTCTTAAAGCAACCTCAAATCTTGATTTTAGATGATTCTACGAGTGCCACGGATACCCGCACTGACGCGGCCATTCGAGCGGCTTTTAAGACACAATTGCCAAACGTGACAAAGCTCATGATTACACAACGGGTCACGAGTGTTCAAGAGGCCGACGAGATTATCGTCATGCAGGCTGGTCAGGTTGCCGCGGTGGGAACCCATGCCGAATTGCTGGCGACGAATGGCTGGTATAAACAGTTGGCTGACTCACAAGAAAAACAGGGAGGTGACGCCCATGCAGGTCTCACGCAATAAGCAAGTGTTAACGGTCTCGAAAGCCAAACGGATTGAAACGTTTCGCCGGTTGCTTCGCCTGATTTTTTCTCAGTACCCGGCCTGGCTAGTTGTTAGTTTTGTGGCGATTGTCATCAGCGCCCTAGCTTCGGTAGCGGGGTCCCTGTTTATTCAACGGTTGATTGACCACTACATCATGCCGCTGATGCGGGCGAGCCATCCTAATTTTCAACCGTTATTGCTGGCGATTTTAGTAATGGCTGCCATTTTTTATGCCGGGGTCTTAGCCACCATTTTATATACGCAAATTATGGCCACAATGGGTCAACGGATTCAAAAGTCCATTCGAGACCAAATGTTTACGAGAATGGAATCGCTCCGGCTTCAATATTTTGATCAAAACGACTACGGCAATGTTATGAGTCGTTACACTAACGATATTGACACCCTAACGCAATTGATCACCCAAAGTTTGCCCCAGTTCATCGTTGCATTATTTAATGTTACATTTGCGCTAGTCGCCATGGTGTCACTGAGTCCCATTCTAACGATTGTGTCGCTCTTGATTTTTGCGACTAGCATTACCGTTGTTCGCTGGCTGACAAGCCGCTCATCAAAGTATTTTCGGGCTCAGCAAGCGTCGTTGGGAACCTTGAACGCGTTTATTGAAGAAATGTTAAACGGTCAAAAAGTAATCAAGGTGTTTTCCCACGAACGGGAGGTCAAGGACCAATTTGATGGTGTGAACGGTGCGTTACGTCAAGATGCACAGTATGCGAATGGCTATGCCACCATGTTATTTCCAATCATGGGAAACCTTGGGAACCTTCTCTACGTTTTGATTGCCATTATTGGTGGTGCTATCGCTGTGGGGCATTCTAGCCTGCTGACGCTTGGGACGATTGCAGCTTTTCTACAGCTGAGCCGTTCTTTTAGTCAACCGATTGCCCAGATCTCGCAACAGTTAAATGCCATTATTCAAGCGATGGCCGGGGCCGGTCGGATCTTTCAGTTGTTAGACGAACAGCCAGAAGAGGATGATGGAACGGTGACGCTGGTTAAGAAGGGACCTCAGCAAGCCGAGTGGTACTGGCGGGTTGACGATGATCCGACGCACGATATTGCGGTCAAGGGCCATATTCAGTTCAATCACGTTAACTTCACTTATCCCGGCTCCGACGCTGGACTTCATGATATTACGTTCGAAGCCGATGCCGGTGCGAAAGTGGCACTGGTTGGGCAAACGGGAGCTGGTAAGACCACGATTACAAATATGTTGAACCGCTTTTACGATATCGATAGTGGCGAGATTTTATATGATGGTTTAAACATTCAGACCATAAAAAAAGCGGACTTAAGACGGTCGTTAGCCATTGTGTTGCAAGACAATCACTTGTTTAGTGGTAGCATTGCGGATAATATCCGTTATGGCAAACCTGAAGCGACGGATGCAGAGGTCCATGGGGCTGCTCGGTTGGCTAATGCGGATCACTTTATTGATGATTTACCCGATGGCTACGAAACGCAGGTGACCGGGGACGGGTCCGACCTATCTTCAGGCCAACGGCAAATGTTGGCGATTGCGCGGGCGGCCATTGTTGATCCGCCAGTCATGATTTTGGACGAGGCAACCTCTAATATTGATACCCGGACTGAACAGCTTGTTCAAGCTGGGATGGATAATTTGATGGCAAATCGGACGACGTTAGCGATTGCCCACCGCCTCTCTACAATTTTTAACGCTGACTTAATACTGGTCGTTGGCGGCGGCCGGATCATCGAGCAAGGGACCCACGATGAACTGTTGGCTAAGCGGGGCACGTACTACGAACTTTACACGGGTCAAAAAGGTGACGATTAGTGATGAAGACTGAGCGTCCGTTCTATCTGTACGGCTTTTTGCGTTAAACAAAAACAGGTTGTGACTAACGCTGACAAGTGTCAGGGACAGTCACAACCTGTTTTTGATTTTAAAGCGACAAAAAAGCGACCCTGTAAAACAGCTGCTTTACGTGTCGCTTCTTGCTTACTTCTTGTTTTTAAGCCATTGTTGCAAGTCGGCAATTTCTTTTTGGCGTTTTTCGCCCTTTTTGGCGTTAATTGGACGACGTCCTTGCACGCCATTTGGATGTGCTTTTCTCATTGTCTAACCCTCACTTCGTCAAAATGTTTGTAGTAAACCAATCGTTTAAACAGTTTACACATTATTGGTCAAAAAATCAAGTTTCATTTCGTCGTTGACGCCAGTAAAGCCCGCCAACGAGGATTAGGGCGAAGAAAATTAACCCGACGGCGTACCAGTATGAGTAACGCATCCCGGCTAAAAACCAATCGGGATGCCCCTGAGGGTAGTGGGTCACCGGCCGCCCCACTTGCCGCTGCATGCCCCAGTACAAGGTCGTGGTGGCTAAAGATAAGCCAACAGCCATTCCCAGATTTCTGAAGAGGGCGGCAATGCTGCCGGCAACACCTTGAGCTTCAGGAGGGGCCGCATCCATAATCATGGGGTTATTTTGAAAGGTACCGTTGCCAACTCCTAAGGCCAGTAAAACCAAGACGAGTTGCCAGAAAATAGGCGGGTTAGGCAACCAAGTTAAGTACAAAACCGGTACCGCGTATATGATGAGGCCAATGACCGAAACTGAGACCGGGTTAAAGCGATCAACAAATTGGCCGCTTACTGGAGCTGCTATCATATTGGCAATCGGGATCAACATTAATATCAAGCCAGCCCTGGTGGCTGAAAATGCCAGGGTCTCTTGGAAGTAGAACGGTAGTGCGACGTTTGCAAAATACCCGACGGCGTATACCATCAGGGCACTGATTAGACCGAGGCTGAACCTCGGAGCCTTAAACAGACTCAGGCGAATCATTGGCTGAGCAACTCGATGCTCAATTGCGATAAAACCAATTAGGAAACCAAGGGCAATCGCCATTAATATCAAAACTCCGGGGGTGGCAAAACCAGCTGCCTGACCCCAATAAATGGCAATAAAGAAACTAGCAGTTGTCACAGCATAGCTTGCAAATCCTAGCCAGTCAATACTTGGCGTCAGATACTGCCGGTCATTTGGTAATACATGGCGACCATATAGGTAAATGATGAGGCCGACGGGGAGGTTGATCAAAAATAGCCAGTGCCAAGATAAGTGCCCCAGTAAAAGCCCCCCAAGACCGGGACCGCTGATGTTTCCTAATTGAGCGATAACGCTATTAAGACCGAAGGCCCGACCATGTTCTGTCATCGGGAATAACTTTGCGATAAGGCCAAAGTTCGTGGACATGGTCATACTAGCGCCAATTGCCTGAACGATTCGACCGGTGAATAACAGCCAAAAGTTGGGGCTGAGCGCACACATTAGCGACCCAGCTAAAAAGTAGAGTGAGCCGGCCTGAAACAGCCGAACGCTACCAATCTGATCGGAAAGGCGCCCCCAAAAGAGCAGCAGAATACAGATTAACACTAGATAGACGGATACCAGCCACTCAGCCTGATTCATTGGGACGTGAAGTTGTCTTGATAGCTGGGGCATTGCAACGTTGACGATACTAGCGTCTAACGTATTCATGAACGTGATCATGCTGATTGCAAGCAGGGTGAACCAGTGTTTCATTTTAAAAACCTCCAAAGGTTAACGGTTTTCTAAAACTAGTCGCACGGCCGTTGGCGTTGCGAACGCCTGTGATATGATGAAACTTGAATTCATAAGGAGAGAGGCGCAGCTATGAAAACCAAGCGGCTTCGGTGGCCGGGATGGTTGACGGTTCTTATCATTGCCGTCGGTGGGTTAATCGTGCTAGGCGTGGCCCATGATGATGGGCTCTATAAGAACCCTATCATGAAAATCACGGCAGTCAAAACAATTTCCTCGGATAAGTTAACGGATCAGTACCAAAATGCCGATCGTGCGGTGACGCAGCAGTTAACCGGGGTTATTACAAATGGCCAATACCGGGGAAAACGGGTGAGCGTGACTAATACGTACAATGTGTCACAGGCTAATAGTCAACAGTATCGGCGTTCACAGCGCGTTTTTTTAACGGTCCACAGTACCAATCATAAATTTGTCGCGACCATTTCTGATTTAAAACGGGATACGAGTATGGCTATGACCGTGTGGCTTGTGTTGAGCTTGTTAGTCGGGTTGATGCAGTTTGGCGGGTTAATGGCATTTACCAGCGTATTGGCCAACGGCGCCTTGTTTTGGGTGGCGGTTAGGTGGAATGCCCACACCCAGGGTGCCCTCGTGTTGACCATTTTCGGTGGTTTAGCCATTTTATTTACCGCCATGACGTTAAGCATTGTCATTGGTCTCAACAAACAAATGTTGATGACGTTTTTGACGACGGTGGTGGGGACGGCCTTAGCCGTTCTAATTGCGGTCGTCGTCTTTCAGTTGACTAACCGAAAAGGGGTTTACTTTGAGTCAATGCAGTACGTGACGCAATTACCACTCCCCTTATTTTTAGCTGAAGCTATGCTGGGATCGCTAGGCGCTGTTATGGACGAAGCAACAGACATTATTGCGTCGCTAATGGCGTTGAAGGAAGAGCGTCCGGATATTAGCGCCCACCAAATTTTTCGGTCGGGTCGCGAAATTGGCGGTGAGATTATGGGACCACTCGTTAACGTCTTGTTCTTCATCTTTGTGGCCGATACATTACCCATGGCGATCTTGTTTTTAAAAAATGCCAATTCGTGGGGCTACACCTTCAACATGACCATGTCGTTGGGGGTCATTCAAAGCCTGATTAGTGGCATTGGAATCGTGTTAACGGTGCCCATTGCTTGCTGGATTACGAGTAGTTTGATGGGAGGGTTGCCGCGATGGATACAATTTCGGCGTTAGGTTTAATCCTACTGATTGCGATGGTTTTAGTCGGCGGCCAGCAGGGATTTCAGGCTTTTTTGAGCCTATTATTTAACTTTGGGGCGCTATTTTTTGCGGTGGTTCTCATAGCTTTTCATTTTCCACCCCTGGTTGTCACATTGATTACCGGGGTCATCGTGTTGGCTCTAACCGTCTTTTTGGGTGGGAAAGATAATGCAAGCACTCAAATTGCGTTTTTTGCCTCAGCTGCGGTATTACTGATTCTGGTGCTGGTTATTGTCCCAATTGAGCACTGGGCTGTCGTTCCCGGCTTTGGCCCCGAGGACAGTGACGATTTAGAGCAAATGTCACTGGTGCTCGGGATTAACTTTTTAGAGGTGGCCATGGCGACGGCCATTTTAAGCACGTTAGGGGCTATTGCGGAAGCGGCGATGGCCATTTCAGCAGGACTGGCAGAAATCCTTGACCAGCACCCTAAAATTACGCTGTCTCGGCTTCGAGGAGCAGGGTTGAAGGTTGGCACCCAGATTATCGGAACGACGTTTAATACGTTATTTTTTGGGTTCTTTGGTGGGTTCTTAGCACTCTTTATTTGGTTTGCTGGTGTTCACTATTCGCTGGGGCAAATTATTAACGACAAAATCTTTGTGGCCGAGTTGTTGATGGTCCTATTCTCAATGGTTGGGGTTATTTTAACCATCCCATTAACAACTTGGTTAATGACGATGCAGGAAGCTAAAAAAAGAAAAATGAACAACTAAAAACCACCGTTGCTGTGAAAAGCAACGGTGGTTTTGTTCGTTTAAGTGAGATTGCTGTGGCTTACAGGTCTAAAGCTGGACCGTAAACCCAGTAGTTTTTAGCGGAGCTTGAGTTACTGAATGTAATTCGGTACCAAGTAGTGCCTTGCTTGTCCTTAACACCTTTTTTGTTGACGTAAACGGTTTGACCAACTTTGGCGCCAACTGAAGACCATGAGTAACTCTTCATGTTAGCGTAGGCGTTTTTAACATGGTTGTACAATTTGTACTTGCTGTAAGAACCTGACAACATCGAAGTGGTGTTAACGTCAGAATACGTCACAGCGTCCAGCGAAGAAGCAGCCGGTTCAGTGTCGCTTGAACCGTTGTTGTAGTACTGCTTAACCAATGTGTAGAACTGCGCCATAGTGTATGTTTGGCCGAACCAGTTACGGCCAGAAGCGGCGTAGTAGGAAACTGGGTCTGTATGGTCAGAACCACCGAGGTACTTGGCAACGGCGCGGTGAGACCAAACCGTTCCCTTTCCGTCATAATCAGCACGGTTTGGCGTTAACCCGTATTGGTGCAACAACTGAGCGGTATACCAAGCGGCGTTTGCCACTTCATGGGCGAATGCTGACTTACTGTGAACCCGGACTTGTTCGAATTGGATGAAGCGCGAGTTCCCTGGGTAGCCAACACCCCAAGAAAGATAGTTGGTGTTGGCAATGTTAATAATGCGACTTGCATCAACGAAGGAGTGCACAAAGGCGTTTTGGTAGTTCGACTTCATGTAGGCAATTTCGTTATAGATGGTCGAACTGTTGTTGGCCGTTTCGTGAATGACAATCCCCTCTGGCTTGCCAACCCCATTTCGGTACTTATACTTGGGGAAACCGCTCCAAACACTTGATGTGACCTGTGCAGGTGTGATGTTTTCACTTTCGATATAGTCGTTAACGGCTGAGGCCGCATTGGCGTGGATTGAAGTTGCGGTACCCATAGCAAGGAAGGCTACGAGCCCGGCAAGTACTGTTGAAATTTTTTTCACGTTAGTCATCTCTCACTTACTGTTTAGTATTTTCTTCACGGTATGAATCATTTCTGCGATTATCATACCGACAATAGGACCAAAATACAACCGTCCCACCGGTTCCCACTAATTATGTGACAGCCTAACCATGCGTGGTAACAGGGTTTTGAGCAATGTTTTCAATCATGTTAAAACTAAGTAACAAAAACAGCCAACCCGTGAACAACTGATAGTTCAATGGGGTGGCTGGTCTAACTCGATAAATTTAGTGGTCGGCTAGTCGTCGCTGGCAATCGGCGCAGAGGCCATAAACAGTGACGTGACTGCTGTCGATCTTGTAGTCCGTGAGCCGTTCTGCCTCTGATTTTAAGCTAGCTTCAATCTGGGGGAACAGTGGCGAGTAGATGTCAGTTACCTTGCCACAATTCTCACAGATTGCATGGTAGTGGGGCTTGCCAAAATAATCGTACCGAATCCCACCATTTTCATTGGGAATCTCAATCACCAAGCCTAGTTCGACGAATAGGTTAAGGGTATTGTAAACGGTCGCTAGGCTCAGTGTCGGCATTTCTGGTGCTAGTTCTTGGTAAATCGTTTCAACGGGCGGATGGTTTTCATGGGTCAACAAATAGTTGAGGATGAGCTTCCGCTGCGGCGTGACCCGAATATGATATTTGCGCAGTTCACCGACTGCTTCATCGATTGTTGTTTCAGCCATGTTGATTCCTCCCTTCCGATAAACGCTTACCCCTATTAAACCACTTTTTTAGAACAATTCCAATATAGTAGTATTAGGCAAGTCGGCAGGCTAATACACCAGCCTCTGGGGTGGTCGCAAAGCCCATGGCAGCCCAATCATCTAAATGTGATGACGCGGCTACGGTAAGCGTTTTTAAGTGAAGTTCCTCATTGGCAAATGCCATCATATGGGGAAGAAGTTCAGTGAAAATAAAGTCGCCGGCTGATTGGCTTTTATCGCTGAGTTCTAGGACAATCTCGCCCGTTTGATTAGTCAGATCAATGGGGTGAAAGCCGAAGAGGCCGAGAAAGTCGTCAGACTCGCGATCACCGATCCCCCAAACAAGCGCGTTAGCCTTCATAATTTGGCTCATTTGGCGGTTAACAAAATCGGCCGTTTCCACAATTCCTTCGTGGTGACCGTTCTTAATTCGCAACTCATTGATAGCATTAACCCGAAATTGGGTCAGCCAGTCGAGCTGGAAATGGGCGGTTAAAATGGGATGGTACTTTTCAAACTGCGCCATGCTGGTGCCCCCTTATTAAAAGTTACTCGGTTAGTTTACCACACGTGTCAAAAATGACCGTCCCAGCAGGTTTAATCTTCGTGAAATTTCGCTCATGTGCTATAATTAGTTACATTAAACGTGGATTAGGAGGGGTTTCATGATTGAAAAAATCCTGGTAGGAACGTACACCAAAAAGCACAGTGAGGGGATTTACGAACTTTCACTTGATACGGAAAAGCGTGAGTTAAGTGAGGTAACGCTGGTTGGTAAGGCCGGCAACCCGACCTATCTGGCTAAATCAAAGGCTAACCGGGTATATGCCATTGATGCGGAGTCTGACAATGGTGAAAAGGTTGGCGGATTAAAGATTTTCGATGCTAGCAACCGGCCCTTTGATGAAATTGGCAAGACGTTGGCTCCTGGCTCATCACCGGCCTATGTGACGGTAGACGAAGGCCGCCAACTGGTTTATACGGCCAACTATCATATGGGGACTGTCACAGTTTATAAGATTGAGGCTGATGGTACTTTGACGCAGGTTGATCAAGTGAAGCATACTGGCGCCGGTCCTCGACCTGAACAAGCCGATGGTCCGCACCCGCACTTTGCTGACCTAACACCTGATGGACGGTTAGTGGTCTGTGACCTGGGTAATGACACGGTTTATATTTACAATATTTCTGATGATGGTCACCTAGAAGAAAATCACCGGTTTAACTGCGCGCGTGGCTTTGGTCCCCGCCACATTATCTTTAACCCGGATACGAATATGGCTTACATGGTGGGCGAGCTGGCTAGCAAAGTGGCCGTCTTAGCTTATGACCCAGCTGCTGGGACACTAGCGTTACAACAGGGGATTTCAACAATTCCGCGTGATTGGACAGCTCACAACGGGGCTGCGGCCGTCCGAATGAGTGCTGATCACAAGTTTCTCTATGTATCTAATCGCGGGTACAACTCAATTGCGGTTTTTGAAATTGCTGAGGATGGCACTCTGACCCTGATTGATAACACCCCAAGTGAAGGCGATTTTCCACGGGATTTCAATCTAAATCATGATGATCAGTTTTTGGTTGTGGTCCATCAAAACAGTGATAACGCGACGCTGTTTGCTCGAGACGCAGTCACTGGAAAATTGACAAAGATTCAACAAGACGTTACCGTACCAGAAGGCGTCGCCGTTTTATTCGAAGATTAAATTAACATCCCCACAACTTACGAGTTTGAGACCTCCCCCTGAAGTGATGTCACTTTAGGGGGAGGTCTCGGTTTGTGGGGGATTTTGGGCGAGGAGACGGTTAAATGATTCCTGAATTTCAATTTGAAGGTAACCCAGAAAACGCAACCGCGATGGCGGCCTATATGCGGCAGCGTTATCAGTTTGTCGGCGTAAAGACACCAACTAGAAGGCAGCAGTCAAAGGCGCTTATCAAACTCACCAAAAAGACCGATCCGGCAACGGTTTTAACCTGGATCGCTCATTTTTATGCCCGTCAGGAACGCGAGTACCAGTACCTGGCGATTGACCTTGGGGTAGCCATTGTGCCCCAGTTAACACTGTCCCAGTTACATCAACTCGTCGCTTACATTCCGCAAAAGGCCTGGTGGGATTCAGTCGACGCCTGGCGCAAGGTCTATGATGGCTATTTGAAACGCCATCCAGCGGATAAAAGTCAGATATTTGGTTGGTTTTACGGGCAGCCCAATTTCTGGTTACGTCGGATTGCTATTACGCTGCAGCTATTAGAAAAAGACACGTTGGACACGACCTTGTTAACCCAAGCGATTGAAGCAGACCTGGAAACAGATGAGTTTTTTATCCAAAAAGCCATTGGTTGGGCGCTTCGAAACTATAGTAAGTTCAACCCGCAATGGGTGCGTCAGTTTATGGCTACTCATCAGCTACAACCGCTGGCACGTCGGGAGGGTGGCAGGTATTTGTAAATAGAGGTATCAAAAAACGCCGCACAACAGTGAAGTGACAAACTGTTGTGCGACGTTTTTTGGTAAATTAGTGTTCTTGCATCGTTTCTGGGTGCTTCTTTTCAAAACGGTACTCACTAAAGAAGTAAAGGGTAATGTAAAGGTAGCAAAGGGCAGGAACGACAAATGATAATTGCATTGAGCCAGTCAAGTCTGAAACGAGACCTTGGATAGCGGGAATAATCGCACCACCGATTAAAGCCATTACGATAATTGCGCCACCAGTTTCGGTGTATTTCTTTTCTTGAATATGATCCAACGTATGCGTGTAAATGGTAGGCCACTCTGGACCAAAGAAGAAGCTGGTTGCGATGGCGGCGTAAACGGCCGTCATGTTTGGTACCGTAAAGGTAATGACAAGGGCCACGACCCCGAGTAATGAAAAGCCGGTTAACGTACCAGTAATTGAGAAACGGGCCATGAAGAAGTTGGCCACCAGTTTTCCAACGAACCATGCAATGTAGCTGTAAATCATGAAAGTTGAAGCCGCACTATCGGTGATACTGTGGTTTAAGTTCAGGGCTAACCGAATGGTGAATGACCAAACAGTTGTCTGAAGACCGGCATAGATAAATTGAGTGAAGACACCCTTTTTAAAACCGGTGTTGTGCCAGAGGTACTTGATTGTTTCTCCCAAGCTTGGGCGTTCTTCTTCAGCAACTGAACCGTCAGCATTAGTAGCCGTCGCTTTAGCACGAGGCATTGGTACCAATGCGAAGATGATGAGCATTGCGATAAGAACAATCAAAATGTACTTGTAAGGACGAAGGGTGAGTTGGAGCATTTGTTCACCATAAGCAATTCGTTCGGCACCGTGCATGTGAGACATTTTTTCGGCAAGGTTACCAACGGAACCAAAAATCAGATATTTACCTAACAAGATTCCTGTAATGTCACCAAGCGGTACCAAGGTCTGTGAGAAGTTGAGTCGTAATGTCGCATATTTTTTCGGTCCGAGCATTGAACTATAAGTATCACAAGAAGTCTCAAGGAAACTCAAGCCAATGGCAATCGCAAAAATAGCGACAAGGAACATACTGTAAGTTGCAACACGAGAAGCAGGGAAGAAAATAGCACATCCAATAATGTAAAAAATAAGCCCTGTCATGATTGCAAATTTATAACTGGCCTTTTTGATGACCAATGAGGCAGGAATAGCGATTAAGAAGTAACCACCATAAAAGGCGCTTTGAACGAAAGCAGTGGCAGCATCATTTAACATGAAAACTGTCTTAAACTGTGTGATTAAGATATCGTTTAAACTAGCGGCGGCTCCCCAAAGTGGAAAAATTAGAGATACCATTAAAAATTGAAAGATTGGGGTCTTACTTAAATAACCGTCAGATAGTTGCACCCAACCATGTTTTTTCTCAGCAGTTTGTTGCATGGAAGATCTCTCCTTTACGTATGAGCGTTTTCATAAAACCTTTTACCTAAAATGGAATTTTAGAATGTTACGCCAGATTCTAAGATAATATTTGAGAAGGGTGTCATTTCACCAGTTCGAACAAAAGCGTGGGTTTTGGATAAATCCTTCTTTAACTGACTGTGAGGCATGAATTCGATTTCAACGTCTGGCAGCAATTCTTTGATAGCGGTGAGTTGCTTAGGGTTTTGTGTTTTGATTTCATCCGCTAAGTAAATTTTTTGCACTTCCAGTTCGGCCAAAATATTTTTCAAAACGTCGATAAAACTTGGCAATTGCTTGGTTAAGGCAAGGTCAATCTTCTTAGTGTCCATAGGCACTGGCATACCGGCGTCACCGATGCTTAGCCAGTCCATGTGGCCCATTCCGGCAATAACGGTTGAGAGTTCTGAATTAATTACAGTTGTTTTTTTCAACAAATATCATCCTTTCAATTTTGTTTGAGAAACAAATCGCAGATATGTAAACCGTTTTACTAAGTACATCACAACCGCTACTTAAGTTTCTCTTAAACGTTAAACACCATAGCACATGATGAAAACGATTGCAACGGCATAATTACGCGATAAATAACTGAACGGTTTGAAAGGATCCGATGAAAGCTTGTAGTTAAAAGGTTTTACTAAGGGCTTCACAAATCAAAAAAAGTTAACGGGGAATGAATGCTTGTTAAGCGATATTGGCCCACAAAGGAGATTTTGCAGAAGAAAAGACAGCCAGACTCAGGATACCAATCAGCTAGCTGTCATTGTTAATAGTTCAAATAACGATTCATCATCGTGAGGTGGTGCGTCAAAGTCAGGGCTTTAATGATGCCCATACCAGGAAAATGGTGCTCATTGGCGAGGGTTAATAATTGATCCGTAGCAGGGGTCTGATTGATAGTCGGGGCTTGGTTAATCCACATCACGGCCTTGGTAAGAGCTTGAAAGAACTTTTCGCGTTGGTGACGAAAGTCCGCGTGATCGTCAGACTGAAAGTGTCGAATTCGAACCCGGCCGTCTTTTAGGTAGGTGAGGTGGAGGGTGACCGCCTTTGTGGGAAAACCATGTTCGCTGTATGGTTGGCCGACGGTTAAGAAGTCACTGAAGCCAATTTCACCAAAGGTCGCCGCAAATGACCGGTCGTCGCTAAAAAAACTGTCCATGAGCTGAGCAGTATCTGTTGCGTATTCGCCAGGAACGAAGTGGTCCACAAGATGGCCAAACGGTCGGTCCCGAAGCTGGCGACGAATTCGGGCTTCGGGTGGCACCAAGAGAGTCAGGGTTTCGGGCAGCCAATCGCGAGCCAAGAATAAGGCGAGATCGTCGAAGTGTTGCACGATCACGATGGCAGTAGGATGGGCTTCTAGTTGTTCAGGAGGTAAAAGCGGTGAGAGGATAAAGGCCGGCGTGACAGCGCCCGTCGCTAAAACAGACTGGATTGGATGCTTCGCTGGCGCATCAAAGTGGTAGTGCCCTACTCGGGGATTTAATACCAATGCAATGGGCTGGTCAGCCTGAATAAAATCAGTTAGGGTCTGGGGAAGCGCTGGGATATCTCGCACGGGTTCAATAATTGGCGTTATGTTATTAAACGGGGTCTGAGCAAAGGCTTGCAGTGCTCGAAGGTCGTATTGGCGACCTCGAAAGTAGGGAAAATACCTCATGATGGATTCCCCCTTAATTGGGCTTGTAACTCGGCCAGTTCGTGGTTCAAAGCATCGACTTCTTCTTGGAGTGCTAAAACAGCGCTGGATTGGGTATCTTCGATGAATTGATCGTAGAAATTGGTTTCTGGGGTGCTAATGTCATAGTGCTGGTACCGCTTCTTGAGTTCCTTGTACAACCGGTGGGAGCTAAACTGTCCAAGTCCCTGTTCGGCCTGCTTGGCTTTATAAACTTCGCGGTTCAACGAGTGGATGAAGTGGTTCGTCAATAGATCCTCTGCGACGCCAAGGTCTTGATAACGGGCCTTTTTTTCCACTGTTAAATAACCCGGGGTCGTCACCGGATCGGTTGCTTGAGCCAATCGGATTGCATCGTAGGGTTGGTAGCTGAGGACCCCAATTTCAGTCGGAATTTCGGTTGCCACCGTGACATAAAGGTCATAGGGGAGCACGAAGTAATTGTAATGACCGATGAAAGAAAGCTGAGCCTTGGAGTGAAAATCGGTTTTGGTCACCTTAAGTTCATAGCACCGCCACTCGGTTTGACCGTCGGGTAATTGCTGGTAACTGAGTGTGTCCACAATACCGCGGTTGTCGGGCATGGTCACTTCCTCAACAGGAACGGCGCCATTTTCCATACAATAAGCGTATAACGTTTCCTCAAGTTGTTTAGTGAGTTTCGTTTTCATGAGGGCTTCCCTTCTGGTTTAATTGCCAAAATTGATCGAGCGTCGGAGCGAGTTCTTCGGGTGTGGCAAGCAGTCTAAAGTATTGCCAATGTGGGGGAAAGTAGCGGGTGTAACGACGCTCACTAAAGCGGCGATCCATCAGTAAGACGACGCCTTGATCAGCCACCGTTCGAATGAGCCGGCCCGCTGCTTGAAAGACGTGGTTGAGGCCAGGCAGTTGGTAGGCGTAGTCAAAGCCTGGTTCACCCTGACTATCAAAATAGTCGCGTAGGAGGTCATTTTCCTCGCTAATGCCAGGTAGTCCTACCCCAACGATGCCAACTCCGATTAGCCGGTCGCCTGTTAAGTCGATCCCCTCAGAAAAAATGCCCCCAAGAATGGCAAAGCCAACAACGGGTTCCTGCGGGTTCGGCTGGAAAGCGGCAAGAAAGGCGGCCCGTTTAGCTTCATCCATGTCACTAGACTGGATAATCGTGTCCACGTCGGGATAGGCCAAATGAAAGGCCTCATAAACGGTTTGGAGGTAGTGATAGGAAGGAAGAAAAATCAAGTAATTACCGGGTTTTGCGGAAATGAGCGTTTTGATACTTGTAATGGTTGCCGCTAAGTTGGCTTCGCGCTTACGATAAGTTGTCTCAATGTAGTTGGCGAGTAAAATAGCCTGGTGTTTGGGCGGGAAAGGGGAGGGAAGTTGGTAACAGAGCGAATCCGTGGCCCCACCCAACATCCGTTGGTAGTAGGAAAGGGGGGAAAAGGTCGCGGAAAAAAGAACCGCACCACGCCCTTTGAGCAGCGAGTCGTGCAGAAAAGCGCTGGGATCTAGACAGAGTTGTTTAAACGTGATTTCACGGTCCTGGTTCGGGCCAACAGAAATCTTGGTGCGAAAGGTTTCGTCGTAGAAATCGGCAATTTTTAAGTAGCTTAAACAAGCAAAATAATAGTCAAGGACGGCTTGGGTAAACGGGGTTTGTGGTTGTTGTTGAGCCAACCAATCGCTAATTTTTTCCGTTAGTTCGGTTACTGCCTTATTAAACCCGCTGACGCTGTCGTTAAAAATACTGTCTGCTTTGCCGCTTTCCATGACGGGACCGCTGTACTGATAAAAGGCTTTCCGCAATTTTCGGAAAGCTGATACAAGGGGCGGGTGAGTCTCGAAGGTTTCCTTAGCCAATGAAATGAGATCGGTTAAAGGGGCCACGGTGAGTTCAGCTGAATACATAGATCGAGCGCGGCTGACGAGGTTGTGGGCTTCGTCAACAAGAAAGAAGTTATCGTCATCGTGGTCGATAGCAAAGAACCGCTGAAGGTAAACTTGCGGATCGAAAAGGTAGTTGTAGTCGCAGATAATGACATCACAAAATAAGCTCAGATCTAATGAAAATTCAAAGGGATCGACCTGATGCCGACGTGCGTAAGTTTCGATGACGGCCCGTGTCAGCTGCGTTTCATTTTCTAAAACATCCTTTAGTGCGGGCTTTAACCGGTCGTAATAACCAACCATGTAGGGGTTTTCCTCCGGTGGTAAATCGGCTTCCTCAGGGAAGGTGATGGTATCCTTTGCCGTCAGCGTCACACTCCTCAACACCAGACCGTTTTGGGCTAACAGGGTCATCGCCTCTTCGGCTACGTGGCGCGTGCTTTGTTTGGCAGTTAGGTAAAATAGCCGTTGGATTTCATTTTCACCCATGGCTTTGATGCACGGAAAAACGGTGGAGATGGTTTTGCCAGTGCCAGTTGGCGCTTCGATGAAGAGTTGTTTCTTTAGCCGAATGGTTTTGTAGACGGAAACGGCGAATTCTCGCTGGCCCGCTCGGTAATGATCGAACGGGAATGGGAGGGTTGCAATACTGGCATTCCGGCTCGTCCGTAACTCACTACGAAGTAGTAACCAACTTTCATATTCTGAAGTGACTTGTTCAAAAAAAGCAGTTGCTTCTTGCTGGGTATAGTGATGCGTCGTTTGGGTGACGGTTTCAGTTGGTCGCTGAAAGTAGGTCAATTGAAGCGTGACCGCGTCAAGGTCTTCATCGGTCATGAGGATGTAGGCGTAGATTTGAGCTTGCGCCCAGTAAAGGGTCAGTGTGTTTTCGGACAGTTCTTCAAACGGTGCGTCGGATGTTTTAATCTCTTCAATCAAAGGATTATCGGTGTCTAGAATCACCCCGTCTGCGCGGCCATGAATCAGGAAAGGCCGGTCGGCTAAGGTAAGTTCTCGTTCTAAATAGTATTCTTTTTGGTAGTTCGCGCCCCGTTGCTTTTGTAGCCGTCGGTGAATAATGGCCCCTTCTAACGCTGTGTTGTTACTGTTAGCACGCGCATTAAGATCACCGGTTCGCAGTGTAAATTCGACGAGTTCACGAACGCCTATTTTTTGAGTTTCCATGCTGTCTCCTCACAATTCTCTTGATGATTATACCATCTCAATAGCCAGGATGGTAAAGACGTTGCGGAAAGCTGTGAAATCGCTTACAATATTAATTACAAGACTACGACGAGGTGATGATAATGAAATCAATCGGTGTTCCGTTACTGGTTAACCCCAGCCTACCAGAAGATGAAGCAACTGTTCTTCAAAAAATCCTGGCCAGTTACCAATCGACTGCGTATTTACGAGTGGGAGATCAGGTCTTGGATCTCGCGGTCCAACAGGATGTTGACCAACTCCGAGATGCAGACGGTCAGATGGTTCAGATCGTCGCGGATGGTGGTGCTGACGCTGGCGAATTATTGACCGCAGTTCATTCTGAATTGGTGAAACGGAAGTGTTGTTATTAGCCCAAATTTAAATCGCAGATTGGGCTTGTTATTTAGGATTCAATAAAGTATAGTAATACCAATCAAACCTTTAACATTAGTCCTGTGAGGCTAAGAAGGGTCGGTGCATTTTGCGAACAAATTTGTTCACAACCCCTCTGTCCACAGGCGACGGAGGGGTTTTTGATTATGGCGATTTAATTGTCTCCCGTGAGAGCAAAACGTCCTTAGGTATGAAACTCGACCTAACTACGCGCTTTGCGAACACGGCAAGGCGCGTTTATTCATTAGGAGGACGAGTTAATGTTAGAAACCACCAAGCCGTTAAGTTACGCAAATGTTTTGTCAATGAGTGACCTCAGTGCTGCTGAAGTCTTGCAATTTATTAAGGAAGCCCAACAGTTTAAGGCTGGCAAGCAGGTTGAATTTAAGCGGCCGGTTTACGCGGCCAATTTATTTTTTGAGAGCAGTACCCGGACCCATAGTAGCTTTGAAATGGCTGAACGAAAATTAGGCCTGCAAGTGATTAACTTTGATCCTAAAGCAAGCTCCTTGAACAAGGGTGAAAGTATGGCCGATACGGTCAAAACGTTCCAAGCTTTAGGCGTTGATATGGTCGCCATTCGTGATTCGCAAACCCGGTATTACGAGACGTTAATCAACGATCCAGCCATCCATTTGGGAATTGCTAACGGTGGTGATGGTTCGGGTGAACACCCGTCCCAGTCGTTGTTGGACATGATGACCATTTATGAGGAATTTGGTCACTTCAACGGGCTCCACGTGGGCATTGTTGGTGACTTGGTTCACTCCCGGGTGGCTCGATCAAACATGGAAATTCTGACCAAACTCGGCGCTCAAGTTAGTTTTAGTGGGCCTCAAGAATGGTATGATGACAGTTTTGCGGCCTACGGCGACTGGCAACCCTTGGACGACTTGGTGGCCACGACCGATGTTTTGATGTTTTTGCGGGTACAACACGAACGGTTGGCAGATTCTGAAAACACCGGGTTCTCAAAAGCGGCTTATAACGCCCAATTCGGGTTGACGCCAGCACGAGAATCACGAATGAAACCGGCTGCTATTATTATGCATCCGGCGCCAGTGAACCGGGGAGTTGAAATTGCTGACACCCTTGTGGAGTGTGACCGGTCACGAATCTTTCAACAAATGAGCAACGGTGTTTTTATCCGGATGGCGATTGTCACCAGCTTGTTGCGGTATCGCGGCCTGGTTGAGGAGGGCTATTAATGATGGAACGGTTGGTTTTAAGTCACGGTCAGCGACTCATCGGGGATCAGCTTGTTGCTTGTGACGTTGTGATAACGGCTGGAAAAATTAGCCAAATCTCCGATGCCGGTTCCGCGGATACCGGCGATAGTGACGTCATTGACTTGCAAGGGGCCTTTGTCAGTCCAGGATTAGTGGATGTCCACGAACATTTTCGAGACCCTGGTGAGACTGAAAAAGAAACCATCAAAACCGGGACTCAGGCAGCCGCTCATGGTGGATTTACGACCGTAGCGGCCATGCCTAACGTGTTGCCAGTCCCAGATACACCGGAACGGTTTGCCGCTCAGCTGCAACGAAACGCTGACCAAGCGGTTGTTCATGTTCAGCAATACGCCCCAATTACTCAAGGGCGAACAGGTGACCAGCTGGTGGCCTTTGACCAAATGGCCGCGTTAGGAGCCATGGCCTTTACTAACGACGGTAATGGTGTTCAAACGGCGGATACGATGTACTTAGCGATGCAACAGGCCGCCGTATTGGGGGTACCGATCGTTGCTCACGCGGAAGCGGACAGCCTGGTTCACGGTGGGGTGATGCACGAGGGCGAAATTTCGCGAAAGCTAGGCTTACCGGGAATTCCGAGTGTGAGTGAAACCGCCCAAGTCGCTCGAGACGTGACTTTAGCCGCTGCAACGGGTGCCCATTATCACGTCTGTCATGTTAGCGCTGCGGGAACTGTTGCCGTGCTTCGGGCAGCCAAGCAAAATGGCGTCGCCGTCACAGCGGAAGTGTCACCGCACCACCTGTTGTTAAACGACCATGATATTATCCGCGACGACGCTCAGTTTAAGATGAATCCACCGTTGGGCGCACCTACTGATCAGCAGGCGTTACTGGCGGGATTACTTGATGGAACGATTGATATGATTGCCACCGATCATGCTCCCCATACGGCCGCCCAAAAGGCCCAGTCGATGCGGCAGGCGCCCTTTGGAATTGTTGGCAATGAAACGGCGTTTAGCCTACTTTATACCAAGCTAGTTCGGCCCGGAGTGGTGAGCTTGGCACAACTGATTGACTGGCTGGCAAGCCGACCTGCGGAAGTCTTTGGCTTATCCGGGGCTGGTCGTTTAACCGTTGGTCAACCCGCTGACATCGCGGTCTTTGACTTGGCCACTACGGAGACGGTAACCCCTGAATACTTCCAATCAAAAGGGCATAACAGTCCGTTCATGGGTGAGACTGTAGCCGGACAGACAGTTTTGACAATGGTCGGTGGAACTGTCGTCTATCAGCGTTAGGCTTTCCTGAAAGTCCCTCATCCGCTACAATGGGTGAGAAAGGGAGTGGCACCATGACAGTTGAACAGTTGCGTCGCCTAAAACCGTTGCTGGCCCGTTACCAAATTAAGCTAGAAACGTCAGCCACGAAAATTTTGCGGGTCAATGGTCACGCCGCAACGTTAGATGCTAAGGATTACATGCCTGATCAATTGATTTCACTGTGTTTAGAGATTGTCGGGGCGGATTTGAGACGGGCCTTTTTCGAAGCCGACCACGCGTAATGTGTCAGTTATGTGACAAATATGTCAATTACGGTTGAAAGGTTAACCTAGTTGAGACTTTATCGTAACGTTAATTTTCTATAATGACAGGGTTGTGTTAACTCGGCGGGTGATGATTGTCACCCATAAACGTCTAAATGAGGAGAATCGACCTTGTCTTTAAAGAAAATTTCGTTGGTTATTGTGTTATTTGTTGCCCTAATTGGTGGGACATCGTTTCTGTTCGGCCGTCAAGCCGAAACCCATGTTGATGCAAAGTCCCAGTATAATCCGGCCACCGATGCTGTGATGACGGTTAAAGCGTTCAAACGGATGGGGCGGGTTCATTACCACAAGCGGGTGTTTACCTACTATTCACCAAACGGTTCCAGAGCACTTGGAATGGGTGCTTACACGTCTGATGGGACGTTCACATTGAATGGTAAGGATAAAAACGGTTACTTGATTCTGGCAAATAGCAAAAAATTTGGAACAAAAATCAAGACGCCCCTCGGCGTTGGGGTGGTTCACGATCGCGGGACGCGTGGTAACCACTATGATATCGTTGTTAAATAAACGACAAAAGCGGGTGCTTTCAAGCACCCGCTTTTTTTGTTTAATGGCGGTTGACAACTCATTGTTGTCTCGCTATAATCTAAATTAAATTTAATGTTAATCTAATCAAGCGTTGAAGAGAAGAGTAGTTGGTGGCCGCGTTAAAGTGAGCTGGGATAGTGTAAACCGGTACGCGTCAAGCTAATGAAGATGAGCTCTGAGCTGAAGTCGAGTTAACGCTGGGCTTCCGGGTGCCACCGATAGCTGGCCGGGTATCAATAGGTACCTTGAGATGTGGTCTGTGAGGGTCACATGAACTAGGGTGGTAACGCGAGCTTTCGCCCCTAAAACGAGTGGATCGTTTTGGGGCGGAAGCTTTTTGTTTTGCCGCAAAGGGGGTCTCGCAATGAGTGGCCAATGGTTAAGTACAGGCGGCCGTGCATTGATGCGGGAAACGAAACAGATGGATGACTGAAAATAAGGCACCAAGGAAAGGAAGAGTTAACATGAGTGAACAAGTATCAACCCACTATTCAAAACGGACAACGTCACCATTTCGGTACGACGTTGTCGGCAGTTTTTTACGACCAGATTCATTGAAATTGGCTCGGCAGCAGTTTGCGGAAGGTGCCATTAACCGTGAAGAATTAACGGCGGTGGAAGATCAGTCGATTATCGAATTGATTCATCGTGAAGAAAAGGCTGGTCTAAAATGCGTGACCGACGGTGAATTTCGGCGTAGTTGGTGGCATCTGGATTTCTTTTGGGGCCTACAAGGCGTGGCCAAAACGCAGGCTGCTGCGGGTTACGCGTTCCACGACGAAGTGACTCGAGCAGAAAGCGCTCAGTTGACCGGACAGATTGGCGGTGGTCAACACCCATTTGTTGACCACTTCAAGTTTACCCGATCCCACGCAAGTCAAAACGTGGAAGTTAAGCAAACGATTCCAGCCCCCGCCCAATTTTTGGCCGAACTGCAACGTCCGGAAAACAGAGCGACGACTCAGGCCATTTATGCGACGGATGATGAGTTGATTGAGGCGATTGCGACGGCTTACCGTCAAGTTATCCTGGACCTGTATGCGGTGGGTTGTCGTAGCATCCAATTCGACGACTGTACGTGGGGGATGTTGGTTAGTGCTCATGATGGTGCACAGCCTGATTTTGCGCCAAGTGATGAGCAGCTCGCCATTTTAAAACAGCAATACGTCACGGTAAATAATTTAGCCTTGGCCGAGTTACCAACTGATTTAACGGTGAACACGCACATTTGTCGCGGCAATTACCATTCGACTTGGGCGTCAGCTGGTGGGTATGATAATGTTGCAGACCCATTATTTTCACAGGAAAACGTCTCGGCTTACTTTTTAGAATACGATAGTGAACGGGCCGGGGGATTTGAACCCTTGAAGAAAGTGACAACTGACAAGTTGGTAGTTTTGGGCTTGATCACGTCAAAGGACGGGCAGCTTGAGGATCCAGAAACCATCATTGATCGAATTCATGAAGCGGGCAAGTATGTGCCACTTGATCGGTTGTGTTTAAGTACGCAGTGCGGTTTCGCTTCCACCGAAGAAGGCAATGTGCTAACGGCACAACAACAATGGGATAAAATTGCCTTGGTTAAAAAGATTGCCACGATTGTGTGGGGAGACTAAAATAAAAAAAGGATTGGCCATATTTTTGGTCAATCCTTTTTTGACGAAGGAGCCTAATTATTTTTCCAGCGATCAAAGTCGCTGAGGTGACTACCAAGGTAAGCCATCGCTTCGACAGCCATTTTATCGGCGGCCTGCTTGGCCTGTGCCTGGTCTAAAGCCGGTTGGTCGTCTGAAATGAAACCTTCAGCAACGGCAGTGTAGACGTGTTCTCGGGCTTCACCTTGGTCGTTGAAAAGGGTGTCGAGTCCTTTCAAATCGTTCTTAGCCGCGTTGTATACCGTTTCGGCTAGGTCATTTTTATTCCCCAAACGGCGGGCAGCGTACTCTAAAATAAAATCGTTCATGTCGATGATGACATTATGACGGGTTTTGCTTTCGTTTTGTTTTGTCATATGATTCACCTCTACAATTATTCTAGTGCAAACCAGTGGTGGCATGCAATGGTTCTGCGTTTGAAGTTAGTGGTGCATTTTGAATTCCAAGTATAAATCATTGTACAACCCGACCATATTTGGTGAGAGGTTCTTGTAAACCTGTAGGTGCTTCATGGTTTGGGTATCCGGGTAGAATTGACGGTCGTTTCGCACCCGCTTAGGCAGCCGCTTTTTGGCCGCCATGTTGGGGGTGGCGTAGCCAACGTAAGTCGCATTTTGCGCGGCGTTTTCGGGTTTTAACATAAAATTCAAGAATTGGTAGATGGCGTCAAAGTGTTTGGCCGTTTTCGGGATGACTAGGTTGTCGAACCAGAGGTTGCTACCTTCTGATGGCACGACATAGTGCAAGTGAGCGTTGTTACTAATCATTTCAGAGGCATCCCCGGACCAATCAACGGCTAGGGCTGCCGAATTTTGGGCCATATACATCTTGATCTCATCGCCGACGATGGCTAAAACATTGGGGGATAACCGCTCAAGTTTGCGCTGAGCCGCCCGTAAAGTAGCGGGATCAGTCGTGTTCATACTAGCGTGATTCGAGGCTAAGGCAAACCCCATGACATCACGTGCAGAATCAACTAACATCACTTGATTCCGGTATTTTTTAGCCCAGAGATCATTCCAGTGTTGAACGGCACCGGGTTTCACCATTTTATCGTTATAGACGATGCCCAGTGTGCCCCAGAAGTAGGGGATCGAATAACGATTGTTTCGGTCAAAAGGTTGATTCAAAAAGGCGTGGCCGATGTTTGAAAGGCCATGAACCCGCGATTGGTTTAAGGGTAATAGCAGGTGGGCCGACCGGAGCTTTTCAATCATATAATCACTAGGGACGGCTAAGTCATAGCTTGTTCCCCCCTGTTGAATTTTGGTGAACATGGCTTCGTTACTGTCGAAGGTTTCAAGGTTGACGTGGACGCCGGTTTGACGCTCAAACTTTTGGATGAGTGCCGGGTCAATGTAGTCCCCCCAATTGTATAAATTGAGCACTTTTTTGCCACCATCCGGCGCGTCATTTTGCTGGAGCTGATTGGCCGAAAAACCAAGCAGCCCACAAACAGCTAAAATGACGATGACAAGCGACATGAGTCGTTTCACGTTAACGCGCCTCCCTTCGACGCCGTCGGCTAGCTGATTGTTGAACAAAGTAGTAACCGACAATCATGATTAAAGTCACGATAAACATGAGGGCCGATAACGCGTTAATTTCAAGGCTAATTCCCTGCCGAGCGCGTGAGTAGATTTCAACAGATAGCGTTGAAAAACCGTTACCGGTAACAAAGAATGTCACTGCAAAGTCGTCTAACGAGTACGTTAAGGCCATGAAGAAACCGGAAAAAATGCCAGGTGTGATGAAGGGCAAGATAACAGAACTGAAAATCTGACGCCGATTGGCGCCCAAATCGGCCGCCGCATCCAACATACTCCGGTTCATTTCCCGTAGTCTAGGCAACACCATTAAGACCACAATCGGAATGGAAAAAGCGATGTGACTCAGCAACACCGATGAGAAGCCCAACGGCACGTGCAACATCGTGAAAAAAATCAGAAAACTAGCCCCGATGATAACGTCTGGCGACACAATCAAGATATTGTTGAGTGATAACACCGTGTTTTTAAAGAAGGGCCGGCTTAGGCGGTCAATCCATAAAGCGCCCATAGTCCCAATGGTTGTTGCTAATAAGGCTGACAATAAGGCAATCAAAAGGGTATTTAACACGATAGCAATCAGCCGGCTATCTGCCAGGAGTTCGCCATAGTGTTGTAGGGTAAACCCGTCAAAGTGGTCCATGGTGGTGCCACTATTAAACGAATAGAAAATCAAAAAGGCGATGGGTGCGTATAGGATCAAGAAAACAATCAGCAGATACACATTAGACCATCTAAATCGGAACTTACTCATCGCGTTAGCCTCCCTTCGGATGACTTGCGATCGCCAGTTAGAATCATGATAATCACCATTGCAATGATTAAAATCACCCCAATCGTTGATCCCATGCCCCAGTTCATGGTTGTGAGGAAGTGTTCCTCAATCGCCGTCCCAAGGGTGATGACTTTGTTACCACCGATTAGCCGGGTCAACATGAATAGGGAAAGCGACGGGATAAAGACCGATTGAATACCGGCTTTAACCCCTGGCAGCGTCAGTGGCCAAGTCACCTTGGAGAAAGTTTGCCAATTTGTTGCGCCCAGATCACGACTCGCATTAATAAATGAAGGATTTAGATCATCTAGAGCGTTATAGATGGGCAAAATCATAAACGGAATTTGGATGTACGTGGCGACAAATAAGAAACTGGCGTTCGTGAACAAAAACTGCTCGGGACCAATCCCGAATAGGCCCAGAAATTGGTTAATAATGCCAGATTGACTAAAGATACCAATGAAAGCATAGGCCTTGAGCAAGATATTGATCCACGTTGGCATAATCACCAGCAGCAGCCAAAGCTGAGCGTGTTTCAACTGGTGAATGAAATAGGCTGTTGGATAACTAATCAATAGGGTGAAAATAGTGATTAAAAAGGCCCACCAGACCGAATTAACCGTCATCATCAAGTAGGTTGATGACTTAAAAAAAGTGGCGTAGTTTTCGAGACTAAAGTGGTGGTCGAGGTTTAAAAAAGACTGGTAGATAATGAGTGCAACCGGTGCAATCACAAACAACCCAATCCACAAACCGTATGGAACGTAAAACGCCCAGTTAGAAAAACGCCGGTTACTCATGACTGGCCGCCCCCTCGTCTTCAGGGGTCTCTTCGGTATAGGTCTCAATTCGCGCATCAAACTCTGCTTCGGATTCGTGTAAACGCATGACGTGAATATCGTAAGGCTCAAAGGTCAAGCCAACGGTTTCGCCGTCCGTTGCTGGGTTGGTCGAATGAATTAGCCACTCGTTATGGTCACCGTCATAGGCGATAATTTCGTAGTAGTCGCCACGAAATAGCTGGCTGTCGATGGTGACGGTTAATTTTCCGTCGTCAACCGTGGTAATGTCGAGGTCTTCGGGCCGCAGAACCACTTCGACGGGTTCGTTAGGGGCCATCCCCCCATCGGCGCACTCAAACCGTTTGCCGACAAATTCCACTTCATAATCGCGAATCATTTTGCCGGTTAAAATGTTGCTCTCACCGATGAAGTCGGCGACAAAATGGTTAATCGGTTCATCGTAAATATCAACGGGAGAACCACTTTGTAAGACTTGTCCCACATTCATGACGAAAATTTCATCGCTCATCGCTAGGGCTTCTTCCTGGTCGTGGGTGACAAATAAGAACGTGATCCCAAGGCGTTCTTGCAAGTCGCGGAGTTCATATTGCATGTCCCGACGCAGCTTAGCGTCCAGTGCCGATAACGGTTCATCCAGAAGTAGCATTTTGGGTTGCATGACAATGGCCCGAGCAATCGCAACCCGTTGCTTTTGACCACCCGATAGCTCACTAATTTCGCGGTTGCCATAATCAGCTAACCGAACGGATGTCAGGGCCTGTTGGACCCGGTCGTCAATTTCGTTTTTGGCGGTTTTTTGAAGGTTTAACCCGTACGCCACATTATCGTGCACGTTCATGTGTGGAAACAGGGCGTAGTCTTGAAAAACGGTGTTAACTTTGCGTTTATTGGCTGGTAAATCATTAATCCGGTCGCCGTTAAAATAGACATCACCTTCCGTGGCGTCAGAAAAACCGGCGATGATTCTTAAAATGGTGGTTTTACCACATCCCGAGGGGCCCAGCAGAGTGTAAAATTTACCCTGCTCGAGGTCGATGGTGATGCCCTTTAAAACTTCGGCATCACCATAGCGCTTGTGAACGTTTTTCAAGGAAACGATAGGTTCTACCATTATTCCCCTCCTAATTATGTTAAAGTTTAAGTTCGCGTTGATTCGCAACTTTTATTATACGGTTAAGCAGCGGCAAAACCAACTTATTGCGTTTAATTACTAAGGTTGATTAGAGGCGGAATAGTGGACGATTAGCGCTGCTAAGGCACCGTGATGATGTGAAATAACGGTTAGTTAGGCGCTAACTTCTCCTTGCTGACACTCTTTCAGCCAAGTGGTTATATGCGGTATAATGACGGTAATCAAGCCAAATAAGGGGAGGGGTTTAGTGATGCATCATGATGCAGAGGCCTGTGTGCGACTAGTGCCAATTTTTACGGGGCTGTCGGATGCCGCGATTCAAGCGGTTGCCGGGTTGGTTAAAGAGCGGCATATTGAAAAGGACGGGTTTATTTTTATGGCCGGTTCGGCTGCTGATACGTTGATCATTGTGGCTTCAGGGCAGGCGAAGGTTGTGCAAGAAACGGCGTCTGGCCGTGAACAGTTGATCCGAGTATTGAACAGTGGCGATTTCGACGGCCAAGCTGGTCTTTTTACTGCAGGCACCCGCGAAACTACTGCTCAGGCCTTAACGGATACCGATGTTTGTGTCATTGAGCGGGCGGATTTCCAACAACTTCTGGTTGAGGCGCCCGCTGTTGCGCGTAATATGTTAAATGTCTTGGGCCAACGTGTTGTCCAATTGGAAAACCAGTCTGCGCAAACACTCACGGCGAGTGTTGCTGAACGACTGGCGAATTATCTGATTGAAACCAGTGCGGAACTTTCGAGTCGCGCCTTTAAGCTACCGTTAGCCAAAAAGGACCTGGCCGCGTATTTAGGGACGTCACCTGAGTCCATTAGCCGCAAGTTAACCGCGTTTTCAAAGGCGGGGCTAATCAACCAATCCGGTCGTAACCATATTGAACTGGTTGACGTTGATGGGTTAATGTTGGTTAAAAATTAACGTTTAGAAATTCTTTACTTGCATATTGAAACCTGGCGATATATAGTTAGCTAGTCAAGTAACTAACCTATTGTTTGGAGGACAAACGGATGAAAAAACTTTGGATTGGCCTAGCCGTGGTTGCCATTTTGATTGCCGCACCATTTGTTGTTGGAAAAGTCTACGATGGTTGGGGGACCAGTTATTACGGTCAGGTCGGCGAAGCAAGTAGCCGCCAGCCATCAAAGGACGATCAGGGCACCATACAAGGCTACTACTATGTCTACCACATTAAGGGGTATGATAAGGACGGAAAGTCCCGGATGCTGACAGTGAATACAATGGGTGACAAGAAGTTTACTAAGGGTCACTACATTAAGATTTTATGGACGGCCGCTAAAGGCGTTAAGAATTATGAAGGCGTTAAATGGGCAGCGGTGCCACAAAAGGCCCAGAACCATTTGCGTCATTAAATGATATGGATAGTGAAAAGCCGTGGATTAGGATTCGTCCTAAGATCGACGGTTTTTTTGCAATTAAGGTTGTTTAGGCCTTGATTGGCGGTACAATGAATTGCAGCAGAGTCAGTCGGCCAAGCCGTTGGCAAGTCGACTAAAGGAGGAAAATAAATGGCCACTGTAAATACGGGCCGGTTGCTAAGGCGCGCATCCAATCAGCTAGTTCACCAGTTTGATCGCTTTGCAGCAACTTACGGGTTAACCAGCATGCAGATGTCGATTATTGATTTTTTAAGTCGTAACAGCGAAAAACAGTTGATTCAGCGCGATATTGAACGCGAGTTTAACGTTCAACGTTCAACAATGACGATGATTCTACAACGAATGGAGAAAAAAGCGTTGATTCAGCGGGTTTCTGTGCCCCAAGATGCCAGGCAAAAGCAGGTTATTTTAACGGCTAAGGCCACGAATCTGGCTCACGATATTCGGGTATACATGACCCGCCAAAACGCTGAGGTCGAAGCCCGGTTTGGAGCGAGCCAAATGCAGGCATTTAACCAAATTCTGGACTACTATACGTCATTAACTAATGAGGATTTTACGACCGACTAAGCCGGGTCAACGTGGTCGTGATGAATGAATCGAACGGCCCCGAGTAGTAGAACGGCAATAACGCCGACGGTGATAAGCCGGATTCCGTCACCACGAAGTGAAGCGTCACCCCCCAAAGCATAGAGGGCGGCAGTCGGCAAACTGCCAAGAAAGCATAGGGTAAATCGTGTCGGACCGGATGAAATCAGACGAGAAGCGGCTAGGTTGACGACCATACTAGGGACAAAGGGAATGGCATAGCCAAGCACAAGTCCCAGTCGAGGGTGGCGAACCTTTAACAAATCCCGGTATAACCGACTTGTTGAGGGCGGTTGTTGGCGCCGTTTTTCGAGGAGCGGCAGCAGGCTAGTGACCGAATAGTTTCCTAGGGTGGCCGCTGTCAGATTTAAGGCAAAGCCAGTCCAATGGCCAAAACAGATGCCGGAGACAACGGCCAGGATTGAATAGGGGGCTCCCGGGAGCCAAATCATTAACATCAATAAGAGCGTGTAAAGGGCCAAGTCAATTGGCCTTTTATTTTGGAAAGCGTTAATTAAAGTTTGCCGATCGGTTGTGACGTCCGTTAGGTCTTGTAGTTCGGCCTTAAACCGCCAGATAATTAAAATCATGATAAGCGTTGCAGCAATCATCAAAATAGCTGCAAGCCGTTTGTGACAGCGAATAAAAGTCATCTCATCCCCCCCTTTTCAAGGTAGTATACCGTCAAATCAGCATTAAAAAAACCACCGTCATTGAGGGGGAATGACGGTGGCGAGGAGTGAAGCGTATGAAGTTTGTTTTGAATCGTTGTGGACTTTTAATGTAGGGGGACATTAAAAGCTCTAAAAGTGAATTTAATTCTGTTTGTTTGGGGAACAAACGTGAGGAGTGAAGCAGGTTTTAAAACCTATTTGAGTTCAATCATTGAGTGGTTGGACTGCGAATAACTTGTCATTTGCAGGACTTCCTTTCGCTTTCTATGGTCCCTACTTTACGTGGTGGAGCTTAATTCAAGCTTAAAAGCGTGTGACTTTTTTGTGATGATTGGTCAAGGTGAGTGTCGTGAATAATCGTACAATAATTTTGAAACCGGATAATGGGATTAAATCCGAAATACTAGTTTTCGGAAGCGATTACAACGGCGCTTTAGCAACCCTTATAAGTAATATTTATGACTACTGTGGTATTTGACTATGAAATCATCCGGGGCATAAAGTATAGACATCGTAATGTTGTACACAAACAAGTTAATTTTTTCACATATCTTGAAACCAATTATTGGAGGGTGTATTACTATGGAAAACTACCGTGTTGAAGAAGATACTTTAGGTCCAGTTAACATTCCTATTGATGCTTTATGGGGCGCGCAAACGGAACGGAGTCGGCACAATTTTCCGACCGGTGCCAAAATGCCGTTGGAATTGATTCGGGCGTTGTTACAAATTAAAAAAGCAGCGGCTCAAGCGAACAAGGAAGTTGCTGCAATTGCTGGCGAAAAAGCTGATTTAATCGTGAAGGCGATTGACGCATTGCTTGCACTGAGTGATGAAGAACTCCGTAAAGACTTCCCGCTGGTGGTTTACCAAACCGGCTCAGGTACGCAAACCAACATGAACGTTAACGAAGTTGTGGCCCACATGGCGGCCAAGATTGACGGTTCTATTGAAATATTGCCAAACGACGATGTCAATCACGGCCAAAGTTCGAATGACATCTTCCCAACGGCAATGAATATTACCGCTGCGGTTGCTGTTGATAAGCTGGAAGCCGCCGCTCAACATCTGCTTGACGAGTTGCAGGAAAAGCAGGAAAAATACTGGCGAACCGTTAAAATCGGCCGGACCCACTTGCAAGACGCGACGCCGTTAACCTTTGGTCAAGAGGTTAGTGGTTGGGCCAGCATGGTTGAGCACGATCTTGGTTACTTGAAGACTTTGAACGCAACTTTGAGTGAGGTGGCCATGGGCGGGACCGCTGTTGGAACCGGCTTAAATGCTGCGCCACACTTTGCTGACACCATTGCCGAAAAAATGAGTGCCGTTTATGAACATCCGTTTACTGCTGATTCAAACAAGTTTTATGGGTTGGCTGCGCACTCAGGGTTAAACGTGGTTCACGGTGCCATCAAGACGTTAGCCGCTGACTTGATGAAGATTGCAAACGATGTGCGGTTCCTTGCGAGCGGGCCGCGAGCGGGTTACGGAGAGCTTAACATTCCAGCTAACGAACCCGGATCTTCCATCATGCCAGGAAAGGTCAACCCAACCCAAGCTGAAGCCATCACCATGGCTGCGGTACGGGTGATGGGAAACGACGTCGTAGTTGATTTAGCTTCAAGCCAAGGAAACTTCGAAATGAACGTGTACAAACCCGTTTTAATCAGCGCCTTCCTCGAATCTGCTGAATTGTTGACTGGGACTATGACGGGCTTCGCAGACAAGATGATTCACGGCTTGACGGTTAATGCTGAACGGATGGAGGAATTAGTCGATCGATCATTGATGACGGTTACGGCTCTCTCACCTCACATTGGGTACCACGACAGCGCCAAAATTGCGCAACAGGCTGAAAAGGATGGCGACACCCTAAAGGAAGCAGCTGTTAGATCGGGCCAAGTGACCGCTGAACAGTTTGACGAGTGGGTTGTCCCAATTGATATGACCAACATTGACAAGTAATAGGAGGCAGTTTAATGGCTGACGGATTTAAATTTACACCAAGCAACCCGAATAACTTAGCTAACAACTACGATGTCATCATTATTGGATCGGGTGGTGCTGGCTTAACGAGCGCTATTCAAGCGTACGAACTTGGGTTGAATCCGGTGATTTTGGAGAAAATGGACAAGATTGGTGGCAACACCACGCGGGCATCATCTGGGATGAATGCGGCTGAAACGCTTGTTCAATTGAAACACAAAGTAGTCGACAGCTTCGAAGACTTTTACGCTGAGACCTATAAGGGCGGGGGCGAACAAAATAATCAGGAACTTTTAAAGTATTTTACGGAACATAGTGCGCTGGCGATTGATTGGCTTAGCGACCACAACATTGAATTAGACGACCTCACCATTACGGGTGGAATGAGTAAGATGCGGACCCACCGGCCAAGTTCCATGGCTGCCATCGGGGGCTTCTTGGTAACTGAATTATTGAAACAAGTTGCCCTTGATAACATCCCCTTATTCACTAATGTCAAAGTTGACGCTTTGTTGACTGACGATGATGGTGTCGTTACGGGCGTTAAGGCGACGGCAAATGATCAAGAAGTTGTCATTAGTGGGAAAGCAGTTGTCTTGGCAACCGGTGGGTTCGGTGCCGGAAAAGATTTGCTGGCAAAATACCGACCGGATTTAGACGGCCTCAATACCACGAATCAGCCGGGCGCTACGGGTGATGGTATTAAGCTTGCAACCGCCGTTGGCGCAAAGTTGGTGGATATGGACCAAGTTCAAGTTCACCCGACAGTTCAGCAGGATACGGATCACGCGTTCTTAATCGGAGAAGCCGTTCGTGGTGAAGGGGCCATTCTGGTCAATAACGAAGGGCAACGGTTTGTTAACGAATTGGATACCCGAAAGAACGTAACAGCGGCCATTGATGGGTTAGGCGGCACGGGCGCTTACCTGATTTTTGACCGTGGTATTCGTAATCGGGCAAAGGCCATTGAATTTTATGATTCGATTGGATTGGTCAAGACGGCCGATTCGCTACCAGAACTCGCAGAAGTGACAGGCCTGACCGGCCACCATCTGGCTGATACGGTTGCAATCTGGAATCAAGCGGTAGCCGATCACAACGATGCCGACTTTAACCGGACAACAGGGATGGACCGTGATATCGCGAGCGGACCGTTCTATTCAATTCACATTGCCCCGGCCGTTCACTATACCATGGGTGGCGTTGCCATTAACCACAAGACCGAAGTCCAAAACGAATCCGGTCAAGCAATTCAAGGCCTATATGCTGCTGGTGAAATTGTTGGTGGCCTGCACGGTAACAATCGAATCGGTGGTAACTCAATTGCTGAAACGATTATTTTTGGGCGTCAGGCGGGACAACAGGTGTTTAGTTATATTAACGCTTAAACGGTAAATAAAGCTTAGGCAATAAGGCTCCCAAAGTCGGTGACGGTCAAAAAACCAGGAACGGACGAGGGAGCTTTTTACTATAGTGAGGTGACGAGAGTTGAGAAAATTTATTGCGCTGGTAGGAACTAATTCAAGATTATCCACTAATCGACAGCTACTGGAATTTATGAAAAAATACTTTGCGAACAACGTGGCAATTGAACTCGTAGAATTAGGAAATCTACCAATGTTTGATAAGCCACTGGGGAAAGCATTACCCCAAGAAGTTCTGACGATTGCTCAAAAAATTAATGAGGCGGATGGTGTGATCATTAGTACGCCAGAGTATGATCACGCGGTTCCTGCTGTCTTGATGAACGCCTTAGAATGGCTTTCATTTGGCATTCACCCGTTTCTTGACAAACCGGTTATGATTATTGGCGCTTCTTTTGGGGCACTTGGGACATCACGCGCCCAAGCTCATTTGCGACAAATTCTTGATTCACCAGAACTTCAAGCACGGATTATGCCGAGTTCAGAATTTTTAGTTCCAAATTCGCTTCAGGCGTTTGATCAAGCAGGCGTTTTAATGGACGCAAACACGATTGAAAAGTTAATCAGTCTAGTTGCTGATTTCCAAGAATTTATTGACTTGAACCGGCATTTAAAACACGGTTATTTGTTGGATCAGGCCCAGATTTAAATCACGATTGAAAACGCTTTTAATTCTTGATTGAGCAATCAAAGGATTAATAAGGGTCGGTATTTTAGATTGAAAAATAGGAAAATGAGGGATTTTATCCCGAAAATTAAATGATATTTTTTAAAAAGATAAAAAAATCACCATTATTTTTAAAAAAGTTAACATTTTTCTTTGAAATGCGGTATACTCAATGTGACATTAATAACAAACCATTTCGCTCTGAAACAACGATGGCTTGTTAGTAAAGAAAGGGGTATCCACATATGGAAGATTCAAAGAGAAAAGTTGTTCTTGTCGGTGACGGTGCAGTGGGGTCTTCGTTTGCGTTCTCACTATTACAATCAACTCAGGTTAGCGAGATGGTCATCGTCGACCTTCAAGAAGAACATGCACAAGGTGATGTTATTGACCTTCAAGATACGCTACCAGAAACGACACCTGCAAAGTTTTATACTGGGACCTACGAAGATGCTAGTGATGCAGATATTGTCGTGATAACCGCGGGCGTTCCCAGAAAATCCGGTGAAACTCGGTTAGACCTAGTTAATAAGAATGCCAAAATTTTAGATAGCATTGTCACACCGGTGGTTAACAGTGGGTTTGATGGTGTATTCCTCATTTCTAGCAACCCAGTTGACGTTTTAACCTCAATCACGCAGCGGTTATCCGGATTTCCTAAAAACCGAATTATTGGGACTGGAACCTCATTAGACACTGCTCGTTTAAGGGTATTATTAGCGCAAGAACTGGGGATTGGAACCAAAGGAGTCAATGCCACTATCTTTGGCGAACATGGGGACTCATCATTTGCAAACTTTGATGAGGCTACTGTCAACGGAAAACCGTTACGTGGACTTCCTGGCATGACAAATGATCGTCTGGACGAGATTGAAGAGGCTGTTAAGCGGCGTGGTGGCCAAATAATTTCGAAGAAGGGGGCGACCTTCTACGGGGTGGCAGTTAATCTAGTTCGAATTTGTCAGGCTATATTAAATGATTCAGACGTTGTTCTACCGGTTTCTGCACCGTTAAGTGGGCAATATGGGTTGTCAGATATTTACATTGGTACACCAGCCGTCATTAATGCGAATGGTATTCAAAAAGTGATTGAATATCCGTTATCAGAAGCTGAACTTAAGAAAATGCGTTATTCAGCTGAAAAGTTAAACGAAGTCTTACTCGAAGCCAATTAGGGGTTTCGTTTTACAATCCTTTGTGCAAAACAGAACAATCAAAACGACTAATTATTTGGGGTTGTTTTAGCTTTTATTCATACCATTCATAAACTTGTTACAGCACACGGGAACTTGAATAGCGAGGAACGTAGGAGGAAGTTATGGAACTCAACAAAATAGAGTATAAAAAATTTATTTGGCCAATTATTATTGGTTTAATTATTTGGTTCTGTTCACCGTTTAAGCCAGCGTCGGTTTCGATGGCGGCTTGGCATATTTTAGCTATTTTTGTAGCAACGATTATTGGCTGTATTACCCAGCCACTCCCAATTGCTGGGGTGGCGCTAATTGGGCTAACTATTACAGTTTTGTTGGGCGTTGTGCCTTTGGATACGGCGGTTGAAGGGTTCGGTAATGGAACCGTCTGGATGATTGCAATGGCCTACTTTATGTCTCGGGGATTCATCAACACTGGTCTAGGTCATCGAGTGGCGTTAATATTTGTCAGACTGTTTGGAAAACGAACGTTAGGGTTGGCCTATTCGTTGATTGGTGTGGATCTCGTTACCTCACCGGCAACGCCAAGTAATACGGCCCGTGCTGGTGGAATCGTGTACCCTATCATTCAATCACTGGCCGAAACCTTTGGCTCAAATGCTAAGGATGATTCTCGAAGTAAGATTGGGTCATTTCTGGTTTTTGCTGAATTTCATGGGGATATTATTACCAGTGCAATGTTTATGACAGCCATGGCGCCTAACTTAGTTGCCGTGACATTAGCCAAATCATTGCACGTTCAGATTTCTTGGTTTAGTTGGTTTTTAGCGGCGATTGTCCCTGGATTAATTTGTTTAATCGTTGTTCCTTACCTGATTTACAAAATGTATCCACCTGAAGTTAAAGACACACCTAATGCTAAAGAGTGGGCAGACGGACAGCTCGAAAAAATGGGTAAAATGTCGCGTCCTGAAAAAATCATGGCAGTCGTTTTCGTTCTAGCTTTAATCCTATGGATGCTTTCAAGTTTCATTGGGTTGGAGGCTGCGACGGTGGCGTTCTTAGCCGTTTCAATTTTACTTGTTTGTGGCGTTTTATCTGTTAATGATATATTGCATGAAACGGGTGCTTGGAACACGCTGGTTTGGTTCTCAATTTTGATTTTTATGGCAAATGAGCTGAATACTCTTGGCTTTATTCCATGGTTGTCTGGTGCAATTGGTGGTGCGCTGCACGGCGTCAGTTGGGGGATCGTTTTACTGATCTTAGTTGTTTTCTACTTCTACAGCCATTATTTATTTGCAAGTGGAACGGCTCACGTATCAGCGATGTATGGTGCTCTATTAGGGGTTGCCATTTCAGCTGGTGCACCAGCAACATTATCAGCATTATTGCTTGGATTTACTGGTTCAATTTTCGCATCTACAACACATTTTGCTAATGGACCAGCCAGTGTCTTGTTTGGTTCAGGCTATGTGCCACAAAGTGACTGGTGGAAATACAACTTCATTTTAGGGTTGTTCTACCTAGTTGTATTCGGTGGAATTGGGACTCTTTGGATGAAGGTTATCGGAATTTGGTAATCAAAAAGCAGCCCTTGGCTGCTTTTTTAATACCGTGATGGTGTTGAAGGGAGGTGGTTAGTTGAAATTTAAAACAAGTGATCACGTTCTCATTGACTATTCGGATGTTGGTGAAGGTCAAGCTGTTGTATTACTTTGTGGGCTTGGTGGTAAGAAAGAAATATGGTACTCACAAGAGCAGTTTTTGTTGGATCAAGGTTATCGAGTCATTAACTTGGATGCTAGGAATCAAGGTTATTCAGGTAAAACCATTAAAGGGCGCCGAATTTTTCGCCATGCTCAGGATTTGTATGAGCTACTCGGGCATCTCGACATTAAACAGTTTATTGCAATTGGAAACTCAATGGGAGCGTCAACGTTTTTCGCCTACATGGCGCAGTATGGATGTGGTTCAATCCTTGGGATGATTGATATTGATCAAAGTCCGAAGATGATTGCTGATCATTCTTGGGCGTTTGGGTTTAAGCAACTGACCTGGGAGAATTTTCCGGATTATTTGAAGATTCCCTTTGGCTCAGCTTCGTATCATCGATTAGATGATTCGGTGTTTATTCACCTTCAATCTATTCAAAAAGCACCCAAATATGATGCTCATCTTAATTATTCTTTTTTAGTGGATCATGCGTTCCAAGATTGGCGTGATGTTGTCGCGTTGATGCCAGTGCCACTTTTAGTCGTTGCAGGAGAAAACTCCCCGTATTTTGATCCGGCATTTGCAGAAGCAACAGCTAGATTAGCAAAGTACGGGGAGTACGAGGTGATTGGTAACGCAGGACACGTTCTAATGGCCGAACAACCCTCGGCGTTTAACAATATTTTATTGAAATTTCTATCGAGGTGGAACTGAGTCTACGAAGTTGTTTCCATTTCCATTAAGACTCGGTTAGCGACTGATTCGTTTGTAACAAAATCGGTAATTAACTTTCCACGTAGTGCACCAAGTAAAGGACGGGCTTTAAACTTACTTTTTACAATAGCAATTCGGGTTGGTACGGCTAGTAAGGTATCGATAGACGCACCAAATAGTTTATCAGTTGTTGGGTTTAAGATGTTTCCTTGAATGTCAAATGGTCGTCCGTACAACATTCCGACAATTTGAGAAAGATCAACGCCCTCAAAAATTTCACTCAGGTGTTGTTTCCATACGGGAATGGTATCGACTGAGGCTAGAGTGCCAATACCTGCAAATATCATGTCCATTTTTGACATTGTTGAAAAGGCTGGTATAAACGCTGGTTCCTTTGCAAGCTCCGTCCTGACGTCGTTATTCAAAATATACAATGGTGCGGGGACTGTTTGATATTGGGCGCTATACCTGGCAGCCGCTTTTTGAACTAACGGAGTAGAACCAGAAGCGTAGTTATGTTTTAAGTTATGGCCCATAATTTGATTAAACGTCAGGTCGTCACGAACTTCAGCTTGAAAGTGGTTAATGACGTTCATGACGGTTCCCCCCCAAGAGACACCAACTGTTCGACAAGTCCGGATCCGGTCTTGAATGTTTTGAGCAGCGAAATTAATAATGTTTTCGTAATCGTCATTCGTTGTGTCAGCGTCCTTTATGATGAAAGCATTTCGAAGATCAAAGAGTCGCTTGAAACGGGCTTCTAACTCGAAATTTCTATTTATCGGGGTGTTAATGCTAATTTTAACTAAGCCGGAAGCTAATGCTTCATCTAATTGTTTAGTGATTAGGTATCGACTAATATTGTATTTACTTGAAATTTGAGCAATTGTCAGGTCGGAGAGGTAATAGTCTCTGGCAATGTTTGCAAGCTGTTCTTGGTGTTTCATATTTTCCAATGATTGAGACCTCCTAAATATTTTTGTTGGTTTTATCATACCAATTCTTTTTCAAAGTTGCTTGAATTTTTAACAGCGATTGAATAAGTTTAATCGCATTTTTAAATTATTGAAAATATCTGATAATAATTTGAAAAAATTAAAAAAACGCGGTACACTATGAGTGACAAAAGAATTGATAACAATTGCACAATCCGCAGTTGCTTAAACTAAGGAGTAATGTGTATGACGGAATCAGAAGATATTTTGAGACTGCATGCCGCTCACACCGGTGTGTTGGATATTAAGTCCGATTTAAGTGTGACATCTAAGGCAGATCTGGGGAAAGCATATACTCCTGGAGTTGCAATTATTTCTAAAAAGATTGCTGCTGAGCCAGAGCTTAAGAACAAATACACAATGAGTGGAAAATTAGTCGCACTTGTAACAGATGGTTCTGCCGTATTAGGTCTCGGAAATATTGGCCCTGCTGGTGGGTTGCCTGTTATTGAAGGAAAGGCCTTATTATATAAAGATTTGGCTGGTATTAATGCCATCCCGATTGCAGTTAACCAAGTACCTGCTGATGAGGTAGTCGCGACAATTAAAAATATTTCATTATCGTTTGCGGGTATTCATCTTGAAGATATTGCGGCACCGCGGTGTTTTGAAATTGAAGAAAAATTAAATCAGGAACTGGATATTCCGGTTTACCATGATGATCAAGAAGGCACTGCAATTGTCGTGCTGGCGGGTTTAATAAATGCTTGCAAGGTCACTGGACGCGATTTGAAATATGCTCATGTTGTGATTAATGGCGTGGGGGCTTCAGGATTAGCGACCGCTAAGTTACTCTTTCATGCGGGCGTCAAGAACCTAACCCTTGTTGATGTATACGGGGTTGTGACAGCAGAAGATAGCCGGTATAACAAGTATCAGCGGGATTTTGCCCGTCAGTTGGGAACTGCACCTTCACTGAAGAATAAAAAGTTAGCTGATGTTATCAAAAATCAAGATGCTTTTGTAGGACTTTCTGATAAAAATGTTTTATCAGCTTCTGAGGTTGAGACCATGAATGCGGACCCCATTGTTTTTGCGCTTGCTAATCCAGATCCTGAGATCAATCCCAAAGTGGCGATTGGTGCGGGGACTAAAGTGATGGCGACGGGATCTAGTCAGTACCCCAACCAAGTTAATAACATTTTGGCTTTTCCGGGACTATTTAAGGGCTTGTTAGGTAGCGGTTTGAAAAAGGTCGACTTTGGTTTGCAAGTCGCCATTGCTTCTGCGCTGGCTGATACGGTTGAAAGCGTCACGGCAACGGAAATTGTGCCAAGTGTTTTCAATGAAAACGTGGTTAAGAAGGTTAATCAGGCCGTTATTGATTATGCAAAGCATCAAAAGAAATAGCAGATTCTGGAGGTGAATTATGGATAGTGAAGTACGTGAGCTTCGCCTAAGAAATCCTAGCGATTACAAAAAATGGCGAACATTTTTAGAGTCGCTTAATATCTTTAATTTCGAAGAAAGCGAAGTTTCCGGGATTGATTTAACGCTGGGTATTTTTTCTGGCGAGGATCTCGTTGCAACAGGATCTTTAGCAAACAACACGCTAAAATACATCGGTGTTTGCAATAAAAATGTTGTCACGGGTTCCAGATTTAACGTCATCGTTAGTGCTTTAGTCAATCGGGAATTTCAACGCGGCATTTTTCACATGTTTGTGTTTACCAAGAAAAAATATTCGGCTAGTTTTCAACACGTTGGCTTTTCTGAATTAGCCAGTACAGAAGATGCAGCAGTACTTGAAAACGGTAAGCCAGGCATTGAGGATTATTTGGGTGAAATAGCTGAGTCTAGTGTTAGTCCCAGTGAAAAAATTGCGGGGATTGTGATGAATGCTAACCCGTTCACTAATGGTCACCGCGCACTTGTTGAAAAAGCGGCTAGTGAAAACGATTTTGTTTACGTTTTTGTTGTTCAGACAGAAGCCTCTCTATTTCGATTTGATGAGCGACTGAGATTGGTTCAGGAGGGAACTCAGGATTTAACCAACGTGAAGGTTGTTAGTGGCGGTAATTATATGGTCAGTTACCTCACTTTCCCAGCGTACTTTTTACCATCTTCTGAAGATACCATCCGATATCAGACGACATTAGACGCCCGAATTTTCAGAAATAAAATTGCACCAAGGCTAGGGATCAACAAACGGTATGTCGGAACCGAGCCCTTTTCAAGGACGACAGGTGTGTATAATCAGGTTCTAGCCGAAGAATTACCACCCAATGTTGAATTAAGCGTCGTCGATCGAGTTCAGGCTGAAGACAAGCCGGTGACGGCGACCGCTGTCAGGCAAGCAATAAAGGCGGACAAGCTGAGCGCAATTAAAGCATTAGTCCCAACGTCAACCTATGATTTCATCAATAACAATAAAAATGAACTGATTGCTCGTATTCAGAAAGGAATGAACATTAATGGAAATTAAAGAAACAGCAATTGCAGGCACCCTTGAATCATCAGATATTCAAATCATGTTAGCGAAAGGGGCTAACGGAATTGAAATTGACTTAGAATCAGATGTTAAAAAGCAATTCGGACAACAAATTGAATCAGTAATAACAACGACACTCAATCAATTGGGGATTGAGTCAGCCAGTGTTAAAGCAGTTGATAAGGGTGCGTTGGACTGTGTTATTAAGGCCAGAACTATTGCCGCGGCTCAGCGGGCAGGTCAAACGACTGATGAACCAGCATGGGAGGTATTGTAAGATGGCACAAAAGAACGAAGAACGATTACGCCGAACAATGATGTTTGTTCCCGGCAACAATCCAGCGATGGTTAAAGATGCAGGAATTTATGGGGCAGATTCAATCATGTTTGATCTTGAAGACGCTGTTTCAATGGCAGAAAAAGACGCTGCCCGCGATCTTGTTTACGAGGCAATTCAGTCTCAAGACTATGGGAATGCAGAATTGGTCGTTCGAGTTAACGGTCAAGATACGCCTTATTATAATAATGACGTTAAGGCTATGGTTAAAGCGGGCATTGACGTTGTCCGATTACCGAAAGTTGAAGATGCTCAAATGATTCAAACGCTGGAAAAAGATGTCTTAGCAGCCGAAAAACAGTTTGGTCGTGAAGAAGGTTCGACGCATGTGATGGCAGCGATTGAAAGTGCCAAAGGCGTGTTGAACGTCGCTGAGATTGCAGCAGCTTCGGATCGGATGATTGGTGTCGCTCTTTCTGCCGAAGACTATACGACAGATATGAAGACCCATCGTTATCCTGATGGTGCTGAACTTGAATTTGCTCGGAATATGGTTCTGCATGCAGCGCGGGCGGCTGGAATTGCAGCCTTTGATACGGTCTTTACTAACATGGATGATACGGAAGGCTTTTACCGTGAAACGCGCTATATTCATCAACTTGGTTTTGACGGCAAGTCTTTGGTTAACCCCCGTCAGATTTCGATGGTTAATAGCGTTTATGAACCCACCCAAAAAGAAATTAAAAATGCCCAAAATGTCATTACCGCAATTGAAGAAGCTCGTATTAAAGGTTCAGGGGTTATTTCAATGAATGGTCAAATGGTTGACCGTCCGGTGGTATTACGAGCTCAACGCGTTATGCGACTAGCTAAAGCATCAAACCTAGTTGATGAGGAGGGAAATTACATTGAAAAATAGTGTAAATCGCGAACTACCAGAAGATATTATGAATGAGTTGGACTACAAGGGATTCGAGTCAACCGAAATTGGTAACCCTGAAATTCAACGGGTAGCCCCAAAGGTCCATGTTTCCACTGGAGACAACAAAGTTGTTAGTTCTATTGAAGATGTTGTTAAAAAGACGGTTAAAGATGGGATGACAATTTCGTTTCACCATCATTTTCGGAATGGAGACTTTGTTTTTAATAAAGTGATGCGGGTCATTATAGATGCTGGAATTCAAGATTTGACCTTAGCACCGTCCTCATTAACGGGCGTGATGAATGACATGGTGATTGAAGCGATTAAAAAAGGTACGATTACCAACATTACGAGTTCTGGGATGCGTGGTTCACTGGGAGACTTTGTTTCTCATGGGGGCTTAAAAAATCCTGTCATTTTCCGTTCTCATGGTAACCGGGCAAGAGCGATTGAACATGGTGATATCAAGATTGATGTCGCTTTTCTAGGGGTACCAAATGCTGATCGATTAGGAAATGCAAATGGTATGAACGGGAATGCGGTATTTGGTTCACTGGGCTATGCATTGATGGATGCACAATACGCAAATTCTGTGGTGTTATTAACCGATAACATTGTCCCATACCCTAATACGCCAGCGTCAATTAAACAAACCCAGGTCGATTACGTAGTTGAAGTCGATAAGGTTGGCGATCCCGAAAAAATTGGATCTGGTGCGACTCGATTCACTAAGGATCCTAAAGAACTAAAGATCGCAGAGACGGTTAACAAAGTGATTACGAATTCACCATACTTCAAAAATGGATTTTCGTTCCAAACTGGGACGGGTGGTGCGGCGTTAGCTGTGACCCGTTATCTTAGACAAGAAATGATTGATAATAAAATTAAAGCATCCTTTGCCCTAGGCGGTATTACTAAACCAACAACCGATTTACTTGAAGAGGGGTTGGTTGAAAAAGTCATGGACGTTCAAGACTTTGATAAAGGTGCGGCCGATTTCATGCATACTAATCCAAAGCAGCAAGAAATTGATGCTTCGTGGTATGCTGATCCTGATAATAAAGGTGCGATGGTGGATCAACTGGATGTTGTTATTTTAAGTGCTTTGGAAATTGACACTAAGTTCAATGTGAATGTGATGTCCGGTTCTGATGGTGTCATTCGAGGGGCGATCGGGGGGCACCAAGACGCTTCGACCGCTAATCTCACCATTATTTCTGCACCATTGATTCGGGGGCGGATTGCAACCGTTGTTCCCGACGTTACAACGGTTGTAACGCCAGGGGATTCGGTTGACGTGCTAGTGACGGAGTATGGAATTGCGATTAATCCTAAACGAGACGATTTGAAAAAGGCTTTGAGCAATATTCCGGGAGTTCCGATTTACGATATTAGTGAACTTCAGCAAATGGCTGAAAAACGGGTTGGCAAACCAACACCGTTACAGTTTACCGATAGAACAGTTGCTATGATCGAGTATCGCGACGGTTCAATTATTGATACAATTAAGCAGGTTAAGGATTAATTTAAAAGCACCGTAATTCAATTTGCGGTGCTTTTTAGTTAACCTGGAAAGGCGTAAAAATGTTTTCAGAAGGTCAAAAACAAACAATTGAAGCGGTATTGGCAAACCGAGACGCCCGCGTGGTTAAACAAACGCAACTTATGGATGAGTATCCGAGGCGGACAATCGTCGCAGTAAAATTAAATATCCCTGGACCGATTAAAAACAACCCTAGCATTAAACGGCTGTTTGATACTGGCATGACGCGAATGCTCCATTTATTTGCCAATCGGAATATTCCGGTTAAAGTGATTGAGACATGGGATAAACCGACTGGAAACGAACTTTTTTTGGTAGCCAATGCCACCCCTGAAATGACGAAACAGGCCACCGTTTATTTTGAAGATGAGGATGGATTGGGTCGACTATTTGATGCAGATGTTCTGGATTCAAGTGACCAGATGCCAATCTCTAGAACAAAATTTGGGTTTCCCGTTCGACGATGTTTCATTTGTAACCGGATTGCGAAGGATTGTGCTAGGTCACGTCGTCATTCCGTTTTAGAACTTCAGGCAAAAGTTGCCCAAATCGCTGAAAGTGAGATTAATTGAAATGATTAAACGACCCCAGTCCGAAGAAATGAAAGCCAAACAAAACAAAATTGTGACTAATGCGGTGAGGGCGCTTCTATATGAAGTGAGCGTACAACCTAAGCCAGGGCTAGTTGATCCGGTTTCAAGTGGTCCGCATCCTGATATGGACGTGTTCACGTTTTTAGATAGCTCAGTCAGTTTAACCGCTTATTTTAAAGCGTGTGTTCAGACGGCTTGGTCGTTTAATGATGAGGCCACACTTCCGACTTTATTTGAACAAATTCGGCCGTTAGGTATTCAGGCGGAGGCAACGATGTTTGATGCAACTAGTGGGATTAACACTCATAAAGGAGCCGTTTTCTCTCTGGGAATTGTCGTGACCGCTACCGCCTATGCTGAGAGTCATGACCGACAGGACGTTTTTAAAATTGTGAAAGAGATGCTCGTTGGCCTAGTGGAACGTGATTTTTCAAAAGTGACCGAAAAGGCAGAAAATGAGATGACGGCTGGCGAACGAGAATACGTGCATTTTGGCATTACTGGAATCCGAGGCGAAGCTGAGCATGGTTATCTGACGGTTACTCAAGTGGCGCTTCCTCAACTCTCAACAGCACGGGGAACACTTAATGAACGGCTGCTTGACACACTGATGGCCATTGTCGGCCATTCTGTTGATACAAATTTGGTTAAGCGGGCGGGTAGTATCGATATTATACCGTGGGCTAATGACCAAGTTAGCCGTTACTTTTTGGCTGGGGGTAGCCGAACCGAGGCGGGAATGGCTTATCTTAAACAGCTAAACCAGGTTTTTCTGGAAAAAAATTTGAGTTTAGGCGGGTCTGCTGACCTCTTAATTGTGACTATTTTTGTGGCTTTAAGCCAAGGAATAATCTAAAAAAGTCTGTGAAACTTATGGGAAAAAATGGTTACCCAACTAAGTTTCGCAGACTTTTTAATTGACAAAGATTGAGACGATTTTTTTCTCTATTGGACTAAGAATATGGGAGGACCGGTAGGCCAGGTACACGTTAAATGATAATGGCGCATCAAATAAGATTGAGTGTTGAATAAGCGGATCGTCGTTATCAATCGCCAAATCGGTTAATAATCCAATTCCCGCGCCAGCTTCCACCATTTTTTTAAGTGATTGAATTTCACTAGTCCGGAAAATGATTTTTTTATTAAAGTCACCCTGTTCAAATAAGTAATTCATTACGGTGGCATGAATAAAATTGTCGTCAAGGGCAATGAGAGGAAGATTCAGGAATTCCTCAGGCAGAAGAGGACCCGTCTTGGAGATAAGAGGCTGTTGAACGTTATCAATAATAGAAAATGAGTGTTTAGCTAGTAAAATTTTTTGGCCAATTTCGCCCCAGCGATTACTTTGGGTAATAGCGGGCGCGTGGGCAATTAACGCAATGTTAATTGTGCCAGAGACTAGTTCATCCAGCAATTTATCTGATCCAATAGTAACTGGGTTAATTTGTCCCAGCAAATTCTTCTGAATGAGTTTTGGGACGTATTTTGGAAAGAAATATGTCGCAATGATTGGTGGTAATCCGAGGGGAATCACTTCTTTTTTTAAGTTGTCAATTTCTCTTTGGGCTTCTGCAATGTCTTGTTTGATTCGGTTGGCATGGACGAGTAACTGGCTTCCAGCAGTTGAAAGCTGAATTGAGTTTTGTTTCTTATCTCGAAGAAATAAAGGTGTGTCAAATTGTGATTCTAGTCGTTTAATAGCTAAAGTAATCGTTGGTTGAGTGACTTGAAACTGCTTTGCGGCGCCAGTAAAGCTTAGGTTTTTAGCAACTGCGATGAAGTAATCTAAATCTCGAGTTTGCATCCAACCACCTCCATTCCTTATAAAGTTATTTTATCACATTGGCCACATTTGACTATCAATATTTATAGGGGGTAGGCTGACGATGATGAATAAATGGGAAGGGTGATTGAGATGCAAGCACAAGAGCGATTAAATAATCCATTTTTGAACAAAGGGACCGGATTTACGGCGAAAGAAAGGCAACAGTATGGACTCGAAGGCTTATTACCACCCGTTGTTAGAACAATTGAGCAGCAGGCTGAGGAGGTTTATCGCAGTTACCAAAATGAAGCAACGGCGTTAGGAAAACGGGAATTTTTGATGCATATTTTTGATACGAATCGGCGTCTTTTTTTCTATGTTTTTTCGCAACATGTTGCGGAATTGTTGCCCATTGTTTACGACCCAACCATTGCGGAAAGCATTAAAAAGTATAGTCATATCTATCAAAAACCTCAGGGAGCAGTTTTCTTATCGATGGATGAAGCACCTGATAAGATTCAGACGAGTCTTCTAGCAGGTGCGGCTGGTCGTGATATTCGTTTGATTGTTGTGACAGATGCAGAAGGCATCCTTGGCATTGGTGACTGGGGCGTCCAAGGGGTTGATATTGCGGTTGGCAAGTTAATGGTGTACACGGCTGCCGCCGGTATTGATCCTACTCAGGTGCTACCCGTTATTATTGATGCCGGAACGAATAACCAAAGCCTGTTAGACGATCCATTGTATCTAGGAAACCGACACCCGCGGATTACGGGAGCAGCCTATGACGGCTATATCGATGCCTTTGTGGCAGCTGTTAAAACGGCCTTTCCCCAAGTCTACCTACACTGGGAGGACCTCGGTCGGGACCACGCAGCCCAGATTTTGCAGCGGTATCAAGACCAACTGACCACCTTCAACGATGATATTCAAGGGACTGGTATTATCACGTTGGCGGGCGTCTTAGGGGCTTTAAAAATATCGGGGCAAAAGCTGGCAGACCAACGTTACATTCAATTTGGCGCTGGGACCGCAGGCGCTGGGATTGTTAAGCGAATGTATGATGAAATGCGCGAACAAGGGCTTGATGACAAGACGGCTAAGGCTCACTTTTACCTGGTGGATAAGCAGGGCTTGTTGTTTGAGGATACCCCGGGATTAACACCGGAGCAACGACCGTTTGCGCGGCGGCGCAGTGAATTTGATCAGCCCGATGACTTGGTTGATTTGCTGTCGGTGGTCAAAGCCGTGCATCCGACCATCTTAGTCGGGACATCAACGGTGGCTGGCGCCTTCACAGAACAAGTCGTTCGTGAGATGGCTACCCACACAGATCGGCCCATTATTTTTCCAATTTCGAATCCTACTGAAAAAATGGAGGCCAAAGCGGCCGATTTAATTCGGTGGACTAATGGTCGCGCGCTTGTTGCCACGGGAATTCCGAGTGAGCCGGTAACCTATGATGGCGTTACTTACAACATCGGCCAAGCGAACAACGCACTTGTTTATCCAGGACTCGCATTGGGCACCATTGCTAGCACCGCCAGCCGGCTAAGCGATGAAATGATTAGCGCGGCTGCCCATTCTTTAGGTGGGATCGTCGACGCGGCCCAGCGTGGGGCAGCTGTATTGCCACCAGTTGAAAAATTAACCGAGTTCTCCCAGGCAGTTGCGATTGCGACAGCCCGTGCCGCAGTTAAGCAAGGGGTGAATATGAAGCCAATCAGCGATGTACCAGCGGCTGTGACCGCAATGAAGTGGACGCCACAGTACTAGCTTCATGAGTGATGAATCGTATCAAGAAGCGACCCGATGAATATCTAAGGGTCGTTTTTGACTACTTAGGGTTGAGTAGCTGTTTGTTTGGAACGGTTTTTAGGAAGAGTTACCAAGAATAGCTTGATTAACCACTATAACATTGACGTGGCGGCACTTTCATGTAGTTCGTCCAGTGCGCAGTAAGGGTGGCGGTTAAAAACCTAAACTAGGGCAATCAATATCAAAAAAGCCAGCTTGCAAACGGCAAGACTGGCTAGTCACTGTAAAAATTGGTCTTATCTTGAACCCGGTAATAATGGCAAACCATAGAAGATCTAATAGTTGAAACCGTTTACAAGATAATGATTTAAGGTTACACCATTGATGACTATTTGTGAAGAATAGCGTCTCGGAAAAAAGCGTTATTCGGGTAAGGTCAGGTGCCGATTCCGTTGACATTACAAGGGTTGCGCGGTAAAATTGTAGACAATTAATTCTAACCGAAATTCATAGAGTTGGCAGTGATGAGAAGAGTAGAAAACAGGTCTGTGACAAGCGACCGCCGAGGGTGAAAGGGCGGCACAGATCAATTTTTGAAGATGAACTCGGAGCCTTTACGTCGAGTGAGAGCTCAACGTACGCGGCATCGCGATATCAACCTTGAGGCAGCCAGTGTTGCAAATTTGGGTGGTACCGCGGAGCTCCCGTCCCTGTGCGTGTTTGCACGGGGATTTTTTTGGCTAGAAGAGGGGGGAACAAGATATGTGGCACATCATCGTCACATCAACGCCTCAGCTGATTGAAGCTGGGCTAAAATACACAATTCCAATTTCAGTTATTTCATTTATTTTAGGATTGGTTCTAGCATTGGTCACAGCGTTAATCCGAATTTCGACAAAGAAGGGTGCCTTCTGGATTTTAAAAGGCATTGCGCGGTTTTATGTCTGGCTATTTCGGAGCACGCCCCTACTGGTGCAATTATTTATTGTTTACTTTGGGCTGCCCTATTTAAAAATTGCGGGGCTGTTTCCTAACGGGATTCAGATGAGTCCCGTCACCGCCGGAATTTTGACCTTTTCGCTGAACACTGGGGCCTACTGTGCGGAGACGATTAGGGGCGCCATTTTATCCATTCCCAACGGGCAGTGGGAAGCTGCTTATTCTATCGGCATGACGCGGACAACGGTCCTACGGCGCATTATTCTGCCACAGGCCGTCCGGGTGTCGCTGCCACCGCTGGCGAACAGTTTTATTGGCCTTGTCAAAGACACTTCGTTGGCCGCTTCAATCACCATTGTCGAAATGTTTGAAGTCAGTCAGCAGATTGCGGCCCAAAATTACCAACCTCTGGTTATGTACTGCTTGGTTGCGGCCCTTTACGCCGTTGTCTGCACGGCCTTATCCTGGTTACAAGGGTATCTTGAAAAAGTGACGTCACGGTACGTCACAACGTCGAATTAGGAGGGCGCCATGATTGAAGTAAAGCACTTAAATAAGACGTTTGATGGTCATAACGCGTTAACCGATATTTCGGTTCAGTTTCCGAAGGACCAGACCACGGTGATTGTGGGCCCCTCGGGTTCCGGCAAGTCCACTTTGTTGCGATCACTGAACTTTTTGGAACGGCCAGAATCCGGCATTTATCAATTTGATTCAGACGAGATTGATTTAAGTCAACCCATCTCGAATAAAACCATTTTAAGTATTCGGCGCCGCACGGAAATGGTCTTTCAAGGTTACAATCTATTTCCCCATCTTTCCGTCTTGCAAAACGTGATGGAAGGCCCTATCCAGGTTCAAAAGGTCAAAAAAGCGGCCGCCCAACAAGCGGCTATTGACCTTTTGGGGAAGGTCGGGTTGGCCGAAAAAGCATCGGTCTATCCGAGTCAACTATCTGGTGGGCAGGCCCAACGAGTTGCCATTGCCCGCTCATTAGCGATGCATCCTGAATATATTTTTCTAGATGAACCGACCAGTGCCTTGGATCCGGAGTTGGAACTTGAAGTGTTGAAGGTGTTACTGCAAATTGCAAGTGAAAAGCAGTCAATGATTATTGTGACGCACAACATGGCCTTTGCTCAGCAAGTGGCGAACAAAATTGTGTTTATTGAAGATGGTCATGTGTTGTATGATGGCGGGTCAGACGCCTTCTTTGAGACAGATAACCAACGAATTAAGGATTTTATCTCAGCAATGACATTTTCGAATATATAAATTGAGGAGTGTTTTCAAAGTGGTATTTTCAAGAATCGTTAAAAGAGTAGCCTTGTTGGCAGGGGTCGTTTTGGTTGGGGTAACCTTAGCGGCTTGTGGGAGTCAGTCGTCTCAATCAGGAAATTATAAAGATAATTTGGCCCAGTCTGGGAAACTGACCATTGGTCTTGAGGGCACTTATCCGCCATACTCTTACCGTCAAAATGGTAAGCTGACGGGATTTGAAGTGGAGCTAGGGAAGGCAATTGCGCAACAGCTTGATTTAAAAGCCAACTTTGTCCCGACTAAGTGGGATGGATTAGTTGCCGGGCTGGGCAGTGGTAAGTACGACATTATTTTAAACAACATGTCACAGACCCCAGACCGAAAAAAGGCGTACCTTTTCTCAACACCGTACATTTATTCAAAATACGCCATGATTACCCGTTCAGATAATAAGGACATTAAGACGGCTAAAGATATTAAAGGTCGTAATTTCGTGGCGTCTACTGGTTCAGATAACGGCGTTGTGATCAAGAAGTTTGGTGGCAACCTGCGACCAATCGAACAGTTCCAAACCGAACTCGACCAGATTCGTGAAGGACGTGCAGACGGTGCAATGAATGCGGAATCTGCCATCACCACCTATGCTAAGGATCATTCCCTTAAGGGGCTCAAGTACCATGTGCTGACTGAAAACGAACAGCCAGCTGCAAAAATTTCGGCGCTGTTTAACAAGCAGGACGGAAAGTTGCGGGACAAGGTTAATGACGCTTTGAAGCAATTAAAAGAAAATGGCACGTTGAAGAAGCTGTCTGTGAAGTACTTCGGGACGGATATTACTACAAAGTAAACTAGCTTGGACTAATAAAACCACCCCGATTGGGGTGGTTTTATTAGTTGTTGATCGTTAATCATTAACCATGGTGGGTCGAACGATGACCACCAGAGCGCCGACCTTTCAACACCTTACGCTTGAATTTTGGCCGTGCATCGTCTGCGACAAATTGAAAGTGACGAACCTTACCGGCGTACGGTTGGCCGTTCATGCGAATCCGTAGCCAATCATGCATGGTATCAACGAGCTGGTTGGCATTGGCCACTTGGGCGGGTTGGCCAGCTTTTTGAGCTGTGGGTAAGACGTCTTCTTGGATTTGTTTGATAAGTTTTTGGTGGTAGCTCACCAATTCCATGGTTAGCGGGGCCTGAAGGTACTGGTTAAAGAGTCCTTCGATATAGCGGAGCGCATCCTTTGCGTCCTTAGGCTGATAATATCGATTTTCGTTCATACATTCACCTCAAAAGTTATCATAGGCACGATTGGGATGTTTGTCAAAAGCTTCTTGGGGTAAAATATCATTAGATGGGAAGGGGGAATTAGTGTGGAACTGCGATTGCTACGATATTTTTACACGATTGCTGAGGAGTTAAATATTTCGCGTGCTGCGGAGATATTGCATATTACGCAACCAACGCTGAGTCGGCAACTGCGAGAATTAGAAATAGAGTTAGACACTCAGCTGGTTGATCGCACCGGCCGCACGTTAGCCTTAACGGAGGCGGGCCATTTTTTAAAGAGTCGGGCGGCTGAGATACTGACCCTTACAGACGCGACCACTGAGGAGTTTATGGACCGCAAAAAGAACCTGTTTAGCGGTCATGTGGTCATTGGCTGCGTAGAAGCAGATAATTCTGACACGTTAGCCATGTTACTGGAGGATTTTGTGAATGACTATCCGCGAGTCACGTTTGAGATTTTTAGCGCAACCTCAGACTTAATTATCGAACGTTTAGATCGAGGGCTGTTAGATATGGCCATCTTGCTAGAGCCTGTAAATACGGCTAAGTATAAGACGCTAGCTTTACCTCGAACTGAAACTTGGGGATTATTGGTGGGCAGCGACAGCTATCAGGCTAGCCAAGAAGTCATTACACCAGAGATGCTGCCGGGATTACCACTGATGCTTTCAGCCCGCCCAGAGGTCTGTCAAATGTTACTTGACTGGGCCGCTGTCCCGGCGGAAAAGTTGAATGTTGTTGGCAATTTCAACCTGAGTTTCAATGTTATTCCCCTCGTAGCTCACGACGTCGCAGCCGCCTTAATGATTGAAGGCGCTGTGACAGGTCGAACCGGTGATGAGACCGTTTTTGTCCCATTGGCGCCTAAAATGGCTACCGAGTGCGTGCTTGCCTGGCGTCGCGAACGACCATTATCGCCCGTCGCGGCCGAATTAATTCAATACTTCAAAGATGCTTTTGGACATTAATGCGTTTCTTTCCCTTGGAGCCAAGGGGAGGAGGCGTTTTTTTGATTGTTGTATTCATGACAGGCATGATTTGGTAGCAATTAGGCATTGGATGGCAGTCAGTTTAAGTCCTAAGATAGACCTAATCTGGCGAAGATAGGAGGCTAAGGTGGTGCCCATCTATTATTTTTCGGCTCAGCAAATTGGTAGCGTGACTGAGCAAGTTGCTCACAAAATCGGTCAGGCGACAGCATCGGTTCCAATTCGGATCCAAGTTACGCCAAAGTACCCCAATGACTGGCACCAGCTGCTGGATCGCGTTCAAGCCGAGAGAGCTGGGGAGCAACCGTTGACGGTTCATCCTATTCTAGTGTTGAGTCAAGCAGAGCCATTGTTGATTTGCTATCCCAATTGGCAAAATCACCTCCCCCCAGCCGTTACCTGGTGGCTGCGACGACTAGAAATAAAGGGGCCGACAATCTACCCAGTCTGCGTGCATGAGGGGAGTGGGATGGGTGATAGTGAAGCCGACATTAAGCAGTGTATTCCCGCGGCCAAGTTGCAGCTAGGACTGCCCATCCGAGCCTCCCGGGTCGAGCTGGCAGGAAAGGCGATTGAACACTGGTTAGTTGAAACTCATTTTGTGGGGGCCAACATATCCACGACTGATTTGAAGAAAAGGAGTATCTAGAAAATGACAAAAAACGAAGCTGTTAAACAAGGTGTGATATTTCCAAGGGGTCCGGAGAATACGGACTATGCCCAATACTTTACGGGTCAGAGCTATCTTCAAGGGTTAGTCAGTGACCCGGAAGTGACCGTTGGTGTTGGTAATGTGACTTTTGAACCAGGATGCCGCAATAACTGGCACATCCACCATGACGGGTTTCAGATTCTGTTGGTAACGGGTGGAGAAGGCCTTTATCAAGAAGCTGGGAAACCGGCTCAATTACTGAAACCAGGCGACGTCGTGGTGACCCATGACGGGGTGAAACACTGGCATGGCGCAACGGCATCAAGTTGGTTTTCACACGTGGCCATTACGGCAGGAACACCAGAATGGTTAGAAGCTGTTGATGATGACGACTACCGGAGCGCCAACAATACAACTAAGGGGGCTGAGTAAAATGACTAAAAAACAGACAGCTGGTCGTGAGAACCTGGGCGAATTTGCCCCTCAGTTTGCAGCTTTAAACGACGATGTTTTATTTGGCCAGGTTTGGGCCCGTGAGACCGTATTATCCGCACACGACCGCAGCCTCATTACGGTAGCGAGCTTACTGACTCAGGGTGTTCCGCAATTGGAAGCCCACATCAGACTGGCGAAACAAAATGGGGTGACAGAAAGCGAAATGGTCGCGTTAATTACCCACTTGAGTTTCTATGCCGGTTGGCCTAAAGCATGGTCAGCATTTAGCCTAGCTAAGGCAGTCTATGCGACGACTGATGATCTTTAAGCCCAATTGACGAATTTCAAAAACGCTGACCTAACCGGACATGTCTACGGGTTAGGTCAGCGTTTTTAACTCATTATTGAGGCCGTTTTAAGAGTTTCTTGAAACTTGTCAGCAACCAGTCCCAGGCGGGTCCCCAGTTCATTAGACCACCAGAACTTGGTGGTGTTTTGACATCTACTTTAATCTCAGGTAAGCCATTTTTTTCGGATTTCTTTTGGGTCAACTTCCCACCTCCGATACGACCCTCATTATACCCCATCCGGCCCGTCATCGAAATGTGCAAAGCGACCCGCGACGGTCATTAGGTAGTGGTTTTGGGGGCAATGTGTTAAACTTAGACATCAGTTATGAAAGTGGGTGAACCGATGAATTCTAAAGTGAATGACCTTCAGTATGCGTTACGAACAGGAGCATTAGTCAATGTGTACCAAGTTGATGATGATATTGTGTACACGGGATTTGTGCTAAACATGGACGAACAAGGCATTATCGTGGCCACATATGACGATGGTGGCGAAGAAGACGGTGCGGTTTACCTATCTTATTCAACCGTCGAAAGCGTCGAATTTAGTAGTAGAGACTTAGATAACATTGAATTTCGAATTAACTATGCCGAGGATCATCAATCGCTGGGCTTAGGGCAGATTGCCACTGATTTTAATGATGAGGAACCGTTATTGAACCAGGTTGTTGAATCCGTCATGCAAAACGAAGCGTTCGCCATGGTCACCCTTAAAAATACAGATACCTATCTCGAAGGTAAGATTACCCGGGTGTTTGACAGCGACTTGGAGTTTTCGCTATTTGACAAGTTTGATTTAGGGCACCATGAGCGGTTAACTATCGCATTTGAATCGGTGGGACTCATTGAATTCAACGGAAAGGAACTCAGCATCCAGGACCTGGCCATGGCAGGGATTGAGAAGTTGAAACCGGTTGAGGAAAGTAGTGTTGAGAGTGCATCGGCCATCGGCCAAGTGTTAGAAATGGCGCAGGCTGAAGACCAATTCCTGTCCTTTGTCCCGAAGTCGGATCCGGAGATGTTTTTTGTGGGCCAAATCAACACGCTGACTGCCGATACTGTCATTGTGAACCTGGTCGACATGGCCGGGCAGTTTGGTGGGTACTGGTTAACCAAGCGGTCAGCAATCGACCGAGTCACGTTTGAGTCGGATTATTTGCAGGTGATCAGTCAGTTTGTCATGCTGAATAAGGCATTGGCGGGACTGATACCAACGGCCTTAAACGATGAACGGTTATTTGATCCGACAACCGATTTGTTTCAATCCGTATTGGGCCAAGCTGCACAATTCAAACGGGTGCTCAGAATCCGACTGCATAGCGGTGAGGTGATGGTCGGTTATCTCAGTCAAATTGGCGCCGCCCAGTTTATTTTTCATGAAGTGGATGAGGGTGAGGTCCAAAACCCGGTTGGTCAACTGATTGCCACCAAGGATGTTGAAGAGATTGCCTTTGATTATTTAGAGGCGATTCTAATTGAAAAACAGTTAAAAGTGCAGGGTGACCTGTAAGTTTGGAGGATGTTGAGGTGTTTGATTTTTGGAATAAATTACCCCGTTGGTTACGGGATTCGGTTTCGGTAACGGTGCTCATGGCCATTTTATTGATTGCCTACGATTTGCTGATGCCGTTGCTGACGCATCAACCGTATTCCATCACAGCGGTGATGTCTTTTCCATTTCAAGTAATCGTTGCTTTTGTGGTCGTTGCGTTATACAACCGGCATAAGACGCAGTCGCAAGAAAAGGAACGTCGCGCCAAGCAGGCCAAGCTAGAAGAGGAAGCGCGACGGGCAGAACTAAAAAAACAACAGCAGGCGCACCAACATCAGGTCAATGAGAAACGAAACCAGGTTGCCGCTCAAAAGCAGCACCGGACGAAATAACAAATTAATTAAAAAAGCGTTCCAGCAAGCAATATGAAATGCTTGCCGGGACGCTTTTGTCATCTTAATCAGTATAATATTCGATAGCTAATGCCCCAATACCAGTGTAGGTACTGATGACGGGACCCGCCTCATGAATCGTGACGAGGGTCTCTGGAAGGGCCGCTTTTATTCGTTGAGAGATTTCGCTAACGGTGGTGAGGTTGTCCACGTGGGTCAGACCGACCTTTGCTGGGGAAACAGCCTTAATGTCATCAATGACCGCGTCAATTTGTTTATTCAGAAACTTCTTGCCGCGGCCTTTGGCTGCAACTTGTAGTTCACCATCGACAACTTCTCCCATGACCTTAATGTTCAACAGACTTGCGATACCGCCAGCTGCTTTACTCAGCCGACCACCCTTGATTAGGTTTTCCAACGTGTTTAAAAAGACATAGATTTTGGTGTGGCTACGGTGAAGGTCAACGGCTGCGATAATGGCTTCTAAAGGTGCGCCATTTTTAGCCAGTTTAGCTGCCGTGATGACTTGAAAGGCCAATCCCCTATCGATGGACAGGGAATCAATAACCGTCACGTCGGTTGCCGACATATCGGCTGCTTGGCGGGCCGCATTGACGGTCCCGCTTAAAAAGTGAGTTAGCGATAAGCATAGAACGCTGTCGCCATTCTGGCCAAGGCGGTCAAAAACTTCTAAGAATTGACCGATTGAGGGTTGACTCGTTTTAGGCAGCTCGGTGTCGTTGATTAAATGAGTCAGAATCTCGGTATTTGTAATATCTTGACCGTCGTTAAAATATTCTTGATTACCAATTCGAACGATTAGCGGAACGACTGTTATTGGTAATGTTGCAAGTTCTTCCGCAGTTAATTGGACGGTTGAATCTGTTACGATTTGAATTGCCATTAAAAGCACTCCTTTTGTCAATGCCGTTAACCAATTGAACCACATATTTTGCAAAATGTAAAATTGCGGGCGTTTTTTCGCACTGCGGCGAAATTGCCGGTATAATGGTTTTAATTAGAAACGGAGGTGGCCTTCATGAGCCAACAACAAAATTTTTGTGCAAACTGTGGTGCTCCGGTGACGAGTGACATGACCACCTGTCCAAACTGTGGGGCCACGTTAAAGCCAGTGGTGGTTTCAACGGATGACCGGCCACCACTAAGCCTCAATGCGTTAGCCGGAAATCCGATGAAGGTGGGGATGGCCCGGATGAAAAAGAACGCACCGTCAAAGCAGGGACGTTCGTGGTGGCAATTTTGGAAATGGGGGAAGCAGTGATGGCTAATCTTCGGATTGTTCGGGGTGACATTACTCAAATCCCGGCCGATGCCATTGTGAATGCTGCCAACCCAGGTTTATTGGGAGGTGGTGGTGTTGATGGGGCGATTCACCGGGCGGCTGGGCCAGAGCTGGATGTTGCATGCCGTCGACTAAATGGTTGCCCGACGGGGGAAGCCAAGGTAACGCCAGCATTTCGACTGCCAGCAACCATCATCATTCACACGCCAGGACCAATTTGGCGTGATGGGTCCTTTGAAGAACCTAAGTTACTGCAATCCTGCTACGTCAATAGCTTGAAGCGGGCGGTTGAGAACGGCTGTCAAACGGTGTTATTTCCGTCTATCAGCACGGGGGTCTATGGCTATCCACTGGCCCTAGCCGCACCCATTGCGGTTCAGGCGATTCAAACTTTTCCGGCTAACTTAGACGTCAGGATGGTCTGTTTTGACGACGTCACTTATCAGGCGTACCAGGCTCAAATGGATTAAAAAAGAAGCGGGTTCATTTGAAGGACCCCCAAATTAAAGAGATTTCACTTTAACTTGGGGGAGACCTCAATTAGCGAGCCTGCTTCTTTTGACGTTCTGATTGACGTTTAGATAATCACTAACCAATAAACTTCCGAAGTTGAGCGACTTCTTCGGGGGTTGGTTGGTACTCCATTGACTTGATGTCATGGAGTTTTTCAATTGTGGTGTGAATATTAAGGGCCAGGTCCCCGTCTGTCATTTCGTGTTTCTTCTGGTATTGAATAATTTCTTCAGCAATGCCGCTTACTTCTTCTTCCATGTTATCCCTCCGTCTTGAACTACCTTAATCCACTTTATTATAGCCGATTTTTCAAAAAAAGGGCAATTCAGCGACCTGATTCCATTTAAAAGCAATGGTTCAAGGGCTGGTTGATGTGATATGATAAGAGTTGCGTAGTTCAGCGTGTAAACGATCCCTTATTAGGGATTGAATTCAATGAGGTGAATTTTTTTGAAGTTAAAACAGATGGCATTAGTCGCTATTGCGGGGCTCGGTTTTTTAGGCGGCGCAGTGGTGAATGCTAATGCAGCAACCATTCAAGCGTTACCTAATCAAACTGCAGCAGATCAGGCCTATAAGGCAGTCACGGGTCGCAATTACGTTTACCCCGCAACGACGGCGACCACAACCGTTTCAGCTGCAACGACTAGTCAGGACGTGACCGAAAATGCAACGCAGGCCCAAAAGGTCGTGGCGATGGCGAAGGACTTGGCCGGTGACGGGATTCCATACGTCTGGGGTGGCGAATCCATGAGTGGGATGGACTGTTCAGGGTTGACGGACTGGGTCTATCAACACGCGGCTGGCATTTCACTAGGACACTACACAGTGACCCAAGAAAGTCATGTGGCAAAAAAGTCGGTAGCGGATGCGAAACCTGGTGACCTGCTCTTTTGGGGGGACCAAGGGGCTTCTTACCATGTCGCGATTTACATCGGCGACAACCAATTCGTTGCGGCACCACAACCCGGCCAAAATGTTGACATTGAAACAATCAGTACGTTCTTCATGCCAAGTTTTGCGGGAACAGTGACTCATTAACAGCGAAAAGTAGGCCTTAGCCTACTTTTTTATTTTTCCGAAAAAGCGCCAATCCGACGACATTTAGGTTGACGGTCTGCGCTGGGTTTGTCATCATGGACTTAGCTTACTAACGGAGGAACGACGATGTATAAAATGATTGTGAGTGACCTAGATGAAACGTTACTGCGCGCGGATGGTAGCATTTCTGACAGCAACATTGCTGCGATTAAGGCGGCAACGGCACGTGGCATCAAGTTTGTTCCCAACACGGGTCGGAATTACTTAACCGTTCAGCCACTCTTAGAAACGTTAGGACTGGTTAATCAGCCAGACGAGTATGTGATTTCCTATAACGGTGGCGCAATTGTTGAAAATGCTGGTAATCAGGTTTTGGCAACAAATGGGATGCCGCAATCGGAAGCCCAAAAGGTTTTCGATGTGATGCGAGCATTTCCTGAGACAGACGTTCACGTGTATACCCTAACCAATCTGTACATTTACCGATTACGCGCCGATGATCAGGCGTATTTGAAAACCCGTGGTGTGCCGTTCAGTGCTCTTGAAACGATGGATTTAGGGTCGCTAGCTGGAGAGACCATCATTAAGGTCATTGCCATGAACCCAAGTGCTAACGTTCAAACGGCGCTATTTCAAGCAGTTAACGCGGCCTTTGACGGTCAGATAAATTGTACGTATTCGTCTGGCATCTACGTTGAAGCCAACCACTATGGTGTCGACAAAGGAACCGCTACGATTGAGCTGGGGGATCGACTGGGAATTTCACCAGCAGAAATTATTGCAATCGGGGATAACGCCAATGACTTGCCGATGTTACGACGAGTGGGCATGCCGGTGGCCGTTGCTAACGGGATTCCTGAAGTTCAAGCTGTCGCTAAGTTGATCACGACAGCCGATTATGAATCAGGGGTCGCTGAAGCAATTGAAAAGTTAGTTTTGAGCGATAACTAAATGGTCTCAATTGGCAATGATGATATAATGAACTTAGAACAACAAAGGGGGGAGGGTGTGGCCAAGTGGCCATCACCAAAACAATGAAAAAAAAGGTTATTGGATTGTTAATACCTGTGTTACTCGCTGGCGTTTTAGTGGGGTGTGGCGGTCAGCATCAGAAGTCCGAAGCCACCTCTTCAACGGTTTCTTCAAGCTCTAAGCCTAGTGAATCAAGTTCAAGCGTGGCGTCGCAGTCAAGCGATTCATCATCAACAGCGACGAGTTCGCAAAGTGCCACGGTCGCTTCGTCTAGTTCGCAAGCTTCGCAGCAGTCTTCAGCGGCTGATCAATCAACGAGTGCCAGTTGGAACTCACCAACGCATAAACGAAAGAACCGGGTTTCCAAAACGGCCGTTCTAAATGCTGTAGCCAACCAGATGAGCAGTCAGTACAAACGGCAGGATCTGCTTATGGCTGCAACCCAGTTCAACGGTATTTACACCGTTCAGGTCCAGGAAAATCACCAATCAAAGAACATGCAAAATCAAGGGGTTGACCCCTCAGTTAATCCGACCGTTGCTTGGTTTCAAACCAACACAAGCGGTCAACTATTACGGTCCGATAATGGTGGCGCCAGCTACTACGTTGTCGGTCGCGTGAAATAATAAGCGCAATCAAAAACGACACGTGTGATGAGTTCACACGTGTCGTTTTTTGGTTGTTCATTGATTAATCTTGCCAAGTATTATGGTTGATGCGAACCGTTTCTCGGAGTTTAAGCAGCGAAATCATAAAGGCTACAAATGCGATAACCGCAACGATAAACCATAGCCAATTAAAGTGAGTGGAGACGAAGACAAAGTAACCAACGCCCAGTGACCCGAGAACAGAAAGTGTCAGCGATAATTTGAGAGAATGCGAAATCATAAACGCATTACCCACGCTCAAGGCTATTGCACCGGTAAAGACGGCCTCAGCACTATCCCGTGAGCCGATATGGTAAAACAGGGCTCCAATTTCAAGGATTAAGCCAATGGCAATCATAGCAATGCCAAAAACGGTGGTAAATTTTAGCGGCTGTTTTGTCATTTCGAATCACCTTCTTTAAAAACATTATAAAACTTTTTAATGGGATTGGGTATCCCTAAGCTAAATGCAGGCCAAATAATAGGCCTTGAAGAAGGATCAAACTCCCAATGGCGATTATCCAGTCGCGAGACCGAATCCGAACTGTCACGCGATGGGTGCGCGGCGCATCCTCAACAAACCCGTGGGATGTCATGGCCTCTGCCAGATTTTCAGACCAGCGTAACGCTGCAATAATGGCCTTAAAGTACAGTTGCGGTGACCAAAAGTGGAGGGTCTCGCCGCGCATTAAAGCGGCAACGCGAATCGTTTTAACCTCGGTAACAATTTTTGGCATCAGGTTAAAGCCCCCTAAAAAACCATAAGCGAACTTTGTTGGAACGTGGGCGTTTTGTTCTAGAGACATGACGAGTTCATAGATTGGCGTCGTCAAAGTGGCCGCCGATCCAATAAACACGTAGGCGTAAATTCTTGTAAACAGAACTATTGCGAATTGTGTGTTTCCTGTCGAACGAGATTGCATGAGAATGGCAACGGCAAGGGCAACAGCGGGGATTAACGGCCAGAAGATAAGGCTCAATAATCGTTTCCAGCCGGGCCGGGCGGCCAAAATGATCACCAGTCCGATGACCGCTAAAATAACGTTAACAGTCCAGCTACTGGTAAATGAAATTTCTAGGGCAATTAACACGGCTAAAACGAATTTTAGTGTCGGGTTCATCGAATCGCCTCCACATACGTTAGCGTTTGATTAGCTAAAACAGCATGGTAGTCAATCAGTGGGGCTAGGCCCTGTAACTGGTGGCTGATCATGATTAACGTCAGCTTAAACGCCTGTTGCACGTCTTTGACCAAGGCAACCACGGTGTTCAGTGATTGTAAATCCAGCCCAGTAAAAGGTTCATCCAGCAGTAAAATCGGGGTGGCCATGATTAACATGATAAGAATTTGGAGCTTCTTTTTTTGCCCACCGCTCAAACTATAAACGACATGTTCCCGCAGGTCAGCTAACCCCAGGTTGTTCAAATCATCATCTAAGCGTGCTTGAAAGTATTCAGGATGGCGACTATGTTTGAGAGATAGCGCCAGTTCCTCGGCTACCGTAACGTTTAAAAACTGGTCATCAGCCTCTTGGAACACCAGGCCAACTTGTTGATAACGTTGGTTTTTATGAAAACGCGAAGTCGATACCCCAGCTACCGTAATGTCGCCAATGTAGTTGGAAAGGTTAGTTATAGCTCGTAGTAGGGTGGACTTGCCGCTTCCGTTGATTCCGGTCAATAGAATCACGCGGTGTTCGGGAAAAGTAAAAGATGTCGGTTTTAAAAGGGTTCGGTCGCCGGCAATTAGACTCGTCTGATTCAATGTCACCGCAGTTGGTTCATTCGGTTGCGGCAGTGTTACGGAAATATCCAGTTGAGCTGAGTTTTTAAAGGCCTCAAAAACATCGTGTGCTGCGTCGCGATCAAAAAATCGTAGTTGGTGACCATCATCACTTAAGCGGACAAGGCCGTCAACATAGGGCTCGTAGTTCAGCAAATCATGATCGGCGATAATCACAGTTTTATGCGCCTCTTGGTTTAGTTGACGTAACTTGATAAGCAGCGTCTGGCGAGCGGCAGGGTCAATACTAGCAAACGGCTCGTCCAGCAAAATAACCTCACTATCCATAGCCACGATAATGGCTAGAGCGACCTTCTGCTTCTCCCCACCCGACAAGTTATTGAGTTGTCGGTGACGAAGATTGGAAATGCCAACGTAATCGAGCGCGGCTTGAACCTGGTCGTCAATTTTATCCGCCTCAACTTGGAGATTTTCTAAAGCAAACCGTAACTCACGTTCGACGGTGTCCATGGCAAACTGTTGGTTGGGATCTTGAAACATCATGGCAACTCGTGGTTGGGTGGATGACGTCTCAATCGTGACTGATCCACTCACACTGGCTTCCCCAAACTTAGGATACAAGCCAGCAATGGTTTTAAGTAGGGTGGACTTTCCCGACCCCGACGGCCCCGTTAACAGGGTGAGCGTCCCTGATTCAAACGTTGCCGACAGATGGTCAATCGTGGGCGGCCACGCCACCTTAGAATCGTAACTTTGATATTGAATCGTTAAATCTGAAAGTTTCACAAATGCCATGGTGGCGCCTCATTTCAACAGTTTAAGCACTTCGACGACTCAGTAAGTGAGTCCGGTCAAGCAGGTTGGTGATGGCCCGCGTCAAAACGCCCGCAAAAATGAACGTAGAGGCCAAACGAATAACAAACAGCGCCACCAGCAAGCCGATATGGTAAGCAGCATAGCCGTTTCTAAAGAGGTCCCAGCCGAACGTCACAATGGTGGTGGTCACCACACTTAAGCCGAGGCTGGTCCAGTCGTATCGCTTGTACCCTGTTAGGGCGAACCCTAATTCAGATCCAAGACCTTGAACGACACCTGAAATCATCGTGCTAGCACCCCATTGACCGCCGAAAAACATTTCAACGACCGCACCCAAGAATTCGCCAAGGGTGGCGGCGCCGACCTTCCGAAAGACGTAGCCCGCTAGTGGCCCGGCCATAACCCAGACCCCCATCAAAATATCGTTGGCCGCTGGCCCTAATCCAACTGGTGTTAGCGCAACAGTTAGTAGGTTATAAAGCGGTCCAATCACCCAATAAATGACGCCAAAGAAAATCGCAATCAATGTCAGTAAAATAATGTCACGTAAATGCCAAGCGTTTGTTTTTGACATCTCATAGCCTCCTAAAAAAATTTTGAGACTAAACGCATCGAAATGAAAAAAAGGACCACTCCCAGAAAAATGGGAATCGTCCTTTTGGCATTTGGATTCAGTCATGTTCCATTATGCTCCCTTCGCTGGTACTAACCAGATCAGGTTCAATGGGTGTATCTCAGCCAAAAGGCACCCCAGATAACGTTTAGTTCAGTAGTAGTGTACCTGCTTCTCTGGTGAAATGCAACTAGGAGTTGTTTTTTTGAGTGCGTTCCGGGAGCTAAACGCTTTGTGTCACCCTTCTTGTTCATTCACCACGCCCAGGTGCTTGAGCGCCGGGATTGTGAGCATTGTTGCGAAACTGATGACGTATAAGCTGGCCAAAAATCCCATGACAATCAAGAGCGAGTAGTGGTCCATCAAAAGGCCAATGACGACGGATGAGAAACCACCAATAGCTCGACCCACGTTGACGATGACGTTATTGGCCGTCGAGCGGATTTCTGTTGGGTATAAGCGGCTAATAACGGCGCCATACCCGCCAAACATGCCGTTAGAGAAGAATCCGAGCACGGCGCCCGCGATAAGTAGGGTCACCTGATTGTAGGCGAATGTCATGCCGAAAACGGCGAAGGCTGAAGCCAAGAGGAAGAACCCGAATGCGCGCCGCGGTCCAAAGTAATCCAGAATGCTACCAAACGTCATCATACCAACGCTCATTCCAGCAATGGTGGCAATCATCCAAATGGAAGAACCAGAGACACTCAAGCCAAGTTTTTGTTGCATAATTGAGGGTAACCAGTTCATTAGGCCAAAGTAACCAGCAATTTGGACGACGACCATGACCATTAAAGCCAGGGTCTGGTAGGCAAGACGGGGGGTCTTGAAAAGCTCGCGCATCCGGACGCGTTTCTTGGAATCAGATTGCGCTCGTTTAGCCGCGATAAATTCGTCGCTTTCATGCAAGTGGCGTCGAATGAAGTAAGTCAGTGCAACAGGGACCAAACCAAAAACAAAAAGGGCTCGCCAACCTAGCATTGGAATGATAACCGATGCCCCGATAGCTGCCAATACAGCCCCAATTTGACCGCCAATTGCTGCAACTGACGTCATTTTGCCAATCTTGTTATGGGCAAAATTCTCGGCAATCAACGTGATACCGACGCCGTATTCCCCACCGGCACCGATACCAGCTATGAACCGGAACAAATAGACGAGGGTGATGTTATTGGCAAAGTACATTGCGGCCGTGGCGAAGGCGAAAATAAAAACGGTGTGGGAAAACGTTTTGACCCGGCCAAATCGATCAGCAAGAAGGCCAAATAAAATACCACCCGCTAACATCCCCAGGTTGGTAATCGACGAGATGAGTCCCGCCTGAGCACCATTAATGTGGAGATCGCTAATGATCGACGACAGGGCAAATGAGAGGAACATGACGTCCATATTCTCAAGGGCAAACCCTGCTGAAGTCGATGCAATTGTCCACTTCTGGTTGGTTGTTAACGTGTGGTCGCGTAAGGTAGATTCCATTATTCAATTCCTCCAAAATGAATGCTCACGGGCATTCGTTATTTCTGACGGGTAGCCGTCGTTGTTGCCTGTATAATGCCACAGACTTTTTAAAATAGCAACACTTACCCAAAAATAAGAATTATAATTCGGAGTTGACGGCAGGCCTTGAATTGCAGTAAGCTAATAAAAATAACTTTAACTTAGCCCTGTGAGACTAAAAAGGTGATCGGACAAACTACTAGTGGGTAGTCTTTTGATGAACCGTTTAGCCGGGTGCTGAACGGTTTTTTTGTGCAGAAAGGATAGACGTTATGGGACCCGTTATTATTGCGTTAGATTTTCGCGACGCCAATGAAACGCTGACGTTTCTAGACCAGTTTAAGCAGCAATCTGATTTATTTGTGAAAGTTGGCATGGAACTTTTCTATTTCGAAGGACCCGCTATTTTACGGGAATTAAAGCGACGTGGCATTCGCGTTTTTCTAGATCTTAAGCTCTATGATATTCCGAACACGGTTGAACAGGCGATGTTTCAACTGGGCCAGCAGGGCGTGGATATGGTGACGGTCCACGCTGCGGGAGGCGCTGAAATGATGCGTCGGGCGCGGATCGGCTTGGATCAGGGTAGCCAAATTGCTGGCGTAAGTGCCGCTAAGTTGCTGGCGATCACCCAGTTAACTTCAACATCCGAACAGCAAATGCAAAGCGAGCAACTCGTTAGCGTGCCACTGGCCAAAGCGGTGACCCACCTAGCTCAGCTAGCAGATGCAAGTGGGGCGGATGGGGTGGTTAGTTCCGCACTAGAGGACCGCCAGATTCATGCGGCAACGCGCGACGAATTTTTGTGTATCAATCCAGGCATTCGCTTAGCAACCGATGTGGCGGATGATCAAAAACGGGTCGTGACACCGAGTGATGCGCGCCGCCTTGGGAGTAACGGCCTAGTCGTGGGTCGAACAATTACTCAGGCACCAGATCCAATAGCAGCCTATCAAACAGTGTTACAGGAATGGAGGATGACCAAATGACAGAAATGGCGACTCAGATTGCAAGCGACTTATTGGACATTGAAGCGGTGACTTTTAGCCCGAGCCAACCTTATCAGTGGGCAAGTGGTATTTTAGCCCCAATTTACACGGATAATCGCAAAACAATTGGCTTTCCGACGGTTCGGTCTCACATTGCCGATGGTCTTGCAACTTTAATTGACCATGAGTATCCTGAAGCAACGGTTATCGCAGGCGTAGCGACAGCTGGCATTCCCCATGCCGCTTTAGTTGCAGATCGATTACAACTGCCGATGAGCTACGTTCGGTCTAAGCCGAAGGACCACGGAACGGGCCGGCAGATTGAAGGCCAGTTAACGGTATCCGATCGCGTGGTATTAATTGATGATCTTATTTCAACCGGCGGCAGTGTTCTTCAAGCCGCCGAAGCGGTGCGTCAAGCTGGTGCTACCGTGCTTGGCGTTGCAGCCATTTTTAGCTATGAGCTGCCCGATAGTACCCAAAATTTTGCCAATGCGAAAACAATTTTGCACACCCTAACCACTTATTCGACGCTGGTCGAGCAAGCTCAAAAAGCGGGGAATATGACGCTTGAAGAAGTCCAGTCTCTGTCAAAGTGGCGCGAGGATCCCTGGCATTGGCAATCTAATTAATCGGGGCTGACAGCCCCCACTTCCTTCTTGTATAATGAACATACATTGGAGGTGGCGAGACTTGACAATTAAATTGATTGCAACTGATATGGATGGGACTTTTTTGGACGATGATGGACACTATAATCACCTTCGATTTCAGCAATTAATGACGCAAATGACACAACGTGGGATTCGCTTTGTGGTTGCTAGTGGCAATCATTATCCACACTTACCACCATACTTTCAAGATATTAAAGGTGATATCACTTACGTTGCCGAAAACGGCGCGTATATTGTGGACGAAGAGATTGTCCTCAGCGAAGATGTGATCGCGCCTGACTTAGTCAAAAAAGTGTTAAGCTGGCGGGAAAATGATGCCATGTTCAAGCCAGCCTGGCTGATTTTGTCTGGCCGCCAGGGGGCTTACACCGAAATGCCAGCTAGTAGTCAACGGTTTGCTCGCTCTCAGTATTTTTATAACAACCTCACTTCGGTGCTTGATTTGAACGACGTCAAAGACGATATTTTTAAACTCGATTTTACGTGGTTAAACGCCGATGTCAGTGCCCAGGAACAACGATTTAATACCGCATTTGCGGGACAACTAAGGGCCACGTCAAGTGGTTTGGGCGGTCTCGACGTTATTTTACCCCACGTTAATAAAGCCTATGGCCTAAAAAAACTCCAGCAAAAATGGGGGATTTCAGCGGCTGAGACAATGGCATTTGGCGACAATGCCAACGATATCGAAATGTTGCACTTAGCGAAGTTCGGTTATGCGATGGCCAATGCAACGCAGCGTACGCAAACGGCAGCCGCAAATGTGACCAAATTGGATAATAATCATGACGGCGTCTTGGACGTCATCGCTGACCACTTAAACCGTGAGGCAAATTAGATGAGAAATGGAGTAAATTCGATGATAAAAATGATTGCGTTAGACCTTGATAACACGCTGTTAAAGGACGATAAAACAATTAGTGTTGTGAATGAAACGGTCTTGAAACAGGTGAGAAAACAGGGGATCTACGTGGTATTATGCACGGGTCGGCCAATCAATGCTATTTGGCACTTGATTGAACAGCTCGGATTAACAAACCCAGCAGATTTTACTATCACGTTTAACGGGGCGTTGGTGATTAATAATACAAGTCGCGAACCGATTGCAAAACAGGGGATCACCAAAGCAGAGTTAGACCCGCTGTACCACTTTTTAAAAGACAATCATTTTGTGATGGATGTCTTGGATTTTGATCAGGTCTACCCGATTACCGATATGAAAAAATCAATTTATGAGGACGGTCTTGGTGGCTTGATTCCGTTCTCAGCATTGACTTTTTCTGAGTTACCAGATAAAACGTACGCAAAGGTTGTCGTTGCGGCCAAACCGGCAGAGGTTGATACGGTTATTGCCGCCATTCCTGATGAATTGCGCCAACAGTATCACATTGTTCGGTCACAACCTCACATTTTAGAATTTCTAAGTCCAACCACGGATAAGGCGGCTGGATTAAAAGCTTTACTTCACCATTTTGACCTTGACTTTAGTCATCTCATGGCTTTTGGTGACGCAGAAAATGATGCGGGAATGCTGAAGGCAGCATCAGTGGGCGTGGCCATGGCCAATTCTATTCCCGAAATTTTGGCGTTAACGCCTTACCATACGGATACGAATGAAAACGATGGTGTTGCGAAATTTGTGACGAATTATTTTGAGGATAAAGGTGCGAAACCCAATCCAATCGGTCGCTAGAAACTGATTGAAAACGGCCTAAACGCCGATTTGAATGGTACGCAAAAGGCGATGAGCTTGCTGGTTACGAGCTCATCGCCTTTTAATTGGCCTATTTAGTGGGTCGTTATTTTAATGTTGCTTAAACAGCCCGGTTAAGTGGTCCATAAAGGCCGTTAAGTAACGTTGTCGATCGACGGTCAACCCAACTTTGACGTTGGTTTCGGGATCGTTAATTCGTGCCTGATCGCCAATTGTCCGGCCGTAGTGATCAGGGTCCGTCGCCACGAACATATTGAGGTCTAACGTCGTGATAAAGCTTGGATCAATGGCCACTCCGACGGCCAAGGGGTCGTGCAGTGCGCAACCGTCAAGCTGGGAGTTGGTATCGGCGTATGCGTCGATGTAGTAATCCACAATGTCGGCGAACGCAGTGCCGGCAGCTGTGTTTAATTCACGCCACTGAGCCGTTTCCTTGCGGGTCAAAAGGGTCCGCAACGTGACGTCTAAACCGACCATGGTTAACTTGAGGGGACTCGTTAATACGACGTTTGCCGCCTCGGCGTCCTGGTTAATGTTAGCTTCGGCGTAGGCGTTGACGTTACCCTCAACGGTTAAAGCGCCGCCCATAAACGTGACGTTACCAATACTCAAAATAGCGTCACGGTCCTTTTCAAGGGCCTTGGCCAAGTTGGTCATGGGACCGGTTGGGACAAAAATCAAGTTTTGGCCATACTTTTTAGCTGACTCAATTAAGAAGTCGACACCAGAACCAGCCTCTAATTGGCGTTTTGGTTCAGGTAAGTTGACTTGACCAATCCCATTTTCACCGTGTATTTGAGCACTAATTGGCATCCGGTCAAAGTGGTCGGTCGTTAGAGAGTGGCTCTCACCAAGGTAAACGGGAACGTCGGTTGCCCCGAGGAGTTCCAAAATCTTGAGTGAGTTGATGCCGCCTTCTTTGACGTAGACGTTACCGTACGACCCAACGATACCGATTAAATCGACTTCTGGATCAGCGACAGCGTAAGCAATTGCCATTGCGTCGTCGATCCCGGTATCTAAGTCTAAGATCATTTTTTTAGTAGCCATGATGTCCCTCCAGGTTGTTAATAATAAACTAGGTCACTCATCAATCATAATGTAAGCGTTCCCCGAAAACAAGGGGAACAACAGGGTTAAATGAGGATCACCACCTGCAAAAACACCTATTTTGGGTTAGAATGGAAGAATCGAATTAAAGGAAAGTTGGTGAAGCGATGGCGGAGAAGTCAGATAACGAGACGTTCAACCAAAAACACCGTGAAAATCGGTTATTAGCGGACGCTACAAAGGAGCTTAACGAATGGACAGGTGAAGATGAGGCCGTTGAAATTCACATGTTTCGGATGTTTTCTGAGGTGTTCAAACCCCATAATAAGGACGAAGCAGATGCATTGTTTATTGTGGGAACCAAAACAACAACCCCGCCGTTAACCACTGTTTCATCGGCCCCAGTGAAGCCGTGGTTATTTTCCCGGGTATTAGCCTTACTGGGGATTAGTTTTGGATTACTGACCATGTTATTTATGGTCTTCCATAGCAATAAGGCCGTTCCGGGAATGATTTTTATTGGCTCGCTAGCGGTTCCTTTTTCGCTAACAATTATGTTCTTTGAAATTAACGTGTATAAAAATATTTCGGTTTTCCAGGCCATGCAGGTCTTCTTGATTGGCGGCATTGCGTCACTAGTGGCAACCATGATCTTTTACGAAATCATTCCGTCTGGAAACGGGGTAGGGCTCGGTTCAGCACTGGCCATCGGGTTTATTGAAGAAACGGCTAAAATGTTGATTATTGGGTACTTTATCAATTCATTTAAGGTCAATTACATCTTCAACGGGCTGTTGATTGGGGCTTGTGTGGGCGCTGGCTTTGCGGTTTTTGAAACCTCAGGCTACACGGATCAATTCGGGTTAGCTACGCTATTTGTTAGAAGCTGGCAGACCATTGGGACCCATACAATTTGGTCAGCCATTATTGGGGCGGCTATCATTTTAGCTAAGGAGCGGCGTCAGCCAGTTCAGGGGAAGATTATGGTTCGGCCGAAGTTTCTCCGATTTTATGTTTTAGCCGTGCTCCTTCACGCGGTTTGGGATTGGCAGATTCCCTTGCCATTTAACGACCCGTTCGACATTCAAACGTGGATTCTCATTGCCATTGCCTGGATTGCAATTTTTGTGTTGATTAATGCGGGTTTACGTGAAGTCCGAACCCTTCAGGGTCAACGAATTATTAATTAAAAGAGAGTGTGGAACAAGGCGATTGGCCTTGGGAAGCCGAATTAAAGGAATGACAAATATGGAAACGACTTACGATATCACAATTATTGGTGGCGGACCGGCTGGGATTTTTGCGGGCTTTTATGCGGGGCTCCGTGAAGCTAAGGCCCAACTAATTGAAAGTCTCCCGGATCTGGGTGGCCAGGTTCAAGCGTTGTATCCGGAAAAGAAGATTTTAGACGTTGCCGGCTTCCCAGCCATTCGGGGTCAACAATTGATTCAACAGCAAATCACGCAGCTCAATGATTTTCCAATTGAGATTAAAACCAATCAAGCGGTGACCGACATTGTTCGGACGGCAACCGGCTTTGATGTGGTCACACCAGTTGAAACAACCCACACGAAAACCGTTATTATTGCGGTGGGAAACGGGTCGTTTTCACCCCGCCGCTTAGCAATTGAGAACGCAGCTGACTTGGAAAATAAGCACCTTTTCTATTCTGTGAGTGACCTTTCCCACTTTGCTAACAAGCGAGTCATCATTGCTGGTGGTGGGGACGCTGCTCTTGATCAGGCGATGATGCTTGAGGAGGTTGCCACCTCAGTCACCCTAGTTCATCGACGAGACACTTTCCGAGCGTTAGAGCATTCGGTATCTAGGCTTGAAGCTTCTGATGTAAACGTCATGACACCTTACCTGATTAAGGCTGTGACGGAAAAAAACGGTGAGTTAAAAGTTGGCCTGAAAAAGATGCGCACCGATGACCCGCTGGTCGTGCAGACGGTTGACGACGTGGTGGTCAGTTATGGCTTCACGTCGGATCACAAAGTAGTCGATGGTTGGCATCTTGATCTCGACGCGGAGCATCACCTCTTTAAGGTTGACTCAACAATGTTAACCAGTGAACCGGGGATCTATGCGATTGGCGATGGGGTCACATACGCCGGCAAACAAGCCTTGATTGCAAGTGGTTACGGTGAAGCACCAATTGCGGTGAACGCAGCGATGAATCAACTATACCCGGATCGGCGTGGGCCGGTTCACAGTACCTCTTTGTCTAAGGAATAAAAAAAGCCTGAAACGACGACTCATTGTCATCGTTTCAGGCTTTTTAATTAGCATGGGTTACTGACCACTTGGATCATCCGGATTCGTAATCTTAATGCGGTTAGAGTCGGTTGATTTGTGGTGAATTTCAGGTGCGTCGGTTGCGAAGAGACTTTGCGTACTCTTATTACCGTTTTGACTAAATAGACTGGTTGATTTGTTACCGAGTTTCTTTTCAATTTCCAGTTCTTTTCGGTACTCATTAGCGTAGTTATAGTCCTTGGAGTTAACGGCCTTGAATCCCTTGGGATGATAGAATCGTAGCAGGTCCTTCTCATTCAGCGAATCAGAGAGTGAGAGTGCGTTGTCCACATGATCAGAGACTTTGTCAGCATAGTCTTGTAACTTCTTATCGGGCTCTTCGATACGCAGTCCTGTGTGATTATTGTACAGTTTCCCGGACAAGTCAGTGTATTTTGGCGAGACCCAGTCTTGATTTCTAAAAATAACGATTTGATCATGATCTTTAGAGAACAAGTCCGTCCCAAATTGCACGAATTGTTTCGTGTTGATTCCCATCAGGTGAAGAAGGGTCGGTAAGACGTCAATTTCGCCGCCGTACTGGTGCTCAATGTGACCGCCGGTAGTGCCCGGCATGTTAAACATGAGCGGGACTCGCTGCAATTGAGCGTTGTCGAAGTCGGTCCAATTGTCTGAATTCTTCCCTAAGACTTTTGCGAGGTTCGGGTTTTCAGAATCGGAAATCCCGTAGTGGTCACCGTACAACATGATAATCGACTTTTTGTCGAGCCCGGTCCGGTGAAGGTAGGCGTAGAATTCACGGATAGATTGATCCAGATAGTGGGCCGTTTTAAAATAGTTATCAACCGCTTTATCGCCCGTATCCGGGGTTTTAAAGCTCGAGTCCTCGGCGTCAAGATCAAACGGGAAATGATTGCTGACGGTCAGATATTTGACGTAGAAGGGCTGTTGTAAATGTTGCAAGTACTTCACTGAATCGTTGAATAGGAGTTTATCCTTAAGACCAAAGCCCAGCGATTTATCGCCGGAAGTATCGTAATAACTGGCATCAAAGAAGTATTGATACCCCAGGTTTTTGTACGTGTTATTTCGATTCCAGAAGCTGGCCACGTTACCGTGGAAAACAGCGGAGGTGTAATCACCATTTTGTTTTAGAATGGCCGGTGCCCCTTGGAAGGTGTTATCGTTGCCAAGTTGGGCGAATAACGATCCTTGTGGGAGCCCAAACGTACTGGTTTCCAGCATGTTTTCTGCGTCACTAGTTTTTCCCTGGCCAACTTCATGGAAGAAGTTATCGAACGCATAGGTGGACCGGCTATGATAGAGTTTATTCAAAAACGGTGTGACAGCCCGACCGTTGATCTTTTTGTCAATCAAAAACTGTTGGAAACTTTCAAGGTGAATCACAATGATGTTTTTACCCTTGGCCTTGCCAAAGTATTTCGGATTAGGCTTTGCATAGTGGTTTTTAGTGTACTTCAAAATCCCTGTTAACTCGGACTTTTTGGCTGTTGCGCGGACATCATTAGTGTGTTGGGTGCGGATGCCATCATAGATGGTAAACGCATCTAGCCCAAGGTATTTAACGATGTAATTGCGGTCAAATCCGCGGGTCAAGAGTTGCGGCCGGTTAGCCTCGGCCAAGGCTAAATTAACGCCAAAAAGTAAGAAGCCTAACGATGTCGTAGCCGCCCCAGTCTTCCAATTGAGTGGGCGGTTGTCAGGCTTTATTTTCCGAAAGATTAATAGCGCTAAAATGACGATAAAATCGAGCCAGTAAAAAATATCATGCCAGGTGAAAAGGGCGATGGAGCTACCACTTAGCCCCTGACTGACTTTGGAATAGCCCAGCATCGTGGCAACCGTCATAAAATCGGTGAATTCTCGGTAATAAACGACGTTCAGGAAGAGTAAAACGGTCCCTAACACGTCGAGAATGATTAAAACGGTATAAAACAGTGACGTTCGCCTGATATAGAAGGCCAAGCTGAAAAAGATGACCGTGACGGCAATTGGATTGACAATGTATAAGAAAAATTGTAACGGATCGTTGAGCTCAATGTGGAAGTCCACAAAGTAAGCAATTAACGTCTTAAGCCAAAAGCAGACAAGTAATAGCGCCGCAAAGCCAAGACGGGTATTGGTTTTTCCCCATAAACGTTTTACAAACTCCAAAATGATGGCTCCTTTAGATGATGCATTAATGGTAACCAGTTTATCAGATATTAGCGTCCCTTGCAGGTTCATCCTGACAATTTAAGCAAATTGTTAATTGCGTCTGATGACCGGTGGAAATCAATTGAAAGGTGCTATACTAAAGTCGAAACGACCAAATTTAGGGAGGTAAAATCATGACACGCTTAAACTTATACGTTGTTCGGCACGGGCAGACCTACTTCAATATTTATAACAAGTTACAGGGATGGAGTAATTCGCCACTGACTCAAAAGGGGATTGACGGGGCAGTAGCGACTGGCGAGCGTCTTAAAACCACCAAATTTGCGGCCGCTTATTGTTCAGACACCACTCGGGCAATGGAGACGGCCAAGTTGATTTTGCAGGCTAATTTAGTCTCAGACGTCAAAGAACCCCTCACAGCAATGAATTTCCGTGAGGAGTTCTACGGGTACTTTGAAGGGACTGATATGAATCAAGCGTGGTACTTGGCAGGGGCACCACATGGCCTACCAACGTTCAAAGCAATTCAGGCCAAGTATTCAATCGGAAAAGCCAAGGACTACTTAAAGGCGGCTGACCCTTTTCACCAGGCCGAAGATAACGATGAATACTGGAAACGGGTTGACCGTGGCTTTGATCTCATTCGGGCTAATCCAGACTTAAAAGACGGCAATAATGTCTTGTTGATCAGTCACGGCAATACGCTGTTGAGCTTGATGGAACGGTATGCAGCAGGGCGCTATGATCTTAGTGAGCGACCTGCAAATGGTAGCCTGACGCGGTTGACGCTAACTGATCATGATATTGTTGTTGAAAGCTATAATCAGTAGTTAATCGAGCGTTTCAGCTTCGTGAAAGTCCACGTTTTGGGTTGCGTAATAATCAAGAATTTCTTGCCGGTGGGACTCAAACTTTGGGGTAAGGCCAAGGTCGTGTCCCATGGTTAGAATGGGCTCATCAAGTGAGAATCCCGGCGTCGGAGTGGCAAGTTCAATCCGGTTATCGCCGGGTTCTCTGATATAGAGACTCTTAAACCAACCGCGATCACGGTACATTTCAATGTCCCATCCCTGTTCTTGGGCTTTTTGATAATAGTCGAGTAACGTTTGTTCATCGGCAACACGCAGGGCAACATGGTCGATACTACCACGGCCGAATCTGGTGACCTGCTCGAAGTTTGTGGTCGGCGTCAAGGTCAGCTCAGCTTGTTGATCGAGCTGGACAGTCTGATTCGCCACGGTGAGGTTTAAGAACCGTTCAAAGAATGTTGCGGTTGCCTCAACGTCTGGGACGGCTAATTCGGTACCCAGAAAGCGGGTAATTTGGTTCTTGGCCTCAATGCCGTTATTCGGGACGACTTGCCAGTCGGTTAGGGTTTCTGGCGTTTCAACTAAGGCGATTGGAATCTGATCAGGATCGTCAAACGTGAGGCCGGTCGTCGTTTGGGTTGGGACCACGTGATTGTTGGTGAGCCGAGTCATCCAAAAATCACTACTCCCCTGGGGGATTGCGAGTCGGATACCGTTGATAAAGTGGTTGCCATCCGTTCGGCGGCCCAGCAGTGGTAGGACAAAAAAGGTCACGACTGAACCGGGTGTTCCCAAGTTATCGCCGTAAAACAGATGACGAATGTGGATGTTTTCTTGATTGACAGTATTTTTGACGAGGCGTAACCCTAAGATGTGGGTGTAAAACCGGATGTTTTGATTAGCATCCTTTGTGAGTAGCGAAATGTGGTGAGTTTGCATAACTGCCGCCTACTTTCATTGATTGTTTGGCCCCAGTATAGCATAAGCGCTTACATTTGATGAGATTGAAGATGTGGAGCAAAAAAATGATTGTTAAACACGAACTTGGCAACACTGGTACCATCTATCAAGCGGCTAAAATGATTCGCTTAGCGGTTTTTGTTGATGAACAGGGAATTGACCCAAAACTTGAATTTGATCCGTTAGACGCAACGTTGGTGCATTATGTGGGCTATGTGGCGGACGAACCGGTAACGACGGCCCGTTTAGCGCCCAGTGGCAGTACTGTGAAGGTGCAACGGGTGGCGACGCTTCCCGAGTATCGTGGTCAACATTTGGCCAGTGAGTTGCTCAGGACAATATTGGCAGCTCAACCAGCGGGCACCGAGGTGACCTTAAATGCGCAGCAGACAGCCATCGGTCTTTATGAGCGGCTAGGATTCAAGCCAGTGGGAGCACCATTTGAAGAAGTGGGCATCTTACATCAGGCGATGGTGCTCACCATTGAGGCATAATAAAAGCGCGACCCATTGCTGAGTCGCGCTTTTTATGTGATAGGGTGTTACCTGAAACAATGATATGTCAAAAATTAATCTAAATCAGTAACGTGGGCATAGCCAACAGCGTTCCACCAAGGGGCGTTGATCTTTTCGATGACGACCCCACGGTTTTGGGCGTCAATCATCTTACCGTTACCGATGTACATTCCAACGTGACTGATGCTAAGCTTGCTAGCACCGAAAAAGACGAGGTCGCCCTTTTCGGCAGTCTTGGCTGACACGTGGTCGTACTTGTTATATTGAGCTTGAGCCGTCCGAGGTAAAGTGACCTTAGCCGCTTTCTTGTAGACATAACTCGTGAAGCCTGAGCAATCAAATGAGGTAGGACCTGTGGCGCCGTAAACGTATGGCGTACCAAGGTAGTTCTTAGCCGTTTGATAAACGCTTGTAAAGCTGGCAGCGTGAGCGTCTGTTTCGTGGAAACTCACAACTGAGAAACTGATAATGGCAACGAAGGCCAACAAAACTTTAGTGAAAAACTTCTTCATGATTAAGTAACACTCCCCTATTTATGTACGCTCCCAATACTACTAATGGAATGTGACAGTCGTGTAACAATCAAGTGTCAATGTGGTTAAATAAATTCGTAATAATTGTAACTTAATTGGTCTTCATGAAATAATAGGGTCAGGTTTAAAAAAGGGGACATTGAAATGGCCATACCGTTTGAAGAACTCACAACCGTATTTTCGTTCGACGACTTCGTATTTAGAATTGGTGAACTTAGTAAGATGACCGGCGTCTCACCGCGTCAACTCCGTTATTGGGAGCAGCGTGGCTACATTAAATCCCTTGATCGCACTGATGACAAGCGGGCGCGGTCGTATAATTACGCTGCTTACGTCTCGGTTAAAATCATCAAGCACTACCTTGATGATGGGTATACGTTGGAAGGTGCAGTTTCGCAAATGCGCAGCGCCATTAAATACCTGACGGCAGTTCGTCAGTTTATTCGGCACAGCGTCACCAGCGTTGATTTTGAAGATGGCGGGGCCGTCATCGACCTTGGTGTGTTTGATGGGGACCAACAAAAGCACTTATATGCCCACACTCGGGGGACCGACATTAACTATGAGATTCGTTGAGAACAAAAAAGGCTATCGGATTTAATCCGATAGCCTTTTTTTATTGTTAAGCACGGTGCTTAGACTTAGGTTTATGTTGTGGTAATGTGACCGTTAGCTTGCCAAACGCTGCGATTAAAATTGGCAAGATGACGTTGAAAATGAGAACGGTGAAAATCATGATCCAACCAACCGTTACGATTGGGGCGTACCCAGTAAAGAGAAGGCCCAAACTGAAGGCGACAACCGCAAATAGGCGGTGACGAAGCGTCTGGCCCATCTCAGTGAGACTTGGGAGTAGCCAGTCAATGAACGGTAGGTCGTTGTACCGGTAGTTAATGGCAACTTGCATCAGTTGCGTCACACCAAGAATGAGGATTGGAACCATCGCAATGAGCGGCACTTGCCAATTGAAGGTTGTCTCGCCGCTTAAAAAGGCGGTCATCATCTGAGCGAGTTGCGTTGCCGCTGCGGCTGCCAAGCCAAAGGTGAGTAACCAATAGAAAGCTTGGAGGACAGAGCGGCTCACGATCGCTAGAACAATGAAGAAGACGCCGACAATCAAGAGGGCAATCCAACCAATTTGACTCAGCAGCGCAGATTGAACGGTGCTTTGCACAACCGGTTGACCAGCATAAGCCACGTCTGCGTTCTTTAAGGAAGTTCCTTGAAGTTGGGTTGAGACTTCGTCTTGAAGGCGTTGAACGGTGGCAGCGGTATTCTTTGCGTTAGCCGCGTCTTTCAACGTCACCTGCAAGGTCGTGGTTTTATAGTTTTCGCTGGTGTTGGTCATTAGGGATTGTTGGAACTGAGAACTTGTCAGTTGCTCTGGCGTCAGATAATAGATTTTAGCAGCGTCAGAAGCCTGTAGTGCTGACAAGTAATTGTAAATGTCATTGTAAGACTTAACGAGTCCTGATAGGCTCTTTGTGGTCTTTTTCAAATCATTTTGCACATCTTTGATCTGCGTGGTGTAACTCGAAACATTTGAGCTGACATCGCTAGCATCCGTTTGGTTCTGTGATAATTCGTCGCTTAAGGCGCGCATGTTGCTGGATACGGTTTGAAGTTGCGTGTTGATCAAGTTCAAAAGGCGTTGGTACCGACGAACAAGCTTGGAAGCGCTCCGACGTTGGCTAACGTTTGCCCGACCGGCGATTTCATCAACCTGGGAGTGAACTGTCGTTGTGTCACTGACCAGGCGCGATGAACGGGAAGCCAACGAATCGATTTTGTCAGCGTCGGATGATAGCTTGACCTGATTTAAGTTAGTTCGGTCATCCTTCAGGCTGTCCGTCAAATCATCAAGTTGGTCTGTTGCCCCCTTAAGCTCAGTTGTGAAGTCATTAAGCTGGCTATTGACGTAGTTTTCAGCAATGGGCTGACCATTTGGTTGGGTGAGTGAAGTGACACCTGAGACGCCGGGCATTGATTGTAACTTAGTGGTTAAATTATCCAGTTGGAGCAGGGATTTTTCGTTGTCTAAGCGGTCACTTGACTTAACGTAAATGGTAACTGGCGTTGCCTTTCCCTGAGTGAAGTGGGCGTTTAGAACCCGCATTCCGGTCAGGGATTGTTGTGAGGATTCGAGGGTATTAGAAGCATTAAAATTCAGATTATTTCGGTAGCTATAAGCAAACGGACCCACGAAGTACAAAACAGCGATAATGGCCACAATGGGTTGCCAGAGGCCAAAACGGGTCATTCGGTTCCAGAAACCGTGTTGGTGCGGTTCGCTAGCAACAGCTGGCCAGAAGAAGCGTTCACCAAGGAGGTTCATAAAGATTGGTGAGACGGTTAACGTTGCGAGAATCGTTAGGATAACGGGAACTACAAGAGTCGCAACCGCCCGTAGCGTTGAGAACTTGAAGAGTGCGAAACCAGCAAAGGTGAGGCCTAACGTGATGCCAGTGACAAGTAAGAAGTAGCGAACGTAACGAATGCTGTCCTTAATGGCCGCATTGGCGGGTTTGCCGTCCTCAAGCTGTTGGCGAAACTGTCGAAGTAAAACGAAGTGACTCATTAAGCCGAGTAAAATGGTGGTTAACATCACCATAAGTGGCGTATATTCAGAATAAGCAAAGTTCAAGTGAACCGCTAAGTTGTTAACAATGCTTAAAGACACGACGTAAGCCATTAAAATGGCCAGCGTACTGATAATTGGTGCAACGAGGGATTTGAACAAAATCCCCATAATGATGAGTGCTAAAATAAAGAGAATGACCGTTGCGACCGTCGTCACTTGACTGATTTTTTGGTTTGCAACATCGTTAACGATTTCGGGACTCGTCACATAGCTATCCAGCCCGGTGGTGCTCAGTTGGCCTTGAAGTTGGTTAGCAATGACCCGAATTTCTCCCTGATTTCGATCAATTGAAAGTTGGACAATCTCAGTTGATTTGTCAGCTGACAAAAATTGGTCTTGGGCAGTTGGGTTGGTTGCAAGTGTTTGGATGGCTTTAATGCCATAGAATTTTTGGTGACTTTGAAGCTTGCTGATGGTGCTGTCAATTGCAGCCTGCTCGGTTGACCCAATTTGACCAGAGGCCTTATTGAAGACCGCAGTCACGTTATAGGTATTACCAACGTCACGTCCCCAATCACGTTGGATACTTTGAGCGACAACCGGCTGGCTATCATTTGCCAGTTGTGGTTGTCCCTTTTGTTGAATCAGGCTGGTAGTGTTTTGCATCAGCACAATAGCCGCAAAGATCGCGATTAACCAGATAATTAACGCGAAAATTCGGTTCTCGTGCAAACTTCGAATTCGCTCTTTCATTCGTATGTATCTCCCTTAATTGTTGCAGTTCTTTTTCAAATTGTACCATTTATTCTAACATAGCTTTTTGTCTGATGGCAGGGTTAGTCGCTTTTTTTAAGGTATGTGCCATTTTCAGGTGGTTTTTCTGTTCTTTCTAGGTGGCCTTGACTACAATGAAATTTCCAACAATCAGAGGAGGAGTTCTAATGAACCAACACGATGAATTTCAATCATTCGCAGCGTTAAATGGCGACAATCGATATGCGGTCGCCAATCAATTGGCAAAACAGTACGGAATGGATGCGAGCCAAATTCTATTTGCCTATCTCAAAGTGGCTGCCCCAATTTTAAACCAGCAAAAAAGTCAGCAATTGACTGAACGGCAACAACGGCAAATTGACCAAGTCTTTACCGCTTTCTTAACGGGTACTCAGACAGGAGATGAACCATAATGTGTACGAGCATTTACCAGGTGGCCTTGGATGGGACTCACATCCTAGGCCGGACAATGGACTGGCATACGTTGGGAGCAGCGCCCCTGTTTATTCCGCGGCAGTATCGGTGGCACTCTGTTTACGATAACGCGGCCTACACGAACAAGTACGCCATTGTCGGCGGCGGTGGGCCCCATGATGATGAAATTGACGTGTCAGATGGGATTAACGAGCACGGCCTGAGTGTTCAGAAATTAACGTTTACGAACGGTTCGGTGTTTGCTCGATATGCCGACGATGATAAGATTTCGCTAGCTCCGTTTGAATTTCCCTTATACTTACTGGGCCATTTTAAGTCGATTGCCGAGATTGAAGCTCACATTGCTGAATTTGAAATGATGGACGGCGAATCAGCTCGGCAGAATTTTGGTCGGCCAGAGTTGCACTTTGTTGCCAGCGATGCCACGGGACGGGTGGTGGCAATTGAGACGTCACATCAGCCCATGCGCATCGTTGATAACCCGTTGGGAATTCTAACAAACGCCTATAATTTTGAACGTCAGCTGGAACAGTTAAACGATTACGTGACGTTTACGCCCGCCTTCTTGGCTGGAAAGGTTGCTCCTAATACGCCACGTGTGACGACCGGAAACTTTTCGGGGAAAAAAGTGCCAAGTGGTTCCTACACGCCAAGTGCCCGGTTTATCCGAGCCGCTTATTATAAGGAAAAGGCGGACCAGCCCAGAGACGAAGCGGACGCCGTTATTAGTGAGTGGCATTTATTGAATAGCGTGACGGTGCCCAAATTGACTGAGTACCAACGTAACTATTCAATTTACCGAGCCGCCACGGTCACGGAGTCACTCACGTACTATTTTGAACCCTATAACCGACTGGGCTTGGTTAAATTGCAACTGACTGAAGCGATGCTGACGTGGCAAGAACCCCGGTTTTACGGGGCCTTTGACGAACTGCTAACAAATTCCTTAAACTAGCTGCTCAATGCTTCGCGTCGGTTAACCGAACATGGTAAACTATAAGTAATCTCATAATAAATGTTTGAATTTGGAGGAATGATTAAATGGAAGATGGCCCTAAGCAGCAGCCACGCACGGATTCGGTTTTTACGATGCCCGAAGAAACGGTTTTACGGACACTCCAAACTGATACGGCGGATGGTTTGTCGCAAGCGGAAGCTGATAAGCGACTGGCCGAAAATGGCCCCAACGCCCTTACCGCACACGTGACCCCTAAATGGGTGATTTTTCTGCGCCAGTTTAAGAATGTGATTATTTATATTTTGTTACTGGCCGCTGTGTTAACGCTAATCATGCGACATTGGTCAGATGCAACCGTTATTTTGTTGGTTGTCATCATTAATGCTTTCATCGGGTACTATCAAGAGGTGAGCGCCGCCAACGCTCTAGATAAAATCCGAAATCTGTTGAGTAAGGAAGCGACGGTGATTCGGGATGGTAAGCGCCAAGACATCGACGCAGAACAGTTGGTGGTCGGCGACATCGTCTATCTTGAAGCGGGCGATAACGTACCTGCAGATCTGCGAATCGTGGACGCCGATAACTTACGAATTCAAGAGTCGATGCTCACGGGGGAACCCGATTCTGTCGAAAAGAATTTCGCCCCGCTGGCGGATGCCAAGACACCCCTTGCGGAACGTCAGAATATGGCCTATGCCTCGACTGCTGTGACGAACGGATCAGGAACGGCAGTTGTCACTGCTGTGGCCGAAGCAACTGAAATTGGTCAGATTTCAAAGAGTGTCGGTTCAGTTAAGGAAGTCAAGACGCCGTTAATGCGCGAACTGGATGGTTTAGGAAAATGGATTTCCTACGTCATTGTCGGGATTGCGGTTGCCCTGTTTATTTACGGTTGGATCATTCATTTATACGCCTTGCCAACGCTGGCATTGGCTGTTGTGACTATGATTGTTGGGTCGTTACCAGAAGGGTTACCGGCTTCAACGGCGGTCATTTTATCCCTTGGAGTTGGGAATCTCACGAAGCACCAAGCAATCGTGAAGACGTTGCCTGCGGTTGAAACGCTGGGTGCAGTTGACATTATTGCAACGGACAAGACCGGAACGCTAACTAAAAATGAAATGACGGCCCAAGACGTGTACACTAAAACTCACCACTATACAGTGACGGGAACCGGATATGCGCCTGATGGGACCATCTTGTTAGATGGTCAACCAGCTGATTTGTCGGCGGACCCCGATTTAACGCAATTGTTAATTTCTGGCTTCGAAGCCAATGACACCTTTTTAAACGAAGAAAACGGTCAGTGGACGATCAACGGGGAACCAACTGATGGGGCGTTTTTGACGCTCTACCGGAAGCAGTTTGATCAAGAGCCCGAAAACGTTGAACTGGATCGCATTCCGTTTGACTCGGATTATCGCTACATTGCAAAACTGGTCGTGGACAAAACGAGTGGGCAACACGTCATCATGATCAAAGGCTCACCAGATAAGCTCTTCTCAATGGCAAGTTCTGCCGGTGGATTCGATGCCGCCGAGTGGCAACCAATCATTGATAGCCTGACTCAACAGGGGAAGCGGGTGGTGGCCGTCGGCGTGAAACCAGTCAGTGATCAGATTACTGAAGTTGACCATGATGCACTGACTTCAGGCGTGACCATGCTGGGGGTCGTTGGCATTATTGATCCGCCGCGTGAAGAAGTCATTGACGCGTTGAAGCAAATGCGTCGGGCTGGGGTTAAAGTGAAGATGATTACTGGGGACCATCCAGTGACAGCCACGGCTATTGGTGAAAAGCTCGGTTTGTCAGATAATATTAAAGCCATCACAGGACCTGAAATCGATGCATTGTCGTTTGACGAGCTCAAAGCCGTTATTACCCGATATGACGTGTTTGCTAGGGCAACCCCGCAAAACAAGTTAGACATCGTGCGCGCTTACCAAGCGAACGGGTTAGTGACTGCGATGACTGGAGACGGCGTCAATGACGCGCCCGCTTTAAAACAAGCTGATATTGGTGTGGCGATGGGAATTAAAGGGACCGACGTTGCTAAGGACTCAGCAGACATGGTGCTGGCAGATGATAATTTTAGTACGATGGACTTTGCGATTCGGGAAGGTCGGCGGCTTTACGACAACATTAAAAAGTCGATTCTCTTCTTGCTACCAACAAGTTTTGCCGAAGGTTTGATTGTTGCAATTTCCATTATGTTCCAACAAGCGTTACCGTTAGTACCAACTCAGTTGTTGTGGATTAACATGGTTTCGGCAATCACGATTCAGTTCGCCTTTATTGCCGAGCCTGCTGAACCGGGCATTATGGATCGACCGCCACGTCAAACCGGCCGGTCGTTGATGAATAAGCACGACGTCTTCCAGATGACGTATGTCTCCATCATCATTGCCGTTATGGGATTAGTGGCTTTTGATGTGCTAACGGGACAAGGCGTCAGCGAAATGGTGGCTAGTACGGTTGCCGTTAACATTATTGTGTTGGGGAAGGTCTTTTACCTCTTCAACATTCGGACACCCCTGCTGGCCATCTCCAAGACCTTGTTTGAAAACAAACTTGCGTTTATTGTCATTGGCATCTTGATGGTGCTACAACTCGGCTTGACGTACTTGCCGTTTATGCAGACTATTTTCAAGACAGCCCCAATGACTTGGCAACAATGGGCGATTTCAGCCGCCTGCGGACTTGTCGTTCTTGTGGTCGCTGAAGTTGATAAAATGATTCGGATCCAACTAAATCGTCGGCGGGGTGGTAAGCCCTTAAACAACTAGGAGGCAACGGGGTGGCTAACAAGAAACGCCAAATTAAAAAATTCCAACAAAGTGCCGCACCAATTATTTTTGTGATTGCGTTGATCGTGATTGGTGGTGGCTTTTGGGTCCGGGGGTTACTGGATCACGTCAGTCGGACCGCTGATCAGCCGACGACCCAGTCGTCTCAGCTGTCTGCAACCCAGTTGAAACAACGTCGATTCATTCGGAAGCTAGCAACACCAGCGGTTCGGGTTTACCATGCGAATCGTCAAGTGCTTCCAAGCATTGTCATTGCGCAGGCAATCATCGAGTCCAGCTGGGGAGATTCGCAACTTTTCAAGGAAGCAAATAACCCGTTTGGGATGAAGGGGAGTTATAACGGTCAAACTAAGTTGTACCCAACGGCTGAGGTTTATAATGGCAAACGGGTGATGATCAATGATTACTTCCGGGTTTATCCCAACCTTCAGGCGGCGATTGTGGATCATGACACGGTGGTGGCAGACAAATTCGTGCCAGCGGGAACGACCGATTATGCCGTGGCGGCTCGAGCGCTTCAAAATAACGGTTATGCCACTGATCCCAACTACGCGGCTAAGGTCATTCACGTTATTGATGCGTACCGGTTAACCCGGTTTGATACGACGCAATAAGCGACTGACTACACTCAAAATTTAGATGGACGACTATCGGATGCGGTAGGCTTGATGACGTTCAGGCTTACCGTATCTTTTTGTGCTGTTGATGGTTAACAACTTTGTATCGTTTTTGTAAACATTACATCATTTTAATCACAAGCCAGGTAAATTGGTTGTTCATTCAAACGATAACTTGTATGATATGGCTAGGCAAATAAAAGGAGAGATTCATGCAATTGTTCGATTTAATTGGCAAACTTTATGGGCCGTTTTTCGATCTTCATAACTGGGAAACGGTTATTTCATCAGGTAGTGACTGGCTTATCATTTTTTCATTAGTTTTGATTGAATGTTTGTTGTCGGTGGATAACGCGGTTGTGCTAGCAGCTCAGACGCAAGCATTGCCCACGAAGGAACAACGAGAAAAGTCTCTGTTCTATGGGATTTGGGGCGCTTATATTTTCCGGTTTATCGTTATCGGGATTGGCGTTTACCTGATTCATTTCTGGGAAATAAAAGTGATTGGCGCCGGCTACTTAATCTGGCTGGTCTTCCAGTACTTTTCAAAGTCGCGCGTTAAGCATACCCGTAAGCTCGTGAACGAGAAAAAGCGCCGAATTCCACTTTTCTGGTCGGTTGTGATCCAAATTGAAATGATGGATATCATTTTTTCAATTGATTCGGTTTTGGCATCCTTGGCTGTTTCACCGAACCCAGTAATTGTGCTGATTGGTGGAATGATTGGGATTTTGGCCATGCGTGGAATCGCAGAGTTTATCATGCGGCTGATGCGGAAAATCCCCGAATTGGAGCCCATGGCCTACGTGTTGATTGGTTTGATTGCGATTAAGTTGTTTATCAGTATCCCAGCAATTGACATTGAATTTCCAGCCGCGTTGTTTGGTCTTATCGTGTTGGCCGCGGTGGTCATTACGTTGATCATTCATGCGGTTAACAAACGTCAAAAAGGAGGCAATCAGGCGAATGGCAACGACACTCACGAAGGATAACCTCGCAGATGAAACGGCTGATGGGTTGGTATGGGTCGACTTTTGGGCGCCGTGGTGCGGCCCTTGTAAGATGATGGATCCCGTCTTGGCTCAGTTGGAGGAAACCTATGGGAGCCAAATTAAGTTTGCTAAGCTAAACGTCGACAATAACCAGGAATTAGCCATGACCTATAAGGTGATGAGTATTCCGAGCTTAGTGCTTTTTAAGGATGGCAAAGCGATCGAAAAAGTGACTGGATTATACCCGAAAGATAAATTAGCGACTTATTTAGATAAGAAGTTGGCGTCACAGTAGCGGAAAGAAGGGCCTTTCATGAAGTTGGGATTTATTGGAACCGGCGTTATGGGTGCTGCAATGGCCAGTCATCTATTGGCTGCCGGTCACGAGGTCGTCGTCTATAACCGGACAAAACAACGGGCGACGGGGTTAATCGAGCAGGGTGCCAAATGGCGAGAGACGCCCGCGGCAGTTGCTGCTGATAGTGACGTGGTCTTTTCAATTGTGGGCTACCCCAAAGACGTACGTGAAGTGTACTTTGGGACCGCCGGAATTTTTGCTGGGATTCATGAAGGGGCCGTCGTTGTAGACATGACGACGAGCTCGCCTGCTTTGGCTCAAGAAATTGCGACTCAAGCAACAGCGCAAAAGGTGGCAGCGTTAGATGCTCCCGTCTCCGGTGGCGACGTTGGGGCCAAAAATGCCACGCTGACCATCATGGTTGGCGGTGACGACGCAGCCTACCAGCGGGTTTTGCCGCTGTTTGAATTAATGGGAACGCACGTTAACCGTTTTGGCACAGCCGGAATGGGCCAACACACCAAAATGGCGAATCAAATCATGATTGCGGGCACCATGACCGGGATGGTTGAGATGATGGTCTATGCTAAAAGTGCTGGACTACCAGTTGACCAGGTATTGACCACGCTTAATGGCGGTGGTGCCGCTAACTGGAGTATGGCAAATTACGCCCCGCGCATTATGGCCGGTGACTATAATCCGGGGTTTTATGCGAAGCATTTCTTAAAAGATCTCCGGATTGCGTTAGAAGAAGCTGACAAGATGCAAATTGAGCTTCCAGCAACGCAGTTGGCGCACGATCTTTATGCTAAAATGGTCGATGAAAAACAGTTAGGAAATTTGGGCACCCAGGCGCTTATTAAGCTCTACGCCGGGTGGGTGTAGCAGCGTTAAAAAAAGCCACCGTACTTTTTAAAAGGACGGTGGCTTTTTGGTGCTAGCCTTCGAAATCGTTAAAGAATTCGAGTAACTTATCTTGCGTCAGCGCTTTTTTAGCATCGCCTGAAACGTCAAAGGTAATCTGACCATCGTTGACAACAATCAGTCGGTTACCATACGTCAAGGCATCGTCCAAGTGATGTGTGATCATCAAACAAGTCAGATGTTGGTCAGTGATGCGCTCATTGGTCGTTCGCATTAATTGTTGCGAGGTTTTGGGATCTAAGGCGGCTGTGTGTTCATCCAATAATAAGATGTCTGGCCGTTTTAACGTTGCCATCAAGAAACTCAGCGCTTGTCGTTGACCACCGGATAAGTTGCCAGTGGGGGTGTTTAACCGCTGCTCCAAGCCGTTGTTCATGGTTGAAGTGATTTCTTTAAAATGTGGCATCGCCTGCTTTAAATGCCGAGGCACCAGCCCACGACGCTGGCCACGCTTTTCAGCCAAAAGGAGGTTTTCAGCGACAGTCATTCGTGGTGCCGTTCCGAGCTTAGGGTCTTGGAAAACCCGACTCAAGAAGCGTGTCCGCTGTTCCTCAGATTCGTGGCCGACCGGTTTACCGTGGAGTAAAATATCTCCGGAATCAATGGGGAGGTTTCCGCCAATTGCATTAAATAAGGTTGACTTTCCGGCGCCGTTTGACCCGAGAACGGTAATAAAGTCGCCATCGTTAATTGTTAGGTTCAGGTGTTTTAAAATCATAATTTGCTCGGCCGTGTTCTGGTTTACGTTGACCACAACATCGCGCAATTCAAGAATCGGGTTACTCATGAGCAGTCACCCCCCGTTTGATCACTTTTTTAATGTTAAATAACCGTTGAAAGACCGGTAGCATCATGCATAAGGCCAAGACGACTGAGGAGAGTAGCTTTAAGTCGTTGGTTGAAAAACCGAGTTTCAACACAAGAAGTAAAACGAAACGGTATAGAATTGATCCAAGGGTCACGGCGATGAGTCGCTGATTCAAAGTCAACTCGCCAAAAACCACTTCACCGATGATGATGGACGCTAGTGCAATGACGATGACGCCGATTCCCATGCTGACATCTGCGTAACCGTCGTTTTGGGCGACCAACGCACCACCTAAGCCGATGATGCCGTTGGAGACCATCAGGCCCATGATTTTCATGTTATCGGTACGGATACCCAGCGAGCGAGCCATTTTTTCGTTATCACCGGTTGCGATGAAGGCCTGTCCTAAATCGGTCTGTAAAAAGTAGACCAAAAGAAGGGTCAAGACGACAATAATGATCATTCCAAGGGTCACACTGTCAAAGTACATTGGCATGCTTTTTAAGAAAGGCAGCTTCAACAGAGTCGGTTTGTTAAGGAGGGTCAAGTTCGCCCGGCCCATAATTCGAAGGTTGATCGAGTAAGCAGCGGTCATGACCAAAATCCCAGCTAAGAGAATGGGAATCTTGCCTTTGGTATAAAGTAAACCGGTGGCGAGGCCGCAAAGCATTCCGACACCAAAGGCCAAAAGAGAGGCCAAAAGTGGGTCAACGCCCTGATTAATCGCCGCAACACAGGCGGCTGCCCCCATTGGAAAGGTCCCTTCAACGGTCATATCAGGAAAATCAAGAATTCGAAATGTTAAAAATAAACCGAGGCCAAGCGTGGCCCAGAGCAGTCCTTGGCCGACTGCGGATACGCCTAATCCAATCATTTAAAGATCTCTCCTTTCGCTTGTGCTTCTTTAATGAGGGCTGCTGGGAATGTAATACCCAATTTTTTGGCTGCCGTCATGTTGAGAGTCAGATCGCCGTGCTTGAAGTAGTTGATTGGCATATCGCCAGGCTTTTCACCCTTCAAGATGCGGGCGACCATTTTTCCCGTTTCGATCCCGAGTTTGTATTGGTTAATACTGTATGTTGCAAGGCCACCGTCTTTAACCATAGTATCAACGGCTGGGAAGACTGGTACTTTAGCGGCCGTGGCATTATTGGCCAGCGTCTGCATCGCACTGGCCACTGTGTTGTCGGTTGGGACATAAACGGCGTCCACGTTTTGAACCATTTGTTGAGAGACTTGTTGGACGTCATTAGTGTTTGAGATTGAGTAGGCTTTCAAAGCCACGTGTTCCCGATCGCACAGGGCTTTAAATTCCTTGTACTGGGTCACAGCAGAATCGTCACTTGACGTGTACATGATGCCGAGCGTCTTCATATGTGGCATCAAGCGTTTGATTAAGCCTAGTTGTTGGGCGAGGGGGGCTTGGTCCGACACCCCAGTAATATTAGCGCCGGGATGTTGGTTATTTTTGACCAAGCCAGCCCCCTTGGGATCCGTTACCGCGCCCAACACGATTGGCATCTTGGAAGAGGCGTTAGCTAGTGCCTGAGCCGACGGTGTCGCAATACCGACAGCCACGTTGGCCCCCTCCGTCACGAACCGGTTACTCATGGTCTGAAGGTTACTCTGATCATTTTGAGCGTTTTGAAAGTCAATTTTGACATCTCGATCGGCTTTAAAACCATCGTCAGCCAATCCCTTGATGATTCCGTGGTGAATGGCATCCAAAGCGGGATGTGACATGAGTTGAAGAATGCCGACCGTGGGTTTTCCGGCACTGGGTCGCCCGGTTGAGGAAGTTTGTTCCTGAACGAAAGCAAACCCTAGAAAGACGAGAATAATAGCAATTAATCCGTACAGTCGTTTCATAGTTAACCACCTAACATAGTATTTTTTAAAACAAAAAAGACGACTCCCTGCACAGAAAGTCGTCGTAAGCGACGTGCAAGGTTGGTCTCATGCAGCGTCACTCGCATTACAAAGTAACCGGCATGGATGCGTGTTTCACATTCCTCAAACCGCACCCGAAGTAGCAGTTTGATTACCGGCTTTGCCAATAGGTATTCAGTTGTTGACAAGAAGTTGTCATGCGAATTCCCCCATATAAAGTACTCTCATTATAATCAAATCACCTAAAAGGCGTCAAGATGCAAAATATCTTGCTTGACCAGAAGAACATGGCGTGATAAATTAACAGTCAATGAGAATAGAATGAGTCTAAGAAGAGAAGAGTAGTGAGTTATCGGTTTAAAGAGAGCGCTGGGATGGTGTGACAGGGTAGCCGATTGTCATGAAGATGAACTTGGAGACTGGTGCGGTCGGATTACCGGCTAGGGCCACGGTCGGCGTCCGATACAGTGCCGAAGTCAATTGACTTCATGCGATTTATTTTGTGAGAAATAAATGAATTTGGGTGGTATCACGCGAAAACGTCCCTGGTTAAGGAATTAATCAGGGACGTTTTTTTGATGTTATAAGGAGGGCTTGCGATGACCGTCACGTTAGAGAATGGATTTTTAAAACAGCAGTTAGCTGCGCAGAGTAGTACGACCGCTTCGGCGGTAAAATTGGTGATTGTTAATTTGATGCCGAATAAGCTGGAGACAGAACGGCAATTTGTTAATTTACTAGCGGCACTCAGCCAAGATGTTAGGGTTACGTTTGCTAGAATGGCCACCCATCAAAGTCGACATACGGATGAAGCTGCGCTGCAAGCCCATTACGTGACACTTGATGACATTTTTTATCAAGATTTCGACGGTCTGATTGTCACTGGAGCACCGGTTGAGACCTTGGCATTCGCTCACGTCGATTACTGGGCGGAATTTCAGGCTTGGTTAGACTGGCGTGACCAGCACGTTGATCAGACCATCTTTGAATGCTGGGCAGCTCAGGCGGCGTTATTCGTGGATGCGGGGATTGAAAAGCAAGTGACTGCTCAGAAGGTCTTTGGGGTCTATCGTTCTCAGGTAGTCGCCAACACGCCGTTGACAACCGGCTTAGCCACCGTTTCGATGCCTCAGTCCCGGCATGCGACGTTGCCCGAGCCCGATACCTCCAGCATCACCACCTTAGTTGAAGATGGTCAGGCTGGCCCAATCGTGTTATCTAACCCCGCAAAGCGCAGCTTGTACATCAGTGGGCACCCAGAATACGAAACAGAGACGCTCATCAATGAATTTCGCCGGGATCAAAAAAAGGGCCAAGCCATTCAGTTGCCGAAAAATTACTTTGCGGCGGCTTGTCCCGTGAATACGTGGCACCAAGATAGCGTCAAGTTATATAACAACTGGTTGTCTCAAGTTCGAACCCATACCCTAGCTAACCTATAGGATCGCCCATAGGTTATTGAGAAAATGAAGGGCGATGCTGTACCGGATGTCTTTAAAGTGTAGGTACGTCCACGCCATCAGACAGCCTAGGGCTGAATAGAACAGCATCGTTGGGGACAAGCTTAGGGTGTGCATGTAACCAAAAACCAAACCGCTCATGAGAATGCCTAACCAGGTGTCTCGTGGGCGATTTTTAACAAAGAAAAAGTTAAAAAAGAACCCACGGAAAATAAATTCTTCAAATATCGGTGCTAGGAAAACGTCGTAAGCGTTGTTCCAAAAGGGCAGTTGATTGGTCGCTGCCTCCACTGCCGCTTGATTATCGGGCGTCGGCAAAATGTGATTGACAATGAGGAGCATCCAGAGAAATTGGACGGCTAAAAGTGCAATAAAAGTGGTCATGACAATTAAAATCGAGTTAAAGCGGACGGGCGTCTTGCCAAAGTTTCTTGGGTTTTCAGCCTGAAGTTGACGCCGGTAGTACCAAGTGAATAGGGCAAGGAGTCCCGCGGCACTCATCAGGGTCAGACCAATGAAACGCATGGCCAAGCTAGGAGCTGAATGGGCCGTGGCGGTGGCAACCTCTAGGAGAAACGAATTAGTTAAGTAAGCGGCCAGTAATAAAATCAGCAAAACCACGTGCTTTAGCCAATGAAGGACTTTATGGGTCATCTGGTACCTCCCACTAATAGCAGACGAGTTTAATTAGGTTGTGATCAGGATCGCGCAGCCAAAGGGCAGTTGCTGGTCCCGTAGCGCCTTGATAGGCGACTGGACCATCGTCAATTTCAACGGCGTAGTTCGTCAAGTGGGCGAGGGTCTTGGCCAGCGGATCTTTAGTGGCGAGGGCCAATTCGCTGTTGCCCGGCGCTCCATGACTGTGGAGCCCTGCCGTGTCAGGGGTGACGAATTGAAGTTGTTGCTTCCCCCCCACTTGGAGGGTGGTCTTACTCCCATTAACCATGGGGAGGTCAAAGACTTCGTGGTAAAACCGTATGGCCCGCGCAATGTCGGTCACGACAATGGTGATACTATCAATTGATTTAATATTCACAGTTCTCATCCTTACTATAATATGTGGTGTTGGGAACAATTATAGCACGAGAAAGCGGCAAACCAGTTGCCCAATCCGCCACTTTCATGTTACCTTTTAAAAGACGCATTTTTTGGCGACCTCTTTTGGTCGCTTGTCTATTTTAAGGAGGCCATGACATGGCGTTATTAGATGTTGAAGACCTGAGCATGAGTTTTGCTGATAAAAAGCTTTACGACGATGCCAGTTTTCAACTTAACAAAGGTGAACATATGGGAATTGTCGGCCAAAACGGCGTCGGCAAATCGACCCTAATCAAAATCTTGATTGGCGATGAACTGCCACTGACAGGGGCTATCAAGTGGCAACCACGCATCCACGTGGGCTACTTAGACCAGTATGCCGATATTCCAGAAGGGATGACCCTGATTGATTTCTTGCATACGGCGTTTGATGAACTGTATCAGTTAAATGATCAGATGAACCGCTATTACGCAGATTATGCAGAAACAGCGGATGATAAGCTACTGGAGCGGGCCGGGACGATCCAAGAGCGGTTAGAGGCTGCCAATTTTTATGATCTTGATACGGAGATTGAGCGAATCATCACTGGTTTGGGGCTAGACGATATTGGTCGGGCTCATGAAGTTGCTGAAATGTCGGGTGGTCAACGGTCAAAAGTTATTTTGGCGAAGCTACTGCTACAACACCCGGATGTGATTTTATTAGATGAGCCGACGAACTATTTGGACACTGCTCACATCAATTGGTTGATTGACTATCTGAACGAATTTGATGGTGCGGCCATGATCATTTCCCATGATTATGACTTCTTGGACCAAGTGACAAATTGTATTATTAACGTGGCTTTTGGTAAAATAACAAAGTACCGTGGTAGTTTTAAGTCGGCCATGCGCCAACGGCAAGAGCGTGAAGAAGCGCAACGTCGCGAGTACGAAAAGCAGCAAATTGAAATTGAGAAAAACGAGCGTTTCATTCGGAAATTTAAGGCCGGAACACGATCAGCCCAAGCAAAATCTCGCGAAAAGAAACTAGCGCGGATGGAGCGGGTTGATCCGCCGTCAACGAATGTGCAGGCCCAGTTTAATTTTCCATATGCCGATACTGGGTCGCAAAATGCCTTAGTCGTGGATCAGTTATCCGTGGGATACAACCGGCCACTATTGAAACCGGTGACGTTCTCGGTCAATACGAATCAAAAAGTTGGTTTCGAAGGGTTTAACGGGGTTGGTAAATCAACCTTGATTAAGACTATTTTGGGTTTGATTGACTCAAAGGGCGGTTCCGCCCAGTTTTCGCCGTCGGCTCGCGTGAGTTATTTCAGCCAAGATCTGGTTTGGGATGATGAATCGAAGACGCCGTTGCAGATTATTCAAGAAAAATACGATAAGCTGCCACAGAAAGCCATTCGCACGAAATTGTCTAAGTGTGGGTTGGATTCGGCTAATGCGATGAAGCCAATCGGCCAGCTCTCTGGTGGGGAACAGACGAAAGTGAAGCTCGCCATGATGGAATTTGAGCCAAGCAACTTTTTGATTCTGGACGAACCGACGAACCACTTGGACGACGAAACCAAGCAGGCGCTAAAGGATGCCATCAATGCCTTTCCGGGTAACGCAATTATCGTGAGTCATGAAGTGAGCTTTTATGATGGGCTCGCCGATAAGGTGCTAAACGTTGAAAAACTGAGTTTAAAAGCAGCCAAGTAGTCGAGATTTAGGGGGTCTTCAGATGAAAAAAGAAACCGGAATGATCGCTTTAGCGATATTCGTTGCTGTGGTGTGTGTGCTGGGCATTGGGACCATTGTTCACACGCAGGTAGAGGGCATGCAAACGCAGACAGCCAAGCATGCGACGAAGTCAAAGACGACCAAGAAGCCAACTAAGACGGTCAACATTAACTGGCGTAAGCCTTCGCAAAATAAGCCATACCCGAAGTGGCAAGCGCTGAAAAAGCCATCGCTGTTGGTTTCGACGAAAAACCAGCGGGTAGCCGTTCGTGACGGTCATAAGACGGTGTACATGATGTACGCTTCGACCGGTAAGAACAACACGACGCCCAAGGGTCACTTTCGTATTCAACCCGAGCGGGGAACTTTTTTCTACAACCAAGGGTCACGAGAGGGCGCACGGTACTGGGTATCCTTTAAGGATCACGGCATTTACCTGTTCCATACGGTACCGACCAACGCCAGTGGTCAGTACAATCGTCAGGAGGCCGCTTATCTAGGGAAGAAATCCAACTCTCATGGCTGCGTCCGGTTGAGTGTTCCGGATGCAAAGTGGCTGTATCAAACAGTGCCGGTTGGAACGCCGGTTAATATTTATTAGTGACCCCACAAAAGCGTGTCACGCAACAAAACCCGATTCCGGCGAACTTGTTGGAATCGGGTTTTGTTGTATGATATGGCTGGTTAAGGTAATCCTTGTCGACGGTAACCTGTGGTCTAACGCTCTCTTAAAATCCCCCAGTCATTACCGATTCTTTGAAAACCGGTAATGGCTGGGAGATTTTGGGTTAAGTGCTATTTATTAAACGTACCGTCTTCGACTTGGCGGATGAATGTTGCTAAATGATCATAGTAAACAGGTGCATTATCGATCATATGATGGTGGCCACCTTCAGGCGTCGTCACCAACTTAGCGTTTGGAATTTCGGTAGCCATGCGTTTTGCGGTTGCTAGCGGCATCGTCTCGTGCTCGCCAAAGGTCAACAGAGTTGGCACCTTGATGTCCTTTAAATGGTCTTCGAAGTGCCATTCTTTCAACTTTCCGGTGATAACAAATTCGTTGTCACCCTGGAAGGCATTATAAACAGGAGTGGCCATGGTGCTAATCAGGTGGGAAATGGCAGCAGGCTTTTTGCGGTCGACGTAGTTGTCGTTTAAGACATCCACGTATTCCTGATACTTAGCGTCGTCCCATTCACCGGCTGCTTCACGTTCCTTCATGTAGGCAACGGCATCTGCAGGCAGCAAGTCTTCGCGCACTTGGTTAACATGTTCAACGTATTCTTCGATGTTATCGACCATGCTGGAAATAATGGCCCCTTTCAAGTGGTCACCGTATTTGGCCGCATACATTTGGACCAAAGCGCCACCCCATGACTGACCAATCAGGTAGAAGTTGTCAATACCAAGCTTTTGACGGACTTCTTCTACTTCATCTAAGAAGTAATCATAAGTTAAGTATTTGTCGGCAACGGCCTTATCGCTGTAATCAGGTTGGTCGGAATACCATGAGCCAAGTTGGTCGTACATGTGAACTTGGACGTTTAAGCCTTGCTTTTTAAGTTGTTGGGCCGTGTCTTCCCAGTATTCGTGATTGCCACCGGGGCCACCGTGAAGGGCAAGAAGGTGGATGTCACCTTCGCCTTGAGTGTTAGTCCAGAGGTGATAACCGTTATCAAGCGTTAAAATGGTTGTGCCTTGTTTCATCAAGAATCCCTCATTTCTCTTAAAAATAATTCCTTACTAGTTTATCACTGAATGCCGTCTGTGACCGTAAAAGTTCATTTGGTTAGGATTGGGAGGTCAAGCCGGGTTGTCGCCATATCGATCGTATAGGTAATGGGCTGGTTACCACGGATAGTCATTTCAAAATCCGTCGCGTAAAGGATCAGTCCCAACTGGTGGCCAGCCGGTAAGACGTAATGGGTCGGTTGCAGTGCCAGTTGAACGGTCATTTTTTGCCCCGGAACGATGGGTTGGACCACGTCGGGAGCCTGCCGGTTTTGAAGGTTTAGATGGCCCAACGAAATCAACTGGTAGGGACTTGCGGTTGGTGCAAGTTGGTAGTCGCGTAGCACTTCCTTGCGGTAGTGAAATCCGAGATCCATAGCCTGGCCCGCCAGTGTTGCTGGTAATCGGCCCAGTCGTTTGAAAAGCCCGTAATCAACCAATCGAGCACTCAACAGACCAATTGGTTGAGTGCTGGCCACCGTGACCGTTAACTGAGGCACGCCATCCATGGTAATGGCAGCATTCAGCGGCGCACTTTGAAGCAAGAGTCGGTGCCCCGTTAACGGGGTAATTGTGGGTGTCATCAGGTCGTGCGCCCACTGCGACAGGTTGTGGATGTAGTGGGCGAAGGTCTGGGTCGAAAGCTGATCGTTAAAACGACTTTCGGTTGCGTGAGTTGGCGCTTGCTGGGTTAAAAGGCCATTTTGCCCGTACCAGGTTTGAAGCGGGGTTTCCGGCGCCGCCCAGTCGGTCTGTGGATGCCAAGTCTCAGGTTTGGCATTATCCTGAATCAAAACTGGTGGGAGCAGTTGATCGGCATCATTATCAACGTCGTACAGTTTATAGCTCAGCCAGAGGTTCATCATATCTGTGAAGTCTAATGATCGAAAGTTGTTAATGTAGATGTGAGGGCCCTGGTGTAAAATCAGCTTTTTAGTGACGGGAACGTCACGCAGCGCTTGCCACAAACGTTCGACTTGTCGGGGCTTCACGTTCCAGTCGTTTAGGCCGTGAACCAACACGATATCAGCTTTGATGTGGGCGACGTTTTGGCGGTAGTTCCGGGCATCCCAAAAGGCGTTATAGTTGCCAGTTTCTCGGTCTTGATCGTGGGTTAACCGGTTAAGCTGCGTTCGCCACTTTTCCTGGATTTTGTGGGCTTCACCAGCACGTTGCTGCCGAGAGAACGTTTCAAGGGCCAAAACGTCAGTGTCTTCACCAGGAAAGCCGCCAGGTGCAACGACCAGACCATTTTCACGGTAGTAATCGTACCAGCTGGAGATTGCGGCTTCTGAGATGATGGTTTTAAGGCCGTCGATGCCAGTCGTTGCCGCTGCAGTTGCCAATGTTCCCAGGTAAGAGCGGCCAGTCATTGCAACGTTTCCGGTACTCCAAAAAGCCCGTGTTGGATGGTTGGCTTGCCGGTCGGTAAAGGCTGGGAGGGTCCCGGTGAGCCATTGAATGACCGCGACCGTGGAGATGGTTTCTTGCGGATCCCCGGTGGTTCTTAATCCATCTGAGTCTTTGGTTCCAATCCCTGCGGCGTAGACGACCGCAAAGCCTCGAGCCAAAAAGTAGTCATTTAGGCTGTATTCAAAGCCATTCCCGAGGGTTTCGTTAGCTGGTTCTTCTGGTGCCGTGATGGTCCGAGCGGCAGGCAGTGGGGTTGTTGACGATGACGTCTCAGATATCCCACTGGTGGGCCGCTTTTCGGTGAGCGGCACGTTAACATCGTGCATGAGTCGATCACCTGCCGCGTCATTGGTCCCTTGATTGTAAGGGGATGCGGTGTAGAGAACAGGTACTTTGATGCCGGCTGCAGTCTCACCAGGTCGGGTAATTTCAACTTTTAAGAGGTCACGCTGGCCGTCGCTATCACTGTCTTGAGGGGATTCGACATATACGGCTTCGCGAATAAGGGTCGTCACATCATAGACCGGTTGGGCCTTACCGTTGAAGAACAGCGGTCTTGGGGTGGTTGGATCGTGAACGAGGGGTTCAAAATAACCGCGCGAGGTCAGGTCGTCAAGGTAGGTCTGTCCCATGACGGTATGGGTCACGAGCAATTGGTACCAACCGTGGATGAGGTCAATCGTGGTCAGGTCGTGCGTGAAGCGCGGCAAGTTGACTAAATGATTGATGGCATAAGGATCAGCCAGGTCAAATTGCTCGCCGGGCTCGAAACCAAGTAGTTGTAAATACAAATTAGCGAAAATCGTCGGTGTGATTGTTGCTGGCGCCTCAAGGTCGGCCACGGTCAGTGTTGTCGTTGCCATGAGTCCAGCTCGCCGATTCCGCTTGGTTGCTGCCGATTGGGCTTCTGGAAAGCTCTGGTCAAGTAAGACGATTAAAGCTGCTAACGGCGGTAGCTGGCTAGTTTGGTCATCGATAAAGTGAATCCGTTTAAGCTCCCTCACTTCTGTTTCCAGAGTGGTGGGGGTGATTGCAAATTGATTAAGTCGCATGAGAAACCTCCAATTTTGCGGGTTAAACGTATTATACAACGAGGATTCCAATTGGGTACGGGAAAAGTGGCATGTTATACTAAAAGCGATAAGTTAAAAGGAGGGCCATAGATGGGCTATATTGGTGAAATTGCACTGATTTTATTTGCGACAACGATTGCTGGGGCCCTAAGTCAGCGGGCGTCCATGCCAATTGTGATCGGCCAACTGCTAGTTGGCATTCTGCTTGGACCAGCGGTATTAGGTTGGGTTCGACCCGATAGTTTGCTGCACGCTGGCGCTGAAATTGGCGTCATTATCTTGATGTTTATCGCAGGACTCGAAAGCGACTTGCAGTTACTGAAAAAATATTTCCGACCTGCAATCAGTGTGGCAACGCTAGGTGTCATTTTGCCAATGGTAGTCTTTTACATCTATGGCGAAGTGATGCACCAAGGGTTTGAACGCTCGCTATTCTGGGGCGTCGTCTTTTCAGCGACCTCCGTTTCAATTAGCGTCGAGGTGTTGCGAGAATTTGGCCGGCTCAATTCCAAGGAGGGCGCTACCGTTCTAGGAGCGGCTGTCGTTGATGATATTTTGGCCGTGCTGATTTTGAGTGTGTTTGTTAGCATGTTTGGAAATGTCACTGGTGGGCAAGATTCTTCGATGCCGTTATGGCAAAGTCTCCTGCTGCAAGTGGCCTACTTTGTCATGGTCTACCTGATTATTCGCTGGTTAGCACCGCACTTTATTCGCCTATTTGAACGGCTTCCAGTGCCGCAAGCGACGTCAATTATGTCACTCGTGCTGTGTATGGGAATGGCTTATTTGGCCGATTTAACAGGATTAAGTGCCGTTATCGGGGCCTTTTTTGCCGGTATTGCGATTGCCCAAACGCCAGCGCATAAGGAAGTGACGTCGACAATCAGCCCGATTGGGTATGCTTTCTTTGTGCCAATTTTCTTCGTCAGCGTTGGGCTTGATATGCGCTTAGATCACCTGTTAACGAACCTCTTACTCATTATTGGACTGACCATTGCGGCCCTCCTGACTAAGTTGATTGGTGGCGGTCTTGGTGCGAGATTCCTCGGGTTTAATCTGAAGAGTTCTTACGTGGTCGGGGCGGGGATGATTTCCCGCGGAGAGATGGCGCTAATTATTGCTCAGATTGGCTATGAGGCGCACTTATTAGCACCTGAGTTATATTCAGAAATTATCATCGTTATTGTGTTATCAACGGTATTAGCACCATTAATGCTGAAGCACGCAATTTCATTATTACCTAGTCCAAAAGCGGCTCGCAACGATGACTAGTCACTAGTTAGGATGAATGTTTCCTAGTTGGCCACGACATCAAAAAAACGGGAACCCGGTTCATTCACCGGATTCCTGTTTTTTTGCGTTAGGTAAAAAGCTCAGGCTTTGTTAGATGTGAACAACGCTTTAAAAAGCAAGCCAAAGGCAATTATTGAGCCTATTAAGAGAACGATAAACGCGTGTTGCGTTCCGGTAGCTGTTGCAATAACGGTACCCGAGGCTTTTAAAGAGGTTTGGCTGAGGGCCACAAGCGTCGAAACAATCGCAGTCCCGGTTGCCCCGGCAAACTGTTGAATGGTGTTCATAACGGCATTTCCATCGGCTTGAGCAGCAGGCGAAAGTTGTTTTAAACCATTTGTCATCGTATTGCCAAAACCCAGACCAGCGCCGAACATCAAAACGGCGTACAGACCGGCAATGGCAAATACGGACAGATTCTGAGCGAAGATGGCAAATCCAGAAAGGGCAACCATGTACAGGATAGTTGAGGCCATAATCGGGCGTTTTGCGCCGAATCGGTCTAAGAGTCGGCCGCCGAAGGGTGCCATAACGGCCCCGAGTGCAGGACCAGGCAAGACAGTAAGCCCTGCTTGGAAAGCACTTTGATGGTTGACCAGCTGGATATAATTAGGCAGTAAAAAGGACATCCCAATCGTGATGAATTGAAGTAGGAAAAACGCAACGAGGTGCAATAAGAATGTCGAATTATTGAGACTTTCCATGTGAATAATGGGGTTTTCAATGTGGAGTGAGCGGAAAACGAGAAAGACCAAAGCGGCCAGACCAACCACGATTGGCCCTAGGACGCGAGGACTTAGCCAGCCGGCTTCACTTAGTTGGTTAAATCCTAAGATGAGGCCGGTAAAACCGGCTGCTACGCTCAGTAGACTGAGCCAGTCTAAAGCTGACCGTTGTACTGTGCTGACCTGTTTAATCGTGGTAATTCCCATAATGAGCGAAATTAAAATGAGGGGAATGAGTGTGACGAAAATGTAACGCCAGCCGACGCTAGCCACAACAAGGCCACCAAAGGTTGGTCCAATGGCAGGGGCAACCGCCGTAATCAACGTCCCAATTCCCATCATTTGACCGATTTTAGAAAGGGGGACCTGTTCCAAAATGATGTTAAACATGAGTGGCAACGCAATACCGGTCCCAAATCCCTGAATTAACCGACCAGCTAACAGAATCGGAAATGTGGGGGCAAAGACATCGATGATGAGGCCTGCCAAGAACAGTAGATTAGCGATAATAAACAGCGTTTTCGTGCGGAAGTTGCGCTTCAAGGTCGCTGATATTGGCACGATGATTGCGACAACTAGCAGGTAACTAGTTGTCATCCACTGAACGGTACTAGTTGTAACATGCATATCGGTCATTAGCGTTGGAAACGTGATGTTCATAGCCGTTTCTACAATGACGCCACTGAAGGACATCAGACCAGCAGCCAAAATAGCTAAGATCAAATTAAGTGAGATTTTTGTGCTTCGAGTTGTTGTCATAATACCTCCTGAATATGTTAGCTAACTAACATAATTATCTTACGCTGATTAGCGGTCAATGGCAAAAAAAACTGCGGAATTTTTTCCGCAGTTTTTCACGAGTATAATTAGTCAACGTTGTTTGGGTCATTCAATCGGCTGTGACGCATCCCATAACCGAAGTAGAGGATTAGGCCGAAGCCAAACCAGATAATTGAAGCAATCCAGGTTTCAGCCGGTAATTGGGTCAACATAGCAAGACACAAAATGGCTGAAATAATCGGTAGTACCGGGTAAAAAGGCACTTCAAAGCCTTGGTTATTTTCAATCTCCTTATTGTGACGGAGGGGAATAATCCCAACTGAAACAGCTAAAAAGGCAATCAGAGTCCCAATATTAACCAAGTTGGTCAGTTGATCGAGCGGGACAAATCCCCCTAAAATCGCAATAACAATGGTAATGGTCACCAGGCTGTGAATGGGGTTACCATTTTTATCTAATTTACCAAGAAACTTTGGTAATAAACCGTCACGACCAATGGAATAGATGAGTCGCGAGGAACTGTAGATCATGGTGACCATCATGGTGAACATACCTGCCAGTGCGCCGAGGGCGATGATGCCAGCTGCCCAGTTTTGGTGCACAACTTGAAGGGCAAATGAAACCGGGTCAGCCACGTTTAAGTTGGTGTAACGAATCATCCCAGTCAAAACAATTGAAACGCCGACGTAGAGAATCGTTGCGATGATCAAGGTCCCAATAATCCCAATTGGCATGTTGCGCTTGGGGTTTTTGACCTCAGCTGCGGAACTGGAGACGGCGTCAAAACCTAAGTAAGCGAAAAAGACGGCGGCAGATCCAGCAAACACGCCTTTCATCCCGAACGGCATGAAAGGGTGCCAGTTCGTTGGTTTGACGTAAAAAGCACCAACGATGATGAATAAAATAATGATGGCAATTTTAACGACCACGATAATGTTGTTCAAACGAACAGATGCTTTCATGCCACGACTTAACATGAAGGAAATAAATAATACGATGATAATGGCAATCCAGTTTCCATATGAGCCGTGAGCCGGGTCTAACGGACCGACAATTGAGGCGGGAATGTTGACATGAAAGCCGGTCATAAAGGACTTAAAGTAGGCCCCCCAGGCGGTTGAAACGGCCGCCACAGCTAACACGTATTCCAAAATCAGTGCCCAACCTAAAATCCAGCCGATGATTTCACCAAACACTAAGTTACCATAGGAATAGGCACTTCCGGCAACCGGAATCGCTGAGGCAAATTCGGCGTAACACATCGCGGCAAATGAACAGACGACGGCCGCAAAAACAAAGGATAAAATAGTACCGGGGCCGGCTTTAGTTGCCGCGACAGTTCCGGGTAAAATGAAGATCCCAGTTCCAATGACGGCTCCAATCCCAAGTGCAATCAAATCAAACGCTGACATGGTTTTGGCAAACTTTTTGTCAGTTTCCAAGTAGCGGTCAATCTTCTCACGACGAAAAATACGTGATCCAAGTGACATAGTAGTTCCTCCAAAATATGAGATAATGAATAGAATGTTAGATTAATTTTAACTGTATTAAGGGCGTAAATCAATCATAATTCGTTTTGTGACCGCTTTCTTGATGATATTTGACGTGCACATTAGTGTGAGAATGTTAAAATATGTAGAAACACAAGTTGTAGGAGGCAGTTAAATGGTAACTGAAGTAGCGAGTGGCGCTGTTGTTTACCGAGTTGTGGCAGATCAGCCCGAGTATTTACTATTAAAAAGTGCAACCAGTGATTTCTGGGGATTTCCGAAGGGCCACGTTGAGGGAACGGAGACGTTAGTAGCAACCGCCGAACGTGAGATTCGGGAGGAAACTAAGCTGACGGTCACCATAGATGAACAGTACCACGATGAACTGAACTACGATATGGCAAACGGTCACCATAAAACCGTGCATCTGTTTGTGAGTCAAGTACCAGCCACCGTCAACATTGATAAGCAAGATGAAGAAATTGCAAACTTTGGGTGGTTTAAGACTGCTGAGGCCGTCGATCGGTTAACTTACGACAATTTGAAAGCAGCATTGGCGCGAGCTGATCTGTACATTCGGCGGCAAATCAACAATCATGACTAACCGAGGGGGAACCACGATGCAGCGAGTGATTGTCATAACGGGCGCGACAGGGACTGGTAAGACAACCGTCAGTCAATATTTAAGGGACCGCTATCAGGTACCACGAATTATTACGCACACGACCCGACCAAAAAGACCGGGTGAGCGTGATCGCGTGGACTACTACTTTGAGACTAAGGAAAGCTTTTCCCACAACCATTTTTTGGAATCCGTGACCTATTCCGGCTATCAATATGGATCGTCTTATGAAGGCTTGGAACGGGCGTTTCAAACGGCACCCATTGTTTCCATTGTTCTAGATACCAAAGGTGCCCTGACCTACGTCCGCGAACTGGGGGATCAAGCGCTGGTCCTTTTCTTGACTGTGAGTCAGACCGGTGTCTTAAAGGATCGCATTGAGCGACGGGGGGACCAGCTTGCCATGATTGAAGCGCGGATTCAAAGTGATGAATACCGCCGTGATCTGCAGCTGCCGACTGAACTCGACGGTGCCGCAACAGTCATCCAAAATGATGATTGGGAGCAAACAAAAGGGCGCCTTGGCTCATTAATGGCTGATCTAACGCGGGTAAAAGAGGGCTAACCTCTCCGGTTGCGTTTGGGGTAGAATATGTTACACTTACTTAGATAGTAATTGTTATTATTTACTGAACTTAGAGGTGACAACAATGCAACAAACATTAACCCAAGCACTAGATTTTTTAAAAAAGAATCATTTAAAAGTAACCAAACAACGTAAGGCGCTTTTAACCTATCTGCTAGACCACCAAGACCAATACCACGACGTGACATTGGTCGACGAGTATATGCGTCAGGAATTTCCCGGTATGAGTCATAACACCATCTACCGTAATATTCGTGAGTTTGAAGAAGCCGGCATGGTGGAGCAACAAATGAATGGCGATCAGGCACGGGTGAAGTACCAGTGTGATTTTGCTCATATGCACCATCATCATTTTATTTGTCAAAACTGTGGGCGAGTGACTGAATTAGAAGAATGTCCACTAGATGTGTTTCAAGAACAGTTACCAGGTTATCAAATCGATGGTCACCGCGTTGAACTATACGGTTTGTGCCCGGACTGTCAAAAAGCGGCAACCGCATAGGGATTTGGGACAAACCTTAGTGAAATATTAAGGTTTGTTTTATTGTTTCTTGACAAGTTTTTGAGATACTAGATTCACGACTTAGTGAGGGAGGATAACAACATGGCTTACCGGACACCACCATTTATTACACCATTTGCAATCGTGTCGGTTGCGCTTGCACTAGGCGCCACCAACGTGGTGGTTAATACGGCGACACACTCAAATGAAGGGGCGCCGAAAACGGCTGTTTCGTCGAGTCTAGTTGAATCCGTTGATTCGACAGGCCTAAGCTCAAAGTTTAGTAAGTCCAGCGATGACGACAGTGAGTCGGATTCAAGTGACTCAGAGTCCAAAAAAGCGTCCTCGAAATCCTCTGGAGAGGAAACCGAAACGAGTGAAGCTAATAGCACTCAGACTTCTGAGGCTAAAACCACTAACAATAAGAAGAAAACGACAAATAACGGTAAAAACCAGTCAGTAAATGACGAATCGGGTAACGAGTCGGAGTCGTCAACCCCAACCAATCAGCAACGAACGTCCTCTGGTGCGACGGGGGCGGGTAATCAAGAAAACCAAACTAATGATCAGACAACGACTGATGATGGTCAAACGACCAATCAACAAGTGACAAGGTAGGAGGAATTAGCTTGTTTAGTCTCTTAGATATGGTCAATCATTATCTGGGGTACGTCAACTTGAATGTGAAGTTGAAAAACCGGATCTATACAATTTTGGGCGTTCCAGGGGTGGCCTATCTCCTATACGTTGGAATTCGTTACCTCCAAAACGGATTTCATTTGCGGGGTGGCTTGATTTTACTGGCCTCAATCGTCTTGGCTTACTTTTTAGTGATGAATATTTTTTATTATTTTACAAGCAAGCAACCACCATTTGATATTTCGCCGAAAATTGAAAAATTACTTGGCGTGCCGCTGGGTACGGATCCAGCGGCGGAGGCGAAGGCGGCCGAGACCCAGCAAAATCCCATGGGCATTCGCAATGTGCCAGCGAACGGGTATTTTGATGAAAAGAAGGTGCTTCCTGGGAAGGTGAGCGTTTCGGCCGTCCAACAGGAAAATATTAACCGACTTGTCACCAAGATGATGAGTCTGAACCTAGTCAAGCCAAATTATGGTGGGCTGTCATCACGTCAGATTGCGACCCAACTCAAGACGGACACCAAGCCAGTTTGGGCGATTGGCTTGGGGGTTTCAGTGCCGTACTTTGAACTACAACGCCAATCGGGTCAGCTGATTGTGCTAGCGGGTATTAACCAAGCTGATAAAGCACCGGTTGGTCGAATCACGACGGTCGGCCTGCAACCCATTAGCCAGGTGGCTGATCAGGTGAAGCTATACCTCGCCAATGCGATTTTAGTGGGGGGGCCTCACATGGCAATGGGCCGAAATGCACCGATCGAACAAGATGCGCCCTATGCGATCCGGGTCCAGTTAGCTTATGAACGGACAACGTCATAATCAAAACCAAAGCGTCAAATGATTTCATAGTGAAATCATTTGACGCTTTTTATATGAAATGCCATGAAATTCTCATTTTAGGCTGAATATTCAATGTAAAAGTGAATATTCTTTCGGTCAATAAAAGTTTTTTTCAACGCCGGAAACGATTGCTATTCATCATTTTTGTCTCAATTTTAGGCTGATATTAAGCGCTTCTTGGCGATTAATATTTTGACCGAACTTAATTTTTGGTATAGAATTTATATTGAGTGTAGATTAAAAGTGAATGAAAACACCCTAGCGAGGGGTGGGGACTGTGCGTTTGGCTCACTCATATCTGTACAAACACGCTGATGTGTCGGGCTTTCGACATGTTAATTTGAAAAGGCGGAGGGAAACAGCTATGTCAATGATTGAATTTCACGACGTTGAAAAGTATTACGGTGATTTTCATGCTTTGCATGATATTAACTTAACCATTGATTCTGGTGAAACGGTCGTTTTAATTGGCCCATCAGGTTCTGGTAAGTCAACGTTGATTCGGACCATTAATGGATTGGAAACAATCCAACAGGGGCAGTTGATCGTTAATGGTCAGGACTTGGCTAATAAGAAGACGGACATGAACCGGATTCGCAAGAACGTGGGGATGGTCTTCCAACACTTTAACCTGTATGCGAATAAGTCCATTCTTGAAAACATTATGCTGGCACCACGGTTAGTGTTGCACCGACCAGAAGATGAAAACAAAAAGATTGCGATGGATTTGCTCGACCAAGTTGGCTTAGCTGATCAGGCACCAAAATTACCAGAACAACTTTCAGGGGGTCAACAGCAACGGATTGCCATTGCGCGCTCCCTTGCGATGCGACCAAAAGCACTTTTATTTGACGAACCAACAAGTGCCCTTGATCCTGAAATGATTGACGATGTGTTGAACGTTATGAAAGATATCGCTCGTGATTCCGATATGACAATGTTAGTTGTGACCCACGAAATGGGCTTCGCTCGAGAAGTGGCTAACCGGGTCGTCTTCATGGCTGACGGTCAAATTTTGGAAGACGATAGCAAGGAGAAGTTCTTTGACGGCCAACCAAGTAATGAACGGGCCCGTCAATTCTTGAGCAAGATTATTACGCACTAACCAGTAAAGGGGACTAAGAGTATGAAGAAAGTTATCCGAACAATCGGTTTACTCATCTCTAGTTTCGCGGTGCTGTTGTTGCTTGCCTCATGTGGGACACCACTTTCAAAGCAAAACGTGGTGACTCGAGCGGAGGAGACCAACACACTGACCTGGGGTGTGAAAGCTGATACGAAATTATTTGGGTTGATGGATGTTAAGGATGGCCAAATCAAAGGGTTCGAAGTGGATTTAGCCAAGGCTTTAACAAAGCAAATTTTGGGACCAAAGGGCAAAGCTCAATTTGTCCAAGTGACAAGTTCGACGCGGATGCCGTTACTCCAAAACGGGAATATTGACGCAATCATTGCAACGATGACCATCACGCCAGAGCGGGCGAAGCAGGTTGATTTCTCCCGGTCTTACTTTGACGCCGGTCAGTCATTGCTGGTTAAGAACGGCAGCCCGATTCACAACATTAAGGATCTGAATCACAGTGGCCGAACTGTTCTTGGTGTGGTTGGTTCTAACTCCGTTCAAAACGTGGCAAAGGCGGCACCAAAAGCACGTGTGTTACAACTATCTGACTACGCTCAAGCCATGACGGCTTTGAAGTCTGGCCAAGGGGACGCTTTGACGACTGATAACGGGATTCTTTACGGGATGGCTGTTGAAAACCCAGGCTATTCGGTAGTTGGTGGAACGTTTACGAAGGAACCGTATGGGATCGCAACGCGAAAGGGTCAGGGTGATTTTCAAAAGAAGATCGCTAAAGCTCTGACTGAAGTTGAAAAGAGCGGGCAATACAACAAGTTGTTAGCTAAGTGGTTCTCAAACGTTCCCGGATTTAACTATAAGGAGATGGAACGATGACAACAATTTTCGCTCATTATGGTAGTGAATTGCTTCAAGGATTCGGTCAAACGCTGCTATGTAGTGTCATCTCACTTTTCTTTAGTTTGATCATCGGATCGATGTTTGCAATTTTTGAAACCACACCGATCAAGTTCTTGCGAGTGATTGCTCGAATTTACATTGAAATTTTCCGAAACATTCCATTATTGGTTATCACCATGTTTTTCTACGTAGTTATTCCGTTGTACTTATTCAAGATCGATGGATTTACTGCCGGAACAATTGGGTTGACGATTTACACGAGTGCCTTTATTGCTGAAACCGTTCGGGCTGGGATTAACTCAGTGGATCCAGGACAAATGGAAGGCTCCCGGGCTAATGGGTTGTCATGGTGGCAATCAATGCGCTACATCGTGTTACCGCAAGCCTTTCGGTACGTGATTCCACCACTGGGTAACCAGTTTATTAACCTGGTTAAAAACTCGTCAGTGCTGGCCTTCGTTGCCGGTTTTGACTTGATGTATCAAGGCAACGTCATTGCCTCGGATTCGTTAAGTACAATGAGTACTTACGTTTGCGTTGGGCTGTTGTACTTGATCATCACGTTACCATTAAGTTACTGGATGAGATATCTTGAAAAGAGACTAGCCTAAGGGAGGGACTTTCATGCAATCATTTATCGATGCGTACTCATGGCTCAACATGCGCTACCTGATTGAAGGGCTTGGAGTTACCGTGCTTGTGTCAGTCGCTTCCATTATTGGTAGTTACGTGATTGGTGCAATTTTAGGGATTATTCGCTATGTTAACATTCGATTTTTATCGCCACTGGTTGGGTTATTCATTGATATCATTCGAAACCTACCGTTGCTGTTGATTATCTTCTTCACCTATTTTGGGTTGCCCAACTTAGGGTTACGGCCCAGTTCCATTTGGGCGACAATCATCGCCATGGTGATTTTTGAATCAACCATGCTGGCCGAAATTGTCCGGTCCGGGATTCAAGCCGTGCCGAAGGGCCAAATGGAAGGTGCCCGGGCTTCTGGGTTATCATACTGGCAAGCAATGTGGCATATTATTTTGCCACAGGCCATGAAAAAGATGATTCCAGCGATTGTGAGTCAGTTTATTTCATTGATTAAAGATACGTCACTGGCCACAATTATCGTGTTGCCAGACTTGATGCACAATGCCCAGATTATTTACGGGCAAAATACGAACTACATCTTGCCGATGTTCTTGATGTTGGCCATCATGTACTTCATTGTGTGCTACATTCTGTCTGTGATTTCACGCCGGCTTGAAAAGCGCTTGGGATCAACCAGAAAACAAGCAGCATAAACCAGCAAATTAAAAAACGGTGAACTTGTGAATTTGACAAGTTCGCCGTTTTTTGTTGGCTCTAAACTCAATTATTGGCTGAATCACGGTCTTCAACGAGGTAGTCGCTGAACCGGTGAAAATCAATGGTGGTGACTTCAGCTTTGATCAAAGTTCCAGTTGCTTCATACTCCGTTGCAAGCACTGACGCGTGGTCGTTTAAATAAGACACAACATCACCTTTGTCAAACGGCACGAGGAACGTGGCCGTCACATAGTCTTTGAACACTTTTTCCTTGATGACGTCAACGAGGAGGTTGATGGAAGCCTCATCATTGGCCGAAATAATCAAATCGTCGCCAGTTCGGAACGGATAATCCGTCTCCGTTAGATCGGCCTTGTTGAAGACGGTGACCATGGGGAGGTCAGGCACGCCAATTTCGTGCAACGTGTCCATCGTAGTGGTCATCATGTCATCCCGGTTATCACTGGAATAGTCGACGACCTGAACAAGCAAATCGGCGTTAGCGGCTTCATACAACGTAGATTTGAAGGCTTCTACCAGAGTGGTTGGTAGTTTTGAAACAAACCCAACGGTGTCACTTAACAGGAGTTTCTTAGCGTCGTCAAACTGAAGCTGACGAACACTGGTATCAAGAGTGGCAAATAACATGTTTTTCACCATCACCTGTTTATCTTCATTAACACCGAACCGCTTAATCAACGCGTTCATAATCGTGGACTTGCCGGCGTTCGTATAGCCAATTAGGGCCACGTTCGGGAGTTGGACCCGTTCGCGCTGTTGACGCTTAGTTTCGGCCGCCTTGTTGACATCTTTTAATTCGTGCCTAATGTGGTTGATTTGCCGTTGCAAGACCCGGCGGTTTAATTCCCGTTGGCCTTCACCAGCTCCACGGTTGGTGAAGCCACCACCCGCACTGGTCCCGGTTTGTTGGTCCAGCCGTTGGGAAGCCGCTGTGTGTAGACGTGGCATTTGGTACTGCAACGATGCCAGCTCGACTTGGAGCTTGGCCTCGCGACTCTGCGCCCGATTGGAGAAAATTGCCAAAATCAAACCCGTTCGATCCATAACGGGCACTTTAACCACAGCCTCAAGGTTTCGAATCTGGCTGGGGGTCAGCTCGTCGTTAGCAACCACCATGGTGGCGCCGGTGTCCAGTACAATGGTGGCGAGCTCGTCGACCTTGCCACTACCGAAGTAGGTGGCCGCTACAGGCCGGTTTAGGTTTTGGGTGACGGTTTCCACAACGGCCAAAGCATTAGCTTCACACAAAGCGTCTAGTTCTGCCATGGAATAGTCATAGTCCGTTTCGCCTGTGTTCAGTCCAATGGTAATCACAGGTTCCGTTTCGATTTCTGCCAAAGTGGTACCTCCTTAGTTTTCTCTTAGTATGAGTATAACACGCCACCGTTGATTACATGTGAATCATCATTGTAGAGTTCATGCATCATAACGAAAAAATATTCACAAGAACCGTACTGCTTGCTCAAATAAAGTGTGTCCAATTGAATAAAATGATAAAATATGGTTGATTTTAATAAAGCTCTAATATAGAATGGACGTTGTACTTAAATAGCGTACATACTGTGTCGTAAAAAACACGAAGAGGGGTTGAAAGGGTATGAAGTTAAGTTCTAGTTTAAAGTTGGGCGCCGTTGCTATTGCCTCGGTAGCGTTATTAGCTGCATGTGGCTCTAATAGCAGCAACAGCGGGTCTAACAAGCAGGTGTTGAATTGGGTGGAAACGGCCAACTTACCGACGATGGATCCGTCAAAGTCGGTTGATAATGTCAGTGCTCGGACGTTAAATAACGTCGATGAAGGGCTATTGAAAACGGGAAGTGGCAATAAAGTCCGGCCGGCAATGGCGAAAAGCTATAGCATTTCTAAAGACGGCTTAACATGGACTTTTAATCTTCGTAAATCAAAATGGAGTAACGGTGACCCCGTAACAGCTCAAGACTTTGTTTACGGTTGGCAACGGACTGCTAAGCCAAGTACGGCATCTCAGTACGCTTATCTTCTAGATCACGTTCAAAATTTTGATGCCGTCAACAAGGGGAAAATGGCCCCGTCAAAATTGGGAATTAAGGCTGAGGGTGATGATAAGGTTGTTGTGACGTTATCGAAGCCGCAAAGTTACTTTAAATACATCGTTGGGATGTCAGCTGCTTATCCACAAAACAAAAAGGTTGTCGAAAAGTATGGGAATAAGTTTGCTGCCAACGCCCAGAGTGCTGTCTACAATGGTCCGTTTAAGTTAACAGGCTGGACCGGAACAAATAACAAGTGGACGCTTGTTAAGAACAATCAGTACTGGGATAAGAAGAACGTGAAGTTGTCAAAAATTAACTTCCAGGTGATCAACGACCAACAAACTTGGTTAAGTCAATACCAGAGTGGTAAAGCTGATGAAATTATTCTGGATGGTACTCAGTTCAAGAACTTTAAGAACTCAAAAGAATTGAACAAACGCGAATTGGCTTCAACGTTCTACTTAGATTTGAACCAACAAAAGCAGGCAATTTTTAAGAACCAAAAAGCGCGTCGTGCCATTTCAATGGCTATTAACAAAGAAGACTTCTCTAAGAATGTCTTAGCAGATGGCGCTACGGCACCTAAAGGACTTGTTTCAACAGGTTTGGCTAGCCGTGACGGAAAAGACTTTGCGGATCAGGCATACGTTAAAGCGGGCACCGAATATAATTTAGCCCAAGCTAAAAAGTTGTGGTCGCAGGCCTTAAAAGCAACTGGCAAGTCAAGCATGACCTTGAACCTTGTTACGGATGACACGCCGGCTGGTAAGAAGGCAAGTGACTATGTTCAAAACGCTTTGTCTAAGTTGCCGGGTCTCAAAATTGAGGCGAACAACGTCCCATTCAACGTTCGATTAACGCGGTCAACTAAGGGTCAATTTGACGTCTTAGTGGATGGTTGGATTGCCGACTACCCAGACCCAATTTCGTTTAGTTCGCTGCTGACATCAACGAACTCATATAACTATGGTCACTGGAAGAACAGTCAGTACGACACGTTAGTTAAAAACGCAGAAGGTAAAGATGCAAATGACACAGGTAAGCGTTGGAATGATTTAGTTGATGCTGAAAAGATTTTGATGCAAGATCAAGGAATTGTGCCACTGTATCAAAAAGCACAGCCACAATTATTGAAGTCTAAGGTCAAGGGTGTTGAGTACTTTACTACTGGTGCTCAGTTTGACTTCAGTCACGCCTACATCAAGTAACCTAACGAATTGTGAAACGGGGATTGCACAGGCAGTCCTTGTTTTGCGTCAAGGCGGTTACTTGAATCTGACAAGTAGCTGGTAGAAAAGAGAGGTAAGAGTCATGGCGAAGTATTTAGGTAAACGAATTTTTTACCTGCTATTAACGTTATTTATCGTCATCACCATCACGTTTTTCCTGATGAAACTCCTGCCGGGGACGCCGTTGACTAACGAGCAGAAGTTGTCGCCGGAACAACGGGAACTCATTTTGAAGCAGTATGGGTTAACGAAGCCGGTATGGCAACAATATCTGATTTACGTCGCCGGCATCTTCCACGGCAACTTTGGGACGTCCTTCCAGTTTAGTGATCAAGCGGTCTCATACTTGATTTCAAGTCGGATTGGACCATCACTGTTATTGGGGTTGCAAGCGATGATTGTGGGTGTTATTCCTGGGATTTTATTTGGCGCACTTGGTGCCATTAAGAAAAACACTTGGGTCGATACGGGGACAACCATTGTGTCGATTCTTGGGATCTCCATTCCTAGTTTCGTGTTAGCCGTGTTGCTGCAGTACTACGTCGGATTAAAGTTGGGCTGGTTCCCCATCGCTGATTGGGGCGGCTTCGCCTACACGGTATTGCCAACGTTAGCGCTAGCCGCGTCGCCGTTCGCCGATACCGCCCGGTTTATTCGAACCGAAATGGTGGATGTGCTGAATTCAGATTATATCGAATTGGCGACAGCTAAGGGGTTATCACGGATGCAGGTGATTTTCCACCACGCGTTACGGAACAGTTTGATTCCCGTGGTGACCATCATTGGCCCGTTGGCGGTTAACATCATGACCGGATCTATGGTGATTGAAAACATCTTCTCCGTTCCCGGGATTGGGGAGCAATTCGTCAAGTCCATTTTGACGAATGACTACCCGACCATCATGGCTGTGACGATCGTCTACTCCGTCATGTTGATGGTCGTATTGTTGATTACCGATATTATCTATGGCGTGATTGACCCACGGATTCGACTGACAGGCAAGAGTAATTAATGGAGGCAAGACACATGGCAGACGAAGTCAAATTGACTGCGAAGAGTTTTGAACCGTTAGACCGGTCCAAGAACCTCGACAGTGAAAAAATTTCAGCGCCAAATCTGACGTTCATGCAAGATGCATGGCGCCGGCTGAAAAAGAATAAGAGTGCCGTCATTGCGATGGTGATTTTGATTCTCTTTTTCATCATGGCAATTCTTTCGTTTTTCCCGAGTGTGTTGCCGCATCAACCAAATGCGATTAACACCCAGTATGCGAACTTACCGCCAAAGTGGCCGGGAGTTGACATTAATGGGGTTAACGGCACACTCGTTCAAGGTGGCAGTCGAATTAACGCGTACGCCCAAGCTGGGGCGGCCAGCAACGTGCACTTTTGGTTGGGGACCGACTACTTAGGCCGGGACCTGCTTTCCCGGATTCTGACCGGGACGCGAATTTCACTGACCGTTGCGGTGGTGGCGACCCTAGTTGACCTGTTATTCGGTGTCACTTACGGGATGTTTTCCGGCTGGAAAGGCGGGCGGGTAGATAACTTCATGCAACGGCTGATTGAAATTATCATGTCAATTCCCACCCTCGTTATCGTGGTGTTATTGATGTTGATTTTGAAGCCCGGTATGTGGTCCATTATCCTGACCATTGCCTTTTCAAGCTGGACGACGATGGCCCGGCTAACTCGGGCGCAAACGCTAGAATTAAAGGAACAGGAATATATTTTAGCGGCGCGAACCCTGGGCGAAAGTCCGATTAAGATTGCGTTCAAGCACTTGTTGCCGAACCTATCAAGTATCATTATCATTCAAACGATGTTCACGATTCCAAGCGCCATTTTCTTTGAAGCCTTCCTGTCATTTGTCGGGATTGGGATTCCGAACCCAACGGCTTCGCTTGGGACCTTGTTGAACGACGGGCAAAAGAACTTCCAGTTCCTGCCATATCAAATGTGGTATCCCGCAATTGTGTTATCCATTATCATGATTGCCTTTAACGTATTTGCTGACGGGCTCCGGGACGCCTTTGACCCACAAACGAAAGAGTAGGTGACTGGCGTGCAAAGTAATGAATCAATTTTAAAGGTCCGAGACCTCAAAATTAACTTTAAGACGTATGCCGGCACCGTCCAAGCCATCCGCGACGTGAGCTTTGACCTCAAAAAGGGCGAGACACTCGCGATTGTAGGTGAATCCGGATCCGGTAAAACGGTCACGACTCGTTCAATTATGGGATTGTTGGCCAACAATGCGTCAGTGGCCGGTGGGTCCATTATGTTTCATGACAAGGACATTTTAAAAATGTCGCAAAAAGAACTTCAAGGTTTGCGCGGTGCCCAAATTGCGCAAATCTTCCAAGATCCCATGACTTCGCTTGATCCGACGATGAAGATTGGTCGCCAAATAGCAGAGCCGCTCATGGTTCATAAAAATATGAGTAAATCTAAGGCCCTGGCCCAAGCACTAGAAATGATGAAGTTGGTTGGCATTACGGATGCTGAACACCGAATCAATGATTATCCGCACCAGTTCTCGGGCGGGATGCGGCAACGGATTGTGATTGCGATTGCGTTGATCAACTATCCGGAAATCCTGATTGCGGACGAACCGACAACTGCTTTGGACGTGACGATTCAAGCTCAAATTTTGAATCTGATGCGGGAACTACAAGAAAAGATCTCAACGTCCATTATTTTTATTACCCATGACCTCGGCGTTGTGGCGGGAATGGCCGATCGGGTCGCCGTGATGTACGCTGGGAAAATTGTTGAATACGGGACGGTTGATGAAATTTTCTATAACCCGAAGCACCCGTATACTTGGGGTCTGCTGAGTTCAATGCCGACCCTCGACACAAACGGTGCCGAGTTACCGTCCATTGAGGGAACGCCGCCAGATCTGCTGGACCCACCCGTTGGCGATGCGTTTGCGCCGCGTAATGAGTATGCGTTAAATATTGATACGGAACAAGAACCGCCGTTCTTTAAGGTTTCTGATACCCACTATGCGGCCACCTGGTTACTTCATCCGGATGCGCCTAAAGTGACACCACCGGAACAGATTATCGCGCGGCAACAGCAGTATGCCAAAATGCAGCAAGAACTTGCTGAACAGGCTCGGGAACACCATGTTGAAGAAGAGGAGGAGCAGCCATAATGGAGGACCAAAACGCTAAAAAAGTATTGGAAGTCAGCCATTTAAAGCAATACTTTAACGTCGGTAAAAAAGACGAAGTTAAAGCGGTTGATGACATCTCTTTTGATATTTACGAAGGTGAGACCTTTGGCCTGGTCGGGGAGTCTGGCTCTGGTAAGACGACGGTTGGTCGGGCAATTATCCATCTGTATCACCCAACCGACGGGTCGATTAAGTTTAACGGTGACGAAGTGGTCGGAATGAAGGATAAGGCCAAGCTCCAGTCGCTCCGCCAAAATATGCAGATGATTTTTCAAGACCCGTATGCGTCGCTTAATCCACGGATGAAAGTCCGTGACATTATCGCTGAGGGGATTGATATTAACCATTTGGCAAAGTCCAAAGAAGAACGGGAAAAGATGGTAGCCGATTTATTGGACACCGTTGGGTTAAACCGCGACCATGCGAGTCGTTACCCTCACGAATTCTCGGGTGGGCAACGCCAACGAATTGGCATTGCCCGCGCGTTAGCGGTAGAGCCTGAGTTCATCATTGCTGACGAACCCATTTCCGCCTTGGACGTGTCCATCCAAGCTCAGGTTGTCAACTTGCTTAAGCAGTTGCAACGTGAACGTCATTTGACGTACCTGTTCATCGCGCATGATTTGTCGATGGTCAAGTATATTTCGGACCGGATTGGTGTGTTGCACTATGGCCGGATGCTGGAAATTGGCGATGCGGACGAAGTGTACAATCATCCATTGCATGATTACACACGGAGCCTGCTATCCGCGGTTCCGGCGCCAGATCCTGAGTACGAACGGACGCGAACGCAACTTGCCTATGACCCAAAGTACGAAGACGGCTCAAAAGACCGGGAACTCGTGGAAATTGCCCCGAGACACTGGGTTCAAGCTAGCCAAGATGAAATTGAAATGTACCAAAAACGCGCGCAAGAGCAGGGGTTGCCCCTGGTTTAGCGCTGTATTAAAAAGCCGACTACTGAAAATCAGTGGTCGGCTTTTTGAGTGGCGGGTGATTAAAGTGTGTCGGCAACGTTGTTATAGTAGTCAACTTGAATGTGGCCATCCGTGACCGTTAACTTGGTAACGGAACCGTTTATGGCGGACACAGCAACGTCGATATCCCGGTTGTATTTTGCCACGATACTGCGAATCGTGGTGCCGTGAGTGGCCACCAGGACGTTATCCCCGTCTTGGTGGGTGGCGATAAGACGATCAATCCCAGGTTGAACCCGAGCCCAAAACGTGGCGTTGTCTTCTGCGTCGCCATACGGATCAGCAGCTGCAATGAGGTCCTTGGAGCCTTCGATGGTCTTGGCCCGAATGATGTCGTTAAAGGTCCGTAGCCCAAGCGGCCCGCCTATCATGTGCCAGGCTTGGACGTCATCGTTGCCTTCAAAGTAACCGAAGTTTTCTTCGTGGAAGGCGGGTTCGATAACCGCCTTGGTTGCGGTCCCAGTGTTTGCGGCAAGAATGTAGCGGGCAGTGTCTTGCGCCCGGCTGGTGTTGCTGGCGTAGGCGTGGGTAAAGGCGACGTTGGCAAGCCGAGCGCCGGCGTGCTTGGCATCGGCAATGCCCTTTTCGGTTAGTGGCGAATCACTAATGCCTTGAATTCGGAAGTATTTGTTCAAATAGGTCTGGCCGTGACGCACCAGATAAACGTTAAATTGAGTCATGGTATCGCTCCTTAAAGTCATTACAACTAGTGTATCACAGGCATTAGTTCAACATGCCCAGTTCTTGCCGAATTCGTGGGGCCTCTTGCTTGGTGCTGGTAAAGATGATGCGGTCGTTTAACTTCAATGGGGTGCCGCCAGTCGGTCGAATAAAGCGGCCTTCGCGGTAGATTTGTGCAATGGTGATGTCGTCAATAAACGGCAAATTCCGGAGTTGAATGTCGGCGTATTTTCGGTTGTGAAGGGCGACTTCGTAAACGGCAGAGTCCGTTGAGGTTAACAGTTCAATGGTCGATGGTGACTGAATGAGGCCCCGGAGCATGCTGATGTTAACGTCTGGGGTGCTGTAGACCTCCACGCCCATGTCGCTGAGGACATCGCGCCGGTCGTCTAGAATGTTGGTGTCCTCAAACCGGGCAATCACCCGGGGCACGCCGTATTGTTTGGCGGCCTTGGCTAGGCGGTAGTTTTCCTTGGTGTTACTTTGGCCCAACACGATGATGTTAGTGTCGAAAACACCTTGTTCAACTAAGTCATTGGGATTCAAATTCTCAAGCAGTTGGACGTCAACTTCGCTATTGAAGGCTCGGTAATTGGGTTGGCGGTCCGTGTACATCTTGATTTCATACCACCCTTTTGCCAGTTGTTGGGCAACGGGGACGGTGAGCAGGTTGGTGCCGATAAAATGCACGCGCGTTTTCTTCATATCTTCGGCCTCAGCAGAGTAGCGCTTATTAAAGAGCAGTGGGCCCACCACACAGGTGATGATGGCGGCAAGCAGGAAGGCGCCGGACTGTTGGGTCGTAATTTTGTGAAGATGCTTTGCCACTTGGAGAACGGCCAAGACAACGGTCAGCGTTGTTGTGGTCATCGCTGTGCCAGCAAAGGCGTTACCTGTTTTGAATCGCAATTTGAGGACTGGAAAAACCGCTAGTTTAGCAACAAAATAAGCGATTAAAAAGACCGGAATTAGAATCAGCGTGGCTGGGTCAGCCAGCAAGGTTCGAAGGTTTAATCCGACACCGCTCATAATGAAGAAAATCGGGATAAAGAACCCGTATCCGATGGAATCCAACCGGACCTTGGTTTCTTCGTGCGGTTGGAGGAGTTTGACCACGATCCCGGCAAGAAAGGCGCCCAGAATTCCTTCTGCACCGACTGATTTTGCGATTGTGACCATGGTGACGATTAGGAAAAACGAGAGTCGGACGTCTAACTGCGTCGTGGATTTGTTGATCTGATCGAAAAATCTGAAGAAGGCTTTGAACCGCCAAAACAGTAGGGCCGCAGCCAACAGTATAATCAACAGTAGCCATAACGACTTAGAATCGGGGCTGTAAGCTGACGCGTAGAAGGTCAGACCCATCATTGGGACCACTTCACCGAGGGCAGAAATGAGGAGCACCGTTTGACCGAAAGGCTTACTGAGCAGTTCTTTTTCTTTTAGGGCCGCGATGACAATCCCCAGCGAAATGGTCATGAAAATGATGCTAGCGAGCCATACGTCGTTGAAAAGGTGAAGTGCGCGGAGACTAAATCCTAGGAGAATGGACAATCCCACGATGGTGGCGTAACTCATAAAAGCCAGTTGAACGGCCGAGTATTTGGGCGTGCTGACCGCTTCTTTTTGTTCAAGTGGTGATAGGTCTCGTGGTCGCTTGGTAAACAGACTGAAGTCAATTTCCAAACCGCTTAAAAACAGTAAGACAATGACGCCGACGTCTTTAAGTAGGTCCAAAGTGGTGCTTTCAGAAATGAGGTTAAACACGCTGGGACCCAGGACAACACCAACGATGATTTCAACCACCGCGGTTGGCAATAAGGTCAGCTTAAACCGGGCCATGGCCAGCGGGATGATGAGGGCGGCTAATAAGATAATGACTAATGATAATTGATCCATAAAAAGTACCTCGAATCATTGACAGGATAACTGTCAGAATTGGTGGTGCAAGGGTTTGGTGGGACGGTTTCAAACGCTTTTTTTCAGGTTTCGATAGTGGTAAAATGGATTATCGACTTTACGAATGGAGGGGTCATCATGGCAGCGTCGATTAAACAACAAGAACAAGCGCATTTAGACAACGTCATTGGAAAGATCAAGGTGGCGCAAACCAAGTCTCAAGAACGCATTGATCAAGCTGAACAAGATGAAGGCGCAATTCGTGATAACTTCCAAAACGACTTGCGGCTGAAGACTGATTCTTATGAAGGAATGATGGAAACTGCGTTGTCCGTTCGCCAGCAACAACAGTTGTTGAGTGAACGGCAGAACAGTTGGCAACATGCCACGGACCAGTTAGCCACGCTTCAAAAGTTGGAGAAATCCCCGTATTTTGCGCGGATTGACTTTCACGAGACGGGTGAGCCCAAAACTGAAACCATCTACATTGGTCTCGCGTCCTTTTCGGATCGGCCGGACCATTTCCTAGTATACGATTGGCGGGCGCCGATTTCTAGTATCTACTATGACGGCGGCCTAGGTGAAGTGACGTATTTGACGCCAGATGGCGACCAAACAGTCAACGTTAAATTAAAGCGCCAGTTTCAAATCGAAGACGGCCAGATTAAGACCGTCTTTGACACAGACGAGGCGGTTGGTGATCAAATGTTGTTGGACGCGTTAAGTGAGCAGTCCGACACGAAGATGAGAAGCATTGTGACCACCATTCAAAAAGAACAAAACCAGATTATTCGGGATACAAAGTCCGATCTGCTGTTCGTTCAAGGTGCGGCCGGTTCCGGGAAAACGGCGGCTGTTTTACAGCGGGTTGCATACCTTCTATACCGGTACCGCGGACGGTTGAATGCTGGGCAAGTGATTTTATTTTCACCTAATCAGTTGTTTAACGACTATATTGACCAGGTGTTGCCTGAATTGGGCGAACAAAACATGGTCCAGATGACCTATTATCAATATGCGGGCCGGCGGTTACCCAAAATTCAGATTGAAACGTTGTCACAGCGGTTCAGTGAGGATTATTCACAGGCTCAGCAGGCCATTGACCGGCTTAAGAGCAGCCTAACGTTCTTTAATGCCGTGACGGCTTACACGAACCACCTCGAAAAAGAAGATATGATTTTCCGAAACATTAATTTCCGTGGGAAGCCCTTCTTTAGTAAGGAAAAAATTCACGATATTTATTACAGTTTTAACGATAACTACAATTTGAAGAACCGCATTGATGGTACGAAGGAGCAGTTGATCAAGCAATTGAATCGACGGGTGAGCTCTGAAACGCGAACGAAATGGGTGGAAGAGGCAGTTCAGTCCTTAAGTAAGGAAGAAATGGACCGACTTTTCGGAGATGAACCACGAGAGTTTGATTCCGAGGAAAAGGAATTTCAATTCTTAGCTCGAAAGATTGTGATTCGTGCGTTCCAACCAATTCGCCAAGCGGTTGTTCGAAACCGGTTCTTAAGTATTAATTCTCAGTTCATTCACATGTTAAAGGCAATGCCGTTGATTGTGGACTTGCAACAAGCCGGAATTTCGCCGGCCGACTGGCAAGCTAGCGTGGATCAAGCAGTCGCTGATATGAAGGCGGGGACGATGACGTTGAGTAACGTCACTCCATACCTGTACCTTTATGATCAAATCGCGGGCAAGCACGGTGAACGGGATATGCGCTACGTGTTCATTGATGAAATTCAAGATTACACGCCGTTCCAGCTCGCCTTTTTGAAGTTTTCGTTTCCACGCGCACGCTTCACGTTACTTGGTGATCTGAACCAAGCCATTTTCACAAAGGAAAATAGCAAGACGCTATTGTCGGAACTTAGTACGATGTTTGACCCTGAAAAAACCCGGGTCGTGCAGCTCACACAGTCGTACCGGTCCACACAACAGATCACGGACTTTACCCGCCATATTTTGATTAACGGGGAAGCCGTGACCGCCTTTGCGCGAAACGGGGATTTGCCGCAAATCAGTGTGCCTAAGACTGTCTCAGCGGCTGTGGACCGCTTGATTGATCAGGTTGAGGTTAACAATGCGGCTAAGGAAACGACGGCTATCATTGGTAAAACTCTCAGTCAATGTCGCGACCTTTATGAGATTTTACAAAAACGAGGGGTTGCAGTGACGTTGATTCAATCCGAAAATCAACGGCTTGCAGCAGGCGTTATTATCGTACCGTCTTACTTGGCGAAGGGGCTCGAGTTCGACGCAGTCGTTGTTTGGGACGCGTCGGCAGCCAACTATCACGATGAGGGTGAACGGCAACTGCTTTACACCATTTGTTCGCGAGCTATGCATCAGCTCACCGTTATTGCGACCGATGAATTATCGCCGTTATTTGACACAGTGCCAACGGATGAGTACGAGCGGGTTGATTAGTCAAAAAAACGAATCTGGATAATAACCAGGTTCGTTTTTGATAGTACCGTATTTTTTGGCCAGTTTAGGGTATAATAAAGCCATTATTGAGAGAGTTAAGACGAAGTTTTGAGGCGGACGCAGCATGGCAGATTTTATGAATTACGATGTTTATACGAAGGCCCAGTGGCGCGATTTTTATCAGGATGCGTCGGTGCCCTTGACCCAGTCGAGTTTACGGCAGGTTCAAGCTTTTAACGACCAGATTTCACTTCAAGATGTTCAAGACATTTACATCCCGTTGATCCACTTGCTCGACTTGGAGATTCGGCAGTTTGATCAGCACCAAAACATGCGGGCGGGATTTTTGCAACGCGAACCGCGACACGTCCCTTACATCATTGGCATTGCCGGGTCGGTGGCCGTGGGAAAGAGTACGACCGCACGCTTATTAGAGGTGTTGATGAACCACTTTTTTCCCACGAAACGCGTGGAACTCGTGACAACGGACGGTTTCTTATACTCAACGGATGAACTGAAACACCGCGGGTTGCTGGATCGCAAGGGATTTCCAGAGAGCTACAATATGAAGGCGCTCATCAAGTTTTTGAACGATGTAAAGTCGGGGAAGCCGTTGTTGGAGATTCCGGTGTATTCTCACCGAGTTTATGATATTGTGGCTTCCGAAGTCCAGCAGGTGGTTAAACCAGACGTCTTGATTGTGGAAGGTATTAATACGTTGCAGCTACCAAGTACGGAGCAGGTTTACGTGTCTGATTTTACAGATTTTTCAATCTACGTTGACGCTAATGCCGGGTTAATTGAAAAGTGGTTTCTCGAACGGTTTCACGCTTTATTAGAGCTAGCGCGTGATGACCCATCAAACTACTACTACAAATACGCCGTCGGGGATCCGCGGGTGGCAACAGAGGCTGCAAAACGAACCTGGCGGAGTATTGACCTGCCCAACTTAGCCGATTATATTTTGCCAACTCGTAACCGGGCCGAACTGATCATTCATAAGGGCGAACACCATATTGTCGACCGGCTATTGCTACGAAAATACTAAGTCAAACCCGAACAATTAAATGTCTCTCATTATAATTGACCGGAATTTAATTTATCTGTACAATGTTTAATAATGTAAGATGCTACCAGTGACTAGATTAAGAGGTGAATGGATTGACCAAGGTGGACTTATCGTCCTTTGATAAAATCATTGTGCTGGACTTCGGTAGTCAGTACAACCAGTTAATTACCCGTCGAATCCGGGACTTCGGGATTTACTCAGAATTACTATCCCACAAGATCACGGCCGACGAAGTGCGTGCCATCAATCCCAAGGGCATCATCTTCTCAGGTGGTCCCAACTCCGTCTATGACGAAGACGCAATGCGCGTGGATCCTGAGATCTTTGAACTTGGAATTCCCGTATTGGGCATTTGCTACGGGATGCAGCTGATGGCCTATACGTTGGACGGCGGTAGCGTCGATTCGGACAACGGTCAGTACGGCCGGGCAGCCATTGAAGTGACGGATCCAAACGCGACGCTCTTCAAAGGCACGCCGAAAACCCAAAATGTATGGATGAGCCATGGTGACCTCGTGACCCAGGTGCCGACCGGCTTTACAGCGGTGGCAACGAGTCCTGATTGCCCGATCGCAGCCATGCAAGATACCGACCGTAACTTCTATGGCATTCAGTTCCACGCCGAAGTTCGGAACACGGATTATGGAAACGAGATTTTACACCACTTCGCCTTTGACGTTTGTGGCGCCGAAGCAAACTGGTCAATGGATGACTTCATTGACTTGCAAATTCAACACATTCGCGAAACCGTTGGCGACCGTAAAGTATTGCTCGGCCTCTCCGGTGGGGTGGACTCATCAGTGGTTGGCGTGCTGTTGCACAAGGCCATTGGTGACCAACTCACGTCAATCTTTGTTGACCACGGCCTTCTACGGAAGGGCGAGGCCGAACAAGTGATGGCGAGCTTGGAAGGCAAGTTTGGGTTGAACATCATCCAAGTTAACGCCCAAAAGCGGTTCTTGGATAAGTTGGCCGGCGTTAGCGACCCTGAAAAAAAGCGGAAGATCATCGGTAACGAGTTCATCCAAGTCTTTAACGACGAGGCCCAAAAGCTCGACGGGATTGATTTCTTAGCCCAGGGAACGCTGTACACCGATGTGATTGAAAGTGGAACCGACACAGCCCAGACCATCAAGTCACACCACAACGTGGGTGGCTTACCAGAAGACATGCATTTCGAACTCATCGAACCACTCCGGTCCTTGTTCAAGGACGAGGCACGGGAACTCGGTGAAAAGTTGGGCATGCCTTCAGATCTTGTTTGGCGTCAGCCATTCCCAGGCCCAGGTCTCGGTATCCGGGTTATTGGTGAAATCACCGAAGAAAAACTTGAAATCGTCCGTGACAGTGACTTTATCCTCCGTGACGAAATCAAAAAGGCCGGCCTCGACCGCGATATCTGGCAATACTTCACCGTCTTACCAGGTATTCGCTCTGTCGGTGTCATGGGCGACGGCCGAACTTACGACTACACAGTCGGCATCCGGGCCGTCACCTCAATCGACGGTATGACCGCCGATTTCGCCCACATTCCATACGAAGTTCTGGCCCAAATCTCCACTCGCATCGTTAACGAAGTGAAGCACGTTAACCGCATTGTGTACGATGTGACGAGTAAGCCGCCTTCGACGATTGAGTGGGAATAATTCCGATTAAAAAATAAGACAACCAGAGTGAAATTAAGTTAATGGCAAGGCGGCGTAAAGCCGATTAGCCAAAACAAAATTTCGCGATGGTTGTCTTTTTTGTTTCTTTTTGTGGTGCCAGAAAATTATCTTATCTGGTACCCCCTAAATTTGTTTATCAAAACCTGAGTATTGCTGTTCCAAAGTCCTACTTCGCTAGCTTCAAATATGACGTAAACGTTGAATCCGGAGCAGTCATATTCTTAATCATATTCTGATCGAATGATTTGCTAGGAAAGGTTAGGGCAAAGGGGATTTTTGTTGTTTCGTAAGAGGTTGCGCTCTTGCTTGAGTTTGTGGGCCGGTAGTTCACAACTGTCATCGAATACTGACCTGAATGGTACTGGCCATACGAACTGCCTTCATCATCATCCCAATCTGTCTTGAGGTCGGTGAACTGGACACCATAGTCTCGATTCCATTGCTTACCGTCATATTTTGAAACGATAAAGGAATTGTTAGAATTAAAACTCCGGTAAGTATCGCCTGTTTTGGGATTTGCAGGCTGTCCGCTGAAGACTTTTTTCAGGTCGCTGGAAATACTAGAAATAGCGTTCTTTTTAGCATAAAAGAATGAATTGTTGTCTGAAACGACTGCCAACGAGCTACCTTTAATTGGAAATACGTGTGTTGCTCCAGAATCGCGGCGCATGAACGAGTATGCGGGGAATGTGTAAGCTATGCCACCGACTAATGTTTGACGACTTGAAGTCTCAGGAGTCGATGTTGCAGCATCGTAGAAGGCTCTAAATGTGCCAATTAAGTTGTTATTATTATCAACAACGATAGGGATTCGATAGCCCACCCGAGTTGCCTTTGAATCCTTGTTAACAGTCTTGGGGAGTACGAGTGGCCGGCTGATTATCCGATAGTTGTTTTTTGCAAAGTAGGCTTCTTTATAGCCGACAACCGTGTTGTTGATGAAATTCACGACTGTTTTGATTTGAGCTTTACTAGGTAACTTTGCAAAACGTTTATATGATTCTAGATTTGTGGCGGAAGACGACAGGTCATAACGACGAGTTAAACGGCCGTACGAGGTAGGTGCTTTAGCGCCGTTTTTTTCATATAGGCTAGCGGCACTTTCAAAGGCGCCACGTTTCAAATAGCCGCGCCAAACCCAACCGTATTTATAGCCATTACCTACAAAGCCACCAATGTGGTAGTAGACAGCTCTTTTACGACCATTTTGCAATACTGCGCTACTCTTCAGGTTGTAAGTGACGGTCGGGTAGTTATTTAAATTTCCAACTGTTTGTGTATGACTCCGATTCCACATAGAGGCGCTCTTGCCCCAAGTTTTCTGAAAATAATACTGGTTATTATACTTTTTGGTCTTAACCACACGATACGCTGCTTGCGCGGGGACTGGCGGTGTTGATTGTAACATGGCGGCAGTGGCTAGGCTAGCTAGTATACCGAGACCTAAACTGAGATATTTGGTTTTCATAAAGTGAAGCCCCTTTTCAAATAATTAGCATCCCAAACATTCTAAATTATAGCACAACCGTTAATTTACCCCATGACCCCTCCATGACGCCACCCCTGCTTGAGCCCCCAATTCCAATCATGCTATACTAAACCAACGTTGATGTGCCAAGCCATCCTGGTGAGCGATCATTCAACAACTGAATGGAGGATCGACATATGGATGACGTGTTTAGTAAAGCGCCGGTACCTAAGGCGTATATGCATCTGGCGTTGCCAGTTGTTTTGGGGATGGTTAGTAGCATGGTTTACAACCTGGCTGACACCTTTTTTGTTGCCAAAACGGGCGACGCTAATTTAGTGGCGGGGGTTGCTTTGGGGGCGCCGCTTTTTACATTTATGCTGGCAGTTGGTGATATTTTTGGGCTTGGTGGGAGCGCCTTGATTTCGCGATTGCTGGGGACGGGTGACCACACACAGGTTCGCCTGCTTAGCTCATTTTGCCTCTATGCCTCAGTAATCATTAGTTTGGTGATCACCGCCTTGATGCTGATTTTTGAGCAGCCGATTCTGACGCTCCTTGGGGCAACAGCGGCGACTCGCGCCGATGCGGCGGGATTTTATCGGATGCTGGTCGGTGGGGCCGTGTTCATTATTGTGTCGCTCGTGCCCGGTAATATCATTCGGACGGAGGGCTTGGCCAAACAGTCGATGGTCGCCACCATTTGTGGGACAGTTTTGGCGATTATTCTGGACCCAATTTTTCTGTTCGTGTTCAATTGGGGCGCTGCCGGTGTGGGTTTGGCGAACGTGATTGGATTCGCCTTAAACACCGGAATGCTGCTGTGGTTTACGAAGCGTCAATCCCAATATTTGAGCATTTCACCTCGCGTGGCCAAGGCTTCCAAAAGTGCGCTACTGGCAATTTTGGTCATTGGCATTCCGGCTTCACTGACGAACTTCATGCAAAGTTTCGGGATGATGATTCTGAACCAACAGTTGGCGGGTTATGGCGCAAATGCGGTGGCCGCCATGGGAATTGCTCAGAAGATCTACTCGGTCGTGATGCTGGTTATGGTCGGGTTCGCCTTTGGTGCTCAGCCACTGATTGGCTATAATTTTGGTGCCAAGGCTCACAAACGGTTGCGGGAGATTTTACGGTTTGATTTCAAAGTGGAGCTCGGCTACGCTTTAGTGGTAGCGGTCATTTTGATTGTCATTGCCCGGCCACTAGTGTCGGCCTTTATGGCCGACCCCAAAATTGTGGCCATGGGCAGTGAGATGTTACGAGCCCTACTCATGACAACGCCCGCGGTTGGTGCCATTCTAGTTTTTACAACCGTCTTTCAGTCCACTGGACAGGCTATCGGAGCGCTGGTTCTGGCTATTTCTCGTCAAGGGGTTGTTTTCGCCCTTGCCGTGTTCTTGATGGCGCACTGGTGGGCGTACACCGGTGTGATTTTCGCCCAAGCGGCTGCGGATGTGGTCACGTGTGCGATTGGCTGGTGGCTGTATAAGGTCACTCAGAACCGACTTTATCAATAATTATTGCGGAGCATCGCCAGTTGGCGGTGCTTTTTTTAGGTTGGTTAATAAGTACTTGAACCTGGATAACTGGCAACTTAGATGGTTATTCGTCTGATAAGTGAAGAAATCCTGTTTTTGGATTATTTCTGGACCTCTAGTTAAGAAGAAAGAGTCAGCTATAATTGTTGCAAATTAGTGTTTCAGTCCCCAATTTTAAAGTTGGAAGAGGTGTTAAAAACGGCTAGTAAACTGATCAAAAATAAATTAGAACACTATACATTTTTCGAAAAGTGTGTCATTATTATGGCATAATATTATGAGTCTAAACGATTGATAGATGATTCGTTGAGGGCATTTGTTGAAGTCATTACTCGATGAAGTCAATAACCGAACTGAACCTTTTTTGAAATTTGAGTGATGGCTTTTGAAATGGGAGGAATTTAAGATGTTAGGAAAAAATAACTGGCAACGAGTTGGTCAAATGAACTCAAAAAGGCATTATAAGGCCTATAAAGCAGGCAGCCATTGGGTTTTTGCGACCATGACGAGTTTAGTTCTAGGTGCGGGGGCTCTTTTTGGGACTAGCGTGACGGCTGATGCCGCAACAACTGACCCAGCGACTGAAACAGTCGCAGCTAAAGCGGCGGCTAACAAACAGTCAACAGATTCGCAGTCTCCTACTAATCCAGCAACTGCACCCAGTGTCGATAACACTAATACCCAAAAACTGGCGACCTCAGCTTCGGATTTACAAAGTGCTGTTGATACAGCAAAATCGACCGGGGTGGCGGTCACTCAAAATCCATCAAAAACGATTACTACAACGCCGGATAAATTAGCGACAACGGCAGATCAAGTGAAGGCTGACTACGAAAGCCAAACTCAGGCGTTAAACCAAGCAACTGATAAGCAAAAGGCGAATAACAGCACGTATGCGAGTGATAAGGAAAAATATGACAAAAATGAGGTCACCATTAATCCGGTCAATTCCGGATGGACTAAGGAAGCTTTGGTTAAATTATTAGCCGGAAAAGGTCATAAAACGGATGTGACCGACGCAACAAAAGTTACCCAAGAAGAAACGACTGCTGCGTCGGATGAGGCCAAAAAGGCTGCTCAAGTGACTTTAAAAGCGGGTAATACGGTAACTGATAAGGATGGTCAGTCAATTAAGGATGGTTACCAAATTACTTTAAGTGGTGATACAAATCCAACTTGGACGTATAATAATGCGTTTGTCGACCCAGCAACGGGTCGGATGATCAGTGTGGTTGAAACAATCTCTGGTTTTGTGCCGCTTGATGGCGCAACCGATACTCATTTGAATGTTCACACCGACAGTATCGGCTTTCAGCCATATAATACTAAGAGTATTTCCGCACAGGTAAAATACATTTACGCTGATACGGGTGAGGCTGCTAAGATCGATGCAGTTGTTGGCTTTGGTGATCTTGATGGCAACCAGGGAATCAGTGTTGACAACGATTATGCCACGCTCGTTAGAGGGAAGGCTATCTCTGCAGTTTCACGGGATAATACGGTCGTTTACCAGGACACAGCACTGCACACGTTTGATGCTAATAATCCTGATGGTCAGGTGTGGGTTTTGCAAAAGGGAATTAGTGAAACGGATTATACGTTCTATGACGGGTTTAGAGCTGACGGTAAAGTTGACAATAATTGGCCGCTCCAAAGCATTGGTGGCCTTTCATTTTCTGTCAATGTTCCGGTTGCACCAACTCTAACCACTGAAAAAGGAAGTTACACGGAAACGACGATCAAGGTGGCGACTAACTATACGGTGCACTATGAAGGCGCCGGGACCGCAACGCCTGCAGACGCCGTGATCCCGGTTAATTGGACTGGGACGTATGACTCGGCAACGAATAGCTACACATGGACACCAGATAACCCAAACATCAATGTTGAAACGCCAAAAGTTGAAAATTATAGTGCTCAAGCCCGGGCAGGATGGACATTAACTAACACGACCAACGATCCGGCCAATCAGACATTGACTGTTGCTTATCAGCAGCATGGACAAGTCGGCGAGACCGACACAACGGAGTTAATCGTTCGGTACGTTGATGAAAAAGGTAACCCAATCTACCCTGAGAGTACTACTACGGGTAAAATTGGTCAGCCTTTCGAGGTAACAGCAGTCACGATTCCTGGGTACGTTCCATCGGCACCAACTAGTGTGAAGGGCACTTATGATGGCAACCAGATGACGGTGACATTTGTTTACCACCAAGTTTCGGGGAATCCGATCCCAACAACACCAACGACACCGACAGGAACAACCACGCCAACACCGACAGGAACAACCACGCCAACACCGACAGGGACACCCACGCCGACACAGCCTCAGACGCCGACGGATACACAGCCTCAGACACCCGGTAACGAACCTGGTAATCCCACGCATCCTGAAGAAAATGAGCCAACGGTTTCTGAAAAGAAGTTAGTTCAGGAATCGAAGAAAAAGCAACATCAGGCGCCAACAGTTACATCGACCAAGCACGTTGGTTCTGCGACCAAGACGGCCAACCACCAGACAACTGACAGTTCAAAGACTGCTACCAACGGTGACGCTGCGGCTAAATTACCACAGACTGGTGATCAGTTGTCTCAAAGCTGGACCGCAGTTGGGGTTAGCTTACTGGGAATGTTAGGTTTATTAGGATTAACGAAAAAGCGTCGTCATACCCATTAAAATGTCAAAAAGTTGTTACCGTTTTTTGATGAGGGTGAGTCGATAACTTGAAAAATACTAAGATTAAATTAAACGCTAATAATAGCCGGTTAATCCTTGATGATTAATCCCTATAATTAGAGGCTCCAAAAGGGGCCTCTTTTTGTTGGGTTAAGCAATGTTCGACAAAGGCAAGACATCATAGCCAAAGAAAACCTTTTCAGGTGCTATCATAGGTCCGTAATATCGTTGCCGTAATGGGTTTTAAACATTCTAGGAGGCTAACTATGGGGATAGACCAAGAAAAACGAAACTTAACCGAAGCACAAAAGCTACGACTCGTTTCAGGTCATGATTTTTGGCAGTCTGAGTCAATTGCAGACGTGGGGATTCCGGCAATTCGGATGAGTGATGGCCCTCATGGCCTACGCTATCAGGCGACGGAAAGCGATCATTTGGGGATTAACGAAAGCGTTGAAGCGACGGCTTTTCCGACGGCTAGTGCTTCAGCGAATAGCTGGGATTTAGGGTTACTGCGGCAAATGGGTGAAGCCATTGGTGGTGAAGCGCGTAGTTTAGGCGTGGATGTTGTGCTCGGACCTGGGGTTAATATCAAACGCAATCCGTTGGGCGGCCGTAACTTTGAGTATTTTAGTGAAGACCCACAGTTAGCAGGTCAACTAGCGGCTGCGTGGATTTCTGGGTTGCAGAGTACCGGCACTGGCGCCAGCTTGAAACATTTTGCAGGCAATAATCAAGAAACGGATCGGTTATTATCGGACTCGTTGATCGACCAAACCGCGCTCCACGAGCTTTATTTGGAAGCCTTTCGGATTGCAGTCATGACGGCACAACCCGAAACAGTAATGAATGCTTACAACAAGGTCAACGGGACCTACATGAGTGAAAATACTTATCTACAAACCACTGTGTTACGGGATCAATGGGGTTTTCAAGGCGCCATCGTGACAGACTGGGGCGCCCTGAATAACCCGGTTGAAAGTGTCAATGCGGGCACCGATTTAGAAATGCCCGGTAATCAACACTTTTTCATGGGAAATCTCAAAAAGGGATTAGCGTCAGGCGCTTTAAAACCGGCAGCATTGGATCGTGCTGCGGACAAAGTGACCGCTATTGCCACGACTCAACGGCCCAAAGGTATCAGCAATCGGGAAAAATTGTTGAGCAGTCATGCAGCCTTATCACAGAAAATTGAAGAAGAGTCCGCCGTTTTAATGATTAACCGTGATCAGGTTTTACCTCTAGATCAACATCAAGACGTTTTATTGGTCGGTGAGATGGCGCGGCATACGCGGTTTCAAGGTGCGGGGTCCTCGCACATTAACGCCCCTGAGGTCGTGTCAATCGAGAAGGGGTTACGACGAGCTGGGGCTACAGTGGATTACGTTGCCGGCTATTCGCTCACAGGCAAAGGTGACGCCAGCCTAGTGGCCGAAGCCGCTCAAGCTGCCCAGAAGGCGTCGCAGGTTGTGGTGGTTGTTGGCTTACCCAATGAGGCTGAGTCTGAAGGGTTTGACCGGCAGCATATGCGGTTACCTGACAATCAAAATGAAGTGGTATCGGCGTTGACTGCCGTTAATCAAAACGTTGTGGTTTTACTCGTGGCAGGCGCGCCAGTCGAGCTGCCTTGGCGGTCCGAGGTTGCCGGCTTAATGGCCTTGTATTTGGGGGGTGAGCGGGTCGGCGCAGCAGCGGCTAACCTGTTATTGGGCGAGATTTCTCCAAGCGGGCATTTGGCAGAATCCTATCCCGTTTCGTATGCGGACGTCCCCAGCAGTGCGCTGTATGGTCAGAACCTGCGGTCGGTGCCGTATGCCGAAAGTCTTTACGTCGGGTATCGGTACTATGATAAGGCGAATCTGGCGGTGGCCTTCCCGTTCGGCTACGGATTAAGCTACACGACGTTTAACTACGGTGAGCCACAACTCAATCGACACGTACTGGGCGCTGATGAGGCCGGTTTAACCTTGACCTTGACAGTTGAAAATACGGGTAACGTAGCGGGAGCAACCGTGTTACAGCTATATGTGAGCGCCACTGACCAAGACCAGTTGATACCAGAAAAGGCCTTGCAGAAGTTTAGAAAGGTGTGGTTAGCACCGGGTGAACGACAAACGGTCAAATTACCAATTGAAAAGCATGCATTTGAACGCTGGCAGGATGACCGTCAAGCATGGCAAGTTGCGCCTGGTGGTTATCAGATTTTTTTGGGGACTAGTAGCCGGAATAAGATTGCAACCTTTGACGTCCAAGTTGCGGGTTCGCCGTTAGAGAAAGCCTCGATTCCAGTGTGGTATCGGCAGCCCAATGGTCAGCCGACAGTTGGCGACTTCGAATCATTGAGTGGGCTAAAGCCAGCACCGTTGCCAGAGCTTCAAGCTGGTCAATTGACGCAGATGAATACGCCACGGGAGTTGAGCCGTTTTTCAACTATCGTCAAGAAGGTCACTGAGATGATTTTAAGCCAAATGCAATCCCAAGCTGGTAACCAACCAGGATCACCGGAAGCTGCATTCTTAGAAACCATTGTCTTGGATACACCGTTGATTCGACTCGCTCAACAATCAAGTGGGTCGCTTAAAAAGTGGCAAGTCACATCATTAGTGTGGCTTGCCAACCATTCGCTGCAACGGCACTAATTAAAGGGGGAAGGCGTTATGGAACAACCACAGCACCAACTAACCACCCAGACAAGCTCTCCAGAACGGTTTAGTTTCTGGAGCTACTTCACCGGTCAGGCGATGGTTCAAACGATCCTGACAAATTTTATTGCGACTTACCTGATGCTTAACGGTATTCCGCTTGAACACATCGCGCTGAGCATGTTTGCAGTGAAACTCTGGGACATCGTCAATGACACTTTTTTCGGCGTCGTTTTTGATAAAATTAAGTTTAAAAGTGGCCATCGCAGCATTCCGTGGATTCGACTAACCCTAGTCCTACTGCCCGTAATGACCGTGGTTGTGTATCAGATCCCCGATGGCTTAACGCCCACGGGTAAGTTGATTTGGTTCATTGTCACCTATGTTTTGTGGGATAGTGCCTATACAGTAAGTGACGTGCCCATTTATAATTTGGTTACGATGATGACGACGAATTTAAACGAGCGCAATTCAATTCTGTCATTAGCCCGGCTATTTGCGCTCATTGGAGCTTTTATCACTGGGATGTTGACGCCAATTTTGGTCAGCGAAAGGGTGGGGTTCTCGTTTGGAAACACCGCAATAGTGGTTGCCCTTTTGGCCGCATTAACGATGATTCCCATTGCCTTTTCAGCTCAGGAACGGGTTCATCCTAAGGGCGAAAATCAAAGGTATGGATTGAAACAAATTGGCGATTCAGTACGAAAGAATAAATATTTGTCGCGCTTTTATTTAGGCTATATTGCGGCCGGGGTCTCTCTGACAAATGCGCCATTGGATCTATTTGTGTCCTATTTCTTATTTGGCAGCGCGTTGTTTTCGTCGATTGCATTAATTGTTTCGTCGGTACCAATTGGATTAATGTCGGTGTTAATGGGGACAATTCTGAAGCACGTTGATAAGTTTAAACTGTATTATTGGTCAAACGTGGCGTTCATGGTGTTAGGAGTGGTGGTCTATCTGGGTGGCTGGCACAGCGCGGTATTGTACCTCGTATTACTGGGACTCAGGTCGATTCCTCAAGGGATTGTTTTGACCCTGAACCTGACGTTCACACCGGATATTGTGGAATACGGGCACTTTGTGACTAAAAAAGACATTCGTGGGATTGCTTTTGCGATTCAATCCTTCGCAGCTAAATTTATCACATTGGCCCAACCACTGGCCCTGCTCGTCCTAAGTCTTTTTCCGTGGCAAACGACTCAGGCTGGTAGCTTTTCGGAACTGGCTCGCGACCACATTGTTCAAACATTGCCGGCTTTAAATGGCCTTTGGATCACGGCAACCCTCGTTCCGGTGGTTGGGACACTCATTGCATTGATACCCTACAGCCGCTACCATCTGCACGACAAGGACGTGCAGTTAATGGCACGAGCGAACGCTGGCGAGATTGCCCGGGAAGAGGCGGTGGCAGGATTGTCGGCTGAGTTTAAGCGACGGGAAAAGATTGGCTGAAAAGTCATGTCAGTTATTTTCCGCCCCAATTTTTGAATGAAAGGCTAGCCTTACTGTTTTTAGAGATGAATTACAGGATGATAGGTTCCCATAAAAAGATAGCTTGCCAAAAGTATATACAGTGTATATACTTTTTTAAAAGGGAGGTGAATATCAAATCATGGCTACCACTAAATTAACCGCTTGGGGCAACTCGTATGGTATTCGGATTCCTAAAGCACTACTTAAAGCGCTTGACTGGCAACCGAATACCGAATTGAGTTTAAGTCTGGATCATGATCAACTCATCATTCAACAGCTTGCCAAGGTTAGTACGGTTAACCAACCGCTTGACGACCAGCTAATCAACCGTTATTTTCCAATTCCTGATCAACTGACAGGCGTTGCGTTAATTGATGGTAATCCCTACGCTTACAACATTAAAAATCCTTGGCAAATAACGACACCACAATATGCCAAAATTATTGCGGTCAATCAAGGTACCGTCTATGCGGTTGTCATTGAACCACCAGCTGATATTACTCAAGCTTTAAATTTCAAACTTTAAAGGAGTCGATTCAATCATGTTAGCCTTTTTCATTACCTTAGTCATTGTTGTATTAATTATTTTACTATTGATTGCCAGTATCAAAATTGTCCATTCTGGTGACGTGAAGGTCCTTGAACGCTTTGGGAACTACGTTAAAACGTTACAACCAGGGCTTCATCTTGTCGTTCCAATCATATATGCTGTTCGTCAAACCGTTTCACTGCGTCAGCGGCCGCTTCAAATGGATCCGTTTGATGTGATTACCAAGGAAAACGCCACGATTCAAGTAGAGGTTTCGCTGAAATATCACGTTAATGACGTAGAATCTTACGTGTACAAAAACGAAAACTCCGAAGAAAGCGTCATTTTAGACTGTCAATCTAGTCTTCGCGGTATTATTGGAAATATGGAACTCAACGACGTTTTAAATGGGACAACCAAGATTAACGCTAGTTTGTTTACTGAAATTAAAGACGTTGCTAGCAGTTATGGTGTCTCGGTTGATCGGATTAACATTGGTGAAATTACCCCAAGCACTGAAGTTCAAGCATCAATGGATAAATTAATTACCGCTAACCGAAACAAGGAAGCCATGATCACGGAGGCCCAAGGTTTTAAAGAAAAGACAATCCAGGAGGCTCAAGGACAAGCACAACAAGTGACCATCAACGCGCAGGCTCAAGCTGAACAAGTTCGGATTGCGGCTCAGGCTCAAGCCGACCAGATTAATCTGTTAGCTAATGCTGATGCTAAACGAATTTCGGTCGTAAACCAGGCCGTCCAAGACAGTGCACTTGACGATAAAATGTTACAGTATCTGGGTCTGAAAGCCTTTGGATCCTTAGCTGAGAGTGATAGTAACACGATCGTTATTCCTAGTAATTTAACCGGTCTTGCTAATATTCCGGCTGCTAAACAGTTGTGGAATAGCGATGAAGTAAAATAACTATGAACACTACCGGTACGGTAAAGATTGTATACGTGATGGGATGCTTGGGGTGTGAGGAGAAACGTATTTAATCTATCTTTTAGTCTGCCCAAGATATAAAAAAGTGGCCTGGAACGTACGGTCGGTATTTTTGAGAGGATTGACGGAATGTGATTAAAATTGAATTTAATCAAGGCCTGCAATTGGAAGAATTATTGACTTTATACAAAACCGCTGATTTTGCTACGGAAAAGTTGACCGACGATTTAACAAGGTTACAAACGATGGTTGATCACACACCTTTGATTGTAACCTTGAGAGAAAATGAACGATTAATTGGAATGGCCCGTTGTTTAACAGATTTTGAGTATAGTTGTTATTTAAGTGAGATTGTGGTTCTATCGGCGTATCGCGGCAGGGGAATGGGGAAACTCATTCTACAAAGTATCGAGAATTATTTAGGTTGTCGAGTTGCTATAAACTTACGAGCGGATCCCAGCGCGATTGGATTTTACTCCAAAGTGGGATATGAACCAGTTGATAATATGTTTCGGATTCATCGGGAGGGTTAGGCATGATTAATTATTCTGCAACGGTTAAAATCAGTTCGCAACAACTCATTGAGTTATTTGAAGATTCTGGAATTCAACGGCCAACAAATGATAAACTAAGAGTTTCGAGAATGATTAATAATGCAAATTTATTGTATACAGCCTGGGATGGAGAAACGTTAGTTGGTGTGGCCAGAGGGTTTAGTGATCAGGCGTATTGTTGCTACCTATCAGATTTAGCCATAAAAAAAGACTATCAGAAGCAAGGTATTGGTCAACAATTAATTCAAAAAATTCATAGCGATCTGGGTCCCAATATATCACTTGTGTTAACTGCAGCACCGACAGCTAAGGGGTATTATCCTAAAGTTGGATTTGAAAACATTGACTCGGGGTTTAAGCTGGCACGGAAATACTAATTGCCAATATTTTATGAAATTTTTTGAGGGTAGCGCTCAGAACCGTTTGTTCATATTCTGATGGTCACCAAAATACCCAAATAAAAAATCGTCGCAATGAGGCCTACCCCTAAAGTTAAAGTGATTTCACTTTAACTTTAGGGGTAGGCCTCACAATTTGCGACGATTTTTTATTAACCAGTTTATTCAGCTTCTACGCCATTTCCACGACTCTGAAAAGCACTCAGAGCAGCTCGGGCGATGGGGCCAACAATCAACAACTGTAAAGGCAAGGCCATGAACAAGTTGAAGATCCAAGTGTGTAGGTAAGTTAAGACAATGTTGCCACCAAAGTTGGCGGTCACGATCATGCCGAATGCTGACATCAGGGTCACCATTCCAGCAACCATTAAAACGGAGATCCAGATCCCGATAATAGCGGGTGTTTGTTCCATTTTAGGTTTGAAAATATGGTTGAAGAAAATCTTCTTGGCAGTTGGGCCAACAACGCCAAGGTCAAGAATTAACGCAATGACGAGTGCAAGGGGGTAGCCTTTGAGGACTTCAAGCACGTAACCTGCAGAGAAGCCGTCACTTAATGCGACGTTGTAACCGGCCATGACGAAAACCATGAGACCGGCCATGATGAGACTGAAAAAGATTTCTTCTTTAAAGTTTTTTGGCACGAGTGTAACTCCTTGGTGTGAGTTCAGAATTTTGGCAGGTAGAGTCAGCGTCAAAACGCCTATACGGAACCAATGACAAAAGTTTGTCACTCACAGCAACTATTAACACTACCAGAAAAATTGGCGGAGCGTAAGGATTATTTTCAGAAAATAGTAAAAAAATCGGTTTTTTTCTGAAAAAGCGCTACCAGCCATCGCTCAAGCGAGTCCTTATCAGTGACGTCTCGAGTCAATCCATTATAATGTAAGAAAAACGATGTTGTGAGGTGGTAGCGAATGGATAAAACCAAGGCAGCCTTATCATTTAATAGTGTCTTATTGCTAGGAATTAACGGGATTATTGGCTCGGGAATTTTTCTCTTACCGGGGACCTTGTTCAAGGCCGCGGGTTGGGCAAGCTTGGCAACCATCGGTTCAGCTGGTTTGGCAACCCTAGTGATTGCGATGAACTATGCAGCCATGGCTTCTAAGATCGATGAAGACGGTGGTGCGTGGGTGTACGCCAATCAGGCCTTTGGTCCTCATGCCGGGTTTCAAATTGGCTGGTTTAGCTGGTTTCTTGGCGTGATCACGATTAGTACGGAAACCGCGGCTTTCCTGACGACGCTAAGTGGGTTCTGGCCAGCAGCACAGCATCGATCGGTCTACGTTGGAATTGCGTTGCTTATTCTTGGCGGCATTACGCTTTTAAACTTTTTCGGACCTGGAACGATGAAAGTGATTGATAACTTATCCAGCACAGTCAAAGTTGGTCTTATTTTGCTATTCATTGTTGGGGGCGGGATTTATTTAGGCCTTCACAGTGGTCACCCAGTAACAACCGGAGGCGCCGGCCATCATCCGATAAACGCCTTCACAACGGCATTTTACATGTTCACTGGTTTTTCATTTTTGCCGATTGCGGCTAAGCAAATGAAAAACGCAGAAAAGACGCTGCCGCGTGCCCTTGTTGTGGTCATGATCGTGGTGACCTTGCTCTATATGTTGACGCAGTTTTTAACAATCATGCTGTTGGGTTCCACTGTGATGATTGAGAAGCTACCAGTAGCCGCAGCGTTTATGCACGTTTTAGGGTCTGCAGGGCGAGGCCTCATATTGGCCGGAATGTTAGTGTCGACCTTGGGAGTTGCGATTGCCGTATCATTCGATACACCAGTGGAGCTGGCATCGTTAGCGACAGAGAAGAAATTGCTGCCACGTGAATTCGGTCGTCAAAACCGCTTTGGGGCTCCGATTATTGCGTTGTTATCTACCATGGGCCTGGCGATTTTACTGGTCTTAAGCGGCAGTTACCTCTTCTTAGTTAACCTCATCGTGTTAAGTTCGTTTGTGCAATACATTGCCACAGCGTTGTCCCTACTAAAATTACAGCCTGATCAAACATTACCCCGTGGGGTCCGGCTATGGGGTGGGCCAGCAATTCCGCTAGTTTCACTGGCGCTGCTAGCTTACCTCATATTTCAGTTCAATTCTCAGACCTATGCGATTGGGGTGGCGTTTGCCATAGTTGGTGAATTGATTTACTGGGCGGATAATCAGCGAAAGAAGAAATCTGTCTAAGCGATTGGATTACATTTTACAACATAAAACGTCACTAGTTTTGAAGACCATAAAGCCCTGCTCAACGGATTGGCATTATCCAAGGAGCAGGGCCTTTTGTGTTGAAATAAATCGCAAATGGTTAGTTAGTAGTGGCTGTAGTAGACTGGCGGTGAATCCGACTAGTCATAAACAGGGACGGAATAATAATGAGCAATGTTAAACCAGTGGCCCACAAGAAACCTGTCTGATAAGCGCCAACGAGTTGAGCCGTCGACGTCATAGTGTGGCTTGACACGTAAGCACTGATGACAGTTGCTAGAATCGCGGAACTGAATCCGCTGCCCAATTGTTGAAATAAGTTTGAAGCGACTGACGCGGCGGCTGAGTCTTTTCTGTCGATGCCGACAAAAGCGTCTGCCTGCGTTGCGGATTTAACAGCTGCACCGCCAACGCCACGAATAAACATCGTCACCGCAATCAGCCAGTAAGGACTTGAATGGTCATAGAAAATAAACGGGGTCGTACTGAGGGTTGTGATGATGACGCCACCAACGGCCACGAATCGGCCTCCAATTGAATCAATCAATCGACCGACGAGGCCACGGGAAAACAGCATACCCAGGCTTTGGGGAACAAGAGAAATTGCGGCCATCACGACGGACTCTCCCCGCACGTCTTGAAAAAACAGCGGCAAGATGAGCATGGGGCCACTGGTGACAAAACCAGCAAGAAAGGTGGCGACCATCGTGGCGGAGAAATTACGGTGGGTGAACAGTGTCAAGGGCAGCACTGCCAACGGGCCGCGGCGATAAGCGAAGAGAAGGTAGCCGATAATGCTAATCAGACCCACTGTTAAGCTGAGTAGCGTGGTACGATTGGTAAAATTCCCATGGTTGCCGGCGAGAACAATGCCGTAGACGATGCTGCTTGAACTAATGACCAGTAGGATCGTACCAATCCAGTCAAGCCGCTTGGTAGGATTTTTAGGTTCAACGGGTGGGACAAACTGAATGAGAAGAATAATGGAAAGAATGGCGATTGGTAAGTTGATGTAGAAAATCCAGCGCCAAGAGAGGTATTGAACGAGCAGACCGCCAATAATTGGTCCTACCATGGGGCCAATGGTCAGTGGGACGCCGACAATGGCCATGATCCGGCCCATTTTATCGGGCCCAACCGAATCAACTAACATGGTGAATAGGAGCGGTAAAATTAAGCCCGCAGCAAACCCTTGAAAAATTCGGGCGATAATGAGGAAGTTAATATTGGGCGAAACACCAGCGGCCAATGAGGTAACCGCAAAGGCAATTTCGGCGTTTCGGTAGACCTTATTAGCGGCGAAATGGTCGGTGAACCAACCCGAGAATGGGACAGCGGCTCCCATTGCTAGTATGAAGTTAGTGACCACCCATTGCACTTGGCTCAGGTTGGTATTAAATTCATGACTCAGTTGATTAACCGCGATATTGACCATGGTTGAATCAAGCATGGGTGCAAAAGCTCCCAGAACAAGTACCCAGCCAATAATGATGAGGGGACGGGGAATGGGATCAAGTTTAGTTTTATTAAGGTTCAAGAAATGTCCTTCTTTCTTTATAGATACAAAATGTAATTAAAACAACAAACAGTACTATACGCGCTCAATTTATAAAGTCAACGTGTATCTAAAAATAAAAAATTGTATCTAAAATCCACGGACCGTCATATAATAATTTTTGAGGTGATCAGATGACAAACCGCGCGCCTAGGAAAACAAATCAAGAACTACTTCATGATATTTACTCGGCCACTCATGAATTACTGAAAACGGAGGGCTATCCAGCCATCACGTTTAGTCGGGTAGCTAAAATGGCTCATACTGGTCGACCGGTCCTATACCGTCGTTGGAACAGTCCGTTCTCAATGGTAGTTGCGGCCGAAGAGTATATGAATAATGAATCCGATGATTACTATGAGTCAGTTGACTATTCTGGTCACACGTTACGCGAGAACTTGATTGCGACAATTAGCCATTTTAATGGGTCCCCGGAATATATTAAGGCCTTTCTAATTGAGCTGGGAAAAGGGTCGGCAGACGTGATGACATTTATGGCTGACATGCAAAAACAAAACATTAGAATCATGGATCGAATTTTTGCCCAGGCTCAAGTAACTGGTGAAATTCAGCGGTCGACCACTGAATATGTCAAACTATTACCGTTTAACTTGTTGATGCATCAAGTGATGATGACGCAAGACGGGCTGGACGACCGGTTTGTGGCAGAGATGATTGATACGGTTGTATTGCCAGCAATTATGGCGCAACAACCGGCGTAATATTTGCGACCAATTAAAAAGGGACTTCTATCCATCGACTTATATAAGTCATTGGATAGAAGTCCCTTTATTGATTAAACAATCGCTATGATCAAGGCTCAAAATCTGCTGTTGTCTGAATCCGCGTCAATAAGGAGAGTAACACTTGCTTTTCCTCTGAAGTGACCGGGATACTCACGCGTTCCTCTAAATCAATGAAAATTTGGCGCACAGACTGAACTAAAACCTGTCCCTCAGGCGCCAAGAAGAGCTGTTTTTGGCGTTCATTATCTTTGGTGATCTGGCGACTAATTAGATCGCGGGCTTCAAGGGCCTTGATGATGTTGGCCGTGGTGGCCTCAGGCTTCCCCAGATACCGAGAAAGCTCTTTTTGGATGGCGCCAGGATGGTGTGAAATAAAATTGAGCGTCTGGGCCTGGCGCATATTAAGATGGTGTTGCTTGAGCCTTTTTTGAATAAAATGTTGCTCACCACGGGTGACCTGAAAGATGGTCTCCACTAATTCATTGTCGTTTCCAAGGTCCATTTAAGGCGCCTCCAGTCCATTGTTTTAAAGTTTGTGTCTATTTTAAAATTTACAAGTCATCTAGTTGACAAAGCTTTTAAAGTAGGATATTCTTCATACTTGTAATTACAAGTATAAGTTTACCACAGGGAGGCCATTATGTCTTTAACAATCGCTCAAATTGAAGCTACAAAACAAGAATTCAAGGAAAATATTGCCCGGAGCGGCTTAAGTCTGGATGATCTAGCGCTGGTATTGAATACCACCCCAGACGTGATTGCTCAGTCGATTGCTATGCATCCCAGAAGAATAGAAGATAATTGGATTATTCGCAATTTTTTGATGAAGTACATGGCAGACAACGGTATTGAGGTGGTGCCCTTTACGGCTTTGTTGGGTGACTACCATGATTATTGGTTTTTAGACGATCGAGTGGTTGAAAGAGGGCTCATCGGTTAGTGGTATTTGAACGTTGCGAGGTTTTAATAGCATGGATAATGAGTTTGTAACTTGTATTTTGGAAACGCAAGATCAGAGAGCCTAGTTTAAATGAAAAACATACTCACTGTGGTGAGTTAGTCCTAAAATAAAAACGCTCAGGATACGGAGGCAAGAGTGAATGCAAAAAGCAATTGTCATTACCGGTGCTAACTCGGGTCTGGGATATGAGGCAACAAAACAAATCGCTCAGACAACGAACGATTATCAAATCATCATGGCGTGTCGGAACGTAGAGAAGGCAGAGGCGGCGCGGCAAAGAATTGTTCAATTTGTTCCTGAAGTTGATCTAGTATGCTTGCCGCTTGATACGGCTTCGTTAGTGAAGGTTCGGGCTTTTGTCGATGACGTTCGCCGACTTGATGTTCAGTTAGCGGGCTTGATTTGTAATGCCGGAGTCGCCGGAACAACCGTTTATCAAACAGAGGATGGGTTTAATAACATCTTAGAAACCAACTATCTTGGCCATTTCTTGTTGACCCATTTGCTGATGCCGATGATGACCCCAGACGCTCGAATCATCAACGTTAGTAGTGACCGCCACGACGCGCCGAAGGATCTCACTTGGCCAGGTGTTGAGCAATTAGCAACTAGCGGTAAAGATGAACTGGTTGATCGGCGGAGTTATTCGTACTCCAAGCTTTGTATAATCTTGTTTACTTACAAATTAGCTCAGCAATTAAAAGTGAATCATTCCCGAATGACGGTCAACGTTGTCAACCCTGGACTCATGATTGAGACGGGGTTGGCTAAGGACAAGTCGCGGTTTACACCTGAAATGTTGGATCACTTCAAAGACCTTAGGGCTACCGCCGAAGCATCAGGTGACATGTTGACGGATCTGATGCTAAACGCCAAGTTTGCCAACACTTCAGCGAAGTACTATGACCGTCGTAGCACCAACCCAATTCCGTCATCAAAACTGTCATATCAGAAGGATATTCAAGACGAGTTATGGCAATTCAGCATGGAAAATGTTGGTCTTGCCAGGTAATTGATTTGTCCCCGAAATAAATTAAATAATCGTTAATGCCCCACGACGTGCGCTGGATAACCAGTGCACGTTTTTTTAGCCGAAAATTGGGGTAAATTCTAGTTGACAAATGTAAACGAAAGATCTAAAGTTTAAGTACAATTACAAATGTAAACGAAAGAAGGCGATTCATTTGACAGTGACCGCAACGGAAATGACTCCCGCTGAGTGGGAAGTCATGCGGGTGATTTGGACGATGGGCGATCTTGGTAGCAATGACATTATTAAAGCGGTGCAAGAGAAGCGGGCCTGGACGGAATCGACCATTAAAACGTTGCTTCGCCGGTTAGTGAAGCGGGGCGCGTTGTCGACGAGCGCGGCGGGTCGGAAGTTTATTTACCATCCTGAAATCGCTGAAAAAATCGCGATGGAGGAGACGAGTACCGCGTTATTCGATCACCTGTGTGCGATGAAAAAGGGTGGTGTGTTGGTGAATTTGGTGGCAGAAACCGAGTTGAGTCAGACCGATATTCAACAACTACAGGATTTGCTGGCAGCTAAAGCTAAAACCGCCCCTGAACAGGTGGCGTGTGATTGCTTAGGGCCTAATCACGAACAAGATTGTACTTGCAGTCAGGAGGCGTCAACAAATGATTAAAATAATGGTGTTAGTTATCGGCGTGGCTTTAATCGGCTTTATTGCCTGGTGGTTCTTTGGTAAACATGAGGTGGCAACGGAAGTGGCGGATGTATCAGAGCAGGGCCAAAGCGTTGACATTACTGTTCAAGGTGGCTATTCGCCCGAAGTGGTGGAACTAAAGGCGGGTGTGCCAGCCACGTTGAATTTTACGCGAACTGATCCTTCGACGTGTCTGGATCGCGTGGTGTTTTCAGACTTTGGTGTTAATCAAGAATTGCCGATTAACGAAACGGAATCCGTGACAATTGATACCAGTCAACCTGGCGAGTATCAGTGGGCTTGCGGAATGGATATGTTTCATGGAAAAGTTGTTGTGAAATAAAACGGAGGAGGAATTAGATTATGGAGACGGAAAAACAAATAGTTAACGTGACGGTGGCGGGCGGTTACGAACCAGCTGTCGTGAACTTGAAGCAGGGGGTCCCGGCCGAAATTACCTTTACCCGAACAAGTGACCAAGGGTGTTTAGATGTGGTGCACAGTCAAGAGCTCAATTTTTCAACCGAGTTGCCACTAAACTCAGCTCAGACCGTCAACGTACCAACTGATAAAGCGGGTGAATTTGCCTTCAGTTGCGGCATGGACATGTTTTTCGGAAAGGTGGTTGTTTCTAAATGAGTGTGACGAAGCGCTTTTGGGTGGCGCTAATTCTTTCAATTCCAATGTTACTTAACATGGTTTTGATGCCGTTTCACGTGATGGTGCTGAGCAACGAATGGCTCCAGTTCGGCTTGACCACAGTTATTATGGTGGTGGCTGCCGGGCCGTTTATTCAGAGTGCTTGGGCGTCCTTTTTAAAGCATCACTCTAATATGGATACCTTGGTTGCGATTGGCACCGTTACCGCTTATGTATACAGTATTTATGCAATGTTGACTGATCAGGCCATTTTCTTTGAGAGTGCGGCTTTCGTGATCACCTTCGTGTTGCTTGGCCAGGTTCTCGAAGAACGGATGCGCAACAACGCCTCGAGTGCCGTCGAAAAGTTGGTTGATTTGCAAGCAAAGGATGCAGAAGTGGTTCGCGATGGCCAGGTCTTGCGGGTGCCGCTTGAAGACGTTCGCGCTGGCGATCTTGTTCGGGTAAAACCGGGCGAAAAAATTGCGGTTGATGGCACGATCACCGATGGTGGTTCAACGGTTGATGAATCGATGGTGACAGGTGAAAGCATGCCAGTCACCAAAAAAGTGGGCGACAAGGTCATCGGTGCCACCATCAACGGAAATGGCACTCTCACGTTTCAGGCAGACAAGGTTGGTGCGGACACCTTACTAGCTCAAATTGTGGAAATGGTGAAAAAAGCCCAGACCAGTCATGCGCCAATTCAGAAATTAACGGATAAGGTGTCTAATATCTTTGTGCCAGTCGTGGCTATTTTAGCCATTGTAACGTTCTTAGTTTGGTACGTCTTTCTTGACGCCAGTGTGGCCAACAGTTTAATTTTTGCCGTTTCAGTGGTGGTTATTGCGTGCCCGTGTGCGCTAGGGCTGGCCACACCAACTGCATTAATGGTGGGCACTGGTCGGGCAGCTAAGATGGGCATTCTGATCAAAAACGGTGAAGTGCTCGAGTTGGTCAACGAAGTGAAGACGGTCGTCTTTGACAAAACGGGAACAATCACCATTGGCAAACCGGTCGTTACCGATATTGTGGGTGATGAGAACCACGTTTTGCAGATTGCTGCCAGTTTGGAAGCCGCTTCTGAGCATCCGCTGGCAACCGCGATTACGCAGCGTAGTCGGGAGAATCAGGTGACCGTTTCCGCGGTAGATCACTTTCAAGCCGTCAAAGGTAAGGGCGTGACAGCGACCGTGGCTGGTGAGTCAGCCTTTGTTGGTAACGCTAAACTGATTTCAAATAATCAAATGACCGATGAGTTGCGGCAACGAATGACACAACTCCAACGCGAGGCGAAAACGGTTGTCGTCGTTGGACTGAATGAGCAAGTCATTGGGCTAATTGCAATTCAAGATGCGCCTAAAGCCACGTCGAAGGTTGCTATCGAAGCCTTGCATGCCCGTGGGTTAAAGACGGTAATGCTGACCGGTGATAATGAACAGGTTGCCCAGGCAGTGGCTAATCAGGTGGGCATTGACCAGGTCGTCGCGGACGTTCTACCAGGCGATAAGGCTGATGCTGTCAAGCAGTTGCAAGCTAGTGGCAAAGTAGCTTTTGTTGGTGACGGAATTAACGACGCGCCAGCTTTGACACAGGCGGATGTTGGGATTGCGATGGGGTCTGGGACCGACATTGCGATTGAGTCAGGCGGAATTGTCCTGGTGAAAAACGATCTTAGGGATGTTGACCGCGCCCTAGCGTTGAGCCAAAAGACGTTTAGCCGAATTAAATTAAACCTCTTTTGGGCTTTTGTATACAATGTACTGGGAATTCCGGTTGCGGCCGGGCTGTTTTATGCCGTTGGCTTAAGCTTGAGCCCTGAATTAGCGGGGCTTGCCATGGCGTTTAGTTCGCTATCGGTTGTGACAAGTTCGGTCTTATTGAACAAGACAAAGATTTCTCCTAAGAATCAATTTGCTTAAAAATAAAAGTCGCCTTGGATTAAAATCCAAGGCCATTTTTTTACCTCCACTCAAAAATGTTTACAATAAACGTAAACATGTGTATATTGATTTATTGAAAGGGAGATGCTTGATGTTTGACCTGACACAATTAAATGAAGTGGAACTGATTAGTGGTTACCACAATATTGGCAATCTCTTGATGTGCAATTATTGTCAATTGACAATGGCCCGTGATCAGGTTTCTGAGATGGTCACGCATATCATGGTGAGCCATGGCGGGCCGAAGGAAGCCCTGTTGAAAGTGACCTCAAAGTATAATTCACTGACAGCCACTCAAGAGCAGATTTTAAGGGCTTTTTTGACGGCTAATAAGGACCAAGAGGTTGCGGACCGGTTGAATCTAAAGTCAGCTACGATTCGTCATCAAAAATTTACTTTCCGCGAAAAGGCAAAGGCAGCACGGCTTTACATTGCCCAGTACCAAGCTGTTTTTGGCGATACGCCGGTAAAAGCCACACAGTATTTGCCTGTTCCAGCTAGTATCACGCAACCTGACGACAGGTTCAAATTGACCGAAGGCGCTTATGCTGACCTCGTTACACGGTACTTTGCGCCAAACCAGGCGCGACTAACATTGAAGCAGTGGCCGAAAGGTGAAAAAAAGCGCTTCGGGTTAATGATTAGAATCAGTCAGGAATTTGAAATGAATCGGCGGTATTCCTTACGAGAAACCGATAATATCTTACGCTCAATTTACAGCGATTATAGCTTATTGAAGCGATACTTAATTGATGACGGGTTTTTCGACCGAACACCAGATGGTCGCGAATACTGGCGTATTTTTTAACCACCCATTTAGGAGGAAACGATGCAACCAACAACAATCCCGGTTGATTTGAATTCATGGTCCCGGAGAGATTATTTCTATTATTTTACTAAAATGATGCCAACTGGTTTTAACGTTAATGTTGACGTTGATATTACGGCGACATATGATGCAGTTAGAGCGGCTGATTATCATTTTTTTCCTGCTTACTTGTACTTAGTGACGAAAGTGATTCAAGGTCAGCCAGAGTTTATGATGGTGATGCAAGATGGCCGGTTGGCACAGTTCACTGAACTGACCCCTTCTTATTCGTTGTTTCACGATGATGACCACAGTATTTCGGGGATGTGGACAGACTACAATTCAGACTTTCAAGTTTTCTACCAAAATTATCTCGATGATGTCACTGCTTATCAGCACCAACAGGGGGCCGTTGGTAAACCAAATCAGCCAGAAAATGCTTATATGATTAATATGATGCCGTGGCTCCATTTTAATAGTTACACTCCGCTTGTATTCAACGGTCTGCCGAACTTTTTGCCAACGGTTGAAGCTGGCAAATATGAAATCAAAAACGGCCGGCGAATAATGCCTGTGTCATTTACGATTCATCATGCCGTTGCGGATGGTTACCATGTTAGCCGGTTTTTTGATCGGCTTCAAACGGCTTTTGATCACCCCCAAAAGTGGTTGAATTTACCAGTTTGTCGCTAAAATAGAGATTGAGTGAAGTGGGGTGAGTAGACGGAAACTCTTAACATTAACAACTTCAAAACAGCCACTCAGGAGGGCCTTGTCATCATCGACTTCGGTGCCGATTGGTGTCCACCATGTCAGATGATGGCGCCCATTATTGAGAGTGCTGCTGGTGATTTTGCTGGGCAAATCCAGTTTAAAAAAGTGGATATTGACGCCAGTCCAGAGATTGCACAGGCTTTTGACATTCAAGGTATTCCAACCTTTCTGGTTAAAAAAGAGGGTCATCTCATTGACCGGTTTAGTGGGTTCGTTCCGGCCCCGGTATTTAAATCACACGTGGTGCAGTATTTGAAGTAGGACTTCAGTTCCTTTGAGCGTTAAAACCTGTTAGACTATTAGAGAACGGATGGTTCTAACCATCCCATGGAAAGGATGAGTGTCTATGTTGGGCATTGTAATGGGCGTTGCGACGTCACTGGAGGACTACAAAGCCTAGTTCTCCGCGGTTGATAGGAGAACAAAATTGAATTTGAACGATTATGGCGCAACTCATGAGCAACCCTTAGCTAACGGGTTAATGTTAGCCAGAATTATCGCAACGAGTCACCAGCAGTATACGATTGTGACGGATGCGGGCCGATACCGAGCTCAGATTGCCGGTCGGTTGGCGAATCAAACGGTTGAGGCGGTGGATTTTCCGACGGTTGGTGACTGGGTTCAGGTCCGGTTACCCGAAAACGCGGATGATACAGCAACTATTGAACGGCTAAATCCCCGTCAGACGGTGTTTTTAAGGAAGACGGCTGGTCGTCGGTCCGATGCCCAATTGGTGGCGGCTAACGTTGACTGGTTACTGTTGTGTATGGCGTTGGATGCCAACTTCAACTTGCGCCGACTGGAACGCTATTTAGCCGTGGCAGCCGCTTCTGGTGCGCGCGCCGCTATCGTCTTAACTAAGGCGGATAAAGCGGCTGATTTAGCGGCTCAATTAGCTGCTGTTGCCGAGATTACGAGTGATCAGCCCGTTCTGGTCTGTGACGCAACGACAGCGGCGGGGCTGACCGAATTAACGGCTTTCATGCAACCAAGGGTTACGTACGCGTTTCTGGGATCATCAGGGGTTGGGAAGACGACCTTAATTAATCCCCTCCTGGGCCACGGAGCGTTGCTGACGGCGGCAGTGCGCGAGCATGATGCCCACGGACGGCACACAACGACTTCGCGTCAATTATTAGTGTTGGCAAACGGCAGTGTCGTGATTGACACACCAGGCATGCGCGAACTAGGCCTACTTGATGCAAATGTTGATGCTGCATTTGATGACGTTAAAGCCCTGGCAGCTCGTTGTCGGTTCAGTGATTGTACGCACCAACAAGAACCTGGCTGCGCAGTTCGAGCGGCGGTCTCCGCTGGCGAACTCGACAAAGATCGGCTCGAGAGTTACCTTCAATTGCAGACTGAGCAGGCGCAAAATAGCCATTTACGCGGTAAAGCGCGGGAAAATGCTAAAATTGAGCGGATGTTTGGTGGGAAAAAACAGATGAAGGCCATGATGAAAGAGGCCCGGAAGAAGCGCCGTTAGATTGTAAAAGTGATCACCAATCACATAACTGAAAGTTGAATATGAGGACCCTCGTTTGTATAAAATCGGGGGTCTTTTTTTGTATATTTCAAAGGGAAAGTGAGGCGCTTTTAGACTAAATAACATCAACTCGGCTGATCGTTTCCATGGAAATAAATTGACAGATAAGATTTGAAATTTAGAAAAAGCGCTAATATATAAAGAAATTAGGTGATTAATTGAGATGAAAAAAAGACTGAAACCGACGAATCAAAAAAACTAATCAATATCCAATAATCTCATCATGCAAATAAATATTAAAATGTATATTTGTATAAAGCTGAAAATATGCACTCATGATATTCATTTTGTAAGCCTATACATTCCTAAATTAAAGTGTGAAGGATTGTACATTTGAAATGTGAAGTTTCTCTAGAAAGCGTTTCCAAAAGGGGTTACGATGAACTCGTAAATGAGATAGGAGGCAACGATGATGACAAAACCAATTCATGTTACATCCGAAATCGGTAAGCTCAAAGTAGTGATGCTGAAACGGCCTGATGTTGAAGTGGAAAACTTCACGCCCGATATGATGCCACGGTTACTGTTTGATGACATTCCATATCTCCCAGAAGCGCAAAAGGAGCATGACAACTTTGCAGATACTCTCCGGGACAACGGGGTTGAGGTGTTGTACCTGGAAAAGCTGTCGGCCGAGGCGTTAGATGCAGGTGGCTCGGCGGTTAAGGACCACTTTTTGGAAACGATGCTGGTCGAATCCGGCTATGCCGCAGGCGTTCTCCACGATGCCTTGAAAGATTATTTAAATTCGATGGATACTTTTGCAATGGTCAACAAGATTATGGGTGGGGTCCGGAAAAACGAACTGGACTTTGTACCAAGAGACCTTGTGAGTGCCGCAGAAGAAGAGGACTACCCGTTCTTTATGGATCCAATGCCAAACTTGTACTTTACTCGGGACCCTGCTGCTTCAATTGGCGATGGGTTGAGTATTAATCATATGACCTTCCCGGCTCGGCAGCGGGAATCCTTATTCATGGAAACAATCATTAAATACCACCCGCGATTTGCTAACCAAGGTTTATCGGTATGGCGCGATCGCAATCACACGACCCGAATTGAGGGTGGCGATGAACTTGTTTTGAGTGATACGGTCTTGGCTATTGGCGTGTCACAACGGACTTCAGCAAATGCCATCGAAGACATTGCCCGTAACTTGTTGAAGAGTGATAGCGGATACGAAAAGATTATCGCAATTCGCATTCCGCATAACCACGCAATGATGCACTTGGATACCGTCTTTACCATGATCAACCGTGATCAGTTTACGGTCCATCCCGGAATTCTTGGCGAAGGTGGTCACATTGATACTTGGACCATCACGTTGGGTGGTGACGGTGAACTAAATCTTGATCACCGCACGGACCTAAAGCAGGTCTTGAAAGACGCGTTGCACTTGGATGACCTTGATCTGATTCCAACTGGTGCTGGTGATCCCGTTATTGCTGCTCGTGAGCAGTGGAACGATGGTTCAAATACGTTGGCGATTGCCCCAGGAACGGTTGTCACTTACAACCGGAACTACGTATCAAACAAGGTCTTGCGTGAACACGGCTTAAAGGTCCTTGAGGTTCTTTCAAGTGAATTGTCCCGAGGTCGTGGGGGTCCACGTTGTATGAGCATGCCACTTGTTCGTGAAGATTTATAATTGGTTACTTTTGGAGGTTAAATGGAATGACAGATTTTAAGAATAGTGTTTTTCAAGGGCGCTCAGTTTTAGCTGAAAAGGACTTTACTGCAGATGAACTGCAATACTTGATTGATTTTGGTCTGCATCTGAAAGCACTCAAGAAAGCCGGAATTCCGCACCACTACCTAGAAGGTAAAAACATTGCGCTGTTGTTTGAAAAAACGTCGACCCGGACACGGTCAGCTTTCACAACTGCCGCAATTGACTTAGGTGCTCATCCGGAATTTCTCGGCGCCAACGATATTCAGCTTGGTAAAAAGGAGTCTGTCGAGGATACCGCTAAAGTGTTAGGGAGCATGTTTGACGGGATCGAATTCCGCGGATTCAGCCAACGGGCCGTTGAAGGCTTAGCCGAGTTTGGCGGCGTTCCTGTCTGGAATGGATTAACGGATGAATGGCATCCAACCCAGATGTTGGCCGACTTTATGACGGTTAAGGAAAACTTTGGCCATCTTAAGGGCATTACCCTGACATTTATGGGGGATGGTCGCAATAACGTCGCCAACTCGCTGTTAGTGACCGGCGCTATTCTCGGGGTTAATATTCACATTTTGGCCCCGAAGGAACTCCATCCTACCCAAGAGATTCAAGATTTGGCTAACCAATTTGCTGCTAAATCGGGTGCTCAATTATTGATTACTGACGACCTCGATGAAGGCCTTAAGGGATCAAACGTGGTTTACACGGACGTTTGGGTATCAATGGGTGAGAGCAACTGGGAAGAACGTGTTAAGTTGTTGAAGCCTTATCAAGTTAACATGGCCGCTTTGAAAAAGACTGGCACACCAGATGACCAGCTGATCTTCATGCATTGTTTACCAGCTTTCCATGATACCGCTACCGAATACGGCAAAGAAATTAAAGAAAAGTACGGCATCACTGAGATGGAAGTGACCGATGAAGTATTCCGTAGCAAATATGCTCGTCAATTTGAGGAAGCAGAAAACCGGATGCACTCCATCAAAGCAATGATGGCTGCAACCTTAGGGAACCTCTTCATTCCAAAAGTTTGATTAGATGAAACGGGCATATAGTCATCGGACTATGTGCCCGTTTTTAGTTAAGAAGGAGAATGATTATGAAAAGTCGAAAAATCGTTGTTGCGCTTGGTGGGAACGCCATTTTATCAAAGGACGCCTCTGCGCAAGCTCAGCAGGCAGCACTCTTAGACACGGCTCGTTACTTAGTTGAATTCATAAAGCAGGGCGATCAATTGATTATTTCCCACGGTAACGGCCCTCAAGTGGGTAATTTACTGCTTCAACAAGCCGCGGGTAGTACGGCTGAAAATCCAGCCATGCCTTTGGACACGGCGGTTGCAATGACACAAGGTAGCATCGGCTATTGGATGCAAAATGCCCTTGATCAAGTGTTGGCTGAGGAGGCACTATCGGTTGACGTTGCCACGGTAGTCACCCAAGTTGAAGTTAGTCCAGACGACCCAGCCTTTCAGTCGCCGACGAAACCAATTGGGCCATTTTATTCAAAAGATGAGGTTGAAACGCTCAGAGCTCAACATCCAGACCAAACATTTGTTGAAGATGCGGGCCGTGGGTTTCGACGGGTAGTCCCGTCACCGAGACCAATCGGGGTAAACGAAGCTAGTGTGGTCAATAAGTTGGTCGCCGCTGATATTGTCCCAATTGCAGTGGGCGGAGGCGGTGTTCCCGTTGTTCGAGAGGGGAGTCGGTTTGTTGGCTGTGAAGCTGTTATTGATAAAGACTTTGCCTCCGAAAAATTAGCCGAGTTGGTTGACGCGGATTTGTTAATTGTTTTGACGGCGGTTGACAACATTTACGTGAACTTTAACCAACCAGACCAAAAGCAATTAGACCAAGTGACGGTTTCTGAGCTGGAGACCTATATCGATCAGGGACAGTTTGCTAAGGGGTCCATGTTACCAAAAGTTCAAGCTGCCATTGAATTTGTGAAAAACAATCCGAAAGGAAAAGCCGTCGTGACTTCCCTTGAAAATGTTGGGCGATTCCTGAGCGATGGTGACGGGACAATTATCTCAGCGGATCACGTGGAGAGCGAATTGGCTAAGTCATAAGTAACCTTGTCGCGTTTGCCTAGATTGAGAAAGGATGTGTGGACACATGGAAGAATCGAACAGTGGTAAATTGAACCTGCTTGAGTTAGTGGCGTTAGTCGTCGGTTCAATTATCGGGGGTGGCGTTTTTAACCTCATGCACGACATGGCTTCAGGGGCCGGTGCAGGTGCCATTATTATTGGCTGGGTGATTACAGCAATTGGAATGTTAATGCTTGCTAAAACATTTCAGAACTTAACGATGAAACGGCCAGACCTTGACGCAGGAGTGTATAGCTACGCTGAAGCTGGTTTCGGTAAGTACATGGGCTTCAACTCCGCTTGGGGTTATTGGTTATCTGCATGGTTAGGAAACGTGGGGTACGCCACGTTACTAATGAGCGCCGTCGGGTACTTTTTGCCGATTTTTAAAGATGGTCAAAATATTTGGTCAATTGTAGCTGCTTCAGTTATTTTATGGGCCTGTCATTTTATGATTCTTCGCGGTGCCGAATCAGCCTCGTTTGTGAACGCCATCATTACGGTTGCTAAGTTGATCCCAATCTTTATTTTCTTGGTGACGATGATCATCGCCTTTAAACTTGGCGTTTTTACCCACGGCTTTTGGTTCACCTCTACCGGTAGCTTCCAGTTTGCAGATGTGATGAGCCAAGTCCGGAATACGATGCTGGTGACGGTTTGGGTCTTTATCGGGATTGAAGGGGCCGTTGTTTTCTCGGGTCGTGCTAAGAAGCGATCGGATGTTGGAAAGGCAACCGTTCTCGGTATTATTACGGTTATTTTGATTTACGCGCTTGTCACATTGCTGTCGCTAGGTGTGATGCGTAGGGCGGGGCTGGCCAATTTAGGCCAACCTGCTATGGCCTACTTGCTACAAAGTGTCGTCGGTAAGTGGGGCGCTGTGGTTGTTAACGTCGGCTTAATTATTTCGGTTGTTGGGGCTTGGTTATCATGGACGATGTTTGCGGGTCAGCTGCCGTATGAAGCAGCTAAGGAAGGATCTTTCCCAAAAGTTTTTGCGAAGGAAAACCGTAACGGTGCGCCGATTAATTCACTACTGTTCACTAACGTCTGTGTTGAACTATTTATGTTTTCGTACTTGATTACCGCATCGGCCTATAACTTCTTTTATTCCATTGCGAGTGCCGCTATTTTGATTCCTTACGCCTTTTCAGCTTTTTATCAATTAAAATACTCCATGCAAGAGGCACCCGGCACTACCGGTCGGACTGGGAATTTAACCGTTGGTTGGATTGCAAGTATCTATGCAGTTTGGCTGTTATTTGCTGCCAATCTCGGGTATATCATGCTCATGAGTTTGCTGTTCGCAGCGGGAATTCCGGTTTATATGTGGCTGCAGAAAAATGACAACCATGCACCGAAGGTCTTTACGGCAACGGAACGACTAACTTCACTGGTCATTTTGATTTTGGCCCTGTTTACCTTATTCGAACTCGTTCGCCTTGGTGTTAATGGGGTAACAGGTTTGACGTGGTCCCAGTTTGGCGAGTTATTTTAGAATGTGAGTGAATAAAATGTCGAAAGAAAAGCGCCAAGAAAAAATTGAGCAGTTGTTAAATCACTATAAGATTACCACGCAAGATGAGCTGCGAGAACGGCTGCAGGAAGCGGGGATTAAGGCCACACAGGCCACCGTTTCGAGAGACATTAAGGATATGCAAATCGTCAAGCAACAGGACGTCGACGGGAATTTGTATTATGTCATCTATAAAGCTGGCAACCAAAACGAGATTAAACATCTCTACCGTGCCATTTCGGAAACCGTCACGAAATTGGAACGAGTCTCATTTATCAACATTGTGCATACACTTCCGAGTTATGCTAACATGTTGGCCGCAATTATCGATGACCTTGAGTTGAGCGAAATCTCAGGGACACTGGCTGGTCACGATACCATTGTGATGTTTTGCCCGGATGAGGCTGCTGCCAAGCGGTTATATGCGACTTTCCATGAACATTTGAGCGATGATATTTTGACGGATTAAGTGATCATCGCAGGGGCATTTTAAAAACCATCATGCTAAGATTCTTAGCGCGATGGTTTTTTAGGTTTATGGCATTTGTTCCTACAGGGAATCTAGTGCTAAAGGAATAGCTAAAATCATCGGTGACGCTGACGGCCATCACGCGCTAGACTGGCGTAACATAGTAATAGGAGGATAGTAGCCCCAAAAATAGTCATTAAATTGTTTTCTACCTGATGGTTCACGACCATCCAAGCCAGCGCAATGAAGATGAGTTGGAGGGCCCAAGAAATGAGGGATTGGCCGGCAATTAATTTAGTAAAAATATTCACGGTATATGACCTCTTTTAAGTTATTTAGTTGGTAAGTCGCCGTTTTCAGGAATGTAATCAATGGTGTCTTCGATTCGTTTTGGAATTGGAATTTGAGGATCAACGTGGGGATTGTTGTGATGGATAATGTTGTAGCTCGTCCGATATTCTGTCGGTGATAATCCCGTTTCGTGCTTGAATTTCCGGGTGAAGACCTTCGAATCATTAAAGTATGACTCACTAGCAACCTGCTTAATGGGCATCTCGGTTCTAATGAGTAGCAGCGAAGCAACTTCGATTTTGAGGTGGTTCAAATATTGCAGGGTCGTTGATCCAGTATATTTTTTGAAAATTCGGGTCAGGTAGTCCGCATTTAAGTGGACGTTATCCGCGATTTCTGACACGGTTAAAGTGGCTGAAATGTTTGCCCGGATCCATTCTTTGATGTAATTGACCTTGGCACTTTCATTCGGCACGTGTTGGTTAACCCAGGTTTTAAAAAGGGTAATTAACAAGGCGGTCGTTAAATAATCGCGCTCGTCAATGTAGGAGATACTTTCTTGGGCAGATAAAATCTGATGGATTAATATTAAGCTCTGTCTTTCATCCGCAATTCTAAAAAACATGGGTAAGATGATTTCGGGCCGGTCAGAGTTGTGATCTTTTAGGCTATTGATAACCGGTGCAATCTGGTCTTCAAAGGGGTGGTCTTGTTGGCGACTGAAAAAATGAAGCCAATAAAAGTCCACACCTTCAGTGCTGTCATCGAATCCTTGGAAATGCGTGAATGGCGGCAGAACAATAATGTCATCTCGTTGCAGTGTGAAGTGCTTGTGCTCAACAGCGAGGTGAATGGGCCCCTTAATGCACAAGATGACCTCGTAATCGCCTTTGTGAAACATCGGCTTGTGCCGCCAAGAAGATTGGCTGATAAATTCGCCACCCTTATAAAATAAGACACTTTTATTGAGAATAAATGAAAAGAATCGCAAGTCGAACACCCTTTTAAATTTAGTCGGAAATAGTCACTATAAATGCAAAAATATGAACGGTAAGCTTGATGAATTTGAGTCAAAATATGAAGTGAGCAAAAAAGTCATGGTTTTAAGTGACCATGAAACAGTCGCCAATTGAATGGAACCGTAAATTCGATATTAGATAACACCGCAGATTTTAGCAAGTTTGTCAGACGGCCATTTTTGGGATTAGTCGGAAATAACTACCTCTTGTGTCATTATAGCGCTTTCATCACACTTTGAAAACGGTTACTATTTTACTTGTAAACAAACGAACAAGCAAAGTCACCGGTCTGATCCTATTGAGATGAGTCGTGCTATTTTTAGAATTTGGTCAGCGGGGACAGTTGCCATTTGAGTGTTCGCTATTAAAAAATTTTGGAGGCTGATATTATGAGTTCCAATGCAACACACGCTGATCCAAATGTAACAGCTGCTCAGACGTTACTGGCAAACGACCACTTATCCTTTAGGCGAAAAGTGACGTACGGGTTTACTGATATGTCAGGGAACCTATTGTACTGTATTATCAGTTCATACATGCTGTACTTTTTTACAAACGTTTTTGGTTTAGGAGTTGGTGTCGCCGGGACGCTGTTGCTGATTGGTCGAATTTTTGACGCAATTGGAGTTCCAATCATGGGGATCTTAGTGGATCATACGCATAGCAAGTACGGTAAGAGTCGGCCGTGGTTTTTGTGGATGGCCTTACCATTTGCGATTTTTGTCTGGTTACTGTTTACGACACCCGCATTGAGTACCAATGCAAAAATTGTTTATGCCGGGGTTATGTACGTGTTGGCCGACTTGTCGTATATTGCGGTTTCCACGCCAATTACGTCCGTTTTACCAAACCTAACCTCAGTCTCTGATGATCGGATGTCTGCCAATTCAATTCGGTTAGTCCTGGGAAATGTCGGGAACTTCTTTGCAGTGACTTTTATCATCCCGTTTGCGACTTTTCTAGGGAAAGGTAACGAACAGCGGGGCTGGTCAATGGCCGTCGGGGTGTATGCCATCGTTGCGTTCATTTTGTTGATCGTTGCTTTTCTAGATATGCGTGAGAGAAACATTGAAAATAGTGAGATTGTGACCGTCAAACAAAGTTTAAAAGCGACTAAGGGCAACTGGCCTTGGGTTTTAATTGTTGTGGCGAACCTAGTTTACTGGACGGCGTACACCATCAGAAATTCCGCGTTACCGTATTATTTCCAATACAATTTGCACGATAAAAACTTAATTTCTTTCTTCAATGGGTTTTCAATTATTCAAGTGCTTGGAATGGCGGCGGTACCGTTGTTTGTCAAAGTCTTACACAAGTGGGGCACGACCGTCTTTATGCTGGCGTTAACGATGCTTGGCCAAGTTTGGATGGGGTTGGCTGGTGCCAACGTCACCTCAGCGCTTATTGGCTGGTGCATTGCCTGCATCGGGGCAGGCTCTGCATGTACAATGTTTTTCGCCATGGTCGGTGACACAGTTGATTTTGGTGAATGGAAAAATGGCATTCGAGCAAACGGCTTTTTAACCGCTTTTGGGGCCTCGTTTTGTATTCAAATGGGCTCTGGATTTGGGGGATTCATTGCCGCGAAAATATTGGCTGGGTTTGGATTTGATGCGACCAAAGTCGTTCAAAGTCAAGCAACGGCTGGCGGCATTAACCTAACGTTTATTTGGATTCCAATTATTGTGTATGCGATTAGCTTGATTTGCATGGTTATCTATCGGAAATGGGAAAAACACGAACCCGTGGTTCAAGAAGAGTTAGCGGAGCGAAATGCGGAAGCCAAGCTCAGTCATTGATCTTAGGCGCATCCATTTTTTAAACGAGTAACATTACCAAGGAGGAAATTAAAAATGAAAGTAGCTACAGCACCCGGATTAAAACACGTGGAGATCACGTCTGATTTCTGGCAGCGGTACCGTGAGCTTGTTGTGAAAGAGGTCTTACCATACCAGTGGGCCGTGATGAACGATCAGGCTGACATCAAAATTGCCGACGATCCGCAAAACGGTGGTCAAGACACCAACAGTCATGCCATTGAAAATTTAAAAATTGCGGCTGGCCAGTCTAAGGGCCACCATTATGGCTTCCCGTTTCAAGATACGGACGTTTATAAATGGTTGGAAGCAGCGGCTTATTCATTCAGCTATCATGCTGATTCGGATTTAAAAAAAATCACGGATTCTCTAGTGGACTTGATTGGTGACGCGCAAGAGTCTGATGGCTATTTATCGACATATTTTCAGATTGATGCTCCAGAGCGTAAATTTAAGCGGCTTCAACAGTCTCATGAACTGTATACAATGGGTCACTACATCGAGGCTGGGATTGCCTACTATGAACAAACGGGGAATGATAAAGCCCTTCAGATTGCAATTCGAATGGCAGATTGTATTGATGCCAGCTTTGGTCTGACCAGTGGAAAAATTCCGGGATACGATGGTCATCCGGAAATCGAAATGGCGTTGAGTCGGCTATACGAAGTGACCCATGAACAGCGATACCTTGATCTAGCGCATTACTTTTTGACCCAGCGTGGTCAGGACCCGGCTTTCTTTGACAAGCAAAATGCCGAGGATGGTGAAGAACGCGATATTATCGCTCATATGCGTGAATTTCCACGTTCATACTACCAGGCTGCGGAACCGATTAAGGACCAGCAACTGGCAGACGGTCATGCGGTCAGAGTCGTTTACCTTTGCACCGGTATGGCGTACGTGGCGAGGTTTATTGGGGATCAAGAGTTGCTCGACGCGTGCGAGCGTTTCTGGAATGACATCGTTAAGCGGCGGATGTACGTGACGGGCAATATCGGTTCAACAACTACGGGAGAATCATTCACGTATGATTATGATTTGCCAAATGACACCATGTACGGTGAAACGTGCGCATCGGTTGGTATGGCCTTTTTTGCCCGACAAATGTTAGCGCTCAAAGCAAAGGGTGCCTACGCCGATGTGCTCGAAAAGGAGCTGTTTAACGGTGCTATCAGTGGCATGTCCTTAGATGGAAAACACTTTTTCTACGTGAATCCGTTGGAGGCTGATCCGCAGGCTTCTGCGAAGAATCCAGGAAAGGCACATGTCTTGACCCATCGAGCAGATTGGTTTGGGTGTGCTTGTTGTCCAGCCAATTTAGCTCGGTTGATTACCTCAGTGGACCAATATCTATATACTGTTCAAGACCAACAAATACTGAGTCACCAATTTATCGCAAATAAGGCGTCATTTGACCATAATGTGACCTTAACGCAAACCAACAACTTTCCGTGGGACGGCGATATTCACTATTCAATTGAAAATCCCGATCGCTACCCCTTCAAGTTGGGTATCCGGATTCCGAATTGGTCAGCTAATTTTGAGTTAACAATTAATGGTCAAAAGACTGAAAAGACCGTTCAGGATGGTTTTATTTATTTGGAGATCGAAGAAGCCACAACTTCGATTGATTTGGCACTCGATATGAGTACTAAGTTTTTACGAAGTAATAATCGGGTGAGCGCGGACTACGGGAAAGTTGCCGTTCAAAGGGGACCTATCGTATATGCAGCAGAGGCTGCCGATAACGACGCGCCATTGTGGCTTAATAAGATTGAAACAACCAAGCAGCCAACCTATCAGTTTGAGCCCGACCTTTTGAATGGTGTGGGTACCGTCACGCTTACTGCGGACCGGCCATTGTTAGATCCGACTGAGGCACCTTTGTATACGCTATTAGAGCAGTCATCAACCGACCAGAAAACAGCGGTTAAATTAATTCCGTATTACGCTTGGGCCAATCGTGCTGATGGTCAAATGATGGTCTGGCTCCATCAAAAAAACTAGTCTTTTATCGCTAAATAGTCGTTAGCGCGGATGCCGCGTTAACCGGAACAATCAAAAAGGCGCTCTCCCAAAGATCATGACATCTTTTGGGATAGCGCCTTTTTTAGCCTCGGATCACGCCCGTCGGCTGGTGACCAAATTCGACAGCATTTACCGCCTGTCGGTTACTTTTTCTTCAAGAACGCTGAATACATCGGCATCAAAACGGCATCAATCAGATGATTCAACTGTGCGGAGTCGATGGCTTGAGAATGAGGGGCATAAATTCGATTTAATAAAAGAAATGCCGGCAGATCGTAGAGTGATTCATCGATCTGGTCAAGGTCAATCTCGCCGCGGTCTGCTGCTTGCTTGAAGAAAATTCGCACCATCTGGCTGAGCCAATTTTGCTGGAGAAACTTGTCAAAGTAGTCTCGGATTGAAATGCCGCCAAGTCGCTCGCGCATGAGGCCGAACAAGTTCTCGTAGTGAAGCGTTGCCAGCAAGGTGTTAATTTGGGCGAACAGTTGGTGGAAGTCACCAGCTAATGATCCGGTATTAGGCACTTGTTTCAACTGTTCGGCAAGGCCGGTTGTCTGGGTGCGGAGTGCTGCGATGACAATGTCTGATTTGGATGACCACCGCCGATACAGGACCGTTTTGTTGGTCTGGGCATTTTTAGCAATCATGTCCATGGTCAGGTCTTCGTATTTAGTTTCCTGAACCAAGTTCAAGGTGGCTTTTAAAATGTCTTGTTCCAATTCTTGGCCACGGCGGCGATGAGTTGGGTGGTCCGATTTGAGAGATTTGTTGTGTGAGTTCTGCTGATAATTGGGCATTGTGAGTCGGTCTCCTTTGAAAGTAAACAATCAAAAAGAATCGTTGACAAACTGAGTTAAAAGAACTAAGGTACCACAGTACCTAATTTAGGGTACTCAAGTTCCTTAATTTTATTTTAACTCATCTTTGGAGGCGTCACAATGAATAATCAATCAAAAACATCAACTGAGGGATTGCCCCAAAACGTCATCACTCAGGCTTGGATTATTGTTTTAGGAGCCATTGCGCCAATGTTAGATTCGACGATGGTCAATATTGCGATTAACAAATTATCGTCGGATTTCAACCAATCGTTGAGTACGGTGCAGTGGGTCGTCACGGGATATCTGCTTGCGATGGTCGTGGCCGTCCCGTTTACGGGATGGTTGAATGACCGAATTGGTGGTAAGAAAGTCTTTTTGGTGGCTGAGCTTTTGTTTGGTCTTTCATCACTAGCGGCGGCGTTATCGGGTAGTATTACAATTTTAATTGCTATCCGGTTTATTCAAGGGTTCAGTGCAGGGCTTATCACGCCGTTATTGACGACGCTATTAGTCGACGTAGCGGGGACGGGTGCAATGGGGCGAATTATGGCGATTGTTGGTTTACCAATTATGCTGGGCCCCATTTTTGGACCAGTTATCGGTGGATTAATCGTGCAGTATTTATCCTGGCGGTGGATTTTCTTTGTTAATGTCCCCGTTGTTGTTATCGCTTTTTTGCTGATTTTGTTTAAGTTACCGATGACGCCACCGAAAAATAAAACGGCGGTTTTTGACTGGATAGGGGTGGCCTTGCTATCTACGGGTTCGGCCACAATTGTCTACGGAATCGTGCAAGCTAGCGCGAAGGCAAGCTTTGCGAATCAGACGACGGAATTCGATGTCGCCGTTGGTGTTGGCTTGATTCTGGTCTATGGTCTGTATGCGTTTTTCCGACGGGATCAAGCGGTGGTACCACTGTCGTTGTTCAAACGGCGGAATTTCACGGGATCAATATTCGGCTTGATGCTCGCGGGAATTGTCACGAATGGGCCGATGTTGTTATTGCCATTGTTTTTCCAAAATTTACGTGGACAATCGGTCGCAATGGCAGGGCTCTCGTTAATTCCTCAAGGCATCGGGATGTTGTTAGCCCGGCCGGTGATTGGTCGGTACATTGACCGAATTGGGGCCCGCTGGGTATTAATTGCGGGTCTGCTAGTCACGCTAATTGGGACGGTGCCGTTTCTATGGTTTGATCAACACACTAATTTCTATTTACTGATGGCCGTTTTATTTGTTCGTGGCCTCGGGGCTGGTGCAATTGTGAGCCCACTGATGACCGACTCATTTGTGGGCCAAGAGCTCAAGTTTTCCGGGCAAATTTCAATTGCAGGTCGAATTACGCAAAACGTTGGTGGGGCGTTGGGGTCAGCATTAATGGCAACGGTTGCCTCAGCCTATTTAACGACTCATGTTCAGGAACTAGCGCAGGCTAAATTAACGGTGCTGTCGCATGCTTATCAACAAGGGTTCTTTTGGGCGGTTGTTTGCACAGTGGCACTCATGGTGCCAGCGGTATTGTTAACCAATAAATTGAGTCACAAGTAGTGACTAGCAGCCACTGGATAGAAAAATATTTAGTTAGCCTTGACTTAGTGAAACTAACGGTATAGAATGCCGTTTGTTAGCTTTCTTAATATAAAACTAACTAAATAAATAATAATCGAAGGTGTTCAAAATGGCAGCACGTTCTGCAAGTTCAGTAACCGATGGCGAAAAAATGATCCGACCAAAATCCAAATTTAACTTTCGTGATTTTATGGTCTTAATCGGTCAGGTAAAGCCTAAGTATTGGCAGTTAATGGTCGGCCTGACGATTGGACTAGTAGCTAGTGCAGCACAATTAGCTGTGCCAACGTTTGCCCAGTCCCTGATTAATTCACTACGGTCACAGGTTAATGGCCAATTAATCGCATTAGTGGTGGGGCTATTTGTTGCTGGGATGCTGCTTAACACCCTGTCGGCCACGCTTCTTGGTTTTTTTGGTGAAAACGTCGTGGCAAAACTCCGGGATACGCTTTGGGATAAGTTGTTGCGCTTACCCGTCAGCTATTTCGATGAGCAAAAAGCTGGTGAGATTTCCTCCCGGTTGGTCAATGATTCGACTCAGGTGAAGGACTTATTAGCGACGGCCTTTCCCAATTTTGTGACGGCCATTTTGCAGATTGTAGGTTCCCTAGCCATTATGTTGTTGATGGACTGGAAGATGACCCTGATTATGTTTTTAGCGATTCCGCTAATGATGCTGGTGATGCTGCCGTTGATGACCAGAACGCGAGCCATTGGTTTTGCACGGCAAAATGCCATGGCGACATTTAATGGCAAAGCGACTGAAACGCTGGGGGCAGTTCGATTAGTTAAGTCATCCGGTGCGGAAAAATTTGAACGGCAATCAGGCAAAGCAGACGTTCGCAACTTGTATCAAATTGGCCGGAAGGAAGCTATTTATACCGCGGTTGCGCAACCTGTCATGGGCGGTATTATGATGGCGCTAGTGATTGGGATTCTAGGCTACGGCGCGGTTCGAGTGTTGCGAGGTTCCATGACGATTGGAATGTTAATCGCATTTTTGATGTACCTGTTCCAAATCATGCAACCAGCGACCCAGTTGGGATCATTCTTCTCGGAATTGGCCAAGACTAGCGGCTCAACCGAACGAATCGCCGAATTGTTGACGGCTGATGAAGAAAATCAAACAGCTGGGCAATTGGTCAACTTAAAGGGCCAGTCATTGACGATGAATCACGTGAACTTTGAGTATGAACCGGGCCATGAGGTCTTACACGATGTGTCATTTACGGCAAAACCCAACACTGTGGTTGCTTTTGCGGGACCAAGCGGCGGTGGAAAGTCGACAATTTTCGGATTGCTTGAGCGGTTTTATGATCCAACATCAGGGACGATTAAGGTGGGCAATACGGATGTGGCGACCATCAATTTAGTTGATTGGCGGCGCCAAATTGGCCTGGTCAGTCAAGATTCAGCGATTATGGCCGGCACGATTCGCTTTAATCTGACGTATGGATTGACAGGGCACTTTTCGGATGGGCAACTTTGGCGGGTTTTGAAAATGGCCTATGCGGATGAGTTTGTGCGGCAAATGACCGATGGCCTAGAGACGCAGGTTGGCGAGCGTGGTGTGAAAGTGTCCGGCGGTCAGCGTCAGCGAATTGCAATTGCTAGAGCCTTTCTGCGGGACCCTCAACTCTTGATGTTGGATGAAGCGACGGCGAGCCTGGATTCTGAATCCGAAATGATGGTGCAAAAAGCTCTGGAAAAGTTGATGGAAGGTCGGACAACGCTCATCATTGCGCACCGACTGAGCACCATTGTTGATGCGGATAACATTTACTTTATCCAAAACGGTCGGGTCACGGGAAGCGGTACTCACGAGCAGTTGATAGCGTCTTTACCACTGTACAAAGAGTATGTCGAAAACCAAATGCGGTCGGATAAGGTCGCAAGGTAAGCACTACCAAATTGTAGCCGTGAGTGGGCCGTTTAACACGGTGACCCCTAGGCAACTTTGGGTAACACAAAACAGCAGGCCCAACTGACAACGAAAAGAGCGTTCAATCCCCAAAGTGGGTTGAACGCTCTTTTTTTAACCTTGGAAGTGAGATAAGTAATGGGTCGTTGGTTGTCAGGCTGGCGAAACAGTTTTGTTTGGTACATCGTCACGGTGAATTAATGTGATGGCTTCGCCATTTGCGCGCCGCTCGTCAATGTTTTGTTCCCCCCAGGTGCATAGTTGGTTGAGCACATGATTCAAAGTTTCACCCCGTTCAGTCAGGGAATATTCCACATGAGGGGGAACTTGGTTGAATATTTCGCGGTGGACAATGCCGTCAGCCTCTAATTCCCGCAGTTGCTGGGTTAGCATTTTTTGCGTAATGGTTGGAATTGCTCGCCGAAGTTCGCCACTGCGCATAGTGCCGTGACGCAAATGGCAGAGAATGATGGCTTTCCATTTGCCGCCAATAATTTCCATTGTTGCTTCAACGCCAATATTATAGGTTTTTTCAGTCATAGTGCCTCCGTAGGTACTAAAAGGTGCGTATCGCACTTTTTAGTGCGTTCTTGTCTTTACGTACCTGCCCAGTATAATCAAACATTGTCGGGTTTACAAGTTGAGATTAACCAGGAGGTAGAATATGGAAACCACAACATCAAAGTCACAGGCGCGGTCAGCGTCACTCACTTTACTAGCGCTTGCCCTGAGTGCATTTGCCATCGGCATGACCGAATTCATCAGCGTCGGTGTGATGCCACTCATTGTGACGACTTTTGGCATTAAACTAAGTACGGCCGGCCTTACCGTGTCGATTTATGCGGCTGGGGTGACCATTGGGGCACCTGTTCTGACAGCCTTAACCGGTCGTTTGCCCCGTAAGGCACTGCTTTTGGCCGTGATGATCACGTTCATTGTTGGAAATGCCTTGACCGCGGTTGCGCCGATTTTCAGTGTTTTACTAGCTGGCCGGGTCATTGCCGCTTTTGCACACGGTTTATTCATGGCTGTAGCCACTGTGATTGCAGCTAGCGTCGTCGCCGAAAACCGGCGCGCATCCGCTATTGCGACCATGTTTACTGGTTTGACGGTCGCGACGGTAACCGGTGTTCCGCTGGGGACGTTCATTGCGCAACACGCCAGTTGGCGGGTCGCATTCGGCTTCATCGCAGTTTTGGGTGTCCTTGCCCTGTTGTTAAATGTGTTCTTAGTCCCCAGTCATTTACCACAGCCGGAAGCAGGCCGCCGCGGCGCCTTTTTACGTCTCGTACGCGAGCCACGGCTGTTAGCAGGACTGGTCATTACCGCTCTTGGATATGGTGCTAGTTTTCCGATCTATACCTATATGAGTGCAATCCTGACTCGTCAGGGCTGGAACGGCAGTCAAAGTGTGATTGTTTTGCTTGGCTACGGAATTGCCGTTGCGGTTGGAAATACCCTTGGCGGGCGCTTCGCCAATCACAGGCCACTCCACGCCTTGAGCAAAATGTTCGCGGCTATGGCTATTTTGATGACGGTGATGATGCTGGGACTGGGCAACCACATGATCGGTCTCATTTTAGTGCTCGGAATGGGTCTATTGGCCTTCATGAACGTGCCGGGCCTCCAACTTTTCACCATGCAGGTGGCAGAAACAAAACTGCCGGCAGACGCCCAGCTTGCTTCGGCCCTGAACATTTCTGCCTTCAATGTGGGCATCGTTGTTGGGTCCTTTACCGGCGGTCAGCTGCTCAACACTACCGGACTAATGAGTACCCCCGCGGGCGGTGTTGTGATGGCACTTTTGGCTTTGGGGTTGACGATGATGTTGGGTCGGGCGGAAGCGTAACCTCCGAGGTTTTTTAACATTTTTAGAGATGACACAAAACGAGCCACAACTCACCAATTTGAGTAAATTGTGGCTCATTTTTTGAGGATTAGTTGACAAATTTAATAGTCTCGGAAAGTTGCTATTACCACCGCCATATTGATACGGGGACGATATCGCTGGTTGGGATCTCTACAATATTCAACTATCAGAAATAGACTTTAATTAGTCTATAGAAATATACTTTTTTCGCTTAAACACGAAGATGGTTGCAATAGCCAGGATTGTGAATAGCAACGCGTTTTTATACGGTGCCAAAAAGGCGGCCGTCATGTGCTGCTTTTCTGATTGTTGGAGAGAATTTTGATACTGTTTAAGTGCCAGATTAAAGTGAGTTAAGTGGTGAAAGGTTGCACTTTCTACTCTCAAGAGGACGGTTTTTTTGGCCAATCCCAATCGGTGATTGACAGCGTATCGCTTAGCTGTCTTTATCGCAAGCTGTTTGCACTTGGCAGTAGAAAGGGCAGTTGTAGCAGGTCGGCTGTATTGTCTTTGAAAAATGGCCCGGTGAGTTGTTGTTAAAATAGCTTCCTGTTCGTGTGGTGTAACTCTCAGCTTTTTGACGTTTGTCTGAGCATCCTGGTAAAGTGCTTGCTTGGCTGTTTGAAGATTCCCACTAAGAGAGGAAACGAAAATTGCCACAGCTAGGACGGTTCCAATTTGGCGAAAAACGCCGAGGACGCTTTGAGAGCTTGAGAGTTGTTGGCCAGTAAAATCGCTGGCACTAAGGACGGTAACAGGGCCGATGATGAGCCCATACCCACTCCCTAGCAGTAAGCAGCAAAGCATAAATTGCCAGTAAATAGTGGGCGTAATAAGACTTAACCCAATGTACGCAAGACTGGTCAAGCCAAGACCAAAGCCAATCAATAGTCGTGGACTCACTGTTTTAAGAAGTAACCCTCCAATTGGGGAGAGCATAAAGACCATAAAGGATGCTGGTGTGACCAATAAGGCGGCTTGCAGTTCGCTGGCGCCTTGAATTTTCGTAAAGTAGCTAGGCATTAAGACCATGAGTGCCACAAAGAAGATGCCAGCAAGGACAGTCACAATGACAGAACCAGAAAACTGGCGATCTTTAAAAAGGGATAAATCAATAATTGGATCATTGGCTAACATTTCACGGCGGATAAAGAGGGCTAGCGAAAGGCTAAATACACAGAGCAAAGCGTCCGTTTCGGCGTTGATCCATCCCAGCGTTCCGGCCTGAACCAAGGCAAGGGTCAAAGAAAATAGAGTAAGAATGATCAAAATAAGGCCGGGGACGTCAAGGAGGCTTTTGACTCGTTTTTCATTTTTGAACGGTAAAAGCACGAATGATAGTCCAATTGCAATCACTAAAAGTGGCGTGTTTATGAAAAAAATACTACGCCAGCCAGCATACTGCGTTAAAATTCCACCAACGACCGGACCGAACGCAGCGGCTAGTCCTTGTGTGAGACCAAGAATCAGAATGACTGTTTGGCGCTGATTTGAGTGAACTAGGCTAATACCAATGGTCATGCTAGCGGGGAAAACGATAGCAGCTGCAATGCTTTGAACACAACGACCAACGATCAACATTAAAATATTAGTAGCGCTTCCTGATGCAAGGGACCCAATGAAAAAAAGCCCTAAGCCAATCAAATAGATTTTATTCCGGCCGTAATTATCAGCGAGTCGACCTAGGGGAATAGTGAGAGCAGCAAATGTGATGGTGTAAATGTTGAGTGCCCATTGAAGGCTACTCAATGAGGTATGAAGCCCAGATTGAATGGTGGGCAGCGCGATATTCATAACGGTTGTATCGAGGATGCAAAGGAAAAGACCAATGGCCATAACGAGTATTGATAATTTAAGTTGACGTGTCATTTTAGCAAACTCCTTTTAAGTTAATGCAAGGAGTATAGCCGTGGTATACTGAACCGTAAATAAATGAGTGACAGAATGTGGGGAATTTGTAAACCATGTCACCACAAGAAGTTAAGCTTGTTAAGCTTAAACAATTGCACACTGCAACACTAGAACTTCTGGCACAGAAGCCGAAAAATAATATAACGATTTCAGAACTTTGCCGAAAAGCTAGAGTCTCTCGTACGTACTTTTATCGGCGATACCAAACCATTGAAGACGTCTTGCTCCAATATCAAGAAATGGAAATGATGATTTATCTCCGTAAGATTCCGAATACTGATAGATTATCGTTTTCATTTTTGATGACCGCTTATTTTGGCTTGGTTGAAACAATGGCTAGCGAAACGTTACTTCTGCATCGAGTTGGGCTGGACGATGTGATCTTGGGTTCGTTCAACACGGTTCATGCCTATTTAAATGCGCATCAAAAAATCAGAAATCGCTCGTCTAACCGTGTAAAAAACCGCTACTTTAGGACTTTTATGGCGGGAGGGGTTGTTTCAGTTGCTATTGAGTGGTTAGAAAGTGGTATGCCAAATACGCCTGCGCAGATGGGACAGGTGATGGCAACGCTGTTTGCGATTGAGGATTAGAAATGGGAGACTTTGCAGGCCTTTAGATAAGCTGGACTAATCCATTTAAAAAGTGTTGAACTGAGACTTTCCCTCCGCTAGATCGTTTACCCTGAAGAAATAGCATTTCGGTTCGAACATTTTTGTATTCGTACAGCGAGTTTGCGTACTCGGTAATAATTTCATCACCCATGTCGTCAAGGTACATGTTGGCTAAATTGGCTAATCCAGTTCGGATGGCTCGCCGAAGACGTTGAAACAGCACTTTGCGTTCCTGATCACTAATTTGGTAGGTTTCCCTTAAGTCGAGGTCTTGAAAACTGGTGTTTTGATCGGTCATCATTTGGGTGATGGCTAGAATATCTGAGGCCCCTTTTTCAGAGGCAATTCCAAGGAATCGGAGAACGCCCAAAATTCGCGTTTTTTGGTTATTTTTGAGTTGTTGTGTTTGATGGTCGTCAGTTACGGAAACGCCTGAGACCAGTGATTGAATGTTACTGAGTTTGTGTGACATTTGAATGCTTTGGATGACCTTTTCTGTGACTGTTTTGACTTCGATTAAGTTGATGGGTTTATCGATGAAAAATTCAATTCCAGCTTCGTATGCTTGAGCGCGTAATTCACTGTCTCGAACCTGTGAAATCATGATGAAGTGTAAATCAGATCTAATTTGACGTAGTTTATTGATAAGCTCAATGCCTGACATTCCAGGCATTAGCAGGTCAATTAACACAATATCAACATTTAATTGTGCGAGGGCGGCAAAGGCCTTAGTTGAATCACTGGACTCACCCACTACAGTATTATTCATGTTCTGTTCAATTATTCGCCGTAGAATCATAGGGACGGCGGGGTCATCATCTACAATGTAAAAATTCATGAGATATCCTCCTGAACTAATCTTATTTTAGCTAGTTTGACCTCAAAAGTGGTGCCCTTTCCGAGCTCTGAACAAACTTTTAAATCACCTTGAAATTGTTCTTGCACAATTAATCTAACGTGAGAAAGGCCGATGCCACGGTAAACGTCACCGGTATTTTCGTTAAATTTGGTCGTAAAACCAGGTTGGAAAATCATCGCTTGTGTTTTGTCGTCCATTCCGATGCCGTTATCACTGATAGAAAATAGGAGGTTATCGCCTTGGTCCGAAACAATCAGCCGAATAAGACCATTGTGAGCGTCCTTTAAGGCATCGACACTGTTAAAGATTAGATTGGATAGAATTGAAACAAGGTAATAGTGGTTGGGGACCACGATATCGACCTGGCTATGAACCTCAATGACGATGTCGGCTTGCTGATTTTTAATGGTCTCTCGAATATAACCGACGACCACTTTTAAGATGTCGCTTAATTGCATGGTTGATTCGTCTTCACTGAAGTAATCGCCCAAACCGCTAATGACATTGCGGTAATCTTTTTTCACTTCGTGGACGTCTCTGGCAATACTGAGTGCCATTTTTTGTTCTTCTTCAAAGCCAACGCCCCTGGCATGTAATTTTTGGTTGAGCAGATAGGCATTTTTCATGACGTTTTCGATTTCTGTCAGATTTTTTTGCATGAAATACACTTCGCTTTTAACGGAAGCCGCTACCCAGATAAAATTATAATATTTTTGTTCGTGGCTCTCCTGTCGGACTAACAATGAAAAATAACGGTAGCAGAAGGCTAATACACAGGCTAGCACGCTTCGGATTAAAGCAGTTGCGAATAAAACCTGAAAAAGCCGGTAACTAAACTGACTAAAACCGGTTAGTAGGCAGATTTCTAAAATATTTGAGAGATAGTCACAGATAATGATGGATAGAAAAAAGGCGCTATTAGTTCGTTGACCACGCCGCCAATATAAAATGTAGTAAAGTGTGCCGTAACATAGGTAAAAAGCAATTTCAGCAAGCATATGTAGGAGAATTTGGGTTCCGGTTCCGTTGTGGGTTAGCAATAATTGAAATCCCCGAAACATGGGCGATGCAAAGGCGACGGCTAGCACAAGTTGAAATGGGTTGACGTCATCGTTGTAGTATAAAAATATTGGCATGATTAATGGTGAAAAAGCGAGGATAAAACCTGAAGTGAAAATCTGAAAGTTGACCTGAGATGCTAAAGAAATGCAGATAGCGGCTAATAAGATGCGTTGCCATCTACCATACTTGATAAATCGTGCCTGTTTAAACAAAAAAAGACCCTCCATGTAATTTTTTTAACAATCCGGTGAAGCTATATGAAGTTTTGTGAAACCGCTTTCTATACTTGTCATTGTAAAGAATAAAGGAGGAATACACAAATGTTTAATTTACGTCACCGGAGCTTTTTAACCTTATTGGACTTCTCGCCTCGTGAAATGGGTTACTTATTGCAACTTTCTGAAGATTTAAAGCGGGCTAAGTACGCTGGGACGGAGCAGCAGAAATTAGCTAAGAAAAACATTGCGTTGATCTTTGAAAAAAGTTCAACTCGAACGCGTTGCGCCTTTGAAGTTGCAGCCTACGATCAAGGGGCCCATGTGACCTATTTAGGCCCTAGTGGCTCACACATGGGTAAAAAGGAAACGGCCAAAGACACCGCGCGGGTTTTGGGCGGCATGTTTGATGGGATTGAATATCGTGGTTTCTCGCAACGGACTGTTGAAACGTTAGCTGAATACTCAGGGGTCCCAGTTTGGAACGGCTTAACCGATGAAGACCACCCAACTCAAGTTTTGGCTGATTTTTTAACAGCCAAAGAAGTATTGCATAAGTCATATAACGACATTCACTTTACCTACGTAGGTGATGGGCGAAACAACGTGGCCAATGCATTAATGATTGGGGCAGCTACTATGGGGATGACCTTCCACCTGGTATGCCCATCAGAGTTAAACCCAACGGATGCATTATTAGCCAAGGTGAACGCCATTGCCGCTAAGACTGGAGCGGAAATTATGGTCACCGATGACATCGATAAAGGTGTTCTTGGCTCAGACGTAGTGTACACCGATGTTTGGGTATCAATGGGGGAACCAGATGAGGTTTGGACTTCCCGGATCAAGTTACTCAAGCCTTACCAAGTGAATAAAGAATTGATGGATAAGACTCAAAACCCTAACGTTATTTTTGAACACTGCTTGCCATCCTTCCACAACGCTGAAACTAAGGTTGGCCAAGATATTGCCGAAAAATTTGGTATCACGGAAATGGAAGTCACCGATGAAGTCTTTGAAAGTGACGCATCGGTTGTCTTTCAGGAAGCTGAAAATCGGATGCATACCATTAAAGCCGTTATGGTTGCAACGTTAGGAGAATAGGGGGCTTAAAAATGGCAAGAATTGTAGTTGCCCTGGGTGGTAACGCGCTGGGCAAGTCGCCAGAAGAACAACTGAACTTAGTTAAGCATACAGCTGAATCACTCGTTGGGTTGATCAGTGCTGGTAACGAAGTGGTAATTAGTCATGGTAATGGCCCGCAGGTGGGTGCCATCAACCTTGGGATGAATTTCGCTGCAGAGAATGGTAAAACAGCTGCTTTCCCGTTCCCAGAATGTGGTGCGATGAGCCAAGGGTATATTGGCTATCACTTACAACAAAGTCTTCAAAATGAACTCCATAGCCGTTGGATGGCCACAAACGTGGCATCAGTTGTGACCCAAGTGGAAGTGGATCCGACTGATCCAGCATTTGAAAATCCCACCAAGCCCGTAGGCGATTTCTACTCCAAAGAAGAGGCTGAAAAAATAGAGCGGGAAAAAGGGTATGTGTTTAAGGAAGATGCCGGCCGTGGCTATCGTCAGGTGGTGCCGTCACCTCAGCCCAAGTCAATTGTCGAATTAAAATGTATTAGTGATTTAATTGCCACTGGTAACCTCGTGATTGCTGGCGGTGGTGGTGGCGTTCCCGTTATCAAGACTGAAAATGGCTTAAAGGGCGTACCTGCTGTGATTGATAAAGACCGGACAAGTGCACTATTGGCGGATAACATTGATGCTGATCAGTTAATTATTTTGACAGCAGTCGATGACGTCTACATTAACTACGGAAAAGCATCACAACGACGTCTAAACCATGTCTCTAGTGCGGAGGCAAGTCAGTATATTGACGAAGGACAGTTTGCCCCAGGCAGTATGTTGCCTAAAATTGAGGCGTGTCTAGACTTTGTTTCATCCAAGGATGAACGAACTGCCATGATTACGTCATTAGATCATCTCGACGACGCATTGGCAGGAAAGATGGGCACAATTATCAGCAAGCGGGGCGCATCCGTTACAGAATAGAAAGTGCTTAAAAAGCGCAGCAGATGAAGGTCGTCTAACCCAATACCGACTTTGACGGCTGCGCTTTAATTAATTACAAATGGAGGAAACGTCATGGATACAGTTGCAGAGGGGCGGCCGAAACGTCACTTCAAGCTAAAAATGCCCGGCGCCTTTACGATTCTATTTATTTTGACCATTGTCGCAGTTATTGCAACCTGGTTTGTTCCTGCCGGTAGCTACTCTAAGTTGTCCTATAATGAGCCAACGTCGCAGTTGGAGATTAAAAAACCAAACGGGACGGTTGAAAAAGTACCAGCGACACAAGCGCAGCTAGATAAAATGGGCGTCAAAATTGATATTAAACAATTTACATCTGGTGGTATTAGTCAGGCGATTTCGATTCCCAATACGTATCACCGATTAAAACAACGGCCAGCGAGCGTTGCGGCCGTTCCTGAAAGTATGGTTCAAGGAGTTATGGAAGCTGTGGACATCATGGTTTTCATCTTCGTATTGGGTGGCTTGATTGGCGTTGTTAGAGCGAGTGGGGCCTTCGAGTCGGGGCTAATGGCGCTGACTAAGAAAACCAAGGGCCATGAATTCTTACTGATTTTCTTGGTTTCCGTTTTAATGGTTCTAGGAGGGACGCTTTGTGGGATCGAGGAAGAGGCGGTGGCTTTCTACCCGATTCTTGTGCCCGTCTTCATTGCCATGGGCTATGATTCGATAGTCTGCGTGGGGGCCATATTCCTGGCAAGTTCCATTGGGACGTGTTTTTCAACGATTAACCCGTTTTCAGTTGTGATTGCCTCAAATGCAGCAGGAATTAGTTTTACCCAAGGACTAAATTGGCGAATTGGTGGTGTGATTGTTGCAGCGGCTTTCGTTGTCGCATACCTCCACTGGTACAGCAAAAAAGTAAAAGCGAACCCGAAGTTCTCATACTCATACGAAGATCGTGACTCTTTTGATAAGATGTGGTCCGTTTCGGCAAGTGGTGAAGATACTAAAAATTTTTCAATTCGTAAAAAAATTATTCTTATTTTATTTGCCATTACGTTCCCGATTATGGTCTGGGGCGTTATGGCAGAAGGATGGGGCTTCCCGATTATGGCGGCATCCTTCCTAACCTTTGCCATTGTTATCATGTTTATGACGGCGACCGGACGCTATGGAATTGGCGAAAAGGGTGTTGTCGACGCATTTGTTGAAGGTTCATCAAGTCTAGTTGGTGTTTCGTTAATTATTGGCCTGGCACGTGGGATTAACCTGATTCTAAATAACGGGATGATTTCAGATACCATGCTACAATTCTCATCAAATTTGGTTTCAAACATGAGTGGGCCAGTCTTTATCATTGTGATGCTCCTAATTTTCTTTGTGCTTGGATTTGTGGTGCCATCATCATCAGGGTTGGCTGTACTGTCCATGCCAATCCTTGCACCATTAGCTGATACGGTGCATATCCCAAGATTTGTCGTCGTTACGGCCTACCAGTTCGGCCAGTATGCCATGTTGTTTCTAGCACCAACTGGTTTAGTAATGGCCACCTTGCAGATGCTTGATATGAAATACTCACACTGGGTACGGTTCGTTTGGCCGGTGGTCGCATTTGTCCTGATTTTTGGTGGGGGAATATTGGTGGCTCAGGTGTTGATGTATTAAAAAAGCAAACTAGCCTTATTTTTGCCCTAAAAGTGAATGTATAGGATAGTTAATACGGATTTTAGTAGACGTAGACTACTTAACCGTCATAAATGATGGTAAAATGTTTGTTAACTGGTCCTTGCATTGCGAGGGTGATCCACTTGGATTGTTGTTTTGTTTAACTGAATTAAATGTAGTCCCCGCAGATGCGGGTTTTTTTTGTGACTGTAATGATCTGACTATTTAGGTTTAAAAACAAATTGACGCCAATGATTTTTTGGTAACCTTGGTTTGTATTTTTAGTTAATCTTGGATTGGTTTTTTGTTTTACAACCAAATTTGCATTTAAAATTCGTAAGGTGTACACTGTATTTGTGATAAAAGTGAGGTGTTGAACATGTCTAGAGCTAACCGATATTCAGACCAAGTGAAGTGGCTGGTTTACTTGATGTATAACGAATATGACTGGCCGGCGAAGTTGTTGGCTGAAGGCTTTGGCGTCAGTCGTTCAACTGTGTATAATTGGATAAAAAATAGACCAGAAGAGCTTTCATTAGAAGATCAAGCTGTAATGGGATCAGACTTCATAAATTCGGAAAATGGCCGATCACTATTCCAGAGCCTGGAGAACTTAACTACTTTTTTGTTAAATGATAGAGTTTAGCGGGTAGTCTTATTTAATACGACTCCTAATCACATAGTTATTGCCTTTATTGAAAAAAAGCTTGGAGGTGACAAAATGAACTTAAAAAAATTAAATAAGATCGCCGGCTACCTTTGGGCGAAAAAAACAACAACCGAAAGTGGCCAAGAACTTTGGCTGCCACTAATAACTCATCTTTTAGATGCTGAGCAGACAATGCACTGGCTTTTCAATAATTGGATGAGTGAGGGGACCAAACAACTATTAAGGAGTGAAATCGATGATGAGAAACTTCAAAGTTTGGTCAAGTTCTTAGGATTTTGCCATGATTTTGGTAAGGCAACACCATCATTTCAGAGCAAATCGTCGTATGACGGAAATGTGTCGATTGATAGTGAGCTGATTGCTCAATTGATTCAGTCAGGATTCGAAGGCTTGGCCGACATGACGCTCACTAATGCGAACGAATCACCACATGCAATGGCAGGGGAGGCACTGCTTAATTACTTCAAAGTTCCCAAAAGTATCAGCTCAATCGTTGGTGGCCATCATGGAGATGCCGGCAATAGCGAACCTAGAGGACAACTCCGCGACTATACGGCAAACTATTGGCAAACGGATTCAGAAAGTGATGTTTGGGTAAAATGGAAGCGCGTTCAAAAAGCAATTTTTGAACATGGACTAGAGCTTTCTGGGTTTCGAGATGTTAGTGAAATTCCCAAAGTCTCGCAGCGTAGTGCAATAATTCTTGAAGGCTTGCTGATTACGGCTGATTGGTTAGCTTCTAGTGAATACTTAAATAATGACTATCAAAAGCCACTTTTCCCCTTGATCCCGATTAATTACACGATTGATGATATTGATGAAGACAAGCGGTTTAGAGCAGCCGTGGAAACCTGGTGGTTGGACGGCGTATGGGAACCCAAAAAAGTTTTAGAGGATAGTGACCCGTATTTGAAACGGTGGTCGTTCAAAGCGCGACCCGTTCAACAAGCCATGACACGTACTATTGGTGAGACAACGGATCCCGGTATTTTTATTATTGAAGCGCCGATGGGACTTGGGAAAACTGAGATTGCGTTAGTAGCTGCTGAACAGTTGGCATACAAAACGCAGCGACCGGGGCTATTTGTTGGGTTACCAACTCAAGCAACGTCAAATGCCATGTTTGATCGGGTACAACAGTGGGAAAAACGGCTTGCACAAGAGCAGGGTGACCATTTCCCGATTAATCTAATGCATGGGAAAGCACATTTTAACGAAGCGTACGAGAAAATACCGAGGGCTTCAAATGTTGATATTGAAAGTGGCGTCGACATTAACGAATGGTTTTCTGGGAAAAAATCGGTTTTATCGAAATTTGCTGTGGGAACGATTGATAATTTATTATTGATGGCTTTAAAACAGAAGCACTTATTCTTAAAACACTTAGGCTTCAGTGAAAAGGTTGTAGTGATTGATGAAGTTCACGCGTACGACGCCTATATGAGTCAATACTTATTTGAGGCAATTAAATGGCTGGGAACTTATCACGTTCCGGTTGTTGTTTTATCAGCAACCCTACCGCGTGAAAAGAGAAAGGCGTTGATTAGTTCTTATTATAAGGGCAAGTATTTTTCAAAATTGAAGATCGCAAAAGATATTGACGAAAACCATTGGTCACGCTCTAAAGCCTATCCGGTGATGACCTATCTGGATGGTCCGGATGTGAAGCAAGTGACGGAATTTCCTGGCGAAAGCGATCAGAAGACGGTAAAAGTTAAGGTGGAAAGACTGGCATCAGATGCTCATGATGCAATGGCATCTGTTCTAGACAAAATTCAAAATGGTGGTGTTGCAGGAGTTATTGTCAATACCGTTAGCCGAGCTCAGGAACTTGCTAAAATGGTCCCGGCGGAGGTGCCGTTTATGTTGCTTCATTCGAGTTTTTTAGCGCCGGATCGTGCTAAAAAAGAGAAGCAAATCCAAACCGCCATTGGTAAGAACGGTCACCGGCCTAAAAAGCTAATTGTGATCGGAACACAGGTTTTAGAACAGTCTCTTGATATTGATTTCGATATTCTGTATACAGACGTTGCTCCTATGGACTTGATTTTACAGCGGGCTGGGCGATTACATCGACATGCAATTCAGAGGCCTCGGGGGCTAGATAAACCACAATTATTTGTGATGGGAGCTACTGAATTTGGAAACTATGGAGACAGTAACGAGACGGTTTATGAAAAGTATCTTTTGATGAAAACTGATCATTATTTAAAGGCCGATTTAAGTCTACCGCAAGATATTTCCGATTTAGTTCAATCTGTATACAATTTTGAGGATGAGCTAGATCTTCCAGGACTCGATTCAGCTAAAGAGAAGTTTGATAGCAACTTAAGAAAAGAGGAACAGAAGGCTAAGCAGTACCGAATAAACGACCCTGTCAAAGGAGGGACTATTCATGGTTGGTTAACTAGAGGGAACGATGAAATCGGTCAAAGTGACCAAACGGCAAGTGCAGCAGTGCGTGATATTAAAGAAACCATCGAAGTGATTTTACTTCAACAGACTAGCCAAGGCGTCGTTATGTTGGATGGGCGGCCAATTGAATCATGCAACTCCAAAGAAATTGCCGAACAGCTTATTCGGCTCCCGGGCCGAGTGGTGCCAGAATACCAAATGTTAGAGGCAATTGAATTACTGGAGACACAAACATTGGAGCGGTTTCAAAGTTGGCAGTCAGATAGATGGTTACATGGAGCGATTAGCTTAGTTTTAGATGAAACAAGTCAAACCCGCTTCAATGGTTATAAATTGGCATACTCATCGCAATACGGATTGATTGTAGAAAAGGAGGACGATGATGACTGAAAATTTAACGTTTAACTTGACGTCAGATCCATGGATTAAAGTGCTGGATAAGCAGACTGGCACCACAAAAACAGTGTCATTGACTGACTTATTTTCAAACGCTCAAAATTATCGAAGATTGGCTGGGGATACCCGGTCGCAAGACTTTGCAATCCTGCGATTTTTATTAGCAATTGTTCACACTGTGTATTCAAGAGTTGGCCTCAGCGGCGAAGCGTACAGTTGGCTGGAAGTCGATTCAAAGACTTTTCAGGTTTTGAATACGGAAGATGCAGAGGACGGTTCAATTGATGAGTGGTTGCAAACTTGGGATGACTTATATGTGAACGGTCAATTTTCAAATGCGATTATTCAGTATTTGGAGGGGAACTCAGCGCTTTTTGATTTATTTGGGCCACATCCGTTCTACCAAGTGACTACCGAAGATTACGATTCTTTTGTTCCAGAAAAGAAAAAAGTGGCGACGGGAACCGGAACGGTTGCTGTTAAACAAATCAATCGCGTTGTGTCTGAAAGTGCCAATTCGCCAGCAATATTTGCACCCAAGGCGGGGAGCTTTAAAAATAGACTAACTTTGGCAGAAATTACAAGATGGTTAATTACGTATCAAAACTATACTGGTGTGACCGATAAGACCAAAATTGACACAGCAGAAAAATTTTCCACACCTAGTGGTTGGGCTTACCGCTTAAATTCGGTTTACGCCCCAGGCAATTCTTTGTTTGAAACACTCATGTTAAATTTTGTTGTTAATCCAGAAAGAAAAAATGAGACGCCAATTCAGAGACCAACTTGGGAATATAACAATATTTCAGATTATGTTGAATTGCGAAAAAGTTTGTTGCAACCGACTAATCTTGCTGCTTTATACACTACGTGGTCACGCCTGCTTCACATTGAGTGGCAAGAAAATGGGCAACCGACAATTTTTAGTGCGGGGATCCCGATGTTTAGTCAGGACAACCTTTTTTTAGAACCGATGACGACTTGGCGCGAAGATAAACAAGCCAAGGATGGGTCGAAGAAACCGGCTACAAAGGGAACCGGTTCACTAGGGATTGCAATGTGGCGAAACTTTGGTGACTATGTTAGCGATAAAACCGCCAAAGACTCTCATGGGCCAGGGATTGTTGACTGGTTAAATCAGTTAGTTGGCAAAGACTTAATTGATGGTGACAAGACAATTTATCTGAATTCCATTGCGCTAGTGAGCGATGGTAATGCAACTTCTCAATCGCCGGTTGCAGAGGTCTTTGATTACATGGGGTTAAATGCAGACGTGCTGTTTGATGACAAGGAAGAGCTCAGATGGCCGAATAGAATTAACGGCGTTATTGATACGACTCAAAAAGTCGCTCGGCAATACTGGCAATTTACGACGAGGATTGCTGATGTTCGGAACCTTGATTCGCGTTCGTTTTCAAGTCGTGAGACCGGGAAGTTTTATGATCGATTAAACGAACCTTTTAAACAGTGGTTGGTCTCACTTAAAAATAATGATGATCGGGAAGTGAAAATTGAGGAGTGGTATCGCGAATTGCGTGACGTTGTTAATCAATCTGTCGATATTTTCGAACGCTCAAGCACCCCTCGAGATCATCATGGAAAATCTTTAAAGGTAAATGGGCAGAAACAGGAGAAACCTATGAATATATTTATTGCTGAAAATATTTTGAGGGCTCAGGTTAATAGTCTTTTATTTGGTTAAGAATGGAGGAACTGTGTAATGGCAGAAGAAGGTACAAAACACCCTAAAAAGAGTGCGCGTCAGAGAATCGCAAATAAGACGCGCCAAATTATTCATGTACTTTACAACTCTGGGAATATCAATAAAGCCGGCTTAGCTTATTTACGGCAATCGAAGAGTCTGAATAGCCCTAAAGCGATGATGGTCTTACCAGATATGATGCGGTTCATGGATGTAGCCATGATGAGTCGGAATGGAGAGCCGACTCGTGCGGAAGTAGCAATCTTTACGGCGGTTCGGCTCTATGCTTTCCACCAGCAATCTAAAGACGTTTCAGTATATGGGCCAGTCAATAATGACGACCCAGAAGAGCCATTGGGAAAGCAGACTTTTACGGTTTTAAGAGAACTTCGTAAAAATCAGAAGACTCGTCCAGCGTTGGATGGTCGTGTGCAACAAATACTGGGCGCAACAAATATTGCAAGCGTCAATAATTCACTCAATCAATTAATTAGGATTATTAAGTCAGCAGACCTCTCAATACCAATTGATTATGGCCTTTTAGCGCGAGACCTTTTTGATTTTCAGATGAGTTACGAACAAGCTAATCGGGTCCGCTTGCGTTGGGGCCAACAGTACTTTAAAAACATTGTAGATGACCAAACTGATAACAACGAAGGAGAGAAATAAAATGACTAATTCAAATTTATATATTGACGTTCACGTACTTCAAACGGTTCCATCTTCTAACATTAACCGGGATGATACTGGTTCACCAAAAACTGCTGTGTACGGTGGCGTGACACGTTCACGGGTTTCCTCTCAGAGTTGGAAGCACGCGATGCGGGCCGGATTTAAAAATGATGACTACTCGGTCGGTGTTAGAACCAAAAAAGTTCTCAACATGTTAGCGGATGCTTTGGTTGAGAAGATGCCAGATTTATCGGCGGAAGATTCTGTGGAACAAGCAACTGAGATATTAAAAACGGCGGGGATAAAGATCAATAAAGATGGCGAAACCGGTGCACTATTGCTGATTAGTCGAGGTCAGATTGAAAAAATAGCTGAGTATGCTTTAAACAACGAAGAATTAGATAAAAAAGAGTTGAAGGCAGTTATTAACGGCAATCAATCGTTAGATCTTGCTTTATTTGGTCGGATGGTTGCTGACAATCCGGAACTTAATGTGGAAGGATCGGCGCAGGTTGCTCATGCCATTTCAACTCATGAAATTCAACCAGAATTTGATTACTTTACAGCTTTAGATGATTTATCGCCTAAGGATAATGCTGGTGCGTCTATGCTAGGTTCCATTGAATTCAATTCTGCAACTTTGTATCGTTATGCGAATTTGAATGTTAAGGAACTGATTCATAATATTGGATCAGAAACGGCGATAGAAGGAGTTCAAGCGTTCATTAAAGAATTTGCGCTGACCATGCCTACGGGTAAGCAAAAAACATTTGCTAATAAGACGTTGCCTCAGTACGTTATGGTTACTTTGCGGCAAGATACGCCAGTGAACCTGGTATCAGCTTTTGAATCAGCGATACGCTCAAACGATGGCTATGTTAAAGATTCAATTTCCCAGTTAGAACTTGAGTACAATAAAGCCGGTAAGATAGTTGAAAATCCATTATTTAATGTTGTTTTGAGTCAGGAAGGCACTGAATTGGGGGCCCCTGCTGATAACTTGTCGGACCTATTAAATAAAGTGAGTGCTGCGGTGGAAGAGGTGGTATCGGATGAAGACTTTAACGCTTAGATTAACTTCTCCTCTGCAATCCTACGGTAATCAGGCCTCTTTTTCTCGGAGGACTGCGGCAACCTACCCATCTAAGAGTGCTGTCATTGGACTGATTTCAGCCGCTTTGGGGTATCAGCGGACTGATCCGCGTATTCAAGCATTAAATGAGCTAGCTTTTGCAGTTCGAATTGATCAGCCTGGTCGAACACTGACGGATTTCCAAACAGTTGAATGGAAGAAAAACACACGAAAAGTGACATATCGTGATTATCTTCAAGACGCGGTTTTTGTTGTTGCCTTTGAAGGTGATGACGAGCAAATCGAGAAAATTTCAGATGCGTTGAGGCACCCAGTTTATCAATTATATTTAGGCCGGCGGGCTAACGTACCAGCTGGACCACTAAGTTTAACAATTCATAGAAACAGTCAGCCTGTTGATGTGCTGAAAAAATTGAAATGGCAGGCATCGACGTGGTATAAGAAACGCCAGCATGAGGAGACCATTACTGTTGAATTAATTGCGGATGCAAAATTGTTGCCTAATCAGCATGAAGACTTAGCCAAGGATCGCGTTATTTCATTTGATCAACGGAATCGTCAGCTTGACTACCGGCCGGTTGTACAAGAATTTATTTTGCTGAAAAATGACACATTCACGGCTGACTCAACTTTTCATGAAGGCAGCCATGATGCAATCGAAGGTGTATAGGGGGAAATGCGATGTATTTATCTAGAATTAAAATCGATACAGAAAATCGCCAAAAAATCCGACCGTTAACCCACCTAGGTGCGTATCATGATTGGGTGGAAAAGAGCTTTCCGGCAGAGATTGAGGCAGGCGTTAGACGGCGGCACTTGTGGCGAATTGATCCATTGTATGGTGAATTATACCTAATGGTGCTAAGTGAAGAAAAACCATCGTTGAAGGAGTTTTCGAAGTATGGTGTAGAAAATACTTTCCTTTCGAAATCCTATGACCACTTGCTCACCTCAATCAAAGTCGGCCAAGTGCTTCGGTTTAGAGTGACCGCGAATCCCACCTATGCTGACCCGCAGCCTGGTAAAGAGAGGGGGAAGGTTTATCCTCACGTCACTATTGAACAGCAACGTCATTGGTTAATTAAAAAATCAGCAAATGCTGGTTTTGAGATTATGACGCGAACAAATGACATGATACCGGATGCAGATGATCAATATTTGTTTGACATTGTACATCGGGATCATCCAGTGCTCAATCGGAAAGGTAATCGTGTTGTTCATTTGAGTAGAGTGACTTTCGAAGGGATACTCAAAGTGACTGATTCTGACGTGTTTCGGCAAATGTTAATTCAAGGATTGGGCCGAGAAAAGGCCTTTGGGATGGGACTTATGACAGTTTTATCTGAGGTGTGATGGATGAAAAAACAGGTTGGTGCTAAAAAACCAGAATTGTCAGAATTAAGTCGGGTTAAAAACCGGGTAAGCTTTTTATACCTTGAGCATGCGAAACTTAATCGACAGGACAGTGCAATTGTTGTTGCGGATTCAAAAGGGACGGTGTTCGTCCCCGCTGCCATACTGAGTGTGTTATTGCTGGGGCCAGGAGTTGATGTGACTCACCGGGCTATGGAATTGATGGGCAGTTCAGGTTTGAGTGTTGTCTGGGTTGGAGAGCACGGGGTCCGACAATACGCGCATGGCCGTTCTTTGAATCACTCTTCTGCACTGATCGAAGCACAAGCAAAGTTAGTTTCCAACCGTCGTAGTAGAGTCGCTGTGGCTAGGCAAATGTATCAAATGCGGTTCCCGGACGAGGATGTTTCTCAGTTGACCATGCAAGAATTAAGAGGTAAAGAGGGCGCCCGGGTTCGAAGAGTCTATCGGATGCAGTCTCAAGAGACAGGAGTCGCGTGGTCACGGAGGGAATACAATCCTAATGATTTTGATTCTGGAACGCCGATTAATAAAGCTTTAACAGCCGCTCATCAAGCACTTTATGGGTTAAGTTATAGTGTTATCGTTGCTTTAGGCGTATCTGCAGCGCTAGGGTTTGTCCATACGGGTCACGATTTATCTTTTGTGTACGATTTTGCAGATTTATACAAAGCAGAATATTCTATTCCGATTGCCTTTCAGGTCACTGCGGAGTTTGGCAACGATAAAGATATTGGAACTAGAACTCGGCAAGCGATGCGCGATGCATTCATGGACGGTAAACTTATGGTTCGCATGGTGGCTGATCTGAAGAAGCTATTGGGTGTTGATAATTCTGACGAGGTGTCGGTCTTGAATTTGTGGGATGATCGACTTGGTCTTCAAAAATTTGGTGTTCAGTATGCAGAATACGAGGAGTAGACCATGATTGTGATTACATTAAGTAAGGTACCACCATCGTTACGCGGTGATCTGACGAAGTGGTACCAAGAAGTCCAAACGGGAGTTTATGTCGGTAATGTGAATGCTAAGGTTCGAGACCAAGTCTGGGAGCGGATTATTAGAGATATCGGTTCGGGGCAAGCGGTCATGGTTTACAATGCTCAAAACGAATTAGGTTATCAATTTCGAACAACCAGGACTGATCATGAAATTGTCGATTTTGATGGGATTCCGCTTCTAAAGAGGCTCAATCAAGTAAAATCGCCTAGCTCTAAAAAGTTAGGCTTCAGTGATGCAGCCAAATTCCATCGGATTAAGATGTATTCTAAGCGGTCAAAGAAGTCAAAAGCTTACCAGGTTAAAATGCCGTTATTTGTGGCAGTTGATGTTGAGACGACCGGATTAGATCTTACAAAAGATGATTTAATTTCCATTGGAGCCATTAAAAAAGGCGAAGATGGGGAATTAAAGAAACTTTCTCTATTGATCCAGACAGACCGGGTTATTTCGCCTGAAATAACAAAATTAACCGGGTTATCTACTGAAATACTTGAGAAAAAAGGTGTTTCACTTCAAGTAGCGTTAACTCGCTTCCTTGAATTTATTGATGATGCACCATTAGTGGGTTATAACTTACAATTTGATGATGCTTTTTTGTCTAAGAGTCTAAAGCTAGTCCAAGAAAAAACGCTACACAATCAAATGATTGATTTATTGCCGATTGTCAAAAAGAGGAATCGCTTTATTGATAATTATAGGTTGAGTACGGTTTTGGCTGAATATGATATTACAAATTCTACCCCGCACCATGCGGATTCGGATGCTGAAGCAACTTTTGCCTTAGCGGAGAAGCTCATAGAAAATCAAGACTTAATTTTTTGAGAAAATAGTTAAATTGAGAGTGTTGATTTAATAACAGATTATCTTGCTGAATCAAAGAAAGTCATGAAAAAATGGTATTTGGGATTTTGGAAATGTTGATAGGCCGGGGATCTTTTACTGTACTCTCTGCATGCGCAGAGGTGATCCCATGACCTCCGAAGAGTTCTTTGCCCTATCAACGTACTCTCTGCATGCGCAGAGGTGATCCCTGGTTTGGTAATGTAAAAAAATCCTTAAATGAGTACTCTCTGCATGCGCAGAGGTGATCCCTTCACGCAGATGCAGTATTACGACTACGATAAGTACTCTCTGCATGCGCAGAGGTGATCCTACGATTCGGGTGGTCCGATCGGATAAGACGAAGTACTCTCTGCATGCGCAGAGGTGATCCCGTGAAGACGGCTACCCAGAAGCTCAAAGAGTAGTACTCTCTGCATGCGCAGAGGTGATCCCATCTATTTGTCGGATAAGACCGGGTTAACGTCGTACTCTCTGCATGCGCAGAGGTGATCCCAATTACCAACGTCGCCATCGCAAATCAAACCAGTACTCTCTGCATGCGCAGAGGTGATCCTGGTAGTGCCGACTCGGACACTACTGAGAAAATGTACTCTCTGCATGCGCAGAGGTGATCCCACAAGACCGAAATTAAGCTTGTGGGTAGTGCCGTACTCTCTGCATGCGCAGAGGTGATCCTCGACCAAATCTTTTCCGGCACGGTTTCGTAGTGTACTCTCTGCATGCGCAGAGGTGATCCTGACAAATAGAATTACAGAAATATCTAGGATAGGTACTCTCTGCATGCGCAGAGGTGATCCCACGTCGTCAACGTCAATTGCGCCCGCTCGTCGGTAGTCTCCGCATGTGCAAAGGTGATCCGGAACCGCGGCAGACCATTGTTTTAGGATTCAACGATAGATTCCGCACACACGCAAAGGTGATTTCAGGTCACAAATTGTGTACTATAGTGGTAGTAAGTTTTCTCCTAACGCACGGCCGTAATCTCAACTCAGACGCAACGGTTCAACCAATTCCAATGTATTCTCTGCATATGCGGAGGTGGCTTCCACATCATTTCGATAGTCGAGCATTCGACTTTAAATGATAATCGGCCTACAGATGCCATCATCTGTCGTAAACGAACTGGAGGAATGTTTAGTGCCAAAAGAGGATATGCAAATGCAGCTTCGGCGGCTCACTGCTCTCAAAACAGAAATGGCCAATTTCGGCCGTTGTCGAAACAGCAGGTACGCCAATTAGAAAAAGAGACCCGAATTGAACACGTTTGGTCCTCGAACGCAATTGAGGGGAATCATTTAGACCGTTTTGAGACAGCGTCCATTCTGAATACTGGTGTTACCGTTCACGGTGCATCGGTTAAAGATATTAAACATTAGACTTAAACCAGGCCTACGAGTACATGATGTCTTTAGCCTCTCAAAAAGAACCCCTGACTCAAACGACCATCCGTGATTTAAATCGTATCGTTACCATGCAGACTGCTCCAGACAAATCTGAGGTGGGAGTTTATCGTGCGGTTAGTGTCTGGCTAAACGGTCTAGAAAATCACCCATACCTTGACCCAATGAACATACGGCCGAGTATAGATCGACTCATTGAGTGGGCTAATGCGAATCAGGAGAAATTACACCCGGTTGTTTATGCCGCAGACTTTCATTTGCGGTTTGTTGCAATTCGCCCATTTATTGACGGTAATGGTCGGACAGCCCGCTTACTAATGAATTTCGCCTTGGCACAATCAGGACACCAAGTCAGCAACGTTCAACCCGTTCGTCAAGAGCGATACACGTACATGGATCGACTAGAGCAAGCCAGAAGCGGTGATGAGCACGCTTTCGACCAGTTAATTGTAGGCTACGCTGAGGCTGAGTTAAAGCGTCGGATTGAGACGCTAAAGCTGAGTGAAAAAAGTATTCGCAAAGCTGAAAGTGAAACACGTTTTGACGAAAAAAATTAGACTGATGATCCTAATTCCGATTTTCATTAATTTAAGATCGATAACAGGTGTAACTTTAAATGGACGCAACTAAAATGCGTTTCGGTATTTCTGGAGATATTCCCATTGTCGTTTCAGACTACTGACCAATATAGGAAACCTCAATTGAAATTCTTAAAGCATTGGTTTCAACAACAAATTTTGGCTGGTATAGTGATTCTTTTGATCTATACTTAAATTCTGAGGAAAAATTTATCGCACGTTAGAGGGGTGGGGAGCGAGAATCATTTCTCAAAAAAGGATAGCATCCAGACATTAAGACTTAAATTAATGGTTCTCAGTTCCTGAGTATTGGTGGTATTAGTAATGGTGATAGGAAGCATCACAGTGCATCTTGAGGAGTATCATGAATTTTAGGGAAAGAATCAACTAACAGTATCCCGCCCACAGTTATTATTAAGTTAGCATTGTTTGAACGGGATCGACAAGAAAATAAGATCAGGTTTTTAAAAACTTGGAAAAACAGAGACCGACTCAAATGACAGGGAGACTTTGATATCCTGGTAAAACGTCAAAAGATTAAGCTGATTAAGAACTTTACCAACGTGTTTGTTGCGTACGGCGAAAGTAATTAAAAATGCTCATTGGAGATTTGAAAATACTGTTAAAATAGAATTAGTTTACGTACTCTCCGCACCTGCGGAGGTGATCCTAAATTCGGCTAAACCGGGATTTTGAGGTCATAGTACTCTCCGCACCTGCGGAGGAGAATTCTAATGATCTGGCGTCTCAATTTTTTACTTTGCATCTGAAGCGTCTAGAAAGTCGTTTTTTGTCATAGCAAATTAATGCTGTTTGATGCTGGTTTTAATTTCTCAGCCGTTCGTTTCAGGGCAGAAAAAGCTAGGTATACTTGGCCCCGATTAATTAAAGCGCAACGTAAAGATTTGACGAGATTTGACCAAAATTCATATTATTTGTTGGGTATTTTTTTGCCGATTACGGTTAAAATGAAAGTGTGTATTTATTATTGAATTATTTTACTCGCTGACGGAAACTAATGAAAAATTAGTGTCAGGGTAATCTAAAAGGGTATTAAACCGCCGATTTTTTACTGTACTCTCTGCACCCGCAGAGGTGATCCCAAGCTACCCAAATGGCGGCATTGCCAAAGGTCGTACTCTCTGCACCCGCAGAGGTGATCCTATATTCTTGTTTGAAATAATCGGCCGGAATTGGTACTCTCTGCACCCGCAGAGGTGATCCTTTCCAGCACTATCAAATCACAGAACAAGGTACGTACTCTCTGCACCCGCAGAGGTGATCCTGTGACTGGTCAATGGCAGCTTGCTTGGCGTCAGTACTCTCTGCACCCGCAGAGGTGATCCTACAATCGATCTGAGTTGGATAGCGATTCGACAGTACTCTCTGCACCCGCAGAGGTGATCCTCATCTTCTTGACTGGTTCGTTATACCCAAAAGGTACTCTCTGCAGGCGCAGAGGTGGTCCTAATCCGTGACAGTGGTTTTTAGAAAAATTTGCGTACTCTCCGCCTGCGCAGAGATGGTTTCAAGTCACATATTGTGTACTATAATAAATGTAAGTTTTCTCTGAACGTACAGGGTTGATTTCAACTCTAATGACACGATTCGTACAATTTTAACGTAGTTTCCGCACCAGCGGAGGTGGCTTTCAAATCATTTTGATAGTCGGACATCGACTTTAAATGATAATCGGCCTACAGATGTCATAATTGAACGAATTGGAGGAATGTTTAGTGCCAAAAGGGGATATGCAAACACTGCTTCGACGGATAACTGCTCTCAAAACAGAAATGGACCGATTTCGGCCATTGTCGCAACAGCAGGTGCGTCAATTAGAAAAAGAGACCCGAATTGAACACGTCTGGTCCTCAAACGCTATCGAAGGGAATCGTTTAGATCAGTTCGAGGCAGCTTCCATTTTGAATACTGGCGTTACCGTGCACGGTGCATCGGTCAAAGATATTCTAGAAACGTTAGACTTAAACGAAGCCTATGAGTACATGATGTCTTTAGCCTCTAAAAAAGAGCCTCTGACTCAAACGACCGTCCGAGATTTAAATCGTATTGTTACCTTGCAGACCACATCAGACAAATCTGAGGCGGGCGTCTATCGTGCGGTTAGCGTTTGGCCAAACGGTTTAGAAAATCATCCATATGTTAGTCCAATAAATATTCGGCCAAGTATGGATCAGCTTATTGAGTGGGCCAATAAAAATCAAGGGAAATTGCACCCGGTTATTTATGCTGCTGATTTACATCTTCGGTTTGTTGCGATTCATCCGTTTATCGATGGTAATGGTCGAACGGCTCGGCTACTAATGAATCTTGCCTTGGCCCAATCAGGATATCCAGTCATCAACATTCAACCAGACCGCCAAGAGCGATATGCGTACATGGATCGATTAGAACGAGCCAGAAGTGGTGATGCGCAAGCTTTTGAACAGCTAATTGCGAACTATGTTGAGGCTGAATTAAAGCGTCGGATCGAAACGCTTAAGTTGGATGAAAAAAATATTCGCGAAGCTGAAAATGAAAAACGTTTACCTGAGAAAAATTCGACCAATTATCCTAATTCAGATTTCAACCAACCCAAACCATTTTCAGATCGATAACGGGCTCTGGTTGGTATAGCGATGCTTTTGCCCCGTCTTAAATACTAATACAAATTTATTGTACTGTAGAGGGATGAGAGATAAGTCATTTCTCAAAAAGGACAGAGTTCAAACACGAAGATTTAAAATAATGGCTCATGTTTACAGTTTAGGATTGTCTCATTACTGGCGATAGGGAGTATCATAGCTAACTTTAAGAAGAATATTGAATCCCAGATATAGAGTGTGCTATCGTATCTTGTTTGCAGTTATTCTCAAGCTAGAGTTGATTAAACAGAAACGAAGAGAGCGAGACCAGCCTGTTTTGAAAACCTGGGAAATCAGAGACTGACTCAAATGATAAGGCGATTTTGATAACCAGGTAGAACGTCAAAAGATTAAGCTGATTAAGTACGTAACTTAGGTGCTTGTTGCGTGCGACGAAAGTAATCGAAAAATGGTTCTTGGAAATTTAAGGATGCTGTTAAACTAGGATTAGTTTACTGTACTCTCCGCACATGCGGAGGTGATCCTTGAGATCCCTGTGGAAGCCCGGAACTCACTACGTACTCTCCGCACATGCGGAGGTGATCCTCTCATACTTGCGATACGTGTGCATCACTCGACGTACTCTCCGCACATGCGGAGGTGATCCCGGATCGTCCAGCCCTCGGAATAGAATCTTTTGGTACTCTCCGCACATGCGGAGGTGATCCCCGGTTTATTCAAGGCGGAATCATTACAAATGAGTACTCTCCGCACATGCGGAGGTGATCCTAGTACACTGTCTCCATGCCGTCATGATCACTTAGTACTCTCCGCACATGCGGAGGTGATCCTCTCGATGAGCTTACGCTGATTTTCCTCGAGAAGTACTCTCCGCACATGCGGAGGTGATCCCGCCACGACGGCTCCTGTGGTCGCCACACGAGGGTACTCTCCGCACATGCGGAGGTGATCCTAACAAAGTTTCTAAAAAAGATACGAAAAGTTGGTACTCTCCGCACATGCGGAGGTGATCCTAAGCTGGTCTTACATCTTCACTCATTTGATTAGTACTCTCCGCACATGCGGAGGTGATCCCTTTTTCTTCAAGTGATGGAGAATTAATCATTTGTACTCTCCGCACATGCGGAGGTGATCCTATCCTTGGCGCATGAGTTCCGGGTGCTCACCAGTACTCTCCGCACATGCGGAGGTGATCCTAGCACCGGTGCTTGGTTCAAGATTGGTGACTGGTACTCTCCGCACATGCGGAGGTGATCCCTACCTTACAGTGCCGAAAGACTGGTTAGGGAAGTACTCTCCGCACATGCGGAGGTGATCCTAAGCCGTCCGCGTCTACGGTGGCACCTTCCCCGTACTCTCCGCACATGCGGAGGTGATCCATGAGAAAGGTATTTCAAATCTTCGGAAGCTACGTACTCTCCGCACATGCGGAGGTGATCCTTATTGTGGCTACTGAAACCGACAAGCGGTAATGTACTCTCCGCACATGCGGAGGTGATCCTCGATTAGCTCACCCTGAAATAATTTCGAGAAAGTACTCTCCGCACATGCGGAGGTGATCCCGTGGCATTTAACTATAATATTTCCTACGAGATGTACTCTCCGCACATGCGGAGGTAATCCCGACCAGCTATCAGTCGAAGATTACCGTCAAACGTACTCTCCGCACATGCGGAGGTGATCCTTTGAAAGCGACCGTGGTGGAGATATCCTAAAGGTACTCTCCGCACATGCGGAGGTGATCCCGTGAAGCCCGCAAGGCTGGTGGGCGTACCAACGTACTCTCCGCATATGCGGAGGTGATCCCAGGATAAGGGAGTCCGATACCACAAGTGGTGCGTACTCTCCGCACCTGCAGAGGTAATCCCGGCCTGGAGGTCTTGCTGGTACCGGTTAAAACTACTCTCTGCATACGCAGAGGTGACCCTGGGCAGGGCTAATTGCTTACATCTAACTAACTACCCCAAAAGCCCAAAAATATCAAACCAAATCACCACCACTCAAAAAAGCGATGCCCCAAGGCATCGCTTTTAATATTCCCATCTAACGCCCCTCAATACGGCCGCGCATACTGATTGCCGCGCGCTGCTCGGGCTGCGCCACCTGCCTGAGCTTGTGTTTCGCTTTCGTATTGGTAATTGGCAGGGTTGGTGACTTTGGCGTAATACTTGTGACTGTCAGAAACGTAAACCATGCCTGGTGCTGCGACGTGCCACTTTCCGGATGTTGTTGCGGAAGCGGGCTTGCTGACGCGGCGAGTTTGACGAGCCGTTGTTGTGGCATGGCGTCGAACTGGGGCAGAGGTTGCGACTACTGAATGGTGAGTCGGTGTCGTGACCGGCTTAGCATCACTGCTACCGTTGTTATAGTCGACTTTAATGCCCTCTGCGGCGTTGATGACGACGATTTCAGTGTTAATCGTGCCATCGGATGACTTAATGTCGACGATTGAACCACGGGGGATTTGCTCGTTACCTTTATAAACCGGTGTTGTCTGGTAGTCAACAGTTTGCTTGCTGTTGGGGTGACTTTCCCAGTAATTCTCGACGGTCTCTTCTGCATACCGCATACCACCATCTTGGTCGGCGCCGACATTTTGTGGCCGGGTACCGGTGGTGAAGTTGTTGGCTGATGTGTACGATTTGGCTCCTAATAAGCTATCACCAATTGAGTGACTGCGATTATATAAATATCCGTGGTAAGTGCGGCCAGTTAGCTTGTATGAGATGGCCACTTTCGGGTTGCTATCAGGCCATCCTACGGGTTGTAGCGGAGCGCCTTGACGCGAACCGCGGGAATTGCTGTAGTCGCTGTAGGTCAAAACGGCCTTGGCGGTTGTCGGTCGACCTTGTTGATCACTAGCAAAATGAGCATCACCTGCTCGTAGACCACTAAAATTAGAGAGCCGAGCATGGCCGACTTTATAATAATAGTCTCCGTTAGGGCCTCCTGATTCCTGATTGGTATAGCGGGTAAGTTGGGTCAGGATGGCTCCATGATTCGACTTAGCCCCGGGAGTTTTTGATGATGCTGAATGGTTAGTCGCATGATTAATCGTTGACTGTCGGTGGGCCGTTTGAGACGCCTTTGAAACCAAGGCTGCCTTATGGGCGCCGTCGTGTTTTGCAGAACTTGATGAGGACTGAGTTGAGTTAGTCCCGACAAGAAAAAAGCCCACAACTACCAATAGAATCGCCGTCCAGCCAGTGTGTTTCGAGTGGCGGTGACGCATTACGCTGGCACCCCAGTAGATTGCGGTTCCGATACCTCCCAGCATGGCTAAGGCACCGATAAATTCCATAATGTTAGACAATGTAATCTCCCCAAACTTTTAATGTGGTGGCTTCACCCCCTGTTGTCAGTGTGACACTGATTAGTGAAGCCGGAATTGGTCTTCCTCCTTTTCGTTGGTTACTTCTTTAATATTACCTGTTGTCCTAGAAAATCGCTAGAAAAAGTGACATCGTAAGCGATTTGCGTAGTACGCCGTTTCCCCGTGCATCGCCGTTAGCATTTAAGTTATTGATCGGCGTTGCACACTTTGGTCAATATTGAGTAATGACGTTTGACTCAAAAGGGCTTAGTATTAAGTCAGTGTCGATTCAAGGAAACGGGGTGACACCATGACTAAGAAAAATAACAAATCCAATCCATATAAATTCGGCTCGCGAAACATGTCTGGCAAAGGAAAAATGCCGAAAGACGCCTACAAGGGATACAAAGATATGCACTTGACGCCAGTTCAAAAGCGGATGCTCAAGCAGATGGGCGTTGATCAAAAGGAGTCCATGAACCAACTCGGTCAAATGGGCGAGCTATTTGAAAACATGCAAGAATCCATGGCTGATATGTATCAAAACATGGATATGGATAAGATGAAGGATATGTTGAATGGGATGGGTGGCATGGGCAGCATGTTCACCACACCGGATGACGATGATGACGGTCGCCGTTTTTACCGGGATGACCCTAAAAATAAAAAGTAACAAGGCAAAAAAATAGCGGCTCTCGACTTATGTCGAGGGGCGCTATTTTGCTGCTTTATTGAATTTAAACCGCAATGACGGTTCCACGAACCATAGCATCAAAAAGTTAAGGGCAAGTAGACATGCGGTTGAAATGAATACAGTGTTGTAGCCAAACAGTCCGGCCAATGACCCACCCAAGAGAGACCCAAACATGTTACCTAGTGCCTGAAAGGACTGGTTCCACGAGAAAATGGCTGATGTTGCTGAAATCGGTGAGTTTTTCGTTAACAGCGTCTGAATCGTTGGGAACAAGGCACCGTCCGAGATTCCAATCATCAGCCGAAGGAATCCCAGCACCCAGATGCTGGTCACGAGCCCCTGTGGAATGTACATCAGCATCGCAAAGAGGTAGCCGGCCATCAACACGCGACCGGAGCCGCGACTATCGCCATAGGCACCCAATCTCGGAGCTGCTAAAATGTTGGATATTCCGGGTAGGGCAGCGATAATGCCGGCGACCAGCGCGATGGGACCTTGATTGCCCATCAGTTGCTTAACGTATAAACTGATAATCGGTGCAATTGAAGTATTGCCCAGCTGAACAAACATGGTCGAGAGAAGTAGCACCATAATCAGGCGGGGGCTCTTAAATTGCGCTAGGAGACCGCCGATGCCGCTCTTCCCGGACTGATTGGAACGCTTGACCGGGGTGAAATACTCCTTAACGAGGGTGGCCGACAAAACGCCGGCTAACGCGAGGAGGGCCGCTGTGATGAAAAACGTGTCACGAATTGAGAACACTTCTGCAAGCGCGCCGCCAATAATGGGACCCATTAGCATCCCAGACGTGGATCCGGTCACTAAGGTGCCGAGTGCCTGCCCACTGTGGTCGCGTGGTGTTTGAGTGGCAATTAACGCTTGAGCATTTGAAATAAAGCCGGAAAATAAACCTTGCAACGCCCGCAAAGCGAGTAGCTGCCAAACGTTGCTAACGAGGCCCATTAAAAACATGGCCACCGCCATCCCAAAGGAGGCGCGAATCAGCATAATTTTTCGGCCTTTTCGGTCAGCCAAGGCGCCCCATAATGGTGAAACAATTGCAGTGACCAAGAAGGTGGCTGCGTAAACTAAGCCACTATAAAAGGAAACTTCGGCCTTGGTAAAATGGCCAAGTTCACTCACATACAGTGACATAAAGGGCATGATTTCACTAAATGCGATCCCGGCAATAAACGTACAGCCCCACAGAACAATTAAGTTCCGTCGCCAGGGGCTTTTTTCCTGTTGTGTGTCATCCATGATGCTAACTTCGCCTCGATTAATAATGTGCTAGATTAGAGTACAGCCTTGCTGCTGTCACTTTAATCCGAGTGTCTGAATTAACGGTTGTAAATTTAAATTACAAAGAGTAATAATAGGCGTATTGAAATTAAAATGCAAGTGGGGGTCAAAATGGTTCAAAAACGGAACTTATCTGAAGCAAAAGTGGTGACCGCTGCCGCTAAACTTGTCGATGAACAGGGGGGCGACGCACTGAGCTTTAGTCGCGTTGCTGCCGAGCTAGCGGTGAAGCCGCAAGCGCTCTATGCTTATTTCAGCAGTAAGGAAACCTTGAAAGTGGCGGTCATTGTGCACTTTTTAGACGGAATAACTGCGGCTATCAGCCAAGCTTTGATTGGCATTTCTGGTGAGCGGGCCTTGGAAGAATATGGGCACATGCTCCGCCGACTGCTACTGGCGCAACCAGAGCAAGCGCGCTTAGCCTTTGGTGGCATTAACTACCGTCATCAAGAAGTCGCAATTCACCATTTACAGCAATTAATCGATATTTTAGAAGCGCTGATTCAACCGTATACCAGCACCGCCACCATGACCCGGCACCGCGCCCGACTCTTTCGTGCCATGGTGTTGGGGTTTGTCCAAAATGAGCTTTGGGGGTTGTTTCAATACGGCGAGATTCCGGCGGATGAAAGTTTTGAGTACGGGCTACAGCGACTGATTAACCAGTTGACCACGATCGAAAAATAACCGCTTTCATCTAGTTAACCGGATGAATTGTGTAGTATAATATTTGTACGGACAAATATAATGAGGTGGCAATATGGATAATCAAATCGAGTACGAGCGAATGATGAACGGCGAACTCTATCATCAGACCCCTGAGTTACTGGAGATGCGGATGAAGGCCAGAGACTTACTGTACGATTACAACCAACTCCATTACCGGGACTTGGATAGTCGAAAAAAGATCTTGAAGGCCCTATTAGGTCAAGTCGGGGAAAACTATTTTATTGAACTCCCCTTCCACTTGGATTACGGGTTCAACGTGAAGCTTGGCAATAACTTCTTTGCTAATGCTAACTTGATGCTGTTAGATACGGCTTCCATTGAATTTGGTGACGATGTTTTGGTGGCACCTAATGTCAGCATTTACACGGCGGGGCACGCGTTAGATCCAGAGCTACGCCTTCGGACGGGGGCGGAGTATGCGTTCCCGGTTAAAATTGGGAACAACGTGTGGATTGGCGGTAGCGTGACGATTTGCCCAGGCGTTACCATTGGTGATAACAGTGTGATCGGTGCGGGTTCGGTTGTCACCAAGTCAATTCCGGCCGACTCTTTGGCCTACGGAAATCCGGCTAAGGTTGTTCGACAGTTTAACGATCATGACAAAGAATATTACTTTAAGCAACGAAAAGTGACACAAGAATATCTTGATAAGGTAAAAAACGGTGAAACCTTCCACCGTTAAACCATTTTGATAAACAGCATAGAGGCCCCGGAACGACTGAAAGACTTGGCGTTCTGGGGCCTTTTTAGGTTTGATTGGTAACTTAGACTGGTGAATGCTGTATACACCATGTTAAACTGAACTATCGGGCATTGCCCAGTATCTTAGATGAGGAAGTCTTAAAATGCCAATTCCTAAAACTAAAATAATTGAAAAAGAAACCAGTAAGGATAAGGCCTATCGCCAAATTCGTGACTGGATTATTGACGGGACGTTGGAACCCAATGAAAAACTGGCGGAAACGTCACTGGCGCAAGCCGTGGGCATCAGCCGGACGCCGGTACGGGAAGCATTGTTGAAACTTAATGAGGTTGGGTTTGTGATCTTAGCTACGGGGAAAATGACGCGGGTCGCCCCATTAGATGCCTCTGAAACAGCTAACCTATTTTTGACCATGTCATCCCTAGAAGGGATTGCCGCTGCTCAGGCGGTGGGGCAGTTAAAAGCGGCTGATTTGGATCGGCTAACGAAACGTCAGGCTGCTTATGAAAAGGCCGTCACAGGCGGCCATTGGCAACAAATCTTTAAAGCTGACCGAGCGTTTCACGAGGTGATCTTGCAAGTGGCCGATAATCCGTACGTCACGCAGTTTTCCAATCAGTTATACGGGCATATTCTGCGCGTTGAAACGCACTACTTGGCCCAGCAAAGTGGCCAATTGGTTCTTGACGACCGCCATCACGATGTCTTAACGGCTATGAAAAATGGGGTAGCGTTAGATGCTAAAGCGGCCATTGAATCTGACTGGCTCGCGGTCATGGCCCAGGTTCAATCGGTCGCAACGACGGTGTCAGAATAAAGCAGGAGGGGTATTATGTTTGCCATTATTGTGGGCCTTGCCATTGGATTTGGGGTGCCGCTTCAAACCAGTATTAATTCCCGGTTGCGAGACGCCTTTGGCTCGCCGTTTGTATCCTCGTTCTTGTCATTTTTAATTGGCACTATTTTCTTGGCCATCGTCACGGTGGCAACTGGAGCAAGCCTTGGGGTAAGTGGCGCGATATTGACACAACAACCGGCTTGGCTGTGGCTTGGTGGGGTGTTTGGGGTGATTTACTTGACGTCTAACATCTTGTTGTTCCCCAAGCTTGGTAGTGTTCAAACCGTCATCTTTCCCGTGCTGGGGCAGATTTTGATGGGTTTGTTGATTGACAATTTTGGTTGGTTTCATGCAAGGGTTCAAGCGCTGTCCGCCGTTCGGGGAATTGGCGCCATGTTGGTGGTTATTGGGGTCTTGGTGACGGTTGCCTTACCTGGTTATTTGGCCCGGCGTGCTGATAAGCTTGGGGAGAACGGCCGGCTTCACGGCCGACCAGAAGCCAGTCTGTGGTTTTGGCGGTTATGGGGAATCTTTTCGGGGATGCTCAGTGCCAGTCAGACTGCTATTAACGGTGACCTAGGCCTTGTCCTGCACTCCGCAGTCAAAGCGGCGCTTATCTCGTTTTTAATTGGGACGGTACTGTTGGCCCTGATTGTGATCGGCCAGCATCCCCGCTTAACTTATCGTGAAACCGTTCCGGTTCATCGATGGTGGATGTGGCTAGGGGGGTTCATCGGCGCCTTTTTCGTGTTGGGAAATGCCTACCTCGCACCAACCATCGGAACCGGCCTAGCCGTGGTCATTGTGTTGATTGGGCTAATGACCGGGAGTTTATTGGTCGATCAATTTGGGTGGCTTGGGGCCAAGCGCAATCCCATTACCGGCCTGCAAATTCTTGGCTTACTCGTGATGGTCGGCGGTGTGGTCTTGATCCGGCTAATCTAATAAGAAATCGTTGTGACTCCACATCAAAAAATCGCGCTAGACTGCAACCAAGTCTAGCGCGATTTTTTAGTGAATCAGTCGTTTGAAGTTCAGCGATGGTCCGCCGTATAGATGAGCGACCAATTGGGATGAACAATGTGATTTATGGTAACCGGAAAATAGGCAAAACGGTAGTCGTGGCTTTTGACCAGATCAATGCCTTGGGGATGGTTGGTTGGATTGAGAATGTTGACGGTGTAACGTCCTGCTGGCATGGCGGGGGCCATGAGGTTAGGTCCCTTCAAGTGAAGCGGGAGGTTGACGCCGTTAGGTCCCGTTATATTGGCTAGCAGGGCGGCGTGAGGTGGCGCTTGAATCACGATTCCGGACACGGCTTGATTGAATTTGATGGTTTGATGGAGCTGAGCGTGAGGGACCATAAGCTGAGGATGTGCCCCATACTGAGCGGAAAGTTGACTGCGTTGAGCCGCCACAATTTGCGGTTGGCGGCTGGTCGCGCTGGTCCATGGGCTGGCTCCAATGACGCAAGCGAGGGCAGTGGTGCTTAGCCAAATCGCTGATTTTTGCGGGTGAGGCGTTAAACGAGCCGGCGAGTCCGGCGCCGCCGCATTCAATAACAATAAAAGTGGGGTCAGAACTTGCCCATAACGGCCACTAACTTCCCAAAGTAGGCTGTGAAAGGCGAGGTAACCCAGCGCGGTTAAAATAGCAAGAAGACTAACAAAATAGTGGGGTGCAGCGGGGACAAACGCGGTTTTGAATAATTTTTGGCTGGTAGCCAGCAGGAGGCTGATGGTCGCGAGTTGAAAGAGGAGCGCCCCAAAAGTCTGCCAGAAGGTGAGTGTGGGTCGGCTCAGCGGAGGCGCTTCACGAAGGCCGCCATTGTACCAGTCTTGAATGCTGTCGACGTGCAGCAGCGTGCCAATTTTAATCACCACCAACTTGATCCACCCAATTGGGCCAAGGGCGTGAAGAGTTTGATTAATGACGCGTTGATCATTTTCAGCCCGCGCCGCTTTATTCGGAAGCTGCGCTTGGTGGCGGACAAAGCGGGCGTTGTACGATCCAAATCGGTCTGGCTGGAGACCCATCGCAATCCATGACGTCACTGGGAATTCATAACGGTCATTTGGCTTAAAATGACTCTGGTGTTGAGCAATGGCAACAAACGGGACGCTGAGTGCCATGCCGATTAAGAGCGTAGCAAGGGGCAAGATGAACGGCTTGATGAGGTGCCGGTGGTGGCGAGCAGCGATTAAAACGGTGAGTAGCGTGGCTGGGACCATGACGATCATGTTGGCGCGCAAAGCTTCACCTAAGAGTCCCAGTCCAACAAGACCAAAGCCTGCCCACCACTTTTGCGACCGGCTTTTGCTGGGCCAACGATAGAGGATTCGAAATAGGCACAATAAAATGACCATCGCCGGTAAATCAGTATAGTAAACCTGGAGAAAGTAGGTGTAGGCGAACGGCGTTAGAACGAAAAAGCCCAGCGCCCCAAGAATGATGCTGGGACGCTTGGTTAACTGGCGGATCGTGGTGAGTGTTAAGCCAACGAAACCGTCTAAGGTAAGTAACGAGAGCAAGTGAACGCCGGTCAGCGTCGTGAGGTGCAAGCCGTTGGTCAGCCGAAACCAAAGGGACAGTAGGTACGTCACCGGGACGTTATTAGGATAACGCCAAAAGTAATTGCTGGTGACGTGATAATCGCCATTGCTCATTTGTTCAGCCCTCAAAAGCACCCGGATGGGGTCGTGGTAAACGGTGACGGGAAGCCAAGTGAGTATGGCCAGTTGACCGAGCAGCATGAGGGTGAGTCCAGCGATAATCAGCCAACGCAACTGGATTGGTGAAATGCGCTGAAACAGTTGGGTGATCGGTCGTTGACCTATCGTAATAGCAATGCTGGCCACGACCATGAACCCCCAAATTGCGGGATGATATTGATTAAATAGGTTGCCAACCGCGCCGATGATTAAGCAGCCTGCTAGGATGAGTTGAAGAGTTGCAAAGTGGTGTCGCTCAAATAATTGCATGGTGCCTCCTAGATCTGAAAAAGGTCGTTAAAATTGTTGACTCAATAACGGTTATAGTGGTTGTTGGCCGATGATGGGGCATTACATCAGACGGTCCGATCAGACCACGACCGGTTAACACTTAAGACTATACGCTAACCGGCTAAAATCCACTACTGGAGCCCCTAACTTTCAGTGAAAACAACGTACGTTTTTTACCGCAAAATAAGGGCCGCGGCCTGCTTGAACTAGTGTTTTGGCGTATAATGAGAATAGTTTAATAAATCGGAGGGAACGACATGACAGAATTGACGCACTTTTATGACTTATTCAAGCCTTCGCACTACGCTATTGCGCTTGATATTGACCGTGAAAAGAAACTAATCAGTGGTCAGACGACGATTGACGGCACAGCAACTCAGGCTGCCATCTCCATTCACCAAAAGGACCTCGCCATTGAGACGGTTCAAGCAAACGGTGAGACGGTGCCATTTACCGTTGATAATGCTGCTGATGCCATTAATATCAGTCTTAAAGCAGCAGGGGACGTCACACTTGCCATTACCTACACGGCGCCGCTGACGGATTCAATGATGGGCATTTATCCGTCCTACTACGAAGTGGCGGGTCAAAGAAAGCAATTGATTGGGACGCAATTTGAGACTAATTTTGCTCGGCAGGCCTTTCCTGGCGTTGACGAACCGGAAGCTAAGGCGACGTTTGACCTAGCCGTCAAGTTCGATGAACAACCAGGTGAAACCATTATTGCTAACATGCCGGAAGAACGGGTAGTAGACGGTTATCACTACTTTGCGACAACGGTACGGATGTCGACGTACCTCATCGCCTTTGCGTTTGGTGACCTGCAAAGCAAGCTGACGACGACTAAGAGCGGGGTTCAGGTTGGCGTGTTTGCCACAAAGGCTCACCAGCCCAAGGAGTTGGATTTCGCTTTAGACATCGCAAAACGGTCCATTGAATTTTATGAAGACTTTTACCAAACGCCATATCCGTTACCGCATTCGTGGCAGTTAGCGCTGCCCGACTTTTCAGCGGGTGCCATGGAAAACTGGGGACTGGTCACATATCGGGAAGCGTATCTGACCCTCGATCCAGACAATACAGCGTTGGATACTAAGCAGCTTGTAGCCACAGTTATTGCCCATGAACTGGCCCACCAATGGTTTGGGGACCTTGTCACGATGAAGTGGTGGGACGACCTATGGTTAAATGAAAGCTTTGCTAACATGATGGAGTACGTGGCCATTGACGCGATTGAACCTGATTGGCATATTTGGGAACTTTTCCAAACTTCTGACGTGCCAGCAGCGTTGTCGCGTGATGCGACAGACGGGGTTCAATCGGTCCACGTTCAAGTTGAGAATCCGGCAGAAATCGACGCGTTGTTTGACGCAGCAATTGTTTACGCGAAGGGTGCTCGAATGCTGGTGATGGTCCGGGCACTCATCGGCGATAACGCGCTCCGGCAGGGCTTGAAAGCCTACTTTGAGGCGCACCAGTACGGCAACGCAACCGGCGCGGACCTATGGGCAGCCTTAGGCGAGGCGGCTAAAATGGACGTGGGTGCAATGATGCAGTCGTGGCTGGAACAACCTGGCTATCCGGTGGTGACGGCCAGCGTGATTGACGGTCAATTGACGCTGAAGCAAGCCCAATTCTTCATCGGCGATGGGCAAGCTACCGGTCGCCAATGGCAGATTCCGTTAAACAGTAACTATTCGGCGGTTCCTGCCATTATGAAGGATCAAGCGGTCGTTCTTGGTAACTACGATGATTTACGCACCGCGGCGGGTGAACCGTTCCGATTAAACGTGGGGAACAACTCGCATTTTATCGTGAAGTACGATCAACAGTTACTTGATGACATCACCAGTCATGCGGAAGAGCTGGATGCAATTTCAAAATTACAGTTGCTCCAAGATCTGCGGTTGTTGGCCGAGGGCAATCAACTGTCATATGCGGAAGTTGTGCCATTACTGACCCAGTTTGCTGACGACCCAGCGACCGTTGTTAATGCTGCCCTGTACCGGGTAGCAGGCGATTTGAAGCGCTTTGTGACCCCTGATTCGGCTGATGAAACGGCCTTGAAGCAACTTTACAACAAGTTAAGTCAGACCCAAGTGGCGCGGTTGGGATGGACCCCTAAGAAGGGTGAGGCTAATGACGACCAGTTGACCCGGCCATACGTGTTGAGCGCAAGTCTGTATGCCGAAAATGAGGCAGCGATTACGACTGCTCACCAGTTATTCACCGCCAATCAGGACCGATTAGCAACCCTCCCAGCGGATACGCGGGTGTTTATTTTGACGAATGAAGTTAAGCACTTTGGCAGCCAAGCCCTGTTTGATGAGTTGCTTGAGGCGTACCGTCAAACTTCAGATGCAAGTTATAAAGCTGATATTCGCGCCGCACTGACAAGTACCCCCGACCCTGAATTGATTCGGCAAATCGTTGCCCAATTTGAAAATGCTGACACCATTAAGCCGCAAGATTTGCGCGGATGGTTCCGTGGCGTTCTGGCCAACGATAAGGGTCAACAAGTCGCTTGGGATTGGATTCGTAACGACTGGCAGTGGCTGGAAGACACGGTTGGCGGTGATATGGAATTCACAACTTATATCACCGTGATTACTGGAATCTTCAAGACGGCTGAGCGCTTAGCTGAATTCAAAGCCTTCTTTGAACCGAAACTGAACACCCCCGGGTTGACCCGAGAAATTAAGATGGATATTCGCGTGATTGAAACGAGAGTGGCGTTGATTAATTCGGAGAAAGCGGCCGTTAATGAAGCCGTTCAAGCCGCAATTCAATAGGAAACCCAAAAACACCAGCTAAGCTGGTGTTTTTTTAGGGCAATCACTAATTGTTAGTGACGGAGATGATGGTTAAACTGGCAAGGTAAATAACTTGGGTAAGGGAAGGAAAACCATGATGAAAACGTCTTTGAAACGACTCTCGGTGATAGGCGCAAGTTTGTTGGCTTTAGTGACGCTTGCGACGGGATGTGGTAGTCAAAATAAGCAGTCATCGAGCGAAACTCGGACTGTAACAGATATGAGCGGAACGCAAGTGAAGATTCCCAAAAAGGTCAACCACGTCGCTGACATGTGGCACGCCAACAACCAAGTGGTGATGCTATTAGGTGGCCAAAAGAAACTGGTTGCAACGACTCAAATGATTCAGTCACAACCATGGTTTAGGACGGTGTATCCGGCCATTAAAAAGGTCAGCGCACCGCTTTCGGGTATGGATATTCAGGTTGAACAATTGCTGAAAACAAAACCAGACGTGGTGATTTCATCCGATCCTGGTCAGATAAAAACGGCGCGGGAAGCTAAGTTACCAACCGTTAATGCGATGTACCAAGATTTTGCCGGCCTACGAAAATCGGTTAATTTAACGGCTGACGTTCTGGGCGGTAAAGCGCCAGAAATTGCGCAGGACTACCAAAAGACGTTGACTCATAATTTGACCTTCGTCAAAGAACAGCTAAAGGGAATCGCAACGAAGCCGAAGGTGCTCCATATTGTTGACAGCACCAACCTTAATCAAGTTGATGGCCGAAAGACAATCGTTGATGAGTGGATTCGGGCTGCCGGTGGTCAAAATGCGCTTTCGCAGAAGGGTAACATGATCAGTGTCACCACGGAACAGCTAGCAAAAGCTAATCCAGATGTGATTATTGTGGGCAGTGCCACGGATGCAGCCGCTTTAAAGGCACTGAAGAAAAATCCCGTTTTGAGCCAACTTAAAGCGGTGAAAACCGGCCGAGTTTACGGGAATCCTCAAGGCACATTTCCGTGGGATCGGTATAGTGCCGAAGAAGCGCTTCAGGTATTGTGGGCAGCCCAAAAGTTACATCCGGACCAGTTCAAATCACTTAATATGGTTAAGAAAACCCAGGCGTTTTATCAGCAATATTACAACTATCAGTTGACCACCCAGCAGGCTCAGCGCATCTTACGAGGCCAATTGCCAGCTTAGTGGTACTCAAGAAGCGTGGACTTCGGCTGCTCATCACCGTTGTTGACGCTTTTTATGTGGTGATCAGGCTAGATGAGGCGTCGGCCAGACCGTCATCGCACCCGCTAAACGTGTTCAACAAGGCAAATTGCTAACGTAGAAGGGAAAAACTCACAAAATCCAGACCCGGGATTTTCCGAGTTTCTGTCTTCTGCACTGCAATTTAACCGCCTTGTCGCACCCGCTAAACGTGTTCAACAAGGCAAATTGCTAACGTAGAAGGGAAAAACTCACAAAATCCAGACCCGGGATTTTCCGAGTTTCTGTCTTCTGCACTGCAATTTAACCGCCTTGTCGCACCCGCTAAACGTGTTCAACAAGGCAAATTGCTAACGTAGAAGGGAAAAACTCACAAAATCCAGACCCGGGATTTTCCGAGTTTCTGTCTTCTGCACTGCAATTTAACCGCCTTGTCGCACCCGCTAAACGTGTTCAACAAGGCAAATTGCTAACGTAGAAGGGAAAAACTCACAAAATCCAGACCCGGGATTTTCCGAGTTTCTGTCTTCTACACCGCTATTTAACCGCCTTGTCGCACCCTCTAAACGTGTTCAACAAGGCAAATTGCTAACGTAGAAGGGAAAAACTCACAAAATCCAGACCCGGGATTTTCCGAGTTCCCCCCTTCTACACCGCAATTTAACCGCCTTGTTTCACACTCTGTACTTGTGCTACACTCGTTCTTGGACATTTGAAAGGCGGAGAAGACACTTGATTACACTTAAATCAGAACGTGAAATTGAAGGGATGGCCCATTCTGGTGCTATTCTAGCTGGTATGTTAAAAGGGTTGACCGACGTGATTAAGCCAGGTATTTCAAGCTGGGAAATTGAAACTTACGCGATTAATTACTTTGACGCTCATGACGCGGTTGCCGAAGAAAAAAACGTTGATGGCTATAACTATGCCACCTGTGTTTCGGTTAACGACGAGGTTGCACACGCCGCACCCCGGAAGGCGTTGATTTTACACGAAGGCGACATCGTTGCGGTTGATACGGTGGTGAACTGGCACGGCTACATGTCCGATGCATGCTGGACGTATCCGGTTGGAACGATTAGTGACGAACGCAAACGGCTGATTGAAATGACTCAAAAATCGCTGTACTTGGGAATTGACCAAGCAGTGGTCGGCAATCGGTTAGGGGATATTGGATATGCCATTCAACACTACACGGAAGATGAGAATGGTCTCGGCGATGTTCGTGAATTAATTGGCCACGGTATCCAGCCGTCGATGCACGAAGCGCCGGATGTTCCGGCATATGGTCGCGCCGGTCATGGCCTCCGACTTAAAGCGGGCATGACTATCACCATTGAACCGATGATTACCACCGGTGGCTGGGAGATTCGGGCCGTCGACATGCCCGGTGAAGACTGGGAGTACTACGTGACTGCTGACGGTTCAGATTGTGCGCAGTTTGAGCATACAATCGTCATCACGGAAGATGGGCCTAAAATCCTGACGAGCGTGGATTCGGAGATGGATGCGAAGTATTTGCTATAAAAAAGGTTATGTTCAATTTTTGAACATAACCTTTTTTATATGCAAACTATTCGGAAAAAGCTTCTTTCCCTAATTCTTTAAGAGCTGACGGTAGAGCCACGAAATATCCCTTTTCTGTTTTTGTTAAATATCCTGATGAAACAAAATCTGCAATAACATAAAGCAGGTGTCGATAAGAAACGCCTAAGTATTGTGCGACTTGCGTGTGTTTTTCTTGATAATAATTGTCATGATTAGTCATAAGGATAAAGGCGGCAAGCCGTTGAGCCAAAGTAAACCCTTGATTTCGGGAGGCCGTTTTAATATTTCTAGCATTTTTATCAGCCAGGTACAAACAAATATTTTTCAAGAACGTGGCGTCACTAAGTAACGTTGATTTTAGTTTTTTGACCGGTAGTGCAAGACAATAACAATCATTAATCGTTTGTACACCAAAAGGAAGCCGCCCGGCATCGAATAGCTCCATTTCACCAATGAAACACGGTGCCATAAAAAAATCTATTAATGCAATTTTTCCATTGGCTAGTTCATCATACAATTTGGTCTTACCTTTTACGAGATAAAACAAGTATTGTGGTGTAATTCCATTTTGAACAATGTATTCACCTGATTGGAACATGAGCAACTCCGTGTCAGGGACAATATCGGTTGAAAATAAATTTGCGAATTTTGTTTTCTCTAATAATTGTGTTTTAAGTCTATTATCTGTAATAGTTTGCATTTTATGACCTCAAGTATGAGATTTCTCATACATAGTGTAGGACAAGGGCCGTTATAATTCAACTTGTAAGTAAGGGCTTACATAATTATACGGAGGTGTCACTACAATGACAGCAAGAAAAATTATTTTAGATTGTGATCCAGGACATGACGATGCAATTGCAATGTTAATGGCGTACGCTCATCCTAAAATTGACTTATTGGGGATCACAATAGTGGCTGGTAACCAGACTTTGGCCAAAACGGTTACAAATGGGCTAAATGTTGCACAACTGCTCGATATGAATACAAAAGTATACCCGGGGATGCCTCAGCCGTTGGTTAGACAACAGGTGGTCGCGGGAAATGTTCATGGTACGACGGGCTTAGATGGTCCGGTTTTTAATGAATTAAAGCGTGAAGCAGAAAAGAAGAATGGCGTCCGATTTATTATTGACACATTGATGGCTAGCGATGGAGATGTGACGCTAGTGCCAACTGGGCCACTTACCAATATCGCAACAGCAATGCGAATGGAACCAAGAATTTTACCTAAAATACAAGAAATCGTCCTTATGGGGGGCGCTTACGGAACAGGCAATTTTACGCCGTCTGCTGAGTTTAATATTTTTGCGGATCCAGAAGCTGCTCAGGTCGTCTTTAAGGCAGGGGTTCCAATTGTCATGATGGGCCTAGATTTGACGAATCAGACAGTTTGCACGCAAGATGTTATTGAACGGATGGAAAAAATTGGAAATAAAGCTGGTAAATTATTTGGCGATTTGATGCGGTTCACACTAAAAACGCAGTTTGAAGAGTTTGGCCTTGAGGCAGGCCCAATTCACGATGCGACGACAATCGGATATTTGATTGATCCAACACTATTTAAAACGCAAGACATGTTTGTCGAAGTAGACATTAATCGTGGGCCTTGTTACGGGAGAACCGTCTGCGACGAATTGAACGTTTTAAAGAAACCCGCAAACGCTAAGGTTGGGCAAAAGGTAAATCGAGAGGTGTTCTTTGACCTTGTTGCTGAGTGCATTAAAGCATATTAAGTAGCCAGCACCAGTGGGAGGAGTGAGGCTAGATGTACCTCGTTATAAATTGTTTTGGTTTACTAGTATTCTTACTAATTGGATTTATTTTTTCTAAAAATAAAAAGCAAATTAACTGGCGTTCAATTGGCATTATGTTATTCATAAATTTAGTTTTAGCTTGGTTTTTTACTAGTTTCGAAGCGGGGCGAATAGCAGTTCAAGCCGCAGCAAACGGTTTTAACTGGCTGTTGGAAGTGTCCTATAAAGGAATTGTGTTTGCCTTGCCTAATTGGGTAACACCGGCATTTGGTGGGACAGCACAATCGATGAATTTTGTGACTAGTGCGCTGCTACCTGTATTATTAATCGTCCCGTTATTCGATATATTGACCTATGTAGGAATCTTACCTTGGATTATTAAGTGGATTGGTCGGGCGATGTCATTTGTGACCGGACAGCCAAGATTTGAATCATTTTTCGCTATTGAGATGATGTTTTTGGGGAATACTGAAGTACTCGCCATTTCTGGCAGGCAGTTACGTCAAATGAGAGCTGAACGTAACGTGACTCTAGCTATGATGTCAATGAGTTGCGTCACGGCTTCAATTTTGGGTGCTTATACTCAGATGGTTCCAGGCCAATTTGTTCTGACCGCTGTTCCCATTAACGTCATTAATGCGTTGATTGTGACAAATCTATTGAATCCGATTAAGGTAACCGCGGAGGAGGATACGATTGCGTCAGTTGAATCCATAGATAGTGGTAAACCCAAAAAAGAGCCGTTCTTCTCGTTTTTGGGTGATTCAATTCTGGGAGCTGGTCGCTTAATCTTAATCATTACAGCTAATGTTATTGCTTTTGTAGCTTTAGCCGCATTAGCGGATAAAATTTTAGGGTTAATTTGGCATCCACTATCATTGGAAAGCATATTGGGATGTATCATGTTTCCCTTTGCGTGGTTGTTAGGTTTTCCTGTCCATGAAGCGTGGACATTGTCTCAGGATATGGGATTAAAACTGGTGACTAATGAGTTCGTTGTGATGGGGCGAGTTGCTGGACACGTGATTAATGGCTACTCATCTCATTTACGGGCGGTTCTCACGGTCTTTTTAACCTCATTTGCTAATTTTGGCACAACTGGAATGATTATCGGCGCATTTAAAGGGTTGGTGGATAAACAGAAAAATGATCTGATTGCTAAGAATGTTGGTTATATGTTGCTATCCGGTATTTTGGTCTCGCTACTATCGGCGGGGCTGGTTGGCTTATTTGTTTGGTAAGTAAAATAACAAAACAAAACCCCGTTACGACGGACTCCCGTATCAGTGTGAGATCACTTATACTGAGGGAAGTCCCCGTAACGGGGTTTTACATAACACTTATTTTATTTATGTGTCCCTTGTTCTTCGATTTCTTCCAAGGTCCGGCCACGCGTTTCTGGAACGCGGGTCATAATGAAGATAACACCTAAGATACAAATAATTCCGAAGATTCCAAAGACAGCTTCTTGACTCATGTTGGCAGTCATGATTGGGAAGAGTAATCCAACTAACCATGAACCAATCCAGTTAAATGATGAAGCCAAACCGGATGCCCGGCCACGAATTTGAAGTGGGAAGATTTCCCCAACAAGAACCCATGTCAGTGGGGCCCAAGTGAATGAGTAGAAAGCCACGTAGATACATAGGAAGACAACGATCATCATTGGGTTCGTGTGTGGCATTAACCAGTTGATAACAGCTGGCAGTAAGAATGACAGACCCATGACCGAACCACCCATAATTAAGAGGGTCCGACGGTTGAACTTCTCAGCAATGACGATGTAAAGCAATGAACCAAGCACGAGGATAATCCCTTGAATGATTGGCCACATTAAAGCTGAACTAGCAGCACTACCAGTTGCTTTTTCAACGATCAGTGGAATGTAGTAGAAGATCGCGTTAGCACCTTGGAATTGTTGGAAAGCGGCAACGCCGACACCGGCAATGACCAAGTAACGGTACTTGCCTGAGAATAACGTCGCCCAAGACGTGGTCTTAGCAGCAACCGTTTCTTCTTTAGCCGTTTCTTGAATGTTGGCTAATTCGTCGTCGATAACAGTATCGTCTTTCCGAATGTAAGTTAACACTTTACGAGCTTCGTCAGGGTGGCCCGTTTTAACTAAGAACCGTGGTGATTCTGGAAGGCGCATAACCCCGAAGTACAAAATAATAGCAGGAACAGCAGCAAGCCCTAGCATCAAACGCCATGCGTAAGTTTCAGGCAAGTCCTTGAGCAAGAAGTCGACAATGTAGGAAAGTAACATCCCACTCACAATCATGGTTTGGTTCAAACCTGAAAGTGAGCCCCGTTTGTCGGCCGGCGCCATTTCGGACATATACGCTGGCACGAGCGCCGAAGCAGCCCCAACAGCTAACCCTAAGAACATCCGAACAATGATCAAATAAATTTGACCGTCATGCGGTGACATTGCTGATAATACAGACCCAATAACAAAAATGATTGCTGAAATCAAAATCATCTTCCGGCGGCCTAACCGGTCAGCTAATTGGCCAGCAATGGCACCACCGAAGATGGCCCCAAACATAACGGCACTGGTGATCCAACCAGTAACTCCTGCCGCATTTTGGAGTGCCCAATCATGTTGCAAGAACGGAAGGGCCCCCGTCATAACACCAATATCATAACCGAAAAGGATGCCGCCAAATGACCCGAAGAAGTATATGAAGCCACTTGGGATTTTCTTTTCTTTCTCCATCGTATTGCCTCCTAAAAATATAAATATCGCACCAAAGATCCACTTTGGTAACGCTATCAAAAACGGATAGTATGCGTTTGGTGAAATTGAGCTTAATAAATGAGCTATTTTTTCGACCGAGATAACGCTTACAAGAACTACTTTAAATTAATTGTCCGTATAAATCAAGATAAATCTGTATTTATGTTATCAATTTTTTAAAGAAAGGGAGGTTAACGACGAGGATTAACCGCTATTGACCATTGATATTGCGCGGTTTTGAGCATACCAGTGTCTGGTTACCAGTTTGTGTGAAAATGGCGACTTAATTTATCCGTATAAGTGTGATTCACAGTTTGCGCTTGGTGGGGATGGCGACTCAACAGGAGATTTGCTAAAATAAACTCAATAACAAAGCCTGGAGGTGGCTCGGTATGGTTCAGATTAAAGCGTCGCGAGCATTGGTCCGTGAATTGGCTCAGTGGGGGATTCAGCGGGTCTATGGGATTCCTGCGGATTCGTTAATCGACGGTTTTTCGGCGGAACGCCAATTAGTCGACTACGTGCAAGTTCGTCATGAAGAGGTGGCTGCGGTCGCGGCAGCGGCGGCGGGAAAGCTAACCGGTAAAATTGGCGTGGCCATGGCGTCGGTTGGGCCGGGGGCCACCCATTTGTTAAATGGCCTGTATGACGCCAAAATGGACCATACCCCAATGCTGGCCATCGTTAGTCAGGTGCCAACGACGATGATGGGCACTCATTATTTACAGGATATGGATGAAAATGAACTGTTCGCTAGTCTGGACACCTTTCACGCTCAAGTTTCTGATGCCCGTCAGATTCCGGGAACAGTTAGGGAAGCGATTGAGAAGGCTTATGCCACCCAGTCGCCTTCAATCGTGATTATTCCAGATGATTTAGCCGATCAAGAAATTAACTATCGGCCCGTTGACAAACGCCAGCACGTGGGGCAACCGCTAGCTGGCACGAATGACGAAGTGACGCAGACTCGCGCACTATTGGAAGCGGCCAAGCGCCCACTGCTATTTGTCGGTGCGGGAATTGCGCAGGCGCAAGAGGAAATGGTGGCCTTTGCCACTCGGTATCAGTTGCCCGTTGTTTCAACAGCACCAGCGGTGAGCTTGATTTCCAGTGACTTTGATCACTATCTTGGCGCGGTGGGCCGCATTGGCACGGCGCCAGCGTATGAGGCGGTTCAACTGGCGGATCTCATTGTCATGGTTGGGACTCAGTACCCGTTTGCCCGGTTTTTTCCAGAGCAGGTTAAGACGATTCAAGTTAACAACCACATCGCAGATCTTGGAAACCAAGTGGCGGCTGAACAGCTTGTGTTGGCGGATGCGGCGACGTACTTTAAACAGCTCAACGAATCTCAGCCCAGTCCTAAGCAGGCTGGGGCCTTTCTGGCGGCCTGCCAAACGGCGAAGCAAAACTGGCAGGACTACCTGAATCGGCGAGTCGAAAGGGCTACGGATTCGCTAACAGCTGAGGCTGTAATTGCGGGTCTTAATACGGTGATTGATCCGGGTGCTGTGTACGGTTTAGACGTTGGAAACAACACGGTTTGGTCGCTGCGACAACTGCGATTTGACCAGCACCAGCGTATGACGATGTCGGCGTGGTTTGGTACAATGGGCTATGGCCTAGCTGCGGGAATCGCCGCAAAGTTTGAGTATCCAGAGCGTCAAGTCGTGACGGTTTCAGGCGATGGTGGTTTTGCGATGGTTGTCCAAGATTTATTAACCCAAGTTCAGTACAGACTCCCAGTGTTGAACGTGATTTTAGAAAACGGGGGCTACGGTTTCATCCAACAGGAAAAACAAGCCGTTGGTGAAGGGGATTATGGCCTCCGATTTAATAATGCAAATTGGGCCGGGGTTGCTCAAAATATGGGAGCGGTCGGTCTCCGGGCAACAAACCCGACCGAATTGGCCGCCGCCTTGGCTCAGTACCGCACGTTAGTTGCCGCAAATGATCTTCGGCCGGTCGTTTTGGAAGCTGTTATTTCAGACGAGTTGCCGCTCGATACAAGCCGGATGATCTTGGACACTAGTCGTTACGGTCAAGCTGAAGTTCAGCAATACCGTGATAATCAGCAATTTGATGCGACGACGTATCCGTCATTGGCTGATTTGCTGGCCAACAATTTTTAAGTGATGAGGATGTAAAATGCAATTTAACTGGACGGTGACCGATGAGGCCATCAGTATCAAAAAATTTTTAGCCCAACGTGACATTAGTCACCGATTATTTGCCCAGCTAAAGGCCACTACTGGGGCGCTGACGGTCAATGGTCATTCAGCAGACCCCCAGATTGCACTAGGCGTAGGCGACGAGGTGACGGTTATTTTACCGCCGGAACCCAGTGACCCCAATGTTCCAATTAGCCACGAACCCCTTGAGTTAATCGATGAAACGGCTAACGATTTGGTAGTGGCCAAACCGGCCGGTCTGACGGTGGTGCCGGGACCTAGTAATCGGACGGACACCTTGGTTAACCGGGTCAAAGGTCGGTTAGCCGACGAGAATGCCACTTTTATGGTTCCCCACATTTTGACCCGATTAGATCGGGATACCAGCGGACTTGTGCTAGTTGCCAAGCACCGACTGGCGAATTCTTGGTACAGTCAACAAGCAACTGCTGGCACGCTACAAAAACGGTATTTGGCCGTAGTCAGTGGGATCTTAGCGGACGATCACGGGTTAATTGACCGCCCACTAAGACGCGCGAATGACGGGTTTAACCAGATTGTGAGTCCGGACGGAAAGCCCGCTCAGACTGAGTACTGGGTTCGCCAACGGGGGACAGCCGTGACTTTGGTCGAGGTCCAGCTACACACGGGCCGGACCCACCAGATTCGGGCGCACTTTGCTGCCATTGGCCATCCGCTATTAGGGGATGCGCTGTACGGCGGCCCCCTTGATCAGATTGACCGTCAGGCATTACATGCGTATGACTTGCGGTTCAGAGATCCACTAACTGACTCGGAGCGTACGTATGAGTTGCCGCTACCGGATGATCTGCAGCACCTTATCTGACGCTTCATGACAGTTATAAGCGTGACCATTATTTGAATTTTGATCAATCTAAAAGCCGGGAACCACTTGATTAATTCAAATGGTTCCCGACTTTTAGATTGATATAGTTGTTAACCGCGTTTGATTAATCGCGTGGGCAGTCGCATCATGGTTGGCTGGCTCGAACGCCCCTTAATCCGGTCAATGAGTAAATTGACCGCTTGATGACCCATTTGGTCGGTGGGCTGCTCAGCCGTTGTGACCGGCTGACTCAAGTAGTCGAACCAGACCACGTTGTCAAACGCCCCCAGCTTAATGTGCGTTAAATGGCGGGCTTCAATTTCTGCCAAAGCGGCTTGAATCAGCGTCACGTCCGCCGCAAACAAGCCGTCACACGCCTGATTAATGAGTAGTTGGCTCGTATGTTGCCGGGCCTTAGTTTGTTGAACATCGCTGAAGTAGACGATATCAGGATCGTAGGGCATGCCGTGGGCTTGTAAAGCCCGCAGATAACCTCGCAGTCGTTCCTGGCCAGCGGTTGAAACCCCGCTAGCAATCATGCCGATGCGGGTTGCGCCTTGGGCAATCAGTGTTTCCACAACAGCTTGAGCGCCGGCCGTATTATCGACTAAGAGGGTGTCATAGTCGTGGTCGGCCTGGCCACCAGGCTCGCGGTCGATAAAGACAGCGGGGTCCGGGCCCAAGAGGGCGTGGTAATCCGTGAGACGACTCGTACTAGCGATGATAAATCCAGCCACCATGTGACCTTGAAGCATTTGAATGGCCGCTTTTTCGTGGTCGGGGTTTTCGTCTGTGTTGGTGATGATAACCGAATAACCTTGGTCGGCGGCCGCTTCTTGAATGGCGCCAATGATAGCAGTAAAAAAAGCGTTCGTAACGCTCGAAATGACGACGCCAATCGTTTTAGATTGATTGGTGCGCATGCTTCTTGCTAAGATATTGGGCCGGTAGCCCATTTCGTGGATGATTGACTCAATTCGCTGTTTCGTTTCGGGTTTGACCAGCGGACTCCCGTTCATTGCCCGCGAAACGGTTGCTTCAGAGACCCCAGCTCGTTTAGCAACGGCTTTAATGGTCGGCTTATCAGTTGGATGGGCCATTTTGATTCCTCCCGTTCTTCACTAAAACCATTATACGGCAAGAATTAAATCTAAGGGTTTGCAAAGATTTAGACGTCAAAATAAGAATTTGTCTCATAAAGCGCTAAAGATGAGACAAAAAGGTTGCATTTTATTGTGATTTCGGTATCATGCAACATAACAAAGACTAAGGAGTGAATTTAGATGACAGGAAATGACGAGTCACAGCAGGCAATCGAAAAGATTTTGAACCAGATGGAAGAAAATCTGGTGGAATTATCTTGGTTTGACCGTGACTTGAAGGATGATCAATTTGCAGAACACATGGCTCAGGTCAAGGCATCCCTCAAGAAGGCCAAGGCTTCGTACGCCGATCAATTGGTCACCGAATAATATCACTTTCGACGCATCTGGCAGACACTTAGTATTGAACGATCGTAATCAAACGCAAGTGAGGCGGTTTCCGCTTCACTTTTTTTATGCGCTGAGGCAAAATAGACTAGAAACTGTTAGAAAATTGAGGAGGGATGACCTTGGAAACAACCAATCGCGTCACGTGTCTGGTGGATGGTGCATCGTTTACCATTGACGAGGGTTTATATCTAAAGGATTTGGCCCAACCGGTCCGGAACCGGATCAAGCGGGATTATCCCCGGGCTAAAAACACCGATTTTATTTGCAGTCACCATTTATTAAAGTACCGACTTGATAGTGTGGATGCGATGATTAATGCTGATTTGAAGCAAAGTCAAAAAATTGACCGAAAGCTGACTCGGGCCTTACAGAGCGATGATTACGAAATTACCGATGTTAACCAAACACTGAGTAAAAGCCTCACCATGGGTCAACGAATTTCAGATTCTGTCGCTCGGTTTGGTGGAAGTTGGGGATTCATTGGGTCGTTTTCATTTTTCTTAGTTGCTTGGATGATCATTAATGGGTTGCAGTTATTCGGAATCAAGTTTGATCCTTATCCGTTTATCCTGCTCAATCTATGTTTGAGTTGTATTGCGGCTCTTCAAGCGCCAATCATTATGATGAGTCAAAACCGGGCGGCCGATCGGGATCGAATGGACGCTGAAAATGACTATCACGTCAATCTGAAGTCCGAACATGAGTTACGTATTTTACACGCCAAGTTGGACCACTTATCACAAAACCAAATTCCCCACTCTCTTGAAATTGCCAAGTTGCAACTTGAAATTATGGGTGAAATGCGTCATGAGCTCAATGAACTGCGCGATTGGCAGGAAAAAACTGAAGCGGGGTCACACGAAAAGTAGTGTCTTTTTTTGACAAATTGCGCGGACTTCGGTATCCTCTTCCTTAACACGAATGGAGGATTTTTTGTGATTGTTTTACGTGAGGCCAAATCTGAGGACGCCCCCCAGATAGCCCCTTTAATTAATTTGATTTTTGACGAAATGCAACTTGAGGAACTGGAAGACGTTCCCGAACCCGATTTAGAGAAGGTCATCGCGATGGCGTACCGGACTCGTGCTTACTTGTCCGGAATCGCAAACACCGTGGTGGCCGAGGCCGATGGCCAAGTTGTCGGGGTCGCCTTCGGGTACCCCGGCGAAAACGAAGATCGGGTTGATGAAGTCCTGCGTCGGCTTTCAGATAAGAGCGCGGCTTTTGACCAACCATTTGAAGCAGAATCCGAAACGGATGGCAATGAATGGTATTTAGATTCTATAGCGGTTTCACCAGATTATCAGGGCCATGGGGTTGGCCGACAGTTGTTAAATGCACTGCCAAAAGTTGCCGCCAAAAATGATGAAAAAGTCATTGGCCTCAACGTGGACTTTGATAATCCAGGGGCCATGAAATTGTATGCTAGAAATGGTTATCAGGTGGTGGGAACCCGAATGATTGGGGACCACGCCTATTACCATATGCAACGGGATGTCCTGGAGCCAGCTCTAGCTCAAGCTTAAAATTGATAATGATAACGTAAAACGGTGTCACTGCAACCAGTTTGGGTTGCGGCAGACACCGTTTTTTAGTCGTCTTATTCGCTATAAATACTTTAATCCAAGGTTTTTAGTTTGCCTTTGAAGTCAGCAATGCTTGTATAGCCTTTGGTCGCCATTATCGCGCTGAGTTCTTGATTCAGCCGGTCAAAGAGCGGGGTCCCTTCAAATCCAAACTTGGAGCCAATCTGAACCATGTCAGCACCACATAAGAGGTGTTCAAAGACATCTTGGCCGTTGACCACGCCGCCCGTTCCAATGATGGCAATCGTGGGATTCAAACGGAGACGAAGTGCTCGAACATTAGCTAGGGCGATGGGCTTAATGCTGGCTCCACCAATCCCGCCAAACCCGCCCTTAGGTTTTAGAACAGCGGTTTCTGTTTCAGCATTAATAACCAAACCGTTTCCCACACTATTGATCGTGTTAACAAATGCTAAGGGGTAGCGGTTCAAAATAGCGGCTATCTGGTCGAAGTGGGCCATGTCAAAGTAGGGGGGTAACTTAACACCCAAAGGCTTCGTAAAGAAGTCAAAGACGGCGGTGAGGACCTCCTGAACCCGCCCAAAATCGTAGCCAACCTGGGGTTTACCAGGCACGTTAGGACATGATAAATTCAGTTCAGTGAACCCGTTAAAGGCACTGTCTTGAATGGTGTGAAGCATTTGAAGATTATCATCAAGAGTGATGCCGGCCACTGATAGGAAATTCATCCTATCTGGGCGCTTTTTTTGATCGGCTAACACGTAGTCCAAGTAGTAGTCTAACCCGTGATTAGGCAAGCCCATGGCATTAATGCTGCCATTGGGGAGACCCTTCATTCGGGGACTCGGATTCCCCACTCGCGGGTCCGGGGTCGCACTCTTTGTGACGTATGCGCCCGCATTTGAGGTAATCAAGTTGTCTAGGTCGTCAGTCGTGGCGCAGCGAATCCCCGCTGCGTTCATTGTGCACGCTGGAAATGTGTGGCCAGCAATGCTTGTGCTTAGTGATATCATCAAAAAGTCAGCTCCCTGTCTGAGGTTATTTTGTGAATCAAAGTCATTTTGTTTAGGGATACTTTACCCGTCAAAGTGAATTTCGTCAACCTAATTCTGCCGTGACGTGGTTGGATATACTTGGTACAATAGCTTGAAAGAATTGAAGGAGGCCTTGTTATGGCAGAGGATTCATCCGCGCTGCACTTAGGTGATAGTCAGCTCGAAAAATTAATGTTGTTTCTGAAAGATCCTATTACCGAACAAAACCATTTGGACTATCGGTTTGAAAATAGTGAGTTACGCGAACTTCGGCCAGGAATTTGGGCCATGCCAGCGTATTTACAAGATGACGACGACTTTAGCCTGTTTTTCCTGTTCACAACGATCGAAACGGGCGACATGGTGGTCGCTTTTGCTGAGGGGACTCGTCAAGAAAAACAGCTTGCGTTGGGGACGCCGATGACGACTGGGGCGGGGCTAAACCTGTTGAACACCCACAAGGACAAGCGGGCGGTCCGGGTTTTTAAATTTTTAACGGATATTTCCCGGGCTGACGAGGGGGCTTGGCGGCAAATTACGGATTAACTGAGAAAGGAAGCGCAATGAGTGATGAAAAGCCGATTTAACTGGCCACTTTTTCTCTCACCGTTTATTTCGCGGGTCGGCGACTCTTTGTACTTATTTGCGCTTAATTGGTTTGTTGTTAAGGCCACTGGGAGCACGGTAATTCTTGGGATTGTCGAGGGATTCGGTGGCCTTGTTTTGGTTGTTGGCGACCTTTTATGTGGCGTTTTGGTGGATAATTTCAACCGCAAGCACATTTTGCTAGCTTCGGAGCTGGTCTGCTTATTGTCGTGTTTTGGATTTGCACTGATCATTGATCCGGAAAATCCTGCGACCTGGCAATTGTTATTACTGACGGCTGGACTGGACACCGGGATTGCGTTTAGTTTTCCCGCCGCTAAGGCCATTGTGCCAGAATTACTGGCGCCGAGTGCGTTGCAGCGGTTTAATGCGTTATCCAATACAACGTTAAACCTGGCCGACATTGTGACGCCGCTCCTTGGTGGCCTATTGCTGACGATTAACTGGATTGATTTTCGGACTTTTCTGCTACTTAACGGGAGTTCGTTTTTATTATCGTTTGGTTTATTGGTTAGCTTAAAGTACCAGTCCAAACGGGTTAGTGATCACCGATTGAGTTTATTAGAGAGTTTACGATCTGGTTTCCACTACGTTTTTCAGCATCCTGTGCTGGTTGAAAATGTTATTTTGAGTGGCTTTGCTAACGTGTTGTTTGCAGCGGTTCGGCTGGTTTTGCCGTTTGTTGTCACCCATTTCTACGGTGGGGACGCCCAATTGTATAGTTACTTACTGACCGGCCTAGCATTAGGGGGCATTTTAGGCGGGCTTCGCTTGACGGTGAGCCACCGGCCAGCGTCCAGAACGGCCAATTATCAAGATTTGCTTGTGGCTGCTGGTGCGGCTATCATTGCCGGAATTTGGCAGGTGTATCCCGTTTTGTTAGTTTTTGCTGTTGTTTACGGTTATGCAATGGCCTCGTTTAATATTCGAGCTTTCACGTTGACCCAGGACTTGACGGAAAACCAGTATTTGGGCCGGATATTTGGCATCTGGTTCATTGCACTGGATGGGTTCCAGCCAATTGGCTCCTTTGGCTTTGGATTTTTAACTGACATCACTCAAAATGCGACATTAACCGTCATTGGTCTGACCTTGGTAGCTGGATTGTTTGGTTTTCACCGCTTTTTTTCTGGTTCGATTAAGAGTTGACAGTCCCGACTGGCTCCGCTACAATTTAAATAATTATTGAGAACCTTTAACTTAGTCCCGTGAGGCTAACAAGGCGTCGTTTAACGTGTGGCGAAATTTGACCACCGACTAGACACCTCTGTGCCCACGGGCAATGAGGTGTTTTTCGTTAGGAGGGCGATTGCCATGGCAAGTAAGCAACCACGTTACCGTAATCCGGATGCGGTTTTAGATATTTGGGAAAAGCCCAAATTTGGGCAGTGGGTTGGACTGTCGATTCAGCACTTATTTTCAATGTTTGGTTCAACTGTTCTGGTGCCGATTTTGGTCGGGTTAAATCCTGGAATTGCGTTGTTCAGTTCTGGGGTCGGGACGTTAATGTACATTTTGATTACGAAGGGGAAAATTCCAGCATACATGGGCTCGAGTTTTTCGTTTATCGTGGTGATGCAAAGTTTGATGAAGGCGGGCGGTTATCCAGCTATTGCTCAAGGAACGCTGGCGGTTGGACTGGTCTATTTACTTGTCAGCCTTTTAGTGGCCTTCATTGGTTCGGACTGGATTGATAAGGCCTTGCCACCAATTGTGGTGGGACCAATCATCATGGTGATTGGATTATCGTTAGCTGGGAGTGCTGCGACGAATGCCACAATAGTGAATCATCACTACAGCTTGTTGTCGTTTGGGATCGCCATCGCAACGTTATTGATCACCATTATTTTTAATATGTTTTTGCGCGGCTTTCTGGGATTGATTCCAATCTTGTTGGGAATTGTTTTTGGTTATTTGATTGCCGTTTTGGCAGGGGTCGTCGACCTAGCGCCCGTTGCTGCCGCACCGTGGTTTAAGGTGCCGGCTTTCCAAATTCCCGGTGTCACGTATCCGATTGGCCTTCATCTTGACGCCATTTTGAGCATGGCGCCGATTGCTTTTGTGACCATGACAGAACATATGGGTCATATCATGGTCCTCAATAAGCTGACCCACCGTAACTTTTTCAAGGACCCAGGGTTAACGCACACGCTAGCCGGGGACGGGACAGCTTCAATGATTGCCAGCTTTGTCGGTGGACCGCCGATTACTAGTTATGGTGAAAACATCGGTGTTCTGGCAATTACCCGGGTGCATTCCGTTTATATGCTTGGTGGGGCCGGACTATTTGCAATTATTTTTTCATTCGTTGGTAAACTGAGTGCTTTAATTGAAAGTATCCCATCACCGGTCATTGGTGGTGTCAGTTTTCTACTATTCGGGGTTATTGCCTCAAGCGGGATGCGGGTGTTGGTGGATAACCACGTTGACTTTAATGAAAAGCGCAACCTGATGATTGCCGCAACCATTCTGGTGATTGGTATTGGCAACGCCAGCCTTCAAATTTGGGGATTAACCTTTTCGGGCTTGTCCGTTGTGACCGTTTTAGGAATTGCCATGAACTTATTACTACCAAAACACGCATCAAATGAGGAGGTCACCGATGGCACAGACGAGTAAGTTAGGACGGGTTGAGGCCATTCCGATGACGCGGCGTCACATGTCCTACTGGGATATGTTTGCCACTTGGGTGGGCGCCAACGCTAACAACGGGACGTGGTATATTGGCGGGGTCATTGCCGCTTGCGGGTTTATGACGGCGTCTACCACCCTCATAATTTCTGGAATTTTAGCCTATCTATTATTAGCTGCTGCAAGTTATATGGGGTATAAAACAGGTTTACCCGCAATGACCCTCACCCGGGCTTCATTTGGAATTCGGGGGAGTTGGTTGCCTTCTTTGATTAACCTGGTGCAGTTTATAGGTTGGGCAGCCGTTAATACGTTTATTGCAGCGCAGTCCATGAGTTATTTATTTAACGACCTCTTTGGTTGGCCAGTTTTTGGGCACAGAGGCGGTGTTTTTGGGCTCATCGTGGGTATCTTGATTATGAGCGTTTTTCATTTGCTGAGTGTTTCGGTCGGCCAACGATCTGTTCAACTCATTGAACGGGTTGGAATCGTCCTGGTATTTGTTTTCGTCATCTGGGAGACGATTGTTGTTTTTAAAACAGTTTCGTTTCACCAAATTTTGGCTTGGCGACCGCCGCATTCACTAGCAATGACACCAGGGGCTGCCATGGATGTATTGGCAGCGTTTAGTCTTGCCTGGGTTACAGCTGGCAGCGATTTCTCGCGGTTTACAAGTCGCCGGCAAAATGCTACTGGGGCGGCTTTTTGGGGCGCTAACCTTGGTTTGTTATGGTTCGCCTTTATTGGGGTCGTGGCCACGATTGGAACAGCGATTACCCTTCGCCATTTTGACCCTAATAATTCTGATCCGAGCACCATTGCTAGCCGGCTTGGTTTGGGCGCTTTAGCGATGGTCGTGATTGTTTTGACCAGTACCACGGCCAACGCCGTTAACCTAATGTCAGCTGGTTCCGCACTGACTAATATGACCCACCGGTTGAACCTGAAAGTTAGCTTGTGGATTGTAACTATCGTGGCCACAATCGTCACTTTTGTCCCGATTATTGCGGCGTCATTTTTGACCGTTTTTACCGCTTTCTTGGATGGTATTGGGATGGTATTAGGTCCCGAGATCGGGGTCTTTCTAGTCGACTTCTTTGTGATTAAAAAGCGCCAGTATCAACTATCAGCCTTCGGCGATCCAACCGGTCCGTACTGGTACCGGCAAGGGTTCAATTGGATGGCGTTGGGTGTTTGGTTCGTTTCTGTCATCGCATACCTTGGCTTAAAACACGTTGCGTTTATTGCTGACACGGTCGGGTCAACCTTCATTACTATTTTACTCAGTATGGCGTTGTACTACATTGGAATGACGGTGATTCAAAATCAAGCAAAAGCAAATCGTTAATGGTACACTGAATGTGGTAGTAGTTTAGTGCTTATCGGCCTTGAAAAACTTTCGATGCCACTTCATCGATGGGGTGGCGGACGTCTTAGTCGCTAGACATTGACTTGATTCAATCACGCCTATGAATGGCGCTTCAATGCGCTTTGAGTATCCGGCGCAAGCTGGATCAGTAATCGTATCTGAATGACGGGTAACGGAAAATTAAGAAATTGATTTTCTCTTCGCCGATGAGTTCTACTATCAGGAGCAGCCGAGTTTGGAAAGTTCTCGGCTGCTTTTTATTATGAGAAAAACGACCAAAAACGCTTTCAAACGTTGAATTTAAAGGACCAAAAATGAGAATATTTGTCATGAAAATGTTATCAAAAAACTGATATATTTTTGTAGGCAATCCTTATAAATGGTGTTAATATTGCAAAATCTTCTAAAAAAAACAGGGAGGGATTGCAGATGTATTTACGTCGAGCTGAAATGAGAGACTTACCACAAATTGAAACGATTATCCAGGATGGTAAGGAGCTGTTAAGGGCCCAAAATATTGATCAATGGCAGGGCAACTATCCGGATACAAAAGTCTTAGTCGACGATATTCAAAACGGCCATACGATGGTCCTGGTAGACCATAATGAAGTGTTAGGAACGGCGGCTGTGATCCCCGCGCCTGATAAGAGTTACACGGGCATTGATGGCGAATGGTTAACGAAGGACGACCATTACGTTTCCATCCACCGGGTCGCGGTTTCCGCAAAGCACCGTGGTCAGGGACTATCAGGTAAACTGTTTGATGCCATGTTTGCCGAAATTGACAAAGCGGCCACGGTAGACGGTATTCGAATTGATACCCACCCGCAAAACAAGGGAATGCAACACGTGATCAAAAAAATGGGTTTCACTGAAACGGGCCATGTTCAAGTCATGACCGACGGTGAGAACGTCACGGATTTTGCTTATGAAAAATACAATCACCAACAAGTGCCAGCACACGTTGAATAACGTTTAAAAAAGACCAATCTCACCGGGAAAATCCGGCTGGATTGGTCTTTTTTAGGCTGCGTTCCAGCGGTTTAATGCTCACCTGAATCGCGGCTTAGAATATGTGAGGTAATCAAAACATCTTGAAAAATGGCTGCCAGCACTGAGATAGATCCGACTAGGATGGTGACGATAACGAGTATTAAAATCATCCCGGGTGCGTCAGTTTTATCGGCAACGATGTACACGGGCCACCAATCAACGAGTAGTCCCGCGGTCATGACAAGCGCACCGCGTTTCAGCCAGTTGAGCACAGTGAGTGTTTGATAGCGAAACGTGGTTTCAAGGTTAACGATTGAAAATAAGCGCCAAACTTGAATGGTGCAAAAGAGGGTGCCACAGACTAGTAAAACGAGGCCGCCAACTAACAGGGCCTGTGATACTAGCCGGTGCGTTCCTGTCCGCGCAGCCACTTGCCACAGACTGTGAGTGGTCAAACCGCCAACTGCCATGAGGCTGACACACGCGATTAAGCTGACTAATTTCATCATCCGACTTTTCATAGCATGCCCCCCATTTGGCAATATCATAACATCGCCACCCCAAAAAGCCTAGATGACTGGCGGAATTGTAATATTTTAGGGTTTATTTTTTGGCTAACCAAAAAAGATGATTCTTATGTGCAAACATTATTTAAAAATGGATGCAAACATGCGATAATGGAGAGGTAAAGGGGTGGCAAGAATGGCCGAAAAGAATCAACTTTCAGGGCGGCGTTTCTTCGTGGTAACGCTGCTAAATGCGGGGATTACAGTTGTTGAAATACTAGGGGGCCTCTTTTCTGGTAGTTTATCATTGCTATCAGATGCTTTTCATAACTTGGGTGACACCTTTTCAATTTTAATCGGCTACGTCGCGCACCGAATTAGTCAGCGCACCGAGGATGAACGGAATACGTTTGGGTACGGTCGGGCGCAGATTTTAGCGGCGCTGTTAAATGCGACGCTGTTGATTGTCGTTTCACTCTTCTTAATCGTGGAAGCGGTGCGACGATTGTCACAGCCAGAATCCATCGATGGTGGGTTAATGTTGACGGTCGCAGTGATCGGGTTGTTAGCCAATTTAATTTCAACGGTGATGATGCACCGGGGTTCCAAGCATAATATGAACATGAAGGCGACTTACCTTCACTTATTAAGCGATACTTTGTCGTCATTTGGGGTCATTATTGGGGCATTGCTGATAGAGTGGTACAATATAACAATTGTGGACCCCATCATTACGGTTTTAGTTGCTGGATATATCATGTTTGAGTCTTGGCCTATTATTCGCCACGCTATTCAGATTTTGATGCAGGGCGCGCCGGACATTGATTATGACGCAATCAAGGCCGACTTAAAGGCCATTCCAGGCATCACGAACGTTCACCATTTACACGCGTGGATGATGGATGAAAACCGGATTGTTTTGTCGGTTCACGTCAATATGGACGATATGAAGCTAAGTGAAGCAGAGAGATTGTATCGCCAGATTGAACATGTTTTAAAGGAAAAGTACCACGTGTATCACGTAACGATTCAAGCTGAGGACTTGCGTGGTCATGATGAGGAACTGATCTGCAATGATTCAGAGCTTCACGAACAACACGAACATTAACGAGGTGGAAACAATCATGACGCCCATGAAAGAGGATTATTTAAAATTAATATTTGAGATTGGTGGTGGGTCTCAAAAAGTATCAAATAAACAAATTGCCATCAGCTTGGACATTGCAGCGGGTTCCGTGACCGAGATGGTGACGAAAATGGCGGCAGAAGGGCTTGTTGAACATGAACCGTATGCGGGCATCTCGTTAACAGAGACTGGTGCAAAGCTAGCGGTTGAGCTTGTCCGAAAGCACCGAATCTGGGAGACGTTTTTGGTCAGTGAACTCAAGTATGCGTTACCTGATATTGACGATGATGCGGAAAAGCTGGAACACGTGACGAGTACCAAGTTGTTAAACGCGCTGGACGATTTGCTGGGCCATCCCAAGCGGTGCCCTCATGGCGGGGTTATTCCAGACCGCAATGGGCACTACGAAGAAGATAGTCACCGGATTTTAAATGACGTTAAAGACGGCGAAACGGTCGTTGTTGACCGGTTTATTGATAATCGGGACCTTTTAAATTATTTGGGTGATATCAAGTTAGACTTAGGCGATCAATTGCAAGTCATCAAGCACGATTCGTTTGAGGGTCCCATTCTTGTTGAAAACTTGACGGACGATTCTGAACTCAGTATTGGTTACAAAGCCGCTCACTATATTTTCGTTAAGTAGTGGCTGTTAAAATGAAGACGCCGCGTTTTGGTGGCTGTTAAGCTATCAAAGCGGGGCGTCTTTTTTTGGCTTCTGGCTTGAAAGAACACGTGCCAAACGCGTTCAGCTAAGCTATAATTTAGACAAGATAAGTCGGGAAAGAAGTGGATGATGTGACGACCAGCAAGGGAAACTTGACGCTAAAAACAGCCCTTCAGGCGGGCCGAATCATGATTGAAAACGGTTCTGAAGTCTCGCGAGTAGAAGACACAATTAACCGAATCGCGCAAAATGCAGGGTTTCCCAACAGTAAGGTCTACGTCACGATCACAGGCATTATGATGTCGATCTCAGACCGGGGGGAAGCCCAAATTGAGCCGATCTCAACGCGGACCTTAGACTTAGAAAAAATAGCGCAAGTCAATGATTTGTCCCGGAAATTTGCTGCCGAGGCTATTGATCTCGAAGCGTTTAGTGATCAATTGGACTATCTCGAGCACCATAGCGCCTATTTCCCGGTTTGGGTTCAGGCATTATCGGCGGCATTAGTCAGCGGGACCCTTGAAGTGGTTTTTCGAGCTAATCCGCCGGACTTTTGGATCACTTGTATCATCGGAATGGTCGGTTGGTTAGTTTATTTTGGCATTAACCAGTTGGTCAAAGTTCGCTTTTTAAGCGAATTTCTTGGGTCAGTTGCCATTGGTCTGCTAGCTATTCTGGCGGTTAAGTACCAGTTCGGTCACTCGATGGATGACATCATCATTGGATCTGTTATGCCGTTAGTTCCTGGGGTTCCTTTGACGAATGCTGTGCGCGATATTTTGGCTGGCGACCTTGTTAGCGGCATTGCCCGGGGGGTGGAGGCGCTAATGAGTGCCATCGCTATTGGGTCCGGCATCGCAATGATGTTGCAAATTTTGTGAGGTGATGACGATGCTAATAATTGATTTGTTATTCACCTACATTGCAACGGTAGCGTTTGGTGTCTTGTTAAACTTGCCACACCGAGCATTGAACATGGCCGGGCTTATTGGAACCCTCAGCTTTTTGGCGTACAAGCTATTGATGATGGCTCATAGTGGCCTCGTAACAGCTAATTTAGTCGGTGCCGTGTTAATCGGGGTCTTAAGTATGCAGGCCGCGAAGTGGCTCAAGATGCCTGTGATTATTTTCAATATTCCAGCGCTGGTACCGTTCGTTCCAGGAGGCCAGGCCTATCAAATGGTTAAAAACTTTGCCTTAGCGGATAACACGGTTGCCTTTAGTTTTTTGTTTCAAGTAATCGAAATTGCAGGTGCTATTGCCTTTGGCTTTTTACTGGCAGAATTATTTATCCGGTTACAACAAAAGTTGTTAGACTGGCTGGCCAGTCGGCGGAAAGCAAGTGACCGTGACATCAAACGGTATTAAGCCCCAACCTAGAGACTTTTCGCTGGTCACAAGATACGGTAAAATAAACTATGCTATACTCGAAACTACAGCGTGACTGTAGTTTTACAATTGGGAGGATTCAACATGATGATTGTGTCTGAACGGGATCGACCGTTTCGACTGCTGCTGAGCGGAGGGCTATTTGTTTTTCTCGCTATCGCAGTGATGCAAGGTTCAAGTTTGTTACTGGTAGTGGATGATTTAGGGATTCAGCTTGCTCAAAAAACGCAAACGGGCCTAAAAGATGGTCTTTTCCACTTGATTACCACGCTTGCCAGTCCAACCCTAGATATCGTTTGGGTCTTAGTGTTAGCGTTTTTTCTCTGGGGATTTAAGTACAAGATTCCAGCGCTGTGGGCCATCGGGGTCATGATCAGTGGTGACGTTGTGGCGTTTATTGTTAAGCATCTCGTGGGTCGGGCCCGGCCCATCGGCCATTTAGCCGCTGACGATGGGTTTAGCTTTCCAAGCGGCCACGTGTTTGGAATGTTCTTACTGGTTGCCATGATCTGGTTACTGGTGCTGCCCCGAGTTAAAAAGTACTGGCAGCTGATCCTGTTACGGGCGATACTGATGATTTGGGTATTACTCGTCGCTTTCTCAAGGGTCTATATGGGTGCTCATTTTCCAAGCGATACGGTGGCCGCAATGTTGTTGGGCTACGCTTGGATTCAGGTCTGTGAGTATCTTTACGTCAGTCTTGCTCCCCGGCTAAAACAGGTATCATTTGTTAAAAATTCCATTATCTAAGGAGTGGTTCAAATGCAAAAGCGACTGGTTAAATCTTCGGATAAGATGATTGCAGGTGTGCTTGGTGGCCTTGCAAATTATTTTGGTTGGGACCCAACAATCGTTCGAATTGGTTATGCAGCCCTGACCATTTTTACGGGAATTGCCCCCGGTGCGCTAGTTTACCTGGTTGCACTAGTGGTCATGCCTAACGACTAACGAAAAAAGCGTTGACCGATTCAACCGGTCAACGCTTTTTGAAATTAGGATTGAAGGTCTGCGTACCATTCACTAAATAAAGTCATCCAGTGGGCAACGTGGGGGTTGTTTGAGGTTGCGTCCCAAGCTGTCGTGGCATCTGCTAACGCAAGGCCGTGGGGTCCATGGTGAAAGAAATGAGCCTCGACATCAACGCCGGCCGTGGCAAGAGCAGCTGTATACGCGCCAGTATTTACGGCTGGCACGATTGGATCGTCTACCGTTCCCCAGGCAAAGGTTGGTCGATTCGTTTTAGAAACGTGTTTTTCGGCGGCAAACCGTTCTGGAGTATCCGTCCATTTTGCAATCGTTTCGGCGTCTTTTGGGAAACCCAACTGGGGACTGATGACTGGATACCCTAGGAGGACGGCTTGGGGTCGCAGGATGGTCGAGGTCGACTGAGCATCGCGGGCCAGCCAATCGGTGTTCCAGTAGTCGTTGTAAAGCGCCACAATGTGACCACCAACGGAAAAACCAGCGATGACGACTTGGTTGGGGTCAATGGCCCAGTCGGCTGCGTTTTGCTTAACGACCGTCACAGCTCGTGCGAGATCGACGATAGGTGCTGGCAGGAGCGGTGATTGGTCCGATAAAGTCGTATAATTAAGATAGAAGCTTTGAAAGCCGAGTCGATTAAAGGCTAGAGCTAGCGTTTCGGCCTGCGCTTGTGGTATATGGGTGTAAGAACCCCCAGGTACGACGATGATCGCGGGCCAATTCTTGGGGGTTGGCCCATCGCTGCGATTCTGAATATAGCCTGTTAGTGTCGCCGGTGAGTCGGTAGTTAGACGTTTTGATATGAGTTGCATAATATCACCTGATTTTAAAAAATTCAAAGATCGTCCAACTCCATTATAAGCACGAGAGACTAAAAACGAAAGTAAGGGAGCACTATGTTAGAGCCTGTCATTCAAACATCACGGTTGACGTTACGAGCGTTTTTAGAGTCCGACCTAGAGGACTATTATGAAATCGTGAATAATCCAGAGGCTGCTCGAAAGGCCGGTTTTCACTATGCCCGCGATCTGCAAGAGGCTCGGTATCTGCTGATGCAGTCGTTGCGAAGTCAGTCAGTTTTTGCTGTTGTTGAGACCCGAACCCAAAAGGTGATTGGAAGCATTGGCTTGTACGATCACTTGACTGAGGCGGGAGATGTGGCAGAGACTGAGCGCGAATTAGGATACATGCTTAATGCGGCGTTTTGGAACCGGGGCTACATGACTGAGGCAGGGCAGGCCGTTTTGACCTATGCTAAGCAAACCCTGCAGTTGACGACGGTCTGGGCGAGTTTTCTAGAGGATAACTTCGCATCAAAACACGTTTTGACGAAGTTGGGATTTACATACGTGGACACGTACCACCACCCACCAATGGCAATTTACCTACCAAACGTCACAGAATTATTCTATAAATGGGAAGCAAATTGAAAAAACAATTGCAAACTGGTTATGATTCGCTATAATAGAGTGGAATTGATAGAAGAGGCGCGAAGTCCAAGAGTCGCCACAGCAAGGTTGATCAGAACCGGTGCGGTGTGGTAAAAGGGGCCTTCGCCGAAATGCGGTCTGACTGATTTCAGGCGGTGTTGGGTCTTGGCTTAATAGGTCAAGGACTGTCGCAACGAAGGAGTTGCGGGGCGCTTTCTACGATAATGCTAACTGATGACGATCAAGTGGCTTTCTCGGGGTGTGTCTCGCGAGAAAGCTTTTTTTGTATCAGAAACTTCGTTGCGGAAACTAAGGTTTTGGAAAGTGAGTGAACTTTTTATGGCAGAAAACGCAACGGATCATCAGGTTAAGCGTGAACTCAAAACGCGACACCTTTCGATGATTGCGCTAGGTGGCAGTATCGGGACGGGGTTATTTGTGGCCAGTGGTTCAGCAATTTCAACAGCTGGACCGGGTGGTGGCCTACTCGCGTACGTCGCGATGGGGCTCATGGTTTATTTCTTAATGACAAGTTTGGGCGAAATGGCAACAAACATGCCAATTTCAGGATCGTTTGCTGCCTATTCGACCAAGTATGTTGATCCGGCTCTCGGGTTCGCCATGGGGTGGAACTACTGGTTTAACTGGGCCATTACGCTAGCGGTCGATATTAGTACTGCTGCCATTGTGATGAAGTATTGGCTTCCTAATGTGCCAGGTTGGATTTGGAGTGTGTCCGTTTTAGTCATCATCTTTTTGATCAACGCGCTCACGGTCAAGGCCTTTGGCGAAACAGAGTATTGGATGGCCATGATCAAAGTGGTCACGGTGCTGGTCTTTTTAGTAGTCGGGGTTTTAACCATTTTCGGTATCATGGGTGGCCATGCGACCGGTCTGGAAAACTTCACGTATAAAAAAGCACCGTTTGTTGGTGGTGTCCCAGCCATTTTAGGCGTCTTCGTTGTGGCTGGGTTCTCGTTTCAAGGAACCGAACTTGTTGGGATTACGGCGGGCGAATCAGCAACGCCTGAAAAGAGCATTCCTAAGGCAATCAACCAAGTCTTCTGGCGGATTTTGCTATTTTACATTTTGGCAATCTTTGTGATTGCATGTATTATTCCATACACGAGCCCAGATTTATTGGGTTCTGAGGCTTCTGATATTGCTATTAGCCCATTCACGCTGGTCTTTCAGCGCGCTGGGTTGGCTGCAGCGGCCAGTGTCATGAATGCCGTCATTTTAACGTCTGTGATTTCTGCCGCCAATTCCGGCATGTATGCGTCGTCGCGGATGCTTTATTCGTTAGCCATTCAAGGCAATGCACCACGCTACTTTGAGCACACGACGAGCCATGGGGTGCCACTGCGAGCTCAAGTTGCAACGACAATTGTCGGGGCACTGGCTTTCATCACCAGTATTGCAGGGCCAGAGGTCTACACTTGGCTAGTTGCTGCCTCAGGGTTGACCGGGTTTATTGCTTGGCTTGGGATTGCAATTTCACATTTTCGTTTCCGACGGGCCTTTGTTAAGCAGGGTCATGACGTGAAGGAATTGAAGTACCATGCCAAGCTGTTCCCGGTTGGGCCATTACTGGCCTTGATTTTGTGTTTGCTGGTGATTGCTGGGCAAAACACGGGGGCATTTATTCACTTTGACTGGGAACAAATTTTGATTACGTACCTTAGTGTGCCACTGTTTGTTGTCTTGTTTGTTTACTACAAGATTCGGCACAAAACGAAGTTGATTCCACTTGATCAAGTGGATATTTCGTCGACGCGAACGGAACAACGACATGATTAAGCGATTTGAAAGCGCGGTTTAACGCGCTTTTTTTGTGCATTTCAAATAAAAGTGGCACGACATATTGAAAAACGAATTGAGCATGATACAATATATTGTGCTGATTAAACGTGAGGGAGACAAACACATGATTGTATTATCTGGAACGATTGGGGCCGGCAAAACCAGTTTAACGAACTTACTTGCTGACCATTTAAACAAACCGGCTTTTTACGAGTCGGTTGATGACAACGAAATTTTGCCCTTATTTTACCAAAACCCTAAAAAGTATGGTTTCTTGCTCCAAATTTACTTTTTAAACAAGCGCCTTGGTAGCATTAAGGAGGCTTATCAGGATGATGAAACGGTCTTGGATCGTTCCATTTTTGAAGACTCCTTACTGTTTAAGCTGAACGCTGACTTGGGTCGGGCGACCCAAACAGAAGTCGAGATTTACGACTCTTTGCTGCAGAATATGATGGAAGAACTGCCAGATATGCCTCACAAAAAGAACCCGGATCTGTTGATTCACATTAGTATTTCATTTGATACGATGCTAAAACGAATTAAGAAGCGTGGCCGGTCGTACGAACAGTGGGACCAAGACCCGAGCCTATACAACTACTATAAAGAATTAGATGAACGGTACTTTGACTGGTACGAACAATATGATAAGTCGCCAAAGATGGTTATTGATGGTGATCAGTACGACTTTGTGGAAAATCCTGATGCTCAAAAAGACGTCTTGAAACTTATTGATGCCAAAATGACGGAACTCAGCCTGTAAAGACTTGCACTTAGTGGTCAGGTATCGTAAGATGTTGGTAACAAAGATCAAACGCGATGTGTCTTAAGTAGACGGTCAGTGAGACGGAGTTAGTGGAAACCGTCACGTCGAACCTCCAATACATCTAAGCGGACAGTTAATCCTGTACGGCTCATCCCCGTTACCGATCAAGAGGGTATGACAATGGTCATAAACTTGGGTGGTACCGCGAAGCTTTCGTCCCAATTTGGGGCGGAAGCTTTTTTTGATCTAAAAATGCACACCGAGAGGAGATTCACTATGCTTGATTTAAAATTGATTCGAACGGAAACTGATTTTGTCAAAGAAAAGCTGGCGACTCGAGGCGTTGATGCGTCAGAAATCGATGCGTTATTACAGCTCGACCAAGATCGCCGGGATCTGATTGTTAAGAGTGAGACGATGAAGGCCCAACGAAATCAGGTCTCAGATGAAATTTCGCAGTTAAAACGAAACAAGGAAGATGCCAGTGCTAAAATCACCGAGATGAAGCAGGTCGCTACGGATATTAAGGCGATGGATGAGACGCTGACAGCCTTGACTGAAAAAGTTCGGGATGCCCAATCGCGGTTGCCTAACATCCCCAACGATAATGTTCCTGTCGGGTTGACGGAAGACGGGAGCGTTGAACTTCGCAAATGGGGAGACGTACCAAGCTTTGACTTTGAACCGAAGGCCCATTGGGAAATCGGCGAAACCCTCGGTATTTTAGACTTTGAGCGAGGGGCCAAGGTTTCTGGTAGCCGCTTCCTATACTATGTCGGACAAGGTGCGCGTTTAGAACGTGCCGTGTATAACTTTTTCTTAGATGAAAACGAAAAGGCGGGCTTCAAGGAAATCCTCCCGCCTTACATGGTGAACAGCGAGTCAATGTTTGGCACGGGCCAGTTTCCGAAGTTTAAGGAGGATGTCTACTCGTTAAAGGAGGCTGACGAAACCTTGATTCCAACGGCGGAAGTACCGTTGGTCAACTACTACCGTGACGACGTTATTGACACCGAAAAGTTACCCGTTCGATTCACCGCACTTTCACCTGCTTTTCGGTCGGAAGCTGGTAGTGCTGGGCGAGATACCCGTGGCTTAATTCGTCTTCACCAGTTTAATAAGGTTGAAATGGTGAAGTTTACGAAGCCTGAACAATCATGGGACGAACTTGAACACATGACGAACCACGCTGAGGACCTGTTGAAAAAGTTAGGGCTTGCCCACCATGTCATTACCTTAACGACCGGGGACATGAGCTTCACAGCGGCTATGACTCACGATTTGGAAGTCTGGTTCCCACAACAGGATCGATACCGCGAGATCTCAAGCTGTTCCAATTGTACGGATTTTCAAGCGCGTCGGGCTCACATTCAGTATCGTGATGAAAACGGTAAGCTCCAATACGTTCACACGTTGAATGGTTCAGGCTTAGCAGTTGGGCGGACGGTTGCGGCTATTTTGGAGAACTACCAAAACGCCGACGGGACTGTGACAATTCCAGAAGCGCTACGGCCGTATATGGGTGGTCAAGAAACAATCGTCAAAGAAAACTAACTCGCAGCACTTTAGAAACTGGTGGTTATCGACTTGTTCGATGCTCACCAGTTTTTATTTATTCGGTCAAAATGGTGATTTAGCATCGAAAAAATGAAAAAAACACTAGTAATTGTGGTTGGTTTCGTGTATTATATTTTGAGTGATGAAGTGAGTCGCAGCGGATGAATAACTATTCAATTTAGTTTTAAAAAACCGTTGACACATTTTCATCCAGATGATAAACTATAATAGTTGTTTCGGAGAGGTCGATCATTTATTGTTCACCTTTTGAGCACATGGAGGATTAGCTCAGTTGGGAGAGCGTCTGCCTTACAAGCAGAGGGTCACAGGTTCGAGCCCTGTATCCTCCATTTGAGCCGTTAGCTCAGTTGGTAGAGCATCTGACTTTTAATCAGAGGGTCGACAGTTCGAGACTGTCACGGCTCATTCCCAGTTTTCCATGCGGGTGTGGCGGAACTGGCAGACGCGCTAGATTTAGGTTCTAGTGTCTTACGACGTGGGGGTTCGAGTCCCTTCACCCGCAGTTTATTAATTTAATAGCTTTACTTTCGCCGACTTAGCTCAGTTGGCAGAGCATCTCACTAGTAATGAGGGGGTCGGAGGTTCGAATCCTCTAGTCGGCATTATGCGGAAGTAGTTCAGTGGTAGAACATCACCTTGCCATGGTGGGGGTCGCGGGTTCGAATCCCGTCTTCCGCTTTTAACATTGTATTTCCCTGCCGGGGTGGCGGAATTGGCAGACGCACAGGACTTAAAATCCTGCGGTCAGTGATGACCGTACCGGTTCGATCCCGGTCCTCGGCATTCAATTTAATATTATTATTATGCACCCATAGCGCAACTGGATAGAGTGTCTGACTACGAATCAGAAGGTTGTAGGTTCGACTCCTACTGGGTGCATTTTTGCTGTATTACAGCAAAAGCGGGAAGTAGCTCAGCTTGGTAGAGCACTACGTTCGGGACGTAGGGGTCGCAGGTTCAAATCCTGTTTTCCCGACTCAGAGGGTCGTTACGTTGGTAACGGCTTTTTTTGTGCATTTAAAGCAACGCTGTCGGCATTCGCTTGTAAATTGAGATCAATTTAGGTTTAAGTCTTTGCATTTTAGCAAAAGATTCGTATAATGAAAGTCAACATTAGTCAAAGTAAATTGCGAAGTTGATGGACGGGGGTGAGTAGCGTGCAGAATCAAAACATTTCCGATATTATCGAGAAGTACCTAAAGGACATTCTTTCTGATTCTGAACACTTAGAGATTCGCCGTTCTGAGATTGCTGATTTGTTCAATGTCGTGCCGTCTCAGATTAACTATGTCATCAAGACCCGGTTTACGATTTCGAACGGCTACCTAGTCGAAAGTAAGCGTGGTGGCGGTGGGTATATTCGAATCGAGAAGGTCAACCTTTTGGATGATACGGATGTGCTTGACTCGTTAATTGAAACGATTGGTGATGCAATTGGGCAACGAGACGGTTATGCTGTGGTTCAAGGCCTTTTTGAAAGTGGTGTGATTGGGCGACGAGAAGCCAATATTATTTTAACCATCATTAGTAAAGATACTTTAGCGATGGATAACCGCGCACAGGAGAATGGCTTAAGGGCGCGAATTTTAGTTAGTATTTTAAATCATTTGCGTTATGAGAGCTGAGAAAGTGAGGAATTGATATGGACAATCTTTTTACCCCAAGTGCCAAAAGCGTTTTGGCGTTAGCACAGGAACAAGCCAAGTATTTTAAGCATCAGGCTGTCGGCACGGAGCACTTACTTTTAGCACTCACGATCGAAAAAAACGGGATTGCCAACAAGGTGTTACAGCAGTTCTCAATCACCGAAGACGATGTGCGCGAAGAAATTGAACGTTTTACCGGTTACGGCACGTTAAACAACGTTGATAAGGATACGTACCTTCCTTATTCACCAAAGGCAAAAGACATGTTGTCTGTTGCCGGCGAAGAAGCTAAACGCCTTGGTGCTACTAAAATTGGTACCGAACACATCCTATTGGCGTTGCTCAGTGACGAAACAATTCTTTCCTCACGAATCTTGATGAATTTAAATATTGATTTGAGTCAGGCTCGTAAAGTTATTTTACGGAAGCTTGGCGTTAGTGAAAACCAGGACCGGCGGCGCGCAAACCAACGGTCAAGAAAAACCCCTGAAGGGACCCCAACGTTGGATTCGCTGGCTCGTGATTTGACTCAACTAGCTCGTGATAACCGGATGGATCCAACGGTCGGTCGGGACAAAGAAGTTAAACGGGTCATTCAAATTTTGAGCCGTCGAACGAAGAACAACCCGGTTTTGATTGGTGAACCTGGGGTTGGTAAAACGGCGATTGCTGAGGGGTTGGCCCAACGGATTGTTGCGGGCGACGTACCGGAAGATATGCAAAATAAACGGTTGATGGCTCTTGATATGGGGTCGTTAGTTGCAGGGACCAAGTACCGTGGTGAATTTGAAGATCGCCTTAAAAAAGTGATTGAAGAAATTTATAACGACGGCCAAGTTATTCTCTTCATTGATGAGCTCCACACTTTGATTGGTGCGGGTGGTGCTGAGGGGGCTATCGATGCCTCTAACATCTTGAAGCCTGCGCTGGCCCGTGGTGAACTGCAAACCATTGGGGCAACGACCTTAGATGAATATCAAAAATATATTGAATCAGACGCGGCGCTAGAACGACGTTTTGCGACGGTTCAGGTTAATGAACCAACTGAAGATGAAGCTAAACAAATCTTATTGGGGCTCCGTTCTCGCTATGAGGACCATCATCACGTGAACATTACCGACGAAGCGGTTGACGAAGCGGTCGAATTATCGTCTCGCTATATTTCAGATCGATTCTTGCCAGACAAAGCGATTGATTTGATGGATGAAGCATCTGCCAAGGTTCGAATTGATAAGATGGCAACGACGACAACGGTTTCAAGTGACGAAACGAAGCTGTCTGAACTATCAGACGAACGTGAGGCGGCCATCTTAGACCAGCGTTTCGAAGAAGCAGCTCGGCTTAGAAATGAAGAGCTTGCTTTGCGTGAAAAAATTGAAGCAAAGCCGGAGACCCCAACTGATCACAAATACCAGTTGGAAGTAACGGGTGAAGATGTGGCTGAGGTGGTTTCCGAATGGACAGGGGTACCAACGACTCAGCTTGAAAAGAGCGAACAAGATCGACTCATCAACTTGGAAAACGTCTTGCATAAGCGGGTCGTCGGGCAGAAAGAAGCCGTTTCTGCCGTTTCTCGGGCAATTCGGCGAGCACGAAGCGGGCTAAAGGACCCGAACCGGCCAATTGGTTCGTTTATGTTCCTTGGGCCGACTGGTGTTGGGAAAACCGAATTAGCAAAGGCCTTGGCTGAAGCGATGTTTGGCTCTGAAGACAACATGATTCGGGTGGATATGAGCGAATACATGGAGAAGTATTCCACGAGTCGGCTCATTGGGTCAGCACCCGGATACGTGGGCTATGACGAAGGTGGTCAACTGACTGAAAAGGTTCGGCAAAAACCGTATTCAGTGGTTCTTTTCGATGAAGTTGAAAAAGCACATCCCGACGTCTTTAATTTGTTATTGCAAGTTCTGGACGATGGATTCTTGACTGATTCAAAGGGCCGACGGGTTGATTTCCGAAACACCATTTTGATCATGACTTCCAACCTTGGCGCAACAACCCTTCGTGATGAAAAGACGGTTGGGTTTGGCGCAGAAGATAAGGCCGATGATTATGAAGCAATGGCTGACACAATCAGACAGTCGCTGAAGAATGCTTTCCGACCTGAATTCTTGAACCGAATTGACGAAGTCGTGATCTTCCATTCATTGAATAAGGAAGAACTTCACCAAATCGTGAAATTAATGGCGCGGACGCTGCTTCAGCGGATTGCAGACCAAGGCATTCAGGTCAAAATTACACCAGCAGCTATTGACGTAGTTGCAGGCGCTGGTTTTGATCCAGAATATGGGGCTCGGCCAATCCGGCGGGCGTTGCAAACTCAAATCGAGGATCGCTTTAGTGAAGACCTTCTTTCTGGGGCCATCAAGCCGGGCGATCAGGTTACGATTGGCGCCAATCGAGGTCAGATTCGAATAACGTCAAAACCTGGGGTTGCTGATTCACGTCAGGAGCCTGTGACGAGTAAGTAGTCCCATGAGAGTCGGTCATTGACCGGCTCTTTTTATTTGTTAGGCGCTAGCCGGTCAGTTGACTTTCATGTTAAACTATTGAGCGAAGCGTTAATCGACTTTGAAGAAGGAAGTTCGCCATGATAAATAATGGATCTAGATACGAGCAATCACATCGCGCCATTTTAGATGCAGCCCGTCAGCTTTTTTTGCGGCGGGGATTCAACGGAACATCAACCCGAGATATTGCTAAGGTCGCCAATATTACTCAACCGGCTCTGTATAGCCACTTTGCTGATAAGGAAGTGATCTTTATCGCGGTGATCTCTGAGGTTGGTGAAATGATTCGGGAAAAAATTAGCGCGCTCAACGCGTCCAGTACCCAGATGTCAACCAGCGCTCACCTTGAAGCCATCACCAACGTTTTAACGGAGGCGCATCCGCGAGATGTTTACACGGTGATTCATTCTAGCTTTGCTTATTTGAAGCCGGAAAACCAGCGCCAACTTGGGATTATCTTTGGCCGTGACTATTTGGCTCCGATTGAGGCGTTCTTTGCGGAGGATGCGGTTGAATTGCGAGGCCAACTGACTGCAAAACAAGCAGCAGAGTTTTATATGACAAGCTTGAGCCCTTTGTTTGGGTCGTTTCACCGGCTTGGTGGTGCTGAGATGACTCAGGAGGAAAATGTTCGGCTGTTGTTGGACCTTATTTTGCATGGGATAACGACGCCTGAATAGGGGAGAGTCGTCGCTCTTGACAAACAACTAAATATTGAGTACACTACTAAACAGTATGGAACTGCGAATTGAAATTGAGTGCTGCGATCTATTGTCCGTAGCACTCATCATAAAAAACCAAAAGTAAGAATTGTTTCTTATTTTTGGATTTTTTTTGCCAAAAATTCGGTTTTTTCATGGCTTTTCATGAAATGTAACACAACTGTAATATTTGGTTTCGATTCGCTGAATAATCTGGAGAGGTGAAGAACTTGGCAGGACATTTGGTTAATTATGGCAAGCACCGGACCCGACGAAGCTACGCACGAATTAAGGAAGTATTGGATCTCCCTAACTTGATTGAAATTCAAACTAATTCGTACAACTGGTTTCTCGATGAAGGGCTGCGCGAGATGTTCGATGACATTATGCCAATCGAAGATTTCCAAGGTAACCTTTCATTAGAGTTCGTTGATTATCAATTATTAGAACCAAAGTACACCGTTGATGAAGCACGTGAGCACGATGCAAACTACTCAGCACCATTGCACGTTACGTTACGGTTGACGAACCATGAGACGGGCGAAATTAAATCGCAAGACGTCTTCTTTGGTGACTTCCCGTTAATGACGGAGCAAGGCACTTTCATTATTAATGGTGCAGAGCGGGTTATTGTGTCTCAATTAGTCCGTTCCCCAGGCGTTTACTATAACGAAGAAACTGACAAGAATGGCCGCGAAGTATACGGCGCAACTGTCATTCCTAACCGTGGTGCATGGTTAGAGTTCGAAACCGATGCAAAGGGTCTCTCATATGTTCGAATTGACCGGACACGGAAGATTCCGATGTCCGAACTTGTTCGGGCACTGGGTTTTGGCTCTGATGACGAAATCATTAAAATGTTTGGCGACAACGATTCGTTGATGGCGACGCTTGAAAAGGATGTTCATAAGAACACCGAGGACTCACGTGTTGAGGAAGCGTTGAAAGATATCTACGAACGACTACGGCCAGGCGAACCTAAGACGGCTGACTCTTCACGGAGTCTGTTGACTGCGCGGTTCTTTGATCCGAAGCGTTACGACATGGCCCCCGTTGGTCGTTACAAGACAAACAAAAAGTTGCAACTTAAGAACCGGTTACTTGGCTTAACGTTGGCCGAAACGCTGGCTGACCCTGAAACTGGTGAAATCTTAGCCCAAAACGGGACTTTGATCGATAAGGATCTTTTGAAGACCTTAACACCTTACCTCGAACGGGATGATTTCAAGACGGTGACTTACACACCTTCTGACGAAGCTGTGGTCACGGAACCCGTTGTTCTGCAAACCATCATGGTCCAATCACCTGATGATCCAGAACGCGCATTACCGGTTATTGGTAATGGTCATATTGATCTGAAGTACAAGCACATTACCCCAGCTGATATTTTAGCTGCTGTTAACTACTTCTTTAACTTACAAGAAGGCATTGGTAGCACTGATGATATCGATCACTTGGGTAACCGTCGGATTCGTTCTGTTGGTGAATTATTGCAGAACCAATTCCGAATTGGCTTGTCACGGATGGAAAGAGTGGTTCGGGAACGGATGTCGATTCAAGACGCCGCAACTGTTACCCCACAACAGCTGATCAACATTCGGCCAGTTGTTGCTTCCATTAAAGAATTCTTCGGCTCATCACAACTGTCACAATTCATGGATCAAACCAATCCATTGGGTGAATTAACGCATAAGCGTCGTTTGTCAGCCCTTGGACCTGGTGGTTTGACTCGTGACCGTGCCGGTTATGAAGTCCGGGACGTCCACTATACTCATTATGGTCGGATGTGTCCGATTGAAACGCCTGAAGGGCCTAACATTGGGTTGATCAACAGTCTTTCTAGTTATGCTCGGATTAACAAGTACGGGTTTATTGAAACGCCGTACCGCCGGGTAAGCTGGGACACTCATAAGGTAACTGATAAGATTGACTACCTGACAGCAGACGAAGAAGATAACTACGTTGTGGCTCAAGCGAACTCGCCATTAAACGACGACGGTTCATTTGTCAACGACGTGGTTATGGCCCGTGCAAAGTCTGAAAACATTGAAACTAACATTGACAGTGTTGACTACATGGACGTTTCGCCTAAGCAAGTTGTTTCGGTTGCCACTGCCTGCATTCCTTTCTTGGAAAACGATGACAGTAACCGGGCCTTGATGGGGGCCAACATGATGCGTCAGGCCGTTCCGTTGCTTGATCCTCATTCACCATTAATCGGAACTGGGATTGAATACAAGGCGGCCCATGACTCAGGTGTTGCGTTGATTAGCAAGCATGAAGGTACTGTGGAATACGTCGATGCTCGTGAGATTAAAGTGCGTCGTGACGATGGTGCTTTAGACACTTACAAGTTGATGAAGTTCCAACGGTCTAACGGTGGTAAGAACTACAACCAACGGCCGATCGTTGAAGTAGGCGACCACGTTGACACTGACGAGGTGTTAGCTGATGGCCCATCAATGGAAAATGGAGAACTTGCCTTAGGGCAAAACCCATTGGTTGCCTTTATGACTTGGCAAGGTTACAACTTCGAAGATGCCATTGCGATTAACGAACGACTTGTAACGGATGACGTTTACACGTCAATTCACATCGAAGAATACGAATCAGAAGCTCGAGACACAAAGCTCGGACCTGAAGAAATGACGCGTGAGATCCCTAACGTCAGTGAAGATGCGCTTAAGAACCTCGACGAAGAGGGGATTATCCGAATCGGTGCTGAGGTGCATGACGGGGATATCTTGGTAGGTAAGGTAACGCCTAAGGGTGTTACGGAATTATCAGCTGAGGAACGGTTATTACACGCAATCTTCGGTGAAAAAGCTCGTGAAGTCCGTGATACCTCCCTTAAGGTACCTCATGGTGGCGGCGGGATCGTCCAAAATGTCCGAATCTTTACTCGTGAAAATGGTGATGAATTGTCGCCTGGTGTTAACATGATGGTTCGGGTCTATATCGCTCAGAAGCGTAAACTTCAAGTCGGTGACAAGATGGCCGGTCGTCATGGTAACAAGGGGACCGTCTCGGTCGTAATCCCACAAGAAGACATGCCTTACATGCCAGATGGGACGCCAATTGATATCATGTTGAGTCCAATGGGTGTGCCTTCCCGGATGAACATCGGGCAAGTGCTCGAAATTCACTTAGGAATGGCTGCTCGTAAGTTGGGCGTTCACATTGCAACGCCAGTCTTTGATGGTGCTCAGGATAAGGATATCTGGGACGCTGTTAAGGAAGCCGGAATGGCTGATGATGCCAAGACCGTCTTATACGATGGTCGGACTGGTGAGCCATTTGACAAGCGAGTTGCCGTCGGGGTCATGCACTACATGAAGTTAGCGCACATGGTTGACGACAAGATTCACGCCCGGTCAATCGGACCGTACTCACTTGTTACGCAACAACCACTTGGTGGGAAAGCGCAATTTGGTGGCCAACGGTTTGGTGAAATGGAAGTTTGGGCACTGGAAGCCTATGGTGCTGCTTACACGCTCCAAGAAATCCTTACTTACAAGTCTGATGACGTTGTCGGTCGGGTTAAGACTTATGAAGCCATTGTGAAGGGTGAACCAATTCCAAAGCCTGGTGTGCCGGAATCATTCCGCGTGCTGGTCAAAGAATTGCAGTCCCTTGGACTTGACATGAAGGTTCTTGGCAGTGACGAAAAAGAAATTGAACTCCGTGATATGGACGATGAAGACGACGATGTTGTCAACGTTGATGCCTTGAGTAAGTACGCTGAAACTCATCAGGATGAGCAGGCTGCAAAGCCCGCTACCGATGAAGGTCAAACGCCAGCAGCTGCTCAAACGGATGAAGCGAACACAAACGCTAAAGATTAAAAAGGGAGGTCAGTCCTTTGGTCGATGTCAATAAATTCGAGAGTATGCAGATTGGACTTGCATCTCCTGATAAAATTCGGAGTTGGTCATACGGTGAAGTTAAAAAGCCGGAAACGATCAACTACCGGACGTTAAAACCAGAAAAGGATGGGTTGTTTGATGAACGAATCTTCGGCCCAACCAAAGACTGGGAATGTGCCTGTGGTAAGTACAAGCGAATCCGCTATAAAGGCGTCGTTTGTGATCGTTGTGGGGTTGAAGTGACACGTTCTAAAGTTCGTCGTGAACGGATGGGCCATATTGAACTTGCCGCACCAGTGACTCACATCTGGTACTTTAAAGGGATTCCTAGTCGGATGGGTCTTGTCTTAGACATGAGCCCTCGGGCATTAGAAGAAGTCATCTACTTTGCTTCATACGTTGTGATCGAACCTGGTAACACACCGCTTGAAAAGAAGCAGTTGCTTTCTGAACGTGAATACCGTGAAAAGAAGGAAGAGTACGGCAACGCCTTCACAGCTGAGATGGGTGCTGAAGCCATCAAAAAGTTGTTGCGAGGGGTCGAACTCGAAAAAGAAGTGACGGAATTAAAAGAAGAACTGCGTGACGCAACCGGTCAAAAACGGACCCGTGCTGTTCGCCGTTTGGATATTTTGGAAGCCTTCGTCACATCTGGTAACGAACCAGAATGGATGGTTATGGACACTATTCCAGTTATTCCGCCTGACTTACGTCCAATGGTTCAATTGGAAGGCGGCCGGTTTGCCACTTCCGATTTGAACGATTTGTACCGTCGTGTTATTAACCGGAATAACCGTCTTAAGCGCCTGCTAGATTTGCATGCGCCTGGCATTATCGTTCAAAACGAAAAGCGGATGTTACAAGAAGCCGTTGATGCTTTGATTGATAACGGCCGTCGTGGCCGTCCGGTTGCTGGTCCAGGTAACCGACCACTGAAATCTCTTTCTCACATGCTGAAAGGGAAGCAAGGTCGGTTCCGTCAAAACTTGCTTGGTAAGCGGGTTGACTACTCTGGCCGTTCAGTTATCGATGTTGGACCAAACTTGAAGATGAACCAAATGGGACTTCCTGTGCCAATGGCAATGGAACTGTTCAAACCGTTTATCATGAAGGAATTGGTCAGTCGCGGTTTGGCATCAAACATCAAGAACGCTAAGCGCAAGATCGATCGGCAAGACGATGACGTCTTTGATGTTTTGGAAGATGTTATTAAGGAACACCCAGTTCTACTGAACCGGGCCCCTACGTTGCACCGTTTAGGAATTCAAGCTTTCGAACCAACGTTGGTTAGTGGGAAGGCAATGCGGTTACACCCGCTAGCCTGTGAAGCTTACAACGCCGATTTCGATGGTGACCAAATGGCCATCCACGTGCCGCTATCTGATGAAGCTCAGGCTGAAGCACGTTTGCTGATGCTGGCAGCTCACCATATTCTGGCACCTAAGGACGGAAAGCCGGTGGTCACGCCATCTCAAGATATGGTTATTGGTAACTACTACCTCACCATGGAAGAGGCTGGCCGTGAAGGCGAAGGCATGATTTTTAAAGACATGAACGAAGCAATGTTAGCCTATCGTAACGGACTTGTGCACTGGCACACCCGAGTTGGACTACAGGCTTCTTCATTACCAGAAAAGCCATTCACTGACGAACAACGGAGTAAAATCCTTGTGACCAGCGTTGGGAAGATTGTCTTTAACAACATCTTGCCAGGTTCATTCCCTTACTTGAACGAACCAACCAATACAAACTTAAATGGTTATGTGCCAGACAAGTACTTTTTGGATAAGGGTGAAGATATTAACGCTTACCTCCAAAATGCTGAATTGGTGCTACCATTTAAGAAGGGCTTTTTGAGTGATATCATTGCCGAAGTTTACAAGCAGTACAAAGTGACGGCAACGTCGTTACTGTTGGACCGCATGAAAGACCTTGGTTATGATGAATCAACACGATCTGGTTTAACGGTCGGAATTGTTGATATTACTGAAGTTCCTGAAAAGCCAGAAATTATTGAAGAAGCTCACAAGCAAGTTAACACGGTGACAAAACAGTTCCGGCGTGGTTTGATTACTGATCATGAACGTTACGAACGGGTTATTGGAATCTGGAACGACGCGAAAGACGAGTTGCAAGATAAGTTGATCCATAACTTCGATTCTCAAAACCCAATCTTTATGATGAGTGATTCTGGTGCGCGTGGTAACATTTCAAACTTTACTCAGCTTGCTGGGATGCGTGGTTTGATGGCTGCGCCTAACGGTGAAATTATGGAATTGCCAATCACGGCTAACTTCCGTGAAGGCCTTTCTGTTTTGGAAATGTTTATCTCGACCCACGGGGCCCGTAAAGGGATGACCGATACGGCCTTGAAGACTGCCAACTCAGGTTACCTGACTCGGCGGCTTGTCGATGTTGCCCAAGACGTTATTGTGCGTGAAGAGGACTGTGGAACTGACCGCGGTTTGACCATTAGTGCAATTACTGAAGGAAACGAAATGATTGAACCATTGTACGATCGAATTCTTGGTCGGTACACAATGAAGTCAGTCAAGAATCCTAAGACTGATGATTTGATCATTGGCGCTAACAAGATGATCGACGAAAGCATCGCACAACAAATTGTTGATGCAGGTGTTGAAACAGTTACGATTCGGTCGGTCTTCACTTGTAATACTGCCCACGGTGTCTGTGAACGCTGCTATGGCCGGAACATGGCGACTGGTGATCAAGTTGAAGTCGGTGAAGCAGTTGGGACTGTTGCCGCTCAATCAATCGGTGAACCAGGGACGCAATTAACCATGCGGAACTTCCATACCGGTGGTGTGGCAGGGAACGAAGATATCACTCAAGGGTTACCTCGTGTTCAAGAAATCTTTGAATCTCGGAACCCTAAAGGTAAAGCTGAGATTAGTGAAGTGACTGGGACGGTTGAATCAATCGAAGAAAACCCAGCTGAACGGACGAAGGAAATCACCATCAAAGGTGAGGCTGATACCCGTTCATACACATTACCGATTACAGCACGTTTGAAGGTCACTGAAGGCGACTTTATCCGTCGTGGGGCAGCGTTGAACGAAGGGTCAGTTGATCCTAAGGAATTAATCCGTGTTCGTGACGTTCTGTCAACGGAAAACTATCTCCTTCATGAAGTTCAAAAGACTTACCGGATGCAAGGTGTGGCTATCTTGGATAAGCACGTTGAAATCATGGTTCGTCAGATGCTTCGTAAAGTTCGGATTATGGATCCAGGTGACACTGATGTATTGCCAGGGACCTTGTTGGACATTGCCGACTTTAAGCAACACAACTACAAGACGTTGATTGCTGGTGGTAATCCAGCCACCGCTCGGCCAGTCATTCTTGGAATTACTAAAGCTGCCCTTGAAACGAACAGTTTCTTGTCAGCCGCATCATTCCAAGAAACAACTCGGGTCTTAACGGATGCAGCTATTCGTGGTAAGAACGATCCGTTGATCGGTCTGAAAGAAAACGTTATTATCGGTAAGATCATTCCAGCGGGTACTGGGATGCCTGACTACCGGAAGATTAAGCCAAAGGAACAAGGCAGTTCTTCAACAGATGGCGTCTACTCGATTAACGAGTTGGAACGTCGGATGAAGGAAGAAGAAGCTAAGTAAACTTTCGGTTTTAAAAAGCCAACCTCAAATTTGGGGTTGGCTTTTTTAGTTAATATAGAGGATCAGGAGATAGGCGACTGTCAGGTGTGGCAAAAAGGGAACGCCGTTTCGTTGGTGGGTTAGACAGCTGAGCAAAGCTGAAATGCTGGCGATGAGAAATAACCATGTGGCTGTGATTGGCGAAAAAAGGACTAGTACAAGACACGCGACATCGAGATCAGCCAAGCCGACGCCTGGAAATTCAATTGTCACGATTTGGAGGGCGGCCCATACGAAAACAACGAGAAGGGTCCAAAGAGTTGGTGGCGTAAAGAAGACACGGGTTATCAAGGCGAAGACAAAGGCTGCGATTAGCCAAAGTTGAGAGAGGTTAGTCGTTGTTTGGTCACGATTCGCCAGTAAAATCAATCCAAGGCCCAGGAGGCTCTGTAAGGTTGACGGCCCAGTGGGAGTCCACTGCAATAGACAAAGTCCGCCGAACAATTCACTGAAAAGGGTGGTGTGCGGGATTGAGACCCGGCAGTAACGACAGCGTCCGCGCAAACTAAGATATGAAATGATGGGCACTAGCTCATACCACTTTAGTGGTTCGCGACATTGATCGCAGCGCGACCGTGGGGTTATCCAGGATTGATGAGCTAATTGCCGCTGGTTAACGACTTGAAGAAAGGATCCAATGACGGTACCAATGCAAAACTGAACGATAATCATGATCGACCTCCTGTTTTTGATACCTACGCAGATTGAACTGATTTGTAACTCACCGTTGACATTGTTTTACTAGGCGTGGTATCCTTTTAAAGGTGCTTTTTGTAGACCGGTTTCTGCGTTTGCAGACATGCTGACGGAAAGCAGTAGCACAGGATCCCATTCTGGGGCGATTTTTTTGCTCAAAAAAGAACCGCCTGGATGTGTGGACTTAAAATCATACAATGACAAGGAAGGAGGACTCTTAGATGCCTACAATCAACCAATTGGTTCGTAAAGGTCGTAAATCTAGAAGTTCTAAATCAAATGCCCCAGCTCTTGGCTTCGGGTATAACAGTTACAAAAAGAAGCAAGTCGCTAACGCTGCGCCTCAAAAGCGTGGGGTTGCTACCCGTGTTGGGACGATGACACCGAAGAAGCCTAACTCTGCTTTGCGGAAATATGCCCGTGTTCGTTTGTCAAACCTTATTGAAGTGACTGCTTACATTCCAGGTATCGGTCACAACCTTCAAGAACATAGTGTTGTTTTAATCCGTGGTGGTCGTGTGAAAGACTTGCCTGGGGTTCGTTATCACGTTATCCGTGGTGCTTTGGATACCGCCGGTGTTGAAGACCGTCGTCAAAGCCGTTCTAAGTACGGGACAAAGAAGCCTAAGGCCTAAATCGAAATAAAACAGCTAAGTTCAACAAGGAGGGTATTATAGAATGCCAAGAAAAGGAAACGTCCAAAAGCGTGAAGTCCTCCCTGATCCAATCTATAACTCAAAGATGGTCACTCGTTTGATCAACCGTTTGATGTTAGATGGTAAGCGGGGCACTGCATCACAAATTTTATACGGTGCATTTGAATTAATTAAGTCAGAAACTGGGAACGATCCAGTTGAAGTATTTGATGAAGCAATGAAGAACGTTATGCCAGTTCTTGAAGTTAAGGCTCGTCGGGTTGGTGGGTCAAACTACCAAGTGCCGATCGAAGTTCGTCCAGAACGCCGGTCAACTTTGGGTCTTCGTTGGATCGTCCAATACGCGCGTTCACGTGGTGAACACACGATGACTGAACGGTTAGCACGCGAAATCATGGATGCTGCTAACAACACTGGTGCATCAGTTAAAAAGCGTGAAGACACGCATAAAATGGCTGACGCAAACCGGGCATTTGCACATTACCGCTGGTAAGAGTGCTGTTCGGTTCCTATCAGCTGCCTAGCTTTATGAGTTAGAAACAGCGATAGGAGGGGGTGGCTACGGCCGCCCCTATTTGTAGGTGATTAAACTGAGAGGAGTTACAGACTAAACATGGCTAATACTCGAGCTTTTCCACTAGAAAAGACGCGTAACATCGGGATCATGGCTCATATCGATGCTGGTAAGACCACAACGACTGAACGGATCCTGTATTACACTGGTAAAATCCATAAAATTGGTGAAACTCATGATGGAGCTTCACAAATGGACTGGATGGAACAAGAACAAGAACGTGGGATTACCATCACTTCAGCTGCTACGACCGCTGAATGGAAAGGCCACCGAATTAACATCATTGATACCCCAGGACACGTGGACTTCACAATCGAAGTTGAACGGTCATTGCGGGTGCTTGATGGTGCCGTTGCGGTGTTGGATGCCCAAGCTGGTGTTGAACCCCAAACTGAAACGGTTTGGCGTCAAGCATCTGACTACAATGTTCCCCGTATCGTTTTTGCCAACAAGATGGACAAGTTGGGGGCCGACTTTGATGCTTCTGTGGAATCATTGAAGGACCGTCTCCAAGCCAATGCCTTGGCTATCCAAATGCCAATCGGTGCCGAAGACGACTTCGAAGGGATTATCGACTTGATTGAAATGAAGGCCGATATTTATGACGAAGACGAATTGGGAACTGAATGGGACGTTGTTGACGTGCCAGAAGCATACCGGGAAGAAGCCCAAAAGCGCCGTGATGCTATGATTGAACAAATCGCTGACGTTGATGACAGCATCATGGAAAAGTACCTTGACGGTGAAGAAATTCCGATCCCTGAAATCAAGGCTGCTATCCGTAAGGCAACCTTGAACCTTGAAATGTTCCCAGTTTTGGCTGGTTCAGCTTTCAAGAACAAAGGTGTTCAAATGATGCTTGATGCGGTTGTTGATTTCTTGCCTTCACCACTTGACGTGAAGCCATACCCAGCAACTGATCCTGATACTGGCGAACAAGTTGACTTAATTGCCAACGACGATGCACCTTTCGCTGCATTGGCATTTAAGATTGCTACTGACCCATTCGTTGGTCGTTTGACGTTTATCCGGGTATACCAAGGAACCTTGGAATCAGGTTCATACGTCTTAAACGCCACTAAGGATAAGCGTGAACGGGTTGGTCGTTTGCTGCAAATGCACTCGAATTCTCGTCAAGAAATTCCAGAAGTCTTTTCAGGTGACATCGCAGCCACTATCGGCTTAAAGAACACCGTTACTGGTGACTCTTTAACCGACGTTGACCACCCACTTCACTTGGAATCAATGGAATTCCCAGACCCAGTTATTCAGGTTGCGGTTGAACCTAAGACTAAGGCTGACCAAGACAAGATGAATAATGCTTTGCAAAAGCTCTCTGAAGAAGATCCATCGTTCCGTGCAGAAACTAACCCTGAAACCGGTGAAACTTTGATTGCCGGAATGGGTGAATTGCACTTGGATATCATCATTGACCGGATGAAGCGTGAATTCAAGGTTGAAGCAACTGTTGGTGCACCTCAAGTTGCCTACCGTGAAGCATTTACCAAGGCTACTAAGGCACAAGGTAAGTTTGTTCGTCAATCAGGTGGTAAAGGGCAATACGGTGATGTTTGGATCGAATTCGAACCAAACGAAGAAGGCAAGGGCTTCGAATTCGAAGATGCCATTGTCGGTGGTGTTGTTCCTCGTGAATACATTCCATCAGTTGAACAAGGTTTGAAGGAATCAATGGAAAATGGTGTTCTTGCCGGTTACCCATTGATTGACGTTAAGGCCAAGTTGTACGATGGTAGTTATCACGAAGTCGATTCTAGTGAAGCTGCCTTCAAGGTTGCCGCTTCAATCGCCTTACGGAACGCCGCTAAGTCTGCTGGACCAGTTATCCTAGAACCAATCATGAAAGTCGACATTGTTGTTCCTGAAGAATACATGGGCGATATCATGGGTCAAGTAACTGCTCGTCGTGGCCGAGTTGATGGTATGGAAGCACGTGGGAATGCTCAATTGATTCACTCGTTTGTTCCATTGTCAGAAATGTTTGGTTACGCAACGACATTGCGTTCAGCCTCACAGGGTCGTGGGACGTTTACGATGGTCTTTGACCACTACGAACCAGTTCCAAAGTCGATCCAAGAAGAAATTATTAAGAAGAATGGTGGCACACCAGTTTCTGAATAATTTTTAAATGATCGCCTACATCGTCGAGATGTGGGCGATTTTTTGATCCTTTAAAAAAATAACGATAAACCCTTGTCAGATGGGCATTTATTTAGTATTATAGATAGGTGCTGAATTTCAGGGGCAGTCTGTGCCCTTGTGGCAGTGCTAATAGAGCGATGATGTGGAAGGTTGCGACACACCCGGCCGCTTTGCCACGAGGGGTGGCGGTAATTTCCACGGAGTTAGTCTAATTTTGAAAATAGACGTAAGGAGGGAATCCAATGGCAAAACAAAAAATTCGTATCCGTTTGAAGGCTTATGAACACCGCATTTTAGACCAATCTGCTGACAAGATTGTCGAAACTGCTAAGCGTACGGGCGCTGAAATCTCAGGTCCTATTCCGTTACCAACGGAACGGACTGTGTACACGGTGCTTCGTTCACCACATAAGTTCAAGAAGTCGCGTGAGCAATTTGAAATGCGTACGCACAAACGGTTAATCGATATTGTTAACCCAACGCCAAAGACAGTTGACTCATTGATGAAGTTAGACTTGCCTTCAGGTGTAGATATCGAAATCAAGCTTTAATTTTAACTATTTTAAACAATACAACATATCGGAGGTGTACTCATGACCAGAAAAGGAATCTTAGGTAAAAAAGTCGGTATGACGCAAGTCTTTACTGATAACGGGGAATTGATCCCAGTTACTGTTGTTGAAACCACGCCTAACGTTGTTTTACAAGTGAAAACACTGGAAAACGACGGTTACGAAGCCATTCAATTGGGTTACGACGACAAGCGCGACGTTTTGAGCAACAAACCAGAAAAAGGTCATGTAGCAAAAGCAAATACGACTCCTAAGCGCTTCATTCATGAAATCAAAGATGTTGAGCTGGGAGATTACAAGGTAGCAGACGAAATCAAGGCGGACATCTTTGAAGCCGGTGAGTACGTTGACGTCACTGGTACTACAAAGGGTCATGGTTACCAAGGTAACATCCATAAAGACGGCCAAAGCCGGGGCCCTGAAACCCACGGTTCTCGTTACCACCGTCGTCCAGGTTCTTTAGGGGCCGTTATCAACCGTGTGTTCAAAGGTAAGAAATTGCCAGGTCGCATGGGTAACAAGACGGTTACTATTCAGAACTTGCAAATTGTTCGTGCCGATGTCGACAACAATGTGTTGTTGATCAAGGGGAATGTCCCAGGCGCAAACAAATCATTCATCGAAGTTAAGAGCGCGGTTCGCGCACCAAAGAAATAGGAAAGGAGGAAACGTAGATGACTAGTGTAACTTTATTTAAACAAGACGGCAGTCAAAATGGTGACGTTACTTTAAACGATGCCATTTTCGCCGTTGAACCAAACGATAACGTTGTGTTTGACACTGTTTTGATGCAACGCGCTTCACTTCGCCAAGGAACTCATGCGGTCAAGAACCGTAGTGCTGTTCGTGGTGGTGGTAAGAAGCCATGGCGTCAAAAGGGTACTGGTCGTGCCCGTGCTGGTTCGACTCGTTCACCAATCTGGGTTGGTGGTGGTACCGTCTTCGGTCCTACACCTCGTTCATATGCTTATCACTTACCAAAGAAAGTGACTCGGTTGGCTTTGAAGTCGGTCTTATCACAAAAGGTACTTGATAACGCCTTAGTTGTTGTTGATGCTTTAAGTTTTGACGCACCTAAGACCAAGGCATTTGCCCAAACCCTTGCTGGTTTGAACGTTTCTGAAAAAACATTAGTGGTTCTTGAGGAAGACAACGAAAATGCCGCATTAGCAGCTCGTAACCTTGACAACGTTAAGGTAATTGATGCTAAAGGGATTAACGTGCTTGACGTGATTAACAGCAAGAAGCTGGTTATGACGCAAACTGCTCTTTCTCAAATTGAGGAGGTGCTCGCATAATGGAAGCACGCGATATTATTTTACGTCCGGTCATTACTGAAGCATCAACTGATTTGCTTGATGACAAGCGTTATACATTTGATGTTGACGTTCGGGCAACTAAAACACAAGTTAAAAAAGCAATTGAAGAAATCTTCAACGTTAAGGTTGTTAAAGTTAACATCATGAACGTTAAAGGTAAGAAGAAGCGTCAAGGTCGTTTCGTTGGGTTTACCAAGAAGCGTCGGAAGGCCATTGTGTCCTTGTCTGCTGATTCAGAAGAAATCAAATTATTCGGTGAAGAATAATTAATCTATCGTAATAGGAGGGAATTCACTTGGCGATTAAGACATATAAACCAACCAGCAATGGTCGGCGTAATATGACTAGCCTTGTCTACAGTGATGTTATCACGAAGACAACGCCCGAAAAGTCATTGTTAGAATCAAAGAGTCACACTGCCGGTCGTAACAACTACGGTCATAAGACTGTTCGTCACCGCGGCGGTGGGAACAAGAACCAATACCGGATTATCGACTTCAAGCGTAATAAGGACAACGTTCCTGCTACGGTTAAAGCTATCGAATACGATCCAAACCGGACCGCAAACATTGCTTTGTTGGTCTACAAAGATGGTATTAAGGCCTACATCTTAGCTCCTAAGGGGTTAAAGGTTGGCGATAAGGTTCAATCAGGAACTGAAGCTGATATTAAGGTCGGTAATGCATTGCCATTACAAAATATCCCAGTCGGAACAACCATCCACAATATTGAATTGAAGCCTGGTCACGGTGGCCAATTGGTCCGTTCAGCCGGTACTTCAGCGCAATTACTTGGTAAGGAAGGCAAGTACGTGTTAATTCGCTTGGCTTCTGGTGAAGTTCGTCGGGTTTTAGCTGTCAACCGTGCCACTATTGGAACTGTTGGTAACGAAGAACACGAACTGGTTAACGTCGGTAAAGCTGGTCGTAACCGTTGGATCGGCAAGCGTCCTCAATCTCGTGGGTCTGTTATGAACCCTAACGATCACCCTCATGGTGGTGGTGAAGGTAAAGCACCTATTGGTCGTCCATCACCATTATCTCCATGGGGTAAGAAGACTGCCGGTAAGAAGACTCGTTCGAAGAAGGCACAAACCGAGAAATTTATTGTTCGTCACCGTAAGGGTAAATAATAAATTAACTTAATTGTATTTAATCTCGCTTGTAAGGAGGGACATCTAAATGGGTCGTAGTTTAAAAAAGGGACCATTCGCCGATGAGCATTTATTGAAGAAGATCGATGCCCAAAAAGATTCAGACAAAAAGTCTGTTATCAAAACTTGGTCACGTCGTTCAACCATCTTCCCTAGCTTTATTGGCTACACCATTGCGGTTTATGATGGTCGCAAGAACGTTCCAGTATTCATTCAAGAAGACATGGTTGGTCACAAATTAGGTGAATTCGTACCAACTCGTACTTTCCGTGGCCACGGCGGCGACGATAAGAAGACACGAGCATAATAAGGAGGATATCAAATGGCTGAACAAGTGACATCAGCAAAGGCAACTGCGAGAACTGTTCGTATTGCCGCACGTAAGGTCCGCCTTGTTGTTGATCTTATCAGAGGCAAAAGTGTGGCAGAAGCGATTGCTATTTTGAAGTTTACCCCTCGCGGTGCTTCACCAGTCGTTGAAAAAGTTCTAATGTCTGCAGTTGCTAACGCAGAAAACAATTTTGATTTAGACCGTACTGACTTGGTTGTCAGCGAAGTTTTTGTTAACGAAGGACCAACGCTTAAGCGGTTCCGTCCCCGTGCAAAAGGTTCTGCTTCACCAATCAACAAACGGACTAGTCACATTACAGTAGTTGTATCAGATAAAGAGGAGGGGTAAAGCGTGGGTCAAAAGATTAATCCAACCGGATTACGTGTCGGTATTATTCGCGACTGGGAAGCAAAATGGTATGCTGAAAAAGATTTTGCTGCCTACTTAGGCGAAGACCTTAAAATCCGGAAATATATCGCAAAGCGCCTTGCAGATGCCTCAGTGTCAACAGTTGAAATTGAACGTGCCGCTAACCGCGTCAACATCTCAATTCATACTGCTAAGCCTGGTATGGTTATCGGTAAGGGTGGGTCAGAAGTTGAAAATCTCCGTAAGGAATTGAACAACTTAACTGGCAAACGAGTACACATCAACATCATCGAAATCAAGAAGCCTGATTTGGATGCTAAGTTGGTCGGCGAAAACATCGCTCGTCAACTTGAAGGTCGGGTCGCATTCCGTCGTGCAATGCGTGGTGCAATGCAACGGACAATGCGGTCTGGTGCAAAGGGTATTAAAACCCAGGTTGCCGGTCGTTTAAACGGGGCTGACATGTCGCGGGTAGAATCTTACTCAGACGGAACAGTGCCGTTGCACACATTACGTGCAGATATCGACTATGCATGGGTAGAAGCCCACACAACATACGGTTCATTAGGTGTTAAGACTTGGATCTACCGTGGCGAAATTTTGCCAGCAAAGCCTAACGAACAAAACTCTAACGAACAAGGAGGGAAATAAGCATGCTAGTACCTAAGCGGGTTAAGTTCCGTCGTGAGCACCGTGGTAAGTTACGCGGTGAAGCAAAAGGCGGCAAATCAGTTGCTTTCGGCGAATACGGTTTGCAAGCATTAGATTCAAGCTGGATTAGCAACCGTCAAATCGAAGCAGCTCGTATTGCTATGACGCGTTACATGAAGCGTGGTGGTAAAGTTTGGATCAAGATTTTCCCTCACAAATCCTACACTGAAAAAGGTGTTGGTGTTCGGATGGGTAATGGTAAGGGTGCCCCTGCAGGTTGGGTTGCACCAGTTAAGCGCGGCAAGGTTATGTTCGAAGTTGGCGGCGTTTCTGAAGAAGTCGCTCGCGAAGCCCTGCGGTTAGCTGCTATGAAGCTTCCGGTTCGGACTAAGACCGTAACACGCGAGGAAGTAGGTGGCGAATCAAATGAAGGCTAAAGAAATTAAAGAATTAACCACTGCTGAAATGCTTGAAAAAGAAAAGAGTTACAAAGATGAATTGTTCAACCTCCGTTTCCAATTGGCTACTGGTCAATTAGAAAACACTGCTCGTTTGAAGCAAGTGCGTAAGAACATTGCGCGGATCAAGACAGTTCTCCACGAACAAGAATTAAACAAGTAAGAATACGATAAAGGAGGAACCTATTAATGGCTGAAGAACGTAATGCTCGTAAGACTTACCGTGGTCGTGTCGTATCTGACAAGATGGACAAGACGATTACTGTTGCGGTTGAAACTTACAAGAACCACCCAGTATACGGCAAGCGGATCAAGTACACGAAGAAATACAAAGCTCGTGATGAGAACAACGAAGCTAAAATGGGCGACCTTGTAGAAATCATGGAGACCCGGCCGTTGTCTAAGACCGTTCGTTTCCGGTTACTTCAAGTTGTCGAAAAGTCAGTTATCATCTAATTTATCGTATTCAATTTACTTAATTGTGAAAGGAGGACACTTACGGTGATCCAACAAGAATCTCGTTTAAAAGTCGCTGATAACTCTGGTGCCCGCGAAATCTTAACTATTAAAGTGTTGGGCGGTTCAAAGCGTCGCTATGCAGGTATTGGTGACGTGATTGTCGCTACTGTCAAACAAGCAACACCAGGTGGCGTTGTCAAAAAGGGTGACGTCGTTAAGGCAGTTATCGTCCGCACCACTTCACGTGTACGTCGGGCAGACGGCTCATACATTAAGTTTGACGAAAACGCTGCAGTTTTAATCCGTGATGACAAGAGTCCACAAGGTACTCGTATTTTCGGACCGGTTGCGCGTGAATTACGTGACAATGACTACATGAAGATCGTTTCATTAGCACCAGAAGTGCTGTAATCGTTTCGAAAATAAGGAGGTGCCAAACAGGATGAACATCAAAACTGGTGATAAAGTTCGTGTAATCGCTGGTAAGGACAAAGGTAAAGAGGGGACTGTCACTAAGACAATCGCCGCTAAGGACCGCGTCGTTATCGAAGGCGTCAACATGATCAAGAAGGCCCAAAAAGCCTCTCAATCAAATCCTCAAGGCGGTATCGTTGAAGTTGAAGCGCCAATCCACGTTTCTAACGTAATGTTGATTGACCCTTCATCAAACCAACCAACCCGTGTTGGTTACCGCGTTGAAAATGAGAAGAAGGTTCGCTACGCTAAAAAGTCTGGCGAAACCATCGACAAATAATGCCGAAAGGAGGCAACATTAACTAATGACGAGTCGTTTACAAGAAAAATATACAAAAGAAATCGTGCCATCAATGATCGAAAAGTTCAGTTACTCTTCAATCATGCAAGCACCTAAGCTTGAAAAGATTGTTTTGAACATGGGTGTTGGTGATGCCGTTGCAAACGCCAAGAACTTAGATGAAGCCGTTGAAGAATTGACCTTGATTGCTGGGCAAAAGCCATTGATTACCAAGGCCAAAAAGTCAATCGCCGGTTTCCGTTTACGTGAAGGTAACGCGATTGGTGCCAAAGTCACTTTACGTGGCCAACGCATGTACGAATTTCTTGACAAGCTGATCAACGTTTCATTGCCTCGAGTTCGTGACTTCCATGGTGTTAGTTCACGGGCTTTTGACGGTCGTGGGAACTACACATTGGGTGTACGTGAACAATTGATTTTCCCAGAAATTGATTACGATAACGTTAACCGCGTTCGTGGTTTGGATATCGTTATCGTCACTACCGCTGAATCAGATGAAGAATCTCGCGAGTTGTTAACACAACTTGGCATGCCATTTACTAAGTAATCAAGGAGGTTATATTGTGGCTAAAAAATCATTAGTTGTAAAGAGTCAACGACCAGCTAAGTACTCAACGCAAAACTACACGCGTTGCGAGCGTTGTGGACGTCCACACTCAGTTTATCAAAAATTCCACTTATGCCGACTTTGCTTACGGGAACTTGCTCACAAGGGCCAAATTCCTGGCATGAAAAAAGCCAGCTGGTAAAAATAACACTCAAAAGGAGGATAAACGTTAATGTCCATGACTGACCCAATTGCAGACTTCTTAACTCGGATTCGTAATGCCAACATGGTATACCACGAATCATTAGAAGTTCCTGCCTCAAAAATCAAACGTGACATTGCTGAAATTTTAAAGCGTGAAGGCTTTATTCGCGATGTTGAATACATCGATGATGATAAGCAAGGTATCATCCGCGTATTTCTTAAGTACGGTCGCGATAAGCAACGCGTTATTTCAGGTTTGAAGCGTATTTCAAAACCTGGTTTGCGGACTTATGTCAAATCAGATTCAGTACCGAAAGTGCTTAACGGTTTAGGTATCGCAATCATCTCAACATCAGAAGGTGTTGTCACTGATAAAGAAGCACGCGCTAAAAAAATTGGCGGCGAAGTTCTCGCCTACGTATGGTAATTTAAAAAACTGCAAGGAGGTGCCTACTAAATGAGTCGTATTGGTTATAAAACTGTAACTATTCCTGAAGGCGTTGACGTTAAACGCGATGGTGATGAGGTTACTGTAAAAGGCCCGAAGGGGACAATTACTCGTACTTTTTCATCAATCATCACGATGAACGTTGCCGACGGTGAAGTTAACTTTGATCGTCCAGACGATAACAACAAGACCCGTGCCATCCACGGAACAACTCGTGCTAACTTCAACAACATGGTTGAAGGGGTAACGAATGGTTTCGCTAAGACACTTAAGCTTGTCGGTGTTGGGTACCGTGCTCAATTGAAAGGTAAAACCTTGACGTTGAGTGTTGGTTACTCAAACCCCGTTGAAATGGAAGTTCCTGAAGCATTAACGCTTGAAGTTCCTGACAACAACACCATCAAGATCAGCGGCATTAGCAAGCAAGAAGTCGGTGACTTCGCAGCTGAAATCCGTGCCGTTCGCTCACCAGAACCTTACAAGGGTAAAGGTATTCGTTACGAAGACGAACACATCAGCCTTAAGGAAGGTAAGACTGGTAAGTAACATTAGATTCATCATTAATTTAAAGAGGTGACTATTTTGATTTCGAAACCAGATAAAAACAAGACACGTCAAAAGCGTCATATGCGTGTCCGGAACAAGATTTCTGGTACTGCAGAGCGCCCACGCTTAAATGTATTCCGTTCTAACAAAAACATCTACGCTCAAGTAATTGATGACGTAGCGGGTGTGACGCTGGTCAGTGCCTCGACATTAGATAGTGAAGTAAAGGGTGCAAACAAGACTGAACAAGCACAAGCTGTCGGTAAGTTAATTGCAACCCGTGCTAACGACAAGAAAATCTCAGATGTTGTTTTTGATCGTGGTGGCTACCTTTACCACGGCCGGGTTCAAGCTTTAGCTGAAGCAGCCCGCGAAAACGGCTTGAAATTCTAAGAAAGGGAGGAATAACCACTAATGGCAAAGTTTATCGATCCTGAAAAGTTGGACCTTGAAGATAACGTTGTTGCAATCAACCGTATTACCAAAGTCGTTAAGGGTGGTCGTCGGCTTCGTTTCGCAGCATTAGTTGTTGTGGGCGATCATCACGGTCACGTTGGTTTTGGTACTGGTAAAGCTCAAGAAGTTCCAGAAGCAATTCGTAAAGCTGTTGAAGCTGCTCGTAAGAACTTGATTGAAATCCCAATCGTTGGTACGACGATTCCTCATGAAATCATCGGAACTTACGATGGTGGTCGGATTCTTTTGAAGCCAGCCGCTGAAGGTTCTGGAGTTGCTGCCGGTGGCGCTGTTCGTGCCGTCATGGAATTGGCCGGTGTCGACGATGTTACCAGTAAACGATTAGGTTCAGATACCCCAATCAACGCAATCCGTGCTACTTTTGAAGGTCTTAAAGCCTTGAAGCGTGCCGAAGAAGTCGCTGATTTACGTGGTGTTTCAGTTCAACACTTAGCTGAATAGGAGGAAGATCAACATGGCTCAATTAAAGGTTACTTTGGTTCGAAGTGCTGCTCACCGTCTTCCTAAACAACGTAAGATCGTTGAAGCTTTAGGTTTGAAGAAAGTTAACAGTTTTAACGTTCTTCCGGACAATGAAGCAACTCGTGGCGCCTTGTTCCAAGTCGCTCACTTAATCAAAGTTGAAGAAGTTAAATAATCATATTTAAATTAAGGAGGTGCCTAAATTCATGAATTTGAACGAATTACAACCGTCAGAAGGTTCACGCTTCTCACGTGCTCGTAAAGGACGCGGTCGTTCTGCTGGTAATGGTAAAACGTCAGGTCGCGGTCAAAAGGGGCAAAAAGCTCGTAGCAAAACGCGTTTAGGTTTCGAAGGTGGCCAAATGCCATTGTACCGTCGGATCCCAAAGCGTGGTTTTACAAACATCAACCGCAAGGAATATGCAGTTGTTAACTTAACGACTTTGAATGACCGGTTTGAAGATGGTGCTGAGGTAACACCTGCAGCACTTGTTGAAACTGGCATCGTTAAGAACGAAAAAGACGGTATCAAGATTCTTGGTAACGGCGAAATTTCTAAGAAACTGACTGTTAAGGCCAACAAGTTTTCGGCTAGCGCAACGTCAGCAATCGAAGCTGCAGGCGGTAAAACTGAGGTGATCTAATGCTTTCAACCATGAAAAGCGCGTTTAAAGTAAAGGATATTAGAAATAAGATCCTCTTTACACTATTTGTTTTGGTTGTCTTTCGGATTGGCTCGTTTATCACCGTTCCTGGGGTCAATGCAAAGGCACTACAAAGCGTTGCGTCTTCTGGGTTAGTTAGCATTTTGAACATTTTCAGTGGTGGTGGGTTGACCAACTACTCTATCTTTGCGATGGGGGTTTCACCTTACATCACTGCTCAAATTGTTATCCAATTACTGCAAATGGACATTGTTCCTAAGTATGTCGAATGGAGTAAACAAGGTGAAGTTGGGCGTCGAAAGTTAAACCAACACACGCGGTACTTAACAATTATATTGGCATTTGTTCAATCGATTGGGATTACCGCAGGTTTTAACACGTTAAGTAGTTTGAATTTGGTGCAACATCCTGGGGCTAAGACCTACATGATGATTGGTCTAATTCTAACTGGTGGGACCATGTTAACCACTTGGATGGGTGACATGATTACGGATCACGGCTTGGGTAATGGGGTTTCAATGATTATCTTTGCTGGGATTATCGCCAGAATGCCTACTGGGGCTTACAAGTTGTATCAAGACTACTTCGTGAATGTTTCAGGGAATTCTGCGATTTGGCAGAGTGTTTTAATCATTGCCGTCATTATTATTGCGGTTTTGATTATTACAACTTTCGTCACTTGGGTTCAACAAGCTGATCGAAAGATCCCGATTCAATACACTCGCCGAGTAACTGGTAATCAAGACAGCAGTTACTTACCGTTGAAGGTCAATGTGGCAGGTGTTATCCCGGTTATTTTTGCTAGTTCATTTATTGCGACGCCACAGACAATTCTGATGGCATTTGCAAATAACCATTCTGAAGACACTTGGTATCAAGTGATGACAAATATCTTCAACATGAATTCGACTGGTGGGATTACCCTATACACGATCTTGATTATTCTGTTTACTTTCTTCTATGCCTTTGTTCAGGTTAACCCTGAAAAGCTATCAGAAAACTTACAGAAGCAAGGGAGTTATATTCCAGGGGTTTGGCCAGGTCATGAGACCCAAGTGTACGTTTCAAACTTGCTTATGCGGTTGAGTACAGTCGGGGCTTTGTTCCTTGGTTTTGTCGCATTGGTTCCATTAATTGCTCAAAACGTTTGGGATTTAGATGAGTCAATCGGTTTGGGTGGTACCAGCCTCTTGATTGTTGTTGGTGTTGCTATTCAAACGATTCAACAAATCGAAGGATTGATGATGAAACGGCAGTACGTTGGTTTCATTCAAGATCCTCGCCCAGCAGAATAATGTTAACTCACTTTTAGTTAGATTATTCTGAAACGTTTAAGGAGGTAATTAAATGTCAATGGACCTAATTTTAATGGGTTTGCCTGGTGCCGGTAAGGGTACGCAGGCCCAAAAAATTGTTGAAGACTTCAACATTCCTCATATTTCGACTGGTGACATCTTTCGGGATGCCATGAAAAACGAAACCAAGATGGGAATTGAAGCCAAGAAGTATATCGACAAAGGTGACTTGGTGCCTGACGAAGTAACAAATGGAATTGTTGCTGATCGACTCGCGCAAGACGACGTTGCCGCTGGTTACATGTTGGATGGGTATCCACGGACTATTGAACAAGCACAAGCTTTGGATACTTTCGGTCATGAACTTGATCGACCAGTTGACGCTGTTATCAACATTCACGTTGAACCTGATGTGTTAATCGAACGACTTTCTGGTCGTTTCATCTGTCGGACATGTGGCGCAACTTATCACAAGTTGTACCATATGCCAAAAGTAGAAGGAACTTGCGATGTTTGTGGCGGGCATGATTTCTACCAACGAGAAGATGATAAACCTGAAACAGTTAAAAATCGATTAGCTGTTAACGTCAAGATGAACACCCCCTTAGTTGATTTCTATCAACAAAAAGGGTTGTTGCACACTGTTGATGGTGATCGGGATATCGACGTTGTTTACAGTGACATCAAGAAGATCTTAGATCTATTGGCATAAGAGATCTCCGGTCGTTGGATTTGCTTGCGTTGTTTAAGTTCGTATGGTAAACTAACTCAGGTTAGCGTCAAAATTATGAACGAGAATCCAAAGACCTTTTTTGGTCTGTAATTGAACAAATTGAAATGGAGGTACTTTTGTGGCGAAAGATGTCATCGAAGTCGAAGGTAAGGTTACTGAAACCTTGCCAAACGCAATGTTTCGGGTCGAACTAGAAAACGGTCATGAGATATTAGCACACGTGTCCGGTAAAATACGAATGCACTACATTCGTATTTTACCTGGAGACCGAGTTACTGTGGAGATGTCTCCGTATGATTTGACCAAGGGACGCATCACGTATCGATTTAAATAAATCGATATTTTTCGGTTTGCATTAGGACATTAGGAGGTATATAGACGATGAAGGTACGACCATCTGTCAAAAAAATGTGTGATCACTGTAAGATCATCAAGCGTAAAGGCCGAGTAATGGTTATCTGCTCAGCAAACGCTAAGCATAAACAACGTCAAGGTAAATAATCTAATTATTAAATAGGAGGTGCACTTTAATGGCTCGTATTGCTGGAGTTGACTTGCCACGTGACAAGCGTATTGTCATTGGCTTAACTTATATTTTCGGTATTGGTAACAGTACTGCTGAAAAGATCATCGCTGAAACGGGTGTCTCACCAGACGTTCGCGTTCGTGACTTAACCCCTGATGATGAAGACAAGATTCGTGCAGCCGTTGACACTTACAAGGTCGAAGGTGACTTACGTCGTGAAGTCAGCATGAACATTAAGAACCTTCAAGAAATTGGCTCATACCGTGGCATGCGTCACCGTCGTGGATTGCCAGTTCGTGGCCAACACACGAAGAACAACGCCCGTACTCGTAAGGGTAAGGCTGTCGCTATTGCCGGTAAGAAGAAATAATTTAAAAAGGAGGTAAAGACATTTCATGGCAACTAGAAGAACTACACGTAAGCGTCGTGTAAAAAAGAATATCGAGTCTGGTGTTGCTCACATTCATTCAACATTTAACAACACTTTAGTTATGATCACTGATATGCAGGGTAATGCAATTTCATGGTCATCAGCTGGTTCATTAGGCTTCAAGGGTTCACGTAAGTCTACTCCGTTCGCCGCTCAAATGGCTGCTGAAGCTGCAGGTAAGGCATCTATGGAAAACGGTATGAAGTCTGTTGAAGTTGCTGTTAAGGGTCCTGGTTCAGGTCGTGAAGCTGCAATCCGTGCCTTACAAGCTACTGGACTCGAAGTTACTGCCATTCGTGATGTAACACCTGTTCCTCACAATGGTTCTCGTCCTCCGAAGCGCCGTCGGGTATAGTGGGTCTTTTTTGAGAGATTTGCTATTACTAAATGATGGGACTTATCACAAGGCTCAACGCGTTTGAAAGGGGTAAAAGATAAGAATGATTGAATTCGAAAAGCCTAACATTCACAAAATTGAAGAAAGCGATGACTACGGTAAGTTCGTCGTAGAACCACTGGAACGTGGCTACGGGACAACCTTAGGGAACTCTCTCCGTCGAATTTTACTGTCCTCATTGCCAGGAGCAGCTGTTACCAGTATTCAGATTGATGGCGTGCTACACGAATTCTCAACTATTGAGGGTGTCGTTGAAGACGTCACACAGATCATTTTGAACACAAAGAAGATTTCGTTGAAGCTCGAAGGGCCAGATGACGAAATTGAGTCAATGGAAATTGACGTTAAGGGACCTGCTCAAGTTACCGCTGCTGACATTAGTGCCGACAGTGATGTAACCATTTTGAATCCTGATCTCTATATTGCAACCGTCGCTGAGGGTGCTACTTTCCATATGCGAATGACTGCAAACAAGGGCCGTGGATATCGTTCTGCCGACCAAAACAAGGCGAACGGAGACATGCCAATTGGCGTTTTGCCTATTGACTCTATTTATACCCCAATTGAACGTGTTAACTATCAAGTTGAAAACACGCGGGTTGGTCAACGCGACGATTATGACAAACTGACTCTGGATGTTTGGACGGATAGTTCGATTACGCCAAGTGAGTCAATCAGTCTGGCGGCTAAGATTTTAGCTGAACACTTAGCGATGTTTGTTGATTTAACTGACGAAGCTAAGAATGCCGAAATCATGGTCGAAAAGGAAGAAACCCACAAAGAAAAGATGCTTGAAATGACAATTGAGGAATTGGACCTTTCCGTTCGTTCATACAACTGTCTAAAACGTGCTGGAATCAACACTGTTCAAGAGTTGACCAACAAAACTGAAGCCGATATGATGAAGGTTCGTAACTTAGGCCGGAAGTCATTGGAAGAAGTTAAAAACAAGCTATCTGATCTTGGGTTATCACTTCGTAAAGAAGACTAATTAAATCAAAGGAGGGTTACTAACCAATGAGTTATCGTAAATTACAACGTGCCAGTTCACAACGTCGTGCGCTGCTTCGCGACTTGACTACTGAATTAATCATTCACGGTCAGATCCAAACAACTGAAGCACGTGCCAAGGAAGTTCGTTCAACGACTGACAAGATGATCACTTTAGGTAAGCGCGGTGACTTGCACGCTCGTCGTCAAGCCGCTACTTTCTTACGTGACGTTGTTGCTGATGTTAAAGAAGACGGGGACGATGTTAAAATCCAAACTGCACTTCAAAAACTATTTAGCGATGTCGCACCTAAGTATGCTGACCGTAATGGTGGTTACACTCGCATCATGAAGACTATGCCTCGTCGTGGTGATGGTGCCCCAATGGTTATCTTACAATTGGTTGATTAAACCAAATAATCACTCACCTTATTGGTGAAAACAATAGAATCACACCGAGTTTTGGGTATAAAGCGTTATGATGTTGAAGGTGACTTCGAGTCTAGCTTGAATGCGGTCTTTGGATCGAGCACCCGCTACTTGGTAGTGATTTTTTTGTGTCGTTTTGCAACTAGATTCATCAAAACAAGTTAGTGTGATACTAATCAATAGAGATTAAAAAGGCTCGAGCGATTTTGAACGCTCGAGCCTTTTTGGCTATTTATTTTTATAGATGGACCGCTGAGTTCCATAACGCCATTTGCCTAAGGTTTTTTGTAACCACGGGACAAACCACAGGTCTAATCCGAACGACCGACCGGATCCATTCATCAGTGCAAAAGCGACAAATAAGACCCAAACAGTTGCCCATGAATGTAGGAAAATAAAGAAGCAGATGATGACAATGAAGTTTGCACACCAAGTTGCCAATCCAAAGAAAATCAAGCAACCTAAGATTAATTCCCAGATTCCGAATCCTGAATGTCCCATGACCAACCAACTTGAATCGCCGTTCATTTTTGCTAATCCGTCAATGAAGAGTGCAATCCCAAAGTATAAACGAAGGGGTAGTGACCAAAGGACATTGCTACGGCGAGAGGTGTTGTAACCGAAAACGGTTCGGCCGTTTTCAACGTTGAAAAATTCGTCCATGAAATATTTCCAAGTATAATACATGGAAGCAATTCGCATGAAATACAAGAGATTACTGCCGTGCTTCATCAGTGTGGCGAAGCGACCTCTGAACCGCTTTCCGCCAAAGACTTGGGCGATTCCGTATTTTGAACCAAATGAAACGGTGAAGCCCATATTCTTATCTTTGAATTCTTTGTAATTAGTGGCGCCGTTAATGTCTTCGGCAACGTTATGGGCCACAATGAGGGCTTCTTGTTCAGCTTCCTGAGCAGTTTGTGGAACGGCCCGTTCAGCGCCTTCTTCAGTGGCGTTCGCATCGTCGCCGGCGACGTAGATACTTTTATCTTCGAAGCCCTGAGCTTGTAGGTACTTGTTAGTAATTAAGCGACCGCCACGGCCGGCTTCGATGCCAAATTCGTCAGCGGTGTGATTGGTCTTAACCCCAGCTGTCCAAATCAACGTGTTAGTTGCGATTGGAGACTGGTCCTTAATTTCAACAGTATCGGGATTGACTTGAGTGATCATTGAAGACGTCCGAATTTCGATATCGTTTTTCTTCAAGAAGTTTTCAGCGTGGCCTGCATTTGTGCGGTCCAGCATGTTAATGATAGTTGGTGCGGCTTCAACCAAGATAACTTTAATCTCACTTGGATCTAGTCGGTTTTCCTTAGCGAGTACTTCGCGGTATTCAATCAACTCGCCGACGGTTTCAGCACCAGTAAAGCCGGATCCACAGACAACCAGCGTCAATAAGGCCTTGCGTTTTTCTGGATCTTGCTCAGCTGCCCCCCGACGAATGACGTCGCCGATGTGATCGCGTAAAGCAATCGCGTCTTCCATCGACCAAAGTGTAAACCCATTTTCCTTAACGCCTGGCGTCCCAAAGTCATTTGGTTCGCCCCCCATACTAATGATTAAACTGTCGAAATCATAAGTGCTATGTTCACCATGAACTTGCTTGTTTTCCTTATCGATTGCAGTCACGTTATCCGTCACTAACTGCACGTTTTTTGCATGGTGGAACAGGCGCTCCAAGTCATATTTGACGGCGTCTGGTTGAACCCGCTCAGTGGCAACCTCGTGGAGTTGCGTCAAGTATGTGAAATACGAATGTCGATCAATCAATGTGATTGTGACATCAGGATTTGATTTAAAGCGCTTGGCAAGCTTCTTAGTTGCGTAGACGCCAGCGAAGCCAGCCCCTACAACGACAATGTTTTTAGCCAATTGCATAACCCCCCAAATAATATTATGGATAAGATGAGTTGAATAAATGCTGAAAATGATAGCGTTATCTTATCATACTCAATTATAGGGTTATCATGACGCAATGTCTAATAATATCGCACGTTCTTTTCAAAATAAAATTGAGCAAACTACCTTTATAACGGAGGATTTGTTATAATGACGGTTGACTTTATGGAGAGGTGGCCGATGGCTTGGCAATTATTTCTGTCTCAAATTTAACTTATCAATATGCACAAAGTGAAGCGCCGGCCGTTAATGATGTGACGTTTGACGTTGAGGCTGGTGACTGGGTCGCCATTGTTGGCCACAATGGGAGTGGCAAGAGTACGTTAGCCAAATTACTCATTGGTATTTTGGCAGCTGATTCGGGCACGATTGACATTGCCGGAACCCGACTGACCGAAGCCAGTGTTTGGGATGTTCGGGAGACCATTGGAATGGTTTTTCAAAACCCTGATAACCAGTTTGTCGGGGCTACGGTTGCCGACGATGTCGCGTTTGGAATGGAAAATCGCCACGTCTCTCGAGACGTGATGATTCGACGGGTTAAAGAAGCACTTCTGCAGGTTGGTATGTGGGAATTTCGGGATCGTGAACCCGCTAGACTATCCGGTGGGCAGAAGCAGCGGGTCGCCCTTGCTGGTGTGATGGCGGTTGCCCCCAAAATTTTAATTTTGGATGAAGCGACTAGCATGTTGGACCCAGAAGGTCGTTCAGATATTTTAAACACCATTAAGACGCTCAAGCAGAAATTGAATCTTACCGTTTTATCAATCACTCACGATATTGACGAAGCCGCGCAAGCCGACCGAATCTTGGTGATTGACGATGGTCGCTTTATTGAAGAAGCCACGCCACAGGCCTTATTTGAACATGGCTCAGACCTGATTGCCATGGGCCTTGATGTGCCGTTTTCGGCGAAATTAACCGAGTTGTTAGCACAGCGTGGGGTTGCGGTACCTGCACACTATCTTGACGAAGGGAGCCTTGCAGACTGGTTATGGAAATCTCGTTTGACAAAGTAGGGTTTTGGTATCAACCAGGCACACCATTTGCTTTTCAGGCGCTCAAAGACGTGTCACTGACGATTCCTAGTGGCCAATTTACGGCGGTTATCGGTCATACAGGGTCTGGTAAGTCAACGCTCATTCAACACCTTAATGCGCTTCTAAAACCGACCACAGGACGCGTTTTGATTGGCGATCGGACCATTGATGCCAAAACCTCTAATAAGCACCTTAAACCGCTTAGAAAGACCGTTGGAATTGTGTTTCAGTTTCCTGAGAATCAGTTGTTTGAAGAAACGGTTCTTAAAGACATCGCATTCGGCCCCCAGAACTTTGGTGTAACGTCGCAGGCGGCCACCGAGATGGCCCAGCAAGCAGCAAAGCAGGTTGGGTTAGCCGATGAGCTATTGACACGGTCACCGTTTGAGTTGTCAGGTGGGCAAATGCGGCGGGTCGCAATTGCTGGGGTTTTGGCGTTAAGACCGGATGTGTTAGTGCTTGACGAACCAACGGCAGGCTTGGATCCGCGAGGGCGGCGTGATGTCATGACCTTAGTCACCAAGCTGCAACGTGAACAGCAGATGACAATCGTTTTAATTACCCATCAAATGGATGACGTGGCCCGGTACGCCCAAAACGTGGTCGTGATGGCTAAGGGGGCCGTCGTTAAGCAGGGGACCCCACAAACAGTATTTAGCGATGCGAATTGGTTAGCTGATCATCAATTAGCCCTGCCCAGTGCGGCTGAATTTGCCGCCCAATTATCGCAGCACGGCTTTCATTTTGACCCACTCCCCTTAACTGAAGAAGCATTGGTTGCGCAGTTAGCGCCTCAGCTACCGCTTAAAGGGGGGCAGCACAATGAATAATTTCATGTTTGGCCGTTACATCCCGGGAAATTCATGGGTTCATCGGCTAGATCCGCGAGCTAAATTATTGCTTTGTTTTATCTACATTGGGGTTGTTTTTTTCGCAAATAATTTCTGGACTTACTTACTCTTAACCGTTGTTTTATTAGGCTCAATTATATTAGCGGCGGTTCCTGCTCGAATCTTCATTCGTGGATTGCGGCCACTCTTTTGGTTGCTATTATTTACCGTTGTTATTCAAATTTTTTTTGGTGCTGGTGGCCACGTCTACTGGCAATGGGGTGTTTTTTCCATCACCCATGATGGTCTAGTGAGTGCTGGACTCATTTTAATGCGGTTTGTGCTCATCATCTTAATTTCCACATTATTGACTTTTACGACTCAGCCGTTGGCGATAGCAGACGGGATTGAATCATTGTTAAATCCGCTACGAAAAGTTCATTTTCCGGTCGCTACCTTAGCGCTGATGTTATCTCTTTCTCTGAGGTTTGTGCCCACGTTGATGGATGAGGCAACTAAAATTATGAATGCTCAACGCTCGCGCGGGGTTGATTTTGGCAGTGGTGGTTTGCGCCAACAAATCAAAACCATTGTTCCGATTTTAATTCCCTTGTTTGTTAACGCTTTTCAACGAGCGGTTGATATTTCCATTGCAATGGAAGCCCGGGGGTACCGGGATGGCGAGAACCGGACAAAGTACCGGCAATTAAAATGGCGATCAGCAGACACTATTAGCCTGGTTGGCTTTGTTATCATGGCCGGACTGGTGATTGCCCTTCGACAATTGACTTAGAGAGGATTTTGAATTTGAGATATAAAGTAACACTTGCTTACGATGGCACCAATTTTGCCGGTTTTCAGCGGCAACCTAACCAACGGACGGTGGAAAGTGAACTGACACGAGTGGTTAATAAAATGGCGAAAATGCCAACACCGGCTATTGTCATCTACGGTTCCGGTCGGACGGATGCGGGCGTCCATGCACTTGGGCAAGTGGTGCACTTTGATTTTCCCTTTCCAATGAAAACTGAAAACATGCGTAAGGGATTAAATAGTATGCTGCCAGTGGATATGGAAGTGTTGAAGGTCTCGGCAGTTAGTGACCAGTTTCACGCCCGATATGACGTTTCAGGTAAGCGTTACGTTTATCGCATGGACCTTGGTGAGTTCCGTAATCCCTTTAAGCGTCATTATACCGGGCACTGGAAGTTCCCGGTTGACCTTAAGAAGATTCGGACGGCCTTGAACGATTTAATCGGTGAACATGATTTTACGAGCTTTGTTGCGTCTGGATCCAGTGCGCGTACGAATTATCGAACAATCTATGAGGCCACCGCCAAAATCGATGAAATTCAAAATGAGCTGGTATTTGAATTCTATGGGAATGGTTTTTTATATAATCAAGTGCGAATCATGGTTGGCGTCCTTGTTGAAATTGGTGCCGGGACCCGGCCTGTCGATGGCATTCAGGAACTCTACCGGATCAATGACCGCCGATATGCGCGCCGAACGGTGCCAGCTAGCGGTCTTTACCTGAAACACGTTTATTACGAGGGCGATGATCCAGCGCATCCTACCAAATTACCTAAGCATCAACGTTAGAAAGTATTAATTTGAGGTTGACTTTACCGACGAAAATTCGTATTATGGTTGTTGGTATTGTTTGCCCCACGATAAGCCCCGGAAACTTGTTGTTTTGGTGTCAAACAAACACAGAATATGGAGGAATATATTGTGCGTACAACATTTATGGCTAAACCAGGTGACGTGGATCGCAAGTGGTATGTAGTTGACGCAACTGACGTACCTTTGGGTCGTCTCGCATCTGCAGTTGCAAACATCTTACGTGGCAAGAACAAGCCTACGTTCACCCCTAATGTCGATACTGGTGATCACGTCATCGTGATCAACGCTTCAAAGGTTGCTTTAACGGGTCGGAAGGCTACTCATAAGATCTACTATCACCACACGAACCACCCAGGTGGTTTAAAGCAACGCACTGCTGGTGATTTCCGTGCGAATGATCCAGAAAAACTGATTGAAACTTCTGTCAAGGGAATGCTTCCTCATACTTCATTAGGTCACAACATTGGCTTGAAGCTTCACGTTTATGCTGGCGATCAACATAACAATGCTGCTCAAAAGCCTGAAGTTTTGGACATTACTAACCTAATTTAAGGAGGAAATTGAATTGGCTCAAGTACAATATCGCGGCACAGGCCGTCGTAAAAACTCAGTTGCTCGTGTACGTTTAGTACCAGGAACTGGTAAGATTGTCATGAACGACAAGGCAATTGAAGATTACATTCCATTTGCTAACTTACGTGAAGTAGTTGTTCAACCATTTAACGTTACTGAAACGCTTGGTAACTACGACGTTTTAGTTAACGTTAACGGTGGTGGCTTCTCAGGCCAAGCCGGTGCAACCCGTCATGGGATCGCCCGTGCTTTGCTCGAAGTTGATCCTGATTTCCGTGGTCCTTTGAAGCGCGCTGGTCTTTTGACCCGTGACGCTCGTATGAAGGAACGTAAGAAGCCAGGTTTGAAGAAAGCCCGTAAGGCTGGACAATTCTCAAAGCGTTAATATCAAATATATTACGCATTTTAAAAACATGCCATGTGGAGGCATGTTTTTTTATTTGCCGCTACCTTAATCTTTCTAAAATTTCTGAACAAGTTTTTGGCCTTTAGGCGGTTAATAGTGCATAATGCATGTCAAATAGGAATGTTAGGATGTCATGATTGCAGGGAGATCATATCATGGTTCAGTTTGATTGGCAAATTGCAGAAACGAATGAGTATTCCAGATCAGCAACACCGAGCTTTGTCACGTTAACAACGCGGAGTTACTTGACGATTAGTGGCGTTGCTGACCAGCGGACTGCTGATTCGGAATTTCAAGAAAAAGCCAGAGCTGTAGAACGTTTGGCCCAAAAGATTAGTGACGGTCCCGATGGCGGCATTCATATTGATCGATTTAAGAGCTACCGCCCCTACCCAGTACAAGCCGTCTGGTCGGGTGGTGAAACAGTTGATGACCGGCATGCGTTTAAAATTTGGCTCAAGCAACCGTTATTTGTATCGGCAGCTAACCTCAAGCAGGCTAGGGATCAGCTCGATGTTGGTCCACTAGGGCCAGAGGTTCAGTTCGAAAATTTAGCCGAAGGGACTGAAATTCAAAGTTTCAGTGCCGACTCGCTCACAACTGATAGTCAGGCGGTTGAGACGCTAAGACAAGCTATCGCAGATCGGGGCTTAAAACGTCTGTCAGAAACCCAACACCGTGAGGTTTATTTAGAAGGTCCTGAGGCCGGTCGACCGGTACTGCTGAGGGTTGAAATTGACCCCAATCAGGGTCAGATTGATGCATCAAACCACGCCTATAACTAATTAAAAATCCCGTTAATTTGACTAACTATTAGCCAAGTTAACGGGATTTTTGATGACGCCTACTCACTTAAGCGGGCGTATTTTAATTTTTCTAAGTGTTGGGCCCAGATGTTAATGCCGAGGGCAATGAGCATTAAGATGAGGGCCACTAGCATAATATGGTGCAAGCCGGCATGTAAAATAATTCGCATTTGGGGGATGAGTTGATGGGGTAGCTCGTTGACGCTGGCTGCGTCGCTAAGCTTATTCATCATCCGCATCGTAATTTGACCGTTAGACTGATTGACCCCGGTGCGTAGGGCGTTATTCATCAGAAGACCAAATAATGAGGCCGTAAAGGTCTGACTCAGCATTCGAATGAGAAAGCTAAAGGACGTGGCGACAGGGACGTCTGAAAATGCGGCGTCTTGTTGGACCTTCACTTGTAGTTCATTAAAACAGGCGCCATTGCCGAAGCCTTCGAAGGCGCCGGCGACTAACAAGACCCAGTAGGGCGTTTTAACGCCCATTAAAACCAACAGCAAGAATGATACAACTAGGGTCAAAATCCCAATTGCAATCACCTGTTGCGGTCGGATAAGCCGGCGAAGCGGGGCGACCGATCCAGAGCCAAGGAAATCAGTGATCGAACTCGGAATTTGAGTTGCTCCCCCAATCAGAGCGCTTGTTGCTAGCAGACCTTGGGCCCACATGGGGCTATAAATTAAAAAGCCAATGAAGGCTCCCCAGATTAATGCAAATAAGCCAAAGTCAATCATGAGTGGTAAGTTTGTAAAGAGCCGTCCCGGAATAATGGGATCGACTGCCCGCTTTTCGACGCTAACCATACCAGCAAAGCAAGCTGCAGCAATGGTCAATGCCACGATGAGTTGCCGTAATGGCGCGCTCCCCATTATTTCAAGGGCGCTGAGGAGACTAATCAATCCTAGGGTCATTAGCGTGGCACCAGCATAGTCCACCGGACTCTTGTGATCTAAGGATAGCGTTGTCTTGTAATAGAGCTGGACCAGAAAGGCGGATATGAGACCAATTGGGACGTTGATGTAAAATACCCAGTGCCAGCTGAAAGTATCGACAATGTAACCACCGACAAGTGGGCCGATGATGGTGGCCATACTGTAACTTGCAGAGACAAATCCCAAAACTTGCATCCGCTTGCGAGGATTTTTGTAAAGGTGAGCGTAGATAATGTAGGGCAGTGAGACCATGCCGCCGTTACCAATGCCGGCAATGACGCGAGTGATAATTAGAAAGTAGATGTTGGGGGCTATTCCCTGTAAAAAGGAGCCAACCACAAAAAAAGCGGCAGCGAGCTGATAACTCCGCTTGTTGCCGATATGTTCGCCTAATTTGCTCCATAATGGCGTGCTAACAGCCGTTCCAAGTAAGAATACAGCGACGATCCAACCCATCAGTTCAAGGCCGTGAAGGTCCGAAATAATAGCGGGTAGTGCTGTGTTGATAATGGTGTTGTCCAGTCCGCTCATGGCGTTCGACAGAAGCAGGGCGCAGGTGACAATAAAAATACTTCGTTTTGACAAGGTGGTCGCTTCTTTCGGTTATAAGTAAATGCAGTACGCTATCTATCGTACAACTTATTGGTGCGTAAACAAACATGACTTTAGCTGAAATTACTAATGTAACCGGTTTAATTTTGTGATGACAATAAAAACACCCCGATTTCTCAGGGTGTCCTGGTTGAACGATGTGTCATTTCAAATGAAATGGAATAAAGCATTATGTGTGGTGGGACGGCTTAAACTTTGACGGCGTTGGCCATCGTTTCCTTAATGGCGGTGCCTAATCGTTCAATTCCAATCTTGATTTGGTCTTCGGCCATCGTGGAATAGTTTAGGCGAAATGTCCCCGGTGTGGCGGCGTTCGGGTAGAAAGGGTCTCCTGGCACAAAGGCGACGTTGTGGGCAATGCAAGTCTCAAATAGGGCCTGAGTGTCAATGTTACCGGGAATCTCAACCCAAATGAAGAGACCACCTTCCGGCCGGGAGTAGTGAACGGATGCAGGAAAATGTTCCGCCATCGCAGCTACCATGACGCGTTCGCGCTGACCATAGACTGATTGAATCTTTTGAATATGGGCGTCAATGTCGTACTCTGCCATGAAACGAGCCACGATGTGTTGGGTCAGATTATCGGAGTGGACATCAGCCGACTGTTTCATTAGTGTAAATTTTTTGATCAGTGCGGTGTCAGCAACAATCCAGCCTAATCGCATACCAGGTGCCAAAATTTTAGAGAATGTGCTCATATAAATGACCCGGCCGGACTGATCAAAGTGCTTAATGGGGGCAACGGCGGTTCCAGCAAATCGAATTGCGCCATACGGATCATCTTCCAAGATGATCACGTCGTACTTTTCCGCCAGTTCAATCACTTTTTGACGACGTGCCACGGACATTGTTCGGCCAGTCGGATTTTGAAAACTCGGGATTGTATAAATAAACTTTGTATTTGGATGGGCTTGCAGAGCAGTCTCTAAGGCCATCATTTTCATGCCATCGTCATCCATCTCAACGCCGACTAAGTTTGCCCCGTATGACCGAAAAACATCAAGAGCGCACAGATAGGTGGGTTGTTCGACGATGACGGTATCGCCAGGATTAATGAACATTTTGGCGGTTAAATCAATGGACTGCTGGGAACCAGTCGAAATCATGACGTTATCAACCGTAGTGTTGATTCCGGACTGGGCCATGCGCGCCACAATCTGTTCACGCAGTTTCGGGTAGCCAGCAGCAATTGAGTATTGCAATGCGCTTCGGCCTTCCTGGTCGTAAACTTCATTTGTCACTTTTTTTAGGGCTTCGACGGGGAAGAGCTCTGGTGCGGGCAGTCCGCCGGCAAAGGAGATAACATCACTAGAACCAGCCACCTTTAAAATGTTACCAACGGGATCTTCATTTGTTTTGGGAACGCGGGTTGAGAATTGATAGTTCATATTGGACACTCCTTTACTTACTAAGCGTTGATTGTTGCCGTTGTATTGTCGGTTTGGGGCTGATGGTATTGGCGCATCATTTCGGCCATATGGACTTCGTGCACAACAAATTCGTGGGTTCGACATACGTAATCATGTTCGCGACCAAGTTTGGCGATGTAGCCATTAATGTAATCGACTTCGGTTGGACGCCCCTTGGAGAAATCTTGGTACATGGATGGATAGTGATACCGATAGGCTTTTGAGACGGTAATAACCGAGTCAATTTCTTCTTGACGGGTTTCAATGAGGTAAATGCCCGCCCGTTCACAGGCATCAAATACTTCGTCAAAGAGTTGCGCCGACATGGCGCGGACACCGTCGTATTCAATGAACTGGCCCATTTGCATTTCAAACATGGTACATAATGTGTTGGTCACGGCGTTGAAAACAACCTTAGACATACACATTCCTTGCCAGTCCGGCGCAAATTCCGGCCCCAATTTGGCGGTTGTAAAGTCGTCGAAAACGGCTTGAACAGTGGCGTCGGGTTCGGCGTTTGTGTAACGCGCCATGTGCATGTTTTCAGTTCCCTCGGCGCCCATAAAATCAACGTTAGCCGGCCCGTCCATTCTAGTGGCAATCATGGCTGTACCGCAGATAATGCGATCGCTCGGAAAATACTGGGCGATTTTTTCGAAGTGGCCCATGCCATTCATTGCACTAAAAACATACTGGTCGTCGGAAAATAGACCGGCTTTATTATCGCGTTCGAGTTCGTCAGCTAATTGCATTTGCTTTTTAAAAATAATCCAAACATCGGGATGGCCGCTGTATGCTTCAGGTGAATAAACGTTAATGGGAATAATTTGGCGGTTCTCATGATCGCGAGCCACACTGACGCCACCTTGTTCCCGAATTTTGACGACGTTGGGTTCCCAAGTTTCGATAAAGTCGACCGTGACGCCCGCGTTTTCTTGCAACATGACGCCGTAGCGAATGCCCATTGCCCCGGCTCCAATAATTCCGTATTTCATACGACTCACTCCTTCAAGTTTGGGCTAAATCCGAAAAAAACGTCCCTTGGTCATTAGACCAAAGGACGTTTTAGACGTGGTACCACCTTAGTTTGAGAATTTTTTGCAAAATTCCCCTCAATCCGTACGGCAAATTAATTGCGATACGTGGCACGATAGTGGGTGCACCCAGGTTACCTCGAAAAGTAACCCTGTCATTGGAATAGCCTTTTGCCAGATAGTTTTAATGTCGTTTCACCAAGCCGACACTCTCTAAGTAAAGCTATTTAGCGACTCCGCCAATCCATTCAGTTAATCGGATTTAGTTAATGAATGTAGGATAACCCCATAGATGAGAATGTGTCAACTGTTTTTAATTTAATTTTCATCGAATGAGAAGTTAGCGCGGTGTTACCGCGTTGATAGAATTTCACAGTAGCATTTCAAACAAGCAAAGGTTTTGACTTTCACGCCACTAGCCGGCTACACTTAAACCAAAGTGACAGTTGTAAACCACTGTGAACTGCAATCAAGGTTTCACTAGGCGAGGAGGAATGGGCATGCATGATATGCACGGTATGACTGATCAGACGGTGACGCATCAAATGGCGCATAGCCAAAGCAAGACGACGTCAGATGGAATGGGCAGCATGGCCCATATGGGGAACATGAAACGGCGATTTTGGGTCGCGCTAATTGCTGCCGTCCCAGTGTTTATTTTGTCGCCGTTTATGGGGCTAAACTTACCTTTTCAAACGACTTTTCCCGGGTCTGATTGGCTGGTCCTAGGGTTATCTAGCTTTTTGTATTTTTACGGGGGTCAACCATTTTTAAGTGGCACTAAGCAGGAGTTAAAGGACAGAAACCCTGCAATGATGACGTTAATTGCCATGGGAATCTCGGTGGCCTATATTTACAGTTTATACGCGTTCATCATGAATCATTTTATCGCATCAAGTGCCCCCGTTATGGATTTCTTCTGGGAACTGGCCAGCTTGATTGTCATTATGTTATTGGGCCACTGGATTGAAATGAACGCGGTGATGAATGCCGGTAATGTGTTGGAAAAAATGGCCGCACTGCTTCCCGGAACAGCCCACGTGGTGGCTGAAGCGGGGACAGTCTCAGATATCGCGGTGGCTGAGCTCAAAGAGGGTCAAACGGTCCTTGTTCGAGCTGGCGAAAAAATTCCCGCTGATGGTCAGGTGCTCAGCGGCGAAAGTGCAGTCAATGAAGCGTTAGTGACTGGAGAGTCCAAGGCAATCGTTAAAACCACTGGTGATCAAGTCATTGGTGGCGCGGTCAACGGGGATGGCAGTCTGACAGTCAAAGTAACCGGAACTGGCGAGACGGGGTATTTGGCCCAGGTTGCCAACCTTGTCAGTCAGGCTCAAGCCGAGAAGTCTAAGGCTGAGACGATGGCCGACCGGGTATCACGATGGTTATTCTATGCGGCAGTATCTGTAGGGGTTATCGCCTTTTTCATCTGGCTAGGCATTGCCGGCTTAAATACTGCGTTGACACGCATGGTCACGGTTTTAGTCATTGCTTGTCCTCACGCATTGGGGCTGGCAATCCCGCTTGTGGTGGCAAGAAGCACATCGTTGGCTGCGGCCAATGGATTATTGATTCGTAATCGGCAAGCGGTTGAAGCGGTTAAAAAGATTGATGTGATCCTAATGGATAAAACGGGGACCCTGACCGCTGGGGTGTTTCAAGTAAACCACGTGGTTAGTTTTGAAAATAGCTTGTCGCAACCGGCGGTATTACGCTTGTTTGCTGGCCTGGAGCAAGCGTCAAGTCATCCCTTAGCTACCGGCATTTTAACGGCGGCTAAGAATCAAAATCTTGATATTCCAACGGCAAAGAGCGTCACGACGATTCCAGGAGTGGGGTTAAAGGGCACACTTGATGGACGGGAATATCAAATTGTGACCGCCCAATTTTTAACGACCCACCAAATTGCTTTTGATCGCAAACGTTTCAGTGAATTGGCAGGTCAAGGGAGCACGGTTAGTTTTTTAGTAACGGAAGATCAGGTTGTCGGGCTCGTCGCTCAAGGTGACAAGCTGAAGCCTGATTCAAAGCGCTTGGTGAGTGAACTAACCAAGCGGGGGCTAAAACCAGTCATGTTGACTGGCGACAACGAACCAGCCGCTCAAAAAGTGGCGGCGCAACTGGGGCAAATTGAGGTTCAAGCTAACCTCAAACCGGCTGATAAAGCCGCGGTTGTCCAACAATTTCAGGCTGATGGCCATCACGTGATGATGGTTGGTGACGGGATCAATGATGCCCCGAGCTTGGCTCGAGCAGATGTTGGTGTCGCGATTGGCGCGGGCACGGATGTTGCCATTGATTCGGCCGATGTCGTCTTGGTGAAGAGTGAACCACAAGATATTTTAAAATTTTTGAGTCTGGGTCGGGCGACGACTCGAAAAATGGTGCAAAACCTCTGGTGGGGAGCAGGCTATAACGTTGTTGCAATTCCTTTGGCAGCAGGTGTTCTGGCCGGAATTGGCTTTGTTTTAAGTCCGGCAATTGGGGCCGTTGTAATGTCCTTATCAACCGTGGTTGTTGCCATTAATGCGATGACCTTGCACCTTTAATAACAACTGATCAGCTAGGCTAATCCTTTGGTCAGGTCGCTTTCAAGGCACCTGGCCATTATTTTTATCGCAATCAGTGATGGTTGGCAGCACTGGGGTAGAATTTTTTGATATTTTTGGTAATATCTCATAAAATTAAGGTAGTAAGCGCTTTAACCTGGAGGTGAGGTCATTGTACATTGGTGTGGATTTAGGCGGTACGAATATTAAACTTGGCCTGTTGTCGGACCAGTTCACAGCTCTTTGGCTGGGCAGTGTTCCGACCGAATCACTCACGAACAGTGAAGTGGTGATGACTAATTTGATTAACGGCTTAAGGCGGTTAATGACTGAAAATAACGTCACCCCGGCGGATATTAGCGCCATTGGAGTTGGCGTTCCGGGGCAAATGGATATTAAACGCGGGATTTCGATTTTTTCACCAAATTTTGCCAATTGGGACAACGTGCCAGTCGTCCAGCGGCTCACCCAAGAATTTGGCCTGCCAGTTTATATTGATAACGATGTCCGGGTCAACCTTTATGGCGAGTGGCAATTTGGTCAAGCAACCGGCCTGGACAATGTGGTAATGGTGACATTGGGAACCGGGCTGGGTGCCGCGGCTATCGTGGATGGCAAAATGTTGTATGGTCATAGCAATAGCGCCGCTGAACTCGGTCACATGAACATGGTCCGTCAGGGTGGCCGGCCTTGTGCGTGTGGGAGTTCGGGGTGTTTTGCCCGTTACGTTTCGGCTCGGGGAATCATTTGGACGGTTCGCGATCATTTAGCAGCCGGTGAGTCTAGCTTGCTAACTGAGTGGGTGGCTGGCGACGTTGACGCCATCACGCCCAAGATGGTCTCCGAAGCTTATGATCAAGGCGATTTGTTAGCTGAGCGTGTGTACACGGAAACGGCCGAAATGTTGGGATTTGGCCTGGCAAATGTCATCAACCTCTATAACCCCAAGCGAATTGTGATGGGCGGTGGCGTCGCGCAAGCTGGCGATCGGTTATTAAAACCGGCTATTGAAATTGCGATGAGTCACTCACTTAAAGTGGCCCGTCAGGACTGTGATATTGTTGCCGCAAAACTAGGCAGTAAAGCTGGTGCTTATGGGGCGGGGTACATGGCTGCAATACGGTTCGCGGAAGAATCGGCTGAGGAAGCGTGAAAAACAATATTGTGATAAAATGAACTTGGTGATTTAAACTATCTGGGAGGTCTTATCATGACACAAATATTTGGCAGTCCTTCAACGTATGAGCAGGGAAAAGGGATTCTCTTTCAAAGTTCGGAATCGCTTCATAAGCTTGGAAAAACGCCGGTGTTAATGGCCGATGCGACTGTGTATAACATTATTGGCAACCAGTTTCTTGATTACTTAAAACAATCTAAATTTGATGTTAAAAAAACAACCTTTAAAGGGGAAGCTTCAGAGACCGAAATTAACCGGATAACCAGTATTGGCTCGGAATTTGATGCAGATTTTATTATCGGTCTAGGCGGGGGGAAAACATTGGATTCGGCCAAGGCCATTGCTGATAATTTGGGCCTACCAGTGGCAATTTTACCAACTTTGGCCTCCACGGACGCCCCATGTTCACGGCTGTCTGTTATTTATACGGCGGACGGTAGCTTTGATAAGTACCGGTTTTATAGTAAAAATCCCGATCTCGTTTTGGTCGATACGCAACTCGTGGCCAATGCACCGGTGCGTTTATTAGCCTCAGGAATTGCAGACGCACTTGCCACTAACGTTGAAGCGCAAGCAGTTGCTCGGGCTGATGGGCAAACGATGTTGGGTGCTAAGCAAACACTTGTAGGTAACGCAATTGCTGAGAAGTGTGAAGAGACCTTGTTTAACTATGCTGTTCAAGCGTTAGATGCTGCAAAGGTGCACGTGGTGACAGATGCGCTGAACAAGGTCATTGAGGCGAATACGTTAATGAGTGGTGTTGGCTTCGAAAGTGGTGGTTTAGCAGCCGCTCACGCCATCCATAACGGGTTGACGGCGCTCAATGGTCCGATTCACGCCAAAACACATGGTGAGAAAGTGGCCTTTGGGACACTGACCCAGCTATTTTTAGAGGGTCGGTCGACGGCCGAGATTAACCGTTACTTGGACTTGGATCTTGCTTTGGGACTACCCACCACTTTTTCTGATCTTGACATCCCTTCGGTGACAGATGACGACCTGCACGCAGTGGGAGAGGCAGCTACGCAACCAAACGATACGATGACTGAAATGCCATTTGAGGTCACTGCTGACGACGTTGTCGCGGCCATGAAAGGCGCCGACGCATACAGCCGGGCCTATCAGGGACGTTAATGAACAACACTATCAAAACGAAGATGGACTTGACCGTTACGTCAGGCTCGTCTTCGTTTTTGCGTTGTTTAAAGGTGATTGGCTGCGTTTTTTAGCGTCAACGGCAAGTGGTGGGGCAGCCTGTGCTATAATTGCGGAAATAAGATTTGAAGGAGGGAACCGTTATCAAATCCCGCAGTAACGCTTATCGTTTAAGTTTGCTTTCGCTATTTATTGCGATTGTTTTGGTGCAATCGGTTGTTCCGTTCTTGGGCTATATTCCAGTTGGACCGTTTAGTTTATCCATTATTCAAATTACCGTTGTTGTGACGGCAGTTGTTCTCGGACCCAAAGAGGGGGCCCTTGTTGGCTTCGTTTGGGGGCTTGTCAATTGGATTCGGGCCTTTGTGTGGCCGACCAGTCCCCTTGCAATTTACGTCTTGGTTAACCCGCTAATTTCGGTTTTACCAAGGGTTCTGGTCGGTGTCTTTGCCGGAATTGTTTATTGGCAGTTAAAAAAGAAAACGAGCAAAATATGGCCAATGGCTTTTGCTGGTGTGGTAGGGGCCATGACGAATACGGTGCTCGTTCTCGGCGGCATGTGGGGCTTGTACACGCTTGGCTGGCTACCTCTGGATCGCCTAAATATCTCTGCGTTGATGCCATACCTACTTGGAATTATGGGGACAAACGGGATTCCGGAGGCGATTTTCACTGCAATTGTCGTTCCACTGATTGCCCATCCACTGAGTCGATTGACCGCTAAAAAATAAAAAAAGTGGGTTTTTAATGGCAACCGCTTTTACTGCATGGTAAACTTAAGGTTCTAAGAAAGAATCGGAGGAAAAGTACTATGAAGATCGTTGTGTTAGCAGGTGGACGCAGTACCGAACGAAACGTGTCCCTGTCTTCTAGCGCCAGAGTGGCGAATGCGCTTCGTGAGAAAGGTCACCAAGTGGCCGTGGCTGATTTGTTTTTGGGACTGCCAGGGTTAAGTGAAACTGAACTGGCTCATTTGTTTACTGATCAACAGCAAACGGTGGATCTCAATATTAGTGATGAGATTTTAACGGATGACGCGATCAATGCGATGCGGCCCGGTGAAGGAACCCAGTTGTTCGGACCAAACGTTTTAAAAATCGCAGGAATGGCCGACATCGTGTACGTCGGGTTGCATGGCGAAGACGGTGAAAACGGTAAGGTCCAAGCCGTGTTAGACTTGAACAACATCGCGTATACGGGGAGTGATACCCTGGGGTCTGGCGTTGCGATGGATAAGAGTATTTCCAAGCAAATTATGATGTTTAACGGCATTCAAACGGCTCGTTTTGTTGCGGTTCGCGAAGGCGACGACCGCGATGTTGACCTGCCCTTTGACTTTCCAGTAGTTGTGAAACCTTCAAACGGGGGATCTAGCGTTGGAACGTACATTGTGCGCCAAGAAGACCAGTTAAGGCCAGCCATTGATGATGCTTTACAATTTGATGACGAGATCTTGATTGAAGAGTTCATCAAGGGTCGTGAGTTTTCGTTAGGGGTTGTTAATGGGGTGGCGATGCCAGCCATTGAAATTACCGTTAACGACGGATGGTACGATTTTGAGCACAAATTCCAGTCAGACAGTACGACGGTGTTCCAAACACCGCCTGATATTCCTGCGGATGTTCACGCCGAAATGCAAGCCATTGCCAAGCGAACGATGAAAGTGCTTAAGATGAGCAACTACGGCCGGGTAGACTTTTTCTGGAATGATGATGGGTTATTTGTCATTGAAGCGAATTCGTTGCCGGGCATGACACCATTGTCGCTGCTACCGCAAGAAGCTGAAGCAGCTGGCATCAGTTACCCTGATTTGTGTGACTCAATCGTTCAGGGAAAGGTTGACTTGCTAAAACGTCAGGCGCTGCGGCGCGCATCAGTTTAGATAATAAAAAAGTTAGCGAAATTTTCGCTAACTTTTTTTTATTACTATTCTTCAGTTGCTGAGTCGTCAGAAGCCGTCTCAGGTGCTGCTTTAATCAGCTTGAGTTGCTTCTTATTAATAACGACGCGATCATGGTACTTGTCAGTGATTTCGACGTCATCACTCTTGAACGTGATCATGAATGAATTTTGGTATTCTTTGTCGATAAAACCGGTGTAGTTTTGACCCTCTAGCTTGAATGAAACTTGGTCGCCAACCTTCATTACTTTCATCTCCCATTTAGAACATTAGATTGTAATTTACTTGATTTTGCGGTGAATGTCAATGGATTAATCTCAATAAGTGTCGCTGAAACCGTGTTCTTTAAATATTTATTTAGAATTATTCCAGCAATTGATTGAAAGTTCACTTATCACTCGATATAATGTGGTTGTGAGCAGTTCTATTATTATTTTTAATTTGGGGGGGATAAAATGTTAAACGTTGGTCTATCTGTCTTATTCTTATCGCGATTTCAATTCGCAATGACCACCGTGTTTCATTTCTTCTTTGTGCCGTTTTCCATTGGCCTCGCTTTTGTAGTGGCAGTAATGGAAACGCTTTATGTTTTTAAGAAGGATGAAACCTATAAAAAGATGGCGATCTTTTGGGGCAAGATTTTCTTGTACAGTTTCGCCGTTGGGGTTGTAACAGGTATTATTCAAGAATTCCAGTTCGGGATGAACTGGTCCGAGTATTCACGATTCATGGGGGATATTTTCGGTGCACCACTGGCCATTGAAGCGTTGGCAGCCTTCTTCTTGGAGTCAACCTTCATCGGTATGTGGATGTTTACGTGGGGCCGCTTTAGTAAGGGAATTCACGCCTTATTTATTTGGCTAGTGGCCATTGGGTCGAGTTTATCAGCTCTTTGGATCTTAGCTGCTAATAGCTTTATGCAAAACCCGGTTGGGTACGCACTTAATGCTCACACTGGTCGGGTCGAGATGACAAGTTTCAAAGCAGTTATTACCAATCAACAGCTCTGGTATGAATTTCCGCACGTCATCATGGGGGCGGGGATTACCGCTTCATTTGCCGTGGCCGGAATGGCCGCATGGCGGTTGTTGAAAAAAGACCATGTGGACTTTTACCGAAAGTCGTTAAACGTCGCCCTCACAATTGGGTTAATTGCGTCACTTGGGTCGATCTGGTCTGGAGATGTTCAAACCAAGTACCTGGTTAATAATCAACCAATGAAATTTGCAGCTATGGAAGGGTTATACAATAACTCTGACAAGAATGGGGACTGGAAAGTCATCGGTGGATTTGATACTAAGAACCATAAGGAAACTTGGTCCGTTGACGTGCCAAAAGTATTGAATATTTTGACTTATCACCAGTTGACCGGTCCGGTTATCAAAGGTTCAAATGCCGTTAATCAAGAACTCAAAGAAAAGTATGGGACTTCCAAAGCCGCGGATTATTACGTGCCAACGAAGACGCTGTTTTGGAGTTTCCGGGTGATGGCCGGCTCTGGTGCGCTGTTTGCTTTAATTGCCATCATCGGGTTGTTCTTCAACCGACGGCGCTTTGAGGCAATCATTAAGCAACGCTGGTTCCTTTACATTATGGGCCTGTGCCTTTGGTTACCATTTATTGCCAATACGGCAGGCTGGTTTATCACTGAATTTGGTCGGTTCCCATGGGTTGTATATGGCTTACTAACGATTGCGGATGCCGTATCACCAACCTCGACGGTGGGATCCTTAATGTTTACAAATATCGTTTACTTCCTGTTGTTCGCTGGCCTGGGACTTGTGATGATTGTGCTATCTCACCGCGTCTTGAAAGCCGGTCCGGATGACGTTGAAACAAATGGTTATAGTACGGATACTGCTGAAGAAACCAGCACCGTTGATCCATACGCAAAGGGGGCATTCAACCATGACTAATTTACAATTACTATGGTTTTTGCTGATTGGCGTTCTCTTCAGCGGGTTCTTCTTCCTTGAAGGGTTTGACTTTGGGGTCGGCATGGCCATCCGGTTCTTTGCAAAGGATCGGGCAGAACGCGACGTGATTATTAAAACGATTGGTCCTCACTGGGATGGCAACGAAGTTTGGTTAATCACCGCGGGTGGTGCAATGTTCGCGTCTTTTCCAATGTGGTATGCCTCCTTATTCTCGGGCTACTACATCGTTTTGTTCCTCATCTTAGTAGCCTTGATTTTTCGGGGGGTCTCCTTCGAATTCCGAGCTAACATGAAGACGGTGCAATGGCGTAATTTCTGGGAATGGGCGGCAACAATTGGGAGTTTCTGCGCGGCCTTTCTATTTGGAATGATGTTTACAAGTATGATTCAAGGCGTCCCGTTAAACGCAAATGGTGATATCAGTGGGACGTTGACAACGTACGTCAACTGGTTCTCTTTGGTTGGTGGCGTCGCTGTCACACTGATGTGTTTCATTCACGGGATGAACTTCCTGCAATTGAAAACCACTGGTGAGATTCGAGACCGGGCGCAATCGTGGAACAAAGTATTGTATCCGCTCTTAATTGTTGGTGAAGTCCTCTTCGTTGTCTTACTATTCGTGACGACCGATTTCTTTGAGCGTAAGGCAGCCTCCACTTGGACGATTTTGATTGTGTTAGTTATTTTGACGCTGATCGCATGGTGGGGTGTTTATGGCAAGCATAATTGGATGGCCTTCGCAGCGAGTGGCTTATCACTGGTTAGCGTTGTGGTCTTAATCTTTAACGGTTTGTTCCCACGGGTTATGATTGGTGTGAATAACGTTAACTCAATTCTGATTAAAAACGCGTCTAGCACGCCTTATACGCTTCACTTGATGACCATTTTAACCTTAACAATTTTGCCAATTGTTCTCATTTACTTCATTTGGAGTTATTGGGTCTTTTACAAACGGTTAAAATCACCAAGTCAAAAAGCTGAATCGTAATGTGGTTGAAAACCTGCTTCGGCAATCCCGAAGCAGGTTTTTTTAGCCACAGCAGTCATTTTTAGGGAATTACAAGCGATAGGTCCGAAATTTGAGGTATCATTAGGGAAACGGGACTTTGGAGGGGTATTTTTGATAGATAGGCGATTATTCAAGATGACGGGGATGACGGCTAAAGTAGCGATTCTAGCTGTTTTGATCACGATTCAAGCCGTCATGATTATTATTCAAGCCCGGTCGTTAGCAGTCGCTGTTGTGGCTTTGTGGGAGTTGAAGCCACCGACCACAATTGCGGTGCCGACTGGCATTTTCGCGGTAAGCTTTTTAGCGCGTCATTTGCTGACGGTATGGCAAAACCGAACTTTTTTCCCGTTTGTTGAAAAGACAACTGGTAAAATGCGCGAAGATTTAATGGAAAAATTATTTCAGTTGGGACCTGAAATAGTTGAAAAAGAGGGGACCGGGAACATGGTCACCATGGCGTTGGAAGGCATCGATAAAGTGCAAACGTACCTGATGCTGATTATGATTAAAATTTTGGACATGTCGATTACGCCGTGGTTGATTTTGATCTACCTCGCTTTTATGCAATTCAAATCAGCAGCGTTTTTATTTGTGATTTATCCCCTTATTATTCTTTTTATGGTCATCTTGGGATTTGCTGCTCAAGACAAAGCGGACCGACAATACGCGGGGTATACGCGCTTGAGCAATAATTTTGTGGATACGCTACGAGGTCTTTCAACGCTGAAACAACTGGGACTATCAAAGCGGTATGCTGACAATGTTTATCAGGTGAGTGAAGACTATCGAAAATCGACCATGGCGACGTTGCGGATTGCGCTAACGTCTAGTTTTGCATTAGATTTTTTCACGACCCTGTCCATTGCGGTCATTGCGGTCTTTTTGGGATTTGACCTGATGGCCGGGCGAATCTTGTTACTGCCGGCTTTAACCATTCTGACCTTAGCGCCGGACTATTTTATGCCAATTCGTAATTTTGCTAACGATTACCATGCGACTCTGGACGGCAAAAATGCCATGCAGGCTGTGTTGGATGTTTTAGAAACGCCAGTGACACAGCAAAAAGATAGTTTACCAGCCCTAACCTGGGACCAAAAGGCCACCTTACGCTTTGAATCGGTGACCTTTACGTATGCGAATGGCCAACGACCGGCGCTAAGTGGCATCAGTTTTACAGCAACCGGATTTCAAAAAATCGGGATTATTGGTGCATCTGGTTCTGGAAAGTCAACGCTGGTTAACCTAATTGGTGGGTTTTTGACGCCAGATGTTGCCGGGCAAGTGATGATTAACGGCCAACCCTTACCACACCTTAGTCAAACCACCTGGCAGCAAAATTTCTTGTATATTCCCCAAAAGCCGTATTTGTTCCATGCCACTTTAAAGCAAAATATTGCATTTTATAAAAAGACGGCCACGGATTCGGCTATTGAACGGGCCTGCGAACGAGCCGGTCTGACGGATTGGATAGCAACACTGCCTGATGGATTAGCCACGGTTATCGGGGAAGGCGCCCGTGGTGTGAGTGGCGGTCAAGCCCAGCGGATTGCATTAGCCAGAGCGTTTTTGGATGATAGCCGAAAGGTGTTGCTTTTTGACGAACCAACGGCCCATTTAGACATCGAAACTGAAGCAGCTTTAAAACGCGATATCTTGCCCGCACTGACCGATCACTTGGTCTTTTTTGCCACCCATCGGCTGCACTGGATTGGGGAAATGGACTACGTGCTGGTTATGGATCATGGTCAGTTGGTTGAACAGGGGACACCAAGCGAACTTGCTCAGAAAAATGGCGCATATACAAAGCTTCGATCGGAAATGGAGGGATTGGGTCTATGAAATCAATTAGAGCCACATTCGCCCACGACACGTGGGTTATGCCGTATTTAAGGAAATATAAATGGCTGTTGACCCTGGTCTTATTTCTTGGTTTGATGACCTTCTTTTCAGCTGGGGCGCTGATGTTTAACTCGGGGTACCTAATTAGTGAAGCAGCTCGGCGGCCCGACGCAATGATCTATATTTACGTGCCCGTGGTGCTGGCTCGGGCGTTTGGGATTGCTCGGCCAACGTTTCGTTACGCCGAACGCCTAACGAGTCATAACTGGGTGCTTAAAATCGTTTCTGACTTTCGAAAAAAACTTTATGAGACGGTTGAACAAAAAGCGGTCGCCATTCACCAGTCACACCAGACCGGGGATCTGTTAAGTATCCTGGCCGATGATATTGACCACATTGAGAATTTATATTTAAGAACCGTGTTTCCCATTGTCATTGGGTGGCTATTGTACCTTGTCGTCATCATTGGCGTTGGTGTTTTTAGCTGGCAGACAGGGGTATTAATGCTATTGCTCCTTGGCGTTATCGTGGTCTTAATGCCGTTGATATCAGTCAGTGTTAACGGCGCGCGCGAGTTTCAGCAGCGCCAAATTCAACATGCGTTTTATACAAATTTAACTGATGAAGTGTTAGGCTTGTCAGACTGGGTGATTTCTGGCCGCCACGATGACTTTATGGCGCTTCAAGAAAAGCCCATCAAAGAAATTGCGAATCTCCGCCGTAAAGATCATTTTTTCCAATGGTGGCGGGGCTTTTGGGTTCAAGTCTTTTTCTTGGCTGCAGTGGTTGCGCTCCTCATCTGGGCAGGAATGGCGTTTACTGGTTCAAAGATGGCTGCTAACTGGGTGGCTGCCTTTGTATTGGCGCTGTTTCCGGTTGTTGATCCGTTTCTAGAAATTAGTCAGGGGGCTAGCGAATGGCCCGTTTATCAACAATCCATCGATCGAGTTAATCACCTCAGTCACGCGCCAGTAACACAAACGCCGCAACAGTCGTTACCAACGACCTTTGAGACCCTAGCAATCGAGGATTTATCTTTTGCTTATAAGGGTGAAGAATCCGCTGTTTTGCAGGATGTATCATTAACCGTTAAAGCTGGCGAAAAGCTGGCGTTATTAGGCCCTAGTGGAACGGGGAAGAGTACGCTTTTAAAGCTAATTCTTGGTGATGAACGACCAACAAAAGGGCACGTTCAAGTTAACGGGATCGACATTGCATCGCTTCAAGACGAGCGGGCCAACTTATTTGGCGTGTTAGATCAACAACCCTACTTGTTTGACACCACGGTGATGAACAATGTTCGACTGGGAAATTTAAATGCAACGGATGCTGAGGTTAAACAGGCCATTGAAGCCGTCGCTTTGAAACCGTTAATTGAATCGTTACCTAACGGCTATGATACAGAAGTCCAGGAAGCAGGGGCCCGCTTTTCCGGTGGTGAGCGGCAACGGCTGTCACTGGCTCGCATTTTACTTCAGGATGCGCCCGTTATCATCTTGGACGAACCCACCGTTAGTTTGGATCCAATTACGGAGCGACAACTGTTGGATACGTTGTTTGAAGTGCTTCACGACAAGACCATTATCTGGGTGACCCACCATTTGGCAGGGATCAACCACGTAGACGAAGTGCGTTTTTTGGAGGCTGGTCAGTTCGATATGCAAGGAACACCAGCTGACCTATACGCCACAGAGCCGCGTTTTAAGCAACTTTACGATCTCGATCGGGGTCATTAAAATGACCAATAAAAAACCAGCCAGACGCCCATATTAGTGGGTGTCGGCTGGTTTTTAAGTCGCTTTATTGGTTTCTAGTGAGTAACCAATTCGTGAGCTGGGCAATGTTATCCCGGGCTTTAGAGGCGGGTAGTTGGGCAATCAACGCTTGGGCTTCTGCCGTTAACTGGGTTGAAATGGCTTGAGCATCAGTGATGCCTTGATTAGCTAAGACGAGCCGGCGCACAGTTAAGACGTCCTCATCACTCATGTGTTCTCGCTTGTCTAAGAGTGGCTTAAAAACCGTCTGGTTGTGACTTAGCGCCATAAGTAAGGGAAGTGAGTACACCCCACTCTTTAAGTCTTCTAAGACCGGTTTTTGCGTTTTGGCGGTGTCCCCCGCATAGTCTAAAATATCGTCCAGAACCTGATAGGCCTGGCCAATTTTTCGGCCAATTTGGGGCGCCAGCTTCTGAACGCTCTCGGGGCTATTAGCCAACACGGCGCCCTGTTTACAAGCTAATTCAAATAAGACGGCGGTTTTACCCGTAATTTCGTGAAAATAATCAGTTTGAGTGGCGTCCTGACGAAAGTTTAAGGCCATTTGATCTAATTCGCCGACCAGAATTTGTTGCATGCTTGAAACGTGTTCCCGGAAGATGGCTTGATCATCAGTCGACAGCATCACTTGATTGAAATAACACGTAAACAAATAATCGCCAGCATAAATGGCATTTCGCTGGCCATATTCGGTATGAATGGTTTTAACACCACGGCGAAGCGGTGAGTCGTCGATCACGTCGTCGTGAATCAGGGTCGCCAAATGGAGGAGTTCAACGGCGGCAGCCCCGGCGCGCAAGTGCTTGGTGTTTTTAGCATCACCAAATTCACTGAACAAATAAAAGAAACCGGGCCGTAGGAGCTTGCCTCCGGATTTCAATAGTTCTAAAATCTTAGTATGGATGGGTTGATTCGGTAATGCAGCCGCTTTTAATAAGTAGGGCTGAAGTAAAAGAAGCTGTCGTTGCACTTTCGGAAATTGTCGCCAAAGTTGATGAACCATCATGCACCTCAAGGTTAAGAAATAGTAAAGACTCTTAGATTAAGATACAAATTCATGGCGCGGATGTCAATTCATGACACGCTGTTTATGAGATTATTTGGAGGGAAATTAGGCATGTCAGTGTCAGTTTTTTTAGAACTAGTGGAAGCGAAGGCCAAGATTGCCTCCGTATTCCCGTTTTTTATGGGCTTGTTTTATGCAAATACAGTTTTTCACCATGTCAATTGGCCGTTGATGGGGCTTTTTTTTGTCGCCATGTTGTTATTTAACATGGCAGTTGACGCTCATGATAATTATTCGGATTATCGGCATGCCACCGCTGAAGCGGACGAATGGAAACAACAAACTAACATCATCGGTGTTCACCATTTAAGTCTGGGATTAATTCGGTGGTTAATTATTTTGTTTGCCGGGACCGCCGCACTGATTGGAATCGTAATGGTGGCACTGACAGGCTGGCCACTTTTGGTAATGGGGATGTTTTGTTTTGCTGTCGGTTATTTTTACGCAGCTGGGCCACGGCCCATTTCAACCACGCCGTTTGGTGAGGTCACGTCGGGCCTTACGATGGGGTTTGTCATTTGCTTAATTACGGTTTATCTGAACCTACCGGCTAATCAAACGTTAACTTGGACAGTCTTTTGGCAAGTGTTGTTGGTGTCGGGGTTGGCGGTTTTTGCCATCAGCAACATTATGCTGGCTAATAATTTAAGTGACGCTGATGAGGACCGCTTATTAAAGCGTAAAACGATCGTTTACTATGTTGGAAAGCCCGCCATGTTGAAGGTCTTTAGCTGGAGCTATGTTTTAGGCTACGGTTGCTTGATTGTCAGCGTGGTGCTTCACCTGCTCCCTTGGTTTAGTTTACTGGTTTTGTTGAGTGCACCGATTGTCTTGAAAAATACACGGTATTTTTTGGCCAAACAAGTCAAGAAAGAAACGTTTAAATATGCAGTCCAAAACGCCCTTGTTATTGCATTATTCAGTATTATTAGTGGGGTTCTTGGGATGGTCTTTAATTAGGAGAAGGTTTCTTAACCATTGAAAAAGATAAGGGGTTTCGGGTAAACTAGGAATAACCATTTTTGAAGAAAGAAATCTCTAGGAGGCCATTCATCCATGAAGTTGTTAGAGGATCGGATTAAGCGTGACGGAACTGTTTTACCAGGTAACGTATTGAAAGTAGATAATTTTTTGAATCATCAGATTGACCCGAACCTCATGTATGCGCTGGGTGGTGAGTTTAAGCGATTGTTTGAAAAGGAGGGCGTGACTAAGGTCCTCACTGTTGAATCATCAGGGATCGCGCCAGCTTTAATGACAGGCTTACAGATGGATGTTCCGGTGGTTTTTGCCCGTAAGCACAGATCATTGACGTTGACGGACAATTTGTACACCGCCACGGTGTATTCTTACACCAAGCAGGTCAACAATGACATTAGTATCGATAAGCGGTTTATTGCGCCAGATGATAAGGTGTTGATCATTGATGACTTTTTGGCCAATGGTCAAGCCGTTCAAGGGATGTTAGAAATTGCTAAGAGTGCGCATGTGGCAGTAGCTGGTGTTGGGATCGTGATTGAAAAAAGTTTCCAAAAAGGCCATCAAATGGTCTTAGACGCCGGAGTTCGGCTGGAATCACTTGCCCGGATTGCTTCGTTAGACGATAATCAGGTGACGTTTGTGACTGAAGACGAGTAGAAACCGGGAGGCGTTAACATGACAATGACGATTGATGTGCCGACGCTATTACTGATTTTTTGCATTAATTTTATTTATATTACACTAAATACCATTCGGTTTATGCTGACGATGAAGGGGTTTCGGAATTTAGCCCCGGTCTTGAGTGTGATTGAAATCACGGTTTACGTTGTTGGGTTGGCCCTAGTGTTGAACCGACTAGATAACGTGTTGAACGTTATGGCTTATGCTCTCGGGTATGGCGTTGGCGTCCGGGTTGGTATTTGGGTCGAAGATAAACTGGCGCTGGGCTACATTATGGCAACGGTGATTTTACCAAGTACGGATACGGAACTGCCTAAATTATTACGAGAAAACGCTTTTGGTGTCACCCAGAGTTTAGCTGAGGGCTGGGAAGGGGAACGGTTGGTTTTGGACATCTTAACCCCTCGTAATCAGGAGCGAAAACTCTATGCGTTAGTTAACGAAGCAGAACCGAAGGCCTTTATTATTACGTATGAACCGAAGTATATATCGGGCGGATTTTGGGTTAAACGGGTTCGTAATAGCCGGTTTAAGCGCCGTTAACCCCACATAATTTGAAGAAGGTAGTGAGCGGATTGGACGATGAAATTTTATATCCGGGTGAAACCGTGGGCATTATCGGTGATAGTGAAAATGGACCGATGATCGTGACGGCAGCCCGTCGAGCTGGCTTTCAGGTCGGCGCATACGGGCCGGACGAAACGAGTCCGATGCTACAGCTTGCTGATTTTAGGTTTGTTGGTGAGTATTCTGACGCCCAACGGCTACAAGATTTTTCACAGAGTTGTGACATGGTCATTATCGCCTCAGAACATCTAAATGCGGGTGTGATTGAGACTATTAAACAGTACACGCGGGTGCCGCAGGGCTCGGATTTCCAGATGATGATGCAAGATCGGTTACTGGAACGGGCATTTTATGAGCAATTGAACGTCAACATTCCCCCTTACGCAACAATTGTGAGCCTGGATGACGTCTATCAAGCCATTAACTCAATTGGTTATCCGAGTGTGTTGAAGCCGATTCAAAAGGATTTGGAGCACGGTGAAGAGTTAATTATTAACACCCAAACGGACATTGCGAAAGCTAACGGGTTAACGGATTGGGGGACCTATATTTTAGAGTCTCTGGTCAGTTATCAGCGCGAGTTGGCCATGACCGTTGTTCGGACAGCAGATGGCGATTTTAAGCTGTTTCCACCAGTTGGCGTTGTGCGGGAAGGGGACCAGATTCAGTGGGCTTACACGCCGATTCAACTGGATCCGGAGGTCACGATCGAACTGGAGCGCATTTGTCGAGAAGTGGTGGCTAACATCGAATATGTCGGGGTTTTTGAAATTGACTTTATGATTACCGACGCAGGTAGTTTGTACGTCAAACAAATCGTTCCGACCTTTGGCCCAGCAGGCCGGATTTTTGATCGGGCCACGACAGTTACCCAGTACGAACAGCACTTGCGAGCAGTCGCCGGGTTACCCCTAAGTGAGCCCAACATAACATTACCTACAGCAATGGGAATTTTTAATGAGAGTCAACTTGGTGCTTTGCGGACGCAATGGGTGCTCAAAGCAAACTGGCACTTCACATACTACCGGTTGCCACCTCGGAACCTACCAACGGGCAAGCGGCCAGCTGGGAACGTTATCTTACAGGGGCCTAACGTTGCAAAACTAATTGATCAACTTGAAGATACGGGGATTTGGCGGTCAGAAACGGACGCTGAAGCCTAGTCGTTAATTGTTTAAAATGGTCGGTGAGCCGGGTTCACCGACCATTTTTGCGCGGTCAACTAGCAAACAAACAGCTACTTAAGAAAAAACAAACGTTCTCATTGATGGACGCAAGTCGGTGGGATTTTTGCTATAATTAGAGACGATTATGAGATAGAGAGGATTGGAGTTCACTTGGCTGAAAATAGCTTACTGTCATCACTCAATAACAAACAACAAGAGGCCGTGTTACAGACCGAGGGGCCACTATTGATCATGGCTGGCGCCGGAAGCGGTAAGACGCGGGTGTTAACTCACCGGATTGCCTATCTAATAGAAAAAGGGGTCATGCCCTGGCACGTTTTAGCCATCACTTTTACCAATAAGGCTGCCCGGGAGATGCGTGAGCGAATCGTGAAACTGCTCGGTCCCGAAGGAAACGATGTCTGGGCCTCGACTTTCCATGCGCTCTGTGTGCGTATTCTACGCCAGCATGCTGATAAAATCGGGTATAATCGGGCGTTCACCATTGCTGATACTGGGGATCAACGAACACTTATGAAGCGGGTCTTGGCAGAGTTGAATGTCGACTCCAAAAAGTTTGAACCGCGAGCCATTTTAAGTGCAATTTCATCAGCCAAAAATGATCTCAAAACGCCTAAGGCACTTGCAGAATCAGCAGGCTCATTATTTGAAGATATCACTGCTAAGGCCTATGAGGCTTACCAACAGGGGTTACAGCGAAATCAGGCCATGGACTTTGATGATCTGATTATGTTGACCATCCAACTCTTTCAGCAGGAACCAAGTGTGTTGGAACAATACCAAGATAAGTTTCAGTACATTCATGTGGACGAATACCAGGATACTAACGATGCGCAATACACGTTGGTTAACATGTTAGCTAAGAAAAACCGAAACCTGTGCGTTGTTGGGGATGCCGATCAGAGTATTTATGGTTGGCGGGGTGCCAACATGGAAAACATCATGAACTTTGAACGGGATTATCCGGACGCTCACGTGACCATGCTTGAACAAAACTATCGGTCAACCAAAACCATTTTGGATGCGGCCAATCAAGTGATTCAAAATAACTCGTACCGCCGGGATAAAAACCTTTGGACCGAAAACAATGATGGTCCGCAGATTTCGTATTACCGCGGTCAAAATGAAAATGACGAGGCCAGGTTTGTCGTGAGTTCAATTCAGGAATTGATGCAATCCCAGCATTTCGGTTACGGGGATTTTGCCATTCTGTACCGAACTAACGCGCAATCTCGGGTCATGGAAGAAACGCTCGTTAAAGCTAATGTCCCGTATACGATCGTGGGTGGGCACAAATTCTACGACCGAAAAGAAATCCGGGATCTACTCGCATACTTAACGCTCATTGCTAACCCTGCCGATGCAATTAGTCTTGAACGGGTGATCAATGAGCCCAAACGAGGGATCGGTTCGGGGAGTCTTGAAAAGCTCCGCGGGTTTGCCGACGAAAATGGCTGGTCAGAACTTGATGCTGCCAAGAACGTTGACGTGGCCAACGAGATTTCAGGGCGTGCTCGTGGGGCCATCAGTGGGTTTGCGACGACAATTGATAAACTTCAAGAAGTGGCGGCTCACAGTACAGTTACTGAGTTGGCCGAACAGATATTAGATACGACTGGTTACATGGCGAACTTAAAGGCTTCGCGCAGTTTAGAAGCCGAAACCCGAATTGAAAACATTGAGGAATTTTTGTCTGTCACCAAGCAGTTTGACGACCACTACGATGTCGAAGAGAGTGATTCAAACAACCGAGTTGTGGATTTTTTGGCTGATTTAGCCCTCGTTTCTGATCAGGATGACGTTGACGAAAATCCAGCACAAGTGACGTTGATGACCCTTCATGCTGCTAAGGGGTTGGAATTTCCAGTCGTCTATTTGATTGGATTAGAAGAAGGTATTTTCCCACTCAGTCGAGCCGCTGCTGAAAGTGACGAATTAGAGGAAGAGCGGCGGTTAGCGTACGTTGGGATTACCCGAGCCCAAAAACGGTTATTTATGACCAATGCCTTTTCACGGATGCTATATGGTCGGGTCCAACGTAATCCAGAATCACGGTTTATTGACGAAATCGATGCCAGCCTGATTCACAGTTTGAACCAGCAGAGTGGTGGTCAGAAGCAAGAAACGCTCAAAACGCCATTTGATCGGCGAACGGCATCGGCGACAGCGACGACTTACCAACCACGGGGCACAAAATCGACCGTCTCAACCGTGTCGGGGACTGGCGCGGAAAAGGTCCGTTGGCAATCCGGTGATAAAGTCAGCCACAAAAAGTGGGGCATTGGGACGGTTGTGAAAGTTAGCGGAACGGGTGAAGATACCGAACTAGACATTGCATTTCCAAAGGAGGGCGTCAAACGGCTTTTAGCAGCGTTTGCCCCTATCACACGAGTCGAAGTATAAACGGAGGATGACAGCGTCATGGCTAATCAGTCAATAGATGGGTTAACAAAAGCAGAAGCCGAAAAACTGGCCAGCGAATTACGGCCCAAGCTAACAGCTTGGGGAGCAGCATACTATACCAGTGATGCACCTGAAGTTGAAGATTCGGTATATGATCGAGAATATGCCAAGCTGGTTGCGATTGAGACCAAGTATCCGGATCTGGTAACAGCTGACTCACCAACTCAAAATGTTGGGGGGACAGCCTTGACCGAGTTCTCAAAGGTGACTCACGAGATTCCGATGTTGTCGTTAGGCGATGTTTTTTCTCGCGACGAGCTGGCGGAATTTGATGCCCGGGTCCGTGAGGCGGTAGGTGAGCCGGTCCCTTACAACTGTGAGTTAAAAATTGACGGTCTGGCTATTTCGCTGCGTTACGTGGCCGGCGAGTTGGTTCAGGGCTCGACTCGAGGCAACGGGGTAATTGGTGAAGATATCACCCAGAACTTAAAAACGATTCCGTCCATTCCCCAAAAGTTGAGTCGGCCGCTGACCATCGATGTTCGAGGAGAATGTTACATGCCTAAAGCGTCGTTTATTGAACTTAATGAACGGCGGGATGCTGAAGGAAAACCGGTATTTGCTAACCCGCGAAATGCCGCGGCTGGTAGTCTGCGGCAGTTAGACCCGCGGGTCACGGCTTCCCGAAAACTCAGTACGTTTATGTATAATGTGGCCGATTACACACCGTTAACAACGAGAACGCAAAGTGGTTTACTGACCGAATTAGCGGAGCTTGGGTTCACAACAAACCCAACCAACCGAGTGGCGACGACGATGGCTGAAGTTTACGATTACGTGGACGACTACACTGGGCAGCGGGACGCACTGTCGTACGGGATTGACGGCATTGTCATTAAGGCCAATTCGTTACCACTGCAACACGAAATGGGTGCGACGGTTAAAGTTCCGCGGTGGGCTATTGCATACAAGTTCCCGCCTGAAGAGGCCCAAACGAAGGTCTTGGATATTGAGTGGACGGTTGGTCGGACGGGAGTTGTCACACCAACAGCAATTATGAATCCCGTGCAATTAGCAGGGACAACGGTGGCGAGAGCATCGTTACACAATCCGGACTACCTGACGGAAAAAGACATTCGGATCGGGGATACCGTGATGCTTCATAAAGCGGGCGACATCATTCCAGAAATATCAAATTACGTAAAAGCGCTCCGGGATGACTCGACACAACCGTATGTGATTCCAACCCATTGTCCATCTTGTGGCGCCGAGCTCGTGCACTTAGACGACGAGGTGGCTCTGCGCTGCATTAATCCACGGTGTCCAGCTCAGCTGGCAGAACAGGTGAATCACTTTGCGTCACGCAATGCGATGAACATTGATGGGTTAGGTCCCCGGATTATTGCTCAATTGTTCGATAAGCAGTTGGTAGCCGATGTTTCGGACCTCTATAAGCTCCAGTTAGACCAATTAATGACACTTGACAAATTTGGTGAAAAATCGGCGACAAACCTACTGTCAGCCATTGATAACAGTCGTCAAAATTCGTCAGAGCGCTTATTATTTGGTTTAGGGATTCGCCATGTTGGCGCTAAAGCGGCCCGGGTCATTGCTGAGCACTTTGGTTCGATGGCTGCCATTGTGACGGCGTCGAGCGAAGAGATTGCTAACATTGACGCTGTGGGCCCAACGATTGCTGACAGTGTCGCCACTTATATGGCGATGCCGGAGTCAACTCAACTGATTGCCGAATTACAAGCTCAAGGCGTCAATATGACGTTCACAGCTGCCAGTGCTGCAGACGCCCCCGAAGACGGTTTCTTCAACGGCAAACGGGTGGTCTTAACCGGTAAGTTAAGGACGATGTCGCGGCCCCAGGCAACGGCTTGGTTAGAAAGCCAAGGCGCAACGGTTACGGGTAGCGTTAGTGCTAAGACGGACCTGGTTGTAGCTGGCTCGGACGCAGGAAGTAAGCTATCAAAAGCTGAATCCTTATCCATTGAAGTCTGGGACGAAACCCGGTTTGCACAAGAAATGACGGCTGAATCGGCTGATGGAGGAAACACGGATGAAAAAAATTAAAACGATGGTGGCCCTCGCCCTAATGGTGCTGGTGCTCAGTGCCTGTGGTAACCTGGGTGGCAGTTCAATGTCGACGGGGGGCGAGTCATCAAGTAAGTCGACCACTCTGACGGGAAAAGCGGAATCGGGTGATTATCAAGGCGTCATCCAAAATGGCCGCTATGTCACGAGTAAGTCTCGGGGTGTCAACGTCTCACAAAATGATAATCAATACAATCTTAAAAGCTTTGAAAACGGGCTCCTAACGGTCTCAAAACGAGTCTTTTCACCTGACAAGTACATTTTCCGAGAAGGACAGTTGCTCTCAACCAGCACCGTTCAAGATTGGTTGGGTCGACAATCTAAAAGTAATCCAACGGGGTTAAACCCCAAGGATAACGGTTCAACCAGTCCAACAAAACGGAACCCAATTTACCTGCAACAACTTGAAGAGCAGGACTACATGACCCAAAACGGTAAGAATCTCAAACTTTCAGGCGTCACGATTGGTCTTGGTTTGAACTCGGTTGATTATTACACTAAGGTGAAGTTTGGGGCGACGTACGAGACTAAAATCAGTAAGGCGGAGGCTCAAAAACAGGGTCAGGCCATTGCCAATACAGTGTTAGCACGACTAAGAAAACGGGCGGCACTAAAAAATGTGCCGATTACGATTGCCCTGTACCGCCAAGCTTCCAATGACAGCTTAGTGGGGGGAACATTTTTTGCATATTCAACCAACAAGGCTGGTACAACAAAGGTGGGATCATGGACGTCCATTAGCCAAGCGAACTACGTCTATCCACCTTCTTCCGGTAGTTCGAACACCGGGAACAGTAACGACTCTGGATCATTTGAAAACTTCAAGACCCAGGTTCAAAGCTTCTTTCCTAATCTGAGTGGGGTGACTGCTCAAGCTCAGTATACTGATAAAAAGTTGACGGGGATGAACGTGAACATCACGACTCAGTTCTACAGTCAAACTGAAATTATCAGTTTTACCCAGTATCTGCAGCAAGCGGCCCAGAAGTATCTGCCTGCAAATGCGCCCATCGACATTCTTGTGAAATCGGCTGATGGCGTTCAGAGTTATCTGAGTCGTTCAGCAAACGAAAAGCGATTCACATCGCATGTTTTCAATAGTTACTAAAGTTAATTTGGAGTTCAAAAAGGGGCAGAAATGGCCCTTTTTATGTGGTAAACTGTTTTTGTGTAGCGTTGAAAACAGACCATGATTCAACGCCCATGACAATATCTTGTGAAAGAGGGAAACTTGATGGCAAGTCGAATTGATCAGGATCAGGTAAAACACGTTGCCGGTTTGGCAAAACTTGAGCTTAAAGACAACCAGGTGGATTACTTTACAAAACAACTAGACGACATCATCGGTTTATTTGAAACCCTTGATGAAGTTAAGACTGATAACATCGAACCAACATCTTCCGTTAGCGATCAATTGAACGTCATGCGTGAAGACGTAGCGGACAACTGGGGCCAGCGTGGTGCATTGCTAGCAAACGCGCCAGAATCCGAAAATGGCTATATTAAGGTTCCGGCCATCATTGACGAAAGCGAGGATGAATAATACCCATGAACTACTTTGGAAAAGACCTCGCCACACTACACGATGATCTTTTAAACAAAAAAATCACAGTGGTCGATTTGGTTCAACAAACTTTTGACAATATTGATAAAACCGACCCAAAGATCGGTGCATTCTTAGCGCTGAACAAGGAAGCCGCCCTCAAAAAAGCAGCTGAAATCGATGCTGCCGGGGTGGACGCCGATAACGTCTTGTCAGGTATTCCATTAGCAATCAAAGACAACATTGTAACAAAGGGGCTCACAACGACTGCCGCATCTAAAATGCTCGAAAATTTCAAGCCTATTTACGACGCCACAGTTGTTGAAAAGTTAGCGGCACTAGGCACGGTTAATGTTGGGAAAACCAACATGGACGAGTTTGCTATGGGTGGTTCGACTGAAAATTCAGCCTTTAAGATTACTAAAAACGCCTGGGATCAAGACCGAGTACCAGGTGGCTCCTCAGGTGGTTCAGCGGCCGCCGTTGCCTCTGGTCAAGTGATCGCAGCTCTCGGTTCTGATACTGGTGGTTCTATTCGACAACCTGCTGCGTTTAACGGCATTGTTGGGATGAAGCCAACTTACGGTCGAATCTCACGGTGGGGTCTTATCGCCTTCGCTTCAAGTTTGGATGAAATTGGACCCATGACGCGGACGGTTAAAGATAATGCCACATTGTTATCTGCATTGGCCGGTCATGACGGCCACGATTTAACCTCGTCAACTCAAGAAGTTCCAGATTTTGCAGCCGAATTAAACGACACCACTTCTGTTAAGGGGATGAAGATTGGGTTACCAACTGAATTTCTCGGTGAGGGGGTCGATGAAGGTGTCAAAGCTGCCATTTTGGCCGCAGCCGATAAATACCGGGAACTAGGAGCAACCGTTGAAGAAGTCTCACTGCCACATAACAAGTATGGCGTCGCTGCTTATTACATCATCGCGTCATCTGAGGCTTCGTCTAACTTGCAACGGTTTGATGGTATTCGTTATGGTTACCGTGCTGACGACGTCACTAACTTGGAAGACGTGTACGTGAAATCGCGGTCAGAGGGATTTGGCGACGAAGTTAAGCGGCGCATTATGCTGGGAACGTTCTCACTTTCAGCCGGTTTTTACGATGCCTACTTTAAGAAAGCCGCTCAGGTTCGGACGCTTATTATTGACGATTTCAAGGCAGTTTTGAAGGATCACGATTTTATTATGGGACCGGTTACGCCAACCACGGCTTTCAAGATTGGTGACGAGATTTCGGATCCGATGACGATGTACATGAATGATATTTTAACAATTCCGGTTAATTTGGCTGGATTACCAGGATTATCATTGCCAGCTGGACAAGTAGCTGGATTACCGGTTGGGATGCAGCTAATTGGCCGGCCATTTGACGAAAGCACGCTGTATAAAGCAGGCTATGTCTTTGAACAAGCAACCGATTATCACAACCAGACACCAAGTTTAGGGGGGCAAGCATAATGAACTTTGAAACAACGATTGGCTTGGAAGTCCACGTTGAACTTAAAACAAATTCAAAGATTTTCAGTCCGTCTCCCGTTGAATTTGGGGACGATCCAAACGCTAACACTAACGTTATTGATTGGGGGTACCCCGGGGTATTGCCAACGACGAACAAAGGGGTTGTCGAAAGCGGCATTAAGGCAGCTTTAGCGCTGCACGCTAAAGTCGAACAACAGACTCACTTCGACCGAAAAAATTACTTCTATCCGGATAATCCCAAAGCCTACCAGATTTCTCAATCTGATAAGCCACTTGCCCACGATGGGTGGATTGAAGTTGACGTTGATGGTACCAAGAAGAAAATCGGTATCGCTGAAATGCATATTGAAGAAGATGCCGGGAAAAACACCCATGAACGCGACTATTCATACGTGGATCTGAACCGTCAAGGCACGCCACTAATTGAAATTGTGTCGAAGCCAGAAATTGCATCGCCTGACGAAGCATATGCTTATCTAGAAGCGTTAAGACAACGGATTCAATTTACGGGCATTTCTGACGTGAAAATGGAAGAAGGATCCATGCGGGTTGACGTTAACATTTCGGTGCGACCGGTTGGACAAACTGAATTTGGGACAAAAACTGAGTTGAAGAACTTGAACTCCTTTAACTATGTTCGAAAGGGATTGGCTTTCGAAGAACAGCGGCAACAACGGGTGTTAATGTCTGGCGGTGAGATCCAACAAGAAACTCGGCGCTATGATGAAGCTAGCGGTCAGACGATTTTGATGCGGGTCAAGGAAGGTTCTGATGACTACCGTTACTTCCCAGAACCGGATCTACCGGCCTTGCAAATTTCGGATGACTGGATTAACGACATTAACGCTAGTATGCCCGAGATGCCAGGTAAGCGGCGTGACCGTTACGTCAATGAGCTAGGCATCACGGACTACGATGCTATGGTTTTGACACAAACCAAAGAAATGTCAGATTTCTTTGACGAAACCGTTGCATTGGGCGCTGACCCTAAGATGGCAGCTAACTACCTGCAAGGTGACGTCAATGCCTTTTTGAATGACAAACAAGTTGATTTGCAGGATACGGATTTAACGCCTGCTAACTTGGCCGGAATGATCAACTTGATCAATGATGGGACGATCTCAACGAAGATGGCCAAGAAAGTCTTTAAGGCCATTACAGAAGGTCAAGAACCCAAGGCGTTTGTTGAAGAAAAAGGACTGGTTCAATTATCCGACCCAGCTCAACTCCAGCCAATTATTGATGGGGTCTTAGCTGACAACCAACAGTCCGTTGAAGACTTTAACAATGGTAAAGACCGGGCAGTTGGCTTCCTTGTGGGCCAAATTATGAAACAAACCCACGGTAAGGCAAATCCGAAAGTGGTTAACCAACTTTTGATGGCTTCACTGAAAAAATAAGCGGAATGGTGGCGGCAGGATATGCGTAAACGTGCGCGAGTAATCTACAACCCAACTTCGGGGCGTGAAGCTTTGAAGAAGGATATGATCGAAATCTTAAACGTATTTGAACAAGCAGGTTACGAAACAAGTGCCTTTGCGACGACTGCCGACCCTGACTCCGCTGCCAATGAAGCGAATCGGGCAGCGCGGGACGGGTTCGATCTAGTTGTCGCAGCCGGCGGCGACGGGACGATTAATCAAGTGGTCAACGGCATTGCTGGCCTGAAGAAACGGCCTAAGATGGCGGTTATTCCAGCCGGGACAACGAATGACTATGCGAGAGCCCTTCATATTCCGAGAGAAGATCCGTTGGAAGCGGCTAAAGTGGTGTTGAAACAACAAACGATTAAGATGGACATTGGCCAGGCGGGAGAGACGTACTTCGTCAACATTGCAGGGGGCGGACGGCTAACCGAATTGACCTATGATGTGCCCTCAGAATTCAAATCGCTATTTGGCTACCTGGCCTACCTTGTTAAGGGCGCCGAATTACTGCCACAAATTCGACCGTTCAACATGGATTTGAAGTACGATTCAGAGACTTATTCGGGGAAGGCGTCGATGTTTTTCTTGGCCCTCACCAATTCGATTGGTGGCCTAGAACAAATTGTGCCGGACGCCTCACTAAACGACGGTAAATTTACGATGATTATTGTGAAAACCAGCAACATGGTTGAGATCTTACATTTGATTACGTTAGTGCTAAATGGTGGTCGACACGTTAAAGATCCCCGAATTATTTATCGGAAAGTGTCAACTGTTACTGTTAAACCACAGGATGGTTCACGGATTATGATTAACTTAGACGGTGAATACGGCGGCGATGCCCCAATGACGTTTAAGAACTTGAAACAACACATTGAATTTTACGCCAACTTGGATGCGATTCCGGATAATGCGGTTGAAACTGAAGCCCAGGAGCTTCTTGAGGCTGAGCGTCGGTTTGTTGAAGGGGTCAAGGAACTTCCTGCCGACCAGCGACCAGATAGCATTAACGAAGAGTAATGGTGTTCTTTTGAAGGGTTTTGCTGTATGATACGTAGTGCAGTTAAACCCTTTTTCAGATTAAGGAGAACTAATGAAAATTTCAGCACCTGTAACAAAGAACCAAACAATCGAAGGCACAATCGAAGACCTCACATACGAAGGGCTTGGTGTCTTAAAAGTCGACCGTTACCCACTTTTTGTGGCGGATGCGCTACCGGGTGAAACCATCAAGGCCGTGGTCACAAAAGCGGGTAAAAACTTTGGCTACGCACGTTGCCTTGAACGAGAGACAACATCGCCAGACCGGGTTGAAGTCAAAAAAGAGGATCGTCGACTGGCTCAAGCGGGGATTGCGCCGTTACAACACATGACGTACGCCGCTCAATTGGTTTTTAAACAGCACCAGATTGAGTCTTTACTGGCTAAAGCGAAGTTGGATATTGAAGTGTCAGAAACGCTGGGAATGGAAAAACCATACCAGTATCGGAATAAAGCCCAAATCCCGGTTCGGTTGGTCAACGGTCAGTTGGAAACGGGATTTTATCGGCAACATTCTCACGATTTAGTGCCGTTAGAGGACTATTACATCCAAGATGCCCGGATTGATCAAGCAATTATTGTGGTTCGCGATCTTCTCAGGGAATATGGGTTGGCCCCATACAATGAAGCTGATCAGTCAGGGATAATTCGAAACATCATGGTCCGTCAGGGTTATTACAGTGATGACATGATGATTGGTTTCATTACCAACAGCAAGACGCTACCTCATGCTCAGGATTTGATCAAGGGGATTACGGCACAATTACCGCACGTTAAAAGCATCGTTCACAACGTCAATAACCGGGCGACAAACGTGATCATGGGACCAGTAACGAAGACAATCTACGGCGAAGACGTTATTTTTGATAAATTACTTGGCAATCAATTTGCCATCTCAGCACAGTCATTTTATCAAGTTAATCCACAGCAGACCGAGAAGTTGTACCAAATTGCGATTGATAAGGCACAGCTGTCCGATCGGGATGTTGTCATTGATGCCTACTGTGGGATTGGAACCATTTCGTTGGCCATGGCTCGGCATGCAGGTGATGTGTTTGGGGTTGAAGTGGTTAGCGATGCCGTTGCGGACGCAAAGCGGAACGCAAAGTTAAACCATTTAGACAACGTTGAGTTCGTGGCTAATAAAGCTGAGTATCAAATGAGCAAGTGGCAAGAAATGGGCATGAAACCCGATGTCATCGTGGTCGATCCACCACGAAAAGGATTAGACGAGACACTGATTGAAAGCGCCACTCAAATGGCGCCTAAACGGGTCGTTTATGTCAGTTGTAATCCTTCCACTTTGGTCCGGGATATTCAACGGTTCGCTGAACGTGGTTACCACGTGGTTGGTCCGATTCAGCCGGTGGACCAATTTCCACAAACGCCGCATATTGAAAGTGTTACGTTGTTGGAACGCGACTAAGTGGTCTTTATTAAATCCGACAGGTCATTGGCCTGGAGGATTTTTTAATTAGTTCAGTAGTTTGACCCTGAAATTTAAGGATTTCGATGAAAAGTCAGGCCATTCTACGTATAATACTTAAGAAAGACATCTCAGTTTACAAAGGACGGTTCTATGACCCCAGAAACATTATTAAAAACTAAATTTGGATATGATCAGTTTCGATCTGGTCAAAAAGAAGTCATCGATGATCTCTTGGCGGGCCAAAACGTGTTAACGATTATGCCAACAGGGGGTGGGAAGTCACTGTGTTACCAGATTCCAGCAATGTTAATGGCGGGGGTCACGCTGGTGGTTTCGCCCCTGATTTCGCTTATGAAAGATCAAGTAGATGCGTTAAACGATAACGACATTCCAGCGACGTTTATTAATAGCACTTTGGACTACTCAGAAATGCGAGATCGATTTGAAGTCCTTCAGGCGGGGCGAATTAAGCTTCTCTATGTGTCACCTGAACGGTTGGATTCAGAAGCGTTTGACCAATTGGCGACGTTACCCATTGACCTGGTCGCAATTGACGAAGCCCATTGTATTTCCCAATGGGGCCACGATTTTCGGCCAAGTTATTTGACACTAACAGATAATTTGAAGCGGCTACCTAGTCAGCCGACAGTGGTGGCGTTGACGGCTACTGCGACGCCTCAAGTTGCCCGGGATATCAAACAGCGATTGGGGATTAATAACGAAGTTAAAACTGGATTTGAACGCGATAATCTTGCCTTTAAGGTGGTCAAGGACCAGGATAGTGATCGCTACCTATTAGATTATGTGCGGCTAAATGCGGATCAGGCGGGTATCATCTATGCCAGTACGCGAAAAGAAGTTGAACGTGTCTATCATCTATTGAAAAAACATCATGTTAAAGTGGCGCTCTACCATGGCGGTCTCTCTAAAGAAGAACGGCAGGCCAATCAGGATGATTTTTTGTATGATCGTGCCAGTGTGATGGTTGCGACGAACGCTTTTGGGATGGGAATTGATAAGAGCAACGTTCGATTTGTCATTCACGATCAAGTGCCAGGTTCATTGGAGGCCTATTATCAAGAAGCTGGTCGGGCAGGTCGAGACGGGTTACCCAGTGAAGCAATTTTGCTCTTTAAATTGGCTGACGTCGCGATTCAACATTTTTTAATTGATCAGTCTGAGCGTGATGAAGCTGGCAAAAAGCGAGAATATGAAAAGCTACAGTTGATGAGTCAGTACGCGAATACGGAAGAATGCCTTCAAACGTTCATTTTGAGTTACTTTGGCGATGTGGGAGAAGCCTGCGGTCGTTGCAGCAACTGTTTAGATACCCGTGAATTGCAAGATATTACAGTCGACACGCAAAAGGTGTTATCCTGTGTTCGGCGGATGAACGAACGGTTTGGTAAAGGGCTTGTGGCTCAAGTATTAGTGGGATCCCAAGTCGCCCGAATTAAACAGTTTCAATTTGACCGGCTCTCAACGTATGGGTTAATGAAAGGCCAGTCTCAAAAGGCGGTCGTGGGTCTCATTGATTATTTAACCGCCGCTGGTTATCTGCAGGCCTCTGGCGGCCAATACCCTACGTTGCGCGTTTCGGCCCTTGGACTTGAAGTCTTGCAAGGCCAGCAACAGGTCTTTCGTAAAACAGCCCTCAAGGCGACTAAGAGCTTGCCGGTTAATGATGCGTTGTTTGAACAACTCCGACAGTTACGGTTGAGCCTTGCCAGTGAGCAAGGTGTCCCGCCTTTTGTTATTTTTTCTGATAAGACCCTTCGAGATATGTGTGCTGTTATGCCACAAACTGAGACGGAAATGTTAACCGTTAAGGGAATTGGTGAAAGTAAATTGGCGAAGTATGGGGCACAATTCTTAGCAATTATTCAAGCTAATCAGGCGGAGAAGTCAGAAATGTCGCCTAATCAGTGACGGTTAGCGTTGGCTAATCTTTAAAGCATCAGCGTTGTTTCACCATTTGCTTTAATGTATAATTAAAGTAATTTTAATGGTAAGGGGCAGGGCGCATGCTAGAAAACCTACTGGGTGTTATTCAACAAGAAGGCGTGTCTGAGCAACTCTTTCATAGCCTAATTGGAATTGAGATAGAAGAAAACCGAATTGATAAAGCCGGCCGGGTAAGCACCCGACCGCATCCCACAGCATTGGGTTCCCGGACGTTTCATCCGTACGTGCAATCCGATTTTGGCGAAAGCCAAACGGAGTTGATTACGGACCCCAACCCTAATATTAGCGGCGTTTTGGATCAACTTGATACCCTCCAAACCGTCTTATTTCGGACCCTCGAGGGAGACGACCGAATCTGGCCATTGAGTATGCCACCTGCAGTGAGTGAAGCCGATCGAGAGACCATTAAATCTCATTTTGGCCGACCGGCTTACCGGGCGTACCGAGACTATTTGACTAAAAAGTACGGTGTTGACCGAAAAATCGTGACGGGTGTGCATATTAACTTTAACTTGCCAGATCCGGTGATTAATCGATTATTTGGTCACTATCAAGATCAGTTCGACCACGTGACCGCTTTTAAAAATGCCCTCTATTTCCAGCTAGCCCAAAACATGGTCTTAAATCGATGGCTGTTAACGTATTTATTTGGCGCTTCACCGGTTGCCGAAAAGGGTTACTTTGAGAGTATGGGGACCGCACCACTCTCCGGACCTGCTAGAAGTCTTCGCAACAGTCAGTATGGGTATTCGAATCAGCCGGCTGACGGTGTCGGTGCCGGTATTTATCAGTCCTTGCCAGCCTTTATCGAGACGCTTGAAAAACAAGTGGCCGCCGGCGTGTTGTATTCACAAGCCGAATTTTACGGCCCCGTTCGTTTTCGGGGTCAAAAAGCGCTGCCGGATTATCTGACTCGAGGGATCAAATACCTGGAGTTCCGGGTTTTTGATAACACGCCATATACGTCAAATGGTGTTAGTCGCCATGCACTGAATTTTTTGAAAATATACTTTTTATATTTAATGGTCACACCGGTGACTGGGTCGACGCTTGAAGCAGACTTACAGGCGGCTGAACGTTTGAATAATCAGGTCGCACTAGAGGCCCCGACTAGCCATACGATTGCGGAACAACAGGGACGGCAAATTTTTGATGAGCTCCATGATTTGGCGGTGAAGTTGGCTGCTCACAGCGAACAGTTAACAGCCCTCGATGACTTTAGTGAAGTCATGACACATCCTGAATTAACACCGGCGGCCAAATTGACAAAACACATCAAAAACGGCAGTCTGATGGAATATGGTGTCACCCGTGCAGCGCAACTGAAGGCTGAACGAACGGGGGCAGCGGATTTACTACCAGTCTTTTCACGGCTGTCGGTGCGAGCCCAGGAGCTGATTTTTAGGGCGGTTCAGCTGGGTGTTCGTTACTATGAAGTCCGCGATGAAAATGGCGAGAGTATGTTAATGATGACATTTGACGGGATGACCCAAGTGGTTTCCGTTGATTTCTTGCCCGAAGAGGACGCGACAACCTACTTAAAACGACTCTTTCCGGATCTTCCAGTTCCAACAACACGATAAAAACCATGGTCTACTCGGCATCTGAGTAGACCATGGTTTTTTGTTAGTTTCGATAGCGATGACCGTAATAAACGGGAATTCCGAGTAAGGTCAAACCAACTCCCACCAGCGCTAGGCCAGTTTGGGTCACAATGGTGACCACAACGATAAACAGGCCACCAATGATGGCGATAATGGGAATGATGGGATAGCCCGGCACGCGATAAGGGCGCTTTAATTGAGGCTCTCGCCGCCGGAGCACAAACAAGGCCACAAACAACATGACATTGAAAATCCACATGACGAAAACCAACATGTCCGTTAAGGTGTCAAACGACCCCATAAAAATCATTAACAGAGAGATTCCTAATTGGACGAGGCCGGCGAAGTAAGGGACGTATGTGTGCGGTGACAGCTTCTTCAGTTGTTGACTGAAGGGGAGTGCATCCTCACTAGCCATAGCAAAGGGAATGCGCATCCCAGTCAGGGTGTAGCCGTTAATCGCGCCGTAGACTGAAATTAATATGCCCACTGTGACCAGTTTGCCACCTGCTGGTCCGAAGATGACTTGAGCCGCCTGGGAGGCGGCATTTTGATTACCAGCTAATTGGTCCAACGGTAACGTTTTAAGAAAAACAAAGTTAACGATAGCATAGATCAGGGTAATTAAAGTGAGACCACCAATGATGGCTTTGGGGAGGTCTTTTTCAGGGGATTTCATTTCGCCTGCAATATTACCAATACTGATCCAACCATCGTAGGCAAACATCGTGGCAAGTAACCCACTACTGAAGGCGTGCCAGAAGTCGAGGTGAGCACCAGCCGAAACGGGCCAAAGACTAACTGCCACGTTGCTGGGTGCGAGCAACCCGAAAATGACAATAATGGCGAGGGGAATGAGCTTAAAAATGAGGGCAATGGATTGGAAAGCACCACCGACTCGAGCCCCTAAGAAGTTCAGTCCTGCTAGACTGGCGGCGCACGCAACGGCAATCGGAATGTGCCAAATGGCCGATAAGTTAAACAGGTTCAGGACCTGAGTCGAAAAAATAATTGAGAGGGCTGCAATATTAGCTGGATAATAGACCAGAATCAGGGCCCAACCCATGAGAAACCCTGGTAACTTTCCGTAAGTGTATTCTAGGTATTTGATGGCCCCACCGGTTTTGGGGATGGCCGCTGCTAGTTCCGCCGCGGAAAGCCCACCACAAAGCGTTAACAAGCCGCCTAAGACCCAGGCAAGTAATGTTAGACTCGTTGATTGGGTTGCGCCAACAACGGCAGCAACCTTGAAAAATACGCCGCCTCCAATGACCGTTCCCATCACGGTAGATAGGGCGGAGAATAATCCAATTTCGCGTTTTAGACTTGGTTGTGACTTCAACTGACCGGACTCCTTTTTTGAATAACGATTTATTATAGCAAACAAAAACCCCCGCGACAATTAGCTGTCAGCGGGGGAAGGGTTATTCAAACAAAAATAGTTTAGTGGAAGAATAAATTCAAAATTAAGACAACGAGAATCCCGACAATGGAGATGATCGTCTCCAGCACGGTCCAGATCGAAAGTGTTTGCTTGACCGTCAAATCGAAGTATTCCCGGAACATCCAGAAACCAGCATCGTTAACGTGAGAAGCGGCCAGTGACCCAGCACCGATTGCCAGTACCATCAACGCAGGATCAACATTTGCTTGAACCATCAATGGCGCAACGATTCCGGCAGCTGTCAATGAAGCAACGGTTGCAGAACCAAGTGCAACCCGTAAGATCACAGCAACGAGCCAACCTAAAATGAGTGGTGAGAAGTTTGAATGAATGAATAATTTGGCAACTTCATCACCAACGCCACCTTCAATCAACACGTTCTTGAAAGCACCACCACCACCAATAACTAACAGCAACATGGCAATGGATTTAACCGCATTTTCAACGGTATCCATAATTTGCTTAGTTGACCGGTGCCGGTTCCAGCCCATGGCCCACATTGCAAACATTAAAGAAAGCAACATTGCCATCGACGGTGATCCAATGAGGGCAACAATCTGATCCATGATGGATAGGTTCTTGCTTGGCATGTGACCGCCGTGAAGGACCATGGTGTAAACGGTCGTGATGGCCATTAAGATAACGGGCATCAACGATGTCAAAACTGAGATCCCAAAACCGGGTGCTTCACCTGGAGCAGGGGTCTTCATTTCACCAAATGAACTCAAGTTACCCTTTTGGGCGAAAGCCGATGGGGCGAACTTTTGGGCTAATTTCGTGAATAATGGGCCGGCCACGTAAGCAGAAGGAATTGCCACAATTAACCCAAACAAGAGCACTTTACCGTCGTTAGCGCCCAAAACTTGAGCGATCGCAACTGGGGCCGGGTGAGGTGGCAAGAACCCGTGGGTGACAGACAACGCAGCTGCCATTGAAATCCCAAGATACAAGATTGGGACGCCGGCTTCAACTGCGATGGCAAAGACGATAGGAATCAGCAGAACCATCCCAACTTCGAAGAAGAGGGCGATCCCAATAATAAATGAGGCTAACATAATAGCTAATTGTAGCCGTTTCTTACCGAACTTTTGAATCAAGGTTGTTGCAATGGTGTGGGCCCCACCAGCGTCGGCAACTAACCGACCCAGCATCGCGCCAAAACCAAAGACAAGTGATAACTCACCAAGTTGGCTACCAATCCCAGTTTCAATCGTTGAAGCGATCGTGGAAAGGTTCATACCAAGTAAAATAGCGGTCAACACGGATGTTAAGATCAGTGAGACAAACGTATTGATTTTAAACTGAATAATTAAAACCAACAGGAAAATGACACCAATCACTAGAGCAAGTAGTTCCATGATTTTAACCCTTTCGTTTATAGATTTGGAAACAAAACTGTTTCCGGTATTCCAAGTTAAGACAAACCCTTTTTAATTTTTAAGAAGCTTGGAAACAATGTTAATAGTGATTACTTTTCAGCCTTTTTAGATTCATGTTGGCGTTGGTAATCAGCAATTGCTTTATATTCAGTCTGTAATTGACGACTTAAGCGAATATAAATTGGAACAAGGGCGCGATAAGCGTCGTAGGTCTCAGGATTAGGCTTGTGAACGTTTGTCACCCCGACAAAGTTTTTCACTTCACTGAGATCTTGAATAGCACCAAGGCTATACATGCCTAATACTGCAGCTCCAAGCGCCGTACCTTCAACACTTTCTGGAATGTTGACGTCTTGTTCAAAAATGTCAGCTAACATTTGGCGCCAAAGGGCCGAACGGGCAAATCCACCGGTAGCCTGGATACTCTTTGGTTTACCGACCACTTCTTCAAGGGCGATCATCACGGTGTACAGGTTGTAGACAATGCCTTCAAGAGCAGCCCGAACCATGTGCGCGCGAGTGTGTGTTCTGGTTAATCCAAAGAACGAGCCACGAGCATTAGCGTCCCAGATCGGTGCCCGTTCACCACCGAGGAACGGATGGAAAATGAGACCATCAGAACCAGCTGGTACCTTAGAGGCAATCTCCGTTAATAAGTCGTAACTATCGACTTGGAGTTGCTCAGCGGTAATTTTTTCAGGTGCAAACAGTTGATCGCGAACCCAACGGAAAACAATCCCACCGTTATTAACGGGGCCACCCACAACCCACTTGTTTGGTGCCAAGTAGTAACAAAAGACACGGCCCTTTGGATCGATTTTCGGCTTGTCAGTGACAACTCGCACGGCCCCTGAGGTTCCAATCGTCACAGCGACAACCCCGGGATCAATGGCATTGACGCCAAGGTTAGCAAGTGGACCATCTGAAGCACCCATCACAAATGGTGTGTTAGGGTCAATGCCAATCACCTTAGCATAATCCGCATTCATGCCGCTGACGGTAGCCGTTGTATCAACCAATTCTGGTAACTGATCGCGAGTGACACCAGCTAAGTCGAGGGCCTGTTGGTCCCAATCCATATTAAAGATGTTGAACATCCCAGTTGCGTTGGCAATCGAGTAGTCTTCTTTTAACTCGCCAAAGAGTTTATAGATGACGTATTCCTTGATTCCAACGAACCATTTGGCTTGATTAAATAAATCTTGATGCTCATTTCGCAACCAGATGAGTTTAGTGAAAGGCGTCATCGGGTGGATAGGGGTCCCAGTTTTTTCATAAATTTGCTTGCCAACGCCGTTTTCACGGAGCTCGTCGGCATACTTCACGGCCCGGTTATCCGCCCATGTAATAGCCCGAGTCAGCGGTTTATGATTCTCATCAAGTAAAATTAAGCTGTGCATGGCGGCTGAGAATGAAACCCCTTTCAGTTCGCCGGACCTTAAATCAGCTTTTCGTAAAACGGTGGTCAAACCGTCGACAATGGCTGAGAAGATTTCTTCAGGATCTTCTTCCGCCATATCAGGCACGTCTTGGTAGAGGGGGTAAAGGTTATTGGAATAGCCCTTAACCTGGCCCTTATCATCGAACAATACCGTTTTGACGCTGGTTGTTCCGATGTCTACACCAATCATGTAATCCATTTTTTAAACTTCCTTTCTTAAATCTAAGGTAAACGCTTTCTTGTCCATGTAGTTTAAACAAAACCAATTATATGAAAAAAATTTTCACATTTCAAGTATTATCTTGTAAAAGTTTTTCAAATGCCATAGAATGGTGATGAATTGAACTAAGTTTGTGACAGGGGGCTTATTAAAGTGGCACGCTCAGCTATCAGTACCATTCGCTCTTATTATCCGAATCTGAGCCGATTGCACCAAAAAATTGCCGATTATATTTTTGCCCAACCCCAGTCTGTGAGCGAGTTGACCATCAACGAACTTGCCGAGAAGGTTGGTGTTTCTACGGCGTCCATTTCGCGGTTTGCAAAAACAGTTGGCTATACTAACTACCGTGAGTTTAGCATGGAACTTGCCAACGTGAAAGCAGATGGTGCTCAAAGTACGATTTTTAAGAAAATTGACCCGGACGACTCGATGAATACCATGGCCCGTAAAACTTTTCAGGCCATGATTGATGCTTTGATTTCGACTCAAGCGGTTCTTCATGAGGAAACTTTAGATGAAGCAGTTGAGTGGATATTACGGGCCCATCAACTGGCATTTTTCGGGTTAGGTGGATCATCGGTCGCAGCGCTAGACGGTTATCACAAGTTCTTGCGGACTTCTATTAATAGTGAATATTATCCCGACTACGACGTCCAGTTGATGCAGGCTGCCAAACTAACGAAAAACGATTGCGCGATTATGATTTCTCATTCAGGAGAAAATCAGCAGACACTAACGGTTTTAAACCAGTTAAAGCGCAATCACGTGCCCGTGATTGCGATTACTAGTTATGGGCGGTCCTCGCTGGCACAAAAAGCAGATATTGCGCTGTTATCGTTAGCCGATCAAGTCAATCAACGCTCGGATGGAATTTATACGCTGATTGCTCAACTCGCGTTAATTGATAGTTTATTTACCATTGTCGCTATTAAGTTAAGTCATCGGACTGAAGCTGTGATGCACCGGGTTCGCCAAGCCATTGATGAAACGCGAAATCCTGAATCATAGGTGACTTTACCGATTTGCAGAGTATGGTAGAATAAATGGCAGATTGGTAAAGCGAGGACAATAGCGTGAAACGGCGAGATGTGCAACCCATTTACTCGAATACGTATCAACAAATGCACCGTCGATACTGGGTGACGCGATTCTTGATTATTTTAGCGGTCATCCTGTTATTTTTTTCGGTCTGGTTGTTTTGGCAACACGAAAAACAGGTGCGTTTGAGCCGGTTTCCAATTCACGGTGTTGCCTTGAACCAGCAGGCCGGCTTTGTGGACTTTCAGCAGCTGGCTAACCAGCATGTCGCCTTTGTATACCTGAAAGCCACAACGGGCGCGTCCTACACGGATGACCAATTCCAAAGCGGCTATGATCGGGCGGAGGGGACGAGGTTGAAGTTAGGTGTCGACCATTTTTTCAGTTTCTCGACAACGCCAACGGCGCAACTTGACCATTTTAAAAAGGCTGTCGGAACCCGACTTGGTGACTTGCCAATAGCGGTTCAAGTTGATTTTTATGGGGACTATACGGCTCAGGTCGTGAGCCAGCGCCACCTCGGCCGCCGCTTATTGGTCTTTCTTAATAAGCTCCGACTGACAACCGGGCACCCCGTTATCGTGTGGTGCTCACAGAAGGTCTGGCAGGCCGTTAAGGTGCGCGGATTAGGGGCCTATGGCCGGTGGGTTACGGATAGTAACCCGGGCCAGCTCAGTCGCCGGATTCGGTTTATTGAATACAATCCAGATGGGAAAATGACGATTAATGGGCAAGCTCAAACAGTGTCGTTATCCGTATTTAACGGGACCAAAGTTCAGTGGAAACAGTATCTCAATCGGGTTAATTAAAAAGACAAGCATCAGCATTTTGCTGACGGCTTGTCTTTTTTGGTTATGACGGGTTTATTTATTATTAGTCGGGTCAGTTGGACTGTTATGACCCTCAATCGTATAGGTCATCTCGCCAGCTTCATCGTACATTTCAATTGGTTGTGTCTCGTTACATTTGACGGCGAGATGGTAGCCAAAGCGATCCAAAAATAGCAGTTCGTTCGCCGTCACTTTTTCGACGTTGCCTGGAATGGTGTGGTTATCGATGGTGACCGTCAAGTCCGGGCCAATCAGTAGGGAGTGATGACGATTTGAATCACTGGCATGAAGCGTCCAGGAGCCAACAAAGATCATCGGGGATGCTGGCGCAGGCTGCTTTTTGGCGGATCGTTTGGCTAGTCCGAATAAGAGCGATTTACCATGTTCAATTAACCGCTTGCGTCGCATAATCTGCCCCTCCTTTTTCCAGTAATATAACACGTTTATGGGCTAAATTCATAAAATAAGCACAATGTTTCCTGTCTCTTTAAAATTATTGTACCATTCAAATGCACCGCTTAGTTGGTCGCCGGAAAAATAACGTGAATCGTCATTTCATCGGGGCCGTGGAACTGCTATCATATTAGGTGAAGCCAAATTAAGGAGGACGACCATGATTAAACTCGGAATTATTGGAACAAACTGGATTACCCAACAGTTTGTTGAAGCTGCCGCAAGCTCAGAACAGTTTGAATTAACTAGTGTCTATTCTCGCCGATTAGAGACCGCTGAGGCATTTGGTCAAAAGAACGGTGCCCAGGAATTTTTTAGCAATCTAGATGATTTTTTTAACAACGGGACCTTTAATACTGTATACATTGCGTCGCCTAACAGTCTTCATTATGAACAGGCCGTTATGGGAATCAAAGCCGGCAAGCATATCATTGTTGAGAAACCCGCATTTGAAAACCAACGCCAAATGGAAGCTATCATGGAGTTGTTGAAGACGCACCCCGAATTGAAATACTTTGAAGCTGCTCGAAACATTCATACGCCGAACTTCCACGCCATTGAAGCTCAAATCAAAAAAATGCCCGTCATTCAGGGGGCAACATTGACGTACATGAAGTACTCATCACGGTATGATAACGTGCTCGCAGGCGAAGAGCCCAACGTGTTTTCACGGCATTTTGCTGGTGGGGCGTTACAAGATCTCGGCGTTTATACCGTATATGACGCAGTGACACTGTTCGGCGTCCCTGAGGATGTGGCCTATTATCCGCAACTCATCCGCACTCGCGTTGATGGCAAGGGGACGGCCGTTTTAAGTTACGACGAGTACGATGTCACACTTAATTTTGGGAAGATTGTGAACTCCCACATGGTGTCGGAGGTGTACGGGCTCAAGGACACGATTGTGATTGACGATGCTGGGGAAATTAGCAACGTGGATTACTTTGATGAAGCGGGTGAAAAGCAAACAATCAGCCAGCCAGTGACTGATAATCCGATGTTGCCCGAAGTCCTGGATTTTGCCCGGGTTATTAACGATCCGGATAATCCAGACAACCACCGTGACTATCAACGTTGGTTAAATCTGAGTGTTCAGGTCAATAAAGTGCTGTTCAACCTTCGTCAATCTGGTAAGATTGTCTTTACTGACGAAAAATAGAATGGAGACACACATGATAACCGAGTTTCAACAACGATTTGAAAAATTAGGGTTTAGCCAACTATCACCCATTCAAGAAGCCGTGTACCAGCCGCTCTTAGATGGGGACAGCGTGCTCGGCCTAGCACCTACGGGTTCCGGCAAAACGCTTGGGTTTGTCTTACCCATGCTTGAGAAAATGACGCCTGGTGATGGCATCCAGGCCATGATTGTGGCTCCCTCCCAGGAGTTGGCGATGCAACTCACCAATGTTGCGCGAACGTTTGCGGACCTTGTGAACTTAAAGGTGACCGCGATCACTGGTGGGGCTAACGTTAAGCGACAAATGGAGCAACTTAAAAAGCATCCTGATTTAATTGTGGGGACACCGGGTCGGATTCAAAATTTAATTGATGACCGACGACTTAAGGTGGCTGGGGTCAAAACCGTGATTATTGATGAGGCGGATGATCTGCTGGAGGGCGAGACTTTCGACACGGTTCGGTGGATTTTGCAAGCTGTCCCCGGCGAGGTTCAGCTCGGCTTTTTCTCGGCAACCGAAACCCCACAACTGACCGGTGAATCGCTTGAAAAATGGTTTGGCCAACCCGTGACACGTTACGATGTTCGGGCTATTGACCAAACTCAAGGAGCGGTCCGTCACGGGTTGCTCACGATTTCTAATTTAAAGAAAAACGTCATGCTCAGGCGGTTGGCCGAAATGAAGCAGTTTAAAGGCTTGGTCTTTTTTGACAACGTCGCTGGCTTGCAAAAAACAGCCAGTTGGTTGCGCCATAACCACGTTGCTGCGGCCACTTTGACGGCCAACCAACGACAAACAGAACGTCAAAAAGCACTGACGGATTTTAGATTGGGCCGTATCAAGCTATTGTTGTCGACTGACGTAGCCGCTCGAGGGTTAGATATCGCTAAGCTACCAGCCGTGGTTAATTATGACTTACCGTCGACTGCTAACGGTTATACACACCGTGCCGGTCGAACAGGCCGCATGGGCGAACCGGGGCAAGTCATCAATTTTGGGAACGACCACGATTTTCGTGATCTGAAACGACTACTGGTTAAGACCGACCTTAATCTAGTTCCGATAGCTTACCAAGACCGCCAATTGGTCGCAGCTAATGAGGCAACGGACCAAGCACCAACGGTGACAGCAAAACGGGTGTCAGCTGGCGGTGTGCCTGCCACATCATCGACCCCAACGGAGAGGACCGTCACCCGGCCGGCCGCACCTGTTGAACCGACCGCAAAAAAGAAACATAAAAATAAACATTCCAAACGGAAGGGAATGCGCCATAAGCGGCAACAACAAAACTAAGGCCAACCTTTACAAGCAGTACCAGGCATGAGAAAATAGTTCTTGTGCTGGCCCCATAGCACAACTGGATAGGGCACCCGCCTCCTAAGCGGATGATCCCGGTTCGAGCCCGGGTGGGGTCATATTTATTACTTTTAGTCATTTTCTATCACTCAGAAACGTTGATTTAACGGCATTCTTGAATGACCCAACGTGATAGTAAATGAAATTACTGTGCACATTTGGTGCACAAAAGGCATTTTTTAACCGATTGGTGCACCAAAACCTACATGACTGCTAGAGCCGCAAGGGCTTTGGTGGTCTCCTTTTTTTCCATTTCTTTCAGCATGTGGCTGTAAACCCGGATCGTGGTTGAATAGTTCGAGTGCCCTAATCGGGACGAAATGTAGTAAATGGATACGCCCTTGTAAATTAAATATGAAGCATGGGTATGCCGTAGGCCGTGGAAGCTAATATCCTTGGCGCCAATGGCTCGTAAAACAGAGTGCAAGGTTTTGTTAGCGCCTGTTGAATCTCCAACTTTACCATACTGATTTAAAAAGATAAGGTTAAACGGGTTTTCAATGCCAAGGTCGCTAAACTTTAATAACTGCAATTTGCGGTAGTTTCTGAGTTGCTCGGCTAATCTATCGGTTATCTTGATAACTCGCTTAGATTGCTCGTTTTTTGTGGTGGTGAAGCCGTTTTTATTGATTGTGTCCCAAGCCTTTTCGATTCGAATGGTTTTCATTTCATATGAAAAATTGTCCCAAGTTAGGCCAGCAATTTCGGAAAATCGAGCACCAGTTTGGAGGGCAACTAAAGCCATGAACTTTGTGGCATGTTCAACACTGATATCGGCTTCTAGTGCTTTGGTCAATTCAGAAGCATCTGCCGCATCTAAGTATTTCATATCTTTGGATTTTTCAGGGCGTCCAGTGATAGTGGTCTTAGCGGTAAAATCACGAGTTATCAAACCATCTTCAATAGCATCACGGACGGATGCTTTAATTTGGGTGTTTACTTTCTCAGAACTATTAATGGACTTTTCTTTTTTACCTACTGGATGGGCATAGTCATTTAAAAACTTTTGGTACTCAGCCCTGGTAATTTGGTTGAGCTTACGCCCAGTAAAATACTGCATGACAATGGATATTGTATACCGGTAGCGGAGCTTTGAACTATCGGATAATACCGGTTCTTTGTATGTTTTGTACCAGTTTACGAAGTAGTCCACAAAGTTTTGATTACCAGCGGCTAAATTAACCCCATTATCCTTTTGAACTTCATTCTTGTTTGCCCACATTTGCGCCTCTTTTTTTGTTTTAAAGCCACCTTGATTGGCGAATTGTCGCTCGTTGTTTGCATCATAAAATGAAACCCGAACGAACCAAGTTTTGCCACGTTTTGTAATTGAAGCCATAGTTTATCATCCTTTTCTTTTTTTGATTACCTAGGCGGGTAATTGAAAAACGGATATTGTGGCATCACCTTCTTTCATGTAAAATGGGGTACACAAAGAGCCTATAAAGACGGCTTTCAGTGAAAACACATCGACTTTCTTGGCGGAGGGGCGATGTGTTTTTTTATTGTTTCTTTAAAAGTTCAGCAATTTCTTTTAGATACAGTTCCTCATTAGAAGGGGAAGCTTCTGCTTTTTTAGGTTTAGGCACTACTTTATTAATTGCCTTCACCATTAAGAAGACTACAAAGGCAATAATAAGAAAGTTGATAATTGAGTTAATGAATGCGCCATATTTAAAAGAAGCAGCGCCTACTTTTAACACCAAACTTGAGAAGTCTACTTGACCTAGAAAGACACCTAAAAGTGGATTGATCAAGTTATCGGTTAGCGATGCCACAATACTGGTGAATGCACCTCCAATAATGACACCAACAGCCAAATCAATAACGTTACCTCGATTAATAAAATCCTTAAATTCTTTAAACATAGCTAGTACTATCTCCTTCTAAAATTATTCTTTATCGGATTCCAATTGTTGACTTAATTCATCGATGGTTTGCTGTTGCTGGCCAGAGAGTTGTTTACCGTTGGAATTTTTAAGTCTAGTGGTAAGTAAACTATTTTCGGCCCGTAATTTTGTTAAGCGTTTGGTCTGTTGGTCAATTTTTTCTTGGTAACTTGTTTCTAAGGCTCGTATTTTTTTCTTGATTTTTAGAGAGTTTAGTGAAGTGACCAAAAAAGTCAAAAAAGCTCCTATTAGTAAATTCAATAATATTAGAATGATTAAAGGAATATTGAAATTAGCAACTAAAAAATTAACACGAACATTTTCTACATTGGCAATAGTGAAAATAGAAATAAGAATGATTAACAAAATTATAATAATGATATATATTTGTCTTTTCAAAAAGCACATTCCTTTCTTATTTGTTCAAGTGTTGAACCGCATAGTTTGCTTGTGATTCTGTAAATTGCTTGCCGACGCTTGATGTCAGTTGCGTTTTGATCCGTGCAGGTGACAAACTTTGTTGGTCCTGGTAATCCTTTGCTTTAGCCAATGCGTTTTCGTTCCAGTTGGCTTTTACGTGGTTAACCGCATATAGTGCAGGTTTCTTTTCAAAAGCCTCACCAGAGCTAGAAGTTAGCTGTCGGTACAAGCCCTTTTTAGAAAGGTGCATCGTGTCTGAGTACGTCTGTGCTTTATTTAAAGCCGATTGATACTCGGCAGGCAGCTTCTTTTGAGAACTCGAAGAAGCTGTGGTGTTTTGGCTGCTACTATTTGAGCTACTTGACGACGTGCTACCACACGCTGCCAAGGTAAGTGTTGCTAAAATAGTGGCCCCCATAGTTACTACTTTTCGCATGATTAAACCTCCAAACTTTCAGCTTTTTGCGCCATCAGGATTTGGGCGTTTTAACACGGTAACGCCGTTCGAGAATATGAACCAAATCAATTAGATCGTAGGCCTTTTGAATGGCGTCTTCACCAATATAGGTTTTGCCTTCTACTTCAATGGGACCTCCAATTAGTCCCTGACTAGATACTCTTAGTAATTCATCCCGTAAGTCAATTTTTTTCACCATAAAGGATCCCTTTATATTTTTGTGATGTTAACTCCATGAGTGAGGTCAAAATAATAGCCATTGTATTTAAATAGCTCGCCATTTTTAGAACGATAGTTGTCGATAGCTTCAAGCAGATATTTTGGGGAAACATTGAAATATTCCGCCATTTCGTCTACCGCCCACAGTTGTTCTTCGAAGCAATTGATCAGACCGTCAAGAGGAACCGCTTCTTGGTGAGCGACCGACCGAGCGTATAGCTCTTGCTTGACCTTATCTTGCGTATCCTGAGCCGTAATGTCACCCACAGTGGTAGCGTGGTGGGCTAGTTCCTCAAGTAGAACCTCATATTGAGTTACCGAGGACCGGTTAGGATTGATATAGATCTCATCCCCCAAGGTGAGACCGCTAAGCCCGCCTGGCATAGGTTTCATTTTAAATTTGAGTTTTGGATGTTGACTGATTAATTTCTCAAAAGGTGTCATAGGCAAGTCCCCTTAATCCTGATTACGGGCCTTTTTGAGGGCCTCGATAAAATTGATGATTTGCTCTTGCTCAGTTTCTGATGTGTCATCATCAATATGGGCGGCAACCACGTCGGCAGTTGAAGGCGCCCGGTTATCTTCATCTGGAAAAAAGTCATTTACTGATTTATGGAAGATACCAGCAAGCTCAAATAACACGTCCTGAGTGGTTTTACGATCCCCGTTTTCATAACGGCTGATAGTTTGACGGGTAGTTCCGAGCTTGTCCGCCAATTGATCTTGTGTCATACCCTGTGCTTCTCGAAAGATTTTTATTTGTGAGCCGATAAATTTATTTACGTCCATTTTCCATGCCCCTTATATGTAGGATTATGAGTTTATGGTAGCACATAAATCACCGAAATGGAACTAAATATTATTTTTTCGCACATTTTTGTTTACATGTCACCGAAACGGTGCTATTCTAAATGGCATAGAAAGGAGGTCGCCATATGCAACACAAATTATACGCACTGCGGAAAGAAAGTAGCATGTCTCAATCCGATGTCGCACGAGCTCTTGGAATTACTCCGAAGACGTATGGAATGAAAGAACGGGGTGATACACCGTTTGATAGCGATGAAATGTTTAAACTGGCAAAGCTTTTTCGTAAACCGATGGACGATATTTTTTTGCCCAGAAGTCACCAAATTGGTAACAAAAGTAAGGAGGCATAGTCATGGCAAAAATTCGACTGGTTAGCGATTTTTCAACGAAAGAGTTGCTAACAGAATTATCAAAACGAAAAGAAGTTCAGTATCTTCGAGCCGGACTTTACCAAAAATGGAAATTGATAGGGAAATACGGTAATCGAGATATTGAACTTCCAGATGAGTATGGTGTGTTGTTAATTACAGATGTTCTTCGGCCAAGTAATAATTAAAGGCATTTTTGATAGATTCGAACTCTGCTCCGGGATTTACAGCAAAGATGTAATCCTGCAAGTTATCCCAGTTAGATACGTTTTGAGGAAAGTTCTTATCTTCGGCTGCATCTCTTGCAAAATCTCCAATAGGTAAGTCTACATCAGAGAATTTCATTAACCAGTTGTAAAAGCTCATTTTATCACCACCTTTAGCAAAAATTATATCAGAAAGGAAGTTTTAACCATGGCAAAACCAAGACTAGTTCTAGAAAAGAAATCCAAAGAACCAAAAGTATCAAAGCTGATCAGCATCGATGTGAGTTTGCATGATCAATTGCTTGATATCAAGCACGAGACAGGCTTAACAGTCACTTCAATCGTTAATAAGTTTATTGCTTACGGCGTCAAGAACGTTGAAATTGAAGAGGCCGAGGATGAGGAGGAATGGCCATGCCAACTCAAGTACCAATGGAACTAATGACTCGCAAGGATTTAGCATCAAAGGTTCTCCATGTGGATGTTAACACGGCTGACAAGCGGTTCCTGTATGAGCCGGATTTTCCGTTCGTCATGGTCGGAACTCAACGACGATATTATTTACCAGCAGTTCATGACTGGCTAATGAAACATCAAATGTTTAATGACTAAAGACCTAGGCGGGTAATTGATGTTTTTGACCAGGAATGACTAGTAGGAGGAATAATTATGATTTTTACAGTTTTAGAAATCAGTTTAGTAATCGTAGGCGCGTCCACTGTGGTTTGGGGTTGGCTGGAATTTAAAAAAGACCCCGAAGAATTTTTCGGGGTTAAGTGATTATGGATAAGAAAGAGCTTTTGCTATACAACATCGACAATAATCTTTCTCGTATTGCTAATTCACTCGAAACTATCGCAAGTAGTTTAAGCGGAAAACGAGAGGCTGATGGAAAGGCTGTAGTAGATGCGATTGAGGACCACCTTAAGAATCTTGATCAACGAGAAAGGCTTTAAGCGTTTCATGGTTCATTTCTCGTTCGAAGACCGCTCTGTTATCAATGGCTTGCAGCACGTAGCGCATTAAGACTGACATCGAATTTTCTTCGGTTTCGATATCTTTGGCGGCTTTTTCTGAAGCTAATTGCATCTCTTTGTGGTATTTACTTTCCAACTTCGATAAAGCTGATTTTCGAGCTGTTTCGTAACGACTTTCAAAAGTTTTTTCGTCCATTTTTTTCACCTCCAATCTGTTTCAAGTATATCAGTGGAGGCCGGCTCAGAATAGACGAGTTTTCGGACAAGAAGGGACGGTGATAATCATAAACTTACAACTTAGAACCCTGAGACGAAAACGAGGGCAAACCATCAAGCAAGTTTCGGATGCCCTTGGCGGGACCGTGTCAGCTGATTTGTTGTCAAAGTATGAACGCGGCGAACGGGAGGCAGGATATCAGGTATTGATTTCCTTGGCGGACTATTACCGAGTTTCGGTTGATGAAATCTTAGGACACGATCCGAAGCCAGCCAACACGCTCGGCCAGAAAATTCGCGAATTGCGTTTAGCTCAGAATCTTTCAATGGAAGAGTTCATTGAACGTATTGACGGCAAGCCCGGCAAGGGGCGCAGCGGTACAGTCAATAACTGGGAAAAAGGGAAGAACCGGCCGAACAAAATGCGGTTGAAACGAATTGCTCAAATTGCGGGCGTTGAACCAGATGAATTTTTGAAAGGAGGTGATTCCAGTCAATGACCAATATGTTTACCGACGGATCGTTTTTAAAACCAAACGGCCGAATATCTTCAAACGGCTGTGGCGTAAATTTTGGCAGTAAAAAAAGCCAGCTACCGCAAATAGCTGACTAAAACAAAAAAACTTATCTAAAAGGAGTATATCACGTGACTAACAAAGAACAAGCCAATTACTGGCACGCTAAGCTAATGCGCACCCCGGTGAACTACCAAGCACTAGCAACTTACCGGTTTGAGCAATGGCAGCATTTTCTGGAACTGGCACGAGTTGAAGAAATGGGGGAGCTAGATGAGTGATGAGGATCGTTTTTATGCTAACCTAGCGGCTCGTCATGAAGACCGTAAGTCAATCAGTTATGAAGATTCAGATTTGGCCCGCTGCCAAGAACACGAATGGGAAGAAGAGGATAACAGATGAAGGCATTTGATGGAACATTTTCAACGCAAGCCGGTCTAGCAAGTCGAATTAGTTTTCTTTCCGGCAAGCTTGAAATCAAAGATTGCGACGTTGGACGAGTGGTAGATCTCGCCGCGGAATTTGGCCGAAAGCAAATGTTTTTGCAGTACGTTGAAAAATACGACCCGTTTAATAATGCAGAAATTTGGTCGGTACGTAAGGAACTAAACTCAATCGTAGACCAGTTAAATGGTCTACTGGGAAATGAATAGGAGGACACTCATATGATTCAAATTACTATTTCAGGTAACACGTTGGAAGATCTGAAGAAAAACATGGACGAGTTGGCTACATCCATGCTCACTGGCACAACCGTCGTAGCGGAAGCAATTCCAGACACGTGGACCCCCGGCGGTGAAAATGAGTCGGTTGCCGAGCCTAAAGCACCAGCTAAGCCTAAGAATGAAGCTAAAACAGAAACACCTCAAGTTACTAAGACCGACCTGCAAAGCGAAATCAAAGTTCTGTTGAAAGCTGGCAAAAAGTCGGAGGTAACAGCGCTTATGAAAGACCAATTCAAGGCGGACAAGCTGTCGGAAGTCAATTCTGATGATTATCCCAAATTTTTAGTAGCTTTAAAGGAGTTGGAGTAAATGGCAAGTCCAACATCACACGCGACACTCTCAGCTAGTGGGGCGGGTAAATGGATTAATAATCCGCCATCCCTATGGATGGAAATGGGGATCCCGGATACTGGATCTGCCTACGCAGCGGAAGGGACAACAGCGCATTCGTTGGTAGAGCTAAAGCTCCGTCAAGCTACCAATCAAATTTTAGACTCTGAGTATGAGACTCGGATGGCAAAAATTAAAGCGAGTGATTTCTACAACCAGTCAATGGAGGATTACACCGATGCTCATGTCGGGCTGGTGATGGAGGATTACAATGCTATCCCAGATGCGGATATCATGCTTGAAGAGCGAGTGGATTACTCCGAATGGGCACCGGGTGGCTATGGAACCTCTGACACGATTATTGCAACTACCGGGCGTCTTGAAATCTGGGATCTTAAGTACGGCAAAGGGGTTAAGGTTCGCGCTAATCACAATGTTCAACTTATGCTATACGCGTTAGGCGCCATCGCTGAGTACAATCTGGCCTACGAGTTTGAGACCGTCAAGATGACCATCTCACAACCGCGGTTAGGGAACGTGGATAGCTTTGAGATTAGCTATAAGGACTTGATGGACTGGGCTGAGACGGTGGTTAAGCCAGCAGCGGACGACGCTTTAAATGGCGCTGGTGAATGGAATTTCGACGATCCTAGCACTTGGCACTTTTACAAGGCAGCCGGTTTTTGTCGGCACTTAGCAGAGACTAACTTAAGGATCCGACAGTACGAATTTAAAGAAGCCAATAGTCTCAAACCCGACGAAATCGCAGACATACTAAGTCAAACTGACCGAATTCGAAAATGGTTAGATGCCGTAGAATTTTACGCCACCAAGCAGGTTCTTGATGGAAAGATGGCCCTACCAGGCTACAAAGTTGTGGCTGGGCGATCGAATCGTAAGATTACAGATGAAAGTGCAGCGGAAGACGTTCTTCGTAAGGCGGGTTATCTCAAGCGTGATATTGTTCAAACCAAGTTAGAAAGTATCACCAAGTTAGAAAAGCTGACCGGAAAAGATAAATTCGCTGAGCTACTCGGCTCCTTAATCATCAAGCCTGAAGGTAAACCAACTTTAGTACCAGACTCAGATTCACGCCCAGCAATGGGTTCAATTGCAGAAGCGCAAAACGATTTTAAGTAAAGAGGAGATTATACATTATGACAAACACACAAAACACTACCAAGGTAATCACTGGCAAGGCTCGGGCTTCATTTGTTCACTTATTGGAACCAGATGCATTTGAGGGCCAGGACCCGAAATACTCGGTAATGCTACTGATCCCAAAGACGGATAAGGCGACATTAACAAAGATTAAAAGTGCCCAAAAGGCTGCCGCTGAAGCAGGGAAGTCCAGCAAATTTAATGGCAAGCTTCCAGCAAACCTGAAGACCACGCTTCGAGACGGTGATGAGGAAATGGACACGGAGGAACGTCCGGAGTTCAAGGGCATGATGTTCATTAACGTGTCAAGCAAGACCAAGCCAGGGATTGTTGATGCCCAGTTAAACGAAATTATGGATGCCAGCGAAATTTATTCAGGAATGTACGTCCGGGCCTCAATTAATTTTTACGCCTACAACACTGCTGGTAATAAGGGCATCTCAGCTGGTTTGAACAATGTTCAAAAGGTGGCCGACGGTGACTTTCTGGGAGGTCGTTCCAAAGCCGAAGACGATTTTGATGACTGGGAAGACGATAGCGATGATGATGAAGATTTATTCGACTAGGAGGGGTTTTGATGACAGCAAAGAAAGTCCCCCGGGCCTTTACGGCCTTGGTTCAGTGGCAAAAAGAACAAATTAAAATTCAGCAACTAAGGAAGGATGGTCAAAATCGAACAATTAAACATTGATATTGAAACCTATTCCGAGGCTGATTTGCCTAAGGTTGGTGTCTACAGATATGTTGATGATCCAAGCTTTGAGATTTTAATTTTTAGCTATGCTGAAGACGGTGGAGAAGTTGAGACCATTGATTTAACAGACAAGAGTTCACAACTTCCTGCTGGTGTTTTAAAAGCCCTCACAGACCCAGCGGTAATTAAGATTGCTTATAATGCCCAATTTGAAAGAGTGGCTATTGGCAAAATGCTAAACAAAACACTGGATCCAAGTCAGTGGCATGACACCATGGTGGTTGCTAACGAGTTAGGGTTGCCAGCTGGGTTAGGCCAGGTCGCCAAGTATTTGAAGATTGACCAGCAAAAAGACACTCGGGGCACTCAGCTGATCAACTTCTTTTCTAAACCCTGCAAGCCAACTAAGGCCAATGATCACCGTACTCGTAACCTACCAGCTGATGACCCAGAAAAGTGGTCCCTGTACGTATCGTACAACCGGCAGGACGTGCGAACAGAAATGGCAATTGCGGACAAGCTAAAGAAGTTTCCAGTCCGTAAAAGCGAGTGGGACTTATATGCCATGGACCAGCGAATTAATGATCGCGGCGTGGGAATCGACGTCAAGCTAGCCCAAGGGGCGATTGAGCTGATGAATGGCTTAAACGACCTGCATAATGCTGAATTGAAGCAAGTTACTGGACTAGACAATCCCAACAGCCTATTGCAGTTTAAGGGCTGGCTAAAGACTCTAGGCGTGGAGTTCAAAACCCTAGGCAAGGCAACCATCCAAGCAGCGCTTGAAGAAGGCAATTTGCCGGCGGTGGTTCAGACCACTCTGCGACTTCGACTAAGCCTCAGTAACTCATCCACCAAGAAATATCTGACCATGGTGAACGCCCAATGTCGGTCAGATGACCGGATCCACGGTTTACTTCAATTCTACGGTGCCAACCGGACTGGGCGTTGGGCAGGGCGACTGGTTCAGGTTCAAAATTTGCCTCGCAACTACATGAACCCAACCCAGCTTGATATTGCTCGCGAGTTGGTCGAGGAACGGGATGGTGAAGCAATCGAGCTGTTGTTTGATGATGTGTCTGACACGCTTAAACAACTTATTCGAACCGCATTAGTACCAGCAAAAGACAAGCAATTTATGATCTGCGACTTCAGTGCGATTGAAGCTCGGGTAATTGCCTGGTTTGCCAATGAAAAATGGTCACTGGCAGAATTTGCGGACAACGAAGATATCTACAAAGCTACTGCCAGCCGGATGTTTAATATCCCAAAAACCGATATCGATAAAAAGATTCGGCAACGGGGCAAGGTGGCCACGCTGGCTCTGGGGTATCAAGGGGGCTCTGGTGCGTTAATTGCGATGGGTGCCCTTGATATGGGCATCCCAGAAGATGAATTGCCGGACTTAGTAACCTCTTGGCGCAAAGCTAACAAGCACGTCGTGGCGTTTTGGAAAGAAGTTCAAGCCGGTGTGATCGAGGCCATTGAAAATGGTGGCGCGCAACGAATGTCAAAAGGGCTTAAGGCCTTTGTTAAAGATGACTTTCTGTTTATCCAGTTACCCAGTGGGCGCCGGATAGCCTACGCCAACCCACGATTAGAAGAAGGTGATTACGGCTATCGTATTGTTTACGATGGTCAAGGTACACACGTTGGTTTTGCCAAGCTTGAAACTTACGGCGGTAAGTTGGTTGAAAACATTGTGCAGGCAACAGCGCGAGACCTCCTAGCTGAAGCCATGCTTCGGTTAGAATCTGCTGGTTTTCATGCCGTGTTCCATGTGCATGATGAGGTGGTGGCTGAAGTCAATTTAGACGCTGATTTAGCCCAGATGGAAGCTGTGATGTGTGAGGTGCCTCAGTGGGCGAAAGGCTTGCCACTCAATGCGGCAGGCTTCACAACGAATTATTACCGAAAGGATTAGGAGGTGCTGAAATGCAGGAGGCCAACACAATCATCAAAGCAGCGCATGACCGGGACGTGAACTTAGCGGTTGGCCAGTCCCGAACTGAGAAAAAGTGGCACAACGAGACTATGCGCTGGAGCGAGTTCGTTGACCGGCTGAGTAGACCGACTGTGACGCAAGAGACCTATGATCGGTTTATGAAGCTGGGTAAGGCTAAACGCGACGAAGTCAAAGACGTTGGCGGCTACGTTGGTGGCTTTCTGAAAGAAGGTCGACGCAAAGCTGACAAAGTTCAATCCCGGTCGCTGATTACGCTAGACGCAGATTTTGCCACCTCCGACATGTGGGATGAAATTCAGTTACTGTTTGATAACGCCATTGCAGTTTACTCAACCCACAGTCATGGACCTGGGCACACCCGCCTGCGGTTAATCATCCCGATGTCTCGGATAGTGACGGCGGAAGAGTATCAGCCAGTCGCCCGTAAGGTTGCCCAGATTTTCGGCATGGATCTGTTTGACGATACCACCTATCAAGCGGAACGGCTCATGTACTGGCCGAGCCACTCGATTGATGGTGAGTACTTCTTCGAGTACATGGACGGTGACTGGCTAGACCCTGACGAAATTCTAGCTAAGTATGATGACTGGCATGACGCCACGTTTTGGCCTGAAAGTTCACGGCAAAAAGACGTTCATGTGTCAGCCGCCAAACGGCAGAGCGACCCTCTGGAAAAGAAAGGCGTTATTGGCGCTTTTAACCGAACTTACTCAATTGTAGACGCCATTGAAAAGTTCTTGCCTGACGTATACGCGCCAACGAGTCACCCCGACCGGTACACCTACATTAACGGGTCAACGGAGGGTGGCCTGGTCCTGTACGAAGACAAGTTCGCCTACAGTCACCATGGGACTGACCCAGTGGGGGACACGCTCAATAGTGCCTTTGACCTGGTTCGTAAGCAGAAGTTTGGTGACTTAGACGACGAGGCGAAGCCGGGAACCCCGGTGACGCGACTACCAAGCTACAAGGCGATGGGTGATTTCGCCCGGGCGGACGATGAAGTGCGACAGGCCTTAGCTGAAGCCCAGATTAGTGACGCTCACGCTGATTTTGACATTGTTGAAGATGACAACAGTTGGATGCGTGAGTTAGATATGACCGACGCAGGTGTGATTGACAGTACAGCGACTAACTTGAAACTGATCCTTGATCATGACCCCAATTTGAAAGATGCGTTTGCTCTTGATAGTTTCAGTCAGCGGTTAGAGATTAAGCGGGACATGCCATGGCGGGAACTTCGTGATGAGCCGTGGTGGAAAGATAGCGATATTGCGGGTCTGAGAGCCTATCTTGAAATGACTTACAAAATTGTGAACAAGGGTAAAGTGGATGATGCTTTTATTCTTGAGGCCGAACAGAACCGCTATCATCCGGTGCGAGAATATCTCGATGGCTTGGTATGGGATGGCGTGAAGCGGGTTGAAACCCTGCTGGTCGATTATCTCGGTGCCGAAAATACCGAGTATGTTCGTACTGTCACTCGTAAGTTTTTAGCCGCAGCAGTGGCCCGGGTTGAACGCCCAGGCGTGAAGTTTGACTACATGCTAGTGACCAGTGGCCCACAAGGGATTGGGAAGACCAGTTTACCGCAGATTCTAGCTGGAAAATGGTTCTCAAACTCACTAGAAGGCGTTTCCGGCAAAGATGCCTATGAGAGCTTACAAGGTACTTGGATTATGGAAATGGGTGAAATGAACGCTACCAAAAAAGCAGACATTGAAGCTACCAAGCACTTTATTAGTAAGACAGAAGATATCTTTCGGGTAGCTTACGGCCATTACAAGAGTTACTTCAAACGCCAATGTGTTTTCTGGGGCACAAGCAATGACAGTGAATTTCTGCGAGACCGTACAGGTAACCGGCGTTTTTGGCCGGTAGATGTGGGCGTCAATACCCCCGAGAAATCCGTGTGGGATGACCTCACTAATGAAGTTCGTGACCAAATTTGGGCTGAAGCAAAATTCCTGTATGACAATGGTGAAAAATTGTACCTTACGGCCAGCGAAGAACAGTTAGCTGTTGAACAGCAAAAATTGCACACAGAAGTGAATGCCTTAGAGGGTATGATTCAAGAGTTTGTGGATATTCCTATTACTGGCGATTGGTATGAGAGGAGCGCTGACGACCGGCGTCGATACATTCAAGACTTTGGGGAAGATGAACTGGCACCAGAGGGGAGTGTTAGACGTGAAAAAGTTAGCGTCATGGAAGTCTGGAACGAACTTTTAAAGGGTGATCCTAGGAATTTGATTCCAGTTAAGGCGGCTGAAATCAGAAATATTTTGACCAATATGGACGGATGGCGAAAGGCTAATACGAATAAAGGTCAATCAAGTTTTGGTAAAGATTATGGCCGCCAAGTTGCATATCTCAGGTTGCTACCGGGGTCCTAAAAGGTAGCAGGTAAAGTAGCAAGGTAGCAGGCAGAAATTTTAGCCGGTAGTAATGTAGCAGGCAGGTAGCAAGCAAAGTAGCAGGCCCAAGTCATTGTGAGAGTAAGACGCATACAGCCCGTTGCTACAATACTACCTAAAACCTACTACTTTTAGAAAAAGGGTATTTAGGTATATATGTATACGCTATATACGCCTAATTGGCCTAATAATAGTTTCCGTGATTTTCGGTAGTAATGTAGCCGCCACCGAAAATCAATGAGAAAAGGGTGGGTGGGAGGCATAGGAGTTTGCTATGCAGATTGAAAATGATATTGAAAAATATTTGAACCAGCAGGCTAAAAAGTTTGGCTGGCTGTCGCTTAAGTTTGTCTCGCCTGGAAATGCTGGTGTTCCCGATCGAATTTTAATTCGAGAGGACGGACTGTTAGTCTTTGTCGAATTGAAGCGTAGCGCTGAGTTTAATCCCCGTCCACTTCAACAGCATTGGCTGGATAAGCTAAATCAGTTTCGACAACGCACCGCGGTACTTTGTACAAAGCTTGATGTGAATCATTTTTTCTTGAACTGGAGTTGATTATTTGGAAGCCAAACTGCATGAGTACCAGCGCTATTCGGTCGATTGGATTGAGGCTCACCCATATTCTGGATTATTTCTGGATATGGGGCTGGGCAAAACGTTAGCCACCTTGACGGGCTTACATGAACTCATGAAAGACTTTGAGGTTATTGATAAAGTGCTAGTCATTGCACCATTGAAAGTTGCCCAAAGTACTTGGCCCGCAGAGATTCATAAGTGGGACCAATTTTCAGACTTTACCTATTCAGTTGTGACTGGTACGCCCAATCAGCGGATGTCAGCACTAGCTGAAGATGTTGATATTTACATCACTAATCGTGAGAGTGTAGTTTGGCTGACGGAATTGTATGGCAAGAAATGGCCATTTAAAACTGTAGTCATTGATGAGCTATCCAGTTTTAAGTCGACCCGGTCAAAACGATTTAAAGCACTGCGTAAAGTTCGACCATTGATGGAACGGGTGATTGGCTTAACCGGTACACCTGCACCGAACACGTTGCTAGACCTTTGGCCTCAGTTGTATCTTTTAGACCGAGGCAAACGGTTAGGCCGCACTGTGACCCAATACCGCAACGATTATTTTTATCCGGGACAGGCTAGCGGGCATGTGGTCTATTCGTGGAATCTTCAAAATGGCGCTGAAGATGCCATCTATGATCGTATTGGTGACATTTGTGTCTCGATGAAAAAGGCTGATCATTTAAAATTGCCAGCCCGAACTGATGAAGTTGTGACCGTTTCACTTTCGGCTAAAGAGCGCGAGGTGTATGACACCATGGAACGAGATTATGTATTGAATTTGAATCAAGACGAAATTGTGGCAGCCAATGCGGCGGTCCTAGCTAACAAGTTGTTGCAGTTGGCTAGTGGTGCCATTTACGACGAGGACGGTAAAGCTTTGCCAGTTCATGAAGCCAAGTTAGAGGCCTTGGATGATTTGATTGAACAAGCTAATGGGCAACCTGTTTTGGTGTTCTACAACTTCAAGCACGATCGAGAGCGCATCATGAAGCGTCATCCAGAAGCGGTTGATTTAACCTCAGAGGTGATTGACGACTGGAACGCTGGTAAGATTCCCGTTCTTTTGGCTCACCCACAATCCAGCGGTCACGGGCTAAACTTGCAGGCTGGGGGCCACATTATCGTATGGTTCTCCCTGACATGGTCGTTGGAATATTACCAGCAGGCCAATGCCCGCCTGGACCGACAAGGACAAAGTCAACCGGTTACGGTATATCACTTGGTCACTGAAAATACGGTGGATGAACGAGTTATGAAAGTCTTACAGGGTAAGGCCAAAAGCCAAGATGAACTGTTAGCGGCTGTTAAGGCTCAAATTAAGAAAGCGAGAGTGAGTGATTATGACTAAGATTCAAAAAGCGTTAGCTAAAAACTTGCACTATTTTATGAACGAAAAAGGATGGAAGCGTACCCCGCTAGCTGTCACAGCCCGAGTTCCACAGGGAACGTTAGAAGCTGCGTTAAATGGTGAAGGGGCTAACGGCATGAGTTTAGTTTCTCTCGGGAGACTTGCGGAAACTTTGGACGTTGAGCCTGGTGACTTAGTAGATGATTGGAGAGAAGATTAAAGGAGGCATTAGATGGCAACTGCAAAAGTCCATGCGCATTGGTATGTGCAAGACGGACTAATTGAAATCTGGCTAGTCGGGAAATACCTGTATTACTATTCTTGGGAAGATCTACCGAATTTTAAATTGGGACAAGTCGTAAGTAAGGAAGAAATTGGGCATCCGATCAAGTGGTTGCCGTGGAATCCTAAGTACATTCCGATTCAATCCTATCGGGCGTTGAATTAAAAAAAGCACTCCGAGGAGTGCTAGCAAATCTTAGCGATAACATTGCCTGCCACTAACTGAGATGTGATGTTTTGAATACCACTTAAAGGTGGTACCCATTGATTTTTTAGACCAACTAACATCTTCTAAAATACGGTATTTATGGTGGCCTAAGTATGCGTAACGGGTGTTACGTGAGTGCGTATAACTAGGCGACCAAGCGTACGAGGTACTCCAAATCTTGATAATGTTGTTGTTAGGCGCAGCTGGGCCAGTATGCTTTGCTTTCCAGGTTCCTCGTAAAGCAGCGGGCATCCCTTTATGCCAAGTAGCAGCATCTGCTGATGTGGTTGTGGTTAACACACCACCAATCAATCCGGCGCTTAATGTGAGCATTGCGATAGTAGATTTTTTAAACATTCTTTCTCCTCCTAATTAGAACGGATATTAGCGGTGGTAACGATCCCAACCATCCTGTTGATTTTTAGCATAAAGATGATTGTGCTTAACAACAAAGGCTGGAACATCAGCATTTACAGCCGGTATGTATTCGTAACCGCCTTTGATTTTGAAGCGAATTACTTTTTTGAATTTTGCAACATAGGCAAACTTTTGCCCCTTTACCCCGTTGGCCCAAGTATGGGCAGTAAAGCGAAGTGATTGATTCCCACGATACCAGGTATGACGAAATGCTTTGGGCATTGCCGAAACGTATGTAGTTTTGGCAGAAGCAGATTGCGTACTAATGAGGCCTCCGACTAACCCAGCACTTAAAGCAAGCGTAGCTAAAACTGATTTCTTCATAAATTTCCCCTCCAAACTACTAAAAGTATACCAGAAAGGACTGATCACGATTAATCAAAATCAAATTAAATTCAAAACGTACTTCATTCAGCAACTGGAATTTCGTGAGTACGATCTAGAAAAGACCATTATCGCCATGAGTAAAAATTTTGCTTCGATGCCAAATACGGTAAGGGAAGCTCATGCAAAATTATCAGTTAGCGAACGAAATGAAATCATTAAAGAATTGGCTATGATGGGAAGTGACCAAAGTGGCAATTGAGCTATCAGATGAAACAATCGATAAACTGGTTGATAAATTGATTCTTCGTGGCAACAAGTTTGCAGCTATGGAATCAGAGTTGAAGTTACGCAATACCCGTGTTTTGTTGCAAAATTATCAGCTATTGCGAAATCATCTCGATGTGGAACTACCTGCGCTGGAAGATGATGCACCGTTATCCAAGAAGGAGTTAAACCTCTATTCACTGCTAGGGTATCGGGCCCGGTCCAAAGAGATGATGGAATTCGTGAATGAAGTGATTGATCGCTATCGTGTTATTTGTGAGGGTGGTTCGCCTGAACAGAGCCGTCGATTCACAGTGATTCAGAAACTTTATTTGCAATTACCCACTTTGACCATTAAGCGCATTGCCACCTATCTGAATGTGGATGAAAAGACAGTCCGTCGTGATGAGCATGCCGCTGTGAACGAATTAAGTATAATGTTATTTGGAATTGATGGTCTTAATGATTTGTCCAAATGATGCCCGAAACGTGTCAACACATGCCCTTTTCGCCGTAGTAAGATGATAGTATGAAAAATTTATCAATCAATACTACTGCCCAATTTATTGATTGAACCTCCAAACGGCCCTAGCAGAGATGCTGGGGTTTTGTTATGCTTAGGTTAATCTAATATGATTGGGGATGGCAGTTATGAGATTGACAGAAAAAACAAAACGCGCCGTTGAAGAGATATTGAAATATGGGAATTTCGAAAACGTTGTTGAGCTTCGCAATGAAGTATGGGCATTCGCAGATGAAGATGGCATTAAACAGGCCATTGAAAATTTAGCGAATGAAATTAAATATACAGACAATTTTATTGTGTACCCAAATAATTTTGATAAAAACATTCAAAAAGAATTTTTGAAATTATATGGTAAAACCCCATTGGGTAGAGATACTGACAGTGAAGAGCTGCCTAGTAAACAAATAGAATTAATTGGTCTCAGTAAAGCTAATAAACACGTTAGAGATAATCGGCCGGTTTTGACTATTTCGTTTGAGTAGGAGGAACTATGAGTAAAAGAGTTTCTGATGGCTTTAATGAAGTCTATGAAAAGTATGAGTCTGAACCCAAGAGTAAGATTGCTAGCTTAAAAGATGTATTGATGTTGACAATTAGTTTGTACAGAGATGCCAAGTCAAAATGTGACATTAAGACTGCTGCAAAAATGATTGATGAGTATCAATCGGACCTCGAGAATTACGACTTGTGGAAGTATATTGATGAGAGCGAGTTAAAAGCAGTTCTCGAAAAATAGCTTTTTTGAGAGTGGGATTATTGCCCGCTCTTTTTATTTGAAAGGAGGTCTGTGAAATGGCTAAGCTAACGATTAAGCAACAGAAGTTCATTGAATCATACATTGTCAGCGGTAACGCTACGCAGGCCGCCATCGAAGCAGGATATTCCAAGAAAACAGCTGGTCAAACTGGCAACGAAAACCTTAAAAAACCACAAATTATGAAAGCACTTGAAAAACGCACCGAGCGATTGCAATCAGAAAAGGTTGACTCACAGCAAGACATTGTTGAGTTTTTATCATCCGTCCGGCGAGGTGAAGTTAGAGAACAGATTGTTACACCTAGTGGTTATGTGGTTGAAGTACCGGCTAAGATTTCTGATCGTGTTAAGGCTGCGGAACTCATGGGTAAAAGATATGCAATGTGGACGGATAAGCATGATGTCAGCACCGATGGCGGGCCCGTTAAGATTGTAATTCGACCACGAGGTGATACCGATGGCTGATGAAATTAACCTGCTAGATCATACGGCGCCAGCGTTCGACGAACTGGTTTGGGATATCTTGGAAAACAAACATTCGAATTATTGGTTAAATGGGGGCCGTGGATCAACCAAGTCCTCTTTTATTTCGCTTATAATTATTGTAGGTATGATGAATGACCCGGATGCGAATGCGGTAGTTCTACGTAAGGTTGCAGACACGTTGAGGCGTTCAGTTTTTGACCAATATTTATGGGCGGTTGACTCGCTAGGAGTTGCTAGTAAATGGCTGGACTCATACAGCCCTTTGATGCTGACGTACTTACCAACAGGACAACAGATTCGTTTTCTGGGTGCGGATAAACCCCGTAAAATCAAATCGCAGAAATTCAGACATGGTTATACGAAGTTCAAGCATTACGAAGAAGCAGACGAATTTGATAGTTGGTTGGATTTACGTAATATTAACCAATCGCTCAACCGTGGCGGTAGCGACATCATCACCTTTTACTCCTACAATCCACCAGCCAACGTTAATAATTGGGTGAATCAGGTAAGTACAAAAGAAGGACTGCGCGACGATACACTAGTCCATAACTCAGATTACTTGACGGTCCCTAAAGAGTGGCTTGGTAAGGAATTCTTAGCCGATGCTGAACAACTTAAAAAGGATAACCCTAAAGCTTACGCTCATGAATACCTTGGCGAGGTAACTGGGACAGGCGCTGAGGTTTTCAATAACCTCACAATCAGAGAGATTACCGATGAGGAAATCTCACATTTCGACAAGATATATCACGGGCTGGACTTTGGTTTTGCTCACGATCCACTAGCTTATGGTGATGCGTACTACGACTCAGCTCGTAGGCGCATTTTTCTTTACAACGAGATTTACAGCGTTGGCATGACGAACAGGGAAGCGGTTGAGGCAATTCGCAAGCTTAATCCAATGAATGAACCGATCATTGCAGACTCTGCTGAACCGAGAACCATTGCCGAGTTTAGAGACCTTGGCTTAAATGTCCTAGGTGCTAAGAAAGGCCCTGGTTCACGTGAGCATGGATTCAAATGGCTACAAGATTTACGAGAAATTATTATTGATCCAGTGCGGTGCCCGAATACAGCTCGTGAATTCTCAGGTTATGAGTTAGCAAGAGATGCTAACGGGAACTTTAAGAGTGGTTATCCCGATGGTGACGATCACTCCATTGATAAAACACGTTATGAACTTGAAACACTGATGAAGAAAGGGGGCTTCGTGCCTTGGAAGTAAAACAAATGCAAGAACTGCTTCGCAACACCGATAAGCGACGCCTTGAATTTTCCCGTAAGTATAAGAAGTCCCTGGACTACTACTTCAATAAAAACGACATCACGATTCGTAATAACGGCGAGTCGAAGCTCAAAGAAGACGGCAAAGATGAGCCGTTGCGTAAGGCTGACAACCGAGTGTCTAGCAACTATCACCAGTTGCTGGTTGATCAGGAAGCTGGCTACGTGGCAACTGTTCCTCCGCAGATTGATGTGGAAGATGATGGGCTCAACGATGAGATTGATGAGGTACTAGGTGATAACTTCAATCTGCGTATGAACCAATTAGTAGTTGACGCTGCCAACGCTGGCGTTGCTTGGGTTCACTATTGGATTGACGAGGACAAGAAGTTTAGATACGGTATTGTGCCACCTGATCAGGTTATCCCAATTTACACAAGTGACTTAGACCGTAAGCTTTTAGCAGTCAGACGGTCATATAGCCAGCTGGACCCCGATACTGGCAAGCTTTTTAAGATTCACGAGTATTGGACGGATAAAGACGTGACGGTCTTTAAGGATACCAGCAATAACTATGAAGAACTGCAACCGTACAATGACCGCTTTACTTTTTATGATACGACTACCGGTGTCGAGACTGGTACAAGTAATCGGCTAGTCCATAATCTCGGTCGAATCCCATTTATTGCGTTCCCCAAGAACAAGTTTGAACGGCCGGAATTGTACAAGTACAAGGGCCTGATTGACGTGTACGACAATGTATACAACGGTTTCGTGAATGACGTTGATGACGTGCAAGAAGTTATCTTGGTGCTAACTAACTACGGTGGTGAAGACCTGGCTGAGTTCAGACGTTCGCTTAAAGAAGACAAGGCTATCAAGATGAATTCCATGGGTGGTACCGATAAATCCGGTATCGACAAGCTCACCATTGATATCCCTGTGGACGCCCGCAACTCCCTAATGGAGGTCACCAAGTCAGATATTTTCGTGCATGGTCAGGGTGTGAACCCGGTCGACTTTAAAGCGATTGGCAATGCCAGCGGGACAGCAATTAAGGCACTCTACGGTCATTTAGAGCTAAAGGCTAGTAACACTGAGGCTAACTTTAGAGATGGCTTATCCGAATTGGTTAGAGCCATCATGAAGCAGTTGAACGCTGCTCAATGGGATAGTCGCAAAATCAATCAGACCTGGACTCGTACAGCCATTCAAAATGATTTAGAGCAAGCCCAAATGGTGAGCCAAGTGGCAGCGGTTAGTTCTGATGAGGCGATTGCCAAGGCTAACCCAATCGTGACGGACTATCAGCAAGAATTGGAAGATCGTCAAGATGATATCGTAAAACGTGACGGATACTCGAACCCCGGTGCCTTAGACGATGTAGAGGATGATGAGGATGAGTCGGAAGAAGAGTAATAACCAGCTTTACTGGGAGAAACGTTTTCTCCAAATTAAAGCACGTGAGATACGATCAACCGAAGAATTTGAAAAGGCCTTGCAACCACAGCTCGGAGTGCTTGAAAAAGAACTTCAATCTGAGATTGAGAAGTTCACCGTCCGATACGCCAACAACCAAGGTGTGGATAAAGACGAAGCTCGTAAACTACTCAAGGATGTTAAATCTAAGAACTGGCGAATGACTTTGGAGCAGTTTGCTGCGCGTGCTAAGGCCGGTGAATTTCCAGAATTACTTGATGCCGAGTATTTACGTTCGAGAGTAGCTCGGTTGCAAGAACTGGAGAGCCAGCTAAAGATACTCACTGCTAGCTTTAGCGACAATCAAACCGATCAGATGGAGCAACAGCTAGTCCATCAGTACATCGATACGTACACTCGTACCTCTTATGCTTCTCAGTCGATGATGCAAAATTTTGCTGTGATTTATGCTGTATTTGACGAGCAACTACTCCGGGCTGTGGTGTCACGGCCATGGGAAGGTAGTAACTTCTCACAACACGTCTGGGGCACCTATCGCAATACGATGGTTGACGAGGTTATGGACGTAATTGTCCGTGGCACTCTTATGGGATATGGTCCGGCCAAGGTAACTTCGATGTTTCGGGCCAAGTTTGGTGATATCAAACGCTATGATGTTCACCGCCTGATCGTGACTGAGATGGCTCATGTGGCTGAGGAAGCGACTTTTAAATCCTATGAAGACAATGAGATCGATTGGTATGAGTATTCAGCAACGCTTGAATCTCATACTTGTGATGTGTGCGCGGCACTTGATGGCCAGCATTTCAAAGTTATTGATAAGGTGGAGGGCAAAAATGCTCCAGTTATGCATCCGCATTGCCGTTGCACAACGATGCCTTGGCTGGAAGGGTTACCGCCAGTGTTGTTACGGGGCTATCGTGACCCTGATTCCGGAAGATGGAAGACTGGCCCAAATATGAGTTTCAAAGAATGGAAAAAGAAATATGTAGTTTAACCTTTGACCTCAGCACGTCGTAAAACTGCTTTTTGTTTTACCCTGATCGTGGTCGCCCCACGTAAATCTAGCGAGAAGGAGTGTTTTATATGAAACGTGAATTATTGAAAGGCTTGGGTTTAACCGAGGAACAAATGGACAAAATTATGGCTGCCAATGGCGCTGATATTGAAAAAGCTAAGTCAGGCTTAGGTGATGTGGAGGCTTTAAAGACCGAAAACGCATCACTTAAGGAGCAATTGACCGGGCGGGATAAGGATCTAAAATCACTGCAAAAACAGGCAGGCAACTCCGAAGAACTGACAAAGCAACTCGAAGACCTGCAAAACCAGTACAAGACCGATACCGAAGCCCTGCAAGGACAGTTACACCAGACTAAGCTTAACGGCGCTTTAGACACTGTTCTAAGTGGCGCAAAGGTCCGTAACACCAAAGCCGCTAAAGCCTTGTTAGATATGGATAAGATTGAGCTCACTGATAATGGTGATTTAAAGGGCGTTGACGATCAATTATCAGCCCTGAAGCAATCGGACGCTTACCTGTTTGATGAGGGCAGTCAAGGGAACTACAAGCCACAAGGTGGTGACGGTTCTCAAGACACGGACCCGGCTCAAGCAATGATTGACGCTTTCAAAAATTAATTCGAAAGAAGGAAAATGATTTATGGCAGACGCAACTGTAAATTACGCAGAGGCTTATCAGCAGGCTATTCAACAAGCCTTTTATGATGGTCATCTGTTCTCACAAAAATTGTGGAACTCACCATCTAACAGCGTTATCAAGTTTGATGGCGCTAAGCATATCAAAGTACCCCGATTAACTATTAACGAAGGTCGTAAGGATCGCGCCCGTCGGACCATTACACCGGTCGCTGCTAACTATTCCAACGACTGGGATTCATATGAGCTGACCAATGAGCGTTACTGGAGCACTTTGGTTGACCCATCAGATATTGACGAATCAAATATGGTCATCTCAATCGCTAATATCACTAAGCAATTTAATCTGGATGAAAAAATGCCAGAAATGGATCGTCAAATGTACAGCAAGCTCTATCAAGAAAAGGTAGCAGCTGCTGATGGCGGCATCTACACCGATACGCTTGACGAAAAGAACATCTTACAAGCTTTCGATGATATGATGGTTAACTTTGACGAAGCCCGGATCCCAGGCAATAACCGTGAGTTGTACTTAACTCCAAAGGTTAACGCCATTTTGAAGCGTGCTGAAGCTATCAACCGTCAATTGACACTTGAAGGTAATGGCAACATCGCTCGGACTGTGTACTCATTAGATGACGTGAACATCAACGTGGTGCCATCTGACTTGATGCAAACTGCTTTCGACTTTACTACTGGCTCAAAAGCTGTGGATGATGCCAAGCAGATTCAAATGTTCTTGATCTACAACGGCGTTCAGATTGCACCTCAAAAGTATAGCTTTGTTGGCTTTGACGCTCCTACTGCTTCAAACAGTGGGAACTATCTGTACTACGAACAATCTTATGATGATGTGCTCTTACTCAAGACTAAGACGGCTGGTATTGAATTCGTGACTGCTGATAAAGTCGCTCCTACGGAACCAACCGACCCAAAAGCCTAGCGGCTCCCACCACAGTTAAGGTAGAAGCCAGTGAGGGCGGAGCCGATTTTAGTGCAACATATTAGTGAGAGGAGGCTAAATTTTGGCCGATGAAAAATATACCCTGAATGTTTTTCAGGGTGACAAGCAAGTTGGTACTGGCGATAGTGCAAAAGTCCACGTCGATTTAGAAGCTAAAGAATATCCAGCTGGTACTTTTACCGGTGAACTTGTAAACGCTGAGGGTGCTAAGTCCAAGCGGTTTGATTTCCCAGCAGTGACTGTGGTCCCTAAGACGGTGGCTGTGACTGGTGTCACGATGAGTCAAGCGACTGCAACCGGCGACATTGGTAAAACCGTTGTCTTAACTGCTACGGTAGCTCCGGAAACTGCTACTGATAAGACGGTGGTATGGGCATCTAGCGATGACAAGATTGCGACTGTTAAAGATGGGACCGTGACCTTTGTCGCTGCTGGTACTGCTGATATTACAGCAACTGTTGGCGGTAAATCAGCAACAACTAAGGTAACCGTCAAAACACCGGTAGTAGCTGTGACTAAGATTACCTTAGATCCAGCAACTGCTAGTGTGGAAGCTGGTAAGACTGTCGCTTTAACCGCAAAGGTTGAGCCAGATAATGCTACTGATAAGACAGTCGCTTGGACTTCTAGTGACGATAAAATCGCCACGGTGAAGGATGGTACTGTCACTGGTGTGGTGGCCGGTGAAGCAACGATTACTGGCACATCAGCAGACGGTAAGGTTACTGGTACTGCCACAGTGACGGTGACGGCACCCGCAGCGGGCTAGGAGGTGACTGACAATGGAGCAACACAAACGATTAGAAACTTTAACTAAGCTCGTATTAGACCTTAACGATAGCGATACCGATAATTCCGGTACCGTCATTAATTTTGTGGTGAACAAAGTCATTTTAGACGTTGCCAACTACACACATATTCCTGTGAGTGAACTTCCAGAGGAATTAGATCCGACTATTGTAGCTTTGTGCCAGCAGACAATCGCAACTCATGGCTTGCTCACTCCCCAAAGCGAACAGACCACAAACGTTGCTTCACTGTCGGAGGGTGATACAAGTGTCACTTTCAAGTCACCGGCCCAAGTCTATGCGGAGTTAGCAGCTGTCAATACAATCACTGACAGCTATATCGCCACGCTCAATGGATTCCGGAAAGTGAAGTGGTAGCTATGGGACTAGAAGATGCTTTTAGATCCATGCCACTCTCTAAGCTGTGGTTTGATAAAGCGACCATCTACGGCGTTATTCCGGGAGTTGATGCCGATGGTTTCACCAACGGAAAAGATACCGTAATCATCGAAAACGAACCATGCAAAGTGGTGCTTAAAGGTCTTAAGGCCAGTGAGCAATCGTTTTTCGGTACCGACAACTATGACGCCAAACTTTTGATTAGAGTAGGCATTGATATTCCGGCCGGCGCAAAAATTACGATCAGAGACGCCAATGGGCGTACCACAAACTACAAGCGCGCCAGCAAGGGATATTCGGGCTATCTCAGTCACCAAGAGGTGGCTATGGTCAGGGATGAAAAGGCGAAGGAGGTAGTCAAATGAGTGCTTTCTTTGAAGTAGGTGATGCGGAGTTTCAAGCATGGGTTCAAAAGGTTCAAGCCAAAGCTAACCCCGAAGCCATCAAGCGTGAGATGCAGACCAGCGTGAAACGTGTTGGCGTACAGGCTCAACGAACTGTTGAGAATGTGACTCCAGTTGATACCGGTACACTTCGCCGAGGCTGGACGCTTTCGAGTGGCGGACTTATGGCTGTTACACTTAGCAATGGTGTTGAATATGCACCGTTCATCGAGAATGGTCACCGTACTCGTGGCGGTGGTGGCTGGGTGCCTGGGCATTTTATGCTGAGAGATTCAATAAAAGCTGTTGAATCTCAACTTGGCTCTCTGATCACACCACAATTTCAAAAGGTTCTGGAGGGGATGCTATGAACATTCTTACTAGAATCGCCCAATTACTAGCTACCATTGCCCCAGGTCTACCAATTTATAAGGAACAACAGAGTGGCGGTTTTCAAGAACCGTCATTTTTTGTGTCTTCGATTGGAGACCAGGTGCAGCCCGAGCTTTTCTCTAGGCAGAAGCGCACTCACAGCTACCAAGTGGTTTACTTTCCGGACCCTGCTAAACCGAACTCGGATATGAACGAAATGAAATTCAAACTCATGGATCAGTTCCTTGAGTTGAAAGATTTCGCTACTATCCGTGATCGGAATTTTAAGCCTGTGGATGGTGCTCTTACAGTCACTTTTGATGTGTGGGTCTGGGCATATCCGCAGGATGATACACCTAAGCAACAAACGCTCAAGCCGGTCAATCCGACTGCCAAGCCAGAACCTGAGCTGCCTGAGCGAATGAAACGTATTGGAGGTTCTACTCATGTCGAGTAAATTCTCAAAAGCTTCGCTAGTAATGAGTAAGGGCTTTAAACCTATTGAGCGAGATATTCTCTCGCTTAAATTGGAGGATGGCAAGACTTACTCAAGAGTTGAAGCTGAAAAAATCATTAAAGAAACTAAAGGAGGCCTACGTTAATGGCTGGTGGAAACTGGAACAAGCAAAACAAGGTGCGACCTGGTGCTTATATCAACACCAAGGGCACACCACAACCCAAGCCGAACACCTCAATTGGTCGGACGCTACTTATCGGTAGTCAAGACCTTGGCTGGGGTGCTAAGGGCATCACCGAGTTAGACGCCGACAGTGACTTTAAAGCGCTATTAGGAACTGACCTGAACGACCCTAAGTTATTGGCTTTGCGTGAAACACTTAAAGGTGCACTCACAGTGCTTTACCTCAACAACAATGACGGCGAAAAGGCCAAGGCCGAGGAAGCCACTTTGCCTTGGAACTTTACTGCAAAGTACGCCGGGGTTAAAGGGAATGACCTGACCGTTTCGATCGAAAAAGACCCTAATGACGAAACGTTGATCACTGTGAACACCATTTATGGCACTGAGATTGTGGATCAACAACAAGTACGGACTACTACCGCCCGTGGTTTGGAATCGAATGCCTATGTAGATGTTACTTTTACTGGTGATAACACTGAACCAACCCCTGAAGTGACCGCTACTGATGGCGGGGCTGACTTTTCAGCAACTGCCGGCAAGGCAAAGCTAGAAGCACTCGCTGCTTCTTCTACCTATAAGTTGGCTGGTGGCACCACTGAAGCAGCTGAAATTACCGAATTGCTAGACGAAGCTTTAGCAACAGAAGTCTACCAAACGGTTACTACCGCTGGGTTCCCAATTGACAACGAAATCCACGAAATTGTGGGCCAAGCCGTCAAGCGGTTACGCAAGGAAGACGACTTCAAAGCTCGGGCTGTGGTGCCAGTACTGGAAGGTGCTTCTAAGTATGATAACTATGGCATTTCTAAAGTGTCGAATGGCGTTAAGCTGGCTAGCGGCGAAATTATCGAAAAGACTTACGCCACTGGTTACTTTGCAGGAGCTTCATCAGCAGCTAATTTTGATGAGTCTTTGACTTACGCTCAATACCCTGGTGCTGTGGGGGCTTATCCGAAGCTATCCAACGAACAGACCATCAACGCTTTGAATGACGGTGAAATTGTCTTCACCGGCCGCCGTGATGGCACAGTTGTGATTGAACAAGATATTAATTCACTGGTCACTTTCACCGATGATACTCCAGCTTCTTTCCGTAAAAACCGGATTGTGCGGACTCTTGATGAGATTGCTAATAATACTAGCGAAGTCTTCCACACTACTTTCATTGGCAAGGTTGATAACGATCCTACCGGTCGCGACCTGTTCAAGGCCAACCGGGTAGCTTACTTGCGCAGTTTAGAAAACGCTCACGCTATTCGTGACTTCGATCCAACTGATCTGACTGTGGACGCTGGCAATGACAAGGATTCTATCTTGGTTAGCCTGGCAGTTACACCAGTTGACGCTATGGAAAAACTGTACATGACCTTGTGGGTTAACTAGGAAGGAGCGATATAAAGTATGGATGAATCACAATCAGTAGTTGGCCAATTCTTAAATGGTCGAGATTCAATTTCAACCAAGGATGCCAAAGTTTTCGTCAATATGAACGGAAAAATTTGGCCAATGATCGAGTGTAACCAATTTGCGGCCAAACTCGAAAAGAACAAGGAAGACGTGCAAACGCTCGGTTCCCGGTGGAAACACAAGAAGACGACTTCAGTGGAAGGTACTGGTACCCTGGGCGGATATGTTATCAGTTCGAACTGGGTTAAATATGCTTTACCGTACATTCAAGGCGGTAAGGATTTGTACTTTGAAGTTACTATGACCATCGAAGACCCTACTTCGCGGGCCGGCAAGCAAACGCTCCACTTTACTGACGTCAACCTTGACGATGTGCCATTTGCTGATTTCGAAGCAGATGATGATGTGATGCAATGGGAGTCTGACTTTACTTTTGAAGGTGTAGAGTTAGTCGAGCCTTTTACTGGATTCGAAGAATAACAACTATTAGGAGGGCTATTTAATGGCTGATCAAGTGTCGATTCAAGATTTTATTGTTAAAAAAGAAAACGAAAAACGTGAGCTTAAGTTTGCCCGTTTCAAATCACCGTTCATTGTGCGTGAAATTACCAATGACGAAAATGAGGCCTTGCAAAAGAGTGCCACTAAACGTGTGAAAAATCCCAAAACGGGGCAGCTTGAACCGCAAGTTGATCAAAACTTGTATGTTGACTTACTATTAGCAAAATCGGTAGTCCAACCAGATTTACAAGATGCCGAGTTACAAGAAGCATATGGAACCATGGGAGATGAAGCCGGAACTTTACGCGCAATGCTGAAGGTCTCGGAACTCAACCAAATCACTAAAACTGTTACCGACTTTGCTGGCGTTACGGAATCAGTAGACAGCGATGTAAAAGCGGTAAAAAACTAATTCAAGCCGGTCAGGGGGCGGAGTTTCAGTATTATCACTACACCATGAATGAATTTGGTTGGTTGCCCTCCGACTGGCTAAACTTGTCGGTCCGAGAAAAAGCCCTCGTGATTGCTGGTATCGACATTCGAATCAAGGAAGAAAAGAAGCAACAAAAAGAAGCAGAAAGGAAAGCCAGAGCTAAGGGCCGTCGCCACTAGGCCTCTGGCTTTTTTTATTATCTGAGAAAGGGGGATAGGAATGGCAGGTACGGAAGTTTCAGCCACAATTAAACTGGTGGATGCCTTCAGCGGAACGCTTGGTAAGCTGAAATCTGGTCTAGGTGGTGCAGGGGCAGCCCTGAGTCAACTATCCGGAAACGCTGGGAAAACTGGTTCAATGTTTAAGTCAGTTTTAGGTGGAACATTGGTAGGCCAGGGGATTACTAAAGGGATTAGTGCAATTGGTGGCGGATTGAAAAGCATGTATGGTGAGCTCGATGAATCTAGTCGAGCTTGGCAAACCTTTAACGGTAATATGGGTATGCTTGGTAAGTCCGATTCACAAATCGCCACTACCCGTGCAGGGTTGCAAAAATTTGCTCAACAAACGATTTACTCGGCTTCTGATATGGCTTCCACATATAGCCAATTGGCTGCTGTTGGAACTAAAAACACCGGTAAACTGGTTAAAGGGTTTGGTGGGTTAGCTGCTGCGGCCAGTAATCCACAGCAGGCCATGAAAACTTTAAGTCAACAAGCCACACAAGCCGCTGCTAAGCCTAAAATTCAATGGATGGACTTCAAGTTGATGCTTGAACAAACTCCTGCCGGTATGGCAATGGTCGCTAAGACCATGCACAAGTCCACTGGGCAACTGGTTAAGGATGTGCAGGCTGGCAAAGTCAAGACGCAAGACTTCTTTAACGCTATCGCCAAAACGGGTACTAATGCTAACTTTAGTAAGATGGCAACCCAGTACAAGACAGTTGGTCAAGCCATGGACGGTTTGCGGGAAACGGCCGCTAACAAGCTTCAACCAGCTTTTGACGCTGTTAGCAAAGTTGGCATTAAAGCTGTTTCAAAGCTGACAGATAGTCTTGGAAACATCAACGTCGGAAGTTTAACTAAATCCTTAGTGCCAATGGCACAGGGTGTGGTTAACGGAATCACGTCAGTTTTTAAATTGATTGGTCAAGCTATGAGCAATATCGGCAAGATGGATCCAGGAGTACTGAAAGCTTTAGGAGTTGCGTTTGTTGCACTAAAGGCCGGCACATCAGGGTTAGTATTAGCTGGTGCGGTTGCTGGACTTAAGGCCTTAGCTAGTCTTAGCCCGGGAACTCTAAATGCTGTTGCCATTGGGATTACTGCGATTGCAGCGGCCATGGTGGCGATGAAGGCAGCTAAGGGCATAGCTGGAATTTTTAATGTTTTTAAAGGATTGAAAGCCCCTAAAATACCTAAGGTGCAAGTCCCTGATGGAACCGCAGCAGGAAAATCTGCACTGGGCTTCTTAAAATTAGGCGCCGCTTTACTCATGGTAGGTGGTGCGATTGCTCTTGCTGGTGCAGGCTTCTTCTTAATGGCCCGGGCTTCGACACAACTTGCTTCCGCCGGAGGTGCCGCAATTGCGGTGTTCTTTGGCATGATTGTTGCAGTTGCCGCTTTGGCTGCTATTGTTGCCTTGCTGGGGCCAGCACTGCTAACCGGCTCAGCAGGGTTACTGGTCATGGGTGCGGCCCTGTTACTAATCGGCGTTGCGATTTTCTTAGCTACGGCTGGTATGGCACTGTTAACAACCCAGCTTCCGTTGATCGCTCAATACGGTTTGATGGCCGCACTCAACATTGCAGTTCTTGGGGTGGCGTTGGCACTATTTGGTGCGTTGTCGTTGATTGCCACCGTTGGAATCGTGTTACTTGGTGTAAGTCTCGTTGTATTGGCTGCTGGATTAATGATTGCAGCCGTGGGAGCTATTGTTTTTGCGGCTGGTATGTTTATGGTCATGGCTGCTTCTATGATGGCCTTCGTCGGGTTGCTCCTGGTGTTCACTGGATCGATTATGGCATTTGCCGGATTAATGATGGTGATGGTCGGCGGTATGATGGCGATGATGGGACTTATGATGGTCATGATGGGAGCTATGATGGCGTTTGTTGGGTTAATTTTGGTTATGACCGGTGGCATGATGGCAATGATGGGGTTAATGATGGTCATGGTGGGTGGAATGCTTGCGATGGTCGGACTAATGATGGTGATGGTTGGTGCTATGATGGCAATGGTCGGACTGATGATGATCATGATGACGGCTATGATGGCCGCAATGGGCTTAATGCTACTAGGTACAACAGCCATGGTAGCGGCGGCGGGAATGCTACTTTTAGCAGCCGCTGTTACCTTAGTCGCGACTCAGGTTTCTTCGATTGCCTCAAGCGCAGCTGCAGCTGCTGCCAGTTTAACTGGAATGGTTGCTGCTGTGGATGTTATTAAAGCTGGCTTAAACAGTTTGAAGTCTGCCGCGCAATCAGCAGTTCAAGGCTTCATCTCCGCACTGCGTGGTGGTGTTGGTAGTGCCACTGCTGCAGGTCTCGCTCTGGCAGATGCGGCTACTAACGGTATGAAGAGTGGTGTGGGTGCTGCTCGGTCAGCAGGTGTCATGATTGGTGCAGGGTTGGCTTCAGGGTTGCGCTCGCAAATTGGTGCTGTACAAGCTGCTGCTAGCGCTTTAGCTAATGCCGCAGCTAGTGCTGCAAGAGCTGCCGCTAAGGTCCATTCACCATCACGGGTTATGGCTGAGATTGGTGGCTATATGGGCCAAGGGTTGGCAAACGGGATGAGCGCGACTAACTCGCTGGTTGCCAATGCTGGTTCTGCTATGGCAACCGCTGCTTTAAACGGCGCCGGAATCAATGGTAATAATCCAGGCGATTTGTTGGCCGCAGGTTTTAACCGGGCATATGCAGCGGTCAATAATGTGGTTGGTGCTATGCGTGGCATTGGTGGTAATGGACTGGCTGTAAATGGTCAAATGACCAGTAGTACCAGCCTAGCCACACCCACAACTTCACCGTTTAGTTATGGCCCTGGTACTACCGGTGCTGTTACTAATGCGTCCACAGCAACTCAAACGAGTAGCTCTAACACGATCAACATTCAACCAGGTGCTATCAGTCTTACTAGCACTGGTGACGCGGATATAGATGGCGAAGCAATTGCTAGGGCGCTTGAAAATCACCTAATGAAAGTTAATGAAAGGATGGGTTAAAGATGAACTTCTATCTGACTGATTACAAAAATCGGACGTGGCCACTGCCGCTTAACCCGTCCGAATTCAAATTAACCGCGGAACGAGATGACAAGACAGTGACGGTCGTCCGACTTGGTGAGATATCAACACTAGGCGAAGATAAGCTTCAATCTTTAGAGTTGAAATTCACTATCCCAACCGATATCCGAGCTGAGCACTACACCAGTGCCCCAAAGAAAAAGCTGGCCAAAAACGGGCAGAGTTACCTGACTTGGTTTAATTGGATCAAAAACCAACGGCACCTTTGCCGATTAGTGATCAGTGGGACCAAGGTTAACTTTCAGGGCGTGCTAAACACCTTTGAATATGGCATGGAGGAAGGTTACGCCGGTGACTACATCGTCACGATTAAAATTGCTCAGTACAAGCCACACCGGGCGATCAAGGTTGGGGCTTCAAAAAAGAAGAAAACTGCCAAGAAAGGCAAGCAACGCTCGGCTCCACCGAAAAAGGTGGGTCGGGGGTCTAAAGTCGTTGTGAATGGCGTGCTCCACCGTAGCAGTACGGGGAGCGGGCCAGGAGTCACTGAGCGTAACGCTCAACGAAAGATTTCATTAGTTGTCCCTGGCGCTAAATATCCTTACCACGTCACAACATTGTCCGGTGGTGCTCGTGGATGGGTTAGCGCCAGTGCTGTAAAGGCGGTGTAGCTATGACAGTGACATCGTTTTTTATCCAACACGGCAAGGGTGGTGAGTCATGGGACGCTCGACAGGCCTTGCAGACCGATATCAAGTGGACCACGGACATTGATTTCTCCGCCGGCCAACTTGAATTTAAGTTGACTGAAGTTGACGAAGGTTTTATTCCCCGTATGGGTGATATCGTTTGGTTCCGCTGGGACAAGAAGCCGGTCTTTCGTGGCATTATTTTCAAGTATGGCTATGACGAATCCGAAAACTTTTCAGTCACTGCCTATGACAGTTTGCGGTATTTCAAAAACCAAGATTCATTAGTTTGGCCAGTTTCTACGATTGGCCAACGGTTCGACAAGATTATCAAGTTGGCCGGTGTTAAGGGTAAGAAAGTGGCCACTAGTTCGCACAAACTGAAAGCAGAGGTTTGCGACAGTAAGAGTTATTTTGACATGCTGAAATCAGCAGTCAATAACACTTACAAGGCCACCGATGACCATTTCTTTTTGTGGGACAACTACGGTACGGTGGAGCTTCGTAAAACCGGGGCTAAGGCCAAGTATTACATTGGCGACAAGTCTAGCGCTACGGGCTTCACCTACAACCGTAGTATCGATAACTTGGTCAACACCATCAGGGTGGTACGGAGTGATAAGACGAAGAAACAGCAGTCTTCATCCACAGCCAAAGTTAAGGCAGACTCCACCAAGGATGATGCTAAAAACACCAAACTGACTACTGAAACAGCTGCAAGTAAGAACTCCGTTACTCGCTATGGTGTTCTTCAAAAGGTTGTTAAGGCTAAGGACAAGGCCAATGCGGCCCAAATGAAGCAGCAGGCCATCGATGAACTGAAAAAGGCCGGCAAAATGGAACACACCCTCACCGTTAAGACCCGTGGGAGTCTGTACATGACGCCGGGCTACTACTGGCCGATCAAATTTAAGTCTCTTAAAGATATCGGCGTCGGCACTCACTACATGATGATTACTAAGTCAACTTTGACTTTTGGGACTAATGAAATTACAGCGGAACTTGAAATGAAGGTGAGGTTGTAATGGCTGGAGAACGTATTCTAGAAATGATGAAACAGCGGGGCGGGCATGACTCCGATTACGCCGATGTGGTATTTGGCACGGTCGTGAGTGCCAGCCCCCTAAAGATTCAAATCAGTAACCAAATGACGTTAACCGACGCCTTTTTGGTACTAGGCCGTTACGTTCAGAAACACAAGGAAAAGCATACCTACCATGACTACAAGCAAGACTCTGACACCACTCGCACTGAGGCGGTGGTTGTGGATGATTCGCTTGAGGCTGGTGACGGTGTGGCTATGATCCGGATGGACGGTGGCCAACAATTTTACGTTTTTGAAAAAACTGAGGGAGGTGACGTAGATGGATGATGAGGATTTACAAGAGGTCGATGGCCTAGAAGTCGAAGATGATTTTGACGATGAGATTGAGGAGGAAACTCTGCCCAGTCTTGATTACAAGGTTGCCAACGGCCACATCGCTGGTTATGTGGATGAGCGTGAAGCTATGGTGCAAGCTATCGATAAGATCGCTAAGACTGACCGTTTCACTTATCCGATTTACTCTGATCAGTACGGTAATGATTTGCAAGAGTTGTTCGGCAAGGATTTTGACTATGCTAAAGTCGAAGTTGAACGGATGCTTGAAGAAGCTTTTCTAGCCGACGACCGGGTTAACTCAGTAACTGTGGATGATATCCGACAGACTGATTCGACTAGTTTGACTGTGACAGCCTCGGTCGATACCATCTATGGCACTGTCCCAGTTGAAAGTGAGGTGGCAATTAACAGTGACACCGAATGACTTAATAGCGATTTATGAATCGCAAGATTTTGATTACTGGCTGAATCGGATGCTTGATGAGGTCAGCGATAAGTTCAACAAACGTGAGGGTTCAATTATCTATGATGCCATTGCTCCAGCTGCAACCATGCTAGCCGAAGGTAGTCTCGATAGAGCCCAAGTGGTCAAGCAAGTGTGGATTCCAACATCCACTGACGAGTTCTTGGACTTGCACGCAAGTGACAAAGGGACAGCCCGACAAGCTGCCACCTTTGCTCAGGTCACGGCTAAGTGGACTGATTCCGATGGTAAGCCAATTAATAACGTAGAAGTAGGGGACAGATTCGCTCAAGTGGGCGATGCCCCTATTTTTTATACCGTCGTTAAGGTGGAACCGGACGGGACGGGCTTACTGGTATCTGAATCTGATGGCGTGGGTGCAAACTCCTACATCGGCCAGATTCTACCAGTCACGCCGAATGATTCGTTATCGTGGGCCGAGGTGACTGAAGTATCAGTTCCGGCCCGTGCTACTGAAACCGATGAAGATTTGCGGTCCCGGTTACTATCGGGCACCGATTACATCGCCTATGGCGGTAATGTGGCTGACTACATCGATATGATGGCAAAGATTACCACCATTGGCGCCGGTCAGGTCTATCCGACTTGGCAAGGCGGTGGAACAGTCAAACTGGTGATTTTGGATAATGACTTGAAACCTGCCAGTTCAGAATTGATTGAGCAAGTTCAAGAAACCATTGACCCTGCACCACAAGGTGAGGGCTATGGACTGGCACCAATTGACCATGTGGTTACCGTGGTCGCTCCAGAAGCCTTAAAAGTGGATATCACTTCCACAGTCGAAGTGGCCACCGATACCACACTGGGTGCAGTAACCGAAAAGATTAAGGCAGCCATCGCAGACTATTTCAAAGCTTTATCTGAAAAGTGGGACACGGTGGACGCTAAGACTGGTCGGGGCTACTCCATGACGGTTTACCGTAGTCAGTTATTGGCTGAGATGATGAAAGTAGAGGGTGTGACGAACGCCACTTTGCCGGTCTTGAATGGTGCTGAGGATGATTTAATTTTGGAGTTCACAGATGAGACCAGTCAGCTACCAGTAATAGGTGAGGTGGTTTTAAATGCTTGAGCTAATGCCAGCTTATTATGATGGCGTGCAAGAAATGATTGCCCTACTAAAGGCTGAGGAAGTCGGCTTCAGTAAGGTTGAGACTGACACCACTCGGTTACTGCTCAACACCTTCGTGGACCAGGCGGACAGCGACGGCTTGTCAATCATGGAAACCCAACTCCACATTGATACCGATCTAAGTCTGTCGCTTGAATCTCGTCGTTACGCTATCAAGATGCGGATGTTACCACCGCACCCAATCACTTTCAAGTATTTGAAAGACCTGATCAAGAGCTTCAATATTCCGGCGGACGTACAGAGAGACGTTCAAAAGCAAGTTCTGACAACTATTAGCGACTATGATGTTTTGACAAAAGAGCAGCTTGACCGCTTAAAGTACCTGTTGAACGTCTATGTACCGGCCAACATGGTACTGGATATCCAGACCCACGCCGAGACGTCCACAGCGATTAAGCTCACTATCCTGACGGGTATGACCACTTACGTACAGACTTCAATCCCCGCTAAGACCAGTTGGGGTGGTAGCTCGGATATGCACATGGTCATGGCCCCGGCGATTGCCGGTACAACTGTTCAAACTACTATTAATGCAAAGGAGGGGGATTAGTTGGCAAAATACAAAGATACAATTTTAACGGCCAAGGGGCTTGAATTTGCAACCAAGGCAGCCAATGGCGACTTTAAGTTTGAGATTACTAAAGTTGAGACTTCAGGCACTGACCTGAGCGACAAGACAGAAGCTGATTTAAAGGCCCTGACGGCTTTACCTGATGTAGTCGGTACCGGCTCAATTGTGGGCCGGGACGATGGCAAAAAGGACAACGGGATTGTTGGGACGCAAGTCCAAATTACCAATATCAATCTGGAAAAGTCGTACACGCTTAACGCTTTGGCTTTGTGGGCTAAAGCAGATGGTGAGGATACAGAGTATCTTTACGCCGTTGCCGTAGCTGAAAAAGACCACGGTGAGTATATCCCTGATTTTAATGACAAGGTGACTTTAACGTTTGGGGTGACCATCTACATCATCGTAGGTGATACTGATCAGGTAACAGTTCAATTTGACCCAGCAGGCTTAGCTACGATTAAGTTTGTGGAAGATGCCATTGCCGGGATTGATTTAAGCAAGTACGTTCTTAAAGATGACTTGGAAACACTGCTGCCAAAGGGAATCGTTTCACTTTCAGAGGATGGTAAGTCCGTCTCGGCCACGACCAAGGACGGGGAGCAGACGGGGGTCTTTGTTAGACAAGAGACACTCGACAAACTGGCAGACAAAACGGAAGTCGTTAAGAAGAGCCCTGATACCGGTGAAGTCACTGAGCAGGTTAACTTTGGTACGACAAACCCGATCAATCATGCGGGCGACATGTACCTAGGCGCTCATCAATCAGCTGACGAGGACACAGCGGTAGCGGCTGCCAAAGCGGCGACGATGCCAGGATTTTTCTGGTTCCCTGAAGAATAGGAGGCGCATTATGGGACTGTATTATGCAGACGGTAAGGGTAATGCCATTAAGGTTTTTCAAAATTTCGTTCCTGCGGGCAAAGTTCTTTGGCAAGGGCCTAGGGCATTCACAACCGTCAAAAGTACAGACGGCAAACTGGATTCACGCCTTGTGATGAACCAGCCAATTGAATTGGGTGTCCGTCTCAGCAATTTACAGACCGGGTTGAAGATACATTTGAGCCAGGTTCTGAGCCATGTTGTTTACAATGACACATGGGTTATTGACAATTTTGGTAACGCCGCTACGGGACCTGGCGACCAAGTCACATTGAGCTTAACACCGGGCGATTACTCTGTGACTCTAGATGGCTCCTCCCAAGTACAGCTGGTCAACGGCCGCCAAGCTATGCGAGATCTTCGCGGAAGTGGTTTTCCTGATAAGGGCCCAATTTTATACGTGAAGCCATCAAGCGACACTGCGATTAGTGTCATTTCAAGCAGTATGATGGATGTATCTCGAGGATTCCCCGAGTTTACAACAGCTGTCAATAGCAGCATGATCGCAGAGAATCCAAAGTCTTGGGATTCTTGGCTCATGATCGATTCAATCACAGCTTACTAGGAGGTGCACCATGGGATTAATTTTTGCGGACGGTAAAGGGAATGCGATTCCGGTCGGAGGTGGGCATAGTCAAAAATTTATTTCTGTTGCGTTAGACCCGACTTATGTTGACCGCGGTAACTTGGCCATTATGCTTGACCCAGCAAAAAATAACAGCGCCAGAATTATTGGTAGTTTTCATTTAAGTAAGGAAATCAAAGCGGATACGGTTTTTGCCGTAGCTGATACAAAAAAACAAATCTCGTTTGCTACTAAAGCAACCGAGATAGGCAATAGTGCCCAGGTTGTTCATTTGAAAACTGATGGAAACAAATTGATGTTTGATTTTGCGATGACAGCTAATCAGGACATTTTAGTATGGAACACTCTAGATAACGAATTGGTTTTAAAGTAATTGCCAGAAAATAAAGGAGGATTCAAAATGAAATACTATATCAAACCAGATTCAAAGCTTAATAGTGAGTTCCCGGACAAGGACACTGCCCCCGTACTAGAAACAGCTG